>DLHP01000035.1:0-6710 GCA_002483285.1 Flavobacterium sp. UBA7665
AGTGCAAAAATACTTATATAATTAGAGCATCAAAAAAATGAAGTTTTTTTTATCCACTATCTGAGAAATCTCAGGCACTAAGGCACTCAGGCACTTTTTAGCCCTGATTGAAACGGACCCGAGCGAAGCGAACTGGCAAAGCAAAGCTGCGAAATTTCTGAGACTACTTTTTACCGACAATAAAGCGCGACCAACGGAAGCGCCTTTATGGCGTTGTAAAAAAAGTTTCAGAAATGAGCACTTGAAGTGGAAAGCAGGATAAGCTACAAATCAAAATCCTTTGTAATCTCCTTCACCGCCTTTTCAATCTGCGATTCCACGCTGTCATATGTAGCGTTGATTTCCTTGCGCTTGCCTTCGGCTTTCGCCCAGGCTTCAATTTGTAGGATTTCCTCAAAAGCGACGTTCATGCCCAACAAATCTAAAGAAGGCTTGATTTTGTGCGCGTAAGCGTAAGCGAGTTTGTGGTCTTTGGTTTTGATACCGAGTTTTACCTGGGTCAAATCCTGTGGTACTTCGGTCACGAATAAGGTGATAATCTGGTTTACGAAATCGGGGTCATTGTCTGACAATGCGTAAACTTTTGCTAGGTTGTAGTTTAGGGCCATTACTTTACTTGTATTCTGAATAATTTGTTATTTTCTAAAAATCCTTCCAACACGTCGTTGGGTCTAACCGCGGCCACACCTTCTGGTGTACCGGTAAAAATGATGTCGCCGATTTTTAGTGTAAAAAATTGAGATACATACGCTACAAGTTCGTCAATGTTCCACAACATAAGGCTCGAATTACCTTTTTGAACGGTTTTTCCGTTGTTTGTGAGTTCAAAATTAAGACTTTCCTGCGAACTAAAAATTTTTTTCGACATAAAGTCACCTATAACCGCTGAACCGTCAAAAGCCTTCGCTTTTTCCCACGGCAAACCCTTTTCTTTGAGCTTTTGCTGTAAGTCGCGCGCGGTAAAATCAATGCCCACGCTAATCTCGTCGTAGTACTTGTGCGCGAACTTGGCATCGATGTATTTGCCCACTTTATTGATCCTGACGATGATTTCTATCTCATGATGGATGTCGTCCGAAAACTCGGGAATCACAAACGGATGTTGTTTGAGCAAAATCGCCGAATCGGGTTTAATAAAAACCACCGGTTCATCAGGGCGTTCATTTTTTAATTCTTCTATGTGTTTGGCGTAGTTGCGGCCGATGCAGATAATTTTCATGGTGCAGGGTGCAAGGTGCAGGGTTCAGGGTGCAGCTAACTTGTACCTTGCACCCTGACCCTTGTACCTAATTGAACTTATTGTTTAATTTCCTGAGTTTAATCGCCGTAAGCACTTTTTTCGTATACAACGGGAAGTCGGCGTTCTGGATCCAGCCAAAGTAACCGGGTTCGTCTTCTAAAACCTTGTCTACTTTAACACCTTTGTGTTTGCCAAACGAGAACACCTCATCGCCGTCGGCATCATAGGATATAAAGCCGGCAAAATCGGCGGTACGTTTGCGCGTGGTGAATTCTGACAATGATTTCATATCGTTCTCGAGTTCGGGATAACGCTCCAGCTGCGCTTTCAATATTTCATAGGTCGCCATGGTATCGGCTTCGGCAGAGTGCGCATTCTCGAGGCTTTTGCCACAATAGAATTTAAGCGCGGCGCTCAAGGTGCGTTCTTCCATTTTATGGAAAATCGTCTGCACATCTACAGAGACGCGGCTTTTCATGTCAAAATCTACTCCGCAGCGAAGCAGCTCTTCGGCGAGTAACGGGATATCGAATCGGTCAGAATTGAATCCGCCCAAATCAGAATCCTTAATCATATTGTAGACTTGTGCGGCGAGTTCCTTGAACGTGGGTTCGTTCGCCACTTTCTCGTTCGTGATGCCGTGAACTGCAGTAACTTGTGGCGGAATCGGCATTTCGGGATTCACGAGCCAGGTTTTGCTTTCCTTATTGCCGTTGGGATACACCTTGAATATAGAAATTTCAACGATTCGGTCTTTAGCCACCTCAATACCAGTGGTTTCGAGGTCGAAAAAACAAATCGGTTTGTTTAGTTTGAGTTCCATTTTATGTGTTTGGATGAAGACAAATGTAACCTTTTTAAACGGGAAATTTTGGTTTTATTGTCTGGTTTTAGAAATACAAACGCACAAAAAACCCGACAACTTGCGATTGTCGGGTATAGTACTTTGATTGGGCTCTATTTAAGTATTTTAACCGTAGTGGTATTTTTTCTGTCGTTTATTCTTAAAAAATAAGTCCCTCTGGGAAGTGCTTCGGGAAGATTCAAACGAACCGAATGGCGACCCACCGAAAAAGCATCTGCAAGCACCTCCGCAATTTTTCTACCCGATATATCCATCAGTTCAATAGAAAGGTCTTGCGCGGACGTAATGTAAAAACTAAGGTTCACGTAATCTTCGAAAGGGTTGGGCGCAATAGAAAAAACAGTCTGTTCCTGGCTGGAAATTGCAAGTGCAGGCGTCGTATAACGCCACACTAAAAAACGATTGGTTCCAAAACTAGTGGTGGCGCCCATAACCAGCGCGCCGTCTTCCTGTAAAACCATATCTGCAGTCACTTCCCATTCGCCAAAGTCGGCCCAAAGCCAGCCGTTTTCCCCTAAAGTTGTATCAAAGGTTCCATCGGCGTTGAAGCGTACGAGGAATCCGTCAAAATTGGGGGAATGGTTGCCACCACCACCGCAGACGAGTAATTTTCCGTCGGGCGTAACTTTGGAGGAAAATGCAAAATAGCGCGGATTCTCATTTCCGTCTTCAAGCATCATCTTTCCATCTGTACCAAAGTTGGTATCCGCACTGCCATCGGTGTTGTATTTGGCCACAATCACTTTCTGATTGTCGTCATTGCTGTAATAATGCGTACCGGATGCCATTATTTTGCCGTCGGGCATCAGCGCGATTGATTGTGCTATTTCATCTTCGGCGGTAAAATCGGTGAGCACCCTGCCCTGGTTTCCAAAATCGGTATCGGGCGTGCCGTCGGTGTTGAGCCTGAGCAGCGCAAACTTCGAGCCCTCAAGTAAAACGGCACTAAATCCTGCTGCTACGATTTTTCCGTCGGGCTGCAACAACAAGTCGAACAGGCTGTCCTCACTGAAAACAGAAAAATTGTTGCCGTCGCCAAAACTAAATTTGGCCAATCCGCCCGTTCCGAAGTCTACATCTTTTGATCCATCGGCGTTGAGCCTTACAATGCTAAAATCATAAGCATCGTTGCCTTGCGTCGTTATCGAGCAACTGCCGCCGACTACAATTTTGCCATCGGTTTGTACTTGCATAGCCCACGCACCTTCACTTCCGCCAAAATCGATACTTACCGTACCGTTGGTACCAAACGTCGTATCTCGCGAACCGTCGGCATTGAGTCTTACCAACATATAGTCGCCGTTAATTATGCCTTCGCCGTTGACCAATATCAACAACTTTCCGTCATCGAGCACTTTGATTACATTGTGGTTGTCTGCTCTTGAATTCACAATCTGGATCGTCACTAACCCGTTAGTGCCGAAACTCAAATCGGGTTGCCCATTCGTATCGAAGCGTGCGAGCGCCAAGTCGTGTAAGATTCCTAAAGGCAATTCATACGTATAGGTTCCGCAGCTGATGACTTTGCCATCGGGTTGTATCGCCATAGTCGCCATTTCTGCATTTTCGGACGGGAAACCCACCACCGTTTTTCCATTGGTTCCGTAATCGGTATCCAGGAAATAATTTTGGGCCGGCGATGAAGCAAACGAAAAAACCGCAATCGCAGCAATAAGTACTTTTTTTGTCATGTCTGGAGATTTTTTTTAAATATATAAAAAAAGCGGCTCACAACGAACCGCTTCCTAATATTTTGATTTTCAATTAAAAACTTTTGTTTTCGTCAAAGGCTTCCATGTAATCGGCTACGCGTTTTACGAAACTTCCGCCGAGCGCACCGTCTACCACACGATGGTCGTAGCTGTGCGACAGGAACATCTTCTTGCGAATACCGATGAAATCTCCTTCGGGTGTTTCAATAACCGCCGGTACTTTACGGATGGCCCCAAGCGCGAGGATTCCCACCTGCGGCTGGTTGATGATCGGCGTACCGAATACAGAACCGAACGTTCCTACGTTGGTCACGGTATACGTTCCGCCTTGGGTATCGTCTGGTTTTAGTTTTCCGGCTTTGGCGCGGTTTCCTAAATCATTGACGGCTTTGGCCATACCGAGCAAGTTGAGCTGGTCGGCGTTCTTGATGACCGGAACAATGAGGTTTCCGTTAGGTAAGGCTGCTGCCATTCCGAGGTTGATGTTTTTCTTTTTGATGATGTAATCGCCATCGACAGAAATGTTCATCATGGGGAAATCTTTGAGCGCTTTGGCGACGATTTCCATGAATATTGGAGTAAAAGTCAGCTTCTCGCCTTCTCTCTTTTCGAATGCACTTTTGTTTTTCTCGCGCCAATCCCAAATGGCAGTCACATCCACTTCTATAAACGATTGTACGTGAGCCGAGGTTTGTACCGATTGCACCATATAACCCGAAATGAGCTTGCGCATACGATCCATTTCTACGATTTCGTCGGCGCCGTTTACTGACACCGGCATTGCTTTGGCGGCTGGTTGTTGGTTGGCGACCGCAGGTTCAGATTTCACTGGGGCAGGTTCCTCGCTAGCGCTCGGAATGACAGCTGGTGAAACAGGTTGGGCAGCAGCTAACGGAGCATTGCCACGGTTGGCTATGTAATCCAAAATATCGTTTTTGGTAACGCGTCCTTCGTTTCCGGTGCCGGTGATCGATTCGAGTTCGGCGATAGAAATGCCTTCTTCCTTGGCGATGTTCTTAACCAACGGAGAAAAGAACTTTTCTGAAGCCGAAAAATCTTGTGGCGTAGCAGGCGCGGCTACAAAATCCCTTGCTGCTTCTACGGTTTTGGTGACTTCAACGGCAGCGGCAGGTGCTGTCTCTTGAGGAGCCTCGGCAATTGCGGCGGCTTGTGGGGCAGGCGCGGCGGCCGATGCAGCATCGGTTTCAATAATGGCGATGGTTTGGCCTACCTGTACCAAATCGTCCTTCCCGAACAATTGCTCTACGAGGATGCCCGAAACTTCGGATGGCACTTCACTATCTACTTTGTCTGTCGCGATTTCGAGCACCGCTTCATCCATTTCAATCTTGTCGCCAACAGCTTTGAGCCAATTGGTAATGGTTGCTTCGGCAACGCTTTCTCCCATTTTGGGAAGTTTCAATTCAAATCTTGCCATATTGTTAACCTATAAAGGTGATTCTGTTTTCCGCTTGCGAAATTAATGATTTATTTTAGCTTTCATCACGAATCGCGCAAATTTTATAGCGTTTCTAACCTTCTTATTCCGAAATCCTTATCACTTCGCCGCGGTCGTTGCTATTGTTACTCCCTATGAGAAACTCGCAATTTTGAGGTCGAATTTTGAAGGTCAACCCGCTGTTTTTCAACTGTTCCATCAATGCGATAATCGCTTTGAAACGCGACCCGCTGTTGTCTAAAATGAGTTCGGTATTGCTATAAGAACGGCTTGTTAGCGAATTTATAGTATTTTTTAGGTCGGTATCGTATCGTGTGACTTTTTTTCCTAACAAGTTTTCAACGTTGCGACGCAAGTTTTCATCATCTGACAATAGCAGGTAATCATTGGGCTTGACCGTGTTTTTGACTGCCTGTTTTTGCTTGATGATTGAGAACAAGGTGGCACCGATTTTCATCGACACATCGAAAAACAATGACTTTCTGAAGTGCTTTTTATAGAAGAAATCCATCGCCTCGCGGAATCGTTTCATATACAAACCGTCGCGCACGGTGCTTTCGCCTTTGTAATGGATGACCGACGTTTCATGGAAATAATAATTGGATTTGCCAGTTTTCAAGATCATGTAAGACAAATCGATATCATCCGAATACATAAAGCAGTCCTCATCAAAACCACCTACCTCGCGGTAAGTTGCCGTTTTCATGAGCATGAACGCACCCACAAGGATTTCGACTTTCCCGGTTTGGTTCTCGCCCAGATGCGATGCGTAATATTTTCCAAACGCATTAGAAAGTTTGTACAAGCCCAAGACTTTGGTAAATGCCACCCAAGGTGTGGGAATACCACGTTTGCTCTCTGGGAGGAAATGGCCGGTTCCGTCTATAAGTTTGCAGCCTACAATACCCAAATCGGGTTTGGATAGGGCAAAAGCCAGGATTTTGGTGAAAGTGTCTTCGGCCACAACCGTGTCTGGATTCAGGATGCACAAGTATTTGCCTTTGGCTTGGGCGACGCCGATGTTGTTGCCTTTTGGGAAGCCTGCATTGGTTTGGTTTTCGATGAGCTTGATTTGCGGGAACCGCTGTTTGATCATCTCGCAGCTGTCGTCTGAGGAGTGGTTGTCTACTACAATGATTTCGGCTTCAAGATCCCGGATGGCATTTTGCACGCTGAGTACGCATTGCTCGAGGAAAAAGCGGACGTTGTAGTTGAGAATGACGACAGAGAGTTGCATGGCGTCAAAGATAATTTTTTAGGAGCTGTTTCCCGCTATGCATTACAATCTTTTTGTCTCGTGCCTCGCCAAAAAGGATTTCCATTGCTATCGGGGCTAACGCTGCCGCGAGGGCCTTCTTTTGTCTGGCAACAAAAGAAGCAAAAATGCCTTAGCGACCAAATTACAATCTTGAAAACTACCTCAGAACGCGGTCT
>DLHP01000035.1:6804-6926 GCA_002483285.1 Flavobacterium sp. UBA7665
TCGCGCCAAGTCGGAAGTATTTATTGATTTTCGGCTTGCCCGCTGCGCCGAAAATTCTAAACCGGATGATTCCTCCTTTGACTGGGGAACTTTCTCGGGAGGATTTTTCGTGCAGCGCCAGC
>DLHP01000035.1:7024-42908 GCA_002483285.1 Flavobacterium sp. UBA7665
GCTTTTTATCCGGAGGCCATTGATTTTTTGTTTCTTTTGTATAGCTTCGCTCAGTTCGTCCTGCGGCCTCGGGTCAAGACAAAAGAAAGCCTGCGGCAGCATAGCCCCGATTGAAGCGGATATCCTTTTTAAACGACCAAAGGGAGTTTAAAAAGATAGCAGCGGAAAGCGGGAAACAGCTCCCAAAAAAATCCACCAACCAACAACCAACAACCCACAACTTCTTCCTACTTTTGCGCCATGAATTACCTCACAGTAGAAAATATATCGAAATCTTTTGGCGAACGTACCTTGTTTGACAATATTTCTTTTGGAATCAATAAGGACCAGAAAATTGCGTTTATCGCGAAAAACGGCAGCGGGAAAACCACAATCATGAACATTCTTAACGGCAACGACGAGCCCGATACTGGGAAAGTTGTGGTGCGCAAGGAAATCAAAATGGCGTTCCTGTCGCAGGTGCCGCAATTGCAGGATGAACTCACAATTGAGGAAAGCATTTTTGCCTCAGACAACGAAGTTTTAAAAGTGATTGAACAATACGAAAAGGCGCTCGAAAACCCCGAAGATGAAGAAGCCTACCAACGTGCCTTTGACCAGATGGACCAACACAATGCCTGGGATTTTGAAACCCAGTTCAAGCAGATTTTGTTCAAGCTCAAGCTCGAGGATTTTAAACTCAAAGTAAAAAGTTTATCCGGAGGACAGAAAAAACGTTTGTCATTGGCCATCATCCTCATCAACCGTCCCGATTTGTTGATTTTGGATGAGCCAACCAACCACCTTGATTTGGAGATGATCGAATGGCTCGAGAGTTATTTTGCTAAAGAGCCGATTACCTTATTTATGGTAACGCACGACCGTTTCTTTTTAGAGCGTGTTTGTAACGAAATCATTGAACTCGACAACGGGAAACTCTACCAATACAAAGGCAATTACTCTTATTATTTAGAGAAAAAAGAACAGCGCATTGCTTCTGAAAATGCCAGCGTTGACAAAGCACAGAACCTGTTTGTCAAAGAACTCGACTGGATGCGCCGCCAACCCAAAGCGCGTACCACCAAATCCAAGTCGCGGCAGGATGATTTTTACGTGATCAAGGAAAAAGCACAAAGCCGACGCCGCGAAAATGTCGTGGAACTTGAGATCAACATGGAACGCATGGGCAGCAAAATCATTGAGCTGCACAAGATTTCAAAGAAGTTTAAAGACCGGGTAATCCTCGACAATTTTAGTTTTGATTTCCAGCGTGGCGAACGCATTGGGATTATTGGGAAAAACGGCACCGGGAAATCGACGTTTCTGAATTTGATTACTGGAACGATTCCCGTAGACAGCGGCAAAGTGGTGACCGGCGATACCATTAAAGTGGGTTATTATACACAGAGCGGCATCAACCCCAAACCGATGCAGAAAGTCATTGATGTGATTAAGGAATACGGCGAGTACATTCCGCTGATGAAAGGAAGGACGATTTCGGCGGGGCAATTGCTCGAGCGATTTTTGTTCGACCGCAAGAAGCAGCACGATTTTGTGGAGAAACTCAGTGGTGGTGAGCTCAAGCGTTTGTATTTGTGTACGGTACTCATCCAAAACCCGAACTTTCTGATCCTTGATGAGCCCACGAATGACCTCGACATTGTTACTTTGAACGTACTCGAGAATTTCCTGTTGGATTATCCGGGTTGTTTGATTGTGGTGTCGCACGACCGTTATTTTATGGACAAAATCGTAGACCATTTGTTTGTGTTTCGCGGCAATGGCGTGATAGAGGATTTTCCTGGTAATTACTCGGATTTCCGCGCGTATGAGGACAGCGCCGAACCTGCCAAGAAAGAATTATCATCGGTCAATACCGAAAAAAACAGCTGGAAAAAACAGAATGAGACCGCCGGTTTGACGTTTAACGAGCAGAAGGAATTCCAGAAAATCGAAAAGGAAATCAAGGATTTGGAATGGGAAAAGAAAAAGATCGAGGATTTGTTTTCTGAAGGGAAAGTCGCGGATGCCGAAATCGAATCAAAAGCCAATGAACTGCAGCAAATCATCTTAAAGATTGAGACAAAGGAAGAAAGATGGTTTGAGCTGAGTGCGAAAATTGAATAATTCAACACAGATTGCACAGATTCGCACCGATTTTTTTGATGCATCTCAATCTGTGAAAATCTGTGCAATCTGTGTTATATCTTATGCTGCATCAAATACAATCCTATTTCAAATTCCTCCGCGAATCTACCAATGAGCATGGCGTACACTCGCCATTTGTGTTCAATTTGGTCACGAAATGCTTATACGACAAAAAGAGCTACCCCGAATATGCTACCTTAAAAAAATACCGGGAATCCTTATTGCGAAACCACAATACGATTGAAGTAACCGATTTTGGCGCGGGGTCCAAAGTCTTCAAATCCAAGACACGCGAAATTTCAAAAATCGCGAAAACTGCTGGAATTACCCAAAACCGCGCAGCATTGTTATTTCGCATTGTCAGATATTTCAAACCTGAATCGATTTTAGAAATTGGAACTTCAGTTGGTTTGGCTACAGCCGCACTTTCGGCAGGAAACCCAACTTCACAAATCACAACACTCGAAGGTTGCCCTGAAACCTCAAAAACGGCACAACTCCAATTTAAAAATTTCGGGCTTGAGAACATTCATGCAATTGTCTCCGAATTTGAAACGTTCCTGGACAACCGAAATCCGACAACCGACAATCAACAACCAACCTACCAACTCATCTACTTCGACGGCAACCACCAGAAGCGAGCCACACTCCAATATTTCGACTTACTCCTATCTACTGCAACCAACGATTCGGTATGGATTTTCGACGATATCCATTGGTCTGTTGAAATGGAACAAGCCTGGGAAATCATAAAAAAGAACCCCAAAGTAACGGTCACAATAGACACGTTTCAATGGGGTTTGGTGTTTTTTAGAAAAGAGCAGGAAAAAGAACATTTCGTGATCCGTTGCTAATAGGCAAAAAAAAATGGCGGCCATCCCTGCCCGCCATTTTTCCTGAATTAATAACTATTATTTTTTGGCTTCGGCTTGTTCGTCGCCTTTTGCCCCAATTCTGTTCACGGTAAGCATTGGCGCAAATTTCACTTTAAGACCGGCAATTTTCCTGTTGTCTTCGCCAGAAAGTCCTTCTTTTTCGACGGTATTTTTACGGCTGTCAAGCGCTTCCCACATCAACTTGATTTCGTCCCAATCTTCACGGCTGTATTTGTCTTTGTTGTCTTCTGCCGTGTGGACGAATTGTTGGTAGACATTGTGGATGTTGTCTTTATTTACCCAGTCAAAGTTCATGTCGTCGCCGATTTTACCTTCTCCGAACAGTGCATTCCTAAGCGTTTGTTTTGGGCTTGAAGCGGTTTCTGTCGCTGCGGCGGCCTCCATTTTGGCTTTTAACTCTTCGTATTTGGCTCTGGCGGCATCTAGTTTTTGTTGCGCAGCCGATTTATCTTTCATGTTTTCCATGGCCGCTTCGGCTTCGCTAACACGCATTTGATAGGCGTTGTCTATGGCTTGCCAATTCGCTTTGGCATCCTCTTCGGCGACATTGCCCAATGAATCCACGTATACTACGTAATTATTGACCGTTTTTTCTGCCTGTGCTTCTTTTTCATCCTTACAAGAAACGAACGCGATTGCGCTAAATGCCATTGTTAAAATTAAATTTCTGGTTTTCATAATATGGGTTTGTTTAAATGTTAATTTTATAATGGTAAAAATAAATATAATTGAATTAATCTCATTATTTCACTTAATAAATTAAGATTAATTTAGCTTTTGCTTAAAAAAATGATAATTACATAAAATAGAATTGAAATCTTATAACTTTTGTCAAACTAATTTACGTAACTAAAAAGAAGGTATTTTTTCATACTTTTAAACCTTTAAAAAATACAATCCCATCATGGCGAGCCCACTTATCAAAATCACCAACATCACACGCGATTTCATCCTCGGTAACGAAATTGTTTACGTACTCAAAGGCATCGACCTGGAAATCAACAAAGGCGAATACGTGGCGCTCATGGGGCCTTCGGGCTCGGGAAAATCAACATTGATGAACCTGCTCGGCTGCCTCGATACGCCCACATCAGGCACCTATATATTAAACGGTAAAGACGTGAGCCAGATGCACGACGATGAATTGGCCGAAATCCGTAACAAGGAAATCGGTTTCGTGTTCCAAACGTTTAATCTCTTGCCGCGAACCACCGCACTGGCCAATGTAGCGCTACCTATGATTTACGCCGGATATTCAAAATCCGAACGCAACGCTCGTGCTACCGAAGTCCTTGCGCAAGTCAACCTCGCCGACCGCATGGACCACCAACCCAACCAGCTTTCGGGCGGGCAACGCCAACGGGTCGCCATTGCGCGCGCGCTGGTCAACAAACCGTCGATTATATTGGCCGATGAACCCACGGGAAACCTTGACAGCAAGACCTCGGTAGAGATTATGAAGCTTTTTGGCGACATCCACGAATCGGGTAATACGGTCATTTTGGTGACGCATGAAGAGGAAATCGCGGCCTATGCCCACCGTGTAATCCGTTTGCGCGACGGTGTCATTGAGAGCGATTCTAAGAATAATTAGGAGCTAATCCTGCTATCCGCTCTATCTTTTGTTGCGTTGCACTCCACAAAAGGATGCCGCTGCTATCAGGGCTATGGTTTCCGAATATCAATCGTATTTCATCTTCTAATCAATGAACATAGCACTACTCGCCTGCCAAAAATTCCCAAAACTTACTCCCGCCGACCAGCTCCTGATTCCCGAACTTGCGAAATATAACATTGAGTCCAAGGCAGTCATTTGGGACGATCCAAGCGTTGATTGGACCAGTTTCGATTACCTGATTTTTCGCAACACTTGGGATTACTACGAAAAAGAAAATGCGTTCAACCTCTGGCTCGACAAACTCGAAAATCTAGGCGTTAAAACACTCAATGCACTTGACATCATCCGCGGGAACAAGCATAAATTCTATTTGCGTACACTCGAAAAACGAGACATTCAAATCCTGCCGACCATTTTCATTGAGAAGACAAACCAGCTCGATTTAGCCAAAATGCTTCCCGAATCCTGGGAAAAAGCAGTCATCAAACCCGCATTTTCTGCCGGCTCCCATTTGACCGAAGTCTTTGAAGCTGCAGCCGTGGCGTCCATCAACCAAAAATACCAACCCATTGCCGCCCAAAAAGATCTGCTGTTGCAACGATTCATGCCAGAAATACAAACGCTGGGCGAAACCTCGCTGGTTTTCTTCAACAAGCAATTCTCGCACGCCGTCAATAAAAAACCCGCCGATGGCGATTTCAGGATCCAGGTACAATTCGGCGGAAAGTATACTGCAATCAACCCCGATGTTGCATTAATCGCGCAAGCAAAACGTATCGTGGAAACCTTTCCCAACCCGTTATTGTACGCGCGCGTCGACGGCATTGTCATTGACAACCAACTCCAACTCATGGAAATTGAGTGCATCGAACCCGATTTGTATTTCAACCTCAGCGACGGATCACAGCAAAGATTCGTACGCGCTATTCTCGAATTAATCCACTAAATTTGACGTCATAATATCCAAACCGACAACCGACAACCGACAACCATCAACCAGCATGAAAGTATATACCAAAACCGGCGACCAAGGCACCACAGCACTTTTCGGCGGAACACGCGTCCCCAAAGACCACATCCGAATAGAAAGCTATGGCACAGTCGATGAGCTCAACTCGCACATCGGCCTGGTGCGCGACCAGGAAATGAATGTGCATTACAAGGAAATCCTCGCCGAAATACAAGACAGACTATTTACTATTGGCGCCATTCTGGCCACGCCGCCCGAAAAAGAAGTGATGAAAAACGGGGAGCTGCGTTTGCAAAAACTGGGTATCGTAGAATCGGATATCGAACTTTTAGAAAATGAAATCGACCAAATGGAAAGTGAGTTGCCACCCATGACGCATTTCGTCCTGCCCGGCGGACACACTACCGTGTCATATTGTCATATCACGCGTTGCGTGTGCCGCCGTGCCGAGCGTTTGGCGGTGCATTTAAGCCACAATGAACCCGTTGCCGAGATCGCCATCAAGTACCTCAACCGACTTTCTGACTATCTTTTTGTGCTGGCACGGAAGTTGACTGCCGACCTGAACGCAGACGAAGTGAAGTGGATTCCAAGAAAATAGTGGGAATGCGAATGCTTCTGAAAGCCTTAGAAATAACGTTCTTGACTTTAATTAAAAATAAATCAAATTTTACTTGACTTATTCAGTAAAAAAATTATTTTTGCACAAACTAAAAAATCGTAGAAGATGTATTGGACATTAGAACTAGCGTCGTATTTGAGCGATGCGCCGTGGCCAGCAACCAAAGATGAATTGATTGATTACGCTATCAGGGCCGGTGCGCCGCTTGAAGTAGTAGAAAATTTACAATCCATCGAAGATGAAGGCGAGATATACGAATCTATGGAAGAAATCTGGCCGGATTATCCCACCGACGAGGATTATCTCTGGAACGAGGATGAGTATTAAAAAAATAATAAATCCATCTGAAAGTCTCATTAGAGGCTTTTTTTTTGCCTAAATTTGCACACTTTTATCAATAAGAAATTACACAAAAATCATGAGTTTCATCAATAGCATACTGAAAGCATTTATCGGTGACAAATCCGAGAAAGACGTCAAAGCTTTACAAGGAAATGTCAATAAAATCAAGGCGTTAGAAAGCACCCTGACCAATTTGTCGCATGATGAATTGAGAGCCAAAACCGCTGCCTTCAAAGCCAAAATCAAAGAAGCGCGCGCCGATAAGGATGCCAAAATTGCTGCCTTGCTACAAGAAGTAGAAACCATAGCCGACATCGATAAAAGAGAAGAAATCTACCTCGACATCGATGCGCTTGAAAAAGAAGCTTACGAAATCTCAGAAAAAACCCTCAACGACATCCTGCCCGAAGCTTTTGCTGTCATCAAGGAAACCGCGAAGCGTTTTAAAGAAAATACCCAATTGACCGTTACCGCAACGGCTAAAGACCGTGAACTTTCTGGTTCAAAATCATACATTACACTAGACGGCGACCAAGCCATCTGGGCCAATTCCTGGAATGCTGCCGGAAAAGAAATCACCTGGGACATGATCCACTACGACGTTCAGTTGATTGGCGGAATGGTGTTGCACTCCGGAAAAATCGCCGAGATGCAAACCGGAGAAGGAAAAACCCTCGTGGCCACCTTACCACTATATTTGAATGCATTGACCGGAAACGGCGTGCACTTAGTAACCGTAAATGACTACCTCGCCAAACGTGACAGCACCTGGAAAGCGCCGTTGTTCGAGTTTCACGGCCTCACCGTAGAATGTATCGACAATTACCAACCCAACACCGAGGAAAGAAGGAAAGCCTATAACGCCGACATCACCTACGGAACCAACAACGAATTCGGTTTCGATTACCTGCGCGACAACATGGCGCATTCGCCCGAAGATCTCGTACAGCGCAAACACAATTTCGCGATTGTCGACGAGGTCGATTCGGTTTTGATCGATGACGCGAGGACGCCGTTGATTATTTCTGGTCCGGTTCCAAAAGGCGAAATCCACGAATTTGATGCCTTGAAACCAAAAATTGAAAATCTCGTAAGCCTGCAAAGGCAATTGTCTAACGGGTTCTTGACCGAAGCCAAACGCCTCATCAAAGAAGGCAACACCAAAGACGGCGGTTTCCAATTGTTGAGAGCGTATCGTTCGCTTCCAAAAAATAAAGCACTGATTAAGTTTTTGAGTGAAGAAGGCATCCGCCAAATCCTGCAAAAGACAGAAAACCAGTACATGCAAGACAACAACCGCGAAATGCCTAAGGTAGATGAAGCGTTGTATTTTGTCATCGAAGAGAAAAACAACCAGGTAGAACTCACCGACAACGGGATCAAATTCTTGTCTTCGGATACCGACGATAATTTCTTTGTCTTGCCCGATATCGGAACCGAAATCGCAAGTATCGAAAGAAAAAAACTCGAAAAGGATGCCGAAGCCGAAGAAAAAGAAAGGCTGTTCCAGGATTTCTCCATCAAAAGTGAGCGCATCCACACCTTGACACAGTTGCTCAAAGCCTACACCTTGTTTGAAAAGGATGTTGAATACGTCATCATGGACAACAAAATCCTCATCGTAGACGAGCAAACCGGCCGTATCATGGATGGTCGCCGTTATTCTGATGGATTGCACCAAGCGATCGAAGCCAAAGAAAATGTAAAGATCGAAGCCGCCACACAAACCTTCGCCACCATTACCCTCCAGAATTATTTCAGGATGTACAACAAACTCGCGGGAATGACGGGAACTGCCGTTACCGAAGCCGGCGAGCTTTGGGAAATCTACAAACTCGACGTGGTAGAAATCCCAACCAACCGCCCAATGGCCAGAAAAGACAAAGAAGATTACATTTATAAAACCACGCGTGAGAAATTCAACGCGGTGATTGAAGATGTGACCCAATTGTCTAATGCGGGAAGACCGGTTCTGATTGGAACAACTTCGGTAGAGATTTCAGAATTATTGAGCCGTATGCTCAAGATGCGCAACATCCCGCACAACGTACTCAACGCCAAAATGCACAAACAGGAGGCGCAGATTGTAGAGGAAGCTGGAAAATCGGGTGTCGTGACGATCGCTACCAACATGGCAGGTCGTGGAACCGATATCAAACTCTCTCCAGAAGTCAAAGCAGCCGGCGGATTGGCCATCATCGGAACAGAACGCCACGATTCACGTCGTGTAGACCGCCAGTTGCGTGGTCGTGCAGGACGTCAGGGTGATGTGGGTAGCTCGCAGTTTTACGTGTCGCTCGAAGACAGCCTCATGCGTCTTTTTGGATCCGAAAGGGTAGCCAAAGTCATGGACCGCATGGGACTTAAGGAAGGCGAAGTCATCCAGCATTCGATGATGACCAAATCAATCGAACGCGCACAGAAAAAAGTAGAGGAAAACAACTTTGGGGTACGTAAACGTCTTTTGGAATATGATGATGTAATGAACGCCCAACGCGAAGTGGTATACAAACGTCGCCGCCACGCCTTGCACGGAGAACGCCTTAAGGTAGACATCGCCAACATGATGTACGACACCTGCGAACTCATCGTACAAACCAACAAACAATCTAAAGATTATAAGAACTTTGAGTTTGAATTGATCCGTTATTTTTCGATCACTTCGCCGGTAACCGAAAGCGAATTCGAACGCCTTTCTGAAACCGAACTTACCGGGAAAGTATACAAAGCCGCACTCGTTTTCTACACCGAAAAAACCGAGCGCAGCGCCCGTGAAGCGTTCCCGATTATCAAGAATGTTTTTGAAGACCAAGGCAACCAGTTTGAGCGCATCGTAGTTCCCTTTACAGATGGTATCAAATCATTGAATGTCGTGACCGACCTCAAGAAAGCCTACGAAACCGAAGGCAAGCAGCTCATCGCCGATTTCGAGAAAAACATCACCCTCGCCATCGTTGACGAAGCCTGGAAAAAGCATTTGCGCAAAATGGACGAACTCAAGCAATCGGTACAGTTGGCTGTTCATGAGCAGAAAGATCCGTTGTTGATTTATAAATTCGAGGCGTTCAATTTGTTCAGCTCAATGCTCAACGGCGTCAACAAAGAAGTAATCTCGTTCTTGTTCAAAGGTGATTTGCCGCAACAACAAGCTCCGGCGATTCAGGAAGCCCGTGAAATCCCACGTCCGAAGGAAAATTACAAAACCAGTAAGGACGAAGTGATCCCGAATTCTGACCAGGCGGCAGCCGAAGCGCGCGAAGCCGGGCAAACCCAGCAACGTCAGGTAACCGAAACCATCGTGCGTGAGATGCCAAAAATCAACCGCAACGACAACGTGACCATCAAACACATCATGAGCGGAAAAACCGAAAACATGAAGTACAAAAAGGCCGAAAGCCTCTTGAATTCGGGCGAATGGGTTATCGTCAATGACTAAACCTTATTCCTAATATTAAATCCCCACTGCGAAAGTAGCTGGGGATTTTTTATATTTGGCCAGCAATCCAATCCTTATGAAAACACGATTACTTTTGTCCTTGTTGCTGGTAAGCCTCAACTGTTTCTCGCAAAGCACCGCCCTTAAAACCGCGACTGTTGCCATTTACAACGCCAACTACACCATGGATTTTGATGCCATTGCCGAGCTCACCTATCCCAAAATCTACGAAGCCCAAGGCAAACCCGCTTTCGTTGCCAAACTAGACAACGACTACCTCAATGACGAATTCAGGATGCGCATACAGATGGAAAGCAGCGTTTTTGCCTATTCCGACATCAAGAAAATCGCAGGGAAAACATTTTGCGTGGTGACTTATAAAAATCCCGCGCGCGTATTTTTTGAGAAAAAAGTCGATGCGTCGCAGGCGGCCGGAAAAGCAGCGACATTAAAAGAGCGCTATCGGGCAAATGAAGTACTGTTTGAACCCAAACGCAACAGTTTCAACGTCAAACGCATTTCAAAATTGGTGGCCATTTTCGATGAAACTACCAATGAACAATGGCGTTTCATCAACTTGGACGATGTAGACCAGCGCGCCGCTTTCGACACCCTGTTTGGCGCCGATGTTAAAAAAGAGTTAGGACTTTAAACGGAGAACTAAAATTGTTTTTATATTTACTTACACAAATAAATAAGATTAACCTAAAAGATAACCGTTATGTCAAAAGGATTAGACGTCAAGAAATCGGCGAAAAAAGAACCGCTCAAGACTGCCAAGGAAAAGAAGGCAGAGAAAAGAGAAAAGAAGAATAGCCCAAAAAGGGACTAATTTTAAAAACAGCAGCGCGCAAAGATGATAAACCTTTGCGCGCTGCCGTTTACAAGCTATCCGGGAAAATCTTCCCGGGATTCAAAATCCCATTCGGGTCGAAGGCGTCCTTAATGCCTTTCATGAGCAACAATTGCGAGCGGTTGAAAGCAATATCCATATAATTTTTCTGTACATACCCAATACCGTGTTCGCCAGACAGCGTGCCTTTTAGCGACACGGTGAGCTCAAAGATTTCGCGGATGCCAATGGGAACTTGGGTTTTCCAGGCTTCATCGGTCATTGTGCCTTTGACAATGTTCACGTGCAGGTTGCCGTCGCCAGCATGTCCGTAACAGACCGAACGAAAACCGTATTTGTTGCCGATGGCTTTGATTCCGGCGAGCAATCTGGGCAATTCATATCTCGGGACCACAGTATCTTCCTCTTTGTAAACCGAATTCGATTTGACGGCCTCGGCAACCGACCGCCGCATTTTCCAGAGCGCGTTCTTTTGGTCTTCGGTATCGGCAAACAGCACTTCGTCTATTGCAAACGCTTCTACTACGGCCATAATTTTCTCGGCTTCGGAGAATAGAATCTCAGGGTAATTCCCGTCGACTTCTATGAGCAGGTGCGCCTGGATGCCGTCCTTGACTTCGACGCTCAAGCCTTCAACAAACTGTAAGGTCCAGTCTATCGCGTCGCGCTCCATAAATTCGAGCGCACTGGGCACGATTCCGGCGCGGAAGATGGCAGACACGGCCTCGCACGCTTGTTCTGCTTGGTAAAACGGAACGAGCATGAGCACGTTGTGGGTATTTTTCGGGAGCAATTTCATTACGATTTTGGTAATCACACCAAGTGTACCTTCACTCCCAACCAGGAGTTGCGTGAGGTTATAGCCTGTGGAGTTTTTGAGGGTATTAGCGCCCGTCCAGACGATATCGCCATTGGCGAGCACTACTTCAAGGTTAAGTACATAGTCCTTTGTCGTGCCGTATTTTACAGCGCGCGCACCACCAGCGTTTTCGGCAACATTCCCTCCGATCCAGCAACTGCCCTGGCTACTCGGGTCGGGCGGATAGAACAAGCCTTTTTCTGCGACGGCTTCGCGCAAAACCTGTGTAATGACAGCAGGTTCTACCGTTACCTGCAGGTTCTGTTCATCGATTTGCAGGATTTTGTTGAAGCGTTCCATAGACAAACCGATGCCTTGATGGATTGACAACGCACCGCCGCTGAGCCCAGTCCTGCCGCCGATGGTTGTCACCGGAATGTGGTTTTGGTTGGCGAATTGCAGGATGGCCGAAACTTCATGGGAATTAGCGGGCTTGACGACGACTGCGGGCGGAAACACATAATCTTCGGTTTCATCATGCCCATAATGGTTCCTGGTTTCGTTGTCTGTAAACAGAAATGACGGCCCAATTATCTTTTCAAGCTCGGCAATCATTGCGGGTGTTAGGGTATTTTGAAGCATTTTTTTTGGTATAAACGACATGCCAAAAATACTATTTATTTGGTTGTTGCCTCGCGCCAGGGTTAGATTTTATCGAGACAGGACGGCCCTAGCCCTGATTGGAGCAAACTATCCTTTTTATTGCTGGAAGAGTTGTTCCCTTGCGTCTGGCGCGAGGATTTTTTAAAGCGAATTGTTGGAGTAATGCCAAACGGCAATAAAAAGATAGTGCGTAAAGCAGGTTCCCGGCTCCTAAAAATGATTCAGGATAAAATACCAAAAAACCAAAGTCACAAACGACAGCGGGATACCGATGCCAATCATCATGCTGCTGAGTTTGGGTTTGAGGCCGTAGCTCGACGCGAGGATGGCCGAGGTGATCATAGGCGCCATCGCCGACTCCATAATCGAAACGTCTATTGCGAGGCCTTTTGCGGCGAAAATGACTTTGTAAAGGACGAAGAAAATCGCGGGCGTAAGGAGTAATTTGTACCCCAAACCGAGGAACAGGAACCGCCAATGTTTGCTGCGTTGCTCAATCTTGAGTTGCAATCCCACGGCAATTAAGGCCACGGGCGTCACGGTGCTACCCAGTTTTTGAAAGACGCTTTGGAGTTCGTTGGCAAAATCGTGTTGCAATACATTCATCAAACAGCCAACACTAAAAGCGATGAATGGCGGAAAGAGCAGGATTTTGTTGGCGATGGTTTTTACATTTGGCGTGCCTTTGGAGTAGACGGTGGCCGTTAGAATCCCGAAGGTGGCCATGACGACAAACGAACCGGGTTGGTCTACAATGATCGCCGTTTGGATACCGGGTTCGCCGTAAAGTGCCTGGATGATCGGGAAACCGAGGAACGACGTATTGCCCAAACCAGCCGTCAAAATCAAACAACCGGTAAGTTTGCGCGACCAGCCAAAAAACCGCCCCATAGTCGAAAAGAAAATATACGACAGCAGAAAGCCAATCCAGGCAACGCCGAGTGGGAACAGCAAATGCGAGCCAATCTGTACTTTTGGGATGTAATACAACGCCATGCCCGGAAGCGACACATAAATCACAAACTGGTTCAACGATTTGTACGCGAACGGCGGGAAATCCTTGGATTTTTGCAGGAAAAAACCAAGTGTAAGGCAGACAAAAATGAGTAATATGTTCTCCATATTAAGAATTGTTTCGTGTGATTTGGGTGCGCAAAAATAACACATAATCTTCGTTGGGCTTGTTTGTTTGCCAAATAGTTTTATATTTGTAATATATTTTATTACAGTATGATTTCAGGAAAGTTTGCCGTTACCTTGCACATCCTTACTTTGCTCGCGAAGTTCCCCGAGGACTTTTTGTCGTCGGATTACATTGCCGGCAGCCTGAACATGAATCCGGTACTCGTGCGCAAGGAAATCGCCAACCTCAAGAAACACCAGTTCGTGGAAAGCAAGGAAGGCAAAAACGGCGGCACGAAATTGCTTAAAAACCCTGAAACCATTTCGCTCAACGACATTTATAAGATCACTTTCGATTCGGTGACATTTGGTTTTTCTAAGAACGAGCCCAACCCGAAATGCCCAGTAGGCAAAAGCATCAACAAAAACCTGTCGGGCTTGTATGCCGACATCAACTGGAAAATCAGCAAAGAGCTTTCGGATATTTCACTGTCGAATTTCGCCGAGACGTTCTAACCTATTTTTTTAACTCAAACTGTAACATTTTTTATTACTTTTAAATACATCACTTATGAAAATTGCAATTATCGGAGCCACAGGATTTGTAGGCTCGTCCATCCTCAATGAATTGGTCAACCGCGGGCACGAGATCACTGCCATCAGCAGGAACGCGGGAAACAAGACCGATGTGACCTGGCAGCAAACCGACATTTCAAATGTTGGCGAACTTTCAAAAATCCTTTCCGGACACGATGCCGTCATCAGCGCATTCAACGCAGGCTGGTCGAATCCAAACTTATACGACGATTTCATTTCGGGTTCGAAAGCAATCCAGAGCGCCGTCAAAGAATCAGCAGTCAAAAGATTTATCACGATTGGCGGAGCGGGGAGTTTGTTTGTTGCGCCGGGTTTGCAAGCCGTCGACACGCCCGATTTCCCTAAGGAATATTACGCAGGCGCTTCGGCCGCGCGCGACTACCTCAACATCCTCAAAGAAGAAAAAGATTTGGATTGGGCGTTTTTTAGTCCGGCATTCGAATTGATTCCAGCAGAAAGAACCGGAAAATACCGCCTCGGTTTGGAAAATCCTGTCTTTGACGCTAACAATCGCAGCATCTTATCGGTTGCAGATTTGGCGGTTGTTATTGCCGATGAAACTGAAAAACCAAAACACCACCAGCTACGGTTTACGGCAGCTTATTGAGAAGACCAAAAAAGACCGCTGCGCTGCAAGACCATTGCATTGAAAGACCGCTTCGCTGAAAGACATCAAATAGGGATTTATATTCTCACGAATAGATTTTTCTCTTTTTCTTGCAGCAAAGCGGTCTTGCAGCGAAGCGGTCTTGTCTCTTTTTTTCTTACTTTTACTTCACAAAACCAACCACTTTGACCAGTAAAAAACAACCCAGCGCACTTCACGAACGAGACGGCATTGCGCCGCCCGAAATGGTCAATCCCGAAAGTATTGAACAGATTCGCGAATTCAGGAAGTTGCAGCCTTCGGCCAAAGACCTCATCGACAACATCGTATTGGGTGACATTACAGCATTAAGTCGCGCCATCACCCTGATCGAAAGTACCAATCCCGAACATTCCCAGAAATCCGCCGAAGTCATCAACGGTTGCCTGCCTTACGCGAACCAATCGGTACGCATTGGCATCACCGGCGTTCCCGGCGTAGGGAAAAGTACATTCATCGAAGCGTTTGGAAAATACCTCACGGGCATTGGAAAAAAGGTTGCGGTATTGGCGGTAGATCCCAGCAGCACCATTTCGCACGGCAGCATACTCGGCGATAAGACGCGTATGGAAGAACTTGTCAAAGACAAGAATGCCTACATCAGGCCGAGCGCTTCGGGCGAGACTTTGGGCGGCGTGGCCAGAAAAACCCGCGAAACCATCACGCTTTGCGAGGCGGCGGGATTCGATACGATTATTATAGAAACCGTGGGTGTCGGGCAAAGCGAAACTGCGGTACACAGTATGGTGGATTTTTTCCTGTTGCTCAAGATTTCGGGTGCCGGCGACGAGTTGCAAGGCATCAAACGGGGTATCATGGAAATGGCTGATGCGATTGTCATCAACAAAGCCGATGGCGACAATGTCAAACGTGCCAAATTGGCCAAAACCGAATTCAACCGCGCGTTGCATTTATTCCCAGCCAAAAGTTCGGGTTGGATGCCTACCGTAGAAACCTGCAGTGCAATTGAACAAACTGGTATTTCCGAAGTTTGGCAGACCATCCAAAAATTTCTCGAATTGACCAAAGGCAACGATTATTTTTCTACGAAACGCAAAGAACAAAACCAATTCTGGATGATTGAAACCATAGACGAACAATTAAAAAACCGCTTTTACAACAATCCCGAAATTGCGGCATTGCTCGAAACGAATAAAAAAGCGGTTCAAAATGGGGAATTGTCGCCTTTTGCGGCAGCGCAGATTTTACTTGGGAAATACTTCCGGTGAAAAACGCCACGACCTTGATGTATGACGTAATTATTCCTCGTACCGTTGTACTTCCCTATCGTAAAATTCGTTGGCCAAAACGATCAACGCTTCCATTTCTTCGTTGAGTTCGGCTTCGTCGAGGTCTTCGGCTTCTTCCATTATTTCTACCTCGTCATCTTTGAGGTTGATGATAAACCTTGGGTAATCGAGGTGGATGATGAAAATATCTTCGGGAAAATCGGTGTTGTCGCCGAGTAAAAATTTTGGTAGTTCCATAGTATTCGTTTTAACGCAAAGGCGTGATGTGTTGTTTTAAAATGAAGTATCGTGGTTTTCTGCCACAAGTTTTTTAGTCAATTTCTCAAAGCGAAGGTACAAAAATAAAGCCGCAGCTGTAAGCCCTGCGAGCAATCCGATCCAAATTCCCGTGGCTTTGAGACTTGTGTATTCGCCCAAATAAAAAGAAATCGGGAAACCAATTACCCAATAGGCCACAAAGGTAATGTACATTGGAATCTTCACATCCTGCAATCCGCGCAACGCACCCAAAACCACAACCTGTATCCCATCAGAAATCTGGAAAATGGCAGCGACAATCAGCAACCTCGCGGCAATGGCAATCACTTCGCGGTTGTCTAAAAGTTGGGTGGTGTTTTCTAAATTCAGGAACAATTGCGGCAATACATTATGCAATGCGATGAACAATATCGCAAATACCGTTTCAAGGATGATCGCAAGCAAAAAGATAGAGCGCGCCACGACAATCAGGTTTTTGTAATCATTAAGCCCTTTTTGGTTGCTCACCCTGATCATCGCCGTGACACTAAGTCCCATGGCAAACATAAACGTGGTAGTCGCCAGGGTCAATGCGATCTGGTTGGCGGCCTGGCTGGTTTTCCCGATCGAACCCGAGAGCCAAATTGCTGCGGTAAACAGCGCCACCTCAAACAACATCTGCATCGCCGAGGGAAATCCCAAGTCGACGATTTTTCGCAGTACGGATTTCTTGATTTCCTTAAACGTGAACTTCTGGAAATATCGGTTGAGTTCCTTATTGCGGCGCAGCAGTTGGTCCATGAAAACCACCATCATAATACGCGAAATAACGGTTCCGAGCCCGGCGCCGAGGATGCCCATTTTAGGGAAAATCCAAACGCCGTAAATCAAGACGTAATTGAAAAAGATGTGCACGACGTTGGCCATCAAAATGGCGTACATCGAATATTTGGTGCGCGAAAGTCCGTCGGCAAACTGTTTGTAACCTTGGTAGATGATGACCGGAATCAGCGAGAACGCTACCCAGTCTATATACGGCGCCGCCATCTTGGCCACCGCTTCGGGTTGGTGCATCCATTTCATGATGGGTTTGGCCAGGACAATCAGGAGGAACAGCGCCACGCCCAAAATGGTACACAAAAACAAACCGTGGTGAAACGTCGTACGGATTTTGGCTTCGTCCTTTTCGGCGTCGGCTTCGGCGATGATGGGTGTAATCGCAGTCGAGAATCCGATGCCGAGCGACATCGCGATAAAGATGAAACTGTTGCCAAGCGAAACCGCAGCGAGTTCAGTCGATCCCAATTTCCCCACCATGATGTTGTCTACAATCCCGATGAGCGTGTGCCCCAGCATCCCTAAAATAACGGGGTACGCGAGCTTGAGGTTATAGGAGAACTCTTTGGTGTAGCGGGATAGATTCATGGTTGCGGTAAAAATTAACTTCGTGCCGATCCGCCTTTTGGCAATGGCGATGCAAAAATAGTGACTTCGAACCCGAAAAAGCCAACGATTTCACACAATTCTTGTAGTCTTTTACTACGACAAATGAAACAGGCTACGAAAAACGAAACCTTATCTGGTAATAATATAAGACTATTCCTGCTAAACGAAACTAGTTTTACCAACGTAATCAGAACGCTGTTCCTTACGAGAATCATTAATAACAAATCTAAACAAGTATGAAAACCCTAACAAAAATCCAGACCCTTTCGGTAATCGCGTTTACCGCCTTACTCACGCAGCAGTCGGCTGCACAGACCACTCCAGTTCCGGGAAACACACCGGTTGAAAAAGCTACCAATTATGATCAGGGATTCCGCCTCGGCTTTGGTGTCACTCCGGGTTATGTTTTTGATGATCCGTACGAATTTGGTCTCGGCGGTGACGTGCGTCTGCAGTATGACCTTTCTAAAAGGTATTCCATCACGCTAACCACTGGTTTTACCAATTTGTTCATCGATGGGAAAAACAACGACCTCGGATTCATTCCCGCCAAAGCCGGTTTCAAAGCGTTTTTCTGGGAAGACCAATTCTACGCCATGGGTGAAGCCGGTGCAGGATTTGCGGTAACCAACAATTACGACGACACCACGTTAATCCTGTCGCCAAGCATCGGTTACGCCAACAAATGGTTCGACATCAGTTTGCGATATGAGCACTACGCAGATTTCCCGATCTTCACCACGAGTTCTATTTTCGGAGGTACTGTAAGTAAAGGAACCGGGCAATTGGGCTTGCGCATCGCCTACGGCTTCAAGCTATAAACGACTTTTTTACACACCAAGGCCAGGAAGTTTGCCATGATCAGCCTGAGCCAATGGGCGGTAAAAACACAGATTGCATGAATTTCACAGATCTTAATTTGTGAAATTCGTGCAATTCGTGTTTAAAAACAATGCTTAGGTTTCCTTGCGCAACTGCGCTTCATACGCTTTGAGGTTTGCCTTTACCTCGTCGTCCAGTTCGGGTTCGGCGATGTCGGTGTATTGCTTCATCGCTTTCCAGATGATTGCCGCCACGATGTAGCGCGCCATTTCCTTATCGTCGGCGGGAACTACGAACCATGGCGCTTTCTCAGTCGATGTGGCATTAATCGCTTCCTCGTAATATTTCATATAATCGTCCCAAAGCAAGCGTTCCTTGAGGTCGCCGGGCGAAAACTTCCAGTTGTGGTCATTTTCTTCAAGCCGACGCAATAGCCTTTGCCTTTGCTCCTCTTTACTCAGGTGCATGTAGAATTTAAAGACGATCGTGCCGTTTTGCACAATGTGTTTTTCAAAATTCCGGATCTGCTCCATCCTATTCTCCCAAAACTGCGGCGTGATGTCATCCACCGATTCAATTCCCGGTAAATTTTCATTTAAAATATACTCGGGATGCACACGCGTCACCAGCACATTCTCATAGTGCGTGCGGTTGAAAATCCCAAATTTTCCTTTCTCCGGCAACGCAATGTAATGCCTCCATAAATAGTCGTGTCCGAGCTCGGTTGTATTGGGTACTTTAAAACTGTTTACGACCATCCCACGCGGGTTGAATTGTTTGAAAACCTCGCGAATCAAGCTGTCTTTCCCCGACGTATCCATGCCTTGAAAACACACCAGTACACTGTAACGGTTGTGCGCATACATCACGTCCTGCAATTTAGAAAGTTTCTCCACGATGGCGTCCATGGCGTCTTCTTTCTCGTCGTCATCTGCATTGACATGCAGGTGCGTGGGCAAATCAGAAAGGTGAATCTTTTTTGTTACTTTAAAATCGTCGGGATTAATGGGTCGCATCGAAATTGGTTTTATATTTATACTTTCAAATTTAAGGATTTATTGAAGCTATTCCCGCTGTCCGCTGTATCTTTTGCTTTTTAAAGAAAAAAGCAAAAGGATGCCGCTTCCATCAGGGCTAGTTACGTGCCTCCATCAACACCAATCTTCATTCATGGTCAAGTTTCAACTCGAATTACTCTTCCACATCATCGGCATCGGATCGGCATCCGGCCTCATCTACAAAGGCGACAGCGTTTTTATCATCTCCGACAGCAGCAATGCTTTGTTCGAATACAACATCAAGACCCAAGCGCTAGAAAAAACCAGCCTCGACGGTAATCCAATCACCGACAACATCGCCAAAAAGGCCAAAGCCGACTATGAAGCCATTGCTCATTACGGGGATGATTTTTACATCTTTGGTTCGGGTTCGACCCCAAACCGCAACAAGATGGTGCAAGTCAACACCCAAACCCAAACCATTAAAACCGTCGACCTGTCTTACCTCTATTCGCTCATGCAAAGTTTCGGGAGCATCAAACCCGAGGATTTTAACATAGAAGGCGTCGTATTTACCGGCGAACAGTGGTATTTCCTGCAGCGCGGCAACGGCAAATCGGCGCAGAACGGCATCTTTACGGTAAACGGCAAAAATCTCGAAAACGACTTTACCGTTTTATACAACGCGTACAAACTCCCAAAAATCAAAGGCGTGCGCAGCAGTTTCACCGATGCGGTTTTGGTAGACGGCCAATTGTATTTTATAGCCTGCGCCGAAGATTCGGCCTCAACGTATGACGACGGTGAAGTACTCGGCAGCCTCATCGGCAGCGTCAACCTCGAGACCATGAAAATCCAAAAGACACTACAGATTTCAAACAAACAAAAAATTGAAGGCCTTACGTTGTACCAAACCACCACCGACCAACTCGAATTTTTGCTTTGTGAAGACAACGACACACACGTCTTAGAATCAAATATTTACAAGCTATCGGTACGCAAATAATTGCGATTGACAGAAAAAAAATGACCAGCTTGCCAACCTTTCCTGCTTTAGACGTCTCTTTACCATAAAGACCTCCATTGTGATAGACGAATCCCTCATAACGGCCTGTAAAAAAATGCAACGCGATGCGCAGCGACAAGTATACGATTATATGGCGCCCAAGTTGTACCGCAGTTGCAAGCGCTACCTCAAAAAAGAGGAGGAAATAGAGGAAGCCATCGCCGATGCGTTTTACATCATCTTCACCAAACTAGACCAACTCAAGGAAATCAAGGCGTTTGAAGGCTGGGCAAGGAAAATCGTAGTGAACCAATGTTTGCTCACGATTCGCAAAAATGTCAATTTCAATATGTACCTCGATGACGTGAAACTGCTGTCACAGCCCGTGGTTGAAGCGGCCACCGAACTCGAGGAAGCCGACCTGCTCAACCTGCTCAACCAAATTCCCGAAGGCTGCAAAACCATTTTTACCTTATTTGTCATTGAAGGTTACGGCCATAAGGAAATTGCAGAAATGCTGCACATTTCAGAAGGCACGTCTAAATCGCAGCTCAACGCGGCAAAAACCAAACTCAAACAATTGGTCAACCAGTTGTATTACCAAAAAGCAGAATGATGGAAAACGACGATAAAATATTTGAAAAAATGAAACACGCTTCGCTCAACCCCGAAGCCGAGCATTTCCCGTCGATAGACAAAGTCTGGTCGCGCGTGGAAAGCAAACTCGACAACAAAGTCCTCAAAAAACAAAATCAACTCTGGAAGAAAATCGCAGTGGCCGCTTCGTTCCTACTCGTTTTCACCTTGTCTTACCAGGTTTTCAAACCTACCGAACCCGCGCTCGAACTATCGATTCCGCAAACACAAACCACTACTCCTGCCACTATTGAAGAAAATAAACTTCCGGCAAAAGACAGCCAAACGCCTGCGCAATCGCATCCCACCCAAACTTCACAGGCAAATGATAAAACGGCCATTGCCGTGCAAGACAAATCCGGCGCACCATCCGGCGAGGCGATACAAACAGCAGTAGATGAATCGATTGTTGTCACGGATGATGCAAAAGTCACGGATGTTGAAATGTCGGCAGCAGCAACCCAGCGGGTTGAAAAAGAAGCCATTGCCAATCAAAAGAAAGACGTCGATGAAGAAAGCGAGAAAGACGGCGCGTTCCAAAATCGGGTTTTCGATGCGCGCAGCGTCAAACGCGAACAAGCCGAGGCGAAAATGAGTGCCAAATCAAGAAAGACACCAATCGCATCGGGTGAAAAAAGCGTCCCGCTGGTTGTATTAGACGGTAAAGCCGTAACCGCCAAGACCGATAAACAGGCCTTACAGCAAGGACTTTCGCAAATGGATCCCGAAGCGGTCGAAAGCATCGTAGTACTCGACGATCCGTTGTACATCATCAACGGCCACCAATATACCGAGCAGGAATTGTTCGGGCCCAACCCAACGAGCCCTTACCATCCGTTGGCACAACAGCAAATCGAATCACTTTCAATCCTGCAGGGCGAAAAAGCAATCGCAGCTTACGGAAAAAAAGGGCAAAAAGGTGTGGTCATCATAGCCACCAAAAACCAAAAACCCGCTCCCGCGCGCAAGGAGTAAATCACTAACATTTTAAAAATCCATCGTCATGAAAAAGCTCAAAATGTTTTCATCAGGTATTGTTATGCTTGTACTTTTCGCATCGTTCGGCGTACAGAAAATCGCTGGTTCTGTGCAAACAGAAATGATCATTACTGGTGTGGTTTCGGATGATTCCGGACCGTTGCCGGGTGCTAACGTAATCGTTAAAGGAACCTCACGCGGCACACAAACAGACTTCAACGGAAAATACACCATTACCGCCAAACGTGGCGAAACCCTAGTATTCAGCTTCCTGGGGTTAGAAAATAAAGAGGTGAAAGTTGCCCGGTCTAATGTAATCAACGTAAAGTTAATTGCGAGTCAGTCAAACCTTGAAAGCGTAGTAGTAACAGGAGCAGGACTCAAACGTTCTAAAGATGAAGGCTACAACACTGCCGACCGATTGACCCATACCAAATCAACTCCTGCCCTGGCTTCTAAAGTGATGATTCGCGGTTATGCCACCATGCCAAATGCAAAAGAATCTATAAGCCAAAACCACCACCAAAACCAACGCATAGACGCCAATACCGAAGACTACGACTCGTTTGTAGAAAATCCATTCGAAGCACCTAAAAATGCACCCTTGTCTACTTTTTCTATCGATGTCGACAATGCCTCGTACACCAACATCCGCAGGTTCATCAACAATGGGCAAGCGGTACCCAAAGACGCCGTACGTGTAGAGGAAATGGTGAACTTTTTCAAATACCGTTATCCGCAGCCCAAAGATGTGCATCCGTTTTCGATCAACACCGAATACAGCGCCTCGCCTTGGAACGCCAACCACAAATTACTGCGCATCGGTTTACAGGGAAAACACTTGCCAACCGCCGACTTGCCTGCCTCGAACCTGGTTTTCCTGATCGACGTTTCGGGTTCGATGTATGCCGAGAATAAATTGCCGCTGCTCATACAATCACTCAAAATCCTCGTTAGGGAACTGCGTGCCGAAGACCAGGTCGCTATTGTGGTCTATGCGGGCGCCGCGGGTTTGGTGCTGCCCACCACGTCCGGCAACGAAAAACAAAAGATTGTCGATGCGCTCGAAGCATTGACCGCAGGCGGAAGCACGGCTGGAGGAGCTGGCATCCAACTCGCTTATAAAGTGGCGCAGGAGCATTTCATCAAAAACGGCAACAACCGTGTGATTTTGGCTACCGACGGCGATTTCAACGTGGGTGCCAACTCGAATTCGGATATGGAAAAACTCATTGAAGAGAAACGCAAATCGGGTGTATTTTTAACTTGCCTGGGCTACGGCATGGGCAATTACAAGGACAGTAAAATGGAAACGCTCGCCGACAAAGGCAACGGAAACTACGCCTACATTGACAACATCCAGGAAGCCAACCGCTTTTTGGGCAAAGAATTCAAAGGATCGATGTACGCGATTGCCAAGGATGTGAAAATCCAAATTGAGTTCAACCCCAAACAGGTGGCCGCTTACCGACTCATCGGCTACGAAAACCGCAAATTGCGTCCCGAGGATTTCACCAACGACAAGATTGATGCGGGCGAACTCGGCAGCGGGCATACCGTGACGGCTTTGTACGAAATCATTCCCGTAGGCGTAAAAAGTGAATTCCTCGAACCAACGCCGCAACTCAAATATTCTAAAGTTGAAACTACAGGAACCATTTACAACGACGAACTCGCGACGGTCAAGTTCCGTTACAAAAAGCCCGACGGCGACAAAAGCACCGAAATGGTTGAAATAATTGGCAACAAAGCCGAAAGCCTCACCAATGCATCACAAGATTTCAAATTCTGTGCGGCGGTGGCTTGGTTTGGGCTCAAATTGCGCGAGTCTAAACTCGTGGCGAACCAGTCGTCCGAGGACATTAAAAAGCTTGCGCAATCAGGGTTGACCAATGATGCTGATGGATATAAAGCAGAATTTATAAGGCTTGTAGAGAGTGATATTAAATTTAGTGTGCGATGAATTGGTTGGATTAGTGTTGGGAAAGGCATGCGGTTTCGCGTGCCTTTTCTTTATAAGCGCGCGTCGTCGAAATGCAGTTGGATCACGGTTCCCTTATCTGGCCAACTTTCAATGCGAAGGTTACAGTTGATTTTTTCGGCGAGGCCTTTAACGAGTTGCATGCCCATCCCAATTCCGATTTCATTGTTGGTTCCCCGTCTTGAAGCCGAATTGTTATTGAGAATGTCGGCCACCATAGCCGGTGTCATGCCAATCCCAGTGTCTGAAATCGTAAGAATATGGTCGGCGTATTCGATGTGGATCGTTCCGTTTTGTGGGGTAAATTTAATCGCATTGGAGAGGATATTCCGTACAATAATCTTGACGATTTCAATATCCGAAGCAATGGCCTGGTCGGAAACAGCCATCACGAGTTGGATTTTTTTCGCCTCGTAAGTGGGTTTGTACACCTCAAGGACATGGGCAATCAATTCATTGAAGTCGATTTGAGTGTTCTGTTGCGTGATGCTGTTGAAGTTGAGTTTGGCCCAAGTGAGCGTGCGGTCTAACAGTTCGAGTACCTGTGCCGATTGCTCGTTGATTTGGTGGATTAACGAAACGAATTCGGAACTCGAAATATCGGTATTGGCTGCCATCGACGAAATCATCATCAGGTTGGCCACCGGACTGCGCAGGTCATGACCCAAAATCGACAGCATCCGATCATTGTTGCTGTTGATGCTTTTGAGTTCTTCCTGCAACCTGATTTCATTGTCTAAATCTACAAACGCGATCACGTGTATCTTGTTGATCACCGACGCCTTGATTTCATACCATCGTTGGCTCCCGTTCTTACAGGTAACCAGCGATTTGCGCTTAACCGAAGCCTGTTGGCGCTGCGGCCATTTCTTTTCTTCAGAATCCCAACTGCGAATCACTTCTTCGCGGTACGCGGGGTCGGGATAGGCGTGCTCGTACCAGGTTTGTATCGTGGGAATTTCGTCTAGCGTATAACCGATTTCCTCGAGAAACTTTACATTGAGGTAAGTATTGAGATGGATGTCACCGAAATCTTCGGCAATAATGAACGGGTACGGCAAAAAGTCGGCAACTTCTTGCAACGCCTCCCGTGAAATCTTGAGTGCGTTGGTATCTTGCATAATGGTAAAATTTGGGATACGCAAGATACCGCTTTCAGAGGACAATATGCGATTATTTTTCTATCTCCCGAAGATTTTCCATTTTCTTATGTTCAAGAAATCCTTTGATGTCTTCAAAGTGCTCTTTTACACGTTTGTTGCCAAATTCAAAAACTTTGGTGGCCAATCCGTCGAGGAAATCACGGTCGTGTGAAACCAATATCAAAGTACCGTCGAAATCGCGCAGCGCATCCTTGATGATGTCTTTGGTTTTCATGTCGAGGTGGTTGGAAGGTTCATCGAGGATGAGCAGGTTTACCGGTTCGAGCAGCAATTTAATCATCGCCAAACGCGTCTTTTCGCCGCCCGAAAGCACTTTTACTTTCTTGGTAACGTCGTCGCCATGAAACATAAAAGCGCCCAAAATGTTCTTGATTTGCGTGCGGATGTCGCCCACAGCAATATTGTCTATGGTTTCAAAAATAGTGGCATTCTCATCGAGCAACGATGCTTGGTTTTGCGCGAAATAGCCGATTTGTGCATTGTGACCGATATCGACCGAACCGCTGTTGATCTCGATTTCTTTCATGATGGCCTTGATCATCGTAGATTTTCCTTCTCCGTTTTTTCCCACAAAAGCGACTTTGTCCCCGCGTTCAATGACGATATTGGCATCCTTGAAAATAAGATGGTCGCCGTACGATTTCTCTAAATCCTTGACCACGACAGGATATTGCCCCGAGCGGACGGCAGGCGGAAATTTGAGTTTCAAGGCCGAAGTATCGACCTCATCCACTTCAACAATCGTCAATTTTTCAAGCATCTTGACGCGCGATTGCACGGCGTCGGTTTTAGAGAACGTTCCTTTAAAACGGTCGATGAATGCCTGGTTGTCGGCTATCATCTTTTGCTGCTCGTCGTAGGCTTTTTGCTGATGGATACGGCGGTCTTTTCGCAATTCGAGGTAGTGCGTATATTTGGCTTTGTAGTCGTAAATGCGGCCCATCGTGACTTCGATTGTGCGGTTGGTGATGTTGTCTACAAACGCGCGGTCGTGCGAAATGACCACGACGGCTTTGGCAGAATTGATCAAAAAATCCTCGAGCCACTGGATACTTTCAATGTCCATGTGATTCGTTGGCTCATCGAGCAGGATCAGGTCGGGTTTGCGCAGCAGGATTTTGGCGAGTTCGATTCGCATACGCCAGCCACCAGAAAACTCGGAGGTTTGGCGTGTAAAGTCGGATCTTTCAAAACCGAGCCCGACAAGTATTTTCTCTACTTCGGCTTCGTAGTTGACTTCTTCAATCGCGTAAAATTTCTCGCTTAAATCAGACACGCGCTCGATGAGTTTCATATAATCGTCGGATTCGTAATCGGTGCGCACGGTGAGTTGCTCGTTGAGATCGTCGATTTCTGCCTTCATTTTAAAGATTTCGCTGAACGCTTTTGAGGCTTCTTCCATGACCGTCGACCCATCTTTGGTGAGCAGGTGCTGTGGCAGGTAAGCGATAACGGCTTCTTTGGGTGCAGAAATGCTTCCCAATGAGGGTTTGCTTTCGCCGGCAATAATCTTGAGCAGTGTGGATTTTCCGGCGCCGTTTTTCCCCATCAGCGCTATTTTGTCGTTTTCATTGATGGCGAAAGAAACTTCGCTGAAGAGTGTGGTTCCGCCAAACTGGACGGCAATATCGTTGACTGTGATCATCGTGTCTTTTTTTGAAGCGGCAAAGATAAGCATTAGCCACGGTAAACTTTTAAATTGCCTTGAGGGATTTTTTACAGAAATTCTACAGCGCCATTCCAACCGTATTTCTATATTTGGTAATCTTAAAGTTTTCTTAACGAATCATCAGGAATGCTACAAGATCAAAACCAAAACAAATATGAAAAAACTTTCACTCTTATTGCTCATCTGTTGTTGCCAGACCTTTGCCCAAATTTCTTTTGAAAAGGGCTATTTCATCAACAATGCAGGGCAGCGCACCGAATGTTACATAGAAAATATTGACTGGCGCAACAACCCGACTACCTTCAACTATAAATTGAACCAGGGAGACGGTGAGGCAAAAACAGAGAACATCATGGGTGTTTCAGAATTCGGAATCGATAACCAAAGTATGTACAAGCGCTTCGAGGTTCGGATAGAGCGCTCGCAAAACACCACCAATCAACTACAAAAATCAAAAAGCCCCATCTGGAAAAACGAGACGTTATTCTTACACGCGCTGGTGATTGGAGAGGCCAGCTTGTACAATTACCTGGACGGCAACACCAACAAGTATTTTTACGAAACGAAAAAAAACCCCATTGAACAGTTGGTCTATATCCGTTATTTGGAAGACTCGGGGATGAAAGACGGCTTGAATAGCTATAGTGAAAGCATCCAGCAAAACAACCAGTTTCGGCAGCAATTGCTCAACAATGTGAACTGTGGCCTGACCGAGAACGATTTCAAATCGCTCGATTACAATCGCAACACACTCGTCAAACATTTTGCCGCATACAATGCTTGCTTGGGGACAGCTGACGCCAAATCGGCTACCAATTACGACGCGGTTTCCAGAAAGGATCGGGAAACTTTTGCGTTGCGCGTGCAAACCGGAATCTACAACGCAAAGGTGAGTATTTCAGACCCACAAAATTTTTACGACAAATCTACCGACCTTAGCCAGATGGTTTTCAAGGCAGGGCTCGAAGCCGAATACATTCTTCCTTTTAATAAAGGCTCCTGGAGTTTAATTGTCAATCCTACGTATCAAAAATTCTCGTCCACTAAAAATTTCTTAGGTTTTTCTGGTTTTCCCGGCCCTAACAATCAAATTTTCTACACGGTAAAGATGGATTACTCTTCTATTGAAATTCCGTTTGGTGTAAGGCGTTACTTCTACATCAACAGTGCTTCGCGCCTTTTTGTCAACGCCACTTACGTGATTGATTTGTCAAACGGCGGCAGCTTAGAATTTACCAACACCCAGGGCTTGATGAACGCTGCCGACAAAATGGGAATCAGCAGCAGGAACAATTTTGCAATCGGTGCCGGTTACTCGTATAAACGTTTTAGCGGGGAACTCAAATATAATTTCACAAGACAACTAAGTGAACGGATTTCTTGGGATATCGGTTATTCCTCCGTCGGATTGAACCTCGGTTTCAAACTCCTCTAACAAAAAAAAGACTGTCTCGCGATAGTCTTTTTTTTTACTTATTGGTTTTTCTCCTTGGGATTCTTGATTTCATACCACGAACACATCACTTTTTCGTGCTTGTCTTCATACAGGAAATCGTTGACGAAATGCATCCCACATTTCTCCATAATGCGCTGTGAGCCGGTATTGCCGTGCTCAAAAGAAGCACAGATGGTATCGAGATTCATTTCATTAAAGCCAAAATCAACAAATGCCTTTGCCGACTCATAGCCGTAGCCTTTTCCCCAATGCTTTTTGATGAAACGGTAGCCCAAGTCGTAAAACCGTTCATGACCGTTGACATTGCTTTCTAGTTTAAGCCCACACCAACCAATAAATTCGCCGGTTTCCTTAAGGATGACGGCCCATCGGGCAATGCCGTTGTCTATGTACTGTTGGCGGAGCACGGCGATGATCTCGCGACTTTGTTCTATGCTGGTCACTGGATTTTTTCCCAGGAAGCGGTGAACATCCGGGTCTGAATCGAGTGCAAACATGCCCGCATCGTCAGACGCAACGATTTCGCGCAACAGTAATCTTGGGGTTTCTATCGCAGTTCTCATCTTTAAATACTAATCCTGAAGGCTTCAATCACAGCATGCACTTTAGAGTAGCTGTTTTGTTGGATAAACAATTCTACGGCTTGGTCACTAGTACCAAAACCCGCCAATCTGCCCGATTGGATGTTGTCTTTGAGCACCACATCGACACCCACGGCTTCTATTTTTTCTTTGAGTGCGAGCGCGAGGATTTCACTGCCCGAGAATATTTTAATCAATCCCATGGTTTTTGTTTTTATTGGTAAGGTCTATACAATCGTGTTTTATTCCTCTTCTTCGGTTTCAAAAAAAGTGGGTTCGAGCATTATTTTGTCGGCGAGCACTTCTACTTTTTCGGTCGCAGCCGATGCAAAAAAGAGGCGCTGCGTCTTCTCTGCGCTATCCGACAAGCGTTGTACAATCGCATCCATCCGGTTGCGGAACAAACGGTCGGCATCGTCCACGATGAACATCTTAATCGTATTCATATTGAAGCCCGCCGTTGCGAACAGTTGGTTGACTTTGCCCGGCGTGCCAATGAGTACGTCGAGCCCAAGTGAAATATGGTTTTTGTCGAAATCGGTATCGCCTTTTTCGTTGACGCCGAACACGCGCAAATCGGTGTAGTTGCCAAACGTCTTGAAAAGCGAAGCCATTTCGAGCATTTTCTCTTTGTCTTCTACGATGATCAAAGCGCGCGTGCTTTCACCTATGGCCTTCTCTAGTTTTTGAATCACATTGATTACAATGGTGGTCGTTTTTCCCGAACCTTCGGGTGCGATTACCACACAGTCGGCGCCACTTTTAATTGTAGAAAAAGTAGCCAATTGGATTTCGTTGGCCTCCGTGAGCTCGTTTTCGAGGAGCGCTTTTTGGAGGTTTGGATTTATTTTTTTTAGATTCATTTTTTATAGTCAAAAGTCAAAAGTCGAAAGTCGAAAGCCATCGATTGGCCTTTGTTATTTTCTTCATTGACTGGTTTTCTCAATAGTTACTTGTTTGGTAATTGTCATTGTGGAGCGCGAAAATTCTTCTCTTTGGACTTTCGACTTTCCTCTTTCGACTCAATTATTTGCTCGCAAACAACTGCACATCACTTTCAGAAATCTCACTCCCGCCAAGGATAATCAGCCTTTCGACTACATTACGCAATTCGCGGATGTTGCCGGTCCAATCGTATTCCTGCAACAATTTGATCGCGGCAGCCGAAAACGATTTGCGCGCGTTGCCCTGTTCTAAAGCAATCTTCTCTGTAAAATGTTCAATCAACACCGGAATATCGTCGCGGCGGTCGTTGAGCGCCGGAACTTTGATTAAGATTACCGCCAGCCTGTGGTACAAATCCTCGCGGAAACGCCCTTCGGCAATCTCGGTCTTGAGGTTTTTATTGGTGGCCGCGATGACGCGCACGTTGACTCTGATGTCTTTGTCGGCGCCTACCCTTTGGATGAGATTTTCCTGTAGTGCGCGTAAAACCTTAGCTTGCGCCGCCAGGCTCATGTCACCGATTTCGTCGAGGAAAATGGTGCCGCCGTCGGCTGCCTCGAATTTTCCGGCGCGGTCGCGAACGGCCGAGGTAAATGCGCCTTTAACGTGACCGAACAATTCACTTTCTATGAGTTCGCTCGGGATGGCGGCGCAGTTGACTTCAATCAGCGGGAAATCGGCGCGTTCGCTTTTTTCGTGCAATTGGTGTGCGACGAGTTCCTTTCCCGTACCGTTTGGGCCCGTAATTAAAACACGGGCTTCGGTAGGCGCGACTTTCTCGACCATCAGCTTGATTTGGTTAAGGGCATCGGACTCGCCTATCATCTCGTAATTCTTACTGACTTTTTTCTTGAGGATTTTGTTCTCCACGACGAGTTGCTTTTTGTCTAAAGCGTTGCGTACGGTGTTGAGCAAACGGTTCAAATCGGGTGGTTTGGAGATGTAATCGAACGCGCCGAGTTTCATGGCGTGGATGGCGGTTTCCATATCGCCGTGGCCTGAGATCATGACCATGGGGATTTCGGGTTTGATTTTCTTGACCGCTTCGAGCAATTCGATTCCGTCCATTTTGGGCATTTTGATGTCGCACAAAACCAGGTCGTAATCGGTGGTTTTGATTTTCTCTAAACCTTGGATGCCGTCTTCGGCGTCTTCTACTTTATAGGTGTTGTTTTCCTCGGAGAGGATTTTGGTGAGGACGCGACGGATGGAGATTTCGTCTTCTATGATGAGGATTTTGGACATGGATTTAGTGCCTGAGTGCCTGAGTTGCTGAGTGCCTGAGCACCTAGAAATCGGAGCAGTGTTATGAGCCGCAAGTTAATCAGAATTGGCTTATTGGATACATAATTATGCAATGATTAAGAAAAATTTGTTTGGATACGGAAGCTCTAGCCCTGATGGAAGCGGCATCCTTTTGTTCCGCTTCTTTAGCGGACAAAAGATATAGCGTACAGCAGGTTCCCGGCTCCTAACCTCAGGCACTAAGGCACTCCTGCACTCAGGCACTAGTACTTCACCCACCTGAAAATTTCCTTCCAGGTTGGTTTTTTCCCATACATCAAAATGCCCACGCGGTAGATTTTTGAAGCGAACCACACCACAAACATAAAAGTCCCGAACAATATCGCGATTGATAAAACAAGCTGCCACCAAGGTACGCCAAACGGGATGCGCATGAGCATGACGATGGGAGAAGTGAGCGGTACCATAGAAAAAACCGTGGCAATCGTGCCGTGCGGATCGTTGATGACGGTGAAAAATCCGATGTAAACGCCCAGGATTAATGGCATAATGATGGGCAACAGGAATTGCTGCGAATCGGTTTCGTTGTCTACTGCGGCGCCAATCGCGGCGTAAAAGGAGCTGTATAAAAAGTAACCGCCCACGAAATAAAGGATGAAACACGAGATCAGCGTGGCGATGGGCAGGTTCCACATTTCCTTGAGGTACATTTGCGCCATCGAGCCCGATTCCTGCATCATTTCGGGCGGGACATTCGCCGTTGGCCCGGCTTGTACGCCAAAGAATGCCGAAGCGATGAACATGAGCGCGACGCCCAATATGGCCCAGATGAAGAATTGCAAGACGCCGGCGAGCGAAGTCCCGATGATTTTACCCATCATGAGTTGAAAAGGCTTGACCGACGAGATGATAATCTCTATGATGCGATTGGTTTTTTCCTCAATCACCGAACGCATGACCATGTTGCCGTAGATGATAATGAACATCATAATCAGGTAACCGAATACGCCGCCGATGGCGATCTTGATTTCGTTGAGGCCTTTGAGTGTGGCTTCGCCCGAGGATTTGGCCACGCTGATGTCTACTTTGGCTTCGGCATTTTTGATGGCGAGCGTGTCGAGTTTGGCGTTTTCAAAGTTGATTTGGGTGATTTTTCTTGCGATCACGTCTTCGGTGTCTGACAGGAAACTCAAACTTGGACTGTCATTGGCAATGAACTGCACCTTTTTTTGGAGCTGGTTCATGTCGGTAGCCTTTGGGATTAAGATGAGTCCAGCGTAACCCTCGGTGGTAATACTGTCCTTGAGGATTTTGGTATCGACCGCCGAAAGGTCGAGGTAATGGTATTCTTCTGAATTTTTAAATTCCTTCGCGAAAATGCCGGTCTCGTCATGGATGGCAATGGTTTTGACATCGGCTTTGAGCGAACCGAGATAGCCAACAAACGCGGCAATCCCAACGAACAACAACGGACTCAAAAACGTCATGACGATGAAGGACTTATTGCGGACTTTGGCGATAAATTCTCTTTTGATAATTAGGGTAAGGATGCTCATGATAATGGTGAATTGTGAATGGTAAATGGTGAATGAAACAACTAACGCATTAAGAGTTTTGGCTCACCGTGCGGATAAAAATGTCGTTGACGCTCGGGATTTTCTCTACAAAATGCGTGACTTGGCCACGATTGGTAAGCAATTGCAGGAGTTCGTTGGGTTTGGCGTTGCCGAGTTGGATCTCGAGTTTGAGCTCGTCGTTGAGCGACTTGAAATGGGTTTGGCCGACGGTGAATTTTTGGGTGATGTCGTACATGAGGCCTTCGACATTGTCGGATAAAATCCCCACTTCAAAACTATTGGTGCGATATTGCCTTTTGACGTCATCGAGTTTGCCTTCGATGAGTTTGTTGGACTTATGAATCAGGGCGATGTCGTCACAGAGTTCCTCGACGCTTTCCATGCGGTGGGTCGAGAAAATGATTGTGGCGCCTTGCTTTTTGAGTTCGAGGATTTCGTCCTTGATCAGGTTGGCGTTGACGGGATCGAAACCAGAAAACGGTTCGTCAAAAATCAGCAATTTGGGTTTGTGCAACACGCAAACGACGAATTGGATTTTCTGCGCCATTCCTTTAGAGAGTTCCTGTATTTTTTTGTCCCACCAACCTCTGATTTCGAGACGGTCGAACCAGTAGGTAAGTTGCTTTTTGGCTTCGCCATGCGAAAGCCCTTTGAGTTGGGCCAGGTACAGGCACTGCTCGCCTACTTTCATTGATTTGTACAAACCGCGCTCTTCGGGCAAATAGCCGATGTGTTGTACATGTTCTGGTTTGAGCCGTTCGCCGTCGAGCAGGATTTCGCCGCTGTCGGGCATTGTGATTTGGTTGATGATTCTAATCAGTGAGGTTTTTCCGGCGCCGTTTGGCCCCAGCAATCCGTAGATACTGCCTTTGGGAACCGAAAGGGAAACCTCGTTAAGCGCGACGTAGTCGCCGTATTGCTTGAGCACTTTTTTGACTTCGAGTATATTGGCCATTTGCTTGGTTTGATTTGGACGTAAAAGTACGAATTAGATACAACGCGGTTTAAAATGTTACATTTTGTTTTTAGCACAATTGCAGAACTTCGCCGAAAAAGCAGACTAATGAATCCGACGAAACCTTATATATAATTCTAGTTTTTCTACAATTGCGGTATCGCGAAGATTTGTATCTTGTCTCTAGGGAAGGGGGCGAAATGGTTATCCCTAATCAATTTCGGCCATTCGAGAATGCAGTAAAACTGCATTTATTCCTAAAATTTGGGTTGGGTTTAAGATTGCTCGATTTTTAATTTCTTAACTATTGAAGTAAAGCGGTCTTGATTCATGCAGTGCAGCTATTTCTGACCAAAAAAAACCCACCCTTATTTGCACAAGGATGGGAAAAATTGCTATGAAAAAGAAATTACTAGTTACCTAGTAACAATCCAAATGTAGCATAATTTTTTAATTTATGAAAACATATCTTTAACTTTTTCAAAAAAAGATTTGTCGCTTTTTTCTGGTTGCGGGGCGAAGTTTTCATCCGTAAGATTTTTCTCGAAAAACTGCTTTTGCTCCTTGTTTAAGGTTTTTGGTGTCCATACATTGACATGGACTAGTAAGTCGCCATTGCCGTAACCATTAAGGCTCGGGATGCCTTTTCCTTTGAGCCTCAGGATTTTTCCCGATTGGATGCCTTCTTCGAGTTTGATACGTACTTTACCGTTTACCGCTTCGATGTCTTTGGACACGCCAAGCACTGCTTCGGGCAAGCTGATGTACAAATCGTAGTGTAGGTTTTCACCTTCGCGTTTCAGGAATTCGTGTTCGGTTTCTTCGATGGCTACAATCAAATCACCAGCGATTCCGTTTCCGGGCGCGTCGTTCCCTTTGTTGGAAACTTTGAGTTGCATGCCGTCTACTACGCCTGCAGGGATTTTGATCGATACCGTTTCGTCTTCGAGAATCATTCCTTGCGCATCGGCGTTGGCGGGTTTCTTATCGATAATCTGGCCCGCGCCGCCACAAGTTGGGCACGTAGAAGCCGATTGCATCCTTCCTAAAATGGTATTGGTCACGCGCATGACCTGACCTTGACCGTTACAGGTGCCACAGGTTTTGTAACTTACGCCGGGCGCTTGTATTTTACGTTTGACTTTTATTTTTTTCTCGACACCGTTGGCGATTTCCTGCAAAGTAAGTTTCACCTTGATGCGCAGGTTACTGCCTTTTACACGACGTTGCTGACCGCCACCGCCGCCGAATGAGCCGCCGAACGCGCCGCCAAAAATATCTCCGAACTGGCTGAAAATATCATCCATATTCATATGATGGCCGCCACCGTAACCGCCTGCACCGTCAAACGCCTGATGTCCGTATTGGTCATACTTGGCTTTCTTTTGCGGGTCGCTCAAAACTTCGTAGGCTTCGGCTGCTAGCTTAAAATTCTCTTCGGCTTCCTTGTTTCCCGGATTTTTGTCGGGGTGGAACTCGATGGCCTTTTTGCGGTAAGCTTTTTTGATTTCGGCTTCCGAAGCGCCTTTAGAGATGCCTAGTATGTCGTAAAAATCTTTTTTCATGTTTGTCTGTTGTTTCGATTTTACTGTCCGGTAACCACTTTGGGGAAACGGATGATTTTGTCGCCGAGCTTGTATCCTTTTTCAATCACATCGACCACTTTTCCTTTGAGATTGGGCGATGGCGCCGGAATTTGTGTGATGGCTTCGGCGAAATCGGCGTTGAAGATATCGCCTGCCTTGACTTCGACTTCCTCGAGTCCTTTTGAGGTAAGTGTATTTTTGAATTTGTCGAAAATCAATTCGACGCCTTTAATGAGCGCATCATCCTCCGATTTTTTGATTTCTGCCAACGCTCTGTCAAAATCGTCTAAAATTGGCAGTAAGGCTTGTAAAACATCTTGGTTGGCAGTCTTGAAAAGGTCGATACGTTCTTTCGTGGTACGCTTTTTATAGTTCTCGAATTCGGCAAAAAGACGCAGGAATTTGTCTTTTTCTTTGGCAAGGTCCTGGGCTAATTGTTCTTCTGCCGACAGTTCCTCAACGATGAGCTGCTCGCCGTTCGCATTGTTTTCAATGGTCGCATCATCCAGTTCTTGTTGCTGTTCTGTGTTTTCGGTTGTCATCTGGTGTTTATCTTTAAATATTTTCTTAAACATTATTTTTTCGCGGGGAATTGCAAAAGTATTGCCATTTGGGGGAAAATGTCAAATTGTCACGTTTGAGTGCCTGAGTGCCTGAGTGCC
>DLHP01000017.1:0-41617 GCA_002483285.1 Flavobacterium sp. UBA7665
AAATTTGTGCAATCTGTGTTTTATTTTATTGGCAGACAATTCGCGCTATCCGCTCTATCTTTTTTTACTCCGTCAGTTCGGCCTTTGGCCTCGGGTCGTTCCTCAAAAAAGGATGCCGCTTCTATCACGGCTGCAATCGCGTTTACTTTACAGCTTCGCGTTCCGCCGCCACAATCCAACCAAATTTATCTTCAAGCTGTTGCGTCTTCATGCCATCCAAAGTCGCTTTCACATCCTTTCCAACCGGAGCTTCCGAAGGGAAAGTAATCTTCATGTCCTTGTATCCTATTTCAGCAACCGGCGCGATCGAAACCGCTGTTCCGGCACCAAAAGCTTCTTCGAGCGTTCCGTTTTTAGAAGCTTCTACAATTTCAGTCATCGAAATTGGCCTTTCGGTCACCTCAAAACCTTTGTCGCGCAACAAATCAATCACGCTCAATCGCGTGATTCCCGATAACACCGATCCATTAAGGTTTGGCGTGATAAATTTTCCTGCAATCTTGAAGAAAATGTTCATGGTTCCCACTTCGCAAACGTATTCAAATTCGCGGGCGTCGAGCCACAACACCTGATCGTAACCTTTGGCTTTCGCCATTTCGGTTGGGCGAATCGCCGCCGCGTAATTCCCGGCTGCTTTCGCCTCTCCGGTTCCGCCGTTGGCCGCACGGATGAATTTCGTTTCAGCCCAAAGCTTGATTGGCTTGCTAAAGAATGGTCCGCTTGGTGAGGCGAAAATGATAAACTTGTATTTGGTCGCTGCGCGCATACCAATAAATGCTTCGTCGGCGTACATAAACGGGCGCAGGTACAAGGCAGTTCCATCGGCAGTCGGGATCCAGTCTTTTTCAATCGCGACGAATCTTTTCAATCCTTCTACGAATAAATCTTCTGGAAATGCTGGCATGCCCATGCGGTCGGCACTAAAATTCAAGCGTTTCGCATTCTCTTCGGGACGGAACAACAACGGCGTTTCGTCTTTGCCTAAAGTCGCTTTCAAGCCTTCAAAAATCGCCTGGCCGTAATGCAACGCCATCGCTGCAGGATGCGTGGCAATGGTTTGGAGCGGCTCGATCCTTGGGTTGTTCCATTGGCCGTTTTCGTAGTCGCAGATGAACATATGATCGGTAAAAACCGTTCCCATGACGCTGGTATTTAGGTCGATGTTTTTTTCTCTTCCGCTGTGGCTGATGGTTTCTTTGATCTGTGGTAACATAAGCTGTAATTTATAAGGTGGTTGTGTTGTCAAATTGTTCTAAGTAATCGCCCACTTTGCGCAGGAACGATCCGCCCAAAAAGCCGTCTACGACGCGGTGGTCAAACGACAGCGATAAATACATCATGCTCCTGATGGCAATCTCGTCGCCTTTTTCCGTAGTGATGACTTCGGGTCTCTTCTTGATGATGCCGAGCGCCAGGATTGCGACTTCGGGTTGGTTGATGATGGGCGTTCCCATCAAACTACCAAACGTGCCGACATTCGAGATTGTGAATGTCGAACCCTGAACCTCATCGGGTTTTAATTTATTATTGCGCGAACTTTCGGCCAAATGATTGACAGTCGCGGCCAATTCGGCCAGGTTCTTTTCGTCGGCATTGCGCACTACGGGAACGATTAGATTTCCGTTGGGAAGCGCTGTCGCCATTCCTACATTGATATCTTTGTGCACGATGATGTTTTTGCCGTCAACAGACACATTGATCATCGGGAAATCGACAATCGCTTTGGCAACCGCATCCACAAAAATGGGTGTAAACGTGAGTTTTTCGTTGTGTTTCGCAGCAAAGGCGTCTTTATTTTTGTTTCTCCATTCGACCAAATTCGTAACATCCACTTCGATGTAAGAAGTCACGTGCGGCGAAGTCTGCTTGGAGTACACCATGTGGTCGGCGATCATTTTGCGCATGCGATCCATTTCGACGATGCGGTCTTTGCCTTCGGTGTATTGGATTAGCGGTTTTGGGTAAGTGGTTGTCGGTTGTCGGTTGTCGGTAGTCGGACGGCTCGCGAGCGGATATTTTCTGTTTTTCAGGTAATTGAAAACATCGCTTTTTTGGATGCGACCATCGGCGCCCGAACCGGGAATCGATTGTACTTCTTCTAGCGATAGATTTTCCTTTTGGGCGATGCTGATGATTAGCGGCGATAAAAATGCATCCGGGTTTACCTTGGCTTGTAATTTGGCTGCGGCTGGTTCGGTTCTTTGGGTTTCCGAAACTTGCGATGTTGCCTTTTGTCCGGTACTTTTTTCTCCTTCTGTCTTTCCAATCGTGATTTTCTTACGGGCTGGTTTTCCGTCGGTTTCAATCATTGCCAAGACCTCGCCCACTTTTACCACATCGTCTTTTGAGAATCGGATTTCGGTTATCACGCCCGACACCGGCGACGGCACATCGTTATCGACTTTATCTGTCGCGACTTCCACGATCGTTTCATCGGCTACGACCGTATCGCCGACTTTTTTGAGCCAGTTGATGATGGTTGCTTCGGTAATGCTTTCGCCCATTTTGGGCATTTTAAATTCTGTTATCATAGTGCCTGAGTGCCTGAGTACCTGAGTGCCTGAGCCTTTGGTCAATCAATGCGTTTATTTTTTTCTGAATTCTTCTAATGTTTTGTAAAACGCTTCTTGTGTTGGGCGATTCGCAGGAATTTCCCTGAGTGGTTCTACTGCTTTGAGTGTCTCGTATAATTCTGCGGGTAACTTTTGGTACAACTCGGTGCCTTTGGTTTTCCAGGCGATCATTTCGTCGGAAACCGTTTTGATAATAACCGCAGGATTGCCTACCACCATTCTTCTCGCGGGAATGTGCGTTTCGGCTTTGACAAACGCCAGCGCGCCTACGATGCATTCATCGCCAATTTCGCAATCGTCCATAATCACCGCGTTCATACCAACCAAGCAATTGCGCCCGATGTTGGCACCGTGGATAATCGCGCCGTGCCCAATATGTGCGCCCGCTTTCAATGTGATGCTTTTTCCGGGAAACATATGTATCGTGCAATTTTCCTGGATGTTGCAACCGTCTTCGATCACAATCTCGCCCCAATCACCGCGAATCGCCGCGCCCGGCCCCACATAAACGTCCTTGCCGATAATGACATTGCCGGTAACTGCTGCTTGCGGATGGATGAAGCTGCTTTCGTGGATGACGGGAATGAAACCTTTGAATTCGTATACCATTTTTTGAGTGCATGAGTGCCTGAGTTTCTGAGTGCCTGAGCTGCCCATCATTCAGACTAATTTCTTATTTAAATTTTTCGAGTGTCGTTTTTGTAAAATCAGACAATACCAATCTTCCTGAAATCGCGGCGCGTTCTGCGAGTAATTCGTTCCAATCGTCGGTGCCTTTCCAGAATATTTTTTTCATTTCGGTCATGGCTTCGGGATTGTAGGTGCACAGGTGTTGGGCGAAAGCTTCAACGGCGGCGTCTAATTCTTCAATCGATTCGTAGACGTTGGCAAACAAACCCTTACTTCTTGCCCATTCGGCTTCATAAAAATTATTGGCGTCAATGGCGATCTGCGACATGGCCGAAACACCCATTTTGCGTTCAATCGCAGGTGAAACCACAAACGGTCCGATGCCCACATTGAGTTCACTTAACTTAATCGCGGCAAATTTTGTCGCCATGCAATAATCGGTTGACGCAGCGATTCCGACACCACCGCCGACGGTTTTGCCTTGTATTCTTCCGATGATGAATTTCGGACATTGGCGCATCGCGTTGATCACATTGGCGAAGCCTGAGAAAAATACCTTTCCGGTGGCTGCGTCATTGATGGTAATGAGTTCCTTGAAACTGGCTCCGGCGCAAAAGGTTCTATCGCCGCCACTTTTTAAAATGATGACTTTGACTTCGGGATTGTTTCCGGCGTCTATGATGGTTTGCGCGAGTTGTGCGAGGATGGTTCCCGGAAGCGAATTCTGCTCGGGATGGAAAAACTCGATCGTGGCGATGTTATTTTGTATGTCTTGTTTTACGTATGCTTCGGTCATTGTAAATGTTTCTTATGTGTTGAAAGCCCTAGCCCTGATTGTAGCAAGTATCCTCGTAGAGATACTGCGAAAAGCAGGTTCCCGGCTCCTAATCTAAAATTCCAAATTGCTTAAAATGGTGGTTGAAATGTTTGGTGCTCAATAAATCCCACTCGAATTTGTCCATCATGCCGAACACCGCATTTTTGGTGCGTGCTTCGGGATTTTCCTTGAAATAGGCTTCGTATGCTTCGAATGCTTCGATGAGTTTTTGTTTGGCGGTTTGTAAATCGGCGTGGATTAGATCTTCATTGCCGTCCTTTTTCATCAACGGGTGTTTGTGTTCTTTTGGGAATGGATTGTGGTTGAACACCGTTTCTCGGTATTTATCGAGATGCTCCGCGGGCGTAAAGATGTCGAAATCCTGAATTTCACCCGACGCAATGCGGTATTGCTGCTCCATGTGTTCCACCATATGCTGCGGCGTCATGGTTCCCCAATTGGCTTTGTGGTTGATGGTTAATTTGGTCAAATACTCGTCGATGTTGCCACGATTGATTTCGGTGAACGGTGATTTCTTCTGAACCATCGTGAGGATGGTAGCCACAGCCGTCAACTCGTCATTCTGGTCAAAAACTTCGACAAACCATTTCACGATGCCCGATGGCAACTGTTCTCCGGCGTGGTCGCGTTCGATTTTTTGTTTGCACGTCAAGCGGACATACATCGTGTCGTTGTGGTAAATCGGGCGCAGGAATCGACATTCTTCGAGGCCATAATTCGCGGCGACCGGACCTTTATTCGGCCAAACGAACAAACCTGCAGCAGCAGCCAATATGAAATAACCGTGTGCCGTGCGTTTTTCGAAAATGCTGCCTTTGAGCGACGTAATGTCGGTATGTGCATAGAAATGGTCCCAGGTTAAATTCGCGAAGTTGATGATGTCAGTATCGGTCACCGTGCGTTTGTGCGTTTTTAGTGACATCCCAGGTTCGATATCGTCCCAGTAGTATTTAAACGGATGTTCGGCCGCTTCGTTATAAGCCGAATTGGCTTGGTAAATTCCGGTGATTTCTGTTAAAGTCGTCGGTGAACCCTGAATCGCGCAACGTTGCATATAATGTTTGATGCCGCGTACGCCGCCCATTTCCTCACCACCACCGGCGCGACCTGGGCCGCCGTGTACCAATTGCGGCAATGGCGAACCGTGACCGGTGCTTTGTTTGGCATTTTCACGGTTCAAAACCAGGATTCGTCCGTGGTGCGAAGCCGCATTGATCACGTAATCTTTGGCGATTTTATCGGAGTTGGTAACGATCGAGGAAACGAGTGAACCCTTGCCCATTTTGGCGAGGTCTACCGCTTCTTCGATGTTTTTATAAGGCATGATCGTCGCAATCGGGCCGAAAGCTTCGGTTTCATGCACGAGTGTATTTTTAAATGGCTGGTCTTCGCGCAACAACATCGGGCTGATGAACGCGCCTTTCGAGGCATCGGCACCGACCGCAGTGATTGTATCGTAATCACCGTAAACAATCGCGGCGGTTTTGGCAATTTCGCGGGTACGCATCTTGACTTCTTCGACCTGGTCGTTGCTCACGAGCGAACCCATACGCACTTCTTTTAACCTTGGATCGCCGATGGTCACTTTATCCAATGCTTTTCCGAGTGCAATCTGTACGTCTTCTACTAATTTTTCGGGAACGATGATTCTCCTTATCGCCGTACACTTTTGCCCACATTTGACGGTCATTTCAGAACGCACGGCATTGACAAACAAATCGAATTCGGGCGTTCCCGGAACGGCATCTTCGCCTAATATAGAACAGTTCAAGGAATCGGCTTCCATATTGAACGGTACCGACTCGCTGATGACTCTCGGGTGCGATTTTAATTTTCTTCCGGTATCGGCCGAACCCGTAAACGTCACGACATCCTGCGATTCGACGAAATTGAGCATTTCATTGGCCGATCCGCAAATGAGTTGCAGCGCGCCTTCGGGTAAAATACCAGACGTAATGATTTCTTTGACAACCGCTTCGGTCAAATATGAAGTGGAGGTTGCGGGCTTCACCACCGCTGGCATTCCCGCCATCCAGTTGACTGCACATTTTTCAAGCATGCCCCAAATCGGGAAATTGAACGCATTGATGTGTACGGCAACTCCGGGTTTGGGAACCAATATGTGGTGCGCCATGAACCTTCCGCCGCGCGACAAATCGATCGGATCGCCTTCTACGTCGTAGGGTTGGTTTGGGAATAATTTTCTTAGCGACGCATTGGCAAACAAATTCCCGAAACCGCCTTCGATATCAATCCACGAATCGATGCGCGTAGCACCAGTACGGTAACTGAGTTCGTAGAATTGTTCTTTGCGTTTGGTAAGATACAGCGCGAGTTTCTTGATCATGTTGCCGCGCTCCTGGAACGTCATCTTGCGCAGTTTCTCGCCGCCTTTGGTACGCCCGTAATGCAGGATTTGCTCAAAATCCAATCCTTCGGTCGAGGCGTGCGTGATGATGTCGCCCGTGACGGAGTCGAATAACGGAACGCCTGTGCCTGTGCCTTCGGTCCAATGGCCGTTGACATAATTTTGTAGTTTGCTCATACCTTTTATTTTACCGCGAAGTGGCGAAGTGAACCGCCGATTTCGCTCGGTTTTATTATGTTGGCGCTGCAGTTTCCCTAGAACTGCGCACCGTTTTTATCTTTCAAACGCGCTCGATGATCATCGCGTAGCCTTGGCCAACGCCAATACACATCGTGACCAACGCATATTGTTTTCCGGTCAATTGCAACTCAAGCGCCGCCGAATAGGCGATCCTGGCTCCGGTAACGCCCAGCGGATGGCCAATAGCAATCGCGCCGCCGTTTGGATTAATCCTCGCATCATCATCTTTCAATCCGAGCGCACGAATGCACGCGATACTCTGCGCCGCGAACGCCTCGTTGAGTTCAATGATGTCGATCTGGTCTAAAGTCAGGTTGGCTTTGGCGAGCGCTTTTTTGGTCGCTTCGACCGGACCGATACCCATGACCCTGGGTTCTACACCAACGACTGCCGAACTTACAATTCGCGCCAACGGTTTCAATCCGTATTTTTCTACGGCTGAGGATGAAGCGACAATTACTGCTGCTGCACCATCGTTGAGACCTGATGCATTTCCTGCGGTAACTGTTCCTTCTTTTCTGAATGCACCACGCAGTTTCCCCAAACCTTCAAGGTTTGTTGACGGCTTAATGAATTCATCTTTAGAAAAAACCAGCGGATCGCCTTTGCGCTGCGGAATTTCGACGGCAACTATTTCCTTTGCCAATCGGCCGGATTCGGTAGCTTTTGCCGCTTTCATTTGGCTATGCATCGCAAATTTATCCTGGTCATCGCGCGAGATTTGGTATTGGTCGACGAGATTCTCGGCGGTTTCGCCCATCGCATCCACTCCGTACATCGCCGCCATTTTCGGGTTGACAAAACGCCAGCCGAAACTCGAATCGTACATTTTAGAGTCGGTTCCGTAAGCCGATGATGGTTTGGAAACAACCAGTGGCCCTCGCGTCATATTCTCGACACCGCCTGCAATGAATACTTCGCCATCTCCGGCTTTAATCGCGCGATTGGCATGGATGACTGCCGACAAGCCTGAACTGCACAAACGGTTGACGGTTTCACCCGGAACAGTTTGTGGTAAACCCGCGAGCAACAACGACATGCGCGCCACATTGCGATTGTCTTCTCCGGCTTGGTTCGCGCAGCCCATGATGACGTCGTCGTAGGCGTCTTGCGGAATCTCGGGATGCCTTTCTGCAATGGTTTTGATCACCAAAGCGCCGAGATCGTCGGCACGAACGGCGGCTAAAGTTCCTTGGTAATTCCCGATTGGCGTGCGGACGCCGTCTATGATGTATGCTTCCATTTCTATTTCTTAATTCAAAGTTCGTTGATCAACGTTCAACATTTATTCTTCCCACTCTTTAGCCGTTCGATAGGTCACACCTTTGAACAATGCTACGAGTGTATTTTCTTTTTTAATTTCGATAATGTAAAAACCTACTTTATTCTTGAGGCTTTCGAGCGTGGCCTCGGCGGTGATGTAATCGCCTGCTTCGAGCGCTTCGATATGGTTGATCGAGGTGTCGATAGAAACCGCGTGCCTGCCGTTGGTATTGGCCGAAAACCCAAAAGCCGTGTCGGCGAGTGAATACGTGATGCCACCGTGTGCTTTGCCCATGCTGTTGAGCATCTCGGGCCGAACGGTCATGCCGACTTTGCAACGACCAACCTCGCATTCTAATATCTCAATACCGAGCCATTGGCTGAACGGGTCGAGCGAAAGCATCTTGTATGGGATTTTTGCGCCTTCCATCAGAAAAAAGTTTGGTTTTGTGCGTTCATTTTTCTTAGGATCGGGCTACAGCGGTAGCGGTCTTCGTGATATTCTTGGTACAAATTGTCTAATGTCGAAACGCACCAGCCTATTCCTTTTTCATCGGCCCAGGCCAACAATCCCTTTGGATAATTGACGCCTTTGGTCATGGCGTTGTCTATGTCTTCGGCCGAGGCGATGTTGAGAAATAACGCATCTGCGGCTTCGTTGATGAGCATAACCAAAATTCGTTCAAAAATGGATTTGCCCAAAACTTCATTTTCAGTCGGCTTGGGCAATTCTTTGGCGTAATCGTAAAATCCTCTTCCCGCCTTTTTTCCTAGAAACCCGGCTTCGGTGAGTCTTTTTTGTGTGAACGACGGCTTATACCTCGGGTCGAAATAAAACGAAGTGAACACGGTTTCGGTCACGGTATAATTCACGTCGTGCCCAATGAAATCCATGAGTTCAAATGGTCCCATGCGGAATCCGCCGAAGGTTTTCATCGCCCAATCGATTGTTGCGAAATCGGCTTTGCCTTCTTCGTAAATGCGTAGGGCTTCGCCGTAAAACGGACGCGCGACACGGTTGACGATGAATCCGGGTGTGTCTTTGGCAACAGCTACAACTTTCTTCCAATCGGAAATAATACGGACGGTTTTATCTAAAATCTTAGGGCTGGTTTGAACCGCGGGAATGACCTCAACGAGTTGCATCAACGGCGCCGGATTGAAGAAATGGATCCCGATGACGCGGTCTGATTTTTTACACGAGGCGGCAATTGAAGCAATCGATAAAGATGACGTATTCGAGGCGAGTATGCTGTCGGCCGAAACGACTTCTTCGAGCTCGGCAAACAATTTCCTTTTGATTTCGAGATTTTCGACGATGGCCTCGATGACCAAATTGGCGTCGTATAAATCCTCGAGTGTGTTCACATACGAGATGCAATTTGAAATGCGCTCTTTCTCAGCCGCATCAATCTTGCCTTTCTCGAACAGCATCAGCAAAGTTTTCCCCAAAGCTTCACGGCTTCTGGCAATCGCCTCAAAGTTGGTGTCGTATATTTTAACGGCGCAACCGGCAGTGGCCGCAACTTGTGCAATGCCGCTTCCCATGGTTCCCGATCCGATTACTGCTACATTCATATTTTTGGTTCAGGGTTCAGGGTTCAGGTTTTAAGACCCGAATCCCCAAACACAATTAATTTCCTTTAAATTCGGGTGCTCTTTTTTCCATAAATGCATTGACGCCTTCCTGGTAATCGTGCGAACCGCTCGCATCGATTTGCAAATCGGATTCCATGGCGAGTTGCTCCTGAAGGTTGTTGATCATCGATTTGTTGAGCAACTGTTTGGTAAGCGCAATGGCGTGTGTGGGCATTTTGGCGAGTGTGAGCGCGAGTTTTTCTACTTCTTCCTCGAAAAATGCCACCGGGTAAAATTTGTAAATCATCCCGATATTGAATGCTTCCTGCGCGCCAACCTTGTCACCGAGCATCATGAGTGCAGAGGCTTTTTGGAAACCGATGAGCCTTGGTAAAAAGAAAGTTCCGGCGCTGTCGGGCACGAGGCCTATTTTGCTGAATGCTTGGATGAACGCTGCATTTTCTGACGCCACGACGATATCGCAAGCCAGTGCAATGTTGGCTCCGGCGCCTGCAGCCACGCCATTGACGGCAGCCACGATCGGTTTGTCGATGCTGCGGATGCGCTCGATGATTGGGTTGTAATGTTCTTCTAATATTTTTCTGAAACCCGGCATGAGTTCGGGTGTGGTGACTTCTTTTAAATCCTGTCCGGCGCAAAAGGCTTTTCCGGCTCCGGTGATGACGATGGCGCGGATGTTTTCATCTTTAGCACATTGGTCCAGCGTATCCTGCATGAGCAACGCCATTTCGCGGTTGAAACTGTTGAATACCTCAGGACGGTTAAGTGTGAGGTAACCGATGTTGTTTTCTATTTTGAGTAATATCGAACTCATATTTTATACTACTTATTGTTTACTTTTCTTTCTTTTTTTCCTCTTCCTTCTTTCCTCTTTCTTCTTTCTTCTTTCCTCTTTCCTCTTTCCTCTTTCCTCTTTCCTCTTTCGACTACTTAAGACATTTAAAATAATCAAACGGTTCCTGGCAATCCTGGCATTGAAAAAACGCCTTACACGCCGTAGAGCCAAATTGGCTGATCATTTTGGTGTTCATGGATCCGCATTGCGGGCATTTGACGAGCTTCTTGTCGCCAAGCAATGCTTCTTTGTCGGCTTCGGCTTCGAGCGGTGCGGCGATACCGTATTTTTCGAGCGCTTGTCTTCCGGCGGGTGTGATCCAGTCGGTGGTCCAAGCTGGTGACAAAACCAGTTCTACTTGGGCTGCGATTCCTTTTTCACGGAACGCTTTTTTGATGTCGTCGCCAATCACATCCATCGCGGGACAACCGCTGTAGGTTGGCGTGATGGTGATTTGCGCGACGCCGTCTTGCATTTCGGCCGATCGCACAACGCCCATATCCATGATGGAAAGCACCGGAATCTCGGGATCGGAAACTGATTGGAGAATTTCAGTGAGTTTTGGGTCGATATGTGTTTTTGTTTCGGTCATTTTTTTAGACACGCTTCGCTTTAGACACGCTTCGCTATAGATTGATACTGATGCTCATTTTTAGTTGGATGCCTTAGCCCCGATTACTTCACTTTACTTTTATTTTTTAGCGGAGTTCAGTGAACTTCGTTTGCAACGTAAATCCTTTTTGCTTTTTCTTTAAAAGCGAAAAGATTGAAGTGGAAAGCGGGATTAGCTCCTAAAATTTTACCAACTCATATTGGGATACGCGCGCTGCATGTATTGCATTTCGGCGAGCAGGTAGCCCATGTGTTCGCTGTGGACGCCCTGTTTGCCGCCTTTCTGGAAATATTCCGGGTTGGGAACGGCAATCGTGGCTTCTTCTAAAACCTGGCTGATTTGGGTGTAATAGGCGTCACGCAAAGGCGTGACATCGGCTCCTGTTCCTTGGGCGACCATGGCTTTGTCGGCGTCGGTCTGCTCAAAAAGCTCGTTGGTGTATACCCACAAATCGTCGATGGCTTCTTGTATCTTTTGGTGGCTTTCTGGTGTACCATCACCGAGGCGCTTGATCCAATCGGACGAGAAACGCAAATGGTAACGCACTTCCTTGATGCTTTTTTTGGCAATCGCGGCGAGTGTCTTGTCGTTACTGTTCTGCAATTCCTCGAGCAAAAGCAAATGGAACGCATCAAACAGGAACTGCCTGGCGATTGAATACGCGAAATTCGTGTTGGGCTGTTCTACAAGCAAAACGTTGATGTATTCGCGTTCGCTACGCAAAAAGGCAACGGTGTCTTCGGTAGCGTCACCACCTTTGAGTTTGGCCGCATACTGGTAGTAGCTGCGGGTTTGGCCAAAAAGGTCGAGCGAAATGTTGGTCAGTGCAATGTCGGTTTCAAGGCTTGGGCCGTGGCCGCAGAGCTCGCCGAGACGCTGGCCCAAAATGAGCGCATTGTCAGCGATTCCGTAGATGTATTGGACGAGGTTGTTCATTATTTTTGGTTCAGGGTTCAGGGTTCAGGGCGGTTTTTAAAACCTTGCTCCCTGAACCCTGAACCAATTTTACATGTGTTTGAGTTCTTCGGGCAAGATGTAAAACGTCGGATGGCGGTATGCCTTGTCTTTTGCAGGTTCGAACAATTCTGCATTTTCTTCCGGATTCGATGCCGTAATCTGGCTCGATGGAACCACCCAAATGCTCACGCCTTCCATCCTTCTGGTGTAAACATCACGTGCGTTTTCTAGCGCCATGTTGGCGTCGCTGGCATGTAGGCTCCCGCAGTGGCGGTGTTCGAGCCCGTTTTTACTTCTTACAAATACTTCCCAAAGTGGCCAATTTTTCATAATCGTATTGTTTTAAACTGCCTGTTCTAAATTTTTATCTGTTTGTTTGTCGGCATAGGCCATCGCGGCGTCGCGTACCCATTTGCCTTCTTCCCAAGCCTTAACTCTGGCCGAGATGCGTTCTTTGTTGCACCTGCCGTGGCCTTTGACGACCTGCCAGAATTCGTCCCAGTCGAGCTTGCCAAAATCGTAGCCTTTCTTCTCCTCGTTCCATTTGAGGTCTGGATCGGGAAAGGTGAGCCCGATTAAGTTGGCTTGTGGTACGGTTTGGTCAACGAACGCCTGGCGCAATTCGTCATTGGTTTTGCGTTTGAGTTTCCACTTGACCGATTGCTCGGTGTTGGGCGACTGGTCGTCGGTTGGGCCGAACATCATCAGCGATGGCAACCACCAGCGGTTGAGTGCGTCCTGTGCCATTGCTTTTTGTTCTGGTGTGCCGTTGGCGAGCGTCATCATGATTTCAAAACCTTGGCGTTGGTGGAAACTTTCTTCCTTGCAGATGCGTACCATGGCGCGGGCGTAAGGGCCGTAAGAGGTAGAAATCAGTGCAACTTGGTTGATGATCGCGGCACCGTCTACAAGCCAGCCAATCGCACCCATATCGGCCCACGTAATCGCGGGATAATTAAAGATGCTCGAGTATTTGGCTTCGCCCGAATGCAGTTGGTCAAATAATTCCTCGCGTGAGATTCCAAGCGTTTCACAGGCGCTGTACAAATACAGTCCATGGCCACCTTCATCCTGCACTTTGGCAAGTAAGGCGACTTTGCGGCGGAGTGACGGCGCGCGCGTAATCCAGTTCCCTTCAGGTAACATCCCTACAATTTCAGAATGCGCGTGTTGCGAAATCTGGCGGATGTGTGTCTTGCGATACTTCTCGGGCATCCAATCTTTCGGTTCTATCTTTTCGTCATTGGCGATGCGTTGTTCGAAGATCGCCTCTAGGTTTTTAACTTCTGATTCTGACATATTTTTTCAATTGACAATTGATAATTTATTTAAACACCAAACTCGACCACAATCTTTCCTGAAGTCGGGACGGCCTGGCAACTCAACACCAAATTCTTCGCGACTTCATCTTCGTCGAGTGCGTAATTGATTTTCATTTCTACAGATCCTTCGATGACTTTGCAACGGCAGGTACTGCAAACGCCGCCTTTGCAGGCAAACGGCAAATCGGCTCCGGCTGCGATGGCGCCATCGAGGATGTTGTCGTAATCGTCATCCATGATGAAATGGAATTCTTTACCGCCGTCGATGATGGTGACATCGGTACCTTGTACTTTAGATTCGAGGATTTTGCTCACGCGTTGTTTGTCGGCTTCTGAACCTCCAGTATTGAACAATTCAAAATGGATTTTGTCTTTAGACAAACCTGCGACGACCAATTCATCGCGGATGAGAAAAATCATTTCCTCGGGACCACAGATGAAACATTCATCTACTGCGGGAATATCGATGATTTTTTCAGTGAGAATTTCCATCTTTTCCTTGCTGAAACGGCCGTTGAACAACTCAATGGAGCGATGCTCTTTGGTCAGGAAATGGAAAATCTCAAAACGTCCGAAATATTTGTTCTTGAGCAGCTCGATTTCTTCCTTAAAGATAATCGATTTGACGCTGCGATTGAGATAAAACAACTGGAAAGTGCTGTTGGGTTCAAGCGCCAAATGGGTTTTGATAATGGATAAGATTGGCGTAATGCCACTACCCGCGGCAAACATGATGTAATTCTTGGCAACTTCCTTATTGGTTTCTCTGAAGAATTTCCCGCTGGGTGCCATAATCTCCAGCGTATCGCCTTTCTTGACTTTGTCGTTGACGTAGCCGGAGAACAATCCGCCGTTGATTTTCTTGACGGCAACCTGCCATTTGTTTTCGGTTGGGCTCGAGCACAACGAGTACGAACGGCGTTCTTCCTTGCCGTCGATCATGGCTTTTAGTGTAAGGTGTTGGCCTTGGTTGTAGTGGAATTCTGATTTTAACTCCTCTGGAATATCAAATGAAACCACTGAACAATCCTTGGTTTCCTTGTAGATATCTGAAACTTTAATGCTGTGAAACTTTGCCATTTCAATGTTTTAAATTAAAACTAACAGTTGTTAGTTAACTATGCAAATTTAAACAATATTTCGTAATTGTTACGATAACGTTTGCAAAAATATAAGGCATTAACATTTAAGGAGTTGGAAGCGCAGCCCAGATCACAGCGGCATCCTTTTTTGAGGCACGAAAAAAAAGATAAAGCGGAGAGCTGGAATTGTCTGCAAAAAAAAACAAAACACAGATTGCACAGATTTGCACAGATTAAGACACAAAAAATCTGTGGGAATCTGTGCAATCTGTGTTAAAAACAACAATCTGCTCCGATCTCAAACAATCCCGTTGAGCAAAACCGCAGTCATATTCGATTTTAAAGCGGCATCCTTTTTTGAGGCACGAAAAAAGGTAAAGCAGAGAGCTGGACACGAGCGAAGCGAACTGGAGCGGCAATTGTCTGCAAAAAAAAACAAAACAGATTGCACAGATTTGCACAGATCAACGCATACAAAAATCTGTGGAAATCTGTGGAATCTGTGTTAAAAACAACAATCTGCTCCGATCTCAAACAATCCCGTTGAGCAAAACCTCAGTCATGTTGGATTTTAAAACCGCAGCGTTCGGACTTTTTTTGCGACCATACCAAGTGTAAAGCGTGCGCAAAGTAGACAAGGTCGAGAAAATGATGACCTCAACATTGAGGTTTTTGATTTCGCCGTTGGCAATACCGGCTTTGATGATTGTGCGGAAATGCTCTTCGTATTCCTCGCGCATACTAATGAAATACGCCAGTTGGTTATCGGCCAGGTGCATCCAGTCGTTGTTAAGGCAGGCCAACGCTTCAGGGTTTCTTACCGTGATATCGATGTGGAGCTGGATGACTTTCTCTATTTTTTGTATCGTAGTTTGGTTGGAGTTTACGATTTCGCGGATGGTTCCGGTGAATTCCTCGGCAATCTCGATGATGATCAGCACGAGGATTTCTTGTTTGGATTTGATATGGTTGTACAAACTCGCCGCCTTGATGTCCATGGCTTGGGCGATGTCGCGCATGGTTACGGCGCTGTAGCCTTTCTCTTTGAAAAGTTTGGCAGATACGGTGACGATTTCGGTCTTGCGGTCGGTTGGCTTGTTCAAGGCTTAAGCTTTTGATTGAAGTCGGATTCGGACTGGATGGTTTTGCCGTCGTATTTCAAGGCCCAGCCCATAGAACTGGTCAGGATCAATACTTTAGACAATTCGCTCACGAGCCGGTTTTGGGCGTTGGTTTTGAGCGTAGATTGCTCAATCTTTTTTGCGAGGTTTTTACGTACCGACGCATTGATTTTGTTGTAATCTTCACCCGTGAAAGCGTTGAATTTGCTTTGCTCGACATCGTAAAATTTGATGTCGGGATTGATCTTGATTTCTTCTTTTGGAATGTTTAGGATGGTGATGGTTTTGTTTTTCTCGTCGATGTCGTATTTCACCTGGCGCAGGTCGTAAGACACCGTCACATCGGCATTCACGATAAGCAATGCTTTTTTCTTGAACGACAACATTCCTGCAAAATAATCATCCTGGTCTTTATAGGTGAGCACCTGTGCAAAATGACCTTCGGTCACGATGAGCTTGCCCACGTTGACGATTTGCTGCTGGATTAGGTTGGTATTGTACTCGGTAGATTCGCTATCTTTTTTGAACTCGCAATAGCGGAAAAGCAAAATGGTCGCGATGGTGCCTACGATGAGGATGAGTATTTTTTTGAGCATTATTTTTTTTATAAAACTACAAAAAGTCTAACACAGATTGCACGGATTACCACAGATTCTGTGCTAAAAAATCTGTGTCGATCTGTGGAATCTGTGTTAAATCAAATTGTTATTCTTCGCTTTCTGCACGGCTTCGAGTTTGCTGTGCACCTGCAATTTCGTATAAATATTCTCGATATGCCTTCTAATCGTACTCGGCGACAAAATCAAATTATCGGCAATTACCGTATAAGTCAAGCCTTTGCTGAGTTGCTCGAGCACATCGATTTCACGCGGTGTAAGCTTGATGTCTTCTTGTTCGGTGCGGTTTTCAAAATCGATCGGGTTACGCAGTAGTTTCAGAGTTTTGAAGGCAATCGACGGATTCATCGCCGCGCCGCCGTTGAGCGTTTCTATAATACCATCGTAAAGTTCTTTGGGATTGACATCTTTGAGCAGGTAACCATCGGCGCCTGCCTTGATGGCGTTGAAAATGTTCTCGTCATTGTCGAAAACCGTTAGCATGATGATTTTGATATGCGGATATTTTGATTTCACCTGGAAGGTTGCTTCTATCCCGTTCATTTCGGCCATTTCAATATCCATCAGGATCAGGTCAATGTTGTGGTTGGTTTCGAGTTTCTGCAGCAATTCCTTTCCATCATTGGCGGTGAACTTGCAATTGATATCCTCAAAAAAAGCCAGTTTCTCAAGAATGGTTTTCTGTAAAAAGATATTGTCATCAACGATTACAAGTTTTTTCATACGGTAGTTGGTTTGGGAAGCGAGGCAGAAACAGTAGCCCCTTTTCCGATTTCTGAACGCACGGCAAAATCGCCTCCGATTTCCCTGATGCGTTTTTTCATATTCAGTAAGCCGTTTCCTGTTGGCGTATTGGCAGTGTCGAAACCAATCCCGTCATCAGATACTGTAATGTGAATTTGGTCACCGTTGCTTTTGATGCAAATGTCCACCTGTTTGGCGTTGGCGTATTTGATAGCGTTGTTGACCGACTCCTGAATGGTGCGGTACACATTCATCCCTACAATCGAGGGAAGTTCAAGTCGGCTTAAATCGTCGTCTATCTCGAATGTAAATTGGATGTTTTCCTGCGCTTTCTTTGCCTTTTCTATAAAGTTCATGATGCGCAGTTTTAAATCTTCAAACAAAATCGCGTTCGAGTTCATCGCCCAGATCGTGTCGCGCAATTCCACAATGGTTGATTTGGTAAAATTGCTGATGCGGTCGAGTTTGGAGTTCAGGCTAGGGTTTTCAATGTCAAAACCGTATTTGATGTTGTCTACACTCGATATGATAAATGTGAGTTGGGCACCGATGTTGTCGTGCAAATCGCGCGAAATGTCGAGTCGCTGCTGCTGCAGTTTGTTTTGGGTCTCAATTTTAGAGATGGCGAGTTTGAGCTGGCTTTCCTGTTCGAGCTGGCGATTTTTGAGTCGTTGCTGGCGGTAAATCAGCCAACCCACAAGTCCGATAAAACCGGCGAAAATACCCAATAACAACAATTGAATGTTCTTTTGTCGCGCTTCGGCTTCTTTCTCGAGCAACAGTTTTTGTTTTTTTTCTGACTGGTATTTCGTTTCGAGCTCGGCGGTTTCAAAAGCCACTTGGTTTTCAATGTTCTTGTTTTGCAGTTCCTTGTATTTTTCGGTGTAATACGAGGCGCTGTCAGGGAGATTGAGATTGGCGTAAATCGGGATCAGCTCGAGGTACATCGACTCGATGTATTCGTGTTCATCGAGTGCCTGCATCATGCGGATGCTTTTGAGGTAGGTGGTTTTTGCTTTGGTAAAGTCCTTTTGGATGGCGTAGGCTTTGGCAAGGCTAAATTGGATCAGCGCCAAATCGGCGTCGGAATTAACCCGCTCCAGAATCTTTTGGCCCTGCTCGAGCATGGCAATCGCCTTATTGGATTTCGTGGCATTGTACAGGCTGCCCAAATTGTTATAGGTATTGCCCAAGATTAAAGAATCACCGGCTTTTCTGCTGAGCACGATCGACTGCTTGAAATAGTTTTCGGCCTCGCCGTAGGCTTTGATTTTTTTACAGACATTGCCGAGATTGTTATAAGCCATGGCAAGTTGCAACTCCTGCCCGTTCTTGCGGCGGTAATCGGCCACTTCCTTATAAATGGCGATCGCTTTGGGGTAATTGCGCATGTCCTCGTACAAAACCCCGACGTTGTTTTTTAAGAAATCGGTATACTTTTCATTCTGCTGACTTTCATAATACCGCAACGCCTTGAGGTAATAAATCATGGCCGTATCGAGTACTTGCTGCCGCTGGTAAACGCCGCCGATATTAGACCAATTGGAGGCCATGCCTTCGCGGTCGTTCAATTGAGTCCGAATGCCGAGTGATAGCTGATAGTGCTTTTTGGCGAGCGTAAAATTTCCCTTGGCGAGGTAGACCGCTCCAAGGTCGCTATAAGCTTGCCCGACCGCTTTGGATTGCTTTGATTTTTGGGCAAACGCCAAGGCCTTTCGGCCATAAACCAAGGCCGAATCGGTTGATATATTGGCGTAATACCAGGTCAGGTCCGAATAAATTGTAGGAAGCTTGCGGGAATCCGATTCCAGCTTTAAGCGCTGTTTCAAACTATCCACGATTTGCTGCGGCGACTGTGCACGACTGCTGTTTCCAGTCAAAGCAAAAAACAAAAAGAAAAGTATTTTTCTTAGCATCCCGATAGCATTTGGTAACTCGGTTAAATTTAAATGAAATGTCTTAAATAGTTTGTAATCGGTGCGTTTATTTGAGAACATCGTTTTGCAACGGTTTTGCGTACTCCTTCTTTATTCGTCGGGTAGCGCTCTTTTTAAGAAATTATCCAGTTTTTACCTCCGGTCAGTAGAACGGACTGGTTCGGATCAACAATAAATATAAAAAATCCCAAATTAAAAAATACGGCACGAAGCCGTATTCTTAACCAAAAATTAAAAAAACTAAACCACTATGGCTTTTTTAATTTAAAAGTGCCTTCGGTAATTTGTACCTCATCGGTTGAATCTTCGTCGTTTTCCGGTGCTATCGCATGGAAAGTCCCTTCAATTTCGGTAGCCGTAACCGAAGTAACCACCACCTCACCCGCTCCTCTTACCGAAGTGAATGCGTGGAACGCAAAACCAGGTCCCAGTCTCGTGAAATTCACATAACCGTAAGCCGGGTTGTTGCTGCCTGAAAGATACGTTCCTTCACCGGTGTAATTTGGAATCTGGATTTGAATTGAATTCCCAGACGAAGTACTACTCTGGATGTTCAGAGTGCCTCCGTTTAACGTGGCGGCGGGCGTCACATAAGGAGAGTTGGCGTAATCAGCGCCGTCTACTTTGGCTTTTACAAAGTAGTTTCCGGTTGGAACCACCGGTACATTGTTGTTGTTGTCATCGTCGCTGCTGCAGGAAGCCGCCACGAATAGGGTTGCTAATAGTAAAATTTTACCAATTGATTTGAGCTTGTTCATGATTGTTGTTTTTTGAATTATTTAATAATCCAAAATTCAATATATGGCGGGAGTGGTACAATAGGTCAGTTGCCCTATATTAATTATGAATGGTGAATTACGTGCAATCCCATCATTTGTAATTCACCATTAAATCAAATTGTTGTTTTTGGCTTTCTGGATCGCCTCCAACTTATTATGCACCTGCAATTTGGTGTAAATGTTCTCGATGTGTTTGCGTACCGTGCCTACCGACAGGAACAAGTTGTCGGCAATCAGGTTGTACTTTAACCCTTTGCTGAGCTGTTCAAGTACTTCTATCTCGCGCGTGGTGAGTTTGACAGCCTCGGGATCTGGAACCGTATCAAAGTCTATGGGATTCCTGAACAACCGGAGCGTCTTGAGCGCAATAGATGGCGTCATCGTTGCACCGCCGCCCATGGTATCAAGGATGCCCTGTCGCAAATCTTTGGGATTGACTTCTTTCAACAGATAGCCATCGGCACCGGCCTTAATCGATTTAAAAATATTCTCGTCGTTGTCAAGCACGGTGAGCATAATTACTTTGATTTGTGGGTATTTCTGCTTGACGATTTCGGTCGCTTCGATACCGTTCATACCAGGCATCTCAATATCCATCAAAAGCAAATCTACATTGTGGCTTTGCTCGAGTTTGGCCAACAGGTCAACACCGTTCACTGCGGTGAACTTAATCGAGAAATCGTCAAAAAAAGACAGCTTCTCCTTGACGGCCTTGAGCAGGAACGTATTGTCGTCTATAATTCCAAGTTTGATCATGCGTGGTTGGGTAAAAGCAATAAAATGGTCGTCCCTTTTTTGTATTCGGAGCGCAGGCTGAAAATACCACCGAGATCCTCGATGCGTTTCTCCATATTGATAAGCCCATTGCCCTTCTCAATTTTATCCAGGTCGAAACCGATGCCATTGTCGGTAATGTCGATGGCAATTCGGTCTTCGTTAAGTTTTACATCAATGCTGATGGCAGTCGCCTCGGCGTATTTGATGGCATTGTTCACCGCTTCCTGTATCGTGCGGTAGATGTTCATGCCTGAAACCGATGACAGTTTGAGGCCTCCCAGTTGTTCATCAATAGTAAACCTGAAGTCGATTTCCTCGCGCGCATCTTTGGCTTTCTCTATAAAGTTTAGGATTCGGGCACGCAAATCCTCGAAAGTGATTTCGTTTGAATTCATGGCCCAAATCGTATCGCGCAGTTCTACAATGGTGGCTTGGGTGAAATGGCTGATGCTTTGTAGTTTGTTGTCGAGTTTGGCGTTGCCGATGTCAAACGCGTACTTGATATTGTCTACCGACGAAATGATAAAGGTAAGCTGCGCACCGATATTGTCGTGCAAATCGCGCGAGATGGCCAGCCTTTGCTCCTGCAATTGGTTCTGCGTCTCAATCTGTGCAATCGCCGATTTGAGTTGAAATTCCTGTTGCTGCTGCCGATTCTTGATCCGCTGTTGGCGGTAGATGAGCAAGCCTACGAGCGCAATAAAAAATGCGAGCGTCGCTATGGCAACAATGAGGTTGGTTTTGGCGCGCGATTCGGCCTCTTTTTCAAGCAGCAGTTTTTCTTTTTTGGCGGTTTGGTATTTTGCTTCGAGTTCGGCGGTCTGTTTCAGCGCATTGTCGTTGAGCAGTTGTTCTTTGAGCTCGGCGTATTTGTTGGCGTAGAGGATTGTACTATCGGGCTGGTTGAGCCTGGCATACACCGGAACCAACAAATTGTAAACATAAAGTAGGTCGCCGCGGGATTCTTGCTGTTCAAAAACCTTTTTAATATCGAGCAGCATTTGATTGGCTTCCTGGTACTTGCCGGTGTTGATTAGCAATTTGGCCTGGCTGATCTTAAGACTTGCCTTGTCGAGGTCGGAATTGAACTGCTCCCGTTCCTGCTGCGACTCGGCGTACAACTGCAAGGCTTCTGCATTCTTTTTCTGCCCGGCCTTGATGTTGCCGATGTTGTTGTGCAAGCTTTGAAGCGCCTTCTTATCGCCTGTCTTTTTACAAGCCGCCATGCTTTTGTCGTAGTATTGCATGGCCTTCAGCGTGTCCTTCATCTCAAGGTAAACGTTACCCATATTGAGACACGAAATACAAAGTCGATCCGTGAGTTTGTTTTGCTCTTCATACTTTATCCCTTGTGCGATGTAAGCGATAGCCTTGGGATAATTTTTCATTTCCCTAAATATATATCCCAGATTTTCCTTGGTCACGTTGACGATAAGTTCGTTTCCTCCGGTTTTCTCAAAATATTCGATGGCGTCCAGATAGGCTTTAACTGCAGATTGGTATTGCTGCCTGCTCCCGTAAATGCTGCCCAGGTTGATGTTGATCTTGGCCAACCCCGGATAATCCTTACGCGCCTTGCGGATTTTGTAAGCGGTGAGGTAATTGGATTTTGAGCTTTCAAAATCGCCTTTTCGGAAATAAGCCGCAGCCACATCGCTGTAAACCTGAGCCAATAACGTAGAATCACCGAGTTTCCTCGAGGCTGCAACGGCTTTAGCGCCATAATGCAACGACGAGTCAATGGCCACATTGGTGTAGTACCAGGTCAGGTCAGAATAAATCGTTGCGGTACGTTTGGCGTCGGGTTTTGAGGAGAGTTCGGCCTTGAGCCCATCGATAAGTTGATTCACGTCTTGGGCAGCCGCCAAAAACGGAGCCATAAGCAAAGCCAAAAGAAGCGCGCCTTTCTTCATAAAACAGGGGTTGGGAAAATGCATTTGTTTGATTGCTTAAATATAAAGATTTGGGCGTAAACCTGTTATTTTTTGAGCAGATTATTTTTAGACAGCAATTCAAAAACCTCCCGGTTGAGTGAAAAAATCTCATCACTGAGCACCGATCTGCTTGCCTTGAGGACTTCATCCAGTTCACTAGACAGCAGCAGTTGTTCTTGCTGCCCCAATTGCTTTTGGCTCACCTCAACAATGACGCGTTGCAAATGGGTCAGTCGCGACTGGAAAAGCTTCCTTTCTTTGTAGAAAGAAACGTTGAGCCAGATGATGACAAGTATCAGTAAAAGGATTACGGCAACAAGGACAATGATCATATTGCTAAAATTAAAAAATGATAGTTTACAAATTACCCCCCTTTATTAGTCTAAAAAAATACGGCATTTGACCGATATGTAGCCCGCACAAAATCAAAGCAATCTGCTATATTTGCTCCAAAACTTTTGCCAATATGAACGCCAACATCACCGAAACCAACGACTTGTACATCATCCCGAAACGCTATCGCATTACAGAAAACCTACACATCGTTTTCTGGCTCATCAAGGACATTTGCTGGTGTACACTAGTCAAACCACTCGGCCTCGCCATGATTGTCCCTACACTTTCGGTAGCTATTTTCATCGCGTGGCAAAACCGGAAAATCAAAGCCGAGCTCTACCACAACCTCGCGGTCATGTTCTGGATCATCGCCAACTCCTATTGGATGGTCAGCGAGTTCTTCCATTTTGATGAAAAACAAATCGTGTGGCAATTTACCGGGAAAAACCTGGCGGTGGTTCCGTTTGCTATTGGCATCCTTTGCCTGTTTGTCTACTACGTATTTATCATGCCGGCAGAACGCGCCCAACGGTTAAAAAAGGAAAATACGGTCTAAATCAAACCGTATTTTCCCAACCAAAAATTGCTCAAAAAACTATTAAGGAACTACTGTAATATTTTTAAAAGTCCCTGAAATCGCTGTGATTCCGGCGGCATTTCCGGCGGCACTAAAGGTCCCAGAGATTTTTCCACCGGCATTCGCGGTAACAATAACGCTCCCCGAAGTGGCTGTAAAATAAGGATTGACGCCCGCATAGGTAATTGCATTATTGGCATCAACAGCATAAGTGGCTGCTGCAGTTCCATCCAAATTGATTTCAAATACAGTCGCATTCGAAGCGTCTTTGGCGATCAGGGTTTTGTACTGCGTAGAGAAACTCGCGGTGGCGGCTGTTTTTAAAGCACCTGCGCCATTTTCCTGCCAACTGAATCCATCGGCAGCGACCGGAGTAATGGGGACAATAACCTGATTTTCATCGTCATTGCTGCAAGCGGTAAAAGTCATTGCCGTAAATACAGCAGCGATAAAAAGTAAGGCTTTTTTCATCAGATTATTGATTGGATTAGTTAACGAAAACACCTTTGAAAGTGCCGTTGGTTACTGTTTTGGTGGCGCTGCTTTCACAATTGTCGACATCTTTGCCGGTGAATGAAAACGTGCCTTCGATTTTAGTGTTGTCGATGGCCGTCACAACTAAGGTTCCACCCGATCCGGCGCACTCGCCAGTACTGTAAGCGGCTTGACCTGATCCCGGTGTAAAAGCCATCACCGAACCGTCAAGGCTCGGGTCTATGGTGTAGGTTCCGGTTGTCGTGATCCCGATAAGGTTCAAGGCAATGTTGTCGGCACTAAAGTTAGAACCCAAAACCTGAATCAGCGTCATATCGCCCGAACCCGATCTTGAAGCCGACGCAATCGAAGTCCCAAACAATATAGAAGTAAAAGCAGCGCCGTCGACCGTAGCGGTTACAAAAGACGTATTGGCTGGAACCGGAGTCACTGGAACCGGATTGTTGTTGTCATCATCTTTACTGCAAGAGGCAACGGCAAAAAAAGAGGCTGCGATAAGAAGTGTTTTGGTAATGTTTTGAAGTGTTTTCATGATAATAGGATTTATTTGTTATTTGTTTGACAAAGGTGAGGCGTTAGATTCACGCCTACCATACGACGTTTTACGTATTTTAATCGTGACGGATTTTGTTCACCACAAGTTGGCCTTCAGAAATATTGCGATCGGTTGTCTCGTTATTCCCTACAAAATTGAAAGTGCCCGTCAATTTGTCGCCAACGGTGTCGCATACAGAAAGTGCCATGGTGCCCGAGGTCGAATGGTAATAATCATCCGGAAAATTGCCACCGTCATTGGCCATATAAGTAAGCCACGAGCTGGTCATTGAAAAACTACGTCCTGCAGGAAAATTCCCGGTCTTGGCCGGAAAGTGCAACTCAAGGATCTGGTCGCCGCCCTTGAAAGCATAGATATCGATAAACCGTCCGCCGGCAACGCTGTTGGTGTATAAGGTTGCATTGGTCGAATCGGCGGTAATGAGCGCGCCATCAAGTTTAAAGGTGGTAGCTCCGGTGGGTACAGGAACGGGCACGACCGGCTGGTCATTGTCATCGCTACTGCAGGAAGCAAAACCCATGGCCAATAACAATAGGGCCGAAAAAGTAATTCTTGTTTTCATTGTCTAAAATTTGCTGTTAGTAATGCTGCAAATTTTAGGATTTGACCGTACCCGGGCAATACGATGAAATTCGTATTTAAAAGTTGATCTGTGGAAATTTTGACTGCAAGTGTGCGATTCGCTGGTTGAGTTTGACTAAGAAATCTCGGTGCGCAACCGAATCGGCCTGGAAAGGTTTGTGCCGAAGCGCTTTTTGTATACTGTCTATTTCAAGCATCAACGGCGCGGCGGCTGTGTGGATTTGCGTCTCAGAAAAACGCTCCCAGATGTAGTCAATCGCCGTTGGATTGGGATGCAGCATATCGGAGGCATAAAAACGATAATCACGCAATTCGTCCATAACGATTTCATACGACGGGAAATAATCGAAAGCTTCAAGCCCCAAACTGTGGATGGCCGCAATCAGGTGTGCCTTGCTGCGCTGGTTTTCGACAAAGCCGTCTTTGATGTGGCGTACCGGGGAAATGGTCACCATGATTCGGCAATTTGGGTTGCAACCGCGAACCAATTGAATGGTCTGGGCAATCGATTCGGCAATGGTTTCTACAGACAGTAATTCCTTTTCAAATTGCGACTGCGGGATTTTGTGGCAATTGGCGACGATTTTTTGCGAGGTTTTGTAGCGATACACCCAGGCGGTTCCATAAGTGAGGATTAGGTGTGTTGCGCTTTGGAGCGATTCGCGCGTGTCGTTTAGCGCGGCGTTTAGATGGCCCAGCAATGTTTCCTTATTGGGATGACTTAGTTCTGAATGCGCATCCAGCGAATGCCATAAATCATTGTGGTTGACAATATCTTCCCCTGTAAAGGCTTGACCCGAGAGGCTTCTGCGGATGATTTCGTGGATGGCCAGCGGATGGAACAAAATCCCAAACGGATTGCAACGGTTCTGGAATTTGAAATAGTCGAGTTTTTCTGCGATGTTCACGGCAAAGCAAGAGCCCAGCGATAGGATTTGTGAATTGTAATCAATCGGGCGATTGCTTTTCGGGATCGGTACGCCAGTGCTGAATCGCATATTATTGGTATTGCAAGCTCAATTGGCTGATAATTGACCCACCTTCACTTTGCGTAGCGGTAACTGGGTAGTTGAGGCTGTTATACACATACGAAAATTCTTCTGTGTAAACATTCGGGCTCATATTGCTCGTTATGGTTTGAGTAATCGTATTCTGCGTCGTCTCTACGTTTCCAAATCCTACGCCGAGCAATACTTTACTGTAGCCAGGAATGCCCTTAAACTTATTATTCTTACCGTCATAAGTGTAGGTGTACGTGAGTGTTTCTGAGGTAGTGTTGTTTGTAATCTCACGCTTTGTGACCAATTCGTTTGCAATGAAATACTTTTCAATCGTGTTTCCTGAAGGCGTATCCTGGCTAAGGTGATCTCCGGTAAATTTAGTCAGCACTGCGTTCCCTTCACCATCATAGGTAAAAACGGTTTTGAATCCCGTTTGCTCGGCGACGTTGATGCTTTTGCGAACCGTAATCCTATTTTGGGAATCGTAAGTGCAATAAGTCGTGCCCCTATATTGGTTCGACGGACCATAGGAGTCGATACGGGTAATGTTGAGCCCGGTGTATACATACGAATTCCAATAACCTTCCGAATCTGTCATTTTATAAAGCAACGCCCCGTTGTAGAGGTAATTGGATTCGAGATAGAAACCGTCAGGCGAAGTGACTATGGCTTTAACCAGTCTTGTTCCGGTTGTAGCTTGTGGCGTATCGCCGTCGCTCGAACACGACACCAAGGCTAAAAAGCATACACTCAGGAAGATTGTAATTTTTTTCATAATTCCGAGATTAAGCTGCAAATAAGATAAAATTCCGCAAATAAAAAAACCGGACATCAAATCCGGTTTTTTTTAACTATCAAAAAGGTTTACTGATAAGTAATGTCAAAAGCGCCTTCAGAAACTTCATAAGTTACGCCTGGCTCGAGCACCGAACTGACGATGAAATCGAAAGTGCCTATGATGCGTTTGGCCGTAGTATCGTGCGAAATGATGGTAAGTGTTCCCTGCTCGGCGGAAAAAGAAGACCCTTGGGGCGTGGCGTCCCGGATGTACTGGCCTACATAATCATCCGAAGAACCGAGATCATAATCTCCCGGTGTTATGGTGCTAATCACGTTAATCCCTATCGTTTCTATACTTCCACGTCTTCCGATGATAGAAATACGGCCGCTGTTGCTCAATCCGTTGATTGCAGTGGGTGTGAAAACATTGTCGTCTAATTTTGCTGTAAAGGTATTGTTACCCGGCCCAGATGGCGCTTCATCAAGATAGTTGAGGGCAAAAGAACCGTTGGTAAATACTTTGGTGTCAACGGCAGCGCCGCCATCGGCAAAACGAACGCCGGTAAACTTAAAGGTACCTACTACCCTTTTATTGATGGTATCGATACTTGAAATGGTGAGTTGCGCCGTATCGGTATAATCAGGAAAATCGGCAAATTCACCAATATCATCGCGCGCAGCCAAATAAGGGACATTTCCCGAACCTTGGCTAAAAATCATCGCAAAGCCAGCCTCCGACGGATCGAAATCGCTCCAGGTATACGTGCCCACCTCAGGATTTGGCATGGTAATCTGGAAAAACTCGCCGGTACCTTTCATACCGGTAATCGCGAGGTAGTCATCGTTCACAATCGCTTGTGTAGTCGTGCCAACAAAGGTCTGGTCGCTATAATCGGCTCTGAATTGGCTGATGAACGGCGGCACCGGTGGATCCGGATCTTCGGTAGGATTCGGGATACACGAAGTGAAAAACACGATCGAAATACCAAGGATGAACAGTAACTTCTTCATTATAATAAAGTTTGAATGATTAATTTTTGACAAATAAACTTAAAAAGAATCAAATAAAAAATATTTTCTTCCCATTTAACCAAGAAAGAAAAACCCGAATGCCTTTTTAGAAACATTCGGGTTTTTGTTTTGGGTTTTTAATTCATTACTGATAGAAATATTGTGCATCAAAACTATCAATAAACTGGTCGTCGGTACTGTTCGTCGCAATCGGAAAACCAATGGCATTGTAAGAAATCGTACGACTTACCTGTCCCGTGCTGCCGTCACTATCGGTGTATGATCTTGCAATGACATTTTTATGTGATCCGTCGGGATAAAGCTGCAAGAGCAACAATTTATCAAAACCAACGATGTTCTTTGTTGGAGCGAACTTGCTGTCATAAGTGTATTGGTGCGTGGTTTGAAAACCATCGGCATAATCTTTTTGTATGCTAACAATCTCGTTGCCATCGAGCGTTATTTGGGCAGTCCATTGAACGTCACCCACAGAATCAATCAGTTCTGCGGTTACCGAACCGTCGGCATTGTAAAAAAAGCTTTGGGTTTCAAAATTGCTTGCCGCCGAAATCAATCGCTGCTCATCGTCATACATCAACACAGTTGTTCTGGTGAGCGACCCGTTGGTCTCGACCATACCGGTAATCAGGTTGTCGGTGTAAGTAAAAGTCCTTTGGATGTTATTCGAATCGAAGGTGGCGGCGAGTTTCATTCCGCTGTAATTCCAAAGTGTCGTCACCGGAGCACCGCCATTAATACTATAATTCTTAACGATAGTCTTTTGCAAAAGCAACGTATCGGGATTCATATTCGCTACGACAGGGGAATCTTCGTCATTCGAGCAAGACGTAAGTGTCACAAAAAGAAGGACGAATAAATAAACTACTTTGTTCATGATGCAGGTTTTGAAGTGGTTTGGGAGGCCGAATAAACAATAAAAAAGCCGCACACCCATTAAAAATCGATGTCCGGCTTATATTTTCGTTGAACGGTTATTTTATGAAATCGACTGCCTTTTCAAGCGCCTCGGGAATCCCGAGTACGTCTTTTCCTCCAGCCGTGGCAAAAAACGGTTGTCCGCCGCCGCCGCCAATGATGTATTTGCCCAATTCACGCACGACTTGCCCTGCGTTGAGATTTCTTTCGGCCACCAATTCCTTAGAGATGTAACAGGTCAGCATCGGTTTGTCATCGGTCGCCGTGGCCAGCACGAGGAAGATGTTTTTGGCTGTATTGCCAATTTCATAAGCGAGATCTTTCGCACCATTCGCATCGAGGTCAACGAGTTTGGCGAGGAACCTAACGCCGTTGATGTCCTGCAACTGTGGAACGATTTCAGAAACCATATTCTTGACTTTGTCTTTCATCAAAGCCTCGATTTGTTTGGTAAGCCGGGTGTGGTCTTCCTGCAAAGAAACCACCGCTTTCAAAGTATCCTGCGGATTTTTGAGTGCTAATTTGATCTCATTGAGCATTGTTTCATGCGACGAAAAAAACTCCCGTACCGCATCGCCGGTAATCGCCTCAATACGACGAATTCCTGCCGCGACGGCGCTTTCACTGACAATCTTGAAATACCAGATGTCGGCCGAATTGCTCACATGGATACCGCCACACAATTCCATGCTTTTCCCGAACTTGATGGCGCGTACATTGTCACCGTATTTTTCACCGAACAATGCCATCGCGCCTTCATCGACCGCTTGTTGGAACGGAATGCTGCGTCTTTCTTCAAGTGGCAAATGCTCCTGGATTCTGGCATTTACAAAATCCTCTACCTGCTGCAGTTCCATATCGGTCAATTTGGCGAAGTGCGAAAAGTCGAAACGCAGGTAATTGGGCGCCACAAGCGATCCTTTCTGCTCGACGTGCGTTCCTAAAATAGAGCGCAACGCTTGGTGCATGAGGTGTGTGGCCGTATGGTTTTTAGAAGTGCTCAGGCGCAAATCCTGATCGACTTTGGCGATGAATGTGCCATTGACATTCTCGGGCAGTTCTTTGGCCAAATGCAAAATCAGGTTGTTTTCTTTTTTGGTATCGATGATCTGAATGTCTTGGTTGGGTGTCGATAGAACGCCCTTGTCGCCCACCTGTCCGCCGCCTTCAGGGTAAAATGGCGTGCTGTCGAGGACAAGCTGGTACAGTTTCCCGTCTTTTTTAGAATCGACCGAGCGGTAACGCGTGATCCTGACTTCGTTGACGAGCAAATCATATCCTACAAAAGTTTCGGTATTGCCTTCGACCAAAATCGTCCAGTCGTCGGTAGAAACTTCGGATGCGGCGCGTGAACGGGTTTTCTGCTCGAACATCGCCCTTTCAAAACCTTGTTCGTCGAGTTCGTAATTCCTTTCGCGCAAAATGAGCGCGGTCAAATCGATTGGGAACCCAAAGGTATCATACAATTCAAAAGCTTTGCTGCCCAAAACGGTTTTGCCTTCGGTGTCGGTGATGACATTTTCGAGCAACTGCAAACCTTGGTCGAGTGTGCGCAAAAACGAATTTTCTTCTTCGCGGATCACATTCATCACAAGATTTTTCTGCGACACAATCTCAGGGAACGCGCTGCCCATTTGGTTGGCGAGCGTATCTACCAATTGGTAAATGAACGCTTCCTTGGTTTTCAAAAACGTAAAACCGTAACGGATGGCGCGACGCAAAATCCTGCGGATTACGTAACCGGCGCCGGTATTAGACGGCAGTTGTCCGTCGGCGATGGCGAAGGCTACCGCACGAACGTGATCGGCGATGACGCGGATGGCGATATTGACTTTTTCTTCGTCGTCGTTAGACGCTTTCATGGTGTATTTGGATTCCGTCACGCTTTCGATTTTCTGAATCAGCGGCGTAAACACATCGGTGTCGTAATTGGATTGGACGCCTTGTAAGACCATACACAGGCGCTCGAATCCCATTCCGGTGTCTACGTGTTGTGCGGGTAATTTTTTTAGTGAACCGTCGGCTTTGCGGTTGAATTCCATGAACACATTGTTCCAGATTTCTACCACATGCGGATGGTCGTTGTTGACGAGTTCCTTTCCTGGTTTTAAAGCTTTCTCCTCGGCCGAGCGGATGTCGACATGGATTTCTGAACATGGCCCACACGGTCCTTGGTCGCCCATTTCCCAGAAATTGTCTTTCTTATTTCCTAAAAGAATCCTGTCTTCTGCAATTAACGTTTTCCAGATATCGTACGCTTCCTGGTCGAAAGGCACGCTTTCTTCTTCCGAGCCTTCGAAAACCGTGACGTACAAAATGTCTTTGTCGATTTTATAAACCTCAGTCAATAATTCCCACGCCCAATGGATTGCTTCTTTCTTGAAGTAATCGCCAAAGGACCAGTTGCCGAGCATCTCGAACATCGTGTGATGGTAAGTATCGATACCAACTTCTTCCAAATCGTTGTGCTTTCCGGAAACGCGCAAACATTTTTGCGTATCGGCGATGCGTTTTGATTTTGGTGTTCCGTTGCCCAGGAAATACTCTTTGAATTGTGCCATTCCAGAGTTGTTGAACATCAGCGTCGGGTCGTCTTTTAAAACGATGGGCGCCGATGGAACGATGAGATGGCCTTTGCTTTGGAAAAAATCGAGGAATTGTTGTCTGACGTCTTGTGATTTCATGTCTTTGGGTTCAGGGTTCAGGGTTCAGGGTTGAAGGTTCGAGAACTTATGGTTTCCCTGCACCTTGCAGCCTGCACCTTGTACCTATTTCTTAATATTCACAAAAAAGCGGCGAAACAAAAAAACATTTCTTTAAATTTGTTCGGACCTACCCTTTTAGAGGTGCAAAAATAGGATTTTTTAAAACATGGCGAAGGTAAAATATTATTACGATTCGGAAAATCTGGCGTATCGGAAAATAAAGACCAAAAAATCGACGAAGTTTGGTTATGCCGCGCTGTTTTTGCTTTCTTCGGGCTTGTTTGGCGTACTGGCTTTCATTATTTTGCTCAACACGCCGTTTTTTGAAACACCCAAAGACCGTTTGCAGGCGCGTGAGATTGAGAATTTCAAGATCCGCTACAACATCCTCAATAAAAAAATGGACCAGATCGAGGAAGTGCTGCAAGGCGTTGAAGAGCGCGACAATAACCTCTACCGCACCTATTTTAACACTTCCCCAATTCCAGACGAACAACGCAAAGCCGGTTTTGGCGGCGTAAACCGTTACCAGGAACTGGAAGGTTACAACAATTCTGAATTGGTGATCAACACCTCGAAACGCGTGGATAGGATTTCAAAGGAACTTGTGATCCAATCCAAGTCACTCGATGAGATTTTGAAACTCGCCAAAGAAAAAAATAAACTGCTCGAAGCGATTCCGGCCATACAGCCTGTAAAAAATGAGAACCTGCGCGCAGTCGCGTCGGGTTTTGGGTACCGCAGCGACCCGTTTACCAAGGTGCGTAAGTTTCATGCGGGCATGGATTTCTCGGCACGCAGCGGCACACCGATTTATGCCACAGGCGACGGTGTGGTAGAACGGGCTGACAATACGGCATCGGGTTATGGCAACCACGTTGTCATCCGCCATGGTTTTGGATACGAAACGTTGTACGGGCATTTGAGCAAATACAATTGCCGCGCCGGACAACGCGTGAAACGTGGCGATGTCATTGGGTTTGTGGGCTCTACCGGCCGATCAGAAGCGCCACATTTGCACTATGAAGTACACAAAGGCGGTGAGGTCGTGAACCCGCTTAATTTTTATTACGGAAACATTTCGGCGGCAGAGTACGTCGTAATTGCTAAATTAGCCAACCAGGAAAACCAATCATTAGACTAATGCACATAGAACTTTCTCCAGATAAAAGATATTTCAGCATCGGCGAACTCGCCAAGGCTTTTAACGTTAACGCCTCGCTAATACGTTTTTGGGACAAGGAATTCGACATCCTCAAACCCAGAAAAAATGCCAAAGGCAACCGCATGTTCACGCAAGAAGATGTCAAAAACCTGCAACTCATTTACCATTTGGTCAAGGAACGCGGTTTTACGCTTGAGGGCGCGAAAACGCATCTCAAGGAAGGCCAGAAAAAAACACTCGATAAATTTGAGATCATCAATAAGCTTGAAAGTATCAAGGCACAATTGTTGAGTATCAAAAACGAATTATAAATCATCAATAAATCTAAATTAAACAAACATGAGAAAATTTTTGCCTTGGATTATTATAGTAGGTGTCATCATTGTCATCGGACTATGGGTTATGGGAGTTAAAAACTCGGCTTTGCGCTACAACCAAGCCGTTGGTAAGGAATGGGGAAATGTTGAAACCGCTTACCAAAGAAGAAATGATTTGATCGGAAATTTGGTGAACACCGTAAAAGGTGCCGCCGATTTTGAAAAAGGAACCCTGACAGCCGTTATTGAGGCACGTGCCAAAGCGACATCGGTTACAGTAGACCCAACCAACATTACGCCAGAACAATTGACGCAATTCCAACAAGCGCAATCGGGTGTTTCCTCTACTTTAGGCAGATTGTTGGTGAGCGTGGAAAGATACCCAGAGCTTAAAGCCAACGCGAACTTCCTGAAATTACAGGATGAGTTGTCGAGCACAGAAAACCAAATCCTGACCGCAAGGACCCGTTTCAACGAATCGGTACAATCCTATAACGGTTACGTACTGGCCATGCCACAAAGCCTTTTCTTGGGCAGCTATGCAGAGAAACCGTATTTCAAATCGGTAGCCGGTGCAGAAAAACCTGTCGAAGTTAAATTTTAACCCAACACCCAATGTCTAAAGTTGAAGATTTTTTAACGCAGGAAGAAGAACGCGCCATAGTCGAAGCCATTCGCCTCGCCGAGAAAGAAACTTCGGGTGAAATTCGGGTACACATAGAAAGAACTACTTCCATGAGCGCAATGGACCGCGCCATGGAAGTTTTTCATTTTTTGGAGATGGACAAAACCGCGCTCAAAAATGGCGTGTTGATTTACGTTGCCGTAGATGATCATGCATTTGCAATCTGCGGCGACAAAGGCATCAACGATTTGGTAGCCGATAATTTTTGGGACAGCACCAAAGAAATCATGGCGGCACATTTTAAAAATGGCCATTTCAAACAAGGGCTTGTTGAAGGCATATCGAAAGCCGGTGCAGAACTGCAGCACTATTTCCCTTGTGCCCACGACGATACCGACGAATTAACAAACGAAATTTCTAAAGGATAATGGCTTTACCAAAAATGAAAACTGCGGCTTTCGTGCAAATGTTCGTCTGTTTGTTGTTTGCGCAATTCGGGTTCGCACAGTTTGACATTCCCGAAAAACCGTCAGTGCAGACCTCAGTTTACGATTATGCCAACCTGTTAAATCCTTTAGAAAAGAAACAACTCGAAGAAAAACTTGTTCGCTATTCTGACTCGACCTCCACGCAAATTGTAGCGATCACAATTGAAACCCTCAAGAACGAGGACGAGATGGTTTTGGCAACGAACTGGGCACAAAAATGGGGTATCGGACAATCTAAGGAAGACAACGGCGTGATCATCCTTGTGGCCAAAAACGAACGTAAGATTGCCATCATGCCCGGTTATGGACTTGAAGACAAACTTACTGCGGGAATCGGAGGTGAAATCATCAGAAACATCATCGTCCCCGAATTCAAAGCCGGCAGTTACTACAACGGGCTTGACAAAGGCGCCGACGCGTTGTTCGACGTTTTCAAAGGCAAATACAAAGGCGAAAGAAAAAGCAATAAATCTAAAGGCATTCCTATTTTGCCTATCATCATCGTAGTCATCATCCTGCTCGTGTTAATCTCGCGACGCAAAAACAACGGCGGCAACTCAGGTAACTCGGGCGGTGGGCCCAGCCTGCTTGATGTGATCATCTTAAGCAGCCTCGGCAGGAATAGCGGTGGCGGCGGATTTGGAGGTTTCGGAGGTTCTTCGGGCGGCGGATTCGGCGGCGGTGGATTCGGTGGCGGCTTTGGCGGCGGCGGATTTAGCGGTGGCGGAAGTAGCGGAAGTTGGTAAATAAAAACAAAAAATCCTGACCAAAAATCAGGATTTTTTATTTCGCAGCGCAGCGATCTTTGCTTCTTAATGCATAAACCTACTCCCACGGTCAGGTTTTTCCTTACCCGCAAATTTCTCGATCTTATACGATAGTGAAAACATCGCATACCGTTTTAACACCACGTTTTCTTCATCACGGATGCTCGTAGGCGTAATGCGTCTTGTGGTGGCTTGGTTCTGGTTGAGCAAATCGTACACCTTGACTTTGGCGGTGATTTTCTTTTTGTAAAAACTATACGCCAGGCTCGAGTTCCACAAATAGAAATCTTTTTTGAAACCATCAGCGATATTGGAGTTGTAGGTGTAGCCAAAGTCATTGCCAAAAACCCAATTCTTGGGCCAATAGTTGGTGGTCTGCAAATTGAATTTATGCACTACGGTCGCAGCCGACGTCACTAGGTAATTGCTGTAATCGGTCTGGTTGTAAGTGAGGTTATACGACGGGTTGATCGTGAGCAGTTCGCCGTATTCATAAGTGAAATTCATCCGCGGACTCAAACGTAACGACTGGGCTTCAAACAATTTCCCATCGGTAAATCCTTTCGATTTGGCCAATCCGGGATTGAAAGCGAGCACGAACTTAAATGTATGTGCGTTGCTTTTGTAGGTTTTGTTCCATCGCACGCCATACCAAGTTTCGTAAGTGCCCGAAACATCGGCATAGGTCGTTGTACGTTTTCCGCTGGCGCTGTACACGGTAGAAGAAACAATCTCGTTGCCGTTAAATTGCCCGCCCACATAAACGCCGTAACCCGACCGCGTGGCATAGTCATAATTGTTGAAATTCATATTGACATTGTGCGTTTCGTTAAGCCCCAGGTTGGGATTCCCGATATAGGTATTGAGTGGATCCGTTAGGTTTTCTACGGGCAAAAACTGTTCGGCCGTTGGGAAACTCGCCAGGTATTCGTAGTTCACCCAAAGCGAGGCCGATTTGGTAAACCTAAAACTTCCGTAAGCCGAGGCATAAGGGAAAATATAATTTTTGTTCAGGTCGGTTTTGTTGCCTAAGTACAGCGACGAATTGTCATAACCCGTTATGGTCGTTCCGGCAGAAAGGCTCAAATCGAACTTTTTGCGTTGTATAGAAAAGCCGGTCTTTGGTGTCACGAGTTTGGTGGTAGAACTCCAGAAATTAGATTGCAACGCATTGACATCCGAGTAGGACTGCGTAACCGAGTTGAAGTCAAAAACCTTTCGGTCGTCGGTGGTCTTTTCAAAACGAGCATACACACCCAGTTTTACCTGCATCGAATCGGTCACAGGCTCTGCATACTCTATTTCGGTGGCGTAGGAATCGCTGATTTTGCGCGTCTTCCGGTCTTGGTTGCGAACGTCATCGGGCGTGGCATCCTGGTAAAACTGGGTGGCCGATTTGTTGATCGCCTCGCCGTCCTCGGCTGTGTTGATGTTCTCCAAAAACACATTGACAAACCGCCCTTTGCGTTTGAACGCCTTATTGAAATTGACCGTATTGTTGAAATTGGTCTTATTCACCGCATCCGCCGTCTGCGCACTGTTGTCATTGAGCAATTGCCCGTTGTCGTCATAAGTGGATTGGTAAGAATTCCCAACATTACTGGCTTTTGACGTAGAGAACTTAGGCGCCACATTGATGGTAGCCGTAGAGTCGATCTTATAGTCAAAGTTGAACGTGAAATTGTGCCCGTCGCGTTCCTCATGCGTATTGCCATTTGAAACGGTGGTGAGGTTTCCGCTCGGCAATAAATTCACAAGGCGTGTGCGGTTGCTGTTGTTGGCGTTGGTCCCGGAGTAGAAATAAGCGCCATTGCCATCGAATCCCTTGAACCATTCATCGGCATAATTGATTCCAACCATATTGGATTGGATGATGCCTTTGCCGCCGCCAAACCTTAGATTCCCGATGCCGTACGAATTGTCATCATTGTTAAAGAAATACGACACATTGCGTCCGCCGCCCATATTGTCGAAAATCTCATCCATCGAGAATCCCGTAGAATTGATATTGTTGGACGAAGCCAGCAAACTGATCTTGCGTTTGTTCTTGAAGTAATTCACAAGCGCACTGCTTTCATAGCGTTTGTCGCTGCCATAACCACCCATGAACTTGCCAAAAAGCCCTTTGTTTTTGTCCTCATCGATGGTGAGGTTGATGCTGGCGTTGTTAGAACTCGCGGCCTGTTTGGTGAGTTCTTCCTTCCTGGTTTTGGTGTCGGTAACCTGTACTTTGTTGATGATGTCCGACGGCAGGCTTTGCAGCGCAATTTTCCCGTCCTTGTCAAAAAACGGTTTACCGTTCACGAGCACCTGATTCACGTCTTTACCGTTGACCTTGATCTTGCCTTGTTCGTCGATTTCTACGCCGGGCAATTGCTTGAGCAGTGTTTCTACATTAGAATCGGGCCTGAGCTTGAATGATGATGCGTTGAATTCGAGCGTGTCCTTTTTGATGCGGATGGGCGGCGCTTCACTTTTCACGACCACTTCACCCAAAGTATTGCCGTTTTCGGCCATCCTGAGCGTTCCGAAATCTTTGTCGGTGACAATAGACTCGAGTTGTTGTTTATAGGTTTGGTAGCCGATATACGAAACTTTGAGAAAAACCGGTTTGGTAATTTTCTTGGTGCTGATGGCAAATCCGCCATTTTTGTCTGTAATCGTGTAATCGACAACCGTTGAATCGGAAACCCGCGAAAGGTAAACTGTCGCCGATTCTAGCGGAACCTGTGTTTTGCTGTCGAGAATCTTTCCCTTGATAGTGATATTCTGTGAAAATGACGTGACGCTACAACTTATGAGTAGCAGCACAAAGTAAAGCTTTGACATGAAAGAGAGGTTGCGGTTTGTATTGATGACCACGAAATAAGGGATTTAGTCTGACATACAAAAATTTCTTACAATCGTATTCGAGAAAAATTTAAAATCCATACGATAAGCTTGTAATCCTGTAACAGTTATCTTTTTGTGCAAGCGTAATTTTAGGTTTCTAAAAACCAATATTATGACAACAGCAATTAAAACCGTCTGGCTTACCACTGCGTTTGTACTTGTATTTATCGTGATGGTGTGGGCCAATATGCCGATTGATTTCGTACTGGCGATGTTCGCTATAGGAATCGTAATGGTGCCTTACATGGTGGTAAAAGTCCTCAAGGAACCGTTCACCACCAAGAAAACCTTTTCTGATTGGTACGAAGATTACCCAAAACAGGGTTAATCAATCAAAGCTTATTTTTCGCGGATATAAATGTCGATAGGCACACCCGAGAAATCCCAGTTTTCCCTGATTTTGTTTTCGAGGAATCGTTTGTAAGCGTCCTTCACATATTGCGGCAGGTTCGCAAAAAATACAAACTGCGGCGTTGGCGTTGGCAACTGCATGCAATACTTGATTTTGACGTATTTCCCTTTCAAGGCAGGTGGCGGATATCCCTCGATGACCTTGAGCATGTAATCGTTGAATTTAGAAGTTGGGATGCGTTGTTTGCGGCTTTCAAAAACCTGCACGGCGGCTTCGAGCGCTTTGAGCAATCTTTGTTTGGTCAATGCCGATACAAACAAAATAGGCACGTCGGTAAACGGTTCGAGTTCCTTGCGGATCTTGGCTTCGTAATCGCGAGTGGACATCGTGTCTTTCTCGACCAAATCCCATTTGTTCACCAAAATCACAACACCTTTGCGGTTCTTTTCGGCGAGCCAAAAAATACTCTGGTCCTGGCCTTCAAAACCACGCGTCGCGTCAATAATCAATATACAGATGTCGGCATGTTCAATGGCACGAACTGAACGCATGACCGAATAAAACTCTAAATCTTCCTTCACCTTCGCCTTACGACGGATTCCGGCCGTGTCTACGAGGTTGAACTCAAACCCAAAACGGTCGAATTTGGTATCTATGGCGTCACGCGTGGTTCCTGCAATATCGGTCACCATGAATCTTTCCTTGCCGATAAGCGCGTTAATGAAACTCGATTTCCCGGCATTTGGACGTCCGACTACGGCAAAACGCGGTAATGGCACTTCTTCCTGGACAGGTTCTGGTTTTATAGGGAACGCTTCGATTAAAGCATCGAGCAAATCGCCGGTTCCGCTTCCTGAAATACTGGCAAACGTATAATAATCGCCAAGCCCAAGGTTGTAGAATTCAATCGCGTCTTTCTCGCGCATCGCATTGTCTACTTTGTTCACGGCCAATAAAACCGGCTTGGTAACTTTGCGGAGCAACTTAGAAACGGTTTCGTCCATTGGCGTAATGCCTTCCTCGACGTCGACCACGAAGATGATGACGTCGGCTTCATCGATTGCGAGTTCTACCTGTTTGCGGATTTCGCCCTCAAAAACATCGTCGGAGCCGCGAACGTAACCACCGGTATCGATTACCGAAAACTCTTTCCCATTCCATTCGCTCTTGCCGTAATTGCGGTCGCGGGTAACACCCGAAACCGAGTCGACAATCGCTTCCCTTCTCTGAATCAATCGGTTAAACAACGTAGATTTGCCTACGTTTGGTCTTCCTACTATGGCTACAATGTTATTCATGATGCGTGCTCCAATTTTTTGCAAAGGTAGGGCTAAAGAAGTGAAAATCCAGTATTTTTTTATTTAGGATAGGTTTAACCTAATTTAACAAATATTAATTCCCAAAGTGACGTTTTGAAATGCGAACCTAAATCTGACCCGCTATGAAAACCGGAAACAAATTCCACACGCGTTTTGAAAAAGCCACGCCAAAGACCAAAGAGGAAATCAAGGCCAGTTGTGAAAAAATCAAATCTGATAAAGAAGAATTTGATATCCGCAGCAACGGCAACCACATTTGGGTAGAATTGGGCGAGAAGAAACAGCAATACTTTTCACCGATGTTGCATTTGAGACTGATCGATGCCGACGACAAAACCTTCATTAAAGGGGAATTTGCCGAAAACCCATTGCTCTGGATTGCCTTTGTGGTCACGCAAATTGCCAGTGCGTTTATTTTCCTGGTGGCATTGGTGGTCGCTTATTTCAAATACGACGCAGGCTGGAACTTCAACCCCGAATTGTTTTTAATGTTTGCGATGGTGACCGTGTGGTTTGTCATCCATTTGTTGTCGGAGAATTTTAAGAAGAAAGGCAAACGGCAGATTGAAAAACTGCACGAGTTTGTAGACCATATTGCCGCGGCTTAGCCGGGTGTTGTTTGCGTGAAGGATCGCAGCAAGCTACCGCGTAGCGCGGAGAGCCTGACCCGCAGGGGCACGCCAACAAAAAACTCCAGATACCAACGCTGAAATAGCCGTAGTATCTAGAGTTTTTTTATGGATTTTATCTAGTTGTTGTAACCGAAACGCTTGAGTTGGTTGGCGTTGCTTCTCCAGTCTTTATTGACCTTGACGTACAATTCAATATGGATTTGCTTGCCAAAGAATTTCTCTAAATCGGCACGCGATTCTACTCCTACCCTTTTCAAAGCGGCGCCTTTGTGGCCGATGATGATGCCTTTTTGGGTGTCGCGCTCTACCATAATCAGCGAACGGATGCGGATGATATCGTCGTCTTCAACAAACTCCTCGGTCACGATTTCTACCGAATACGGAATTTCCTTGCTGTAATGCAACAGGATTTTCTCGCGGATGGTTTCGTTGACAAAGAAGCGTTCGGGTTTGTCGGTAAGTTGGTCTTTGGGATAGAATGCCGGCGATTCGGGCAGCAGCGCCAGGATGCGCGCAAACACTTCGGGAACGTTGAAATTCTTGAGTGCAGAAATCGGAAAAATCTCGGCATTCGGTACTTTCTCGGTCCAGAAAGCCACTTGTTCCTCGAGTTGTTCCTGGTTAGAATTGTCGATCTTATTGAGCAGCAACAACACGGGAATATTGGCGTGGATGATTTTGTTAAAGAACGCTTCGTCTTTGAGTTCGCGCTCGCCGATCTCGACCATATAAAGGAGCACGTCGGCATCTTCAAACGCCGATTTCACGAATTGCATCATCGATTCCTGCATTTCATACGCAGGCTTGATAATTCCCGGCGTGTCGGATAAGACCATCTGGAAATCCTCGCCATTGACGATGCCCAGGATGCGGTGCCTGGTGGTTTGCGCTTTGGAGGTGATGATCGACAAACGCTCGCCAACAAAGGCATTCATGAGTGTCGATTTGCCTACGTTGGGGTTTCCGATGATGTTGACGAATCCGGCTTTATGGGTCATATTCAATATTTTAACGTTGTATCGCTTGGCTTCTCGCCGTTGCGGGTGCAAATATACGGCAGATATCGTTGCGTTTTGTTTTTTTGGGAAAGTTATCAAAGTCTATCGATGCCGACATAAAAAAGCCCCTGATTACAGAGGCTTGGTTTTTAGTTGATCGTGTAGCCGATTTTGAGGCCGAAACGTGGGTTGAAGTTGTCGAAATTCTTATTGTCGACCCCGTGACGTGCGCTTCCTTTGATTTCCCATTTCCAAATGAAACCTACCGATGGATCGATTAGGAAATGACCGAGTTGGAGTTTGTAACCCAAATCGGGGTTGAATAAACTCCAGTAAGCGTAACGGCCGCCCACGCTGGTGCCTAGTATATTCTCTTTAAACCAGACGGCGCCGATAGTTCCGGTATTTTGCAGGTACAAGCCATTCCAAGCCTTTTTATTGAAATAAGTACGGTTCCCCAGGTCGATCTGCGCGCCTTGCCCGTCGATAGAAGGCGTAAACGGCAAATCTAAACTGCTCATGGCGTAACTGAACTGCGCAATTTTCGATTGCTTAAATCCGAGCGAATCCTTTTTAGAATTTTCTACAGCATGCTCAAGACTAAACCCGGCCAGGCTTTGCTCTGAAATCGAGCCGCTGAGATTGATGGCGCAAGGCAATTTTGGTTTTTGTTGGGCTACGGCCAAGAGCGGCACGCAGCACATTAGCAACATCATTTTTTTCATACTTTAAGGAATTTAGGTTATTTGATGTTTTAAAGTTAATACAAAAAGGAAATAAAAAAATCAGCACATAAAAAAAGGCTCCAAATTTCTTTGGAGCCTTTCGATTTAGTAGCGGGAACAGGACTCGAA
>DLHP01000017.1:41655-83746 GCA_002483285.1 Flavobacterium sp. UBA7665
CTGCTCTATCCCGCGCTGTTTCGGTGGCAAATATACGACACTAATCGGTAAACGCAAGTTAAATTTTTAAAAACTTTATATTTTGGGTTTTGTTTTGGATAATCTCAGGGCGCATCAGGGCTTGAAATTCTGTAATGCTGCAGGTAGAAATCCATAAGGATTTGGCTGTCAAATTGTTTACTTTTATGGCTATGGACTTGATGCAAATTACCGGATACGCTGCGGCCTTGTTAACCATGGTCTCCAATATTCCACAGGCCTTTAAGATTATCCGAACCAAAGACACCAAAAGTGTATCGGCCGTGACTTACAGCCTGCTTTTGGCCGGTTTGATCCTTTGGGTAATCTACGGATGCATGAGAAGCGACGTGCCGTTGATAGTCTGCAATTCGGTCTCGGCATTGTTTTGCGGCATGGTGTTGTTCCTCAAACTCACCCCGGCAAAAGTAGTCACCCAAATACACAATACAATAAACGATAAAAACCAATAAACATGGAAGCTTACGACACCTTATCAGAAGCGGTTACTGCCTTACAAAACCAAGGCTACACCGAAGATTTCAACATCCACAACAACATCCTCAAAAGCGGTTCGGGGCTTCATGAATTCAAACATACCGAGTTTGTCATCGACAAATCGTTCCGTTTTGATGTGGATGAAGACCCGTCAGACCAAGCCATGCTTTACGCAATCTCATCCGCCGACCGCTCAATAAAAGGGATTTTGGTCAACGGATATGGCATTTATTCTGAAGATTCTACCAACGACATCCTCGAAAAACTCAAAGAATCCCATTAAAAAAGCCCTTCGTTAAAAGGGCTGATGTCTTAAAGTGTGGCCATGTCGATGACAAAACGGTAACGCACGTCGCCTTTGACCATTCGGTCGTACGCGTGGGTGACGTCTTTGATGTCGATGAGCTCGATGTCTGAAACGATGCCGTGTTGGGCACAAAAGTCGAGCATTTCCTGGGTTTCGGGCAAACCGCCGATTCCCGAACCCGCGAGGCTTTTCCTGCCACTGATGATCTTAAACGGATGTACCGAATAACTCTCGGATGGCGCGCCCACGCAAATATGTACACCATTGGTCCTGAGCATCGTCAGGTACATGCTCATATCGTGTGGCGCCGAAACGGTGTCGAGGATAAAATCGAAATAGCCTTTGGCATTCTTAACCTGCTCTTCGTCTTTGGTGACGATAAATTTATGTGCACCAAGCCTGCGGGCGTCGGTTTCTTTCTCGGGCGACGTACTCAAAACGGTAACCTCAGCACCAAATGCTACCCCGAATTTTACCGCCATATGGCCCAAACCGCCCAAACCAAGCACGCCGAGTTTGTGTCCTTTGCCCACCTTCCAGTGGCGAAGCGGCGAATAAGTCGTAATGCCGGCGCACAACAAAGGTGCGGTCGCTGCCAAATCTAGTTTGTGTGGAATGTGCAGCGTAAAATCCTCATGCACGACGATGGTATTGGAATAGCCGCCATAAGTGGGCGTTTTACGGTCTTGTTCGTAGCCATTGTAGGTAGCCGAACTGCCGTTGAGGCAATACTGCTCAAGGCCTTGCTCGCAATTTTCGCAGACGCGGCACGAATCTACGAGGCAACCGGTTCCGGCAAGGTCTCCGATTTTAAACTTGGTCACGTGGCTTCCAACAGCTACTACGGTTCCAACTATTTCATGTCCGGGAACCATCGGGAAAATGCCCGGTGCCCAGTCGTCCTTGATTTGGTGCAAGTCGCTATGGCAAACCCCGCAATATTGAATGTCGAATTGTACGTCGTGTGGTTTGAGTTCGCGTCGTTCAAACTGCCAAGGCGCTAAATCTGAAGTGGGGCTCTGCGCGGAGTATCCTTTTGCTGGTATCATAATTTTATTTTTCCTAAAGTTAAGTAAATTCCGTCGCCGATAGAATCATCCCTATTATATTTGTTTTACCAATTATCAACGCGATGAAACACACCATAAAAATAATCCTGCTGGTCTTTTTCCTGATTTCCTGCCAGTCGGATTCGGGCGTATTGCAAACTTTGTTTGAATTTCCGCAAGAACTCAAGGAAGTATCCGCCGTAGAAGTAACGCCAAAATCCGACCTCATCTGGACGGTTGAGGACCACGGCAACGCGCCTAAACTGTATGCTTTCGATGCCAAAGGAACTTTGTTGCGCACGATTGCGGTAGCGGCAACCAATGAAGATTGGGAAGAACTGACATCGGATAAAGAAGGCAATCTTTACATTGGTGATTTCGGGAACAACGACAATGTGCGCAAAGACCTCTGTATTTATAAAGTCAACGCCGCCGATTTAGGCAAGGACGAAGTGCAACCGTCGCAGCAGACCACTTTTTTCTATCCCGAACAAACCGAGTTTCCGCCCAAAACCTCCGAACAATTCTACGACCTCGAGGCTTTTTTTGAATCCAACGGTACTTTTTATTTGTTTACCAAAAACAGGAGTTCGGCTTCGGATGGTGCTACCTCACTCTACACAGTTCCCAACTTGCCGGGAAACCATGCGGCAAAAAAAGTCGGATCGTTCATCACCTGTCCCGATTTTAGGTCGTGTGCTGTGACCAGCGCCGACATCAGCCGCAACGGAAAAAAAATCGCTTTGTTGAGCGCAAGCCATGCCTGGATTTTCTCCGATTTTAAAAAGGATAATTGGTTTGGCGGAAAAGTACAGCAAATCGATTTTGGCGATCATTCGCACAAAGAAGGTATCTGCTTTGCCGGCAACAGCAAACTCTACGTAACCGACGAGCGCAAAAAGAAAAATGGAGGAAAACTCTACCTGCTCGACCTGGATCAATTAAAATCCAAACCCTAAACCGGCCGAAATCCTACCGCCATCACCCGAACGGAAATACGAGAATTTCGCGGTGAGTAAATTCACGCCATTGAACCAAATCCCACCGCCAAACGAGTGGTGCCATTGGTCTGAGTTTTCATTTTTGAGCCAAACCCTGCCGTAATCGAATCCGCTGAAAACCCCGTAGCTGATGGGCGCAAATCCGTTTTGGAGTTTGCCCAGGTTCCAACGCACATCGGTACTCTGGTAATACGACTGCTTGCCTGAGAACCGCTGGTTGCGGTAGCCGCGCAAATCGGTGTCACCGCCTACGGTAGCGGCTTGGTAGAATTCGTACTGGTCGTCGAACAACGCCCTTGCTTTGAGCACAGTGGCCAACACGAGTTTGCCGTCTGGGATGAGTTTGCACGTCAATCCCAAAGTGCTTTCGGCGTAAGGGAAGCGGCGATCGGTTTGGTCAATGTTCATTTTAAAACCGCCGAGCAACGAGAACTGCATGCCCAAGGTTGGGTTGGAGTTGTTGTCGTAGTTTTCAAACGTATACTCGGCATTGAAGTCGCCAAAATTTTTGTAATCGAAAACATCGGCGTTGATGACAAAAGGCTGCGAGATGTAACGGTTGGGTGATCGGTCGACCGAAATCCGTTCAAACGACAATTTGGTCACCACCGACGCGCCATGCTCACCAACCCAACGCAACGAAGGCGTGGCTTTGATGGTGCGGATTTTCACGCGGTTGTAGTCGAGTTCTTTGCTTTTTTTATGGTCGTTGAGGGTTTCATTGCCAAACCCAAAGAAGTTGGCAGTGAAGTTCGGGCTGGTGTAGGCTGCGTCTACAATAAAATCCCATTTGCCAATCAGGTGCGGAAAAATACCTTTGTACGACAATTCATATCCGCTCGTCGCGAAATAATAATTGCCCTTTACCGAATGGCGCTGTGTATAGGGAAAACGGTTGAATCCGTTCACCATATAATTGACCACACCTCCTATTTTTACGCCGTCATCAGGGTTGAACCCGATCAGCGGATACCCTGCAAATACATTGTACTTGGGCTTTTTGTAATCATACGTGTTCACTTCGTATTCATCCGACAGTGCCATCTTGGCCTTGCCTTCATTAAAGAAATTGTTTTTCTTGGATTTGAAATCGTAAATCGTGACGCGTTTGCCGTTCAGGATGTAATAAGCATCGGTGTTTTGTCCGCCCAAAAGCCTGATCTTGATTTTGCTGCCCTTGCCTTTGACTTCAAAAAAATCATCGTCACCCAAACCGTAAATCCAGAGTTCTTTGGTTTCATGGCCGTTATAGGTTCGTTCTGCTACCAGCTTTTCGCCTTCTTTTTTCATGCGGTAGGTTTGCACCTTGGTGGCATTGCCCAGTCGCGTGATTACGAATTTGTCTTTCTTTTCTGTGCCCACAACCAAAACCGTTCGCATCAATGTCTTGTAGTATTCGCGCGCATATTTCGCCAAGTGTGTCTTGCGAATTTTGAGCTGCAGTTTGATGCGGTCGCTCGTACCGTCCTTGAGTTCCTTTGGCAGGTTGGCAAAAGCTTTGTCTATATCCGATTCCGACAGATTTTTCATGATGTACTGCGCTTGTTCTGTCCATGCCTTTTCATCGGCTTTGGTTACAAACGCCTGATCGAGGTTGTACGCCGCACGGTTGAACCACTTGACATTCTTTAAATGCGGACCAAAGCTTTTCATGTGACGCAAAGCCGGAATGTTCATCAAAATCGAAAGCAGGTTCCCATCAAATTTGGTAAACGCCTGGTCGCGGTCACGTGGAATCGGTCGGTAAATCACCTTGTCCTTCTCTTTGAATTCGCCCCAACGCCATTGGTCTTCGTGACGGTCCCAATCGCCGATGAGCATGTCAAACAGCCGTGCGCGGATATAGGCCTTCTCGTCGATTTCGTATTTTTCATCATCGTCGATGTTGGCCAAGACATCATCGGTATTTACAATTTTGGGTGGTTTTCCGAAGCTTGCCAGATTCGAGAATTTGTCCATCGGACGCTCCTCGATATAATAAATCTCATTGCCAAACTCTTCATTGAAAAGCCCGAGCGTATTTTGCTTGGGCACATAAAACATCGCAGGATTCGTATGGTTTACCCCAACCCGATCGGCCATTCTCGCCACCACCAATGGCGTATAAGGGTGTGCCGTCGTGTAAAAATCCATGATGAAATTCTCGGCGTAGGTATCGCGAAAATCTTTCTCAACCGATTGGTCCTTGAACGCCACCGATTGCAGGAAACGCGTGGCACTTTTACGCAGCGCCCGCATCACGAATTCGCGACCGTTCTTGTCTTCGAGCCGCAGTGAGCGCGATTGGTGGCCGCCACCTTCTATAGTGGGTTTGAGCCCACCGTAAAGTGTGTCCAGGCTCACGGCGCGCAAATGGATTGGCAAACTGTAGTACTTGCGGTAATGCTTGCCCCAAAGAAAACGGTAGCCGCCGTTTTTGGTGGTCATTTTGGTGGTGTATACCGACGTGTCCTTAGACGTTGCAAACTTAGTAGGAAACTCGCGCAAATTGGGTACTGGCCTGTTGAATAAAGGCTGCTGCTTGAACAACAACGCCTCCTTGCCTTTGTAATCGAGGCCAAAAAACGACACTTTAGACGCTCCGGTTTTCAACACCTGCAACATGGCATAACCGTGACGGCCAAAGGAGAAATCGTTTTTATTGATGGCGCGCGCGGCTTGGGTTTTTGAACCGGCACCGCTGATGATTTGTTTGATGTTGTCGGTATCGATGTATTGCAAATTGTGGTCGTGCCCCGAAACCACCACGACATTTGTTTTGTCGGCAATCAGCGTCTTGATGCGTTTGACCAGCGCGTTGTATTTCTTGTTCTGCAAATCCTGCGGGCTAATTCCTGAAGTTTTGCGGGCCACATTGATAATCGAACCTACGATGGGCAAAGGGATTCTTTTCTCGAACGGAAAGATTTGCTTTTCGAGCGAGAATTGTCCGCCGTGTGCACCATTAGATAGTAATGGATGGTGCATCGCAATGATGGTGGTCTTCTTCTGGTTCTTAGTGATCTGGTCTTCGAGTTCGAGAAAAAACTGCTCGCGCGTCTTGATGTCGCAATCTTCGTTGATGGTGGGGTGTTGGTTCCAGTCCTCGAGGTACCATTCGCTGTCGATGAGGATCAAAGCCACATTATCATTGATGTCCACGTGGTCAATGGCGCAATTGTTTCGGGGCAGGAACGCTTTTTTGCTTTTAAAATAGTCGTTGACGATCTTCTGCTGTGCCGAAAGCCCGTCGATGCCACTGTACCAATCGTGGTTCCCGGGAATGAAAATGGTTTTTCCTTTGAATTTTTTGGCGAGTTCGAGTTGGTTTTTGAGCTTTTCCTCGGCCAGCTTTCTATCGGGATGGCTTTTCTTGGGCATTCCTTTGGGATAGATGTTGTCACCCAAAAAAATCAGTGTACTGCTCGAATCGGCTTTGGAGAGGCGTTCTTCGAGTACCGAGAACAATTGTTGGGGTTTTTCGAGGTCGGAGTTTCCCGCATCGCCCACGAGGTAAAAAGTATGCGAAATGGTCTTTGGGTTGTCAAAATTATCTTTGATCGTAGCAGGCAAACGGGTCCCAAATTGAGAATGGTTCGTGGCACACGAAGCCAACAATAAAGCAAAAACAAGCAGCATATAAATTGGATTGCCGCACCGCACATCAGGAAATAATTTCATAAATTGGCTAGGTAAAATTTTGACCATGACCCTTGTCCAAAAAGCCGAACAATTTGTCTTTGACCTTTTCAAAGATAAACTTTCTCTTTCATATACTTATCACAATTTTAATCATACCCAGCGTGTAGTGCGTGCCATCGGGCAATTAATTGCGGCCGAAAACCTTGCGTTGCCGCAAACCGAGGCGTTGCTGCTCGCAGGTTGGTTTCACGATACAGGTTATACTAAAGGCCCTGAAGAGCATGAACAACAGAGTGTTTTGGTGCTTCGGGATTTTGCGAAAACACACCCGGCTTCAGAAGAAGTCTTGGCATTGGCAGAAAACCTAATCCTGGCCACAAAGATGAGCTGGCAACCACAAACCCCGCTCGAAAACATCATGCGCGACGCGGATACGGCGCATTTTTCGGACGCCAATTACATCTTGCTTAGCGGGTTGTTGCGCGAAGAATGGCGACTCACACTCGGCAAAATCTTTACCGACCTGGAATGGGCCACCACGAACCGCAACCTTTTACTCCACCAACATCGCTATTTCACCGACTTGGCCCAAACCGAATGGCAGCCGAGCAAAGACGCTAACATTGCATTGCTCCAGGAGAAAATCACGCAACTCGCCGACGCCGACCTTAAAAAATCGGCCAAAGGAAAGAAAGTAGAAAAAGAAGAAAAACCCGAACGCGGGATTGAGACAATGTTCAAGGTGACGCTCAACAACCATACGCGGCTCAGCCAGATTGCAGACAGCAAGGCCAACATTTTACTTTCGGTAAATGCCATCATCATCTCTATTTCGTTGTCGACTTTGATTCCAAAACTCGACAGTCCGGGCAACCTGCATTTGATTGTGCCTACGTTTATCCTGATTATTTTCAGTGTATGCTCGATTATTTTCGCGATTCTTTCTACCAAACCCAAAGTCACAGGCGGCTCGTTTACCAGAAAGGAAATCGAGGAGCAGAAAATCAACCTGCTGTTTTTTGGGAACTTCCATAAGATGCCACTCGAAGATTACCAATGGGCCATGAATGAACTCATGAAAGACAAGGATTATCTGTACAATTCTATGATTAAGGACCTGTATTTCTTGGGGTTGGTGCTCAACCGCAAGTACAAGTTATTGCGCTCGACTTATACGATTTTCATGATTGGGATTATCGTTTCGGTGTTGGCGTTCGTGTATGCGTTTTATTCGATCCGTTAATTCTTGATCTCGTCGAGCAATTCCTGGTAACTGTATACTTTTTGGCCGGGCAATTCCTGGAAAATCACATTTACGCGGATGCCTTTGAGCCCCGAAACGCCTTGTAAATCCTCAATCTCAAATTGCTCAATCGTATCGCCCAGCAAACCTTTGTGTTGCAAGAATGCAATATAGCGTAGGTATTCCTGCTGCTCGGCGGCTTGCGAATACACGATAGTAATCGTATCCTTTAACGTAATGCGCTCCTGGGTGCCTTTGATGAAAGCCTTGTCGATGCGTTTCTTCACGACTTCATAACGTGCGTTGTAAGAACCGTCTACATCGAATCGCTTTTCGTCCATCCTGAAACGGATCGTGATGGGATTGGAGAAGACCAAAAGCAATGAAGTCACTTCCATCGGGTAAGCCAATGACGGTTTGAGCGCGTGGTATTGGTTTTCCATTTCACACATTACCTGCAATTGCCAAAGGCGCAGGTTATAGAGGTAAATCAGGTCGAAACTGGCGTGGTTGGTGATTGAATGACCGATGTAAAGATTGTGTTCTACACCATCGGTCTTGAACCGTTCGTAATAATGCGGATAGTGCGATTGCGCGGCCAATTGTTTCTTGTCTAGTATGGCCGCCATCTTTTTGTTGATGACAGACAAGGTCGTATCGAATTTCTTGCGCGCATCGTAAATCGAACCCGAATTGGCATCGAGCTTCGCGAAATAATCCTGTATCAAACCATTCACTGCTTCGTCACCCGTTTGATAGGACTTGAGCACAGGATTGATGGCTGATTTGATGTAATCGAGTACAAGCTGTTCAGAATCGGCCTTGAGCGTCTGGATTGTAGTCTTCCATTGCTGCAACTCGAAAATTTTCTGTTCAAAAATCGGGAGTTGACGTGCGTCAGGCATCGCTTCGAATATCGCGATGAGCATTTCAATTTGTTTGAGGAGGTCTTCCTGGGTGGTTTGGTTTCGCATATCCGACGAACCCTTGATGTCTATTTGCCCGTACAGCGGATAGACTTCGGGAAACACAATCTCATGAAAAACGGTTTCCTGAATATCGCTGATGTGCGCGAGCGCTTCTTCCTTGAATTTCCAGTACACACTGGGGTGAATGGTGGTGTATTCGTTCTGGATCATCGCGTCGACCTGGTTTTGGATGTCAGAATAATAGCGGTCGATTGTATCGGTAATATACGGCAGCACGATGTCTATTTTGTTGGCGTTGATGCTGTTGAGTTCTTTGGTGCGCGGCGACACCACTTCAATAATGCCCAGGAATTTATCATTTTTGATTACCGGCGCAAAGATGGCGCTTTTGATATTTTGCGAAAGCATTTGTGCAGCAAAGGCCGGTTCGTTGAATTCGCGACCGAATTTTTGGATGTCCGAAACGCTCAGGTATCGCCGCTGGTTGATGAGCTCATCGAGTGTCTCACTGCAGGCAAGTTCATTGCAGTCGATGTGCGCCTTATCGGATAGGATGAAACTCGGGACATTTTTCTCGAATGGCGAGAGCATGAATTTGTTTTCGGCAATATCGAGCGCGGTGTAACCTACGCGAAGGTCTGGAATGTTAAAGATGGAGCGGAAGATTTCCTCAAAATTCTCCTGAACAGTGTGGCTGTCATCGGGCTTGGCAAGTAACGTAGTCTTGAGGTTTGACACCGCATTTTCTACAGTGGCGTCGTATAAGATCATGATCCCGAATCCTTTCATGATCCAGCTTTTGGACGGAAATTTAGATTTCCAGAGGTCGATATCGTGGAAATTGTCGATAAGCTGTTCTACATCGCCCGAAGTGATTTCGATGGCATTATCGGTGGGTTGGATTTCAATAAAATCGGCATTATACAAAATGCGGTAATGCCTGGTGATGCCTTGTTGGTCTGGGATATCGTAAAAAAACGGCTTACTGAAATCAAAGCGGTAACCGTAATACATGTTGAGGATCATGCAACAACTCATGATGTAGAATTGGTCTTCGCTGAAATCGCGGATGAGCATGTCAAAACCATCGCCGGCATTGCTTAGGATGTTCTGAAAACGCTCTGAGTAATTGAAAGTCAGGTTGTGGAACGGAATTGTGACGGCCTTGATTTCGTTTTTGGTGAGTGCCGTGGGGAAAAGATCCGACAGCAAATACCGGATGAGATCTTTGTGCTGCTCGATTTGGTTGATGTTGGTGATTCCCGATTGCAACTCAGGAACCCTGGCCACTTGTTCAAGCAATCCCTTGGCGTAGCTCACGCGATAATCGATGCCCGATGCGGCAATCCCCTCCAAATTTTCAATGAGTTTGTGGAAAGAAATCTGGACCTGAAACGGGTTGTCCTGGAATTTTTCGAATATCATAATCAGGAGTTTTAGCGCCCAACAAATATACGAAATACTGCTACAGCTTGAATTTTCACCCAATAAAAAAGCCTTACTTGGGGGAAGTAAGGCCTTTTAATCAAAACAAAATTTATTTATGAAAAGTTACTCTTCTGAAGCCAGTGCAGTTCCGTCTTTTTTCACGGTTAAGGTTACTGCCAATCCTTTTTCGTTGATCATGGTCATTTTCAAAGTGTCGAGTTGGGCAAGGTTTCTGGATACCAATCCGCTGAACATATTATAAGAAATGTTCATTTCTTTGAGGTTGTTGAGTTTTTCGAGGTCAAAAGGCACTTGTCCGTCCATGTTGTTTTCAAACAAGCTTAGGTTTTCTAGTGCGGTCATGTTGGCCACTTCTTTTTCAAGGCTTCCCGACAGTTTGTTGCTGTTTAAAAGCAACACTTTTAAAGAAGACAGATTGTAGATTGTTGTTGGGATACTTCCTGTAAGTTCGTTGTTGAACAATGACAAAGTCTGCAATTGTTTGAGGTTGCCCAATTCTTTTGGCATTTCGCCCGACAATTGGTTCATGAACAATTCTAAAGATTGTAAGTTGCTTGCGTTCCCGATACTTGTGGGAATGCTTCCGGTAAGTTTATTGAAAGACATGTTCAACGTCTTCAATTCTTTAAGATTCCCGATACTTGCAGGAATCGCTCCGGTAAGGTTGTTTTTGAACAGGTTGAGTTGTTGCAAACCAGAAAGATTTCCGATTTCTGTAGGCAATTCACCAGTAAGGTTGTTTCCTGAAAGGTTGAGCGACACAACTTTATCATTTTGCATCTTCACACCGTACCAGGTATTAACAGGAGCATTGAGGTCCCATTTGGTTTTCCATTCACTACCGTGGGTAGCGTTGTATAATTTTACGAGGGCTGCCTTTTCGGAAGGAGCCACATTTGCCATTACTGATGCAGTTGCGATCAAAGACAAGAATAAAGTAGTTATGTTTTTCATGACGATTAGGGATTACGTTTTTATTACGGTGTAAATGTATATCGATTATCGACAATGTGCAAATAAAATCGATGAAATACACTATTTCTATAAATTTATGTATATTATTCTTACAAATATAATCCAAACACGATTTCAAAATTTTGTTTACATTTGAAACACTAACCAAAAAACAAACAATTATGGAAATCAATTTCTTAGCAGTTTTTGCCGCTGCCGCCTCAACATTGGTAGTGGGTTTCATCTGGTACAACCCAAAAGTATTTGGCAACATCTGGATGCGTGAAACCGGTATGACCGAAGAGCGCGCGCGCCAAGCAAACATGTTTAAAATGCTGGCAGGCACTTTTGTTTACGCAATTCTAATTAGTCTTCTGCTTATGCCCATGACCATCCACCAATTCGGGGCCTTTGGTATGATTGGAGGAGACGACGCAATGGCCAAACCGTCTTACGCCGCTTTCATGGCAGACTATGGCACTGCTTACCGCACTTTTAAGCACGGTGCCTTTCATGGTTGCATGACTGGTTTGTTCCTGGCCTTGCCGATAATCGGAACCAATGCCATGTATGAACATAGGAGTTTCAAATACGTATTGGTAACTGCCGGTTATTGGGTGGTTTGCATGACCATCATGGGCGGCATCATCTGCGGTTGGGCCGCTTAATCCAAACAATGATAAAAACATCCGGTTCGCATGAGCCGGATTTTTTTTGCCCTGACAAAATTGATTACCTTTGGGCATCGATCAAAAACTATTGAAACCAGCCTACTCTTTTCAAATTTATTACACAGTCGCTGACTTGCCATGCGGCTGGGATGCGCTCGCCGCTGATAATGTTTTCCTGTCGGCGCCGTACCTGGAGGTACTCGAGCAATCGGCACCAGAAAACATGACTTGTCATTTCATCGGTATTTTCAATTCTGATGCACTTTGCGGTATCGCCGTGACACAGTTCCTCAACCTAAACAAGCTCGATTCGTTTGGCAATCGCGACCAATGCCTCAAAACCATGGTACGCGATTTTGTCTTTCGGAATTTTGCTTCGCATGTGCTATTCATCGGGAACAATATGCTCACCGGTCAACACGCTTTTGTGCTGGCAAACGGCACCGACAACACGGCTGCGCTACTTGCCTTGCGCCATGCAGCTGCCGAACTCAGGAAAAAGCTCGCTGCAAAAGGCACCAAAGTACACCTTACTACTTATAAGGATTTCGACGCTGAACAAGCAACCGCTTTTGACATCCCCGAATTCACCAACAACTACCGCTTCTCTACCCAACCCAATATGGTGCTGAAAATCCGCGACAGCTGGAAAACAGAGCAGGATTACGTGGATTCATTTCAGAAAAAATACCGCGACCAATACAAGCGCGCCCGCAAAAAAAGCGAAGGGATTGAAAAAAGAAAGCTCAACCTCGGGGAAATCATAGCCCTGGAAGACACCATATACAATTTATACCTGCATGTAGCCAGGCACGCACCGTTCAACAGTTTTTACCTGTCGCGCCACCATTTCAGGACACTCAAGGAAAAACTCAAAGAGGTATTTCGTTTCTACGGCTATTTCCAGGACAATCAATTGGTAGGATTCAGTACACTGATTAAAAACGGTGAGTCTATGGAAACCTACTTCCTGGGTTACGACGAAAGTGTGCAGCGCGAGAAAATGCTATATTTGAATATGCTTTACGACATGATCGCGTACTCCATTAAGAAAGGTTTTTCTGAAATTATATTTGCCCGTACGGCACTCGAAATTAAAAGTTCGGTTGGCGCACAACCCACAGAGATGTTCGGATTTATAGAACACCAAAACAAACTACTCAACAAAGTGACCGGTAAGATTTTTGATTATGTAGAGCCAAAAACCGTCTGGCAACAACGCCATCCGTTCAAATAATTAAGGAATGGCCACCTTGAGCCGCTTTTCAAGGATCTTGATGTCAAGCCTGGTTTGCGGGCCACAATATTCCCCATCGATTTGAAAGCTGACCGGTACATTGGTCGTGACTGTAGCGCTGTCGGTAGAAATAATCTCCACATTTTCAGAGTCGATTGGGATGTTCCCTGTAATAATCTGGCCAAAAATCATCAGGTCAAGGTTTTTTAAAATGACAATCTCGAATTTCCCGTCGTCCATTTTACCATTGGGATTAATAGTTACGCCGGTTCCGTATTTCTGCGAATTGGCAATGACCACCATTCTGGCCGCCGATTGGTAGGTTTCATCGTTAGCGGTCACCGTCACTTCGAAAGGTGCGTCAAGGTCTTTGAGTGTCGTGAAAGCCTGGAGCGCATAACCCCACATACCGCGCGTATCGCTGTTCTCGTAGTTTTTGACCAGGTCGGCGTTGATGCCCAAATCACTCAAATGCAGGCTTTTTTTACCGTTGATGCAAATCATGTCCATGTCCATGAAACGGTCACTGAAAGCAACCTCGAGGTTTTCCTCTAACGAAGTGGGCAAATTCAAATCGACCGAAAGCCCGTTGGCCGAACCTGCCGGAAGGATGCCAAGCACAACATCATACGGCTCTACGGCTTCGGCAACCATTTTTATGGTGCCATCACCACCAGCGACGATAATGCGCTCGGGCTGGAGTTGCTCGTATAATCTTTTCACTTGTTCAAGATCGTCTTGCCCAGTGGTTTCATACAATTCAAAATGAACGTGTTGGTTCACGGCGAAAAATCCCACGGCTTCGATAAGTTGTGATTTATCAAGGTCGCCCGAGACAGGATTTACCACAAACAACACATTCTTTTCCATTTTGCTTTTTTTATCTGACCAAAATTAGCTAATTTACAATAGCCAACGTATCGGCCAAAACAGAAAACATTACATGAAACCCATACTTAAATTATACCGCGGCTATGCCAATGAACAGGAGTTGATTGTAATGGGGCATGTTTTCAGGCCTACTACAAAAGAAGAGTACGATTTCCAGAAGCGCAACCTTGGCAACGCGCGTTCGGTAATCCGGATGTTTCGCGTGAAGACTCAGGCCAATGCTAGTGTTTACCTGGATTTGAACGGTACCCGCATCCATACCAAAACGCTCGATGATGGCTACTTTAAATTCTCGATCCCACTGCAAAAGGAATTCGGTTACGGTTGGATGGAATACCGCGTAAGCTTAATCCATAACGATGAAGAGATTTTCTCCAAAGGGAGTTTCATCAGGCCGTATGAAGGCACGCTGGGTTTCATTTCTGATATCGACGACACGTTTTTGGTATCGCATACGCGCAATCCGTTCAAGAAATTGTACATTTTGCTGTTCAGGAACCTCAAAGACCGTAAGATATTTGCCGACGTCGTGCCACATTACCAGGCATTGAGTACGGCCGGACGCAACAATAAGGAAGAGCAGAATGCTTTTTTTTACGTGTCGAGCAGCGAATGGAACCTGTATCGCTTTATCATCGATTTTACCGAGTTGCATGAGTTGCCACGCGCAGTGTTACTTTTGAAGGACATCAAAACGAGCCTAACCGATTTTTTCATTACCGGCCGCGGCGACCACAACCACAAGTTTGAAAAAATCAAACATATTTTGGAGTTTTATCCGCACCTCACCTACACTTTGCTTGGCGACGATTCGCAGGCCGACCCTTTTTTATACGAAGCCATCTGCAAGATCTTTCCGGTCAACGTGAAGGCGGTTTACATCAGGCAGACGGGAAGCGCGAAAAAAGAAACGACGGTTGCCGCACTGAAAAATATAGAATCGATGGATGTTCAGACCTGTTACTTTAAACACAGTGCAGAGGCGATTGCCCATTCGAAAGCGATTGGATTGATTGGATAACGCGAAGTCTAGCCCGGATGGCAGCGGAAAGCCTTCGACGCTCAAATGCATTTTTTGCCAAAGCGCGAAAGCGACCAACGGAAGCTATTCGCGGTTTGTGGAAAAAAGCAATTTAGCGGAGAAGCTTGTAGCGAACAGCCGGAATAGCTGCCCGTCAATTAAGCATTGTCAATCTCGAGCTGTACTTGCTCCCATTCCTCGAGCAGTTTGTCTAACTCTGCCTTTTTCTTGTTGTAGGCCATGAAGAAATTGGCGTCCTCGATGTGTTTGTCGTAATTGGAGGCGAGTGCCTTGTCATCGTTCTGGATATCGATTTCGAGCTGCTTGATTTGGCTTTCTACCTTGCTCAGGCGGTTGTGCAGCGTCTTGTTTTTCTTTTGGTCTTCGTACGAAACTTTGGTGTTGTCTTTAGGCGTCTCCTTTTTGATAATGTCTTTTTTCTCGACTTCGCGCATGTTCTCGAGGTTGCGCTGTTCGAGGAAATAGTTGATGTCGCCCAGATATTCCTTAATCTTCTGATCTTTGAACTCGTAAACGATGTTGGACATGCCCTGCAGGAAATCACGGTCGTGCGATACAAGCAATAATGTTCCCTCGAATTTCTGCAATGCGGCCTTGAGTACGTTTTTGGATTTGATGTCGAGGTGGTTCGTGGGTTCATCCATCACAAGCACATTGATGGGCTGCAACAACAGTTTACACAGCGCCAAACGGTTTCTTTCGCCTCCTGAGAGCACTTTGACCTTTTTCTCTACGTCGTCGCCACGGAACAGAAAAGAACCCAGCATATCGCGTACTTTGGCGCGGTTGGTGTCGGTGGCGGCATTTTGCATGGTTTCGAGCAGCGTGATTTCGCCGTCGAGGTATTCGGCTTGGTTCTGGGCGAAATAACCCACTTGTACATTGTGGCCGAGTTTGATGCTGCCGTCGAACGGGAATTCGTGGACGATGGCTTTAAGGAAGGTTGATTTCCCTTGGCCGTTCTGGCCCACAAACGCAATTTTGCTGTTGCGCTCGACAAGCAGGTTGATGTCTTTGAGGATGACCTTGTCGCCGTAGGCTTTGGTGACGTGTTCGGCTTCGATTACAACTTTTCCAGGCACTTTAGATAACGGGAACGAAATGTTCATCACCGAATTGTCGTCTTCATCGACTTCGATGCGTTCTACTTTATCCAATTTCTTGATCAGCGATTGCGCCATCGAAGCTTTAGACGCCTTGGCGCGGAATTTCTCGATGAGCTTTTCTGTCTCTTCTATTTTCTTTTGCTGGTTCTTTTGCGTGGCGAGTTGCTTTTCGCGGATTTCGTGGCGCAGCTCTAAGTATTGTGAATAGGGTTTGTTAAAATCGTAGATTTTACCCAGCGAAATTTCGATGGTTCGGTTGGTGACGTTGTCGAGGAACATCTTATCGTGCGACACAATCACCACCACGCCCGGATAATTCCGGAGGAAATTCTCAAGCCAGATGATGGATTCGATATCGAGGTGGTTGGTGGGCTCATCAAGGAGCAATACATCGTTGGCCTGCAATAGCAATTTGGCGAGTTCGATACGCATGCGCCATCCGCCAGAAAAAGTTTCGGTGAGGTTGTTGAACACTTCGCGCTTGAAACCGAGTCCGAGCAGGATTTTCTCGGTGTCGCCCACGTAATTGTAACCGCCGAGCAATTCAAAACGGTGGGTGTAATCGGATAGATCTTCTATGATTTGGGAATAGGCTTCGCTTTCGTAGTCGGTTCGGGTGACGAGTTGGTGGTTGGTTTCCTCGAGTTTCTTTTCTACGGCTATGATGTCGGTGAAGGCTTGGTAGGCTTCCTCGAGTACGGTTCGGCCTTGTTCAAAGTCGATGTCCTGCCGTAGGAAACCGATCCGGATTTCTTTTTCGGCGGCGATACTCCCGGAATCTGGGGCGAAATCCTTAGCCAGGATTTTGAGCATGGTGGATTTTCCGGCGCCGTTTTTCCCGACCAGCCCGATGCGGTCGCCTGCGCCCATCCTGAAAGTTACTTCCTCGAACAAATAAGTTCCGCCAAACGAAACCGACAAATTGTGTATATTAAGCATTTATTGTGTTTTAAACCAGATGGTATTGCGTAAATTTGCGCGAGATTTAAACCCACCCAAAATTTTTGCAAATGTTAAAAAAAGGATCCAAACTATATAGCATTTTAACAGGAACTTGTCCGAGATGCCATGAAGAAAGTATGTATGCCGAATCAAACCCCTATAATCTGGGTAGTGTATTGAAAATGAATGAGCACTGCAACCACTGTGGGCTCAAATACCAGATTGAGCCATCGTTCTTTTACGGGGCGATGTATGTAAGTTATGGCGTGAATGTAGCCTTGGCGATTGCAGTCTTTGTAGTGTGTTACTTGCTACATTTTAGTGTGACGCCGATGTTCATCTCGATTATCGCCGTGAGTGTGGCTTTGTATCCACTTACTTTGCGGCTGTCACGAAACATCTACATCAACCTTTTCGTGTCTTACGAAAAGCCAGTTAAGAAATAAACTTACCCTTTGGCCATGAAGCGGCGAATATCAATCTCGATTGGTAACGGCACTTCGTTTTCTATATAGTCAAAGAGCATCTTAGCCATCATTGGCGCAAGCATTACGCCGCGTGTACCGAGCCCATTGAGGATGTGCACCGATGCTATTTCAGGGTGCGTTCCAAGCAAGGGCTTTCTGTCTTTCACGGTAGGACGAACACCTGCTTTTTGCTCTATAATTTCAAAGTCGCAGGTCAAAATTTCATTCAACCTTGCAATCAGCTCCTCGCGGGCAGCATGGGTAGGTATTTCGGTCTTGTCGGTCCAGTTGTAGGTTGCGCCAACCTTAAACAAGTCATTGCCCACAGGCAATACAAACAGATTGGTGTTGAGCAAGACATCGAGGCTTAGCTGCGGCGCTTTAATGAGCAATAGTTCTCCTTTAGCGCCTTCAAGTGGCAAATCCCTAAAATACGGATTGGCGTGTAGGCCAAAGCCTTCAGCAAAAATAATGTGTTTGGCTTCAATATTTTTATAAACAATACCATTTTCACGGATGTTGAGTTGGCTGTAGTCGAAAATTTCATCGGAGAACAAATGCTCTTTCGTAAGCCATCCGCGGTAAGCTTCTAAAAACCCGACGGTATCTACGTAGCCTGTACGATTGACCTTTCCATATCCAAAAGGGGAATCAATTCCCGAAAATTTACGGTAAACCAGATTGGTTGAAAGGAAATCGCTCAAACCGGGTTTATCGGCAGCGGCAAACCAATTGTTTTGCTCTTCGATAGAATAGAACTTACGCAACATGGGGAGCTCATGCTTAAACTTGAAGCCTAGTTTTACTTCGAGCGCGTCGTACAAAGCATCCATTGCATCGAGCTGCGCGCCAGCATTTGCTAACGCGGTGTATCGCTTTAAAACTACAGGATTGTATAGACCAGCCGCGACTTTTGAGGAATGGTGGAGGTCGGCGTCAATAACAAAAATTGTTTTGTTGTGCATCAAGGCGGTTTCGGCAAAGGCAATTCCTGCTAATCCCGAGCCGATAATGAGATAGTCAATCATGGTACAAAAATAAAAAAACTCTTACTTAGGGAAGTAAGAGTTTTTAATGGTATTTAGAACTTTTTTAGTAGTTCCACATATCTTGTTCGAAGTTTCGGATTTTCTCCTTTACCCTTTCGGATTCAAGAAGCTGCATTTGCGCATTGTCCTTTTCGTAATCGGAGATTTGTCTGTCGCCGTAAACGTTTTCTTCTTTGTAGATTACGCCGCTAAATCTCCTGGAATTAAGCAGATGATCGAATGTAATCGGCATCGCGGAGTTCCTGTCGTTGAAAGCCTTGGCGTCGTGGAGTTCATCGCGGATGGCTGGGAAATATACCCAAAACAACTCGATTACGTCTGGATTCTCGGCTCCTATATCACGCGCTTCAGGCGAAACAGGGCAGATACCCAACAAACGGTATTTCAATTCACTTTGGCGTTTGTCGAAATACCAATAACCTTTGATTTTGTATCCGGAGATGTCTTGTGCTGTTAAATCCTTGGTATTGATAAACTGAGGATCGAGCACTTTTCTTCCGCTTTTGTAATCATCATAATAGTTATTGATTTCGTCAATACCTGCTTGGGTAGTGTCAACATACTTAAAAGATGATGACATGTCCTTTAGGGTCTTTTTGGTATTGAAATAATCATCAGCATATACTTCTGTGATTTTTCCAGTTTTGATACCGTTCAACAAAACGCTAAACAAAGAACGTCTGTCTTTACCAATGTTGGCCGTATCGATAGGATAATACAACGGGAAGTTGATCCTTTCATCAAGGTCAATGAGTTCCCAGATGGTTTTCCCCATCAATACATCCCTGTCGTGGACATATCCGTAAGCCAAAGGCTTGTCGTTGTCAGAAATTAATTGCGCAGGTGTTTTCTTGCCAATTTCATCCGGAGTTTTTGCGTTCAGCAGATTGGACTGAGCAGAAGCGGTTGAAGCTCCGGCAGCAAAAAGAATTACCAATAAACAATTTCTTAAATTCATCTTTTTATTTGCTAAGTTATCTAAGTAGGTTAACGACTAACTTAAATCAATTATTGTATCTCGTAGATTACAGGAGCACATTTTCCTGTAACGATATTGGCACTTACACCAACAATTTTGGTTTTGATGTCATAGATAGTAACCTGATCACCTCTACCAGCTCTTGCTAATGCAGCTTTACACTGACCATTAACACGGTCTCCATTAACAATAATAGCGGCCTGTCCTGGTACTTTAAAGGTAAACTGAGTTACTTGGAAAGTCAAATCGTATAAGAAATCTGGCAATTTTGCAGAAATCTGAGACACTTCAAGACGTGATTTGGCTCCTTTGTCGTTACCAATAGTTCCTCCGATAGCACCTTGTGGTCCTGGAATGTTTTTGATACGGAATACTTTTTTACCCGATACATTTGTTTTATCCGGTAACTGACCTGTAACGCTAACGGTCACTTCTGTACCTGAACCTGGATTCAAGTTGTATGCACCTGGTTTCCCTGCTTTAGACAAACCTGGAGCCGAAGCATTCACTTTGTCGTCAGAAATACCTGCAAATGAGATGGTCATTGGGTTAGGTAAACCTCTGTAAACCACGTTCATTTTATCGGCAGAAATATTCGGAGCGTTTGGTTTAGGAACCACCACGTAGTTTCCTTTAATCGGTAAGCTGACCACTTTACCTCCTTCGTCAAAGTTGAAAGATCCAGTAATATCATGCTCTCCAACATTTCCTGCACTAAATGAGAAGTTAGCCTGTCCAGCTTCTGCTTTCACAGATTGGCCATTAACTATAACAGATTTTGCAACAAGCGAAGGATCAAATTTACCCAAGATGATTTTACCTTTTACGGCTTCTCCTTGGAAGAAAGCTGTTTTTTCAGGAACTACGATTGGTTGATAAGCGGTTAACGAAGCTGCTGCAATCAAACTTGATTGGAACATTCCGGCGATAACGTCACTTTCAGTCGTCTTGATATCTGCTTGCAACTGTGAAATTTTAGTAATCGTCGCAATCAGTGGGAATCCTTTGTAGTTGTAGTCGATCCAATCAAGGCTTGCACCTGCTTTTTCAGAAAATACTGGTTTTGTCTCAAACCTCTTCTCAATTTTCTTCATTTCGGGTTCAGCAATAGAACTTCCGCCGATTTTTTTGATTTGAGCTGGGTAATTCTTGATTCTGTCTAAATATTCTTTTCCTTTAGGAGTCAAACGATCTCCTATCCAAAACATATTATCTATCAAGTCTCCCTTATCCATTTGCTCGTAAGGCAGATTTCCTTCCTTATCCCTTTCAAATGATTTGGTCACCTCAGTTTTGAGTGATTCAAGATAATCAGAATATTCTTTTGAAACTTTTCTGATTTGCTCTACTTTTTGTTTTTTCTCACCATATTGCCCCGGTTGCTCACTTGCTTTTTGGGCAAGTTGGTCAAATGAGCCTTGGTTCCTTACATCGGTAAGTTGATTAGATTCAACAATTTTATTATTCAAGATTCCAAAAGCAGATAATACTTCTTTGGACATGTTTAATGCTAACATCGCGATGAAAACCAGATACATCAGGTTAATCATCTTCTGCCTAGGGGTTAATTTTCCTCCTGCCATTTTCTAATAGTTTGTTTTGTTTATAAAAATGTTAGTAGGATATTAGTTTCTGTTGCTCATAGCAGAAAGCATTCCTCCGTAAACATTGTTCAATGAAGACAAGTTAGAAGTCAATGACTGCATTTGATCTTTCAGTTTTAAGTTATTTTCAACAACCTCGTTATTGATTTGTGCATTTCTTGAAGCGCTATCCAATTGGATTTTGTACAAGCTGTTCAATGACTCCATTTGAGTAGCAGCCAAGGTCAACTCTTCGCTGTATTTTTTTGTAGCAGCAATTCCGTCGGCAGCAGGAGCAATTCCTTTAGCAGCTGATTCGAAGTTTTTGATGCTATTTCCTAAGCTAGCCATCAATTCGCCATCGATTTTAGCTTCTTTCAACAAGTTATCCAATTTCTGTGACAACAAACCTTGCGCCTCTTTAGGGTCCTCTTTTTTGGCGTCTTTCTTTCTGGCTTCACCGCCAGCCAATTCTGGATAAACCAATGACCAGTCTAGTTCATCGTCTACTGGTTCAAAAGCCGACAAACCAAAGATTAACGCTTCAGTCACAAGACCAATTGTTAACATCAAGTTACCAGTAATAGGGCCGAATTCTATGTGTGTAATTTTGAATAACGCTCCGATGATTACAATTGCCGCTCCCATACCGTAAGCGAAGTTCATTGCCTTTTTGCTTAAAATTGCCATAATAAAAAAAAATTAGTTAGTTAAGTTAAATATAATAGTGGTTAATATTATCTTCTTCTGGCGTTACCTGTAGTAACAGTTCCCATGTAATCCTGAACAGTTCTGAAACCGATATAACTTCTAGCCGTGTCGGCATATTCAAAGTCACGCGTACTTACTTGTAAGAAATAAGCAACATCTTTCCAAGAACCTCCTCTTACGACCTTACGCATATTTTTGGCATCGGGCACATTAGGGTTCATTGTCGAAACGTACTCATAAGCACCGGCATCGTATGACGAATCCGTCCACTCTGCAACGTTACCGGCCATATTGTATAAGTTATACCCGTTTGGCTCGAATGATTTGGCTTCTACCGTATACAACGATTGGTCGGCGGCATAATCTCCCCTGTTAGGTTTGAAGTTAGCCAAGAAACAACCACGGTCATTTTTAGTATAAGGGCCACCCCAAGGATAAGCTCCTGATTGCAATCCACCTCTTGCAGAATATTCCCATTCTGCTTCTGTAGGCAAACGGAATGAATTAATCAAATCTCTTCCTTTTTTCTTTTTAATGTAGGTGTTTTTCTTTAAAGTTCTCCAGGCGCAAAACGCTTTGGCTTGTTTCCAGTTAACTCCTACAACCGGATACTGAGAATAAGCTTGGTGCCATAAGTAATCGTTATGCATTGGCTCATTGTATGAGTAAGCAAAATCTTTAATCCAAACCGTCGTGTCAGGATATACTTTGATTTGCTCTGTTTTGATGAAGTCTTTTCTTTTTCCGGTTTTGGCTTTAGCTGCAGCCTGGATATCCATCCATGAATACCTGAACTTCAATTTGTTGACATCAATCGTTCTCAAACCATTATAAGCCTCAGCCGCAGGAAGATACATGGTATCCATCACTTCGGTATAATATTCATCAGGGTATTTAGAAGTATCCTTGATTAATTTTACCTTTCTGTTGAGTTTTCTACCTGCATACGGATCATCATCAGTACCTACGCTATAATAATTCTCGTACATGTACTTATCGTAAGCCGTCATTTTAGCAGGGTCTGCGTCGTTAAAAGCAAAATCACCAATGCTTCCGCCTTTTCCGCCTTTGCCTTTTGTGCCGCCACCTGCAGTACCGCCACCACCAACTTCATCAGCCAAAATGGCCAAACGTACTCTTATAGTAGAATCTTTAACCCATTCCACAAATTCACGGTACTCGCTATTGGTAATTTCCGTTTCGTCCATGTAAAAAGAACGAACGGTAACCGTTTTTGTAGGTGCATCCTGAACATTAGCCAAATCGTCATCTGATTTACCCATAATGAAAGAACCTCCAGGCACTAACGTCATACCAAAGGGCTTTTCAGGGTGCCATTTCTTTCCTTTCACTCCTACCAGTTCACCCTTGTCACTAGATCCGCCACAGCCGACCATCAAAGCTGAAATTACTGTAATTGCAATGAATTTCTTCATATAAATTTGGGTTATGTATGTATTCATAATTTTAAGGGCGTAAACCTATTTATTATTTTTCAAAAAAGCAACTTAATTATTGTAAAATTTATTCTTAGATCTATTCCCAAAACAAAAATAGAATTTGTCTCGAAATAAAAAAAATATTTTATCGATAAAATGCATAAAACATCGATAAAATGCATTTATTTTTGCTGTACGTAATCTTAATATTACAAATATTAAAAAACAATAACAAGCGATACGATAAAAACCCTACCTCAAAATCGCAAAAAAACCGATAATTCTTATAATATGTTCTTACGCTGTGCTTTCCACCATCTTTCCGGAACTTCATGATTGCAAGCCGCCAGATATTCCTCGTAAGAACACGGTAATAACGTGCTTTTTTTCAGTTTATTATTGCTCGCCGAAATAAACGGAATCTCAATCCACCAACGATCTGTTTTATTGCTTTTGTAAAACACAAGCTCTTGGTCTTCGGACGGAATAATATACTTCAGATAATTCTCCTTACTACCAAATGGATACTCATTCGATCTGTAATGATACCCTTCAATAAAATACCAAATGGTCTGCGCAATCAACATGGCCTCTTGCGCGGTGTCATTGTGGTTAAAAATACCCAGTAGCGATACCTTATCACTGATTCCGGCATATCGCACCAGCGAGCAAATTTCTTTTCCATTAAACCCGTTAGGAGTAAAAGTAATGAAATTTCCTGAATCTGAGGATTTTACAGCAGTTAAATCTACACTCACAATATCGGCATCCCTGAAAACCGGTTCGGCAATCGATACATTACTCGAAACGTCGCCCAAACGATAGGCGTCAAAAAACAATTTTTCAACCAAATCGATCTCTTCCTGTGAATTAAAATACGTCTGAAACCCAATATTGCTGAAATTAAACAAATTATTAGGCTCATCCAAAACAATTTTAGTCAGGTACGACGCTGGTGTGATCGCTTCGCTTTCTTTCCCAAAATCAAACCTCGAGTCAATCGCCACCAGGTTTACCATCTGCTCTAGCGCATCATACGATCGATACAGCGGATAAGTCAAGTCTTGCGCGCCGCCAATCACAATCGGAATGATCCTCTTTTTAAGCAACGTAGCAACAATTTGCTGGACTGCAAAATAGGTGTCGGCGATGGCATTGCCGGGAAAAATATCCCCCAAATCCGCTATCGAAGCATTCCAATTTCCCGGAAACAAACCGTAAAGCTCCTTTCGCACATACGTTAAATCAAAAGGTTCGGTTTTTTGCGAACCGCGATGCTCTAAAACCCCAATGATTGCAATCTTGACCTGGTCTAAATCTGGAAAATCTTCCTGTGTGTGAAAAACCACCTTACTTCCCAAATGTTGCGAGGTCAATTCCTTAATAAAATCAACTATTTCAGAATCGACTGGCGCCAGAAAATTAAATTCCATTGCTTATTTCTTTTTTGTAGTTGTTGCCTTTTTTGCCGTCGCTTTTTTTGCAGCCGGCTTCTTGGCTGTCGCCTTCTTTGCGGGCGTTTTTTTGGCTGGTGTCTTTTGCTCAATCATTTCCTTGACTTGATCTAAGGTCAGCTTAGCGGCATCGATATCCTTATTGAGTTCAATCTTGATCTTCCCTTTGGTAATCACCGATTTTCCCCAACGCGCCTTCTCGACCATAATGCCTTCGGCTTCCCAATTGTGGATGACCTTGTCGATGTTTTTCTGCAGCTTATCTTCAATCAACTCCTCCACATCTTGCTGTGAAAGGTTATCAAAATTGTACTTCTTGCTCACATTGATAAACAAACCGTTCCATTTGATAAATGGTCCGAAACGTCCTACGCCTTTCTGCACGCCTTCGCCTTTGTAAGTGGCAATCGGTGCGTCGGCTTTTTGCTTTTCATCGATGATTTCCTGTGCACGCACCATCGTTACGTCGAGCGGATCTTCGCCTTTTGGCAAAGAGATAAACGCGCTACCGTGGCGTACATACGGACCAAACCGGCCATTGTTGACTTCTACTTCTTCGCCTTTATAAGTGCCGAGGTTTTTCGGAAGCAAGAACAAATTCAATGCATCTTCCAAACTGATGTTTCCAATATTCTGATCGGCCATGAGGCTCGCAAATTTCTTATCGTCGTCATCGGCTTCACCGATCTGAACCATCGGCCCGAATTTACCCAAACGCACACTAACCTGCCTTCCCGATTTCGGGTCTTTCCCAAGGATTCTCTCGCCACTTTCCCTTTCGGCATTGGCTTCGACCTCTTTCACATTCGGATGGAAGTGGTTGTAGAATTCTTGCATCATTTGGGTCCAATTCACATTGCCCTCGGCGATTTCATCAAAATCCTGCTCCACTTTCGCCGTAAAATTATAATCGAGGATGTTCTCGAAATTCTTGACCAAAAAGTCAGTCACAATCGTCCCGATGTCGGTGGGAACGAGCTTTCCTTTGTCTGATCCCGTATTTTCTTTGAGTATTTTCTCGGCCACGTTACCCGATTGTAAAGTGAGCTGTGTGTAATTTCTTTCCTGACCTTCGAGGTTGCCCTTCTCTACGTAATTCCTGTTGATAATCGTAGAAATCGTCGGGGCATAGGTCGATGGACGGCCAATCCCGAGTTCTTCTAATTTTTTCACCAACGAAGCTTCGGTATATCTCGCCGCAGCACGCGAATATTTTTCGGTCGCGACAATCGATTGGTTCTGCAACTGCTCTCCCACTTTCATCGCCGGAAGCATGCCTTCCTGTTCTTCCTCGTCATCGTCATGTCCTTCCAGATACACTTTGAGGAAACCTTCAAAAAGCAAAACTTCGCCCGAAGCGGTAAAAGTCTCTTTGTGGTTGTTGGCCTCTATCTTCACATTGGTCCTTTCAAGTTCGGCGTCGCTCATTTGCGATGCCAATGTCCGTTTCCAGATCAAATCATAGAGACGTGCCTGATCACGGTCAATGTTCACGGTATGTCGCGACATATCAGTAGGACGAATTGCTTCGTGGGCTTCTTGGGCACCTTTGCTTTTGGTGACAAAATTCCGCGGTTTGCTGAACTCTTTCCCGTACGATTTGGTGATTTCGGCCTGAGCGGCATTCATCGCTTCATTTGAAAGGTTCACACTGTCGGTTCTCATGTAAGTGATGAGTCCGGCTTCGTACAGACGCTGCGCGAGTTGCATCGTAATCCCAACCGGAAGATACAGCTTTCGAGCGGCTTCCTGTTGCAAGGTTGAAGTCGTAAACGGCGCTGCCGGTGACTTCTTGGCCGGTTTGGTTTCAAGGTCAGCTACCTTATATATAGAACCGATGTTTTTCTGCAGGAAATCCTCGGCTTCTTTTTTTGTGTTGAAATTCTTGGGCAATCTGGCTTTGAATGATTTGCCGGCTTCGTTGGTAAACTCGGCAACAATAGCATACGTGGCCACCGGTTTGAAATTCTGGATTTCGCGCTCGCGCTCTACAATCAAACGTACCGCCACCGATTGTACACGTCCTGCCGACAAACCGCCTTTAACCTTGCGCCACAATACCGGTGAAAGTTCATAACCCACCAAACGATCCAAAACCCTTCGTGCCTGCTGCGCATTGACCAGGTTGTAGTTGATTTCACGCGGGTTATCAATCGCTTTTAAAATCGCAGTCTTGGTAATTTCATGAAAAACGATTCTTTTAATTTTGCTTTTGTCGAGTTTGAGTTCTTCGGCGAGGTGCCAGGAAATCGCTTCTCCTTCTCGGTCCTCATCGGATGCGAGCCAAACCGTTTCGGCATTTTTAGATAAAGTCCTAAGCTTAGAAACGAGTGCTTTCTTATCGGCCGACACTTCATATCGCGGGGTAAAGCCATTTTCAACATCCACTCCGATTTCTTTCGACGGAAGGTCGGCAATGTGTCCGTAACTCGACTCTACCTGATAGTCGCTACCCAGAAATTTTTCGATAGTCTTAGCCTTTGCAGGCGACTCCACGATCACTAAATTCTTTGCCATATCGCTTTTCTTTTGTCGGCAAAAGTAACTGTTTTTTTTAAACATCGGGTTATTGGGCGAAATTTTGGACCGTTCGTCGAATTTTCATCATCAGAAAGCAATGCGCATATCCGCTATCAATTCTGTGAAAACTATAACACCAAAAAGTTGCGGTTCCCTATTTTTACCCTTACAAAAAAACACTATGCTACAATATTCGGGTTTAGAATGGGATCAGGTTTTATTGGGCAAAGAAAGCCTCGCCTTTTTGCTCGAGGTGGTCGTGCGCACTATTATCATGTACCTGGGTATTCTCATTGCGCTGCGGTCTTTGGGCAAACGTGGCGTCAAGCAACTATCGATTTTTGAATTGGTCATCATCATCGGTTTTGGTTCGGCCGCCGGCGATCCTATGTTTTATAAGGATGTTGGTGTGGTCAACGCACTTGTGGTCTTTTTGGTCATTATCTTATTGTACAAACTCACCACTTACCTGGTAACCAAAAGCGAAAGGATTGATAAGATTATAGAAGGCGAGCCCATCTGCCTGATTGCCGACGGAAAGTTCTCTATCGCCAACTTTAATAAAGAACCTTTGGGCTATGATGAATTCTTCGCTGAAATGCGCCAGCAAAGCGTCTCGCATCTCGGGCAAATAGAAGAAGCCATTATCGAGGTTTCGGGAAACGTGAGCCTGTTCTTTTATGAAGACAAGGACGTGAAGTACGGATTGCCAATTCTTCCGGCACTTTACGCAGAGCGACACCGTCAAATCCTATCGGAGGGAATCTATTCCTGTAGTTTTTGCGGGCAAACCGAGAAAATTGCCGCGACAGACAAACACCTTTGCAAGAATTGTGGCAAAGCCGAATGGGTCATTTCAATCAACAAGCGCCGCATCACCTAGCCAAGCCGACCAATTAAAACAATGTTAAATGTTCGTCTGCCATCTTGTCAGAAACGACTATTTTAAGCTATATTTGCTGACTGATTTTTTGTGATGGAAAAGACAATTGAAGAAACTAAACAAGGTGAAAGTCTTGTACTGGAAGCAAAATCCACCAATACTAAAAAGCTTTTTATAGAAAGCTATGGCTGTTCGATGAACTTTTCGGACAGCGAAATCGTCGCGTCGATCTTATCCGAGAACGGATTCAACACCACCCAAATCCTCGAAGAAGCCGACCTCGTGCTCGTAAACACCTGTTCGATCCGCGACAAAGCCGAACAAACCGTACGCAAGCGCCTCGAAAAATACAATGCCGTCAAAAAACGCGTCAACCCGAAAATGAAAGTGGGCGTTTTGGGCTGCATGGCCGAAAGGCTCAAGGAACAATTCCTCGAACAGGAAAAAATCGTCGACCTTGTTGTTGGTCCCGACGCTTATAAAGATTTGCCAAACCTTTTGATGGAAGTCGAAGAAGGCCGCGATGCCATCAACGTCATTTTATCCAAAGAAGAAACGTATGGCGATATTGCACCGGTTCGGTTGATGAGCAATGGTGTAACAGCGCTGGTTTCTATCACGCGCGGTTGCGACAATATGTGTACGTTTTGCGTCGTGCCATTTACACGCGGACGCGAACGCAGCCGGGAACCGCAAAGCATCATGAAAGAGATCCAGGAATTGTGGGACAGCGGTTATAAAGAAATTACCTTGCTTGGGCAAAACGTTGACAGCTATCTCTGGTACGGCGGCGGCCTCAAAAAAGATTTCGTCAAGGCCTCAGACATGCAAAAAGCCACCGCAGTCGATTTTGACCAATTGCTAGACATGGTCGCCACGGCATTCCCAAAAATGCGCATCCGCTTCTCGACCTCAAATCCGCAGGACATGCATGAAAGCGTGTTGCATATCATCGCCAAACACGACAACATCTGCAAGCACATTCATTTGCCGGTGCAATCGGGTAGCGACCGGATCCTCAAAGAAATGAACCGTTTGCACACCCGCGAGCAATACATGAGGCTGATCGACAACATCCGCCGCATCTTGCCAGACTGCGAAATTACCCAGGACATGATTGCTGGATTCCCCACAGAAACCGAACAAGACCATCAGGATACGTTGAGTTTGATGGAATACGTCAAATACAACTTTGGTTATATGTACGCCTATTCTGAACGTCCCGGAACTTTGGCCGGACGCAAAATGGAAGACGACGTTCCCGAAGCTACAAAATTGCGCCGTTTGCAGGAAATCGTAGACCTGCAACGCAAACACAGTGGCGAACGCACCAAAACCTATGTCGGAAAAACAGTAGAAGTCCTCGTTGAGAAAGCCTCCAAAAAGTCAGAGAACGACTGGGCAGGCCGCAATCCGCAGAGCCTGATGGTGGTTTTTCCAAAAGAACATTATAAGGTTGGCGATTTTGTCAATGTAAAAATTACCGATTGCACGAGCGGAACTTTAATTGGAACCGCCGTTGGATACTCGGACATGAATTAAGTCTGGAGCCTAGCCCCGATTGCAGCGGCATCCTTTTATGTCTTTCTTTAAGACATAAAAGATATAGCGCAAAGCGGGAACAGCTTCAAATCATTTAAAATTTATCATTTAAAATACCTTTAAATGGATTCAGTACAAGCCATCAAACAACGGTTTGAAATCATCGGGAACGACCCGAAACTCAACCGCGCCATAGAAAAAGCCATACAGGTTGCGCCCACCGACATTACCGTTTTGGTCATTGGCGAAAGCGGCGTGGGGAAAGAAAGCATCCCGCGCATCATCCATTCGTTGTCGCACCGCAAACACGGGAAATACATCGCGGTGAACTGTGGTGCGATTCCCGAAGGCACGATAGACAGTGAACTTTTCGGACACGAAAAAGGCGCCTTTACCGGAGCCACCGGAACCCGCGAAGGGTATTTTGAAGTGGCCGATGGCGGAACAATTTTCCTCGATGAAGTAGGCGAATTACCGCTCACCACGCAAGTCCGTTTGCTGCGTGTACTTGAAAATGGCGAATTCATCAAGGTAGGTTCGTCGCAGGTACAAAAAACCAACGTCCGTATTGTGGCCGCCACGAATGTGAACTTGTTCGATGCGATTGAAAAAGGCAAATTCCGTGAGGATTTGTATTATCGATTGAGTACGGTAGACATCCTATTGCCGCCGTTGCGCGAGCGCAAAGACGACATTCATTTGCTTTTCAGGAAATTCGCCGCTGATTTCGCGCATAAATACAAAATGCCGCCGCTCAAACTCGACGACAATGCGGTACAAGTTTTACAGAAATTTCGCTGGAGCGGAAACATCCGTCAGTTGCGCAATGTAGCCGAACAGATTTCGGTACTCGAAACCGGACGCGATATTTCGGCTGCGACGCTGCAATCGTATTTGCCACAGGAAGGCAGCAATTTGCCTTCGGTGATCAAGGACAAAAAATCAGAAAGCGATTTCTCGACCGAACGCGACATCTTATATAAGGTGCTTTTTGATATGAAAAGTGACCTTAACGACCTTAAGAAGTTAACGCTCGAACTCATGAAAAACGGGGTGTCGAAAACGCAGGAGATCAATCCAAATTTGATTCAGAAAATCTACGGAAACAAAGACGCAGAAAGCGAAATAGCCTATGAGCCGCAACCGCACGCTGCTGTGATTACAAACGACACCGAGGATTACGACGACGAAAACGACGACAACTACCTTTTTGCCGAAACGGTCGAGGAAGAAGAAAACCTGAAATTGGAACAGAAAGAAATCGAGCTCATCAAAAAATCGCTCGAGCGCAACAAAGGCAAACGCAAGGCTGCCGCCGATGAACTCGGGATTTCTGAAAGAACCTTGTACCGCAAGATCAAACAATTCGATTTGTAATTGAATTACTGATTTCAAAACCGTTTTTGATTACATTTACTTCACTAAAACTCCTGGCTATGAGAAAGATTACTTGGTTTTTGATGTTGTTCTTGCTGACCATTTCGTGTAGTGAATACGAAAACAATATGGTGCTTCCTGCAACTGCTGGTAATGCCTCGCGGCCGCGGCCAAATAACCCGAAGGCCGATCCGATGAAATTGACGAAAGTGGTTTTCTTCCCGGGCCAAACCTCAGAACAGCGGCTGTACTTTTATCCCAGCGGCTTACTCAAAAGAATTGTCAACCGATTGGGCCAAACTACCCAAACTTTCTTTTACGACGGCAACAACAACCTCACCCAAATCACAGGCAACAACCCGAGCACTTTTACTTATGACAGCAGCAATCATCTCACTTCGTGTAACGGACAGCCGCTGGTTTACGATGCCTTTGCAAACAAGTACATTTACTCCTATCCGCCCGTATTTCCTAACGATCCAGAATGTCCAGAATGTTATGATTACATGGACAGATGCGAAATTGAGCTCAATGGCGAGGGATTATTGACCGCTTACAAGGTTTTCTTCGCAACCAATATTGGCGAATATCACACCCAAAGCTTGCAGGCCGGATATGCGCCAAACAACAATATGCTCTACATCAACAATCCTAGCGATCCGTCGGGAGATTCTTACCTGCATGACAATAAGACCAATCCTCTAAAAGCGGCAATGCTACCGGCTTGTAGGGCGATGGCAGTAAGTTCTGTAATTTACCCGATCCGCTTTAATTCGGGTGAATTTTGCTCTGCGAACAATGTCATTGGCAACGGGCATGGTTTCGAGGATCCAGAAAATACCGTTTATGAAATCACCTACAACGCGAACAATCTTCCGGTTGCTACAATCTCGAAATTTTATTATCTGGGAACACTAGAAAGTACGCGCGCCTTTGCCCAATATCATTACCAAACCGATACGCTTCCATAATCCAAAAAAATCGATTACATTCGCCTACTTTATGAATGCCATGAAATACCTTAAATTCTTGTTGATTATCGTTGTTGTAACTTGCTTTAGCGGTTGTTCGGTCTATAATTTCACCGGAACCGGAAAGATAGACGCCAACACCTTTCAAGTCAACTATTTCCAAAATAACGCGCCCATTGTAGAACCCGGAATCGAACGCGAGTTTACCCAAAAACTGCAAAACCTGATACAAAATCAAACCAACCTGAGCCTGGTAAGTTCGGGCGGGGATTTGGTCTATGAAGGTGAAATTGTCGATTTTCGTAAAATGCCAACAACGGCAACGGCCGACATCCGCGCGGCGCAAACCAAACTGACCATTGTGGTTAACGTTCGGTTTACCAATAAGCGCAAGGAATCGGATGATTTCGAGAAACGGTTTTCGTTTTTCTACGATTATCCGGCAAACGAGCAACTCAGCGGCGCCCTGCTCAATGATGCGCTGACCCAAATCTTTGACCGAATTACCCAAGACATTTTTAGTGAATCATTGGCCAAATGGTAAAAGCATTATGCCTTTTTACTATATTTGAAACTCAAAAAAAATAAAGCGTTGAACGTAAGCGAATACACCTATCTGTTGCAACACCCCGATGCTGTCCTTGAGAAGCAAACCGAGGGATTGGAGAAAATCGTACAGGAATTCCCTTACTTCCAAAGCGCGCGCGCCTTGTACCTCAAAGGACTTTACAACCAGAACAGTTTCAAGTACAATTATGCGCTTAAAATAGCGGCGGCACATACTACCGATCGCAGCGTTTTGTTTGACTTTATTACTTCGGATACTTTTACAACAGTACAAAAAACTGCAACTGTAACCAGACCCGCCGAAATTCTCGAAATCAATGTCGCAAGCGAAGCCGTTGACGATGCACCAAAACTTGAAGTACGCGAAAATACCATCGAGCAATCGATAGTAGCCTCGATTAACGAAGCGACGCCATCAGAAAAGCCAGAAACCATTGAATTGCCGGTAGAAACGATCAGCGATGCCGATTTTTTCCCAAAAGAGACGAGCGATAGCGAACAGGCGCAGCAGTTCACGCATACGACGAGAGAGCCAGAATCGGCCGCGACCGAAATTGCGCCAGAAGAAACGCTATCAGATTCCCAAGCGTCATCAACTCCGATTGCCGAAGCGCCTATTACCGAAAAACTCGAAATCGGCAAACCGCTGCCTTTTGCGATGAACGAAAAGCACTCGTTCCAGGAATGGCTGCAGCTTTCACAAATCAAACCCATTGTGCGCGAAGATGCCGTACAAGTCAAAGCGCCTGACGCTGAAACCGAAATTTCGGAAAACCAACCCACGCCTTCAGAAGTAAATTTCGAGAAGCAAAAAAAAAATGAACTAATCAATAAGTTCATTGAGTCGAGTCCGAAAATTCCGCAGATGAAGCATGATACGCCTATTCCGAGCACTTTCTACGAACCCAGCAAAGCCGACAATTCGATGCTCATGACCGAGACTTTGGCGCGGGTATATCTGGAGCAAAAAAAATATCACAAGGCAATTCAGGCTTATGAAATTTTAATTTTGAAATATCCGGAAAAAAGTAGTTTCTTTGCAGACCGAATTTTAGATATCAAGAATTTACAACAAAATAATACGTAACAATGAGTACATTTTCAATTTTTCTAGTTCTGATCACCATCGTTTGTTTTTTGCTGATCATCGTAATTATGGTACAAAACCCTAAAGGTGGCGGCTTGTCTTCTTCTTTGGGTGGCGCGCAGATGATGGGTGGCGTTCAAAAAACGACCGATTTCCTTGATAAAAGCACCTGGACATTGGCCACGATATTAATCGTGTTGATCCTCATGTCTAGCCTTAGTTTTACCGGAGCCTTGAACGACAACGAGTCTAAAATTATTGACCAGACCGAGGCCACTGCTCCTAAAGCTGCTGCTCCTGCTGCCGCAAAACCTGAGGCAACGCCAGCAACCGAGGCTGCAAAAACAGAAACTCCTGCAACAACCGAAGCGCCAGCAACGGAACCTGCAAAAAAATAAATCTTTTTTACCTTATCAAAATGCCAGCCTGTCAACGCTGGCATTTTTTTTAAGCAAAAATGTCAGTTTTAGGTGGGTGGCACAATTTCTGACAACCCGCCGACAGTAAAATATCAATTAATCATACAATAATATTCATTATGGCTTTAAAGATTAAACCGCTTGCAGACCGTGTGCTCATCGAGCCGGTAGCAGCCGAAACCCAAACCGCTTCAGGGATTTTCATTCCCGATACCGCGAAGGAGAAACCGCAAAAAGGAACTGTTGTAGCCGTTGGTAACGGAACCATGGAACACGCCATGACTGTCAAGGTTGGCGACACCGTCCTTTATGGGAAATACGCCGGTACCGAACTCAAACTCGAAGGCAAAGATTACCTCATCATGCGCGAAGACGACATCCTCGCCATCATCTAATCATTTAAAAATTCATAACTAATTATGGCAAAAGATATCAAATTTGACATTGAAGCCCGCGACGGACTCAAACGCGGCGTTGACGCATTGGCCAATGCAGTAAAAGTAACCCTGGGCCCAAAAGGGCGTAACGTAATTATTGGAAAAGCCTTTGGCGGACCAACCGTTACCAAAGACGGTGTTACCGTAGCCAAAGAAATTGAATTGCAGGACCCACTTGAAAACATGGGCGCACAAATGGTAAAGGAAGTCGCTTCTAAAACCAACGACCTTGCCGGAGATGGAACAACTACTGCCACCGTACTCGCGCAAGCCATCGTAAAGGAAGGCCTCAAAAACGTAGCAGCCGGCGCCAATCCGATGGATTTGAAACGCGGTATCGACAAAGCGGTAGAAGCCATCGTTGCCGACTTGGGCAAACAAGCCAAAGTTGTGGGGAACACTTCAGAAAAAATCAAACAGATTGCCTCGATTTCGGCCAACAACGATGAAGTTATTGGAGAATTGATTGCACAGGCATTCGGTAAAGTAGGCAAAGAAGGCGTTATTACTGTAGAGGAAGCCAAAGGTACCGACACATACGTGGATGTGGTAGAAGGCATGCAGTTTGACCGTGGTTACCTGTCTCCGTACTTCGTAACCAATCCCGAAAAAATGGAAGCCGAACTCGAAAGCCCCTACATCCTTTTGTACGACAAAAAAGTTTCGTCGCTCAAAGAATTGCTTCCGGTTTTAGAACCTGTAGCACAATCGGGAAAACCGTTGTTGATTATCGCCGAAGATGTAGATGGTGAAGCCTTGTCGACCTTAGTGGTAAACAAATTGCGCGGCGCACTCAAAATCGCTGCGGTAAAGGCGCCAGGATTTGGTGACCGAAGAAAAGCGATGCTCGAAGATATCGCCATCCTTACCGGCGGAACCGTCATTTCTGAAGAAAGAGGTTACACGCTCGAAAATGCTACCATCGATATGTTGGGAACCGCAAAACGTGTGACTATCGATAAAGACAATACCACCTTGGTTAACGGTGCCGGAAGCGCGCAACAAATCAAGATGCGTGTCAATGAGATTAAAGCCCAAATGGAAACCACAAGTTCTGATTACGACCGCGAAAAACTACAGGAACGCCTCGCCAAATTGGCCGGTGGTGTAGCTGTACTTTATGTAGGAGCCGCATCAGAAGTAGAAATGAAAGAGAAAAAAGACCGCGTAGACGACGCCTTGCATGCCACACGCGCTGCTGTAGAAGAAGGTATAGTAGCCGGCGGCGGAGTTGCACTATTGAGAGCCAAAAAAGTATTGGCCAGCCTCAAAGCCGACAACGCCGATGAAGCCACCGGAATCCAAATCGTATCGCGTGCCGTTGAATCGCCTTTGCGTACGATTGTTGAAAACGCAGGTCTTGAAGGTTCTGTAGTAGTAGCCAAGGTAGCCGAAGGCAAAGACAACTTTGGGTACAATGCTAAAACCGACGAATATGTAGACATGCTCAAAGCGGGAATCATCGATCCTAAAAAAGTGACTCGTGTGGCCCTGGAAAATGCAGCCTCGGTTGCAGGAATGATCCTAACCACCGAATGTGCACTTGTAGATATCAAGGAAGAAAATGCCGACGGCGGAATGCCAATGGGCGGCGGGATGCCGGGAATGATGTAATTCTAAAAGCTTATACCAATAAAAAATCCGTCTGTTACGACGGATTTTTTTATGTTTGAAAGTAATCGTTTACTCTTGTCTCACTTTGGGTTTCTTTACCAACTTCATAATTACTGGGAAGGTAGAAAAGAAGATAATCCCGATGATGATCCATTCAATGTGGTGCTTGAGATCAATATCGAACTCGCGCAGGAACAATCCATAAAGGTAATGTCCTGAGAATACCAGAATGAACGACCAAAGAAACGAGCTCAAGATGTTGTAGAACATGAATTTCTTTTTGTCCATGGATACGATTCCGGCCACAATGGGCGCAAACGTCCTGAAGATAGGTAAGAAACGTGCAAATATGATGGCTTTTCCTCCGTATTTTTCAAAGAAATCCTTAGACTGCAACAGGTATTTTTTCTTGAACCAAAAGGTATCTTCTTTCTTGAACAGGTAGTAACCGCTGCGCTCTCCAAACCAATAACCGGTCATGTTTCCAAAAACGCCGGATATTGCTATGGCGAGTGACAACAGCGTCACATTTAGAAAATCGCTTTCAATATGCATGACGTTTTGCACCAGATCGCGGCTGTAAATTCCGGCAAGGAATAACAAACTGTCGCCTGGAAGGAAAAATCCAGCAAACAATCCGGTTTCGGCAAAAACAATGAAAATCACAATGTACAAACCCAATTGAATGCCCCCAAGTTCTAAAGTGATGTAAAATTCGGGATTGAGTAATTGGGTCCAGTGAAAGTCGTTCATAAGGCGTTGTACAGTTATTTTTGAGCTCGTGAAAGTAAGCATAATTTCACTTAACCGCAATTTATTGGGGTACTTTTAGCTTTTCTTAACGGTTTTAAAACGTGGCGACAATCATTACAATCGCCATGGCAATCATGAGGCTATTCTCTATAAAAGTGGCTTTGGTCATGGGGAGTTTGAGCGCGGTTCCCAGACAAGCACATTGGATTGACTTCTTGTCGAGCAACACTTTGGTCACCCCAATCGTAGTAATCCCCAAAATTAAAATGGTGGCCACTAACGCAATAGGGATTTCAAAACGCAACAGAAACATCAATCCCAACGCCGTTTCTAAAAACGGATACACCAGAGCATAAATCGGAATTTTTTTCGCCAAAGGGTCGTACATCCTAAATGAATCCGGAAATCCTTTGAGGTCGAGCAGCTTGAAAAAACCAAATACGATATAAAACAATCCCATAAAATCGAGCATGAAACCGTGGCTGTCAAACGGGCTGCGATTGAGCAAAATTGCCGCCACCGAAATGTAGCCGAAAATCAAAAACAGCGGAAACAACTGCCTCCACTCCGATTTCGGATCGATTTCTGTCGCCATCATCATGTCTCCATCCACTTTTTCCTTAATCGTGTATTTCGTCCCGATAGCGTTCTGGAACGCCGCCGTAGATATGTGGTTTTTCATCTCCACTTCGGCCTCGGCCTTTTCTAAATTAACCGTAGCGCTGATGACGCCCGCAATCCCGTTGAGCTTCTCCTCAATCCCGCTGCTGCAACCCGTACAGGTCATTCCTGTGATTTGATACGTGTGGATCATTTTCGCGGATATTGGCAGCAATGGTGCAGGTTGTTGTAATCTTCATCGGTGGCTTTGGCTTCGTCGGTGTCGTGGCCTGCTTTGGCAAGCGCCTTTTTGACGTCGGTGATTGTCGTCTTTTCTTCGTTGACGATCAAGTCGAGCTGATGCGTCTCTATATTCCAGCTTGCCGATTTCACACCCGCAACCGCGTAAGCCGCCTTTTCAATGCGCTTTTTACATTGGTCACAATTGCCGTTCACTTCAATCGCATACTTGGCATTTTTATTCTTTTTAGTCTGCGCCTGTGCCGAAATTCCAAAAGTCAGCAACAGGATTATGATGATGGTTCTCATTTTATTGTTATTTTAATTATTACTTGATTTTAAATCTCAGTCCGGCGTAGTACATCTGGCCGAAAACGGGTGCATACACAATCGAAGTGTCGAAGGTATTGCCAAAAGGATTCTCACTTCCTAAAATCGCTTTCTCCTGACGGTAATTCCCGATGTTCTCACCACCGATATAGACTTCAAATGTCGACGAAAACGTCCGTGTAACCTGTACATTCATCACGGCAAACGACGGCGAAAATTCGGGCAACCGATCGGCTGCCGGATTAGAAGCCGTAGTTGGCAATTGCTGTTTCCCGAGCCAGTTGAAGGTATAGTCGAATTTCCATTGGTGGCCTTTGTCGTCGATGTGTGTCGCGTAGGCTAAGTTCGCAAAAAAACGGTGCTTGGCCTGCAACGGGCGCTGGAAAGTTCCCGATAAATATTCGGTCGCGATGTCATAATACTTATAGGCCGTGCGCAAATCCAAATGCTTAATGAATTCAAAATTGAACTCAAACTGCAAACTGTTCGCATACGATTTTCCGTTGTAGAAAGTGGCCCTTTGCGGACTTTCCATGACATCGACGATGATTTGGTTCTCAAAATCAGTACGGTAAAAATCAACCTGCGCCTCAGCATTCTTTCCTAAAAGCTTGAACTTCTGCCCAAAACTGAGCCCGTAATTCCAGGCAATTTCAGGATCGAGCCCGTAGAATTTGCCGCCAGCATTTAAAACGCTGATGGTTCGTGAACTGCCAATTAGGTTCTGGTTCTCGGCAAAAATATTCGCGGCACGTTTGCCTCGTCCGGCTGAAAAACGCAATACCGCCTTTTCCCAAGGATTGTAACGCACATGCAGCCTCGGTGTGGCAAAAACACCCAAACGATTGTGATTGTCAACGCGTCCGCCCAAAACCAAACTAAAGTTGTCGGTGTTGTCGTAGGTATATTCGAGGAACGCACCCATCGAATTGTCGATACGGCTGGCATCGGTAACACCAACAATTTCGCGGTAATTGTCGTAGGTGAAATTGAGCCCAGCCGCAAATTTATGCTTGGTGTTGTTGATAATCGAATTGAAAATCAGGTTCGAATAATAACTGTCCTGGCGGATGTCGTAGCTATTGAAACCGAAATAAGAATCCTGTCGATGCGACGTAAAAGCGTTCTGGAAGCCGATGCTCTGGTAAGGCATGTCCTTGAAAACATAACCAATTTTGGTCGACAAATCAAAACGCTCGGTATTGATTTCAGAACCCCAGTGGTTGAGCGTAAACTTGTCACGCTTCGGGTCGAAAGCCACTTCGCCAGTCTGTTTCTCGTCGTTCATGTACCGCAAACTGATGAAACTCACCCAACCGCTTTCGGGATTGTAATACTGGTAACGGTTGAGCACGTTGATTTGTTTGCCAAGCGGATTGTCGAGGAAGCCGTCGTCATTCATGTCGTTTTTAGACAAACGCGTATTGGTGTGCAAAAACAAGCTGCTGCTCCATTTGTCAGACAGCTTTCGGCTCGTGTGTACATTGGCCTCGAAACGCGAATCGGTCGAGCCGTAAAGGTTGAGGAAGAATGGGATGTCATTGATGGGTTTGATGAGTTCGGTGTTGATTTGTCCCGAAATGCTCTCGTATCCGTTCACTACCGAACCCGCGCCTTTGGTGATCTGGATGCTCTCTACCCAGGTTCCCGGCGTAAACGACAAGCCGTAAGCCTGCGACGCACCGCGTACCGATGGGATATTTTCCTCGGTAATCATCAAATACGGACTGGTCAAACCCAGCATTCTGATTTGTTTGGTGCCGGTGAGCGCATCCGAGAAATTGACATCGATCGACGGATTGGTCTCGAAGGCTTCGGCGAGGTTGCAACAAGCCGCCTTGAGCAATTCCTTGCTCGTCATCACGGCCGAATTTGCCGTGACAGTGTATGATTTTTTGATGCTTCTTGTGCTGCCTTCTACCTTGACGGCTTTGAGCGAATCGGCTTTGATTTCTTCCTGGGCATAGGTTTGAAAAGCAGCCAACAACAAGACAAACATCTTGAGGTGTTTATACATGATAAGGTATTTAATGTTGAAAATCATTTCCGCCGTAGCGGTCTTCCAGCATTAAACCTTGTCGTAAAAAATGTATTGGGAGTGCAATTGATAAAGCGGCGGCGCGTGTGCATCGCAGTAATAGGCAGTGTAGGAATCGTTTTTGAATTGGGTCGTCGGCGCAAATACAATGGGTTGCCAGTCGTGCAAAGCGACAATCGCAGGAGATTGGAAAGCAAACGCCTTCACTAACGTATTGTCTGATTTTTTCTGGAAATGAACCACCTTGCTCTTACAGCAATTGGACGTTTCGGCTTTCATGCCACAGCATCCTTTATCGTTGGCTGCCTCGGGTTTTAGCGAAACCGAAGCGACACTTCCGCCGCAGAAATGCACATTGAAAGCGAATCCCGTGTTGGAAACCAACAACAGGAAAACGAGCAGCAAGGATGTCATTTGCTTCAATTTCATGGCCCAAAATTAACCAAAAACCTTTCGCAATCGGCCAATAAAATGTTATTTTTTGTCTTTTTGCTTTTGGTAGTAAAACGCCGGAACAAACAACAGCAACAACAACGGCTGAATCAGGAACCGCCTGATATTGAACAGCAAAAAGTTGTTCCCGGCATCCGAAAACCGGAGCAATAAGAACAATGCTATAACCAGGATCACGAAAAAGAACAAGTACAAAACGGCTGCGAATTTGGTGAGCGCGGCATCCGAAAATAAAATGAAAATGATGGCCAGCGAGATGGCTGTATTGAACCAATATCGCAACCCCATCGACAGCAACAAATGCAGCGCGTCAAAGTCAGGGAAAGCCTTACTGAGGTAATCGCTTTTGAAATAGAACGAAAACGGGTCGTAGAACAATTGGTCCTCAAAACCGCGAATTGCCGCCAAGACACCCACCAGCAGCAGGATCAGTAGCAGTTTTGCTTTGTTAATGAGCAGTTCCCGAAGCATAGTTAGAATATTTATTGACCCAAACAACCCACAACCCAAACACCACACCGTAAATGAACAACGGGAACACCACACCGTGCAACAGGTTTTCCTGTTCGGGATAATTGAGCAGGGCGATACTGAGCAAGACAATCCTCAAGATATTGAGCAAATGGATGATTACGCAGCCCAAAATAATAAACACAAAGGTTCGTATCCATTTTCCTGTAAAAGCCACGACGAAAGCCGCAAAAAGGATCATCACACTCAGTGCGTTGCAGCCTTCTACAATACGCGCAACATATTGGTCCTCGAGGAACAACTTAATAGACGCTTGGTTGTCATGCACCATCAAACTGCACTTATAATTCAGCAATCCGAGCACATATTGCACTTGGTTGGCCAGCGCCGCAGTAAAATCATCGACCTCAAAAACCAGCAAATTGTCAAACTGCTTGAGGTACAATTTATAAATCAAAGTAAGTCCGGCATACACCGCAAAAAACCTAAAAAGGAAAATGAAAAACGGCCGGTATTGCCTGAAGTAAGTTTTCAAAGGATTGTTTTTAACAAATTTATATAATTTAAAATGCCTTGCAAGGATTACTTTTGCAAAAAAAACACCATGACCTTCGCCCAATTACAGCCCGTCATTGAAAATATCGTAGCGCTAGAAAACGTTACCCGGGATGAAAAATTATTGCAAATCTGCACCGTCCTCAACGAAAATATTTCTTATTACAACTGGGTTGGATTTTACTTCGCCAACCACGACAACCAAACCTTACACCTGGGCCCTTATGTGGGCGAACCTACAGACCACACGGTAATCCCTTTTGGCAAAGGCATCTGCGGACAAGTCGCTGTTTCTAACGAAAACTTTGTCGTTCCCGACGTTCAGGCGCAGGACAATTACATCGCGTGCAGCTTTACGGTAAAATCTGAGATCGTCGTGCCGTTGTTTGTCAATGGGGTGAATATTGGGCAGATTGATATTGATTCGAATGTTTTGGATCCGTTTACAGCTGATGATGAAAGGTTTTTGGAGTTTGTAAATAGGGAGGTTTCTAAATTGTTTTAGGAGCTGAATCCCGCTATACACTGCAATCTTTTTGTCTCGTACCTCGCCAAAAAGGATTTTCGTTCCTATCGGGGCTATCGCTGCCGCGA
>DLHP01000030.1:0-201260 GCA_002483285.1 Flavobacterium sp. UBA7665
TTCAGGATTAAACAAGTATTTTGACGGTAATTCTTCTACTCCAAATTGAATTGCCGTAATGGCATCAAAATCTTTTGGATCTATTAGTTGGGTGAATTTAATTTTATCTTTCTCGATTGCTTTTAACCATTTACTTGCATCTGTATCGATTGATATTCCTATTATTTCAATTTTGGCTGTATCTATGTCATTATGGAGTTTTACTAACTTCTTATTGCCTAATCTACAAGGCGCGCACCAAGATGCCCAAAAATCGATAAGTACATATTTGCCTTTGAATGATGAGGTGTTTACATCACTGTTGCTAAAACCCTTTAGTATAAGTGATGGTATTGTATCACCAACCTTTATTTGGGCTTTTATTGAAAATGAATGCAATATGAGTACTGTTATATAAAAAAATATTTTCATTTACATCGATTTAGTATTACTTTTTGTTGTAAGACTAAGTCCAATGCTATCATCAGACTTAGTTTTATAAAGTTTTACATTTTTATAACAATTCCATTAGGTTTTTGTCCAACGTTAATTGTTTTAGTAACAGTGTGGTTAGTCGTATTGACAACAGAAACAGTATTAGCCGTTTGATTGGTCACATAGGCAGTGTTACCGTCTGTTGAGAAAGCAATTGCGTGAGCACCGGCTCCTGTATTAAATGAATTACCGTGCATCCACATATTCATTCCTGCATCCCAAGTCCAGTAATGCACTTTTCCATTCATTGGGTCAGAAACCCATAATTCATTTTTTGGGCCATTATAAGAAGCTATTCCCGGCATGAAGCCTAAAGTAATTGTTTCATCTACTGAGTTTGTTGCTACATCAATCACAGAAATAGTTTGTCCGTCTTCGTTGTCTACATACATTTTATTATTGCTTCCTGTCCAAGCACCTACTGGATTGTCACCAACAGCAATAGTTGTGAATATAGCTTTTGTGCTGGCGTTAATAACTGTAATACTATCATCATCACCATTTGCGACATAAGCTTTGGTACCATCAGAAGAGAATGTTAATTCAGCTGCCATCATCCCAACATTAATTGTATTTAATAACGCATTCGTAGTAGCATCATATACCAGAACTTTGCTATTCATTTCATCCATTTGAGGTACCCAAATTTCATTTCCGTTTGGAGAATAAATAGAATTATGGTTCATTAAAGAAAGATTGATGTTTTTTATAATTGAACCATTCATTGCATCGATAACTAACAATTTACCGTTCATCCCCGATGTATTTAATCCTGAATGCCCGGCGCTTAAGTCCATACCAGGCACTCCAATTGCTAAATGATTTTGATGTGATGAAATATGATGTGGCCACATAATCATATCTGAACCTGTTGTCATTAAAGGAATTGTAGCTGAAACTTCATTGGTAGATAGTTTGATTACTGAAACTGTTGCATCCTCTCCATTTACTACATAAGCAGCAGGATAATCAACATTAATAGTTGGCATATTCATATTGTCATCTTTGTTGCAAGAAGAAACTATTACTAAACCTGCAACTGCTATTGATAAAATTAATTTTTTCATTTTTTTTTAAAATTTAGTTGATAATAATTTTTTGTGTAATTGTTTTATTTTCTGTTTTTATTTTAATCATATAAACTCCTGATAAATTTGGAACTGCAATAGTTTCAATTTTATTATCTAATTCTTTTGTCAATACTGACCTTCCTAAAATATCAAAAAATTCTATTGATTGTATATTGGTTTCAGATTGTATATTTAAAAATTGAGTGTTATTTATTGGATTAGGATATATTTTAATTCCATCATTCATAGAAACTTCATTTATACTTAATGGATTTGGGTTTACAATAAATTGTCCCATCATTCCTGTATCTTCGTGGCTTAAAATATGACAATGATACATAAATGGCATTGTTGCATCATTAAAATCTTTATATTGGGTTATCAATTTTACACTACCGCCATTTGGCGGAACAGTAATAACATCTTTACGCCCTTGCATATTTAATGGTGGAGTTGCTCCATTTACTTTAAGTACATAAAAATGATTACCGTGAATGTGGAATGGGTGAGGCATCATTGATTGATTTGTAATATTCCAAACTTCAACATTGTCCTGTTGGGTTGAGAAATTGATAACGTTTTCGTTATATTGTACTCCATTCATTAAAAAATTAGTCATACTCATTGCTGGAGAACCAGTAATTGCTATTGTTCTAGAAGTTGAGCCAACTTCGGATAAAACGGTATTTGTTGTTAGTGCTGTTGGAATTGTTGTAATAGAATTTGTGGTTGGTGCTTGAATATTAAATTGTAATAAATTAAAATTAGTATTATCAAGAGGTCCAAGAACCATCATTCCCATTGCATCTTGTGGTCCGCCGGGGTATCCTGCTGGTAATTGTGTTCCGTATTGCATTAAGTAAACAGAACTACCTTGTTGCGTTGTAAAATTTACTAAAATTTCTGCTCTTTCACCAGGACTTAATATAAATCTAGTCATAGAAACAGAACTATCTAATAAGCCATCATCTGAGGTAATTTGACTAAAAGAACGATTGTCGCTAAATCCAAAATTGAAAAAACGATGACTTGACGCGTTTAAAAGGCGCAAACGAACAACTTGAGCTGGAACATTTATTGAAGCATTAGAAACAATACCATTTACTAAAACAGCATTGTCTAGTTCATCATCAATGACGATTTGTTTTGTAGTATTATTAAAAGTTTCAAATTGAAAGGCGATTGGAAAATCATCTACGCCATAATTTCTTGGTAAGGTTAATGCACTCTCTACGTCGTCATTAACAATAATAAAACCTGCAGCACCTTTAATTACTTGTTTCATTGTTGAACCGTGCAAGTGTGGATGATACCAATAAGTTGCAGCGTTATCCATAACAGTGAAACTCGGCGACCAAGTTGCACCAATTGCAATTGGATTATGTGGACTACCATCGTTCATTGGTGCTACATGTAAACCGTGCCAATGGGTTGTGGTAACTTCATTTAACATATTCATTACATTCATATTTACATTCTGTCCTTTTTGTAATATTATAGTTGGTCCAAGATAATTTCCATTATACCCATTGGTAGCAGTATTAAATCCTGCGTAAAATTGTGTTGTTCCATTTTGCAACATTAAATCAATATTAGTTCCTGTAACGATTGGAGGAATTGGAATTAAATTTTGTGCATTGCAGTAATAAAAAATAATTGTTGCAATTAAGGTTAATAGCTTTTTTTTCATGATTATTTATTTTAAATTATTTAATAGTTTCTACAGTCTTACCACAGCTCAACATCATTGAACCATAATAAGGATTTTTAACTGCATTTTCTTTACTTAACCAATTAGCACCTTTACCATCGTTGAACATTGGACAGAATTGATAGTATACTGGAGTTTCATATTTAGGAGCCTTGATCAATGTATACATATCTTTGGATAATGTAGTGAAGTGATCACGTTGGTGTTTTACATCTTTTGTATCAGCGATATGTTCTACATCTTCTTTTATCGTATTTACAACTTTCATCCAAACCATGTGAACATCCATTTCAAGCTTGTCCATTTTGACATTATTTACAGCTGCCAAAAGTTGTTTTGAAGCTAAAGCTGTTTTAGTACCATCAGAAGTGATTAAAGCATCTTTTACTAAAAAATAGTTATCGAATACAACCTTTAATTGATTTTCATTTTGGATTACTGTAGTAGTTACAGAATGATTACTATGATTGGAATGGTCTCCGTTGCTAGCAATCGCTGTTGTTGCTTCTTTTACAGGAACTTTTGCAACACGGTCATATTGGCAACATCCGTGAAGATTATTGTATACATCATCTGGAGCAAGAAACTTATCACTATCGTAACCAACTAATGCAATTCTTTTTAGGATTTCTTCTTGATTGGTTTTTTTAGCATCATAGGTTAGTGTTGCCATTTGGGTTTCTTGGTTCCAATCTACTTTGGCAATTTTTTTAATACTTCCTGTTTTTTCAATGGTAGTTTTGCACATTCCACAGTTTCCATAGACTTTAACTGTTTCGGTTTTTGCATTTTTTATTTGTGCGTTGATAGAGGTTGATAGCAACATTACAGCTGCTACCATTATTTTTATAAATGAACTTTTCATTTTTAAATAATGTTTAAGTAATCAAAGTGTTTTACCTTGATTGATTGATAAAATAAATTTGAATAAATAACAGTTGTGAAAGAAATGGTATTGCAACCCAAGTAATTGTGTAGCAAAAGGCATTCTAAAACTGTTGTAAATTGGATAGCAAAACGCTATGAATTTGACACACTTGTGGCTGTCAAAAATTGGATTTAGCTTATTTTAGGTATTAGCCAAATAGAATAAAAACCATCTGAGATTGATGGTATTTTGTATGAAAATTTAACTTTCTCGATTGAAGAATAGCTAAACATGTAATTTTTAAAAATGATTTCAGATAAAAGGCTTACCGAAGAGGTTGGACAGGTTGATGAACATCCACATTTAGAATGACCACAATTACCTTTGCAACCTTTGTGGTCTTTCTTTTTAGAATTATCGCTATCACAACAACTCTTTTTTTCTGATTTAGTAGAGGAAATTTCTTTTTTGCAAGAACTCTTGTCTGAACCTTTACCACAAGCAATAGCATCACTAGGCATAAGAAACATGCCTAATAAGACTAATAGTATAAAGTGGTATTTTTTCATATCTCTATTAAAACAGTACAAAATTAATTAAAAATTATTGCCTTTTGTTAAAATTGATGTTAAAACATAAATATTAAATCTATGTGTTCACAAAACATTTAGAATTATTTAGTAAACCAGAATGACCAAAACTTCAATTTATCTCATAATAAGTCATACTTGCATTTTCGAAATTGCAAACATAAACTCCCAAATTGACTAGCCGTAATTTAAAATTCAAGGGATTATATTTTTAATTTCGGGAAATTTTAATGTCATGATGGAGCGTCATTTTGAAAATAAATTTGCCTATTTCCGAATCAGTAATCAGATTGTATTTCTAGAAATAAAGGACGATGTTGTTTTGGATTTGGATGTGGCAGCAACGATTACATCAGATCGAATGCAATTTCAAAATGACAAAAGTTATCCGGTGCTTTTCGATATCAATTGCTTGTCGGATACTGATAAATCAGGTCGGGATTATATGGCGCATTATGGATGGTTTCTTACTACACGCGTTGGCATAGTAGCCAAAACTTTTAAGGGATTGACCATTGCTAAATTTTATCTCTTGTTGGGTAAGCCGACAATTGCTACTAAGATATTCAGCGACGAAAACATTGCCCTTCGATTCTTGCAGAGCCGTACCGAATAAAATACTAAAACTAAAAAAACTTGGAACAAGAAAAAAACAGCAAACGTATTGAAAGCATTTATCAAATGTTGTTTGAAATGGCAGCGGGAAATTTCAATTTCAGAATTGAAAGAACCGGATCTGATGACGAATTGGAAGGACTGATTGTTTTAGTGAATATGGTTGCTGAGGAATTACGTGCCAATGTCTTTCATAATGGTTATGTGAACTCGCATTTTACATTTCAATACCTCATCCAAAATACTTTTATCTTAAATCAGGAATTCATTATTAAAAGTTATAATCCTGATCTTGCCAATAGTTTTGGATTTTCTCCAGATGCATTATTTGATAACGCCTTTGCAGAATTTTTATCCGAAGAATCACTACATGTTTGGAATTTAATCAGCGGATCGATTCTCCTGGATGCAAATTATCATAAGACTTACCAGTTGGCATTTAAGTCGAAAAGTGGACTGTTGGTTCCGGCATTTTGTACAGTTACGCGATTATTACACAGCAGTAAAATTCTCATTAGTTCGGTTACTATCGTTTTGCAGGATCATTTGATAGCAAATCCTGTTCTTCTCAATGCTAATAACCCTAAGCAATCACCAAAAAGTTATGATGCGAAACTGATTCAGCAACTTTATGATTATATCCTTGAAAATCTCGATTCGCCTTTGCCAACGGTTAAGGAACTCTCTGCTAAGTTTGCTACCAACGAACACAAGCTTAAAGATGGATTCAGGCATTTCTTTAAAACCAGTATTTATCAATTCTATAATGATGAACGTTTGAAACGAGCTCATTTGTTAATTCAACAAACGAACATTCCGCTGAAAACCATTGCTTATATGACTGGTTTTAATATATATACTAATTTTTCGAAAGCTTTTAAGAAGCGGTTTTCCTATGCTCCGAATGTATTGCAACGCAATAATGCAGATGGACATATAACTGGAGCTACGCCAGAAGTATAGGCGGCATAGTCATTGGGCGTTATAGCCAACAAGTGTTCCCGAATTGGCAAGTGTTTCTCCCTTAGTTTATAGAATTTTATCATGATAAACAAACTACAATCATGATTTCTAACCGTGTTAAAACCATTGTTATTGAATGCATTTGCTTCCTCTATATCCTCTTATTTGTCTATGCTGCGACCAATAAATTTATAGACTTTGATGGATTTCAAGTGCAACTGGCACAATCGCCATTATTAAGTTCGTTTGCCAGTTGGATTGCATGGTTGGTTCCTATTTTGGAAGTAATCATTGCTGGATTACTTTGTATTCCGAAGGCAAGACTAATAGGTCTTTATTGCGGGTTTTGCTTGATGGTGATGTTTAGTATTTATATTGTGATTATTTTGAATTTTAGTCCATTTGTTCCGTGCTCTTGTGGCGGAATTCTCGAAAAGCTTGGTTGGAAAGAACATTTAGTATTTAATATTCTGTACTGTTTACTAGCCATTCCGGGCATTTTATTTCAAAGTTATCTGAACAACAATCAGCGTGAATTGCATGTTCCTATTTTTAAGATGACTGCCTTATCTATTTTGGGAGCTACTACTATGGCTGTACTGTTCGTTATTTCGGAGGATATGATTCATCACAGGAACAATTTTACGCGACGATTTCCTGTACATCCCGCAGAATTTTTACGGGATTACCAATTAACAAATACCTCTTACATTGCAGGAGCCGGAAACGGTAAGGTATATATTGGTAATGTAAATGATCCGTTGAAAATATTAGAGTTTGACGTGGATTTAAAAAGTGTCACTACACGAATCATCACTACCAATGAACCTGACAGGCCTTTTAAGCAGTTGCGTGTTACTGTAAAGCCTCCTTACTTTTACCTGAGTGATGGCATTGAAGCGTTTGCGTTCAGAGGCACTGTAAAAGATTGGAAAGCTAAAATATGGATTGATAAACTTGCCTATTATAATTCATTTGTTCCTATGGATTCAAACCATGTAGCTATCAGAGCTATTAGCGGTGACAATCATGAAAGCATCATTGGTGTGATGCAAAAAGCCAATCCAAATCGTGTCATTTTCAATAAAGCACTACTTGATAAACAGATTGATGGTTTTTTTGATACTGATGGAAAACTACTGTTTAATGAGAAACATCAGCAGCTTATTTATGTTTATTTATATCGAAACGAATATGTGATTACCGACACCCTATTGCAGTCGAAAAAGATTGCAAATACTATTGACACCACTTCACGCGCCAAAATAAAGGTTGCTTATGTGGATCGCCTCAAAGCTAAAAAGATAGCATCACCGATGCGGGTTGTAAACAAGACTTCGGCTACCGATGGTGATTACCTTTATGTCAATTCAAAATTGATTGGGCAGTTTGAGGAGACAGTCGTTTGGGATAGGGCTTCAATCATTGATGTTTACAACATTACTAATTCCGCCTACCTATTCAGTTTTTACCTTTATGACAAGGATGAAAAGAAAATCTCTGAATTTGTTGTAAAAGATGGAAAAGTGTTTACGATTGCAGGAAGAACATTGACGGTGTATCATTTGGATCCGATACCCTTTAGAAAAAATAATTAACAATATACAGCGCAGTATCAGGGGAAGATCGAAAACCTGTAAAAGAGTAGATCATCACTATTAATTTTAATATTATGAAAACTAGAATTTTTAAAACCATTTTTCCTGTTATGGCCTTTATGATTGCTATCGCAGGCGCATTTGCTTTCAGTAGTGTTCCTGAAAAGGACTCGAAAGCAGTGGCACAAGTTCTTGGACACTATAAAGTGAACGGAGTTTGTGAATCAGCGATTATGTGTCAGGACGATGTTAATACAGGGGCTTGCCAATTTGGTACTATTCCTTTGTACAGAAAACTGTCGAACACAAGTTGTGCCAATCCTTTGTGGAGAATTGTTGAATAAGTGAAAAAGAAAGCAATGCGGAGTCGTTTGATTCTGCATTGCTTTTACTCTTATTGTAAAGTATTTTTTAAATAGTAATCGAACCAAGCTTTTACCCGCATTGTTAAATCGAGTTTAGCTTTTGGATTTGACAAAATATGATCCTGCTCAGGATATAACAACAATGTATTGGGTTTGTGTAAGCTACGCAACGCTAAATGTAAAGCTACACTTTGACGAAAATCAACTGATGAATCACTTTTCCCCGACCAACTTAATAAGGGTGTTTCAATATTTGCTGCGTGAGCAATAGTCGAATTCCTAATGTAACCATCCCAATCATTGTATGGCGAGCTTGCCATGCGGAATTGTTGGTCTTCAAATCGCCAATTATTGGATCGATTTCTATCAAAATTCATTGTTAGGTAAGTATTTATTGGGTCGGCAACCGTACCACCTGCAACTGCCGCTGCAAAAATGGATGTTTGCGAAATGATATAAGCTGTTTGGAAGCCTCCGAATGAATGTCCGATTAACCCAATATGATTTTCTTCAATTATATTTCGTTGCTTAATGCTGTTGACGGCAGCTGTCACACAATCTACTGATGACGGACCCGGATTGCCAATATCATATTTTATATCCAGCATTAATACAAAGTAACCTTCTAGTAAATACGTTGGTGGCGAAAAGCCAATGTGATGTGATGCCACCGGATTGATATAGTCATATCGCGTTGATGATAACCTTTCATAAATATACACTACCATTGGATATTTTTTCCCGACCTGATAATCTGCAGGATACATTAATACTCCCTTCAAAGTATCACCACTTGAATTTTGATAAGTGACTAGTTCCGAATGTGACCATTGGTATCTGAAGGAATGCTTGTTGGATTGAAAAATCATTTTTGGTGTTCTTCGTGATTTATCTACAGTGATCAATTTTGGAGGTTCTGCTTCAGTTTCTTCTGTATAAAGAAAAATGTTTGCGCTTTTTGCTTTGACAATTCTACTTGATTTCGACTTAGCATAATTGAATTTTTGAAGGCCTTCATTTTCATTGAACCTGTAATAACCTGATGCCATATCACTTCCCCTAGCGGCAAGAATAATTCCTTTTTGGATATCAATTGATTCGCGCGATAACTCCGCTACATTATCAAATTGCTTATCATTTTTGTGGATTTCAACCCTGAACCTTGTTTTGGTTTCACGACCGTTGGTTATTTTTTTTGCCATTTTTCCGTTGGGTGAAAACAACCAAACATCATATTGGTCATACAAAATTATATAGCGGCTATCCGATGTAAAACCTGGACTGTAATATCCGGGGTTTTCTCCTGCATTATCAAATTCAACGTTTTGGAACGCTACATTTATGTTGGCTGTAAGGTTTAATGATTTGCCTATTTCATTGTCGAATACATAATAATCTCCTTCTTTAAAATAGGTGACGTATTGCCCCGATGGGCTGGCTTTAATTATTCCTGCTGACCGACTGCACTGCTTTACAACCAAAGTAGATTTTCCATCTTCCAAATTTATGCTATAATAATCTGTAGGTGGAATCTCAGCCGTTTGTGATACTATCGATGATTTGGATTGAGCAAGTGCATACTTACCTCGTGGGAGAATCTTTGTATTCATAAAATCGCCATCGTCCACTTTTTTCAATTGACCAGACTCAACATCCCAAATGGTTAGGTATGGATTTACTTCGGAGTCATTAGAAAGTTCCTGTTCGGGATATTCTAAGCGTGTTGCAGACTCCCAAACTTCGACTAATTTTTCCTCTTGCTGTTTGTCTTTGATATCTGTTATCATAAAATAGACCTGCTTGTCGTTTTCGGAAATTACGATTTTGTAAGGTTCGATATTGTATGGCTTACCTTCAAATTTTATGTTGCTGTTGCTCAGTGTACTCGTTTTATTTTCGGTACAATTATAATGTACAATTTTCAGGCTGTCTGCACTTGTTTTGGACTGGCTAAAAAAGGCAACACTATTTCCTGATTTGCTCCAATTAAGCCTATTGTACTTGGCGTTTCTATCAGACAATATATTTGATAACATTCCATTTTTATTGTGGATAACCGTTACACCACTTTCTGAAATTACGGCAATGTCACCCCTGTTTCCAATGCTATAATCAGTAGCATTTTGTATTTGTGCCAATACTGTGTGATTAACGTCGTGTAATTTTAGATCCTGTCCTTTCGATTGGTTTTCCTGTAGCATCAACTCATTTCCATTTGAAAGAAAATCGAACCGTTTGATTCCCGAATATGTTTTTATCTCGTGATTTTTCAAATCGTGTATTTCCAACCTGAAATCGTGAAATTTTATCGCCATCTTTTTTGAATCGGGGCTAAACGTAGCGGAAGCTGCACCGGGAAAGTCACGTCTTTTTAGTGTTGTTGTGTTGATTACAAAGAGTGTGTCGTTACCGGATTGGTATTCCATTTTGCAGGACACCCATTTGCCATCAGGAGATATCAATTCTCCTGACAGCGTACCCCATTTTTCATAATCGGCGGGTGTGACTTTTAGCTTTACAGATTGTGCCCAAGATGATAACGCAAAAAGTGTTATCACAATAAGTTTATAGTTTGCTGCTTTCATCTTTAATAACCCGCATTTTGTGGCAATAAATTTTCATTCAGCAAGAGTTCAGCTTCAGGTAACGGAAACAGTATATCCCTATTTTGCCAGCCGGGTTTTATAGGATTTAAAACTGATGCTGCATTTCCGGTACGTTTTAAATCAAACCAACGATGGCTTTGCTCGGTAAAGAACTCTAGTCGTCTTTCCTGCAATATCGCTGCTTTGAGTTCGGCTTGCGTTGTTGCTGTGGTATTGGGCAATCCTGCGCGGTTTCGTGTAATATTCAAATCCTGTTGCGCCCCAGCATTATCACCATTAAAAGTGCGTGCTTCAGCACGAATTAGATATTGTTCTTCTAATCGTAAAATGATTGTGTATTCCTGCGATGATTCTGTAGCTGCCGTTTGTTTGTACTTGTAAGGTCTGTACCATGTGCCACTTGCGTTTGTGATTGTTTTTATCCAAGTGGTCTTTCTGAGGTCGGCTGATTCAAACGCATTGTAAAGGTCAGTTGAGAGTGCAGGTTTAGAAGGTGGTCCACTTGAAAAATTGTAGGTGCTCGCCTCTTTTGTGTTTTGCCCTGCAATTCCCGGATGGAACGACCAGATTGTTGCAGGGCTTCCTGCTAAAAAAACCGATGCGGGATCAGCCTCAATGGCGTAAGTTGCATCATTGATTACGGCTGTTGCATAGGTTTCGGCTTGGTCGTAATTTTCTGTATATAAATAGACTCTTGCCAGCATCGCTTTAACAGCACCTTTGTTTGCACGGACGCGTTCTTCTGTTGGATAGCTGTCGGGTAAAAGTGATTCTGCCACTGTGAGGTCATTGATTATTTTTTGCCAAACCTGTGCAACAGGTGTTTTAGTAATGACCGCATTTATTTGATAGTCGGTTGTGGTTACATAAGGGATGTCGCCAAATATGTTTACGAGGTAAAAATAGTTGAATGCCCTTAGAAACATTGCTTCGCCTAATAATCTGTCCCGGTCTTCTCCGGTTATAGCTGTTGATGCTTGAACGCCTTCAATCAGTGCATTGATTGCGTAAATCTCTCCATAAGGAACGTTCCACAATCTCAACAGATTTGTATTTGATGGTAGCATCGTATGCTTATTGAATTGTTCTGTAACTGTGTTTGGACCATAAAAATCCATGTCATCGGAATAGTTTGCCATCAATGATGTTCCGCCCACTGAAACACCCGAAGCCACACCGCTTTCGCGAAGCCTAGCATATATGTCTGCCAATGCCGCTTTTGCCGTTGCCACATCCTGATAGACTGCAACCCCTGTTAGTTCTGACTTTGGCATGTCGACTTCCGTGAAATCGTCGCAAGAAAAAATGAACAGGAAAATGAAAGCCACTGTAAAACGACGAATGTATCGGTTCACCGTGCTGAATCTCGTATGATTATAAATGATTTTCATATTGTTAGTTTTAAAATTAGAAGCTTAGTTGGACACCGAGGGTGAATTGTTTTAAAGGCGGCAAATAGTACCCTGATTTGTTTTCGGGATCTGCGCCTTTGTATTTTGTGAATGTCAATAGGTTTTGCCCCTGAACGTAGATTTTGCTGCTCACCGATTTTGACCATGAGGAAGGCATTGCATAAGTAAGGCTTAGACTTTTTAACCGCACGAAAGACGCATCTTGCACCATTGCATCGCTCAGTGTGTAATTGTTGTATGCTTCGAGTGCGTCTGGGTTTTCGCCTGTAGTATATGGCTGTGTCGTAGCACCAATGCCGTTTTGCGGGTAGTGATTCAATACCTGAATTGGCTGATTTGAGAATGAACCAGCCACCGGAAATAGTGAAGCCATGTCGGCTCCTTTTTGTTTGACAAACTGAAACAGCACATCGAGCGTTAGGTTTTTGTATGTAAGTTGATTTGCTACACCACCGTAATACTTTGGAGAAAAATCGATGAAGGAATTCATGTCGCCAGCCGCTGTGATTTCACCATCACCATTGACATCCTCGACCGTATATAAGCCTGTTTCAGCATCAAGACCTGTGTAGTGGTAAAGTTTCTGAATGAATATGGATTCTCCAATGACAAAACGATTTTTATAAGTGGATGCATCGAGATCGGGAAATTCTAACAGCTTATTTCTAGGAACCGTCAGGTTTAGAGAAGTAATCCAACTGAAATCTTTTGATTTAAAATTTACCGTACGGCAATCTAATTCTAATCCGGTATTTTGAACGGTAGCGTCGAGATTTGCCTGTAACGATGGGAAACCTGTTGTGCCCGGTAAAGGAACGCCTACCAACTGGTTAGAAGAGCGGTTTTGAAAATATGCCGTGGTGAGGAAAATCCTGTCTTTCAGAAATCCTAGTTCTAATGCCGCTTCGAATTTCTTATTGGTTTCCCAACCGAAATTTGGATTGAAGAGTCGTGTGGGCTGAATACCAGTTACACCATCGTAAAGATTTGGAGTAACCTGATAGGTATCTAAATATTGGTAGTCACCAATTTGGTCGTTGCCTGTTATACCATAGCTTGCGCGTAGTTTGCCAAAGCTTAAGATTGTATTTGTATTTTTGAGTAACGGCTCATTTGAGAATATCCATGCTGCGCCCATCGCACCGAAATTTGCAAAACGATTGTCGGGACCGAAACGGCTTGAGCCATCACGACGGCCGGTAAGATTCAGTATGTACCTGTCTTTTAAAACCATGTTCAAACGCCCAAAAAAGGCATTGTACTTGTATTCGGACTGGCTGTCGTTTAGAATGGTAATTGTTGTTGCAGCGGCTACGCTATTCATCAATGCGTTGCTTGCAAACCCATAGGCATCGAGTGCCAATGCTTTTTGTTTTTGTGTTTGGAAGGTTGTACCTACAAGCATATTCACATCGATGTTCTTCCATTTTTTTTGCCAATTGATTTGCGGCTCGATAATCCAGGAACGGCGCTTGCCATCGTTCAGCACCATTTCTGAAACTTCACTGCCCAGGTTGTACGTTGGATTGTACATCGTATTTGGCAACGAACGCTCTTCGGATAGTTGGGAATCGCTGAACCCCAAACTTGTTTTTATCTCAAACCCTGCGGGAAGTTTGTAGGATAACAACGCATTGGCCAATAGCGTGTTTGCGGTATTGATGTATTTGCCATTGAGGTAGGATAAAGGATTTTCGAAAGTGCCGTTTTCCCAATTCAGATTGCCAGCTCCGTCATATAGTGCGGGTGCATTAGGTGCTAAAACATAGGCTTGACGTGTCAGGTCGGTACCCGGCAACGTATTTTTATCGCCTGTGTAGTTTGCCGAAAACATCATGCTGAATTTATCATCCTCTGAGCGGTGGTTGATGTTGGCGGCAACTGCGCCACGGTTGAAGTGCGCCTCGCCCGGAAAGACTGTTGTTTCCTTGCGGTAGGTGCCGCTTACCAAAAACTGTGTCGCAGCAGAACCCCCTGAGACTGAAACCTGAGCATTGTAAATGTTTGCCGTGCCACCAATGAGTTCCTTTTGCCAATTGGTGTATCGGGTCTGATCCCAAGTGCCGTTGATGTCGTAGGCATCTTCGGGATATGCTGTGATGCCATCATTTGCAAATGCTTCGGTGCGCATGGCGAGGTATTCTTGGGTATTTAGCAAGTTTATTTTGTTCGTGATTTTGCCGATTGTGGTGTAGGTTTGCACCTCAAATTTTGTTTTTCCGGCTTTGCCTTTCTTTGTTGTGATTAACACCACGCCATTGGCACCCCGCGAGCCATATATAGCCGTTGCATCGGCATCTTTGAGCACTTCGATGCTTTCGATATCGGCAGGATTGATATTGCTTAATGGGCTTGATAAGCCACCGAACAAATTGGCCGACACATCACTATTCCCTAAAGACTGTGAAGCATACGGAACACCGTTAATAATGTAAAGTGGGTCATTGCCCTCGCCACGCAAGGAGTTGATGCCACGGATTTGAATATTGAACCCACTACCTGGTGTTCCGGCTGTTTGTGTAATGTTTACGCCCGACATGCGCCCCTGCATTGCCGCTAATGGACTACTTACCGGCTGATGTTCGATATCGGAAGCTTTTATTTTTGCGATGCTGCCTGTGCGTTCTTTTTCTTTTACGGAATAGTAGCCTGCGTTGACGGTTACTTCCTGCAAAGTGGTTTGATCTTCCTGTAATTGTATGTTGAGGGAAGTGCGACCCTTTAAAGGTTCTGTGACGGTTTTGAAGCCGACGAAAGCGAAGATTAATGTATCTGTAGGGTCTGCGTTGATGGTGAATTTGCCATCTTCTCTCGAAACGGCAGTTTCTTGTTTGCCAAGCACTTTAATTGATACGCCAGTCATTGGCATCCCATCGACTGTAATTGTACCTGTGATTTGCGATTGTTGGATGGCTCGCAAAGGCGCGAAGACGCAAAGGTTGTTGGTGGATGGTTTGTTGTTTGCGCTGGATGGCGGCGATGCAAGGATGGTGCTTATTGTAAATAAGAGTAGCCAAACCTTATAGAATGAAAGGTTTTTCATAATTTTGGTTGTGTTAAATGAAACTTAGGTTTTGTTTGATCTTTGGCTCTCTACGTTAGTTTGGCGACGAGGTAGGGAGTCTTTTTTTTCGAAATAATAACCCGAACGGCAACTTAACTAACCCAAAATTTAGGTAAAGCCGCCCGGGCATTATTGGTTTACAGAAATGGATGTTACATAGGCAGAGCATTAGTAGTTAAACAAATGCGAATCTGCAGAAGTGAAGTAGCGCGATGAAATTGTGAGTTGCCTGATTTTGGATAAAAAAAGGCGCGGAACTCAGCTTAAACGCTTTCAAGGTACTGGTATACCCGACGCACGAATAAGTGAGCCCACGCCAGTATTGACGTGAGCATCTAACTTATCATCTCGTGCGTTTAAAAATTACCAGTTTTTGAAAACGAGATTCAAAGCGAATGCTTCAAATATTTTATATGAAGAATCGCAAATTTATAATAATTCAGCGAATATAATAAAATATTCCAAATACAGGACTATAGTCCTTAGTTTTTTATTCTTTTTTAAGCTCCTTTTGTAGATATGCATGAGTCACTTGATGATATAGAACGATTTCTTATAAAGAAGGTCAAAGAACTACGAGAAAAGAAAGGCTTAAGTCAAGTTTCTTTATCACTAGCTTTGGGTAAGAGTACTACGTTCATTTCAGATATTGAAGCACCAAGTAAAAAAGCAAAATACAACATTAAGCATTTAAACGATATAGCAAAAATATTAGGCTGCTCACCCAAAGACTTTTGGCCGGAGAAGCCATTATAGTGATATATACTCAATGAAACTAACTTTCTTAGGTCAGGGATTTATAGCCGATACAGATACAGCAGTAGGAACACTTATTGAAAAGTTTTTCTCGGAAAACGTATATCATACTTTTACTGGTATAACCGCATTTGCAAGTGAAGCTGGTGTATATGGCTTATCAAACTGTTTAGCGACTAGTATATCGATTCAAAACCTTTATTTAATAGTAGGTATAGATCAGGAAGGAACTCCAAAAGATGCTCTCGAAGAAATCCTCAAATTAAATATTAATAGCTATATATTTTACCAAAAAGAGGCTCCAATTTTTCATCCTAAAATTTATCTTTTCGAGGGAGATATAAAAACGAGCGTAATCATTGGTTCTTCGAATTTAACAGGTCGCGGATTATTCAATAATGTCGAATCCTCTACGCTAATAGAATTTGACAAAGACGATGCCGAAGGTTTGGAATTTCTTAAATCAATGAAAGATTATTATACAACATTGTTTGATTTTAGTGACCCTAATCTTTTTAAGATAACTGCAGAAACAATTCAAAAATTTGTTGATTTAAAAGTGGTTCCTACTAAAAGAGTTTGGCTAAATAAACAAGGTAAAAAGAAAATAGAAGGTGTCCCTAAAGATGGTTTCGACATACCACCTCGAAAGGTAGGTTCTCTGCCGCCAAGCTTTAGGAAAAAACATAAAGCTGCGGAAATGGCTGACACTGCTGGGGAAGAAATTTTTGCAGTAAGTGATAACCAATATTTAGCTCAGGACCTAACAGAAGTATGGAAAAGTAATAAACTAACTGAACGAGATTTAAACATCCCATCGGGTACAAATACAAATGCAACTGGTTCAATGTCATTTAGTAAAGGAACCTATGAAGATATAGACCAAAGGCATTATTTTAGGGATAACGTTTTCAATTCACTGGAATGGAAGAATAACACTCGTAAAGGCAGCGAACATTTGCTAAAAGCAACAGCAGATTTTACAATAAGAATCAATGGAGAATATAAGGGTAAGTATTCACTAACCTTAACGCATAATCCAAAAACTGATATTGAAACTTATAAACAAAACAATACTATGACTGGTATAAGCTGGGGCGATGCAAAAAATGTAATTAAGAACCGAGTACTTTTAGGAAAATCTTTAACTCTTTATAAAGATAACAGTAGTGATGATGAATTCACTATTGAGATTCAATAAATTGTTCAAAACTCTTTAATGTTCAAAACTGTCTAATAAGTATTAAAATTTTAACTTGTATTATCTACCCTCCTCTACTTATTTTTACGATTAAATAGCACCACTAAAATGCAGTTAATTAAAGAAGCGTCACACAATAAACTTAGAGGCGGTTTTTATACCCCTGAGGCAATTGCTGAATTTGTTTTAAAGTGGGCTTTCAATGGTAATACCGCATTAGATATTCTAGAACCAAGCTGTGGTGATGGTATTTTTCTTAAAGCCATAAGAAAGGGTCATTACGAATACAACTCTGTAACAGGCATTGAGCTCGACCCTATCGAAGCTACAAAATCTGAGATTGTAAATTTGCCTAAGACAAATATTATTAATGACGATTTTCATAATTTCTGCATAAATACCGACCAAAAATTCGACCTAATTATTGGTAATCCGCCCTACATCCGTTACCAGTTTTTTAATCGTGAGCAACAAGGCTACGCAGGAGAAATCTTTAACCGGGCTAATCTAAAATATTCTAAATTAACCAATGCTTGGGTTTCATTTGTAGTAGGTTCGTCACTCCTTTTAAAGGAAGAAGGAAAAATTGGATTCGTCTTACCCGCAGAAATCCTGCAAGTATCCTATGCTAAACCATTGCGTAATTTTTTAGCACATTTCTATAATAAAATCAATATCGTTTCATTTGAAAAATTAGTTTTCCCTGATATCCAACAAGAGGTCGTTTTGCTGCTGTGTGAAAAGAACAATAGTAATAACCATCTAATAGAACATCTTGAATTAAAAGATGCCTCAGCTTTAAAGAAACTCGATGTTACCAAATTGAAAAGTCCTAAAAAGAAAATAGATTTTAAATCTAACAAATGGACATTTTACTTTTTAGAACAAAAAGAAATTGATTTTCTGGAACGACTGCAAGAATCAAAACTTATCCCAAAATTGGAAAAGTTTGCTAAAGTTGAAGTGGGAATTACAACTGGTTCAAATCCTTTTTTCACAGTACCTTCATCTACAGTTCAAGAATATGAATTGCAAAAATATTCCAAACCTTTAGTAGGGAGAAGTGTTCAAGTACCAAGTGTTATTTTCACAGCAAAAGACTGGGAAAGAAATAAAGAAATCGAAGCAAGGACTCACTTGCTAGCTTTCCCAAAAAAGTCAGAATTAAACGGTAGTATTGGAGCACGAAAGTATATTGCCGAAGGAGAAGATCAAAAAATTCATGAAGGTTATAAATGTGGCATTAGAGAGGAATGGCAAATCATTCCATCTTTAAGAGTATCGCAGGCATTATTTATTCGTCGCAACAATCAATATCCTAAGCTTATTATAAACGAAGCAGGGGCATATACTACTGATACTATGCACAGGGTAACAGTTAAACCGGAAATAGATATTCAGGCGTTAACAGCAAGTTATTACAACTCCCTTTCACTAGCTTATACGGAAATATGTGGAAGAAGTCATGGTGGTGGAGTTTTAGAACTCATGCCAAATGAAGTAGAAGAAATTCTTTTACCATACAATCCTAATAATGCTGCCTTACTCCCGATTATTGATCAAATGATTCGGGCAAAAAAAGACATTTCAGAAATTTTGGAAATTACCAATCAGCAAATTTTAAAAGACAATTTTGGTCTATCTGATAAAGACATCAAACTTGCTAATGGAATTTGGAAAAAATTGAGTCAAAGAAGATTGAATAGAGGAAAATAAACTAGATATCTTCTATTACTTAAATCAAATTCTGCTTTAAGATGTCGCAAGACATCTTTTTTTATTCCTAAACTGCAAATAAATATTACCCAATTGCATATTACATAACTGGTGCTATTCATATTTTGAACTCCTTTAAAGTTGAAAATATGAAATGGCATGAAATTCTAGTAGCAATACCAATTCGATATTGGGTGCATATATCGGTGGTAAGATATACGAACATAAGAAGAATATAAATCATAGTGATACTTGGAAAAGCAGGAAAAAGTGAATAATTTAATTACTTTTGGAAGAGTAGTGCTTCTTATTAAAAAACTAAAAATTAAAATCATGTCAAGTGGATTCGTAAACCCAATAACAATAAAAAATGCGATTGACAATATCGTTGACCGTTCATATTTACTACCTGCAATTCAGAGAAAGTTTGTTTGGTCAAGTGACCAAATAGAAGTACTATTTGACAGTATAATGCGAGGATACCCTATTAACTCCTTTATGCTATGGGAGGTAAAAGAGAATAAAGTTAAAAATGAATTTAAATTTTATCAGTTTCTTACTGAATACAGGCAATTCTTTAAAGAGGACAATCCTGATATTGATACGAAAGGATACAAAGATTTTAAGGCGGTAATTGATGGTCAACAGAGGCTAACAAGTTTATACATTGGATTAAAAGGCTCTTATGCATACAAAATGCCTAGAAAATGGTGGTATGATAATGAAGAGAGCCTTCCAACTAGACAACTTTATTTAAACATTTCAAAGCCACTACCAGACGAGAATGAAAGGCAAATGCAATTTGATTTTCAATTTCTGACAAAAGAGGACATTGCTAAAAAATCAAGCACTACAAATTGGTTCAAAGTAAATGATATACTAAAATTTGAAAACACAAATAGCCTTGATAATTTCATAGAAGAAAATGGTTGGCTATCTCAAACATTTACTAAGGAAACAATTCGACAATTGCGAAAAGTAATCTTTGACGAAAGACTAATAAATTATTACCTTGAAACAACTCAAGAAATAGATATAGTTTTAGACATTTTCATAAGAACGAATAGCGGTGGCGAACCGTTAAGCTTTTCTGATTTATTAATGTCAATTACAACAGCCCATTGGAAGTCGGATGCCAGAAAAGAAATTCCGGACGTTGTAAATAAGGTTTTTGCAATTGGAAACCCTGGGTTTTTAATCAATAAAGATTTTGTACTAAAAACTTGCCTCGTATTACTGAACGATAATATAAAATTTCAAGTTAAAAACTTTGACCAAAGTAACGTTATCGTCTTTGAGCAAAATTGGGATAGAATAAAAAAGAGTATTATTGAAACATTTAAATTACTTTCAAACTTAGGATTCAACAATCACAGTCTAAGAGCAAAAAACGCCGCAATACCAATAATTTATTACATTTATCATCGAGGTATTGAAGACGACATAAACAGCCCCGTTAAATACAAAGAGGACAAATTGCTCATTCGTAAATGGCTATGTCTTTCTCTATTGAAAGGAGTTTTTGGTAGTCAATCAGATAATGTTTTAACCGGAATAAGAAAAGCAATAAGAGCAGAACTTGCTGATACAAGTGTAAGTCATTCTTTCCCTTTAAGCAGAATTAAGGATGAATTTAAATTGAATCCGTCAAAGAATCTATCATTTGAGGAGGACTTTATCGAGGGTCTTTTAACAACAAGAAAAGATGCATCAGAATGTTTTCCGATTTTATCATTAATATACTCCCATCTAAACTTTGGCAATCAAGATTATCATAAAGATCATTTGCATCCAGCTAGTTATTTCTACAACAGTAAGAAGATTGATTATAAAACCGAAGACGATTTCAAGTTCTATACTGACCCCCTTAACTGGGACAGTATTTTAAATCTTCAACTATTAAACGGTGCTTTGAATCAATCCAAACTAGACACACCCTTATTCGATTGGGTAACAAAAAATAAAATTGATACAGTAAACCAACTTATCCCAAATGTCAGTTTAAATATTATAGATTTTAAAACCTTTTTGGAAGAACGAAAAAAGCTTCTTGTCAGTCAGCTAAAAAAAATGGTTCTATGATACAAATTAAAAAAACAACTTTTTTAATGTAAAAAAAATGTGGATTAAAGAACCAAACGTCCCTTTGGGAGAATCATTCGACGACAATCTTAATTTCGTGTATCAACATGGAAATATCTATGTAATGGATAATCATTTAGCAGCTAGTTGGTGTTGGATGAATGCTTTAAACATTGAAAATCAGTATAACCTATTTCATATAGATAGACATTATGATTTGTTGGACCATCCAAATACTGTTAAAACTCAAATTATTGATGCAGGTGTTCAGCTAAATACTCTGACTTTAGATCAATATACAGCATTAAAACAGCCAATGATTGGTAATGGGGAAGAACCATTATTCAGATGGGATAATTATATTGTAAACCTCAGTTTGGTCTATCCGCAATTATTCAATTTAAGAAACTTCGCAACCCATCGTGAAGATACTGCTAATGAAGATTTTATCGACCAAGAATTTGAAATTGATTATCTCGTTAACAACATTGATCATGAAATTAAGAAAGAAATTCAAAATCAATGGATTTTAAATTTAGACATCGACTATTTTTTTGGAACATCAGAGGAAGGAAAATATCAAATGTTATCAGATGATTACATTATAGAACTATGCAAAAATATAAGAAAGGTAGCTGCAAATATTGCGGTTATAACTATTTGCCTAAGCCCTGATTGCTGTGGTGGTTGGGATATTTCAATACAAAAAGCAAGGCTAATATGTCAACAATTTGGCTTTGAACTTCCATTATAATTTAAGCAGCAGATTCTAGACTAGGAAAATAATCAATAATATTCCTTTTGTCTTTTTTAATGTCCTCAATCATCTTGAAACAAAATCTACTAATAGTATTTTTTTCTTCATTGCTTAAAGTGTTCGAAATTATATTATTTGAATTGGCAGTATCTACAATCCTAAGATATTCAATATTACAGGCAATAAAATGAATAACATCAGATAATGCTTTTTCAATATTCTGCGCCACTTTTTTCTCTTGAAAGGCTTTCTTAGCTAACCATTCCAAATGAATAGACTTTATAATCAAATTATTTTCAGTTTTCCAAACTTTCAAAAGTTTGACGATTCGCTTTTCACGATAATTAAAAGAAAGAGCAATTAATTGCTTTAAAGAGTTGGTTTTTTTATAAGTTGGCTTTTCAAAAAAACCGGTCTTATTCACAAATAGGCAAGTGTCGTTATTGTCATTCTCTACTTGACGGGTTGGTACAATATCAATTCGCTTAATCTCGTCTTTTATTTTAAATTCAAGACCTATTGAATGTCTTTGTTCTCTGACACTTTCTAGCTTTGCATCTTTGAATTCATCATAGATAAAGTCAGAAACTGAATAATAAACATCCGCAAGAGCTCCAAACTCCTTCTTAAACTGAAGTTGAATATCGATATCAGATCCATATATCGAAGTTCCCTTAGCTATAGAACCATGAAATTTAGGCGTTATAGCCAAATCCCCTTTAAATTTTTGATTTAATTTAGCTTTAACTTGCTCTGCTTTGTCGAGCAATAAAACATTGTCATCCTTATAATAATTCAATGATTTGTGAAGATAATTAGGCACAGTCCCATATTTGGAAAGTACATTAGTCATTTTTTCATCACGAATGGAACCATATACAAATCCTGCAGCACCACCAAATACCGCACCTTTTGCAAAGGCCTTAAAAAATCTGCTCCAATCAAACTCACTATTTGTATCCATTTGATTTATTGCATTCATTAAGGCATTTCCAGTTCCAAATAGTAATGCTCCCCCGGTTCCGTATTTTATAGATTTATTCATAGCCATTACTCATCTTGTTTTAAAGTTTCCACAAAACTTAAGGTAGTAAGTATATTGTGATACAAAGTGAATTTTGAGTTTGCGAAATTTAACCTTGGGTTCCTTTCAAGCTGTTTCGATGTATACGCAACAAAGTAAGTATCTTCGTCTGTAATACTATCCATAAACTCATTGATATCCTGTTGGGTTAAACTATCATCACAATTATTAAAAATGATTAAATCATGTTCCGGGATATTCTGAAAAGACTTATTTATTCTAAAAGCCAAATTCTTAAACTTGAAATTTGACATCATCCTTTTAATCTCATCCTGAGCGTCTTCATTTTCACTGATAACAAGCAGTTTTTTATTATTTTTTAAGTTCTTCTCAAATTCTTGATTATTAATTAATTTAATTATTTCCTCTCGTTTGTGTTCAACAATCGTTTCTATTTTCTCATTAATTAAATTTTTCATTTTTTTATTGACTCCCCAAAACATCATATATACAGTATATAGTGTTGCTGGGAGACCAAGTCCTAATATCAACGCCAATAGATTTCGAACATTTTTATAATCGGAATCAAATTCTTTTTTCAACTCCTCTTTTGCTGCTTGTACTTCAATTTTCGAAACATTATCAATATTCTCTTTGTAATTTTCAAGAGTACTCAATCTTCTTTCGATATCAGTAGGATTTAATTTCGCAGAATTTTGCGAAAGCATATAATTGCTTTGTAGCAGAAATAAACAAAACAACGAAATAACTTTAATTTTTTTCATATCTATATAATTTATTTTTAAACATAACATAAAATCCCAACTCGACCAATTTATTTCGATAACCTACAATCAAAAGCACAGGGTTTTTAATTGCAACATCTTCGTGATTTGTAATCTCAACCATAGCATTGTAATCAGTTGAACTTGGGATAGGGAGATTCCTCGGATGTGTATGCCATTCTCCTACATAATATTTTTTGGTCTTTTCCTTAAAAAACCTGCGTAATCTTTCATTAACACCCACAGTATCTCTTTCAAATAAATAGGGTGTTGCCTTATATTTTTTTGGCAGAATCATGTCAGTAATATTTAACTGCTTGTAATCTTCCGAATAATAACCAACCAGAAATCCTCCAAATTCATTCGGATCATGTTGAACACCAACATCAATAATTTGCTCCAATAGCAAATCACCAATCTCTAATGTCAATCCTATATCTTTATTGCTAAATATCAAAACTCAACTAACTTTGTATGAAATCCATTTGTTCCATCGGTCTCAATCACAAAATTCCTCAACTCCTTTACTTGCCCCAATTTTACATTAATATGTTTTAAAGCATATTGAACCAAAACGGAAATGTCGTTATAAGAAGCCTTAAATGTCGGGCTCCAGCATCCTGTTGGATTGTAGGCATCTTCAATATCATTGTCCAATACATTTTCATATTGATTCATTACCCAAGTATAGTGATTTGGCTCTGCTCCGCATACTAATGCCTGTGCTTTATTTGTGATTGAAATTGTTATTAACTGCTTCAACGACAGCTGACCTAAAATATACATTAAATCGTTGTCTGTAGAACAATCGAAAATCAAATTGTACCCATTCAATGCTTTCTCTAAACTTTTTAAATCCTGAGCACTGTTAAAAATCTTAGTATGCAAATGAAAAAATTGATTATCCATAATGCGTACTTCAACAAAAGGCGAAATAGAAGTAAGAATTTCCTTGAGCTCATCCACTTTATTTGTTATCCCATTGGAAAATGCGTACTCCGATCTACATACATTTTCCGGCTCTTTAACATCAAAATCAATTACGTCTATGCTAATGCATCCACCTCGTACTAATGTTGTTGCTACCATACTACCAATGGCTCCGGTTCCAATAATTAAAATTTTGGCATCACTTATCTTATCAGTGAACTTTCCTCTTCCAAAAAAATATTTATAGGAACTATTTCTTGTCATTGTCCATTCAATCTTCTGGTCAATAAAAAAACCTTCCCACTTCTGATTTACTTTTTCGTGCCCTATTGGAAATTCGCCAAACTCCAGCATTGTAGACTGCCAATGTATTTCTGCTTCCGAAATTTTATAGCCAATAATTAAAGGTATCGGTGCACCTTTTGCCTTTTGATTATTTTGTTGAAGTCCGTGCAGAAACAGGAAGAATCCGGAAGGAACTTTATCTTGTAAATCGCTCCAATTGCTTATAATAAAACGATTTTGCACTGCTGGCGGCTGGTCAATAAATATATATAGACCAAATCTAATACTTGCTAGTGGCAAATTTGTATAAGCAGTACCCCATTTTGAAGAAGCTAACAATTTACTGTGCTTATCTTTAAAATTAAGGACTATCTGATTGTTAATTTTTGTATCATAATACATTCCTCCATGAATTTCAGCATAATCAAAAAAACCGAAATCGTTACGTTGAAACGCGTGGTCCACATCAGTAAAGATGAATGAGTAATGTTGCTCCTTATACTTTACGGGCTGCATGATGATATGTTCATAATGCCCGTCCTGTTCTTTATCTACAAAATAGCGTTTAATCCACCTCATTAATGATGCAAAATCAATTTCCAACTTCTTTTTTAAGTCAAAACTATGAGATGTATGGATGCAAATTGACCCATCGCCCATTACATGACCACATTCCATCAGATCTTTATTGTAAAAAGTAATCGCTTCTGCATTTAACCTTTTTAGCGGATATTCGGGAAGGATTTTTACATCAAAGCTCAAAAAATCGCCATTGTCATTATAAATAACCTTGACCTTTCCAACGGCATTTACCTCATGGTCAACGACAAAAGGCTCTTCAATGAGAACCTTGTCTAGACCGCTAATAATGCTTTGAACTTCATTTAACTTATCTCCCATAATTATCCGAAACGTTCAGTTTTAGGCGGTGCAGAATAAAACCCGCTACCTTTATTGTCATATTTATTTTCCTCTTCCTCAACAAATTTTGAGTTTTCTGGAAAATAAGTTTTGATGTTTTCATCATTGTCCTCAATCCTTTCAAGCATACTTTTCATATCGTCAGACAACATCTGTCTTTCTGAAGTAGTTAAAGTTTCAATAAGATCATTTGAACTGTTTCCTGGGTCCTTTAATGTAAAACTATCGCCGGTAACTTCATCACGAATGTACTGCAATACCGTTTCTAATTTGCTCCATAAATTACCCGTTATATCCTTATTATCAAAAGCTTTAATGGTAATCAATTCCAAAAAGAAGGATTTTGTCGGATAATTGTACTTCGTATTTTTCCAAACTTTTAGTAATCGGATAACTTTCCTAATTGAGTCTTTCTCATTAGTTGCTCGATCCTTAATATTCTTGATTTGATCTTGCACATTAGTTTTAATTCTCTCACTGCCTTCCTCAAAGTTTCCATACTTATAGTATACATAGAGATTCAAATTTTCATCGTTTTTGTATTGGTCTTGATTTAACTCACGTCCCGGTACAACGTCAATCTTTACAACGTCACCGTCCGCAAAAAATTCAATGCCAATCGAAACTTTTTGTTTTCGGACGGTAGCTACATCTTTATATTTTTCATACAAAAAATCAAAAACATCTTCATACATCTGTTTTAAAGTGCCATTTGAACCAAAAGCATTTCTTTTGAAAGGGCAAACCATATCAAAATCAAACTTGGTATTCATTGCGGTATTCTTTGCGTAAGAACCCGAGTTGAATGGAGAATAGATATTACTCTCGTATTTCTTCTCTAATGCTTCTTTAACTTCCTTGTTCTTGTCTTTGTGCTTAGTTAAAAGCTGTTCCTCTTTGGTAATTTGGTGCGTCTTAATCACCGAATCTAAGTGTAAATTCTTGTCCATTATAGCTCTTTTTTTAATTTTAGTTTAAACGATTTTGACTTATTATGATACAAAGAAATAGCATCATCACGAAATGGAACTTCGTGATGCATTTATTTTGACATTTTTTGAATTTATTTATACAAATTCGAAATTTGCTGCAGTTTTTTCTTGAATTGATTAACAATTTTTACCGGAGAAAGAATGGTAACATTGTCGCCGTAACCAAGTATCTTTTCATAAAATTCCCATGAAGGTTGCACCTTTACTGAAATTCTGTACTCACTTTCGTTGTCAACAAGCACTTCTTGTGTCGAATGAATTTTTAAAGTCTTCAGGTAGTTACCTTGATGTGGTGTAAATTGCAATACAACTTCAATCGGTTCACCTTCAACGGTGACCCCAAATGAGTATCTAAAATACTCTTCAAAATCAAAAAAACAAGGTGTGAATTTTTCCGAAAGTATATTTAACTCTAAAATTCGTTCTAGACCATAAGTAACAATCCCTTTTTCATTCATTCCTATCAAATACCAGCGGTGCCGATCCTCTTTAAGCAGGTAGGGATGTATTTTTGACTTCTTTGATTCATTGGTGCCAAACTTCTGGTAAACTAATTCAACAGACGAATTAGAATCAATAGCTTCTATAACTTGAGGTATCCATTCATTTCCGGAAAATTTCTCAAAATTATCGGTAAGGACCACAACTTTATTAATACTGGTATCGGTAATACCTTTTCTAATGTTGACCGCGTCGATAACTTTATCAATCGCATTACTAAAGTCCTTGAATATTTCATATTCTTTATACTGATTGATTGTTTTGGCATAAAACATAAGAGCATTAATATCCTCATTCCTTAATCCAAATGCGCGTATGGTATAATCAGGTTCTGTGTAATAGTATGCTTTCTTTGAGTTGTCATATTTTATTGGAGCATTATAGCCTAATATAACGTCATCACGCATAGCATTCAAGTCATCATTTATCATTCGTTCTGTAACAGTAATCGATAAATCACGCTCAATCGCATCTTTGAGTTCTTTAGTTTTAACAAAGTCTCTTCTGCCTAACTCGCGATCAATAATTTGGTAACGCCCAATTGGATGCTTTAAAATAGCCATATTTCTACTTGGTTAGTTCTCTAAAATGTTCAAATAGCATCACCATGGCAAGAGTATCTAACTCACAGTATTTTAAAAGTGCAGTACTTAATTCTTTTATTTCGGCATCGCTTATGTCAGTGTATTGCATTTTGCCATAAGCTGTTAATGCAGCTCCACCATCTGCTAATTCTTCCATTCCTGAGACCAACTCATCTAGTTGTTCCGCTGTCCATTCTTCAAAAAGTTTTGGTAATTTTTTATAAGGATTTTCAAATACAACTCCATCGTTAGACAACCAAACATGAGTGTCCATTAAGTTTAGGCTACTTATACCTATTTCCTTCAGAGGTTTAGTATATTTCCCTTGTAGGTATTCACAAGTATTGAGAATAGCGGGCAAAACATCTTTAAGTGAGTTAGAACCTTTAGTCATCGGATTGTAATAATACTTTTTAAGTATATCCCATAAATCTACCATATCTCTTTCACCTGACCATTTTTCAACACTATCACCTTTAGAATGAGATATGCTTTTTATGAATGCTATTAGTTCCTTAGCATCAGGTTCGCTTGAGTTATTTAATTGATTACAAATAGCATTAAGTATTGTGTTTTCGTGATTAGAATATCGGAAAATAGTTCCATTATCATTTCCAAGAGCATCTCTTAATGCTCGAATGAAATCAAAATTAGGAAAAGCTCCTTTTGTATTATTGAGATATTGTTGGGCATGCTCAATCCTTCCATCTTCATAAGAGGTATGTAATGAAAATTGAAAAGCTATTTGTTCATAGGGTCTTCTACCTACATTAAATGGTAAGGGAACAGCACTAGTTTCAAAATCAATAAAATGTAGAGGATATTTCCATTTAGCCATTTCATCTTTTAGTCCTTCAACATCAATATAAATTGAATTATCGGCATCGATTTCCTTTCTTATTTGAATCCATTGCCGAGCAGTCATGGTTAATTTATCAGCCTCCTCTTTTAGACCTATATTATCTTCCGTCAACTCGTCCATAAAATAGACTCCTTTACTGAACAAATCGCTTCCTTTTCTAAATGACCATACATCAAATGTTTTAGATCTGCTAAACTCAGGTTCATCCCATTTATGTTGCTTCTGAAAACATTCTTTATAACCAGATTTTAATCCTCCATTCTCAATATCAGTAACAAATTCACATGATTTACAACTAAATGAAGTTGGCCAATTGGTATAGGTATCTTTTAAATAATTCTCTCTTAAGATACGAACTGCATTAGTAAAATTCAATTCCGGTGAATAAACTAAATCATCATTGATTATGCGGGAGACAATAGTTGAAATGTCCTTATTACCAAGTACACTATCACCGGTACCGGCAAGAGAATCAATCGTTTTGACAACACCGGTTCTATTACCTGCTTTTTTGTTAACCCTAAAAAATTGGTTAAGACCTTCTACAGTGGTGATTTTAGATTTATCAGCCATCATTATTAGTGAACTTACACTCCAATCTGGATAACACAATTGAATTACATATTTTTGAAATGCAATATCAAATAAGTATGGCTTCCACCCGGAGAGAATCCCGCCTTGTTTTCCAACAAAAAGATAATCATCACTTGGGTCAAATGATTTCGATTTAACTTCAATTAGTTTAATCTTGCGACCTTCTTTTACAAGAATATCAGTTCTGATAAATAATCCATCATTCAGAAATGCTGCTTCATAGATAATAACATTTTCTTTCTGTAATAAGGCTTGGGTCTGTTCCCATAAAGATTGATAATCTCCATCATTATCCTCAATTAATATACCATCCGGAAAGTGCATTCTTGCATATTCTTCAATCTGAAAACCACCTTCCGCTAAAGCAAGTAAAAAAGGGTCTTCTAGTTTTTTATTGGCATAATCTTTTTTGCCTGTGTAGTACAATTTATTGGGACATTCTAACCCCAACTTAAACCTTGACTTCGTTAATACTCTCATAATTGGATTTGTTAACATTAATAAAAGTAATACTACTTCATGAAATTCTCTATAAAATTTATTGAGCAATTAAATATATCATTGAAAGTTAAAATAAAACTGAATATTAGAATTTTAATTTACTATTGATAAAAAAATAAGTATTTATGCGTACAGAATAATCCTACTTATGGTTTATGTAAGATATTTCTATTTAGAATCCAATGGAGCTGATCTATACCTGAACGAAATGAACAGACAAAGTAATTCGTGCTTAACTAGATAAATACCCAAACCCATTATTATGCGCAATCGTCACCAACGGCTGAATGCTTTCTTTATACCTCAAGTATTCAAAATCGTCAACATTATCTAATACCGGGAAAATCGTCAAATACTCTTCCAACAACTTACTCTTTGCATTGTGATGGGTGATGATTTCGTAAGCGATTTTCTGCAAGTTGAAAAACTTATCGAAGTGTTTGTCTATTGAGGGAAGCTTGTCGCTTTTAATGGAGTTGAATGTTTTGTCAATTGGCAAAAGATTCCAAATAAGGTCATGAGATACGAAAGCATGGGGAACGAAATGGTCGAGTGCAAAGCTTTCTACCTGTAGTTTGTTGTTTGTAAAAATGCACTCTACAGCACCTAGTTCTTTGAAAACAATATTCCAGTAGTTTGCCCTTTGGTTTGTGAGTGTGCTCCGGAGTGCCGGTTTGATGAGTTTGTTTGGGATGTCGGGTACATTCGGGTTGCGGGTTTGCAGGAACAGTGCTAAATTCCAATAACAGAAATCTTTCAGCATCCTTGCATTTTGCTTTAGGTAATGCATCCAGTTGGGGTTGATGACAATGCTGTCATCATAAAGCGCATACAGGCAGTCGTTTTCGAAGTGTTGCGAATCGGTATAAATTGCGTTCCTGTAATGGGTATCATTTGCTCCCGCTATTCTTGCAAACCATGGCGAAAGGAACCAATGGGGAACGTTTTTATTAAAATGCCATAATGTTTGTTTTGTACTAGTGTTCTCAGAGTATTCTAATATCGTAAGCAATTCGTTTTTTTTGATGTCGATGGTCAGTTTTTCGGCTTTAAGGATAGTAACAACAGCTGTCTGTATCAAATCCTGCTTACCAAACGATACGTGAAAATAATTTACGGTGTACCATGCATTGGCAATCATACGTGAAAAGAGTGCCCTTTTTTTTAAATGGGTTTCGCCTTGTTCTGCCATTTCAATAATAGACAGCAGCCAATAGAATTTATACGTGGCTGAAGTATTGCCAAAGGATGCGGCAAGTTTGGCTATTGGTAAATCGGCGGAATAAGGTAACGTAATCATATACATAATTTAGGGTGCGCGGAAATTGATGTATATGGCGGGAAGTTGTGCTAAGATAGGTAAAGTGTGACTATTGGCAACAATTGTGTGATTGAAATTTATTGTGGCTGTAACTACTATTCTAACCTTTTATTTCTATCGGACATTTTGATGTGTATGTCCGATAGAAACACAAAATAAAACAACAGTATGACATTCTATTGGACCTATCTGTTAGATGTATTGCCAAATGCTATATTAGATGATCATGTAGCAAGAACTTTAGAAGTTGGCACTGTAACATGTCAACCAAAACAGTGAAAACAATCATAAAAAACTATAAATGTTTGTTATTCTGCACAAAAATATTACTTTTGTGTATAATAACGAACATAAGTGAGTATGAACAAGAAGACGCAAACCATATACCCGAAGTATCAGGAAGTGTTGGAGCAAATGGGTGAGAACATCAAGTTGGCGCGAAAGAGACGTAATTTGACTACTCTGCAGGTTGCTGAACGTGCTGATATAGGAAGAAGCACCCTGTATCTTATAGAACTTGGCAGCCCACGTGTAGCCATGGGTGCTTATTTTAATGTACTTCGTGCCTTAGGGCTGCAAGAAGACTTCCTGAAGCTTGCTGCAGACGATGCTTATGGCAGGAAGCTGCAAGATTTGGAATTACTATAACTATAGGAGATGGCACAGAACAAATTTGATATTTATGTATATGCCCATTGGAAGGGTATGGCGGAACCTGAACTCACGGGTGTGCTTTCTGCGCATTTTGCCAAAGCAAAGAAAGCTTTTAGTTTTGAATATGACAAAGACTGGATTAAAACGAAACAGCAGATGCTGCTTGACCCTGACCTGCAGTTTTATACCGGACCGCAATATCCTAATAACCATAAAGAAAACTTTGGTATCTTTTTAGACAGTATGCCCGATACCTGGGGGCGCACCTTAATGAAAAGAAGGGTTGCGCAAGAAGCAAAAGCCAAAGACGAAAAACCAAAAACACTTTATGATATTGATTTTTTACTAGGTGTTTATGATGAAAGCCGGATGGGTGCGCTTCGCTTTAAGACCGATCCTAACGGTCCGTTTTTAGACCATAGCAATGCTAACCCTACTCCGCCTTGGTCCTCTATCAGAGAACTGCAACATGCTGCAAAGGCACTTGAAAACGATGACGACCAAGGGGCACAAAAATGGCTTGCCGTTCTGATGGCTCCGGGATCATCGCTGGGCGGTGCACGGCCTAAAGCCAATATATTGGATGAAAACAAAGCGTTGTGGATTGCGAAATTCCCATCGAAGAACGATACTACAGATAAAGCCGCTTGGGAGTTGCTTGCTTATGAATTGGCTTTAGAAGCAGGCATTAACATGGCACCTTGCCACATGGAGAAAATTGCAGGTTCCTACAATACTTTTTTTACCAAGCGCTTTGATCGTGAAGGAAGCGAACGCATACATTTTGCTTCTGCGATGACGATGACCGGAAATAGTGAGGACACTATTCGCGACCATACGCCGAGTTATCTTGAGATTGCGGATTTTATACAAAACAAATGTGTAAATATTACTGAAAACCTGCACCAACTATGGCGAAGGATTGTTTTTAATATTGCCATCTCTAATACAGACGACCATTTACGCAACCATGGTTTTGTAATGACGGATGCAGGTTGGGAATTATCGCCCGCATACGATATTAATCCGTCTGTGGATAAGGATGGACTGGCGATGAATATAGATACTGACAATAATGCTCTTGATTATGGTTTGGCTAAAAGTGTTGGTGTCTATTATCGGTTAAGTGATCGTGAAATGGACGCCATAATTCATGAAGTGCTCACTGCTGTCAGCTCATGGCGGGAGGTCGCGATAAAGTTACGGATTTCGAGAGGGGAACAGGAATTGATGCAGGGTGCTTTTAGGGTTTAGCGTTGAGGTTTGGCATAAAGTCAACGTATGTGTTTACTTTTTTGCTACAATAGTCAACTTATATGTTTATTTTATTCATTAAAGGCATCAATCCTCTTTTTTGTTGCAAGTATGTAAACATTAGCAACACCAGCAATAATAAAATCATTACTGGTGCAATATAAAAATCGCTACAAGACCAAATGTTACTGGTAATTATCTGCTGTTCCCTTTTTAAGTTTGTTCACGTAAACGTGAACACAGTAATTTAGTGAACAAGATTTTTTTTAAGTTGAATAATACTAAACAATTAAAGATCCTGTTATTGCGTTTGAGAATCTCGCTTATTGATTTCATCAAGATAAAACTGTAAATCGTATAGATGTATTAACTCGTTTTCTTCCTGTTCAGGCATCTGTGCCAACACGACAAAATTGATATTTTGAAACAACGCTTTTTCGCCCAACAAATCCTGCATGATAATAAAAACCACTTGCAATAGGTTTTTATTTTTACAATGCACCGTGAAATCTTTGAGGTACACAATCATGTCGATTTTCTTTTCATCTTCGTATTCGAGTGGCATGAATTTGAGTTCGCTTGCTTTTAGGATTATATCCTTAAACACATAGGGTTTGTCTAATCCGGCTTCCATTTGATCGATATCTTTTGATGGTTGGATGAATGGTATAATTTTCCAATGGCTAAATTGTGGGGCATGCTCTGCTAAAGTAACGACCTGGTCGAAGTATTTAGGATTTCCATTGGCAGAAATTACAAGTTGCAGTTTATCATCTGATTTCTCCGGGAACATGATGATGCAGTCGAGTTCTTCGCAGTAATTGTGCAAATGACGGTCTAGCCAATAGATGAATACTTTTTGGATTTTGGTGTCTTGGGTTCTAAGGGTTCGGAGTGTGATTTCGTTGCAGTAGAACCATTCCCAAAATAGGGTAATTTCATGTGTTTTCATAATTGATATTGTTTTTGGTGTTTATCATTTATTTAAAAATACCTGAAGCCCACTGGGCTTCCTCCTCTTAATATCAAATGCTCGGGGTGACAAAGAGGACAATTAGCGTTTATCTTTTGTGTTTTTATCGTAGGCAATCAGATTCATCATTTCTCTTAATCGGCTTCGAACGCGAATGCCGTATTGAGTTTCAATTTCTGTTGCTGAAAGATTTGTTGTTATGTGTGTTGGAATTCTTTTGTTGATGAAAATATCATATCGGCTCAACAGCACTTCGGCTATTACGTTGCATTCGTTGCCGTAATACTTCAGGTTGTTTTCGACACCTAAATCGTCAAGGCAATAAATTCTTTGTTCTGAATGATATGCTTTTCCAATGCTGTATTTGTGTATAATTCCATAGCCATCATTAATGAATTCGATACTGATGTCGCGACAAGGCTTGACAATAAATTTGTGTTCAGCTTTTGTCAGATGCTTCATGACATTCATCAGCGTGGTTTTCCCGCAACCAACCGGACCAGCCAGTAGAATGCCTTTGTCCAAATCAATACCGAATTGAAAGGCCGTTTGTTCATCTCTCAGGAAATAGGCAATCAGCTGATAAATCACCGAGTGGTCATTTTCAATTATCCTGAATCTAGTTCCATATAATTCCCGACCTTTATTTTCAACCCATCGCAATACATCCGCATAATCATAGTGGCTCTGAATAGTCTTTTCCTGCTGCGATGTCGAGGTGTTTGGTTCTGTCTGTTCGTTCATTGGTGACATATTTTGGAGCGTTTAATATCCAGTTCCTGGCTGCAGCTGGCCAGTCGACCATCGGTGTTTTACCCCCCACTAGCCACCCAATACTTTTGAAATAGTTAAAAAACTTGTTGGCTTCGATCTCGGGAAAATCCTGTTGTTGGAAATATGCCAGGACTTCTTCCAAAACCGGAATGGCTAATGAAATTTCAGGAATGGGTTGCGGGGGTTTTTCTTCAGCTTGAGAGAAAACTTTACGAATATGTTCAACAACTTCTTTTTGCCGACAGTTTTCAGTGTGCTGTGCATTTGAGTCGGCGAATGCCGGATTTGACGATTCCAGTTCTCCATCAAGTGATCGTTCCGGCATTTCTTTTTGAGCGGAACTTTTTTCTTTTTCTTCCGGCAGCAACTCAGAATTTAAATCCGTGGAATCTTCTTCATTTTTTTTCTCGGGTTCTTCCAAGTTTAAACCCTTTGTAATGTTTAAACTGTTTGTAATGTTTGTATTGTTTATATAAGGTACTACGACCTGTTCATCAACCTGTTCATGACCTGTCTCAATACCAGACTGTGACTTGTCTGCGACGTGTTCACTAATAGGTTCAAAATTTGAACTGGCTTGCTTTTCAGTTTTTGTAAAAGGCTTAAGGTCATCTGAGAAATTGAGCATAAAAACATGGCTGCCCCGGAATGGGTTGTATGACGGCTCGTAATTGATATATCCATTTGCGTGCAATGCTTTTAAGCATTTATGATACGTTGCTTTTGCGCTGATCTTGCTGATACGCATCACTTCGTCGCGGGATATACTAATGGGGTTTTTGAACCGGTTGCAATTCCAGAATTGGAAGAGCGCCATGTATAAACTGACATGTGTGGCATTGATCAATTTATCTTTGGCTACTTTTTCAAAAAATCCGGTTAAATGCTTGATGTAATTCATTGGAGTTGACAGTTGGCGGTTGACGGTTGTTGGATAAGGGTTGCTTCGCTTTGCTCGCAATGACGGTTATTTGAAGAGGGTTTGAACGGCTTGTACTTTGTTATGTTCCAAGAGTCTTTCAAGATCGGCGTTGGCGTAATAAATGATGCCTCCGATTTTTGTGTAGGACAAAGTTTTGTTTATTCGGAGTGTTTGGAGTGTTCCTGGAGAAATATTCAACAGCTTTCGGACTTCTGTTGATTTTAACCACTGCTTGGTTTGCTGTGGTTTTGATTGCAGCATTTCTTTAAAATCATTTAAAAGTAATGTGCGGAATTCGTTGAGGTCTTGTTTTGTGAGGATTTGCTCACGAAGCATCCAATTATTAGCGGAGTTCGCGAAACTGTCGTTTTCGACTGCCATAACGTTCGTTTTATTTGGTTATGGTGCAAAATTGTATTGATTGACTCGTTTTAAATCACAAGTCAATCACAAGTTGTGAAAGAAAAAATTGAAAATCAGGGCAAATTACCCGCGGAGATTGTCTTTTTCAATTCCTGAATAAAATAAGTGGGTGAAATTCCAGTGTTCTTTGAGAATGCTCTTGTGAAATGTTGGGTGGTGCTGAATCCGGCTTCTTCGCCCAATGCTTTGTTGGTATAGTTTCGGAACCTACTATTCTCTCGCAATTGAATAATGATGTAGTCGATTTTGAGGTCATTGACATAATCAGTCGATTTTGAGGTCATTGACATAATCAGTCGATTTCTTTTGCCGGGAATGTGAAATGATTTTCGAAACGTAAACAATGTTAGAATCAAACATCTTTGCCAGCTTGGGAAGTGTGATGTCTTTAGCCAAGAACTTTTCAGACGCTTCAAATTTATCCAGATGCTTTAGAACCGAAGCAATGACATCAGGGTTAATATTTAGATTGCCTGTATTTTTAAGTTTGATTTCAGCTGTGGGTTTCGATTGCTGTGTTTTGCGCTCCATGAGTTTTCGGAACTTCCTTTTATTTTCACGAGCCTTATAAATCATATAACCCAGCCAGCCTATCAGTATTGAAATTAGAATTATAAAGAAGATATTCTGTTTCTTTTCAAAACGCAATAATTCCTCAATTTCATCTTTTGCCTCAATCAGTTTTTTCGTGTCATATTCTTTATGAATCCTTCCTGAAAGATATTTATAATTGCTATTAAGATATTTGTCTGCAAGGAGCAATTGATCAATGTATTTTAACTGGTTTGGATGGTCGTTTTTGCTTTTATAATGGTCAATCAATATCTCGAAGCTTTCTCGTAGATCCGGGTAGGTATAGTTTTTTTCGATAAATGCTTCGTCAACTTTAATGAAATATTGAATTGCTTTTTCAGTTTGATTGAGTGCCCAATAATTTTTTCCTAAATAAAAGTAGGTTACTGTTTCTCCGGCGGAGTCTTTACTTTTGATAAAAGTGGGCAATGATTCGTTGAGTTTTGCAATGGAAACAGCGTAGTTCTTTTTGAAATATTGGTTGATTCCTTCTGAATTTACAAATCTCGGAATGGCATCATAATATTCTAATTCCGTAGCTTCCTTAATTCCTTTGTCGTTTGTAGCACTACATAATTCGTATTTTCCAAGTCGATTGTAGCACAACCCAAGAGCATGCAATGAGGTTAAATATGGAATATCGTCTTCGCTTTTAAAATACCTGATGTTTTCCTGAAATAATAATGCAGCTTCATCATAGAATCCTAAGTAATACTTTATTTGAGCAATATTGTATTTGGCTTTGTACTTTAAATATTCGTCGGTTGTCGTTGCAATAAACTCATCTGCAATCAAATAATTGTCGAGTGCATTGTTGAAGTCCTGAAGGTCATAATAGACAATTCCTTTCGTCAGGTATGCCGAACCAATCAAATCATTTTCTTTCGTACGTCTTGACGCGACAATCATGCTGTCGGCATAAAAAATTCTTTGCCTTTTAGGAGCCTGATGCAGGATGATTTTATAAGCATTCATCATCTGTTTCCAATTCTTTTCAGACTTGGCTTTTTTCAAGTAAGCATTACTGAGCACTATGGAATTTTCGTCCTGTTCATCGACTTGGAGTTTTTCAAGAAAATACTCATAGGACTTTCCTTTAAGACTGTCAATATAGACTTTACCATTTTGTTGCCCATAAATTGAAAAACAGCACATGGAAATACAAAATGGAATAAAATATTTTTTACCCATCATATAAAACAAACTAAGAAAGTGGCACAATGCGAATGAAATCAAAAGTACATTATTAAGTCAACAACTGTTAATGTTTGTCTGAAAAATCGACGATTTGCATTTTCGAAATTACCTACTATTTCGAAATGTGTAATATCTAATTCGCAAAATACATGGTTTGTTTTGGCGGTATCTGGCTGATAGATTTGTCAATGAATTCAAGCAACGGATTGTTTATGAGGCAATCTAAAACGTTCAAATCTCCCGGGCGAAATGAACTGAGAACCAAAAGTGATCAGTAACATTTTAACAGATTAACAGCCATGAAAACATTAACCTTATGGACATTTATTTTAATTTTATTTACCTCTTGTAGTACAGAAAGCGAAACCGATGATTTAAGTGAGAACCAAGTCAATCTTGCCAACGGAGCGTTGCAACGTAGCACGGGTCTTTATCCTGAGAATAGTAATAATGCTTATGATTCTGCCGGACAGCTTTATTACGATATTAGTGATAGCTATTATATCCAAGGGAAAACTTCGGCCACAACGGCTGGAACTATAGAGCAGGTTGAAGCTATTGCTAATTTGAATGAGGAATTTCAAACCTTACGTCCTTCGACTTACGTGTCGCCAACAGTAGCGAGAATTGATTATATCTTAAGCAACCAACAGGCAACAGCTTTGGGTATCATTTCGAATTCAAGTCTGTCTACAAAAGCCAAATTAAGTCTGACTGAATTTATAACCAATCTTATGGTTTATCGCAATCAGCAAGCAGATTATGAAGTAATTTATCCGTTTATCATAGCGTATGAAACAGCAACAATCGCTGATAATGGCTACACTGCCAATGATAAAAAAATAATCCTTACGACATCGTCTATTGCTCGATACGAATTTTATTTTGCCAAAAAGCACAGAAGAAAGCCTAGAGATCGTGATTGGGAAATTTCCTGGGGACATATCATCGCGGGAACGGATGGTAGTGAACATAGTACCGCTAATGCCATAGTAATGGCTTCCGTTTGTAATCTTATAGATAACAAGTAAACTTGTTTTGAATTCCGAATCCCATCATTTATAAGCCTGAAGTCGCTGTGTCATTTGATGCAGCGGCTTATTTTTTTAGCAGACTATTTAAATAATTCACGATGAAACATTATTCTCAAACCCTATTGCTAGAATTAAATCGTCAATTAGAAGTTATTCACGCGGAAAACGACGAAACCATCAAATACGCTGAGCAAGCTATTAGAGTTCTTATATCGATTTTAGAACAGCTCAAAACATTCTTCGCCAAATATGAATTTCCCAATAAGGATGATGAAATTCATTTCTTTAAGCATATCAAGCCGCAATTTGTATATAGGCTTATTTATTATAATGAGATTTATAATATTGAAAGTAATACACCTTATGGCGGTGAAAAGGTATTGCGTAAGTTTTACCATTCAGAATTGGAGAAACTGAAAACGTATTTTGATGACAACCTCGATTTTTACCGTTATTATCGAACTGGCAACACCTGTCTGGATAAAAAATATTTTCTACGAGGAAAACACGACATCAGGCTTACGCTCGACAGTTTTTATTTTCAGGCAGACCATCGGTTTACGACTTCCCATGATTTTAAAGTGGCGCAAATTATGGCGAACGATTTGATTCAGGTATATCTTGAAGGGGAAATTCATAAACTTGAAAAAAGGATGGTTCCGATAAATAAAAGTGACTTGACTTTAGGTAAGCAAAAGTGGACTGGCTCTAAAGTCGCTTTGGTTGAGCTGATTTATGCGCTCCATGCGGAAGGTGTTTTTAATAACGGCTCGTCAGATTTGAAGGATGTAGCGGAATTTTTTGAGCACACTTTGAATGTAGATTTGGGGCAGTTTCACAGAACTTTTTTGGAAATTAGGATGCGGAAGTCGGATAGAACGAAATTTTTGAATTCGTTGCGCGATAGTGTTTTGAAACGGATGGATGAGGCGGATGAAACATAAAAGGCTTTCAATGCGAAAGCCTTTTATGCTTTATTTCTAAGCAATTTTTTGAAACGCTAATTTGTCTTTTAGCATATTCATATCTTCTTTGACTTTCTTATCAATGACCTTTGCGTAGTGCTGTGTCATTCTGATATTTTTATGCCCCAACATCTTGCCAACACTTTCAATTGGAATACCATTGCTCAATGTTACCGTTGTTGCAAATGTATATCGAGCAACGTGGAAAGTTAGTTTTTTCTCAATGCCGCAAACATCTGCAATTTCTTTTAGGTAGCTGTTCATCTTCTGATTACTCTTTACTGGAAGCAATGTTCCGCTATTGATACAAGCCGGATGCGTAACATATTTATCTAGCAACTCCTGTGGAATCGGTAGGATTGGAATGTTGGACGAGGTATCCGTTTTCTGGCGTTTTTTGTAAATCCATCTTTGGCCATCAATGTCGATCCCGATATGCTCCTGCTTCAGTTGTTTCACATCTATGTAAGCCAATCCGGTAAAGCAGCAGAAAATGAAAATATCACGCACTTCGGAAAGTCGTTCCGATACGAACTTCTTTGTGTAAATCGTGCTGATTTCGTTTTCATCAAGGAATTCTATATCAACCTCATGAACTTTAAATTTGTACTGAACGAATGGATTATCGGCAAGCCACTTGTTGTCCAGACAGATATTTATAATCTTTTGGAAGTTCTTGAGATATTTAACGGTAGTGTTGTTGTTGCAACCTCGTTCGGTTCTGAGATAGAAATCATAATCCATTACAAAGGCGTGATCTATTTTTGTAATATCAATATCGGTTAACTTATACTTCCATGTCATAAATTCAATCGTGTGGCTTAGAGAAGTTTCATAACGCTCCAAAGTTCCTACAGCATATTCATCAACTTCAATTAAGGCTTTGATTCTTTTGTTGTGTTCACGGAAAATTGGAACAATGGTTCTGGTTCTGACATCCAAACCTAGCAATCGATTTTTCATATTTTCATAATCGACACTTTCGCCTTTGTTGTAAAAATGCTTTTCTGCTTCTGCAACTTCATTTTTTAAATCGTCAAGGTGACCATTTATTAACCGGGCTTCCTCTGAAGTGCCTTTCATTTTCGCGCCTTCAACCGACCACTTGGCGGGATCAATAAACTTGCCAGTGCTTTTTTCGATTCGTTTTCCGTTCACTGTTACTCTGTGGAAAATTGGCACTAAGCCTTTGGGGTTGGCTTTAGCTCTTTTTAGATAAAAAAGATTGGAGATTGTTGCTTTCATTTTGCGCTTCCTTTTTGACATTAATAATTTAGTTTAAATGTCAAAGCGGTGCAAGATGTTCATTTATTGAACAGCTTGAAAACACTGGGGTTTACAAGCAATTCGGGGTGCCATTTCCAGAAAAGGAGGAGTGCCCCGAATTGTACCCCTTTGGTATTGCGAATTAATGAATCATTTGATATGGGATTAAAACAAAAAACCCCGAAAATCATAAGATTTAAGGGGTTTTGAAGTGCTTTGAAAAGCTTTCAGCGGAGAAAGAGGGATTCGAACCCCCGGACCTGTTACAGTCAACAGTTTTCAAGACTGCCGCAATCGACCACTCTGCCATTTCTCCAATAAGTCGGGCACTAATTTCTTAATGCGGTTGCAAATATAGAAACCTTTTTTGATTCCCGAAACATTTTTTTAGCGAAATAATTATATTTTTTATGGGTGTTGTTTTAACCGTTTCATCCTGTTGGTTTTAATGAAAAAAGCTGCCCCAAAAAGGGCAGCTTCACTGTGGTCAAACAAAACAAACTTATTTTTTAATGAAGATATTCGTGTAGTACTTTTTACCGGTTACGGCATCCTCGCGGATAGAAACCCCAAAGTGCGTAAACTGTCCTTCAATGTTGGCTTTGTGGCCAGGGCTGTCCAGCCAGGCGTGCAATACCGAATTGGGTGTAGAATAGTTGTAGGCCACATTCTCGTTTACTTTCACCGCACCCAAAACCTGGATGATGTTCTGTGAACGCTGTGCGAACAGATCGTGGTTTACCACTTTCTTTTCGATCATGTAGGCGTTGTGCTCCTCCGCTTTGTACGAAATGTGGTTGATGGTCTGTAAAGGATTTAAACCTAGGCTTACCCTGTGCTCGTTGATCATTTCGGCCAACTCAAGTTCGTCGGCACGGTAATCGTATTTCTGGACCATTGCTCCGGTAGGTTGCGGGGCAACTAAATCTTCTGTAGCATCCGATGAACAAGAGAACATGGTGAACGCCAATGCCATCGGCAGGATTGCTCTGAGTAATGTAGTTTTCATAATCAGTAGGTTTAAGTTTAAAGTAGATTGTGGGGCAAACTTCTTTAATATGTTGAACAGAATAGTTTCGTTATTTTGTTGAGACAATATTATCACTATTATCGTTTAAGTGCCAAATATAATCGATGAAATACATCTTTTTTAAGTTATATAAAATAATTTTCCTACAAATAAAATAATATAGCTCATAAAAAAAGCCGCCATCGGCGACTTTGGTTCTTGTATCATTGCACTATGGTGCAAGCCGTTCCATGGCCCAACTAAAATCTTCCTGTAAACTGTACCTAATCCGGTCGTGCAAACGGTTGGGCCTGCCCTGCCAGAACTCTATGGCAACGGGCGTCACGAGGTAACCGCCCCAATAAGCGGGTCTTGGGATTTCCTTGTCGGCATATTGGCCCTCCAGCTTTTTAAGTTGTTGCTCCAATTCGTTCCGGTCGGCCACCACTTCGCTTTGATGCGAAGCCAATGCACCGAGTTTGCTTCCGTCGGGTCGTGAGGCAAAATAATTGTCGGATACCGTATCGGCAGTTCGCTGCGCCGTTCCTTTGATAATCACCTGACGCTCCATGCTGTGCCAGAAAAATGACAAGCAAATATTAGGATTGGCTGCAATCGCCTTTCCTTTCTCCGATTCGTAATTGGTATAAAACACAAATCCGTTCTCATCATATTTCTTGAGCAAAACTACACGCGCTTTAGGGAATCCATCAAGGCCGATGGTAGAAACGGTCATGGCGTTCACTTCCTCCACGCCGCCAAAATCCTGTACCTCATGGAACCATTTATGGAACAGGTTGATCGGGTCTTCGGGGATCATACTTTCAAGCAGTTCACTTTTCTCGTATGATTTGCGGTAGTTGCTTAGGTCTTTCATGTTTAGTGCCTGAGTGAAGGAGTGCCTGAGTGCCTGAGCTTTTGCACCGGGTTCACTCCTAGTTTAATTATATATTAAAGATACAGTGTTTTATCCACAACTTTGAATCGTGCAAAAATTGGTAAGTGTATTTATTTTATGTTCAATCCCACGCTGCTCAAACTGGGAAACTCCTGCACTCAGGAACTAAGGCACTTCATCAAAATTCGAATGAGACACCGTCGTCGGCGAGTAATATCTCTGCGAAAACCGTCTGTGCTTCTTCTTTAAACAATTCGATGCTGTCGTAACGGGTAGAATAATGCCCCAAGATCAATTGCTTGACATTCGCCCGGGCTGCAATCGCCGCCGCTTCCCTGGCCGTGGAATGCATTGTTTTCCCGGCAAGCTCCGCCTCCGATTCTAAGAAAGTCGATTCGTGGTACAACACATCCACTTCCTTTATATATTGTACAACCGATTCGTCGTATACCGTATCCGAACAATACGCATAACTCTTGGGCGGCACGGGCTCAAAAGTGAGCTCGTCGTTTGGGATAACCGTACCATCGTCGAGCGTGATGTCCTTGCCGTTCTTGACATTCTGGAAATAACACACCTCGATCTGGTATTGCTTCATCGCCTCGGCGTTGATTTTCTTCTCGCCCGATTTCTCCCTAAACAAAAAACCGTTGGTATAAATGCGGTGCTTGAGCGGAATCGTACTCACGATTACCTTCTCATCCTCAAAAACCACCTCGCTCTGCTCCGACTCCAACTCATGGAAAAACAACCCATAAGTCGTCCACGAACCAGACAGGCGCAATTGCAGCGTAATCATTTCCTTGATGCCTTTGGGCCCGTAGATATGCAGATCATTGGTGCGGCCCAGCAGCATAAACGATGACACGAGTCCAATCAAGCCATAGCAATGGTCACCGTGCAAATGCGAAATAAAAATATGATTGATTTTAGAAAACTTGATTTTGTTCTTGCGCAACTGCACCTGCGTCCCTTCGGCACAATCAATCAAAAACATGCGGTTCCTGATTTCAAGCACCTGCGACGTCGGGTTAGAAAAAGTCCTGGGCGTAGCGGCGTAACAGCCAAGTATGGTCAACTTCATTAGAATCCAAGGTCGCGTTCAATCTCCTCCATCTCAATCATATCGGTCGCCTCAAGCAATGTAGGCACCACCGTCAGTTGCGTAGAAACCGCGTTGTAATCGACGTTCCCGGCCACAATCACAAAAGACTTCTTGGCTTTTTTGTGCGTTTTAGAAAGCGGCAGGAAACCGTTCACGTCTTTCACGGTAAGCTGTTCGTGCAGGCTAATGTCTATAATAATGTTGTGTTTCTCAAAAGTCTTGTACTCGTGCGTGACCTTCATCAGGAATGCCACCAGGTCGCCCTGCGTATCCTTGATCAATACGTTTTTCCCTTTTTGCTCTACTTTCATGGGGTGTGTTTTTAGTATTCTGCACCGCTAAGTTACAGCGATTTTTTGGTTGTGCCGCGCATATCGGTGGCTTGTTTTTACTTTTTTTTGGGCGTGCCGGCGCCATCAACCGCGGCGTCCCGATAGCAATCCGCAAGGCGCCGTCGGGCTGTGCATTACAACCTTTTGCGCTCCTCGCGTCGCGGCAAAAGGGTTTCCATTTCCATCCCTCACGCATCCGGGCCACAATCCAATCCCGTAGGCACGACCAGCTTAAAATCTTATAAAGTCAAAAGATTATAACATAACGAATTTCGCGTGCTGCGGTGCTAATTTGGTTCTCGTTAACAACAACAAAAACTAACTTTAAAACAAAACCATATGGACTCCAATTACATCATCAACAGGCTCAAGATTACCCCTTTTAAATATCCAACGGTAGAACTATTGCGTACACGTCTAAAAAATCTCGATGAAAACAAACGCGATGAGATCGTATCCAATCTAAAAATAGAAGTCTGGAGGCACCGCAATGTAGACATCCACGAACCGCTGATAGAGCTCTTGTACAAAATGCCTCTCGCTTCCTAAATCATAAATTGCTATTCGGGATGAATGTCGCCCGGCCAACTTTCAACAGTCTCTATAACGGGACTGTTTTTTATTGGCATCGGTAAATCGCGATGGTGGTTTATCGTTTGCGCGCCACAAGCATGCGCAAGCCCGGTTCACAGGTAAGTAAATGCCAGCCGCCAAAGACTACGAACACTTTGTCATGTTTATCCAGCAAATCATCAATCTTATGAAGCAGGTACTGGTCCCTGATTTCTTTTGACTTGCGCCCGATTGCCTGGAACTTTCCCTCGGGTTCAAACGGATTGGTAGGCTCCAGCTGCCCAATGTCGAATTTCCTACCAAGGAGTTTCTCGTAATTCGACGTATAAAAATCAAAGGTCTGTTCGTTGGGAGCCAAGGCAACGCCACCGTTTTTAATGATATAACCTGAAAGGAATTGTGCGTACCGCTGCTGCATTTCAGCCGGGTCGTTAACGTGTTCGCCCTTGAGTGACCACATCAGCCGTTCGGTAACAATGTAAGCCAGAAACTCGCCTTTTGAGTAATGTTTCAACAATTCCTTAAACTCTAGTGGTGCGCTCATGTCGCCGTCAACGGTTTTGATTGTTAAACTATCGGCCAATATTTTGAGCAGGCCTATTTCACCATCCTTTTCGATGGCTTGCAGTTTAGAATCGTAAACTTTCTTTGAGACATCGCCACCTTCGTTTACGGCGACATCAGGCGCAAAGTCAAAAAACTTTTGTTCGATTTTAGCAAACATGGGGTTCTCAATGTCGGCGTTGTCGGTGAGGTGGTTTACGCCGCAAAACACCAACTGCTTTTTACCGTTCCTGAACTCCAGTACATAGGGATTTTGGGGCAAACGCCCCGATTCGTCTAACTTGATATCCAGATAACTGATCGTGGGATACGGTTTTTGGTTTTCGTTTGCTGCGTTACGCGTTGAAGGTTTGTTGTTGCAACCAACGACAGCCAAGCAAAATAATAGCAACAGAGCAAATGGCATGGTGAGATATTTCAAGGACATAGCGTGTTTGCTGTTCATCTTATAGGTTATTTCCCAATCTTCGCCGCCAGCAAATAAATCACCGCCATACGCACCGCCACACCATTCTCTACTTGGTCCAAAATCACCGATTGCGCCGAATCGGCCACGTCACTGGTGATTTCCACGCCGCGGTTGATCGGGCCTGGGTGCATGATGACAATCTCTTTATTCAGCGAATCGAGCAGTGCCTTATCCACGCCATACTGCTGCGCATATTCGCGCGTCGACGGGAAATAATTCACATCCATACGCTCATTCTGTACGCGTAGCATATTGGCCACGTCACACCATTCGAGTGCCTTGCGCAAATTCGGCTCGACCGTCACGCCCAGCGATTCAATGTATCTTGGGATTAATGTTTTGGGGCCGCATACCTTGACTTCGGCACCCTGCATTTGCAAAGCGTAAATATTAGAAAGGGCCACGCGCGAATGCAAAATATCGCCCACGATTACTATCTTCTTCCCGCCTACTTCACCCAACCGCTCGCGGATAGAAAAGCTGTCGAGCAAGGCCTGTGTCGGGTGTTCGTGCGCCCCGTCACCGGCATTGATGATGCTCGCCTTGACATGCTGCGAAAGGAAGTACGCCGCACCGGGATTGGCGTGGCGCATTACCACCATATCCACCTTCATCGACAAGATGTTGTTGACCGTATCAATGAGGGTCTCGCCTTTCTTTACTGAGGATTGCGCCGCCGAAAAGCTGATCACATCGGCAGAAAGCCTTTTCTGTGCGAGCTCAAAAGAGAGTTTGGTACGGGTGCTGTTCTCAAAAAAGATGTTGGCAATGGTAATGTCGCGCAACGACGGTACTTTCTTGATGGGCCGGTTGATGACTTCCTTGAAATGGTCGGCGGTTTCAAAAATAAGTTGCAGGTCTTCTTTTTGAAGGTATTTGATTCCGAGTAGGTGGTTGACGCTGAGTTGGCTCATTTTTTTGACACGGCTACGCCTCTGGACACGCTGCGCTTTAGACGCGCTGCGCTTTAGACACGCTACGCTATAGATGGTTAGACTTTGTTGTTATTTTCTTCGTACTTCATTTTTCGTCCCACTTTTGACTTTCGACTTTTGACTTTCGACTTTCGACTTTCGACTTCCACCTAATTCGTCACCAAATATACCCCATCTTCTCCATCCTGCTCCGCCCATTTCACAACGACTTTCTCGTCGTTGATGGCATCTACCTGGCGGCCACGATAATCGGGCTGTATGGGTAAATGGCGGCTGAAGCGGCGGTCTATGAGTACGAGCAGCTCTATTTCGGACGGACGACCAAACGACTGGATAGCCGTAAGCGCCGAGCGGATGCTGCGTCCGGTAAACAAGACATCGTCTATAAAAATGACCTTTTTGTCTTCTACGAGGAAATCGATATTGGTTGTATTGGCTTCGAGCGGCTTCTCGGTACGCCTGAAATCATCGCGGTAAAACGTGATGTCCAGGTAACCCAGTGCAATGCTGTTAATCTGGTATTGGTTTTCAAGTATGTTTTTGAGCCGTTCGGCAAGGTAAGTGCCGCGTGGCTGGATTCCTATCAGCAGGGTTTCAGAAAAATCAAGATGCTTTTCTATGAGTTGGCAGGCCAAACGATGCAGTATGATGTTTACCTCTTTAGAAGTGAGCAATACTTTTTGACTCATTGGAGTGTGTGTTTGGTTTGTAAAAATAAGCAAAAACTCGGAGTGTCGAAATTTATTTGACCAATAATTCCCGCGTTACCTTGCCAGGGGCCATCGATTGCAAAATAATATCCTTATATTAGCTTTAAAATCCTGCACCATGCGAGCCATTACCAACATATTCCTAACCGATGACGACACTGATGACTGTCAGCTTTTTTCAGAAATCATACAGGAAATCAACCCAAACCAAGACGCAAGGCTCACCATATCCAACGATGGGGTAGCACTCATGAAAACCTTGGATGAAACGGTTCCGCCACCACCACATGTGATCTTCCTCGACCTGAACATGCCCAGAAAAAACGGGTTTGAATGCCTTGAAGAAATCAGGAGCACACCCAAACTTAAGGGTATTCCGGTGGTCATTTTTTCTACCTCGTCAAGCAACGATATCGTAGACCGCAGCTATAAATTTGGCGCCAATTATTACATCTGCAAACCGCAATCCTACAAACTACTTAAAAAAACGATTGCCCATGTATTGTCACTGGGCTTGGAAAAGCTATCGGGTCGTCCCGATCGTGATGACTTTGTGATCAAGTTGGCGTAAATCCTGATTGAGGCATGGAAAAGAACAGGCACAGGCGCATCAAAATCATTTTTATTTTTGCATCGTTACTACTGCTATCGCTGTCAATATTCTCGTACCTTAGGATCAACAACCTGATGAAAACGGCTGCGCTGGTCAACCACACCAATTCGGTAAAGCTCGAACTTGAAAGCTTATTCTCAGAAATCAAAGAAGCAGAGTCTTCACTGCGTGGCTACCGTCTTTCTGGAGATACCATTTTCGTTGGTCAATTTGACACCGCAATTGCCAATGTTTCTAACGGAATTAAGCGGGTAGAAAAACTCACCACAGACAACTATTCGCAACGCAAAAATACAGCCCAGCTCGTCCAAATGGTAGACAAGCGCGTGGCTTTCATGAAGATGATGATTGACTATCCAACGGGTCAAAAAGCAAGCCCCGAACTTCACAATCAGGCGATGAAACTGATCAATGACCTGCGGTTGCAAAAGACCAAAATGATGGATGAAGAAGATTTCCTGCTCAGGCTGCGCTCCAAATCATTGACCAAAGAATCGGCCTTGACACCATTGTTTACGATCTTTTTGATGGTCTGTTCTATTTTGGTGCTGATCATCTCCTATTACGGTATCAATTTCGAGCTCAAGATTTCGAACGCCCTCAAACGCGACCTTGAAAACAACAAACACGACCTGCAACAAGCCAACGAATCCTTGCAGAAAAGCAATCAGGAGATTGCCCTGAGCCGATACAACAAATTGTTTTTGACCGAGTTTTCAGAAAAATTCTCCAATTATAAAGTGCAGAATGAGTTCTTCAATTCGCTCGTGCAATACATTTCAGACATCACCCACATGGATTACGTTTTAGTGGGCAAAATAGACCGAAGCGGTGAAATTCCCAAAATCCATACCCTGGCCATGACCGAATTTGGCAAACTGGCCGAAAACTTCAGTTACGAACTTGTAGATGGACCAGGAAAACAAGTCGCGTTGGGGAAAGAATACGCCTGCCCAGAAAATTGCGAAGGGCTTTTTCCTGAGGACATTAAATTCAAACGGTTTGGCGTGAACGGTTATGTAGGCTTCCCGTTGTTTGATTCGGATGCGACCACGATTGGGATTATTGCGGCCATGCACCAATCCAGGATCGAAAACACAGAAACGCTTTCAACCGTACTCAGGGTCGTGGCCAAGCGCGCCGAAATGGAGATGCTTAGGATCAAGAACGAAGAACTGCTTGCAGCCAAAAATAGCTCGCTCGAGGAGACCAACCTGATGCTCGAAAAAATGAACAAGGAACTCGAATCTTTCACTTACATTTCGAGCCACGATTTGCAGGAACCACTTCGCAAGATCCAGACGTTCATCACCCGGATCATGGAAACCGAGGAAGACTGCCTGTCGGAAAGCGGCAAAAATTACCTCAACCGCACCCAGGACGCAGCCAACCGCATGCAAAACCTAATACGGGATTTGTTGGCGTATTCAAGGCTCAATGCCGAAGTTTTCCCTATGGAGAATGCCAATCTGTACGACATTGTTGCCGAAGTAAAATCGGATCTCGAAGAATCCATCCAGGAAAAAAACGCCCAGGTAATCGTGAAAGGAAATCCTGAGGTAAAAATTATTGGCTCCCAATTCACGCAATTGCTCACCAACCTGCTGAGCAACTCATTGAAATTCTCGCGTCCAGACACATTACCAAAGATCATCATTGAAAATGAACGTGTCGACGCTGATACGGTACCCTTTGAAAACAAATCGGCCTTGTATTACACTAAAGTTTCTATACAGGACAACGGCATCGGTTTTGACGCCCAATACAGTGATCGGATTTTTGAAGTTTTCCAGAGGTTGCATACCATTAAGGATTACCCGGGAACCGGTATCGGCTTGGCCATTGTCAAGAAAATCGTAGACAACCACCACGGTTTTATTACTGCCCACAGTGAGTCCGGACAAGGCGCCACGTTTGTTCTTTATTTGCCGGCTTAGCCAAATCCTGTAATTTTTTTTTAAAATCCTGTAAGGGAACTTTTTGAGGTTTGTCGGAATTTTATCCTACGGAGCAACCTCCGCAATCCAACAAACTTAAACACGCACGTCATGCAAAACAACTTCACAAGGACATTACTGCTTTTATTGGTACTAATGACCGCAACCTCTTGCGAAATTATTGGTGATATCTTCCAGGCCGGAATGGGATTCGGTATCTTTTTGGTAATCGTAGTCATCGCCGTTATTGTCCTAATTATTAGCAAATTGGGCGGCGGTAAATAGAAATCGGTAAATTCGGGTTTACCATACCAGGATTTTCTCGTACCTGCTAACGGGGTTCAATAAATTCGTCTATATTTGGGTTCAATTCATTCCCTATGAAGACAAATTTCCTGTTCCTTTTGCTGTTTTTTTCGGTTGCCATTTACGGACAGGAAGTCTGTACAAACGGCATAGACGATGACAACGACGGCCTCGTTGACCTTAACGATCCCGATTGCCAATGCGGCAGTAATGTCGAGGTGCCGTCACTAATCCCAAACGCTTCGTTTGAGGATTATACCATTTGCCCTACCAACCATTCGCAACTCAACCGTGCTACGGGTTGGATTCAGGCCACCAATGCCACCTCTGATTATTTCAACTGCGGTTACGCGTTCCCTGCAGTCGCTCCGGCAGGCCTTAATAGTTACCCAGACGGCAACGGCGTGGTGGGCGCATTCTACGTTACCCATTACAAAGAATATGTCGGGACCCAATTGAATAGCCCGATGCTGGCCGGTGTTACCTATCGGCTTGCGTTTAAAATAGCGGGAATGTCGGTCATTTCTGGCGATTATTTGGCACCAACGCCAGTGAGCAATTTCGGTCCGGTAGATGTTACGATATTCGGAACCGCCAACGCCTCACATTTGCCGGTGTCTACCACAGAAAGCCCCGATGTAGCCGATCCGGCATGGGTCGAAATCGGGCATACCAATTACGCGCCGCAATCGGTTTGGAGCGATATTGTGATTGAGTTCACGCCCACCTTTACCGTAAATGCCATCATGATTGGTGCGCCTACGGTGTTGCCCAGTACCTATCCTTCTATCGCAACCGGCAGGCCTTATCCCTACATGATGTATGATAGCCTGATTCTCAACCAGCTCGATTTCTTCGAACCCGTAGCAATCAATACCACCGGTACCTTTTGTACCAACGATGTGCTATTGTCGCTCTCGGGGAGTTTTCCCGGGTACACCTACCAATGGTTCCTGAACGGCGTGGCGATTGCCAATGCCACCGGGGCTACTTTGACGGTCACCACGTTCCAGCCGGGCGATGTGTATTCGGTAAGAGGAGCCAACGCGACGGGCTGCTTTTTAAGTGAATCTTTCGAAATCCAAACCATCGTACCCAACAAGCCGGTCGTGGCCGATATCAGTTATTGCCAGAACGCAGCTACTGCACCGCTTTCTGCAACCGGAAGCAACTTACTTTGGTACACTTCTGCGGTAGGCGGAACCGGGTCAACGACTGCTCCTACACCAGCAACCACAACAGCCGGAGCCTTCACCTATTACGTCACGCAATCCTGTGGCATTGAAAGCGACAGGGCTGCCATCACCGTGACAATAAACCCATTGCTGACGCCCAATTTTGATCCGATCGACCCGATTTGCTACGGCGCCACTGCTCCAATATTAGCGTCGGTTTCACCCAATGGCATCACCGGAACCTGGACTCCCAATGTGATTGACAATACCCAAAATAGCAACTATATATTTGTCCCCGGCGTCTCCCAATGCGGGGTCAACCAGACGTTGGCCGTAGCGGTGGTCAATCCGGTGGAGTTTGCCGTTGCAGGCAGTTGTGAAAACGGCACTTATGTTTTGCGTGCCACGCCATTATCCGGAAGCTTTGATCCCGACACCCTTATTTTTCAATGGCGCGATGCTTCCGCGAACGATATCGGCGAGAACCTGCCTTTTATAGACCTTACCGCGATTGTCAATGCAACACCAGAAAGCGAGAACTTTCCGCTGGACTACACCCTTACCGTAACCGATATCAATGGCTGCGACAGTACGAAAGCGTTTACGGTAGAAAAAATATTCTGTAAGATTCCCAAAGGCATCTCCCCTAACGGTGATGGTGACAATGATTTTTTTGATTTGCGCGGCCTGCAAGTGAAACGCCTCGAAATTTTCAACCGCTATGGTGTTGAAGTTTATGCGATGGACAACTACACGACCCAATGGGCTGGACAAACCACTTCGGGACGTGACTTACCCGACGCTACATACTACTACCACATAGAAACCGATGATGCCAGCCCCAAAACGGGTTGGGTCTACCTGAACCACTAAAAAAATCCCGCTCAATGGCGGGATTTTCTTTTATTTACGAATACATTTTGGTTCGCAATTCCTGTACTTTTTCATCGTCGAGGTAATCGTCGAAGGTCATGTAACGGTCGATGACGCCTTTTGGGGTAAGCTCCACAACACGGTTCCCGACAGTTTGGGCAAACTCGTGGTCATGTGTGGTAAAAATCACCGACCCTTTAAAGTTCTTGAGCGAGTTGTTGAATGCAGTGATCGATTCGAGGTCGAGGTGGTTCGTGGGTTCGTCGAGCATGAGCACATTGGCGCGCTCCATCATCATGCGTGAGAGCATACAACGCACTTTTTCGCCACCCGACAATACGCGTGAGGTTTTGAGTGCCTCTTCGCCAGAGAAAATCATCTTGCCTAAAAAGCCGCGAATGTTGACTTCTTCACGCTCTTCCTCGGTTTTGGCCCACTGGCGCAACCAATCCACCAAAGTCAGGTCGTTCTCAAAAAACGAATGGTTGTCTAATGGAAGATAGGCCTGGTTGGTGGTGATGCCCCAATCGAATGTCCCTGAATCGGGTTTCTGGTGGCCGTTCAATATTTCATAAAATGCCGTGGTGGCTCGTGAATCTTTAGAAAACAAAACAATTTTGTCGCCTTTGGCCATATTTAAGTCTACGTTAGTGAACAAGTTTTCACCCTCTACCGATGCGCTTAAATTTTGTACGTTGAGGATTTGGTCACCGGCTTCACGTTCCTGATCAAAAATAATCGCGGGATAACGGCGGCTTGACGGCTTGATTTCTGAGATGTTCAATTTGCTGATCATCTTCTTACGCGAAGTCGCTTGTTTGGATTTGGCTACGTTGGCAGAGAAACGGCGGATGAATTCCTCGAGTTCGGCTTTCTTCTCCTCGGCTTTCTTATTTTGTTGGGCACGTTGCTTGGCAGCGAGTTGGCTCGATTCGTACCAGAAGGTGTAATTTCCTGAATAGTGGTTGATTTTACTGAAATCGATATCAGAAATGTGCGTACACACCGCATCGAGAAAGTGACGGTCGTGCGAAACCACAATCACGGTATTGTCATAATTGGCCAGGAAATTCTCGAGCCAGGCGATGGTTTCAAAATCCAGGTCGTTGGTGGGCTCATCCATAATTAATACGTCGGGGTTGCCAAAAAGCGCTTGTGCCAAAAGTACACGCACCTTGAGTTTTCCGTCTACGTCGCCCATCATGGTGTAGTGAAGGTCTTCGCCGATCCCAAGGTTGGACAGCATCGCCGCAGCGTCAGAATCGGCATTCCAGCCGTTCATTTCCTCAAACTGCACTTGCAATTCGCCAATGCGGTCGGCGTTTTTATCGTTGTAATCCAGGTAGAGCTCGTCCATTTCCTTCTTCACGGCGTACAAAACCTTGTTGCCCATCATTACCGTTTCGAGGACGGTTTTGTCATCGAACATGTTGTGGTTCTGGTTGAGTACCGACATGCGCTTGCCAGGCTCGAGGAACACATTGCCCGAAGTAGGGTCTATATCGCCCGCAAGGATTTTAAGGAAGGTAGATTTTCCGGCACCGTTCGCGCCAATGACCCCGTAAATGTTGCCATCGGTAAAGGTTGTATTGACTTCGTCGAACAAGATTCTTTTACCAAACTGTACCGATAAATTATTGACTGTTAACATGCATTGTAGTTTTTAAAAATTTTACTTTGGTGCCAAATCGATTTCGCCTTTGGCGCTGCAAAAGTAACAAATTTTCTGCGGGTTTTAACTCTCGAATTCCCAATAAAATAGGAGAATTTTATTTAACTATGCCTTAACAGTAATATTAAATCCATTCGGATATTTTTGTTCGATAGGTTCTCACGCACACCCATGCTAAAATTAAACCACATACTCGTCTTTTCTACCGCTGTCGTTGCCCTGCTTACTTCTTGCAACAAGGAATTTAAGAAAGACAATTTTACCGCATATTTTGGAGGCGAAGTCATTAATCCTACCAATCCTTACATCCTTTTTTGCAGGGACCAGAAAGTGATTGATAGCTTTAAGCTAGACAAAAACAACCGCTTCTTCATGAAGTTTGATTCGCTTACGCCGGGCTTATATTCTTTCAAAAATGAGCCCGAATACCAATACGTTTATTTTGACAAGAACGACTCGATCATGGTGCGGGTCAATGCCAAGGATTTTGATAACTCGATTGTATTTTGCGGACGCGGCGACCAGAAGAACAATTTCCTGATGGACCTTTACCTCAAAAACGAGGATGACCGCGGCAAAATTTTTGACGTATTCGACTACAACGTGCCCAATTTCCTTAAGAATATTGATTCCTCTTACGCCTCGCGCGAAAAGTTCTACACCGCTAAAAAAGCCGAAATACAATGGAGCGATGATTTTGATGTGTATGCCAAGGCAGCGCTCGATTTTCACCATTATTCCAAAAAAGAAATCTACCCACTCGCGCACCTCATGCGTACCGGAAACGATGTCTATGAAACGCTTCCAAAAGATTACTACGATTACCGCAAAACCATCGATTACAACAACGCCCGTTTGTCGGGGTACATGCCGTTTGTAACCTACCTGTCGCACATGCTCAACAATGTGGCTGCGATTCATTACCACAACCATTATTCGCCGGTCGATATGGCGTTGCGTACCAACATCAACAAACTCAACATCGCCGACACACTGATCAAAGATCCCACGGTCAAAAACATCGTACTCAACAACATCGCGTTTACCTACCTGCTTGAAGACCAGAATATGGTCAACAACCAGAAATTCCTCGATACGTATTATAAGTTCTCTACCGATAGAAGCAAGAAGAACGAAATCTTCAAAATCGGCAATGCCATACAACTACTCAAGTCAGGCAATACTCTGACCGATGTTGACCTCGTCGACAAAAGCAATCAGCCTTTCCCATTGAGCCAAATCGGCAATAAGAAAACAGTCATTTTCTTCTGGACCGAGAACCTGTCGTCACATTACCTTTCTGCTCACCGAAAAGTACTCGCATTCCAAGCCGCGCATCCCGATTACCAATTCATCGCAATCAACCTTGATAAGGACCAGAAAAAATGGACCGAGAACCTCGCTAACATCAAATCGGGCAGCATCCTCGAGCTGCGCACCGCAGATTTTGAAGACCTCAAAGCCAAATGGGCCATCACCAAAGTACACCGTACCATTATCCTGAACGAGGATGGCTCTATTAAGAATGCGTTTACGAATTTGTTTGATGTGGATTTTGAACGGGAGCTTGAATAGACACGGCTGCGCCTTTTAGACACGCTTCGCTTTAGACACGCTGACGCTTTAGAGACGCTGCGCTACAGAGACGGCTGCGCCTTTAGAAACGCCCTGCGGGCTATAGAAGAAAAGAACCGATTTGGTGATATAAAAAGATAAGAAAGCTTCCAAAATTGGGGGCTTTTTTGAATTAAAGCTTGAATCGTTTTTCGCCTTGCTGCCTCTTCAATAATTTTTCAAACTGAATAAAAAAAGCTTCCAAACTGGAAGCTTTTTTACTATTTACAATCTTGTAGTCTAAAGCGAAGCGTCTCTATAGCCCGCAGGGCGTCTCTGTAGCGCAGCGTCTCTAAAGGCGCAGCCGTCTCTACTTATTCCCCTTCTCAAAATCAGCCAAAAACTGCGCCAAACCAATATCGGTCAACGGGTGTTTGAGCAAACCTAAAATGGCAGAAAGTGGTCCCGTCATGACGTCGGCACCGAGTTTCGCACAGTTGATGATGTGCATGGTGTGGCGTACCGATGCGGCAAGGATTTCGGTTTCAAAACCGTAATTGTCATAAATCAAACGGATTTCTTCAATCAGCGCCAAACCGTCGGTAGATACGTCATCGAGACGACCGATAAACGGCGACACATAAGTAGCCCCGGCTTTTGCAGCCATCAAAGCCTGACCTGCCGAAAACACCAAAGTTACATTGGTACGAATCCCTTTATCCGAAAAATATTTACAGGCTTTCACGCCTTCTTTGGTCATGGGCAATTTCACGACAATCTGTTCGTGCAAATCGGCCAGCTCCTCGCCTTCCTTGATCATGCCGTCATAATCAACCGCATTGACTTCGGCGCTCACATCGCCATCCACAATATTGCAGATGTCTACATAATGCTTGAGGATGCTGTTTTTCCCGGTAATACCTTCCTTGGCCATGAGTGACGGGTTGGTCGTAACGCCATCCAGAATTCCCAAAGCCTGCGCTTCTTTAATGTCATTGAGGTTGGCCGTGTCAATAAAAAATTTCATGTTTATGTGTGTTAAGTTGTGTACAAATTAGGTGCTGAGGCACTACGTTTAAAGGTGCTGAGTTTTTTGGGCGTGCCCCTGCGGGTCGGGCTGTACGCAGTACGCGGTACTTGCTGCCATCCCTCACGCGAACAAACCGTCGGCAAAACTACGACTTTTCTTTTAAAATTCGGGTTGCGGTTTTTGCTTTTTCGGTCAATGCAAACTGATTACTTTGGCAATCTTCCAGCCGTTGCTTTCCTTTTTCCAGATAATTGTAAAGCGCCCTACTTTGGGCGTGGCTTGGGGTTCCTGGCTGTTGTGAAATTTGTGCAAGCCTATTTCAACTGCGCCATAATCTTTAATCGGATAGACTTCTATGCTGCCTTTAACCAATTCGCGCGTGACTTTCCCACAGATATTTTTTTGGGTGCCGTCTACCAGCGCTTGTTTGTTGTTGATCAAACCGCCGTTGTCGTGGTAAAACTCAATATCTTCTGCATAAAACGATGCGTATTGCTCAAGGTTAACGTTGCAGGTATTGTAGTTTGTGAAAAAAGCACTGTCTAAAGCCACTATGGTTTGGTACAACTGCGCATCATCGGGTTTGTAATTCTTGGTGATCCGGTACGCATTCCCGCCCAAAGAACAGCCAGTAAGAAAAAATAGAAATACTGAGGTACAAACGATTAATACAGCTGCTTTCATATTTATTTGATTTGCGCGTGGGCTTTTATTCTTTCAAATTGTAAGGGATATAATTCTCCCAACGCCAGGGCGTATACACGTCTCCAATGCTGATTTCAAGCAATTCCTTAAAAATGCTTTCGGCGTTGTCGCTATTGCTCATCATGACAATCCCTGTTCCCGCTTGCGGAAAAATAATCGAATAATGCTGAAAACCATCACCGTGTCCTTCCTTAAAGGCACCAGTCCCGTACGGCGATTTGAGCAACACCCAGCCCAGTCCGTAACCCAAATCAATCGCGTCATTGGCATCGCTGTCTTTGAGTCGCATCGGCCCAAACTGCGCCACCGACCTGATTTTAATCTGCTGGGTAAACATTTCCCGCGTCGTCGCCTCTTTGAGCAGTTCATGGTTGAGCACCGCTTGGGTAAAGCGCGTATAATCGTTCAAGGTGGTTTCTAGTGTACTGGCCGACCGCGCCTCGTTGTCTTTGTCTTTTTCATACAATTCTCCTTTGGAATTGTGCCCCATGCAAAAATCATTTTCAAAACCGGGTTGCCAGGTATACGATGAATGGTTCATTTTTAAAGGGATGAAAACAAGCTCCCGCATCAGTTGCTCTAAAGGCTTATCTAAAAGGTGTTCTAATACCACTTGCAGGTAGACCAATCCCTCACCCGAATAACTGTAACGGGCACCAGGTATTGCCTTTAGCCGTAATTTCTGGTCGGGTTCGTCCCATCTCCAATTAGGGAAACCGGTAGTGTGGTCGAGGCACATTCTGGCCGTGATCTTCAAATAATCAGGCTCATTCTTTAAATCGGCATAATTGTCATGCCACCTTTTGGTGGGTTGGTATTCGTAAATGGGTTTGGGCAGGTAGGATTGTAGCGGTTTATCGAGGTCAATCACGCCCTGCTCCACCAATTTCATCACCATGACGGCGAAAACTGCTTTGCTTAAAGAGGCGCCATAAAAATTCGTATCCCCGTTAAGGGGCGCTTTGGTACTCGCATTTTTATAACCGAAAGTTTTTTTGAATACTGGCTCATCATGATTAAAGACGGTAACCGCCAAGCCATGTACGTTTGCGGCCTTCATCAGCGACGCTATTTTAACTTCGAGGTCTGCCGTAGCAATCGTCGTCTGATCGAGTTTTATGATGCGCTGTCCCAAACAGGGAACAGCAGAAATAAACGCCAACAAGACGAGTAAGTTAGTCTTTTTGAACGCTGTGGATTGGTGATTTTTAGTAAGTCGGCGACTATTGACTGCCGTCGAAACGCCGCAAATTAAAAGCGGTAAAGTGATTGCGAAATTCGAGAAGATTGTTGGCTTCATGATTTAAATATCTGTAAAGTCGCTTTCGTTGACTATTACCGTTTGGGTTGTTGGGGTTTCCACCTGGCTCGCCGGGAAAACATACACTGCGCTTTGCGACTGACCATTGGCTTTGGTACGGCCCAATATAAACTGCTGGTCGGTAAACTTATCAATGAAGAGGGTACGCACGGTTGTCGCTCCAGAAGTGATTTCGTCCAAGAATAAAGGGTAAGTATATTCGTGGTACAACCCGACCGGGAAAATGGCTGCATCGTTGAATTGTAGCGTCACTTCGCACGGATACAACTTCACCAAGTGATTGCTGTTGTGCTCAAAAACATTCCCAATAAAGGTTTGGTCATTTGGGACTTGTGTGATTGCCAGTGAATACGCTCCCCAATAGGTTGGATTTTCAGCAGTCGAAACGGGAAATTCCCCAACTTCTAACCGATATAGATTTCCTTTGCCGCTCGTTACAAATACAAAATCGTAATTGCCGTCGGCATCGGTGTAAACCGTATTTGAATATTGGATAAATTCGGTCGTCGAGCTGCCAAAACCCGAAGGATAGGTTGCGCCGCCCGACTCTTTGTATTCGGCGACCCGGATGATGATGTTCGAAACGGGCTCGCCATTCCGGCTCATAATTTTGCCGTGCACATTCGTCATTATTCCCGACCCAATCAGCGTTACATTGTCTTTTTCACAGGCGAACAAAACAAAAAGTAAAGTGCCGATAAGAGATATTTTACATTTTGAAACCATCTTTTTATTTTTTGCTTTGCTTGAAATTAGCTTTAGAATGGAGGCATTAAGGTTAACAAAGTATCCAGAATTTCTGTATTTGCAACTCGTGCTTATTTTTTAGGGAATACATCCTCCCCTTCCCTGAAGGTAAAGTACAACTTTTTAATTCATTCTATTCCAGAAAAAATGTATTTGTTGTTAATCCAAAACAGAGTCCTTTCACTACTTGTTTTAGTACAATACATTTACAATTTGTAATGGTTCATCAACATCCGCTCATACACTTTATCAGGCAAAATGCGTTTGAGCACTATAGAAAACCGCGACATAAACGGCCCCACCTTATAATGCACCTTGGGTTTGCGCGTATTGATAATCTTGTAAATCGCGCGGGCCATTACAATCGGGTCATCGCCGCCGCCCACATGATTGTTGATCAGGTTGAGGGTTTGCTCGTAGGTTGACCGATAAGCCGAGCCCGGTGACGCGGCTACATGATAACGCCCAGCGGCAATATTGGTCGCGAATTCACCCGGAGCCACATTGGTCATTTCAATCCCGAAAGGCTTGATTTCCATCCGAATGGCTTCTGTGAGCAATTCCAGTGCACCTTTAGAGGCCGAATAAACCCCGCGATAAGGCAATCCCATATAACCTGCAATCGAGGTGATATTGATAATGAGTCCCGATTTTTGATCACGCATTTGCGGCAACACTGCCTTGATGACCTCGATGGGACCAAAAAGATTGGTTTCGAAATTATTCCTGATTTCTTCTGTAGGGATTTCCTCAATCGGGCCAACGATACCCGCACCAGCGTTATTGATGACAACATCGATACGGCCTGAAATGCGAGTGACTTCGGCAATCGCGTGGCGAATGCTTGTTGCGTTTCTCACGTCGAGGGCAATTAATGGGAAAACCGAGTTCACGATGTTTTGCGGATTGCGGCTCGTGCCATAAACAGTATAACCTTTATGGTGCAGAAATTCGCCGATGGCTTTGCCGATTCCGGTGGAGGCGCCGGTGATGAGGATGATTTTAGACATAGACACGGCTGCGCCTTTAGACACGCTGCGCTTTGGACACGCCCTGCGGGCTTTAGAAACGCTACGCTTTAGACGCTTTTTGGGTTGTTATTTGGTGACTTTCCTTTCGTAGTAGTAAAATTCTTGTAAGCCCGTTCCTTTTTTGTCGGCGCGGATCACGTAGTAACGGTTGCCCACGGGTTTGATTTCGTAATCCCAATCGGTTGATGGATTTGGATTCTGGCTCTTGTCGAATCTTTTGAGGTCGGCGCAGAGTTTGCGCGCTGGCGGAACGGTCACCTTTTCATCAAATCCCTGACCAGCTACCATAAACTTAAGGTTGTATTGGCCGCAAGGCGAAGGTTTGATTGTACTGTTTTCTGATGAAACTTGCGGGTCAGAACGGTATTCTTCGAGTTCTTTTTGGAATTGGTCGTATTGCGCCTTGACATCGGTTTGGGCAAATGAGACGGCGGTGAACAACAGGGCAATTAAAACTAACTTCATGATTTGGTGGTTTTGGTTAAGTTAAATGTTGATTTATGAACGGAAAGCCCTAGCCCGGATGGAAGCGGTATCCTTTTTCTGCCTTCTTTAGGCAGGAAAAGATATAGCGGACAGCCGGATTGGCTTCTGGTAAAAATAAAAAAATCTTCCCAGAGGAAGACGTTTAAAGAAGAAAAAAATGGCAAGCGACCTACATCGCACCGCTACAACCGCATACCTTTGCTATGTTCCCATCCTGGAGGATTCTGCAGGAGCTGGTCGTGTAGGACTTGCCGCCGCAAATATACAATCTTTTTGTATTTTCGCAACAACAAATGAACATATAAATTACTTTGTATATTGCACTTTAAAAATTTCAGGAAATGAGAAAATATAACCTACTAGCTATCATTTTATTAAGCGTATTTTTTGCTGCCTGCGGCGACTCGGCAAAAGACAAATCGGGTTATTTTAGTTTTGACGAATCGGGTTTTAAGACCGTTTACCAGCCGTCGGAATCGGTGGAGTTGTCTGTTTTGAACGCGCAAAATAAAACCATCGACAGTATTATCTACTATGTGAACGATGAAAAAATCGGGAGTGCAAAAGCCGGTCAAAAAGTACCGTTCTCTTTTAAAGGCAAAAAACTCGGTTACCAAAACCTCAAGGCGCTCGTATATTTTGAAGGCGACAATGTAGAGACGACGGCGCGTGTAGAGGTTGTTTCAGACATCAACCCAAAATTGCTAAAATACAAAGTGGTCAATACCTTCCCGCACGACACACTTTCGTTTACCGAAGGTTTTGAGTTTTACCACGATACGTTGCTGGAAAGCTCGGGGCAGTATGATAAATCGAAACTCATCAAAAGCGACTACAAAACCGGGAAATCCTACAAAACCGTAGCGCTCAAAGGCGAATATTTTGCCGAAGGGCTCACGGTAATCAACGACAAAATTTTCCAGATTACCTGGAAAGAGAAGACTGGGTTTATTTATGATGCCAAAACGGTCAAACTCGAAAAGTCTTTTGCTTATGACAAGGATACCGAAGGTTGGGGCATGGCCAACGACGGCAAGAAAATCTACCAATCAGACGGTACCGAAAAAATCTGGACGATGAATCCCGACACCCAAAAAATGGAAGGCTATATCAATGTCTACACCAACACGAGCAAGATCAAGGCGGTAAACGAACTTGAATGGATCAATGGTAAAATCTACGGTAACATTTGGCAAAAAGACGCCATTGCAGTGATTAATCCCTCAAGCGGCGCGGTGGAAGCGGTGTTGGATTTGTCGGGTTTGCGCGCGTCGGTTAAGAGTTCGCAGGCCGAAGTTTTAAACGGTATCGCCTACAATGCCAAAACCAATACGATTTTTGTAACCGGAAAATATTGGGATAAAGTTTTTGAAATCAAAGTTTTTGAATAAATTTACCGCAGTAAGCCAAAAGCCCCACAATATTTTGGTTTACTGTTAGTTATATAGTCACCCCATAAACCTACTAAAGATGAAAAAGTACCTACTGCTTTTGCTCGTCGCTTTGCTATGGAGTTGTTCCCCAGAAGCCGACCAGCCCAAACCGATTGCCGCCGCGCAATACCTCAATGTCGCTTATGGCGATGATCCCGAACAAACTTACGATGTGTATCTCCCCGCCGGACGGTCGACGGCCACCAAAATTATGTTCCTCGTACATGGCGGCGGTTGGATCAGCGGATCCAAGGAAGACATGGTATACCTGGTGCAGTTCATGCAACTCCAATTCCCGCAATACGCGATTGTAAACCTCAATTACCGATTGGCAACAACAACCAGTCCCGCCTATCCCAAGCAAATTAATGATGTCGCTGCAGCGGTAGCGCATGCCGGATCGCATTATGGACTTTCTAAAGATTACGGCTTTATCGGTACCAGTGCCGGCGGGCACTTGTCAATGCTGTACGCCTACAAGATGGATCCTGCACAACACGTGAAACTGGTGTGTAATGTGGTTGGCCCTTCTGACTTCAACGACCCTTCTTACCTGGGTACGCCAATCCAGTCCGAGTATTTGCCTTATATTGGTAGTGAAATCACTCCGGCCTACCTTTCAGAAATCAGCCCAATTACCTATGTAAATGCCAAGTCGGCACCTACAATACAGTTTATGGGAGATACCGATCCGCTCGTGCCTGCCACTCAAGGTGAAAGGCTTGAAGATAAGCTTGACAGTTTTGGAGTATCCAATGAATTTAACATTTACCAGGCGAGTCACGGCGATTTTAATCCCGCCGATTCTCAGGATATCTTTGGACGATTATCGATTTTTCTCGCGCAGCATTTTTAAACTTACCGACACAAATAGGCAAAACGCCTCATTTTTGCAAAATAACTGCGGCGCCATAAAATAAAAAGCCACCGTTTCACGCTATGTAAGTAACCAAACTTACAAACATGAAACGATTAATTTCCTTTTGCTTTTTTACCGTTGCGATTTGCGGTTGTAATTCAAACGAAGATGAACAGCAACCCATACCCGAAACCGTTGCACCACCGGCGTTGCTATGGCGTATGTTTAACCCCATAATGCTCGACGTGCCGTACGGCGATGATGCCCAACAAACGATGGACATATACTTGCCTATGCCATTCAACGGTGAACCCGTTAAAACTTTTGTGGTCATTCACGGCGGCGGATGGAGTTCGGGCGATAAATCGGCGATGGCGAGCCAAGTGGCTTACCTGCGGCTCATGTTCCCTAACTATGCGGTAGTCAACCTCAATTACCGTTTGGCTACCGCCGACCGTGCCGGTTATCCGATGCAACCCAATGACATCGGCCTTGCTTTACAGGCCTTGGATGCGCATGCCGAAGATTTCAACCTCTCCAAACAATACGCGATGATTGGCATCAGCGCAGGCGGCCATTTGGCTATGCTCTACGCCTATAAGTTCGATACCGCTCATAAAATCAAGGCGGTTTGCAGCATTGTAGGTCCGGCAGATTTTACCGATCCGGTGTTTAGGCAATACGACTTGTTTAGTAACGGCGTCAATTACCTGACGGGGTTTGATCGTTTTGAAAAAAATCCCGAACTGTTCAGGGAAGTAAGCCCGGCCTTTCAAGTGACGTCGGCCTCTGCGAAAACGTTACTGTTGTATGGCAACGCCGACCCGATTGTGGCCAATACCCAAGGCCCAATCATGCAGAAAAGCCTCGATGCCAAAGGGGTTTACAATGAACTCTATCTTTATCCGGGCGCTGGCCACGCCAATTGGAATAATGACCAACAAAACCATGTCAACTTGATGCAATACGCCTTTTTCAAGAAGACATTCTAGCATTTGTAAGGCCAATCTGTAAATCCTGTAACACTATCTATAAGTACCGTAAGCGATTGGGGCCAGGCGCAATATACTTTTACACCATAAACCTCAACTCTTATGAAAAAAGTAGCCCTATTCTTTTTCCTGGCCATCACTTTGGCAGGCTGTTCTAAATCCGACGATGAAAATCCTGTGGTGACTTACAACCCGATTGTGGCACCCCAAAATGAAAACCAGATCATCGACCTTGCTTACGGGGACGATCCCGAACAAAAAATGGACCTGTACCTGCCCGCAGGACGACAAACCAACAAAACCAAACTGTTTATTGTGGTTCACGGTGGCGGATGGTTTGGTGGCGATAAAGCCTATATGGAAAACCAAGTCGTTTTACTCAGAAGCACTTTCCCCGATTGTGCTATCGCCAATGTAAATTACCGACTTGCCACCGCAGAAAGTCTGGGTTTCCCCAAACAGATTAACGATTTGAAACAGGTGGTATCGTTCCTCAATGCCAAATACAAAGAATATCACATCGGCCGTGAATATGCAATGGTTGGCGTGAGTGCGGGCGCACATCTGTCTATGTTGTACGGCTACAAATACAATCTCGGGAATCAGGTGAAAGCCATCTGTAGCATCGTAGGTCCTGCCGATTTTAGCGACCCCAATTATGAAAGCAGCCCTTTGTTTACAAAAGGGATTAATTATTTTGTTGGCGAATATGAACGTTACTCCGACAACCCGTCGCTGTATGATGCTACCAGTCCCGTCAAACAAATTTCGGCGTCTGCTCCTCCCACTGCACTTTTTTACGGAAACAATGATCCGTTGGTGCCCAATACGCAAAGTGAGCGGTTAAAAAACACACTCGACCAACATCACATCTATAACGAATCTTATCAATACGAGGCTGGTCACGGCGACTGGACCGAAGAACAGCTCAACGACATCAACCTCAAGACCACCGAGTTCTTCAGGGCGCATTTCGAATAAAAAAAACCGGCTTCATGCCGGTTTCTTTTTGCGCTTTTGATTGATAAGCTTATTTCTTCTTGGTTTTGGCCGCAGCGCTGCTCGACTTCACATCTTCATAAACATTCGTTGCGGGATTGTAAACCATCTTATTTTCCTGGGTTTTGTTCTTGAGAATGACATCGCCTTCCTTGTTCATCGAAAATTCATATCCTTCCCTGCGCAATTTCTCACTGGTTTGTGAGGCGTTCTTGCCTTTGTCGAGCCAGAGGATTTCCTTAATTTTGGTCGTGGTTTGCACATTGGCCAATACTTGGGTTTTGGTTACCGGATTCCAGATTTCAGAATAAACCTTGGTGCGGTCTTCTGTCTTTTCGGTCGCCTCGTTGATGTTGTTATCCGACCAGGCGATACAGTACAAAGGCGTTCCTTTTATCACAACCGGTGTAATCGTACAATTGAACGGGATGTTGTTGTTTTTGGTTGCGGGTTTATTGTTCCCAGACAAATCGACTTTTCTAGTAAATAAAGTATCCTTGCCAAACAGCACCTCAAAACGATCTTTCTTGGGTGTGAGCTGCGCGCTGAGTTCGTTCACCTTGGCGAGTACCGATGCGGGCGTTCCAGCTTTCTTGGCCACTTTTTTCTTTTGGCTGTACCCGGTTGTAAAACACAACGACAAAGCCAACAGCAAAATTAATTTCTTCATAATTTGGATTTAAGAAGGCGAAAATTACGAAAATATTCCACTCAAAATTGACCTGTTAGATATTTAACATTCGGGAATAAAAAAACCGGATTATTGCTAATCCGGTTTCTTCAATCTATAATCGGAAATTACTTTACTTCCTCATAGTCTACATCCTGAACCTGGTCACCACCAGCTTCCCCTTGCGGTTGTGCGTCTTGTGGTTGCCCGCCTTGCTCGCCTTGGGCGTACATGGCTTCGGTGGCAGTTTTCCAGGCGGCGTTGATCTTGTCGAGTCCGGTTTGGATCGCTTCAAGGTCTTGGTTTTGGTGCGCCATCCTGAGTTCGGTCAAGGCATATTCGATAGCCGTTTTGTGCTCATCGGACAATTTCTCACCCAATTCTTTAAGTTGACTTTCGGTCTGGAAAATCATACCATCCGCTTCGTTGAGTTTTTCAACCCTTTCTCTTGCGATACGGTCTGAATCGGCATTGGCCTCAGCGTCTTTTTTCATTCTTTCGATTTCCTCAGCAGTCAAGCCCGATGAAGCCTCGATACGAATGTCGTGTGATTTTCCGGTTCCTTTATCAGTAGCCGAAACTTTGATGATACCATTCGCGTCGATGTCAAAAGACACTTCGATTTGAGGTACACCTCTTGGCGCTGGCGGGATTCCGTCTAAGTGGAAACGACCAATGGTTTTGTTATCGGCAGCCATCGCACGGTCTCCTTGCAACACGTGGATTTCAACGCTTGGTTGAGAATCGGCAGCGGTTGAGAATACCTGAGATTTTTTAGTTGGGATGGTTGTGTTGGCTTCGATCAATTTGGTCAAAACACCACCCATAGTTTCGATTCCGAGTGACAAAGGCGTAACGTCTAACAACAATACATCTTTTACGTCTCCAGACAAAACGCCACCTTGAATGGCAGCACCAATCGCTACTACCTCATCAGGGTTTACCCCTTTAGACGCTTTCTTTCCGAAGAATTTCTCTACTTCGTCGGCAATCCTTGGCATACGTGTAGAACCTCCAACCAAAATAACTTCGTCAATATCTTTTGTAGTCAAACCGGCATCTTTCAATGCTTTTGCTACTGGTTCCATAGAACGTTTGATAAGCGCGTCAGACAATTGCTCGAATTTGGCACGTGTCAATTTTTTCACCAAGTGTTTCGGACCCGAAGCGGTCGCCGTAACATAAGGCAAGTTGATTTCGGTTTCTGCCGAAGATGACAATTCAATTTTCGCTTTCTCAGCCGCTTCTTTAATACGTTGCAATGACATTGGATCCAAACGCAAGTCGATTCCTTCTTCCGATTTAAATTCGTCAGCCAACCAATCAATAATAGTTTGGTCAAAATCATCTCCACCTAAGTGTGTATCTCCGTTAGTCGACAATACTTCAAAAACACCGTCACCCAATTCAAGGATCGAGATATCAAAAGTACCACCACCTAAGTCGTACACTGCAATTTTCTGGTCTTGTCCTTTTTTGTCGAGTCCGTACGCCAATGCCGCAGCAGTTGGCTCGTTGATAATACGCATTACTTTAAGACCTGCAATTTCCCCAGCCTCTTTAGTAGCCTGGCGTTGCGCATCGTTGAAGTATGCGGGAACGGTAATAACGGCTTCGGTTACGGTTTGTCCGAGGTAGTCCTCAGCTGTTTTTTTCATTTTCTGGAGTGTCATCGCAGACAATTCCTGCGCCGTGTACAAACGACCGTCAATGTCTACACGTGGCGTATTGTTGTCGCCTTTCACTACAGAATAAGGTACTCTTTTGGCTTCGTCAGTGGTTTCTGCGAACGTGTGTCCCATGAAACGTTTGATCGACGCTACCGTTTTGGTTGGGTTGGTCACTGCCTGTCTTTTGGCAGGATCACCCACTTTAATTTCACCGCCATCTACAAAACCGATGATAGACGGTGTTGTTCTTTTTCCTTCTGAATTAGGAATTACAACTGCCTCGTTACCTTCCATTACGGCCACGCAGGAGTTTGTCGTACCCAAGTCAATTCCGATTATTTTACCCATTTTTAATATAATTTAGTTTTTATTTTTTGATTTCGTTTTTCAACTCAAGGGCGCATTAGTCAATTGTTGTGCCATGTGAAAATGAGGGAGGAAATTGTCAGGTTGGGGGAATTTGGGCTGACAAGGTGTCATTTTTCGGGAGCTGATTCCCGCTTTCCGCTATATCTTTTGTCCGCTAAAGAAGCGGAACAAAAGGATGCCGCTGCAATCGGGGCTATTTCTTTTGCCAAGCCGCAAAAGAAACAAAAAGGCTTTTCTTTTGTCTTGATACAAAAGAAACAAAAAATCAATGGCCTCCGGATAAAAAGCTAAAAACTACCTCGCAAAAGCGGGCGCTTGCTGAGCCGTTCGCCTTGCAGGCTCACTTTTAACGCTGCGCGCTGCCGCTTTTTCTAGTTGTTTTTTACGCTTTTTCCCCGAACGGCCAGCCAGGCAGGAAGTGTTTATTGATTTTTGGCTTGCGCGCTGCGCCAAAAAATCCTAACCGGAGGTTTTGTTTTCCAATTTGAGTGAAGTGGATTTTCTTGAAAGGATTATGATGACGATTTGTATGGAAGTGAATACATAATATCCCCATTTTATTTGTCTCCAAGTATCAAAACAAGAATCAAAAAATACAATGCACAGCAACGAAATCGTGAGTAAGATCAGGTTGAATATCGCAAACAACCTAGTGCATTTTGGCCTCCTTTTGAAGCTGTAATATAAATTCGCAAAAGTTAGGATTACAATAGGAACAAATGCAAATAATCGAATTGGTATGGCAATAAGGTCGTATTTATGTTTATTCCAATCCTCAGCGACCTCTAATTTATAAGCCGGGAAATCCCTGGATGTTTCTACAATAAATTTAAACGAGCGCAAGGCCATTTCATAAGCATTGTCGTTACTTTCATCATCAATAAACTCATAAGCTTTCACATAAACTGGCTTCTGCGCTTCGTAAATCGAATCCCTTCTTTCTTGTGATGCAAGTGAATCATTCTCGACCTTGGCTTCAAGAAGCTTAGTGCTATCGTTGATTACAGAAACGATTTCTTCAGTCACAGGTGCTTCTTCGGCAGGCACTTCAGCCATTCTACCAAAAGTACACTGCTGATAAAACGGCGCCAACAACAACAAAAATCCCAATAAACTAAACATGCGCAACAAACCGATAGATGTCATAATCAAAATGTTAAAGAGTTCATAATTTTTGCAAACCAATTACCGTTCCAAAGAAGACTATTATCGTATTTTCCAAAATACTTGCTTTAAATTACCAATTCCACAATTTTAACGCACACCACCTCTTTTCTTATTTATATTTGTAACCATAAAATTACTTTATGGAAGAATGCATCTCCGTTTTCGACATGCTCAAAATAGGCGTTGGCCCATCAAGCTCACACACGCTCGGTCCTTGGCGCGCTGCCGAACGTTTCCTTGGTGAACTGCGCGACCAAAACCAGCTCCAAAAAACCATCCGCGTCAAAGTCGATTTGTACGGCTCGCTTTCGCTGACTGGCAAAGGGCACGCGACCGATTTGGCCGTGATGTTGGGTTTGAGCGGACAAGATCCCGAATACATCCCGGTGCAAAACATCGCCGGAATCATCAAATCTATCGAAGATAAAAATGAAATTATCCTCGGCAATGAACACCTGGTTCCGTTTTCATTTTTGGTAGACATTGTCTTCAACAAAAATTTCCTGCCCTTCCACGCCAATGCCTTAACATTTACCGCGTTTTTTGAAGACGACAGCCAGTATGCGTCTACCTTCTACTCTATCGGTGGTGGGTTCGTGGTCAAGGAAGACCGCCCGAACGCTAAGAAAAAACTACAAATCAAATGTGCTTTTCCCTACCCGATACAAAATGCCGAAGAGTTGTTGCAATACACGATTGCCCAAAACCGCAGCATCTCAGAAGTCGTCTATGACAATGAAAAATCAATGCGCCCCGAAGCAGAAATCGACAGCGAACTGATGCGCATCTGGCACACCATGCTCGAATGTATGTACATCGGCTGCCATTCAGAAGGGATTTTACCTGGCGGGCTCAACGTACGCCGTCGCGCTTTTGATATGCACCAGGGTTTGATTGGGCTGGCCAATTATTCCAACCCACAAGAATGGCTTGAATCGATAAGGAAAACCGAAGTCAAATTCCGCCAGATTTTAAAATGGGTATCGTGTTTTGCGCTCGCCGTCAATGAAGTAAATGCCGCATTAGGCCGCGTGGTTACTGCCCCTACAAATGGAAGCGCGGGCGTCATCCCTGCTGTTTTAATGTACTATCTCGTCATCGAAAACCACGATGCCGGCGAAAAAGAAATCAAGCAATTTTTGATGGTGGCCGGAGAAATCGGAAGCATCTTTAAAAAAGGCTCTACCATTTCTGCAGCGATGGGCGGTTGCCAGGCAGAAATCGGCGTGTCTTCGGCCATGGCTGCAGCGGCGCTTACCGAAGTCATGGGCGGCACTCCCGCACAAGTGTTGATGGCAGCCGAAATAGCAATGGAACACCATCTGGGTTTAACCTGCGACCCGATTGGCGGACTCGTCCAAATTCCGTGTATCGAACGCAATACGATGGGCGCGATTAAAGCCATCAACGCCGCCGAACTCGCTATGGAAACCGATGCCAAGAACGCCAAAGTACCTTTGGATAAAGTCATCGATACCATGTGGCAAACGGCCAAGGACATGAATTCTAAATACAAGGAAACTTCGGAGGGAGGTTTGGCGATTGCGGTGAATATGGCGGATTGTTAAAGAAAAGACACGCTGCGCTATAGACACGGCTGCGCCTATAGAAACGCTGCGCTTTAGAAACGCCCTGCGGGCTATAGACGAGTTGGTTCGGTTAAATTTTTAGATTATGGGTAAAATTGGGTATCTCTTTTTATTGGGACTTTTTTTGGGGAATGTTTCGGCGCAGGATTTAGAGATTTCGCGGCTTACCGGAGATTTTTATATTTACACCACTTACAATGATTATAAGGGAACGCCCTTTCCGTCCAACGGGATGTATTTGGTAACCGATGCAGGCGTGGTCATTATTGATACGCCCTGGAATCCCACGCAATTCCAGCCGTTGCTCGACTCGATCCAGAAGCGCCACCACAAAAAAGCGGTGTTGTGTATCTCCACACATTCGCACGATGACCGCACTGCGGGTTTGGCGTATTTCAAATCCAAAGGCATACGCACTTACTCGTCGCAATTGACCCAAAAACTTTGCAAGGCAAACGGTGAAAAACAAGCCGAATTCACTTTTAAAAACGATACGGTTTTCAACGTCGGTGGTTATAAGATTGAAACCTTTTATCCCGGAAAAGGCCACACCTCAGACAACATCGTCATTTGGTTTGAAAAGGACAAGGTGCTCTACGGTGGCTGTTTTGTAAAAAGTACAGAAAGTCCCGGTTTGGGCAACCTCGCCGATGCCGATACCAAAGCCTGGCCCAAATCGATAAAAAAATTAATGGCGCGCTTTCCCGATCTGCAGTTTGTCATTCCGGGGCACCAGTCGTGGCAGGATAAGCGCTCTTTACAGCATACTTTGCGGTTGTTATCGCGCTGATTTCGCGTTAAAAGGGCTTGCCGCGATTCATCAAACCATTGTCAATCGGAAATAAAAAGTACTGCCCATACCGAGTTCACTTTCAACGCCAATCGTCCCGTGCTGCGCCTCTATAAATTCTTTGCTGATGGCCAATCCCAAACCCGTTCCCGATTTTGGGCTGCCCGGAATCTGGAAATACTTGTCAAATACTTTGGTTTTGTAACGGCTGTCGATGCCTTTGCCTTTGTCGATGACTTTAAAGATGACCGTATCGCCTTCGGTTTTGAGTTGCACCAAAATCTTACTGCCTTCTGACGAATAACGTATCGCGTTGGTCAGGAAGTTGATTAGTACCCAAGACGTTTTTTCATGGTCGGCTTTGATTTGGGGAATTTTTTCGTCGCCTTCGACCGCGATTTCGATTTGCTTCTGCTCGGCCTGCACTTTCACCGCCTCGACTGCGTAATTGACGATTTCATTCGGATCGCTTTTGTCAATATTGAGTTGGATGTTTCCCGTTTCTACCTGTGACAATTCAAGCAGTTCACCCGTAATCTTGAGCAAGCGCTCGCTGTCTTCGGCGATACTGTCGATGAGCTGTCGTTGCTCGTTATTCAGCGTACCGGTATTTGGTTTCTCCAGCAATTTTAGGCTCAGTTTTATAGAAGAAATGGGCGTTTTGAGTTCATGCGAAACCGTCGCGATAAAATTGGTTTTGGCAAAATCGAGTTCCTTGAAAATGGTGATGTTGCGCAGTATGATGACGTTTCCGATGGCAATCGTACGGTCTTCGCCGGTTGGCGTGATGGTAATCCCAACGACTTCTTTCTCGAAATAACTTTCCTTGCCGTCGGCGAAGATTTTCAACGGATGCTTGTCGTTTGTGTTAGACTGCCGTATGAGCGATTGCAAAAGATCGTTCGATAAGGCCAATGCCGTTGCCGACTTCCCGAGAACCTCGGCGCGTTTGAGCCCCATAATTTTAAGCGCTTCATCATTCACAAACAAAATAACATTGTCGGTATCGAGCCCTATGATCGGGTCGTGCATGTTGTTGATGAGCGTCTCGAGCCGCTTCTTCTCGAAAGACAATTTATACAGGTTGCTGTTGTGGTATTCCTGCAGCTTTTCGGCCATGGTATTGAACGATTTGGCCAGGTCGCCATATTCGTTGTGGTTCATGAAATGCACGCGCTCGGAGTAATTCTTATTGGCAATCTGCCTAATACTTTCGGTAAGTTCCCTAATCGGATTCGCGATATTGTTGGGCAGGTTGATCATAAGATTGAACGCGATCAGAAAACACAAGGTACCAATCACGGCAATCCAGATGTTGGCGGTTTCGGCAGTCATTTTGGCGAGGTCACTTTTGTTTTTGATGGCCACCATATTGAGTTTCATAATCTCAAAGATGTCCTGTCGGATCTGGCTTTTGATGCTTTCGTTCGAGCCGTCGGCACGCAGCAACAAGAAACTGCGCTGCAGGCTTTGGGTTACTTTGTCCTCTCCCGGTTCGGTGATATTGTCTACTTGCTTTTGCAGGTTGGTTTCAAATGCCGCGACCGCTTTGTCTTTATCAGTATTGATGGCATCTAGTGCGAGCAGCATGTTGCGCGAATACTCGAGCGTATTGTAGTTGGCCGTCAGGATGTTCTGCGTATCTTTTTTGATCTGGAAAATATAATAGCTTCCCACGAGCGACAAGATAACAATCATGACGAACAACAGGCCAACACTGAGGTTGAGTTTGGTTTTGATTTTCATTACGAAAGAATTACTAAATCGGTATCAGACGCCGAAAGGTTGTGCAACAATTTGTTGAAAATGCCCGTAGACAAAATTACTTTAAATAAGCTTAAATGCGGTTTCCCGATGCAAATCGTCGTGATTTGTTTCTGGTTTGCGATTTCAAGGATGCCCTCGGTGATGTGCTTCCGCTCGAGTTTGATCACTTCGGCGCCCAATTGCGACGCGAGCTTGAAATTGTTGATCAGATGCCGTTGCTTGTCGAGCGCAATCTTATCACTGCTTTCCTTGGGCGTTTCTATATACAGGACGTACCATTTGCTGTTGTAATAGGTCGCGAGCCGGGCAGTTTTTCTAATCACGATCTTAGCGGTTTTGTCATTGCTGCTGATGCACGCCAAAAGCCGTTCCTGACGCAAAGCGATGTTTCTCGGCACTTCATTCTCGACCTTTCGTACCACCTGGCTCGCGACTTCCTTGAGTGCGAGTTCTCGCAATTGCAGGATTTGGTCGGGTTTGAAAAAATTATTGAGCGCCATCGGGATCTTATCGGGCGTATAGATTTTTCCTTCCTTGAGCCGCGCAATCAAATCGTCTGCGGTCAAATCGATATTGACCACCTCATCGGCCATGCGCAAAACGTTATCGGGAACGCGTTCCTGTACCGCCACATTGGTGATGCGCCTTACATCTTCATTGAGGCTTTCGATATGCTGGATATTGACGGCGGATATGACATTGATTCCCGCGTCGATGATCTCCAACACATCCTGCCAGCGTTTTTCATTTTTGCTGCCTTCTATGTTGGTGTGCGCGAGTTCATCCACAATGACCACCTCGGGTCGCAGGTTGATGATGGCCTGCACGTCCATTTCCTCGAGCTGTTTGCCTTTGTAGAAAATCGTCCGCCTGGGAATCACCGGCAAACCTTCGAGCAAATCGTGCGTTTCCTTGCGATGGTGCGTCTCGATATAACCAATTTTGACATCAATGCCGTTCTTGAGCAAAGTATGTGCTTCCTGTAGCATACGAAAAGTTTTGCCTACACCGGCACTCATGCCGATGTAGACCTTAAACTTTCCTTTGCGCGATTTCTGGATTAAATCCAGGAAATGCTGGGCATTATGTGCTTTTTCGCTTTCCATTAAAATGAAATGGCGAGGGCGGTGGTCAGGAAGACATTATTGTTGGTTGGCGTAGTGTCCCTCAAAAAAATATCATCCTTACTGTTGAGCGTGCGCGCTTCAATCCTGAACATCACATTATCGGCAGGCAAATAGTCGAAGTTGGCCGAAAAACCATAAGTCTTAAAACCATTCGGCGTTCCGGTGGCGATAATTACACCCTGTTTGTCCTGGTAATATTCTGCGCGTGCCGCCAACTGAATTTTAGTGATTGGTTTGTACTGCGCGATGAAAATCGGTGCGTACCAAATGTCATAATCGCTGCTTCCGTTTACTGACTGTTGTGCGCCGATATCAAAGCCCGCGGTAAGGTTTACTTTTTCTGATACTTTGAACTGCCCGTAAAAATTGTTGAAGTAGCGCCATTTCCTGATCGTGTCGGGTTGTTCATTGCCTGCGTACGTACTCCAGTTTAAAACCGTTTTTGAATTGGGTTTATAGGTGATTTGCGTCCCGAATGCCGGCGTATGATTGCCATCAATTTTCTGGATACGTTGCCAGCCATTGAGATACATCGCCGCCAAGTACCATTTTTCACTTTTAGACGTAAAACCGATTTTTACGCCTGTTTCATAATACGGAGAATTGTCGGCGAGGATGCTTCTGGTCAAGGTGGGACAATCTTTCCCAATCGCACTTTCAAAGCCAATATGCGAAGGCATGATTCCGGCATCTATCCAAAGGTTGTGGTTTTTAGAGACTTTAACACCCACATTGGCTTCAAAGACATTCTTGAGTGTTCCGGGTTCGGTTGCCAGGTTGGCATTGGTATAGGTTCCGGCCATGAGCGCGAGGTTGGCGCGTACGTTGGTTTTGGTGTAATTCGCCTTGACCATACCCAAATTGAGGTTCGCTTCATTGTGCCGATTGTGGCTGTAAAAAAAACCAGGACGCGCATGATTGTCGGGATTCCCGAAATCATAACTATAATAGGTTTCCACATAACCCGAAAAGGTCAATGGGCTCGGGACGGCGGTTGTATCTTGTGCTTGCGTTTTGGTAATTCCTAATGCCGCTATGGCAATCCATAATATTTTTTTCATTTTTGTGCGTTTTTATTTTCGTCTTTGTAAAACTACGAAAGTTTGAGGTGCTTATTATTTCAATTGATTTAATGCGATGTTTAATTGGAGTACATTAATTTTTTCGGTGCCTAACATGCCGAGTAAAGGCGTTTCTGTTTGGTTTTTGATGAGTTCCAAAATTTTTGTTTCTGATAATTGGCGTGCTGTGGCAATGCGCTTCACTTGTACTTTAGCGCCTTGAACGGAAATATCAGGATCGAGTCCGCTGCCCGAAGCCGTGACAAGTTCAGACGGGACTTCACTGCGTTTCACCGTCGGGTTCTTCAATAAAAAGGTATCGATTCGCGTTTGTACTTCGGCGAGATAATCGGTATTATTCGGGCCTTTGTTGCTTCCGCCCGAGCCCGCAGCGTTGTAATCTACCGCCGACGGACGCGGCCAGAAATACCGGTCTGATGTAAATTTTTGCGCCACATTAACGTGCTGGCGTTTGCCATTGGCCGTAACGATGATGCCATTTCCGTTATTGGGTGAAAATTGCGCGATTCCGTAAATACTTAGCGTGTAGATTCCTGAAAAGAACAAGGCACAGAACAATGTGAGCCTTATTGCGGGTATGATATTTTCCTTCATAATTATAAATTTTAAATGAATACTGATACCAGTAAATCGATTAGTTTGATGCCAATGAATGGGATGAGCACGCCGCCCAATCCGTAGATGAAGAGATTCCTTCTCAATAAGGCCGAAGCGCCGATTGGTTTGTAGGCAACTCCTTTTAAAGCCAACGGGATCAGGAATGGGATAATAATCGCATTGAAAATTACCGCCGATAAAATAGCGCTTTCAGGACTGTGCAAGCCCATAATATTCAAGCCCTGCAAAGCCGGAATCGCCGTGATGAACAAGGCCGGAATGATCGCGAAATACTTCGCCACATCATTGGCAATCGAGAAAGTCGTGAGCGTTCCGCGGGTCATTAATAACTGTTTCCCTATTTCTACAATTTCAATGAGTTTGGTCGGATCGTTATCGAGGTCGACCATATTGCCTGCTTCCTTGGCAGCTTGGGTTCCGCTGTTCATGGCTACGCCAACATTGGCTTGTGCGAGTGCCGGAGCATCGTTGGTTCCGTCACCCATCATGGCCACGAGCCTTCCTTCGGCCTGTTCTTTTTTGATGTAATTCATTTTATCCTCAGGTTTGGCCTCGGCAATAAAATCGTCAACACCTGCTTTTTCTGCGATAAATTTGGCCGTCAACGGATTGTCGCCGGTCACCATCACGGTCTTGATGCCCATTTTGCGCAAGCGCTCAAAACGTTCTTTCATACCTGTTTTTATGATATCCTGCAATTCAATCACGCCCTGTACGACATTATTTTTGATGACGACCAGCGGTGTCCCTCCATTAGAAGAAATATCGATGACTTTTTGCGCCGTGTCTTCGGGGAAGGCATTGCCTGCTTGTTGTGCGATATTCTTGGCCGCATCCTGTGCGCCTTTGCGGATGTTGGTTCCGTCTTTGAGCACCACACCCGATGTCCTGGTTTCTGCCGTAAACTTGATTAGTGTGGCTTCGTCAATCGATAACTTTTGCGAAACTTCGGCGCCTGCCAGTTCTACAATACTCTTGCCTTCTGGCGTGTCATCGGCGAGCGAACTCAACACCGCCGATTGGATAAAATCATTTTGCGAAATGCCTTTCGACGGATAAAATCCCGTGGCTTTCCTGTTCCCGATGGTGATGGTTCCCGTTTTATCCAAAAGCAACACATCTATATCTCCGGCAGTTTCTACGGCTTTCCCTGATTTGGTAATCACGTTGGCGCGCAACGCACGGTCCATGCCCGCAATCCCAATGGCCGATAACAAGCCTCCAATCGTGGTGGGAATCAAGCAAACAAAAAGCGAGATAAAAGCGGCAATGGTAATCGGCGTGTTGGCGTATTGGGCAAACGGCGCGAGGGTAACCGTTACGATAATGAACACCAATGTGAAACCTGCTAATAAGATTGTCAATGCAATTTCGTTGGGTGTTTTCTGGCGGCTCGCACCTTCAACGAGCGCGATCATCTTATCGAGGAAACTTTCGCCGGGCTCTGAAGTGACCATCACCTTGATTTTATCCGACAATACTTTGGTTCCGCCGGTCACCGACGATTTGTCGCCGCCTGCTTCACGGATAACCGGAGCACTTTCGCCGGTAATGGCGCTTTCATCGATCGTTGCCAAACCTTCGATAATTTCACCGTCGGTGGCAATGATGTCGCCCGATTCGCAAAGAAACACATCGCCCTTTTTGAGTTGCGAAGACGAAATGGTTTGGCCGTTTTCGAGTTTGGCCGGGGTTTCTTCACGCGTTTTGCGCAAACTGTCGGCTTGGGCTTTTCCGCGTGCTTCGGCGATGGCTTCGGCAAAATTGGCAAAGAGCAAGGTGATCAACAGTATGAGAAAAATCGTGAAGTTATAAATGAAGCTGCCCTGTGAATGCTCGCCCGCCAAAATCCAAAGGCAAACGAAAAACATTACGACGGTTCCGATTTCTACAGTGAACATCACCGGATTGCGGAACATAATCTTAGGGTTGAGTTTTATGAAAGACTGTTTGAAGGCGCTTTGCACCAAATCTTTCTGAAACAAGGATGTATTTTGAGATTTACTCATGATGTGTTATTTTAGGGAAAAGAATTCAGCGATTGGGCCTAAAGTCAAGGCGGGGAAAAAAGACAGCGCCGCCACTATGAAAATTACTGCGAATACCAGCAACCCAAAAGTAGCGGTGTCTGTTTTTAGTGTTCCGTTGCTTTCAGGAATGTATTGTTTGGTTGCCAGGATGCCTGCAATGGCGACTGGGCCGATAATGGGAAGGTAGCGCGCGAGCAGCATCACAATTCCGGTGGCAATATTCCAAAAAGGCGTATTGTCGCCAAGTCCTTCAAATCCGCTACCGTTATTGGCCGACGAGGATGTAAACTCGTAGAGCATTTCGCTGAATCCATGGTAGCCGGGATTAGCGAGCCATCCTGCATATTCTTCGGGATTTCCTGCATAAATATGGCTTGCCATTGCAGTTCCCGCCAAAATCAATAATGGGTGGAGCAAGGCAATCATCATGGCGATCTTCATTTCTTTGGCTTCGATTTTCTTGCCAAGGAACTCAGGTGTACGCCCTACCATCAATCCGCTGATAAATACGCCGAGAATGATGAAAATATAAAAGTTCAGGAATCCGACGCCTACACCGCCGTAAAAACAGTTGATCATCATGCCTAACAAGGTGGTCACTCCAGTTATTGGGGTCATGCTGTCGTGCATCGCATTTACGGAGCCGTTACTGGTAACGGTGGTGTAAGTCGCCCAATTGGCGGACGCTGCCGAACCCAAACGGACTTCCTTTCCTTCCATGCTTCCCATTGCCTGGGAAATACCCATTTTGTCAATTGTAGGACTGCCGTGCATTTCGCTGATTACTGCCGGTAACAATAGCATCAGAAATCCCAAGGTCATTACGCCATAAATGGTCCATGCGAGCTTTCTCCTTTTGAGGACGTACCCTAATGCAAATACGAGCGCAATCGGAATCAGGATAATGGAAACTGATTCAACAATATTGGTCAGGTAATTCGGGTTTTCCATGGGATTGGCCGAATTAGGGCCGTAAAACCCGCCACCGTTTGTTCCCAATTGTTTAATGGCTACGAACGCAGCTACCGGACCGCGGCTGACATTTTGCTGCTGCCCTTCTAATGTAGTGACGGTATCTTTTCCTTCAAAAGTCATCGGTGTTCCGTTGAAAGCTAAAATGATGGCCACAACAAAAGCCAATGGCAATAGTATCCTGGTACATGAACGCACAAAGAAGCTATAGAAGTTGCCCAATGTGAGCGAGGTTTTCTCCTTCATAGCCATAAAGACTACCGCAGCGATTGCAATCCCGCATCCGGCACTGATAAATTGCCATAGCATTAACGTCAACTGCCCGAGGTATGATAATCCCGACTCACCTGAATAGTGCTGTAAGTTGGTATTGGTAACAAAACTGACCGAAGTATTGAAAGCCAAATCGCCGGTCATCGAAGGATTTCCGTCAGGATTTAATGGCAACCAAGCCATATTGGTCAATACCAGCATAGAAATAATGAACCAAACCACATTAATGGATAGCAAAGCAGTGAGATGCTGTTTCCAGTTCATGGGTTTGTGGTTGATACCACCTATCTTAAAAAATATTTTATCAATAGGATTGAAAATTTTGTCTAGCCAGGTACTTTCGTAACTGAATACCTTGCCGATGTAACGGCCCAAAGGAATTGCCAAAAGCAACACCAACCCGTAGGTCACAATAATTCCGAGTATTTCACTGTTCATAATTAGAATTTTTCGGGTTTAATTAATACATAGCAGATGTACACGAACACTGCTATGGCGATGATAAAAAGTAGGGTCATGATTTAGATTTTTTCAAAGAAATTAATGGTTTTAAAAAACACCGTAAAAATGACGATGCCGAGGGCAAGTAAAGAGATTGTTGTGATCATATTGTTCAAATAAAAGTGATTGGATTAAAAGGAGATAAACGCGACATCCATCATGTAATCAGGCATTTAAACCGACGTGGCGTTAATTTGTTTGAGGTACTCTGCCTTCAATGATTTGGGAAACAGGTTGGCAATGCTGCAATGGCGCAATTCCATAAAGGTCGAAACCGAAAAGACGTAGACATTCGATATCGCGTTTTTGGTTTCGGAGCTTCCCGTGGCAAACAAGCGTTCGGCGAGCGCGAGGCATTTACGGGCGCGTTGCACATTGCCGGTGATGAGAAAGGTTTTGGTGATTTCGGCAAAACGCTCTGCCTGTTTGTAGCTCGTGGTGATTTGATTTTTCATCGTAACGGATTTATTGATTTTCCCGCCGCATGCCAAAATCTGTTCCCGTAAAATGAAATAAAAACAAACCGTTTAAATTCAATGACTTACAACGTCATTTGAAAAACGCGCCACAAAAAAAGCCTATCGTTTTGATAGGCTTTTCTCATTTCAATAAGGTTATTGTATTTTGTATTCGTCGAGCTTTCGATAAAGTGTAGCGATACCGATTTCTAGCAGCCGTGCCGTTTCGGCCTTATTGCCTTTGGTGTAGTTGAGGACTTTCTGGATCTGCAGCTTCTCGACACTCGCCAGTGAAAACGCAGAAACCGATTTATTCGACTGGTCTGTTTGGTATTGGATTTCGTAAGGCAGTACCTCTTGGGTCAAGCTGTCATTTTCGGCGAGGATGACCGCGCGTTCAATGACGTTCTTGAGTTCGCGCACATTTCCGGGCCATTGGTAACTTTCGAGTTTCTGCAGGAAATCGGGTGCGATGGCGAATGGTTTTTTATTGATCTTGGCCGAAAACTGCGCCACAAAAAAATGGGTTAATGGCGCGATATCCTTGACCCTTTCACGCAACGCCGGAAGATGGATACCAAAGATGTTCAACCTAAAATACAAATCAGATCGAAATCGATGTTGCTCGCTTTCTTCCTTGAGATCGCGATTGGTTGCGGCAATGAGCCGGAAAGTCGATTTTTTTGGGGTGGTATCGCCTACGGGAATGTACTGATTGGTTTCGAGTACGCGCAGCAATTTGGCCTGCAATTCGAGCGGCATTTCGCCAATTTCGTCGAGGAACAAAGTGCCGCCGTTGGCTTCTTCTATAAACCCTTTTTTGTCTTTGAGCGCGCCTGTGAAAGCGCCCGCTTTGTGCCCAAACAGCTCGCTTTCCAGGATTTCCTTGCCAAACGTGCTGCAATTGAGCGCCACAAACGATTTGCCCGCATGCGCAGAATTTTCGTGTATGGCCTGTGCAAAAACTTCCTTTCCTGTGCCCGTTTCGCCGGTAAGCAATACGGTCGATTCGGTTTGGGCGACTTTGCGCGCGAGGTCGATGGCCTGTTCTAAGGCTTTGGATTTGCCGATGATGGTATCGAAAGAATATTTGTCTGCGATGCGCTTTTCGAGCTGTTGGACTTTCTTTTGGAGTTGTGTTTTCTCGAAAGCTTTGTAAAGCAGCGGAATGATTTTGTCATTGTCGTCGCCTTTGACGATATAATCGAAAGCGCCATTCTTCATGGCCTGGACGCCATCGGAAATTTTACCGAAAGCGGTGAGCAGGATGACTTCGGTTAACGGAAATGCCGTTTTGATTTTTTCGAGGAAATCGACGCCATTGCCATCGGGTAGCTTGACATCGCAGAGCACGACGTCGATTTCGTGTTGGCTGAGTTTTTGAAAACCCGACTGGAGGTTGGCGGCCTCGATGACGTCAAAACCTTCGGAGGTGATGATCCTCGCGAGCAGCCCGCGCAGTTTTTCTTCGTCGTCGATGATGAGGATGTTTTTCACGCTGTTTTATTTATGTGACAAAATTAGTGGTTTTAGGAACCGAACATTTAGGAATACGTAAATTTTCTTTTTAAACAGGTGCCATAGCCCTGATTGCAGCGGAAATCCTTTTACAAAAAGGATAGCCCGGAGCGCAGCGCAGGGAAATCCCTTTTGTAAAAGATTGCAGCGGAAAGCAGGAACCAGCTCCCAAAAACAATTTTCGACTTTCATTTGACTTTCGACTTTCATCTTTCTTCTTTCTTCTTTCATCTTTCTTCTTTCTTCTTTCTTCTTTCATCTTTCATCTTTCATCTTTCGACTTTCAACTAACTTCACTACTTTTACACCTCCAAAAAACACCACTATGTCTGTCGCCAAAAAAGATTACAAACGAATTACCACCAAGTCACTCATTGAGATGAAAGCCAATGGCGAAAAGATCTCGATGCTGACCGCCTACGATTTTACGATGGCCAAAATTGTTGATACCGCAGGTGTTGACGTGATTCTTGTGGGTGATTCTGCGAGTAACGTCATGGCCGGACACGAGACAACTTTGCCCATTACGTTAGACCAGATGATTTACCACGCGTCATCGGTGGTTCGTGCCATTGACCGTGCGCTGGTTGTGGTGGATTTGCCTTTTGGGAGTTACCAATCGGATTCTAAGGAAGCGTTGCGCTCATCGATCAGAATCATGAAGGAAAGCGGCGGACATGCTGTAAAACTAGAAGGCGGTAGTGAAATTAAGGAATCGATCAAAAAGATATTGAATGCAGGGATTCCGGTGATGGGCCATTTGGGCCTTACGCCGCAATCAATCTATAAGTTTGGGACGTACACCGTGCGTGCCAAGGAAGAAGAAGAAGCCGATAAGTTACTCGAAGATGCCAAATTGCTCGAACAATTGGGTTGTTTTGCCATCGTGCTCGAGAAAATCCCGGCGCATTTGGCCGAGAAAGTTGCCAAAAGCATCTCGATTCCTGTAATTGGAATTGGCGCCGGTGGCGGCGTGGATGGGCAGGTTTTGGTGATCCATGACATGCTCGGGATGAACAATGAATTCAGTCCGCGGTTCCTCAGGAGATATCTTGACCTTTATGAGCAGATGACGGGCGCGATTGGGAAATATGTGAGTGATGTGAAGTCGAGGGATTTTCCGAATAGTAGCGAACAATATTAGAGACGGCTGCGCCTTTAGAGACGCCCTGCGGGCTATAGAGACGGCTGCGCCTATGGAGACGCTGCGCTACAGAGACGCTGCGCTGTAGAAAAAAGACAGAGACAGAGAAATTTTTTAAACGCCAAGATTGATTTTTATGACACACCGTTTCAAAGACCTTGAGATTTGGAAGCAGAGCCGCGCTTTATGTGCTGAAGTTTATTTGATAACAACCTCCTTTCCCGAGAATGAGAAGTTTGGATTGACCAATCAGTTGCGAAGGGCATGTGTATCGATTCCGTCAAACATTGCCGAAGGCTCGTCGAGAAATTCAAATAAAGAATTTTGCCGGTTTCTCGATTTTTCGTTAGGTTCGGCATACGAAGTAGAAACGCAGTTATTGATTGCCACAGACTTAAATTTCATTCGCTCGGCCCAGATTGAGATAACTATTCAACAACTGCACAACATAATTAAAATGATCCTAAGTTTCAAAAAGTCTCTTAACTAACAGCAGCTCTACAGCGCAGCGTTTCTATAGCCCGCAGGGCGTCTCCATAGGCGCAGCCGTCTCTATAGCGAAGCGTCTCTATAGCCACAGGCGTCTCCAATGAAAATTCTCTCTACCAAACAAAACCTCCAAATCCTCCACGAAGACAACCACCTCATCATTGTCAACAAGCGTGTAGGCGATATTGTGCAGGGTGACAAAACCGGCGACAAACCGCTTTCTGACGTGGTTAAGGAATACATCAAGGACAAATACAACAAACCAGGTGAAGTGTTTTTGGGCGTCGTGCACCGATTGGATAGACCAACTACTGGAATTGTGGTTTTTGCACGCACGAGCAAGGCCTTAACGCGTATGAACGAACTCTTCGCGAGTCGTGAAACGCAGAAAACCTACTGGGCGGTCGTGAAAAACAAACCACCAAAAAACGAAGACCAACTCGTGCATTTCCTCAAACGCAACGAAAAGAACAATACCTCTAAGGCGCATCTAAAAGAAGTTCCCGAAAGCAAAATGGCAAGCCTCGATTATACAATCATTGCCGAACTCCAGAACTATTTTGCACTCGAAATCCGTTTGCATACGGGCAGGCACCACCAAATTCGCGCGCAACTTTCTGCTATCGGTTCACCTATAAAAGGCGATCTCAAATACGGCTTTGACCGCAGCAACACCGACGGCGGCATCCATTTGCATGCGCGGCAACTGTCTTTTGTACATCCCGTTTCTAAAGAGCCGCTTACGGTGACCGCGCCGCTGCCCAAAGATCCGGTTTGGGATGCGGTGGGAAACTAAAAGCAATTTTTAGGCGTTCTCATCTTTATAAAACATTCGGTTTAATTGTAAGCACGTTAGCAAAAAAACGCTTAATTTCACAGTCGTGCCTTTGCCTGAATTTACCAACCGAAACAACAACCGTTATGATGAAATTGCTGTCTTTCCTTCTCTTATTTACCGCATTTCCGCTTTTGGCCCAGGAACATTTTGCCGGAATCGGGACTTCGCAACGCGTGGGCATTGTGAACGCCGGTATCAATCCTGCCGAACTCGCCAACCTCGAAACCACTTTAGACATTACTGTTTTTGCCGTGAGCGTCAAGGCGTCGAGCAACAAGGTGGGCTTTTCAGACCTGCTGGAGAATTCGACCAACCTTAAAGACCGATTGTTTGAAGGCGATGGCGCATCAAGCCTGAGTTTTGACGGTGAGATTTACGGCCCGTCGGTGGCTTTTAAATACCTCAGATGGGGGTTTGCCGTTTCTACTAAGGCCTATGCCAAGCTCGATGTGGTGGACGTAGACAACAATCTCGGGGATGCGCTTACCGCAAGCGTGATCAACTCGTTTTTTGTCGGGTCGGCTACGATTAATAACAATTACAACCAAAGGCTCAGCGGTACAAGCTGGGGCGAAGTCGCACTGTCTACAGCTGGGACTTTATATGAAGACAGCCGCCACAAGTTCAATGCAGGCGGGAGTTTCAAGTTGCTGTTCCCGGGTTCGTACGCCAATTTTGGTGCCGACAAATTCTCGGGAACCATCAACAACAACCTGGGTACGGTGACGCTGACCAATACCAACGCCAACCTCAACATCGCTTATTCGGGTAACCTCGGCGACGATTTTACAAAGTTCGGTGACTACGCCAAATCGTTGTACGGCAAGCTCAACGGTGTGGCGGTAGACCTCGGCGTGAACTACCGGCTTAAGGACAATGATGGCGAACATTACAAACTCAACCTGGGCTTAGCGATCCGAAATATTGGCGGCATGACTTTTAAATCGGCCAACAATTCGGCGACCGATTATGTGCTCAACATACAACCCGGCGAAAGCCTCAACCTAAACCAGTTCCAGTCTAACAGCAGCCTGAGCGATGTGGAGCAGACCTTAATTGCAAGTGGTTTCCTAAACAAAAATGCCAAGCAAAAAACCGATTTTAAGGTGAAGTTGCCGACTATTTTTTCGGGGTATGCCGATGTTAAAATCGTCCCATCGTTTTACGTGACCCTTTTCACGCAACAAAGCCTCAAGGGCAATAACGACAATGACCAGGTCATCAGCCGCAATGTCGTTGCCCTCACACCGAGGTACGCGCTCAAAAACTACGAAATCCTGTTGCCTTTTTCTCACAATGAATTGTCTGGAATTACCGGCGGATTGGGTTTTAGGGCTTACGGATTTTACATCGGTTCGGGTTCTATCATCACCGCACTCGCCAGCGACAGCAAACACGCCGACGCTTATTTGGGCTACAGCTTTAAACTGGATTAATCGAGGTAGTTTATTGTTTATATTTGAATCAAATACACACGCGCATGCCTTTTAAAACCGACCTGGATTACCGCAAAGCTTCACTTGTTAAATTGTTGCACGCCATCAACCGGCGCGAAGCCGATATTATCAAGGCCTTGTATGAAGACTTCAGGAAACCCGCGTTTGAATCGGTCTTGACCGAAACCTCGATTGTACAAGCCGACCTTAAGGCAACCATCAAAAAACTACACCGCTGGGCCAAAACACAATACGTGTTTCCGAGGTTGGTGAATTTTCCCACCATCGATTGGATCGTTCGTGAACCTTATGGGAAAGTGCTTATTATTGCGCCGTGGAATTATCCGTTCCAACTGGCATTCTGCCCTTTGATTGCTGCTGTTGCGGCGGGAAATCAGGTAACGCTCAAACCATCCGAACTCACGCCCGCCACCGCTAAAATCATCGCCGAAATTGTAGCCGAAGCTTTCCTTTCCAGCCATGTTGCAGTGGTGCAAGGCGATGCCCAAACGGCAACAGACTTACTCGAAAAACGTTGGGATTACATCTTCTTTACCGGCAGCGTTGCGGTGGGCAAAATCGTTGCCAAAGCGGCTGCCGTGCACCTCACGCCTGTTACTTTAGAGTTGGGCGGAAAAAACCCGTGTATCGTAGACCATACTGCCAAGCTTGCGCTCGCCGCGAAACGGATTGTATGGGGAAAATTCATGAATGCGGGCCAGACGTGTATCGCGCCCGATTACATTCTGGTACAGAACAAAGTCAAATCGGCATTCATCGCGCTGCTCAAGGCCGAAATAGAAGCTGCTTATGGTTCCAACGCTGAAACTTCTGCTGACTTGGCGCACATCATCAACAAGAAGAACTTTGACCGACTCAAAAAACTGATCGACGGACAAACCTTATTACACGGCGGGCAAACCAACGCCGAGGATTGCTATATAGCACCAACCCTGATTGACGAGCCTACGCTAGACAGCGACCTTATGCAAGAAGAAATCTTTGGGCCGTTACTACCCATTATTTCGTATGAGAACGACCAGGAATTACAGACCATTATTAGCCGTTATGAAAAACCGCTGTCGCTGTATGTATTCTCTACCAAGAAGGATTTTGTAAAAAAAATATTGCAGGATTTTTCGTTTGGTGGCGGTACAGTCAATGATACGGTCATCCACTTTTCTAATGAGCGGTTGCCTTTTGGCGGCGTAGGACATTCGGGCATTGGCGCTTATCATGGAAAATTTGGTTTCGAGACATTTTCGCACCGCAAATCGGTGGTAAGGAAAAGCAATTGGCTCGATATCCCGATAAGGTATGCGCCCTATGGCAACAAAATCAACCTGATCAAAAAAATCATGCGCTGGCTGTGATGGCATCCCTTTTTTTTGTAGTATTGGTAATCCGTTAACTGTTTGCCATGTCTATCGATAACCGCATTGAAGAAATAAAGCGCCAAGGTTACTATGTTGATTTTGGCGATGTATTCAACCAGTCTTTTGCTAATTTTAAAAAAATCGCGCTCATCGCGGGCTTGGTGTTCATCTTGCTTGTGCTGATTTTAGGGATTTTTGTATTTGGACTGGGTGTTGTAGGCATGGGTATGTCTACTTTTGCCAATGGCATGACCGACATCAATCTCTCGGATTTCTCGTCGGTGGGGCTGGTTATTTATTTTGTCGCCGTGGTCCTTATCAGTGGGCTCGTCGCGCCAATAAACGCCGGTATTGTCAACATGGCTTACCTCGCCGCGCACAACAAAGACTTCTCAGTAAGCACCGCTTTTGGCTATTACCAAACCAAATATTTTAAGGAGTTGTTTGTGGTGGCAGTGCTAAGCACTTTTCTAAACCTCGTCGTGAATTTTGCTTTAGAAACTATAGGTTACGCGTTTATTGGCCAGATATTCAATTACCTTGTGGCCTTTTTCTTAATACTGAGCACGCCGTTAATCATCTTTGGCGAAGTCAAGGCGATTGAATCAATCAAACTGAGTATCCTAATTATCTCGAAACAGTTTTTCATCCTGCTAGGATTGGTTATTGTTTCGGTGATTTTTTGCTTCCTCGGGATTATTGGGCTTTGCATCGGTATCTTTTTTACCATGCCATTTTTACACGCCACGATATACAGTATTTACGACAATATCATCGGTACCGACGGCGGCGATGAACTCGACGAAATCGGCAGGACCATAGAATAATTCATCCAATTGCTGCGATGGGGTTAATCTTTGTTTGGAGCCGATTTATTTAAAATATTTTGGTACATTTCTAAGGTAAAATTTGCACCTTTGCGACCTCCAAATCAAACTTAACTTTATATGTTATACTGTCATAGCCTCTTGCCTATGCCTGTCTTAAGTATCATCTCACAGCCATTGAGCCAGTTAGGGTTCATCCGCCAGCAGCCCTATTTATTGCTGCTGCTGATTCCTGTTTTTATTTTCATCTTATTCCTGCTGCTCAAGAACTTTACGAAACTTCAACTGAGTTTCATTCGCAAGAATGCCGGGCATTACGCCAAAATTGACGCGCAGGACAAGGAATACCAGCATTACCTTTTGCTTTTGGGTGGCCTGTTGCCATTGGTGGAAATTATTTTTGAGGTTTTTAAAGTCCGTGAAAAAAGCCTGTTGTTGGTCAATTCTGGGATTGGGCTGTTGTTTTTGGGCTTGTATTTCATTAGTAAAAAATCGGCAGTGGTATTGCGCAATATCAAGCCGTTTTTTGTGGTGGCTTATATCGTATACTTTGCAATCATTTCGCGAAACCTGATTTTTAGGTCGTTTGACATGGTGCCTATCATTGGTTTTGTACTGTCATTTTTCTTTGCCTACAACGTCATCAAACCCATTAGGGTGTACTGGCTTTTTGTCGTGGCGAGTTTTTTATTCCTGGCCACTTCATTTGCTTTTGAACTCATCCCTTTCAAAACCAACGTAGTGCTTACCAATTATTGTATCCTGGTGGCCTTCATTAATTTCATCCGACACATCGCCGTACTCAACACCAAAGACAAATTTCGCTTTACCAATGAAATCGTCAACAAAGGCAATTCGCTTACGATTGCCACCAATAAAAAAGGCGAAGTTTCGTTTTGTAGCGAAAACGTAACCGAAATTCTAGGCTACGAACCTGACGAAATGTTGGGTATGGGATTCTGGATTCTCACCGAGGACCCCGAGTTCATTGGTGAACAATACCATGAAGAATTCGTAGACAACCGGCTCCATATAAGAAAGCTCAAATGCAAAAATGGCGATTACCGGTACATCCAATGGAAAGACAAAAAGTTCAACGAGGACCTCGTCATAGGGATTGGGCAGGATGTCACCGAACAGGTAGAACTGCAGAACCAGTACCAGAACATCATCGAATCGGCCACCGACATCATTTACGAAGTAGATCCCAAAGGCCTCATTACCTACGTCAATCCTTACGCCATAAAAGCTTTGGGCTATACCAAAGAAGAACTCCTGGGCAGCCTTTACACTGATTTTCTCCGGAAAGATTACCACGACCGGGCGCAGGAATTTTACCTCGAGGTGAATCGTGGCAGCGAGGATTATCCCGATATGGTGTTCCCACTCGTCAAAAAAGACAGAGACATCATGTGGGTGTCACAAAGGGTAACGATGCGCAAACAGGGCGACGAAGTGCTGGGTTATTCGGCCTTTGCGCGAGACATCACGCTAATCAAGAACCTTGAAAGCGAGCATTATGCGCGGGCCCAGAAAGTGCGTACCCACAATGAAACCATCAAACAACTTACCTCAAAAAGTTATTCGAACAAGGAGAGTTTCAACACCATCCTCAAAAATATTCTGAGCACCGCCTCTGAAAGTTGCCTGATTGACCGCGTGAGTTACTGGACCTACCTTGACGAAGGCTTGCGCTGTGAAAACCTGTACTACCTGGCCCTGAACCGCTTTGAGAAAAACTTCTTTATGGACAAGGAGCAATATCCCGAGTATTTTGCGGCTTTGCAAAATGGTTCCCAGATTGTAGCCTCTAATGTCTATGAAAATCCGGTCACTAAAGAGTTGAGCTATTCGTATTTTCCTTCGAACAACATCCGGTCGCGTATGGAAACGCCTATTTTCATCAATGGCAAACTCACTGGCATTTTGTGTTTTGAGATTACCGATCGCCATCTGGAATGGGACAATGAGGATATTAACTTCTCGCGTTCGATTGCCGATTTGATTGCTATTGCCATCGAGTCGCAGATGCGGATCGAAGCCGAGAAAAAACTGGTTTACAAAAGCGACATCCTCACCGAAATTTCTAAAAACACAGAAAAATTCCTGTTGTCTAAAAACACCAAGGAAATTTTCCAGGGCATCCTCGAAACCATCGGAAGCGTTACCCTCGTAGACAAATTGTCGTTTTTTGAGAATGACGCCGAGAACAACCGCGTAGTCCAAAAATACCGCTGGCTCAGTGAAACCGGAATGCTTGCAGAACTCAACCCATTAATTTTACACGTGCCGCACCACAAAATTCCCGATGTGATGGAATGCCTCTGGCAACGCAAGCCGTATTTCTCGATCGTGCGTAAAATTAAGGACGAAAACACGCGGGAATTGCTCAACTCGCTGGGCACCAAATCAATCCTGTTCCTGCCAATTTTTGTGAAGGAAAACCTCTATGGATTCATCGTTTTCATCGTCGACAAGGAGGAACGCGAGTGGACCACCGACGAAATCAATACGTTGCAAACCCTCACCAACAACATTTCTTACGCCATCGAGCGCAACATCAACGAGGCCATTATCCTTGAGAATGAGGAAAAATTCAGGCTGCTCGCCAACAACATTCCCGGCGTGGTGTACCTGTCTAAAAATGACGCGTATTTCTCTAAGATTTACCTCAATGACCAGATCGAAAAACTCACTGGTTTTCCCAAATCGGATTTTCTGAGCAACAAACTACTTTTCTACAACATCCTGCACCCAGACGACAAGGAGAAAATCGTCAATGCCCAACGCGAATGCCTCGCCGAGAACAAGCCGTACCATTTTGTGTATCGCATCATCCGCAAGGACGGGCAGCTCGCCTGGGTGGAAGAGTTTGGAGAGGCAATCTACAAAGACGGCCAAATCGATTTTATCGAAGGGATTTTCATCGACATCACCCAACGCATGGAAGCCCAGGAAGCCATCAAGGCAAAAGAATACGCCGAAGCCGCCAACCGTGCCAAGTCTGAATTCCTGGCCAATATGAGCCATGAAATCCGTACACCGCTCAACGGCATTATCGGGTTCACCGACCTACTCATGAACACCAAACTCGAAGGATTGCAGAAACAATACATGAACACGATCAACCAATCGGCGCATTTGCTCATGGAAGTGATCAGCAACATCCTCGACTTCTCTAAAATCGAATCCGGAAAGTTAGAGCTTGATGTAGAGAAATACAACCTCGGCGAATTGACCGGCCAGATTATGGAACTGATCCGTTACGAAGCCAATAGCAAGCCCATTGAACTGGTTTGCGACATTGATCCCGAAGTGCCCAAGTTTGTATGGATCGACTACATCCGCCTCAAACAAATCTTAATCAACCTGCTCGGCAACGCGGTCAAATTCACAGAAAAAGGCAAGATTGCGCTCAGTATTGGCGTAGTATCCAAAAGTAAAAACCTCGTCACTTTGCGTTTTTCTGTGAAAGATACCGGGATTGGCATCCGCAAGAACAACCAGGAAAAAATCTTTGACGCTTTCTCGCAGGAAGACTCGTCCACCACCAAAAAATTCGGAGGTACCGGTTTGGGACTTTCAATCTCCAACCAACTGCTCAACCTTATGGGCAGCCACTTAGAACTGGAAAGTAAATTTGGCGAAGGCAGTGAATTTTTCTTTTTTGTGACACTTAAATTTAGCGATGCCAACAAGGAGAAAGCCAAAAAAGAAGAGGTAGTTTTATTGGGCAATACCCCGTGCGAAACCGTTGCCCACGGTTCTATCAACGTGCTGCTCGTAGAAGACAACAAAATCAACATGCTGCTTGCCAAGACGCTCATCATGCAAATCCTACCCAACGCCACGATTACCGAGGCGGCCGACGGACAACAAGCCGTAACTATTTTTGGCCAAAACAAAATAGATGTTATCTTAATGGATGTGCAAATGCCGGTGATGAATGGTTATGAGGCCACGCAAAGAATACGTGACATACAACAAAGCCACGTCCCCATTATTGCACTCACGGCCGGAACGGTCATCGGAGAGAAAGAAAAATGCCTCGAAGCCGGTATGGACGATTACGTCTCCAAGCCAATCGTCAAGCAAACGCTAGAGGAAGTCATTGCCAAATGGATTGACCCGAGCCGCCTGACAAAAACTGAAAAAGACAAAAGTATCACCTAAAACAGCATCACATGAAATGGATCGGAAGAAGACAAAGTGACAATATGGAAGACCGTCGGGGCATGTCTGGCGGTAAAGTAGCCTTGGGTGGCGGTGTCATCGGGATTATCATCCTGCTGATTAATTTATTTGGCGGACAAAACGCCCAACAACTCACGCCGGTACTCGAACAATTGCAAGGCGGACAGCAAACCGAGCAGACTGCCGTGGAGCTCACGCCCGAACAAAAACAACTCGGTGAATTCGCCGCCACCGTCCTGGCCGACACCGAAGACGTCTGGAAAAAAATATTCGCAGAAAACAACCTTACTTACGAAGAACCCAAAATGGTGTTGTTCACGAGCAATGTAGAAACCGCCTGTGGCTCGGCAACAGCGGCGTCGGGCCCGTTTTACTGCCCGGCCGATAAGAAAGTCTATATGGACCTGGCGTTTTTTGAGGAACTCAAGAGCCGTTTTGGCGCAGAAGGCGGAGATTTTGCAATCGCTTATGTAATCGCGCATGAAGTGGGCCACCACGTGCAGAATTTGCTTGGGACGTCTACCAAAATGCGACGCGACCAGGAAGGTTTATCAGAAGCCGATGCCAACAAATTATCGGTGGCGCTTGAATTGCAAGCCGACTTTTACGCCGGATTGTGGACGCATTACAACGAAAACATGAACAATGTCCTCGAAGCTGGCGACATCCAGGAAGCGCTTAGCGCCGCGAATGCCGTGGGCGATGACGCAATACAAAGCAAAATGCAAGGCCATGTGGTTCCCGATAGTTTTACACACGGCACTTCGGAACAGCGGATGTATTGGTTCAACAAAGGTTTTAAATCGGGCGACATTAACCAAGGCGATACGTTTAAGGCGTTAAACTGATTACAATGGCCAAGGGTAAACTCGCCGAAATTAAAACCAAACCCACCGCTTTGAGCGTGGAAGGCTTTATCAACACGGTCAGCGATGAAGCGCAGCGCGCGGACAGTTTTACCATCCTCGCACTCATGGAAAAAGCCTCGGGCGAAAAACCCAAAATGTGGGGCGCGTCGATGGTTGGTTTTGGCGATTTAAGGTACAAAAGCCCTGCGACCGGCCGTGAAGTGGATTGGTTCAAGATTGGGTTCTCTCCGCGTAAAGCCAACCTTTCATTGCATTTGTGCTTGAACATCGAGGAGTATGCGCCAACACTCGAAAAACTCGGCAAACACAAAACCGGTAAGGGTTGCCTTTATATCAATAGGCTTGCAGACGTAGATTTGGGTGTGCTCGAAACAATTATCAACGAAGCAATCAAAGTAAAATAATCGTTTATGGCAACAGCAAACAAAACCACAGAAAACCAAAACAGCGTAACCGATTTCATCAATACGGTGCCCGATGAAGCCAAACGTGCCGACAGTATCAAAATCGCCGAAATCTTCGAGGCGGCCTCGGGTTTCAAACCCAAAATGTGGGGAACTGCAATTATCGGTTACGGAAGCTACCATTACAAATACGACTCGGGACGCGAAGGTGACGCGCCATTGACTGGCTTTTCTCCAAGGAAAGACGCGTTTGCGCTTTACATTTCCGTGTTTGAGGGACGCGAAAAATTACTCGAAAAATTCGGGAAGCACAAAACCGGAAAAGGGTGCATCTACGTAAAAAAAATCGAAGAGGTCAACGTCGATGTCTTGAAAGAAATGATTCAAAAAGGGATTATGCATACTCAGGAGATTTATCCCGACTAACTACGCCTCTTCTTCTTCTTCCGCCATATTCGACTTAGCATACCCACGCCACTTTTCAATGACTTCTTTCATGTCATCCGGCAATTCGGTATTAAATCGCATCATTTCACCCGTTGTGGGATGCACAAAGCCCAAAGTCTTGGCATGCAACGCCTGACGCGGTAAAATCTTGAAGCAATTGTCTATGAATTGCTTGTATTTGGTAAACGTAGTTCCTTTCAAAATCAAATGCCCACCATACCGTTCGTCGTTGAACAGCGGATGCCCGATGTGTTTCATGTGTACGCGAATCTGGTGTGTTCGGCCAGTCTCTAAAATACACGACACCAACGTCACATAACCAAAACGCTCCAAAACCTTATAATGCGTCACGGCGGGTTTCCCGATTTCGGGATCGGCAAAAACCTGCATCTGCATGCGGTCTTTGACATGGCGCGCAATATTGCCTTCAATGGTACCTTCGTCTTCCTTGACATTACCCCAAACCAGTGCGATGTATTCGCGTTCGGACGTTTTCGCCTCGAACTGTTTGGCCAGGTGTGTCATCGCGGCCTCGGTCTTGGCAATCACCAACAGGCCCGAAGTATCTTTATCGATGCGGTGTACCAATCCGGGACGTTCGCTCGAATTCATCGGCAGGTTCTCAAAATGATACGCGAGTGCATTCACCAAAGTCCCGGTATAATTGCCGTGTCCCGGATGCACGACGAGTCCCGGCGGTTTGTTGATGAGCAACAAGGCGTCGTCTTCATACACAATATCGAGCGGAATATTCTCAGGATCCACACGGTTTTCATACGGCGGATGCGCCAAAAGAATACGTACCACATCCAAAGGCTTGACGCGGTAATTGGATTTTACAGGCACATCATTCACGTAAATGTCGCCACTTTCTGCCGCTTTCTGGATTTTGCTACGCGTGGCATTCGGTATGAAATGCATCAGGAATTTATCAATACGCAACAAGTCTTGTCCTTTGGGGACTTCTATGCGTAAATGCTCGTAGAGTTCGTCATCGAGCTCCGGACTTTCGTCAATATTATTGTTCATTTGGCGCTTCTGGGTCTATTGTGGCCGTGGTATCTACTTCTTCCTCAAACCCCACTTTTCCGTCGCCCAAAACCAAATCGATTTTAGAGGATTTGAAAACCTTGTCGCCAGGATTGAGTTTCTTGCCATTCAGGTGCATTTCAAGCACCATGTCGCGGCCGAGGTAGGGTTTGTAAGTTATCTTTCCTTCCTCAAGCCCAAGAGCCTTTAAGGTCGGCACGGCTTGGCGGTAAGTTTTTTCAATCAGGTTTGGGATTCGCACGGTAGTGAAACCAGACGAATTGATTTTGATGTAAATTTTCCGGCCTTCCTTGACTTTAGAACCCGCAATCGGATCTTGTTCTACGACGGCGTGTTTGGGAACGTCTTTGCGGAAATCCACGCTGTCCAGCAATACGTATTCGAGGTTGATCGCATCAAGCTTCTCCTCCACCTGTTGTTCGGAGAGTTTGCGCAAATCGGGCACCAAAATTTCATCACCATGGTCTGTGGTAAAAGTGAGCCAATGCATGAACAAATAACCCAATACGAAAACGATGGCCATGGCAATCAGGATCTGTATGAAAAAGTTTTTGCTCGTGAGGTATTCGCGTAAAGTCATGTTGCGTTAATTTTTACTGGTAATAGTTGGGCCAATCGCCGCTCGTGTGCAAAGATATAAAATACTAAAGGCAGTTGGTTTGAAAAAAAATGATAATTTTGTTTGGGATTTTTAGGAGCATTTTCCCGCTATCCGCTATATCTTTCACTGGCTAAAGAAGCCAGCAAAAGGATACCGCTGCTATCGGGGCTAGGCATCCGCGAAACCTGAACCCTGTACCCTAAACCCTGTACCTCAAATGAAAAACATTGCCATCATCATGGGCGGCTACTCGAGCGAGTTTGAAATCTCCCTCAAAAGCGGCGGCGTCGTTTACCAATTCCTCGACAAAACCAAATACAACGGTTTTAGTGTCCATATTTTCAAAGACAAATGGGTGTATGTCGATGAATACAAAAATGAATATCCCATAGACCGCAACGATTTTTCTGTGATGGTCAACGGCAACAAGATCACTTTTGATGCGGTGTTCAACGCCATCCACGGCACTCCGGGTGAAGACGGCTTGATGCAAGCTTACTTTGAATTGCTCCGCATCCCGCAAACTTCCTGCGATTACTACCAAGCCGCTTTAACGTTCAACAAGCGCGATTTATTGTCGGTCTTAAAGCCTTATGGTATCAAAACCGCGGTTTCGTTCTACCTCAACAAAGGCGAGCACATAGACACCGATGCCATTGTGGCCAAAGTCGGTTTGCCGTGTTTCGTCAAACCCAACAAATCGGGTTCGAGCTTTGGCATCTCCAAAGTCAAAACCGCCGCCGAATTGCCCATCGCGATAGAAGTGGCTTATAAAGAAGACAACGAAATCATCATAGAAAGTTTCCTCGACGGAACAGAAGTTTCGGTAGGCGTCATCAATTACAAAGGCAAAATTACCGTTTTGCCCATGACCGAAATCGTATCCGAGAATGACTTTTTTGATTACGAAGCCAAATACCTCGGCAAATCCCAGGAAATCACACCCGCGAGGATTTCACCCGAACTCACCCAAAAAGTAGCCGATACCGCCAAACGCGCCTACGAAATCTTAAAGATGAAAGGTTTCTCACGTAGCGAATTCATCATCGTAAACGGCGAACCATACATGCTGGAAATGAATACCATTCCCGGACTCACCACCGAAAGCCTGATTCCGCAACAAGCCAAAGCGGCTGGCATTTCGTTAGAAGATTTGTTCACCAATGCGATTGAATTGGCACTGAAAAATAACTGATTGTAAAACCGCAGTCTTTCGTCTATCCTCGTTCGGCTTCACCGTTCGACTTTCGACTTTCGACTTTCGACTTAAACCCATGAGAAAAGCCATATTCCCCGGATCCTTTGACCCCATCACCAACGGCCATTACGACCTCATCAAACGCAGCATTCCGCTATTCGACGAAATCGTCGTGGCCATCGGGATCAATGCCGAGAAGAAATACATGTTTGAGCTGGAAGACCGCAAACGCTTTATCGAGGAAGCTTTCGCCAACGATCCGTCTGTTTCGGTAGTGACTTACGAAGGACTTACGATCGATTTGTGCAAAAAGCTCAAGGCGAATTTCATCCTGCGCGGTCTAAGGAATCCTGCTGATTTCGAGTTCGAGAAAGCCATCGCGCATACCAACCGTAAATTGTCTAAGATTGAAACGGTATTTTTACTCACGGCGGCCAATACGTCATACATCAGTTCGAGTATCGTGCGCGACGTGATTCGCAATGGCGGGGATTATACGGTTTTGGTACCGGGTTCGGTGAAGGTGAAATAAGGTGAAATAAGTAGCGTGGATTTTGTAAAAAATAAAACACAGATTGCACAGATTTCCACTGATGTGGTACGGTAAAAAATCTGTGGGAATCTGTGCAATCTGTGTTTACCTCTCCTCTTCCTTTTTTAACACATTGCGCGCCACCTCAATCTTATACTTCTTCCCTTTCATTTTCTCGTCGCGGATGTTTTTGAGTAGGCCCTTGACTTTTTTAGATTTGACTGCCGCGAAGGAAATGAAATCCTTGACTTCAATCAAACCAAGGTCGCCTTTCTCCAGTTTCCCTTTTTGTGAAAAGAAACCCACAATGTCAATCTTATTGAGCTTGTTCTTCTTACCACCACTAATATAAATCGTCTGGAATTCGGGCGGTTTGGGCAAAGTAGATGCGGTGTCAACCGAAAGTTTCGGCATCGCATAATCGATATAATCGAATTGTTTTTCACTGTCATGGATGATAATATACGCCGTTCCCGACGCGAGCATCCTGGCCGTACGACCATTTCTATGCGTAAACTCATCCGCTTTCGACGGCAAATGATAGTGGATCACGTTCTTCATTTCGGGAATATCGAGCCCGCGCGCTGCCAAATCGGTAGTCACAAGGTAGTTTACACTGCCGTTTCGGAATTGAATCAGTGCGCGTTCGCGTTCGTCCTGATCCATACCGCCGTGGTAATAGGTGGCGTAAATTCCCTTTTGATTCAAGGCTTCGCTGATGCGTTCGGCAGCGTCGCGGTGGTTGCAGAAAATGAGCGCCGCTTCAGACTTTAAGCTGCAAATCAGATGGAACAGGCTATCGATCTTGTCCTTGTCTTTAGAAACGACCATTTTCATGGTGAGGTTGGCGCTTTCCTTTTCCTCGGGAATAAAATCGAGTATCGTGGGATGTGAAACCTTGGTGTATCTCGGGATCTCAATATCCGAAGTAGCCGACACCAAAATGCGTTTGTTGACTTTCGTGAGTTTGTTGATGATGAATGACATTTCCTCATGGAAACCCAGTTGCAGCGATTTGTCGAATTCGTCAAGCACGAGCGTTTGGATGTTGTTGAAGGCAAACGTGCCGCGGTCCATGTGGTCGGCGATTCGTCCCGGCGTGCCGATAAGGATGGCGGGCGGATTGCTCAGGTTTTTGATTTCGGTATCGATAGAATGCCCGCCGTAGCAAACATTGACCTTAAAATCGGTGCCCATTTTTTTCCAGACTTGCTCAATCTGCAAACCGAGTTCGCGCGACGGCACCAAAACCAGGCATTGAACCCCTTTGATTTCGGGTTCGAGGAGTTCAAAAATCGGGAGCAGGAAAGCCAGTGTTTTTCCCGAACCTGTTGGCGAAAGCAATAAAATATTGTTATCTGAAAGAATGGTTTCCTGCGCGGCCACCTGCATTTCATTGAGGCTTTCGATACCGAGGTTGAGCAGGATATTGTTGGAATGGTGGTGATTTGTCATGGCGCAAAGGTAAATGAATTATAAGTTATGAATTGAGAATGGTGAATTATTGAAAAGCCGGATGCAATTATTTACTTTTGGATTCAAATTTACCTATTGGCATCATGAGACTATTTTTACTGTCGATTTTGTTTCTTTCGGCCACCATGTCAGCGCAGAAAATCAATAAATACGATACTTTTTTCGAAAAAGGTAACGGCAACCAATCGGCCGATTATGCCCAAACCATCCGCTATTTTAAAATGCTCGATATCGATTTTGAGTCGATTGAAATGCGTGAAATGGGCGCTACCGATTCGGGTGAACCGCTACATATTGTAACGTTCAACCCAACCAAACAATTCAACTTTACCAAACTGGCTGACAAAGCGATATTGCTCATCAACAACGGCATCCACGCCGGCGAACCCGATGGTATCGACGCGACGATGATGCTGTTTCGGGATTTGGCTTTGGGGAAAATTAAAGTCCCTAAAAATACCATAGTGGTGGCTATTCCGGTGTACAATATTGGCGGTGCGCTCAACCGCAATTCCACGTCGCGTGTGAACCAGGAAGGTCCGGAAGAATATGGGTTTCGTGGCAACGCGAGGAATTTCGACCTCAACCGCGATTTCATCAAGGCAGACACAAAGAACACCCGGAGTTTTGCAGCCATTTTCCATTTGACAAAGCCCGATGTTTTCATAGACAACCACGTGAGTAACGGCGCCGATTACCAATACACGCTCACCTACATCATGACGCAGCCCGATAAATTGGGCAAACCGCTTGGCGATTATTTCAGGAACCAGATGGTACCCAAAATCCTGGCCAGCCTCAAACAGCAAAAAATAGAAACCACGCCTTATGTCAATGCTTGGGAAACCACGCCCGACAAAGGTTTTGTGCAGTTTTTTGAAAGCCCTAGATTCGCTACTGGCTACACCTCACTGTTCAATACACTGGGATTTGTCGTAGAAACGCACATGCTCAAAAAATACGCCGACCGCGTCAAGGCAAACTATGCGTTTATGCAGCAAACCATCGATTACACCGACAAGCATTTCCTTGTAATCAAGGCGAAACAACTTGAGAATGTAAAGCAATACACGGCGGGGAAATCATATCCCGTGCGTTGGGCCATCGACAGTACCCAAGTTTCGAATTTAACGTTCCTGGGCTATGAAGGCAGTTACAAAAAAAGCGAGGCGACCACGGGAAACCGTTTGTTTTACGACCGGAGCAAACCGTTTAAAAAAGAAATTCGGTATCTCGACCATTACAAGGCGGTGAAGGAAATCACGATTCCTAGAGCTTACGTGATTCCGCAAGGTTTTTGGCCGGTTATTGATTTGCTTAAGCAGAACCGAATAAAATTCAGGCAAATTCAAAACGATACGGTGATTGAAGTAGAAAGCTATCGGATTGCCGATTACAAAACGAGCCAAAATGCTTACGAAGGGCATTACTTGCATCGCGACACCCATGTCATCGCAAGCCGCACGAAAGCGAGTTTCCGCAAGGGCGATTACCTTTTTTCAACCAATCAAAAAGGCGTGAAGTACTTGTTGGAAACCTTAGAGCCAGAAGCCGTGGATTCGTTCTTCAACTGGAATTTCTTTGACACGATGCTGCAGCAGAAAGAAGGCTATTCGGATTACGTTTTTGAAGATTTGGCGACGCAGTTGCTCAAAAACGATGCGAAACTGAAATCGGATTTAGAGCTAAAAAAGACGACAGATGCGAAGTTTGCAGCCGACCCGAAAGCGCAACTCGACTGGATTTACAAACATTCGGTGTACTATGAGAAAGCGCATTTGCAATATCCGGTGTATCGGATTGTGGATTAACTACTGTAGCGATTCCTCTTTTTGGAACAACAGTTTGATGTTTTCGTAGGAATTCTGGAGCGCCTGCTCGATCTCCTGTGGGTTGAGCCAGGCGGCTTTTTCAATACCTTCTTCTAGCTGTCCGGTTGGGATACCTTCAAAATCGGAATGCATTTCATACCAATGCGTGATCTTGAGTTTGTATTTGCCGTTGCGGCGAAAGACGTGATAGGTTTTCTGTAGTTTCTTGACGATTTTGAGTTGGTCGACGCCGGTTTCTTCCTCGACTTCGCGCATTGCGGTGAGCTTCATCTTCTCGCCTTTTTCCTTGCCGCCTTTGGGTAAATCCCATTTGCCGTTGCGGAAAATGAAAAGCACTTCGCCGTTTTTGTTGTAAACGAGCCCACCTCCGGCTTTCTGGACAGGGATTTTTTCTTTCAATTTCTTGAAAATCACTTTCTCATCGGGATAATAGAGGTAGCATTTTTTGATCTTGTTATTGAACATTTTAACAATAAGCTGCTCAATATCAATACTTTCTAACAAGAATAATTTAAAATCGGTCTCTTTGACGATTTCATTTGTTAGAAAAAGAGGTTTATCGTTTACAAAAACTTTATACATTTGTAATTATGATTTTCAATAAAGACACAGCCGAAAAGACCGCCGAATTGCTTTTGCAAATAAATGCAATTAAATTGAATCCGAAAAATCCTTTTACATGGGCTTCGGGTTGGAAGTCTCCGATTTATTGCGACAACCGGCTGATACTGTCATTTCCTCCAATCAGGAATTACATCCGAGAGGAATTTTCAAAGCACATAGAAAAACAATTTGGCAAACCCGACGTGATTGCCGGCGTAGCCACAGGCGCCATCGGCATTGGGATGCTCGTCGCCGAGTATATGGGATTGCCGTTTGTATACGTACGCCCCGAACCTAAAAAACACGGCCGCCAAAACCAGGTAGAAGGTTTTTTGCAAAAAGGCCAGAATGTCGTGGTGATTGAAGATTTGATCAGTACCGGAAAAAGCAGCCTGCATGCGGTTGAAGCTTTGCGCGACGCGCAGGTCAACATCAAAGGCATGGCGGCGATTTTCACGTACGGGTTTGAAACCGCCGAAACCAGTTTTAAAAATGCGCACGTGGACCTGTTCACCTTGAGCAACTACGAAAACCTGCTCAACCTTGCGGTCGCCAAGAAATACATCACCGAATCAGAACAAGAAATACTCAAGGAGTGGAATACGGCTCCGGAGTCTTGGGGCATCGAGGTTTAACGATGCTGCGTTAGGGATTGAAGCGGCATCCTTTTGTAGCGCGCAGCAGCACAAAAGATAAAGCGAAAAGCCCGGCCGCAGGCAACGCCCCTTAAAAACAAATAATTCAACCCATAACCTATAATTATTCCATGAATTTAGAAAGCCCTAAAGTTTCAGTAGACCAATCTGCACAACATTTATTTGATTCGCTATCCGATGTCAGGAATTTTGAAAAACTCATGCCTGATACCATTGCCAAGTTTGAGGTTTTGGGTGACGACGCGTTCTTGTTTGGGCTTAAAGGCATGCCCGAAATCAAACTCAAGATGAAAGAAAAAGTCGCCCCGAACAAGATTGTATTGGGCGCTGCGAGCGATAAACTACCTTTTACACTAACGGCGAACATTGATAGCGTTGCTGACCAGAAATCGGAGGTGCAATTGCATTTCGACGGCGAGTTCAACGCCATGATGGCCATGATGGTTAAAGGCCCAATCAGCAAATTTATAGAGACTTTGGCTGCCAATATGCACAAACTGTAGCGGTCAAAATCTTTTCAATACTATAGCCTTTCGTTCGCGGGAGGCTTTTTTATTATAACATTTTCGTGGAATTTTGATAAAAGGGTTTGAAGCCTGAATGGTACCTTTGGAGACATTGACCCTAAAATTGGCGCCATGAAAACTACAAAAATGACCATATTCTACACCGACGATGACAAGGAAGACCTTGATTTTTTTAGGGAAGCAACCGAATCGATAGACCAAAACATTGAAGTGGTAACACTTGGCGGAAGCTCGCAATTGCTGCATATTATAGACAATCCGCCGCCGCATCCGCATATTTTATTCCTCGATTTGAATATGCCCGGACTCAATGGCTTTGATGTGCTCGAAATTCTTAGGAGTAAAGACGCGTCGCAACGTTTGCCGATTGTCATTTTTTCTACGTCGAACGATGAAGAGCTCATCAGGAAAAGCCGCGAACTGGGTGCGAATTTTTACGTGCCAAAGTCTGTTTCTTTCGAGTCACTGCGCCGATCGATTGAACATGCGATTAACATCGATTGGACCAATTTTATCCCTAACCAACAGAATTTCCTTTACCAGAATTAAAATGTACAACGAAAACCCCGTGACCGAAACCGTCAATTCAAGCGCTTTCCTGGACCGGTTGCGCGCAGCCACTTCTAGTGCGCACCGCGAGCTCGAACAAATCCCGATTTCGGCTGCGCTGCTACAACCCACGCTCACCGATGCCGTTTATTTTGAATACCTTTCGCTGATGCGCGACATTGTAGCCGACGCCGAGCAACACATATTCACGCCACTTCACAATTATATTCCCGATGCCCAAAAGCGCCTTAAGACACAATGGCTTGACCATGACCTTGCTTTTGGCAACGTCAAACTACAGATTCAAGAATTTCCTTTATCTGCAACAGGACCATTTCAGGACGGGTTTGCGATGGGAATTTTCTATGTAATCGAAGGTTCGACCTTGGGCGGGAGGTTCATCCTCAGGAATGTCCAGGAAACACTTGGGCGCAATCATGAAAATGGAGCTGCGTATTTTTACGGTTACGGCAACCAAACGGGCAGCTATTGGAAAAATTTCTTGGAAAGCCTGACTCAATATGCCGCCGATTTTGATCAACAAGAAGCAATCATTGACGGTGCGGTATTCGCTTTTGAGGCCATCCACCAACATTTTGCAAAAACTGCACAGCCGGCATGAAGATCAAAGACATAGTCAACCGCGATATCGTCAACCTGACCAACTGCGAGCACGAACCCATACACATTCCCGGCAGCATACAGCCGCACGGTTTTTTATTGGGCCTTGGGCTTGAGGATTTTGGCATTGACTATTGCAGTGCAAATACCACCGAATTTATTGGCTTCACGCCTGCCCAACTGCTCGGAAAGAACTTTGGGGAAGCTTTTGGCGCCGAACCACTTTTAAAACTAACAGATTATATCGCCGGCCAGCTTTTGCTATCGGCAACACCGCTGAAGTTAGGACTCAGCAACCGTCATTTTTTATGTACAGTACACCGCAGTGCCGAAACCTATATCGTAGAAGCCGAGCCTATCGTAGAAGCGCAAAAGGTACAAGCCGACGTGTACAACCAAACCTCGCAATTCCTCTCCTATATGCACGACACGCATTCGTTGCAGGAACTTTGCGCGATGGTAGCCAAAGGGACGCGGGAAGTGACCGGTTATGACCGTGTCATGATTTATCGATTTGATCGCGATTACAACGGCGAAGTTTTTGCAGAAAGCGTGCGCGATGACCTCGAACCGTTCCTGGGGCTTCATTATCCGCATACCGATATTCCGGTGCAAGCCAGGGAATTGTATATGAAAAACCTGTTGAGGCTGATTGCCGATATCAATTATACGCCGGTGCCGATTTTTACCATCGACGACCTTGAAAACAAAAACCTCGACCTGAGCTTATCCATACTGCGCAGCACCTCGCCCATCCATGTGCAGTATTTGCAAAATATGGGTGTCGGCGCCACACTCACCATTTCGCTGATTTACCAGAAAAAACTATGGGGACTGATTGCGTGTCACCATTATTCGCCAAAAAACCTGAGTCCCGAGATCCGCTTGGCAGCGCAACTTCAGGGGCATTTCATCACTTCGCAGATCCATGTGCGCCAATCCAATGAAGAATATGAGGTGGCGCGCAAAGTGAATCTGGCGCTCGAAAAACTCAACGGAATGTCATTTGCGCCTACCGAAGCATCGTTTGAAGCCATTGCCAACGAACCACACCTGTTGCAATTGTGTAATGCTACGGGCGTTTCTATTGTGTTTGACGGCGTGGTGTATAAGAACGGTGAAACGCCTTCGGACGCCGATGTGCTGAAACTCTCGCAATGGTTGTCCTCGCATGCCTATAGCGCTGGTTTTTACACCGACAAACTCATAGACCATTACCCCGAATTCGACGAATGTCTGGCGGTGTCGGGGATTGTTTACTTCGCGCTCGCGGGCGATCCCAACAATGGCATCATTTGGTACCGTCCGGAAACGCTCACAGAAGTAAACTGGGCGGGCGATCCGGCGAAAGCCATTATAAAAGATGAAAAAGGATTGTCACCCCGAAATTCTTTTGGGCTTTGGAAGGAAATCGTCAAATGCCAAAGCAAACCCTGGCTGCAACCCGAGCTTAACGCATCGGCCAACTACGCGCACATTTTGCAAAAACAAGTGAATTACCTGCTCGTGAGCTGCGAGGAAGAACGCTACCGCAAACTCAGCGAAGTGTTGCATGAAACCAATTCTGAGCTCGAGAACATCAACTGGATCAGTACGCATGATTTGCAGGAACCGTTGCGCAAAATCCAGCTGATTTCGTCGCGCATACTGGATCGGGATGAAGTGTCTGAAGGTGTTTCGGAATCAATCAAGCGCATGAACAATTCGGCCAACCGGATGCAGAACCTGCTCATTGACATCCTCAAATACACGCGCATCAAACACAACGATGCTTCGTTTGAGACGATTGAAACACTGCCAATATTGGAAAGCGCCATTGCCGACCTCGCCGAAATGATCCACGAAAAACAAGCCGTGATTACAATGGGTGCGATGCCGGTAATTAAAGGAGTACCGTTTTTACTCAAGCAATTGTTTTCTAATATCGTGCTGAATTCGCTCAAATATGTGGCCGACGGAACGGTTCCGCACATCAGGATAGAAGCGTCGCAAATATCGGTCAATGCCGACTTTATGGGCGAACCCGAAAAACGCTACCACACCATTTCTTTTATTGACAATGGGATTGGCTTTGAGCAAAAATTCGTAGACTCGATCTTTAATATCTTCTCGCGTTTGCATTCGCAGTCTGAGTACCAAGGCTCTGGAATAGGGCTGGCGCTTTGCAAAAAAATCATGCAGGCACACCAAGGATTTATCGTGGCCAAATCACAACTGGGACAAGGCGCCACGTTCACACTGTACTTTCCCGAAGTGGTGTTATAACAGTAAGAAAATTCAACTTCTCGACTTAAATAATCCGCTAAATTTTAGCAGTTTACCGATTTTTCGTGTTAGTTGCGGAAAATTTTAGGAGGTATAGATTGATTTGGGTTAATATTGGCAAATATTCTGAATTTAACGATATGGTAACATGGAGTTAACTACGAATCGGAAAGATAACCCCAATAATCTATGCCAAAGACTGACCAACAATTAAAGAGCAATGACTGTGGTGTAAGCGCCATCAAGACTGTTTTCAACATTTTTGAAAAGAATATCTCGCGCAAATACATCGAGGAGCGTATTCCGCTGGACCAAAAGGGTTCACGCGTGTCTGACTTAAAAGACTTTTTCGACGAAAACGGATTCAGGGCCGAGTTTAAACTCCTCGACGCCAATTACATCGAAGGCAATGAAGCCGCGATTGAAACGCTATTCCCATTCATTTTACAGGTAAAACACAAAAGCAGCCACCGTTATGTGGTTGTGAGTGAAATGAAAGGCAAGAAGTTTCGGGTTTTTGATCCTGCAAAAGGCAGCCAATATTTCCTCACTTTACAGGAAATCAAAAACCGATCGATGCACAACAAGCACGATTGGGATTTGGTAGAAACCGAGGACAAGATTCTGGCGGTTTGCTCGGATGACCTTAAAGAATACAACATCAATTTCTCGGAAGCTTTGATTGACAACGGCCACGCCACACTATTCAATAAGCTCACCTATTTCAAATACCTCAGGGAGAGTTTTGGGTTCAAGGATGCCGAAGCCGAGAAAAACTTTTTATACGATTTATTAAAGAACCAGGAAATATCGGCGGTTCCGAGCAATTTCAAGACGCTCGAACTAGAAAAAGGGAAAATCCGCAACAACTCGCCGCTCGTGCTTACCGTGCAGCCTGCTTTTGAAAACGAGACGCCGGTAACTTACCCGTCAGAAGACAAACGAAGCCTGTACTGGCAACTGTTCAAGCAATTGGGCGAATACAAAAAACTCTGGTACGTTTACATCTTTGCCGCTTTGTTTTCGGCTACGACCGCACAGATTGCCGTTTTCACCAACCAGATATTGATTGATAACGTTTTGCCAACTTACAACATCAATACTTTGATATTGTTTGCCATTGGCTTGGGTGTGTATAAGATTTTCGATTTGTTCACGACCCTTTATAAAAATTTCGTGAGCATGCATTTGGGCAACGCGCTCGACCGTTATTTCTTGTTTTCATTTGACCAGAAAATCAACAACTCTTCGCTGGCTTACATCCACTCGTATAAAAAAGGCGATTTGATGGAACGTGTAAGCGATTCGATGAAACTCAAGACATTCTTCATGAAATTCTTCACCGGGATTTTGGTAGACATCAGCGTGTCGGTTTACTCGTTATGCATCCTGTTTTTTATTGATAAGATGTTGACTTTGATTGTGGCCGCGGTGATGGTTTCATTTGTGTTCTGGTTTAAGTTCATCACGCCGTACCTCAAGCAGAATGAGCGTTTGCGTTACATCCGCAAGGCCGATTTTATCTCCAGGATGATGGAAAAAGTAGAAGGCATCCAAGTGATTAAAAGCTTTAAAATAGAACGGTTCCACTCCAATAAAATCTATTCGAGTATCAATGAATATCTCAGGATACAACTTAGGAACGGCTATGTGGATTTGATCAACAAGTTCGTGGTGGCTATGATTATCATCTTTTCTTCGTTGCTGATTGTGGTGTTTTTGACCAAATCGGCGATTGAGACGCAGATCATCACTTTGGGACAGATTGTGACTTTCATTGCCTTGTCTTCTAAGATTTTCTCGTCGCTCAAAGGCATCCTGGACGACAACATGACCTTGCAGGAAAACGAGGTGATTTTGCGCAGGTACCTCGATTTTGACGAAGAGGGAAACACCACTTCTAACAAAGGCATCAAGGATTTTGAAATCGAGAAGATAGAGTTCCAGGGCATTCATTATGGTTATTTGCCGCATGAGATGATCTTAAAAGACATCAACCTCAAAATCAAGAAAGGCGAGAAAATCAAGATTGAGGGACAAAACGGTTCGGGAAAATCTACTTTTAGTAAAATCCTGACTACGCTGTACCATCCGCAATCGGGATCGATACTGATCAACAACCGCGACAAAAAATTCTACGACGCCGAGAAAATGGGCGAAAAGATTTTGCTCGTAACCAATGAGGACATCCTGTTCAATGATACGATATACAACAATATCGCTTTGGGGAAAGAAATTGAGTTGTCTAAAATACTAGACCTGGCCAAAGACATCAATTTTTACGATTTCATCGCCTCCAAAGAAGACGGTCTGGAGTTTGTCATCAATGAAAACGGCAAAAACCTTTCAACGGGACAGCGCAAGAAAATCCTGTTGTTGCGCGCGCTCTTTGCACAGACCGAATTGATTATCCTCGATGAAGTGCTCTCGGGCATGGACATCGAATCACGAAATAAGGTAGAAAGCCTGATCAATGAGGACCATTCTAAAACGTTCATCATCATTTCGCACGAACCCATCAACAACATCAAATTCACCAAAAAATACAAAATTACCAATGGAGAACTCTACGTACTACAACACGAGGTCGATCAACTTTATTAAGGTCCTGCACCGGATCCTGGTAGCGTTCCTGATCATTGTAGTGGTTTTAATTTTTGCCCTGAGATTAAACGATACCGTAAGTTTCAAAGAAGGACAAATTTTTTCTGACACACCGCAATTAAAAATCAACGCGCCCAATGAGGTTAAAGTCCTCAAGGTTGCCGTCAAGGAAGGACAAGAAGTTAAGAAAGGCGATACGATTTTCGTACTCGAAAACAAGAAGACCAAATCGGACTATGAGATTTTGAATACCGATGTGGCCTCTATGGAAAACAAAATTGTAATCATCCGCAAGCTGATTGCCAATACCGTCGAGCGGAAGAAAGCACTCGCACACCTATTGCGCATCCAATCCAGGATCTACAAAACCGACCGCAAAAAGGCAGCCCAGCAAATCCAGTGGCTCAACAACAAACTCAATTTGTCGTCGCAACAGACCACGATCCTGACCGATAAGTTCAAGACCGACTCGCTGTTGTATGCCAAAGGCGCGATTTCTAAATACGAAATGACCGATACCAAGGCGCGCAACCTCGACGATAAGAAAAGCCAAGCCGACGTCAAGTCGACCTTTTCTGAAAAGAACTACGATTTTGAAAACCTGGCCAACAATTACAGCCGCACCAAAAATGACCTGACGCGCAGCATAATCGATGTAGACAACCAGATCCACAACTACGAGCGCGATATTGTAGAACTGCAGATGCAAATCAAGGACGGCCAATCGAATTTGGGTTATGTCGCCGACGAGATGCAAAAGCTTGTAGTGGTATCGCCCATTGACGGTACCGTTTCTAACCTTTTCAACGCAAGGCAAAATACACAAATCGTAAACAAAGGCGATTTGCTCACGATCATAGCGCCCAAAAAAGAGAAATTTTATGCCAAGGTTATCCTTAAGGAAGAAGATCTTGCTTATGTTGAAAAAGGACAGGAAATCAACCTCAAGCTTGATGCTTACAACTATTATCGCTATGGAGCGATTAAAGGAAAAATCACTTATGTATCGCCGTCGGATGTGGATAAGACATTTTACTGTCTGGCCAACATCAACAAATACAATCCAAACATCAACCTCAAAGCCGGTTATATGCTTAGAGGAGAGGTGATCATTGAACGCATGCAACTTTTTGAGTACATCATGAAAAAACTGTTCAATAAAGTGGGCAATAGCGTTAGTTAGGTATGAAAAAGATTTTGTTAATAGCTGCGCTCGCTTGTAGCTGCATATGTTTTTCACAAGAAGCGATGACCTTCCAGGATTGTCTGGATTTGGCTTTGCAAAACAACCTGGAGCTCAAATCCGCAGCCTACGATCAGGAAAATGCAGCCTATCAATACAAAGCCAGTTACGGAAAGTTGCTGCCGAGTGTTGCAGCGCAGGCCGAAAACAAGAATACCTGGGGACGCGAAATCGATCCCAACACCAACCTTTACGTCAACGAACAATTGCGCACGTACTCGGGCTCAATCAACGCGAATTTTAATTTGTTTTCGGGTTTTGAAGCCATCAATACCATTAAGCGCAACAAACAGGAAATGAATATCAATCGCGCCAATATAGAGCGTGTTCGGTACAATGTGACCATCGATCTGGCGCAAAAGTTCATCACCATTTTGTATTTGCAGGATGTGATCCTGGCCAACGAAGACCAGATTCAATCGAGCACCAAGCAACTCGAGCTCGCCGAGCTTAAGTTCAATTCGGGTGTGATTTCTGAAAGCGAAGTCTTTAAGGTCAAATCGCAAAAAGCCACCGAAGAATTAACCTTGCTCACCAACCAAAACCACCTTACCGACAATTTGATCAGCCTCAAGCAGCTCATGAACCTGCCGCTTGAACAAGAAATAGTTTTGCTAAAACCCAAGCTCGAGATTAATGAGAATGTGGCTTTGGCAGAAAACCAGTTTTCGATCATCAACAAGGCAATCGAAATCAATCCGTCGTATGCTATGAGCCTTTACAGGGAAAAAGCGGCGCGCGCCGAACTCGGTATTGCGCGTTCGGTACGTTATCCTACGTTGGGCATGCGCCTTACTTTGGGCGACAACATGACATACAGCGACACCTATTACAAAGACCAGCTCGATGCCAATCTTTCTAAGGCATTGCGGTTTACACTAACCATCCCGATTTTCAACCAGTTTGAGGATTTTGCAAAAATCAAATCGTTTAAAATCAACTACAAGCAGTCTAAACTCGATACGCAAATCATGCGCAACCAACTGTCTAAAGAGGTCCTCAAAGCGATTACCGACACCAAAACATCGATCAAGAAAAACGAATCCTCGTCTATTGCGTTTGAATTTTCGAAGAAAAGTTATGAGGCCGATGCGTTGAAATTCCAACTCGGAAAAATCAACATTAACGAGCTTAACACCACCAAGATGATGTTCAACAAATCGCAGGCAGAACTCATCCAATCCAGCTACGAACTGCTATTCAACAACGCACTCATTAAATTTTACCTCGGCGAAGCCTTTTCGCTTTAAGCTTTATAGGGTTTTTGATTATATTTGGGCGTATCCAAACCCATGACCATGCCACGCAACCCAACCGGATGGCTTTACCTGTCCTTTTTGATTTTGCTTCCGTTTGCGTATTCAAAAGCCACTGTTGATCCGGCTTTGATGCCCAGGCAGTTGTTTCTGGGACTTTTCCTGGTCGTGCTGTCGCTTCTGGTTGTTTTTAAAAAATGGACTCTGCCGTTGCTATCCTGGAAACATCCACTTTCTTTATCCGTTGGGATTTACCTGTTGTTTTCGTTGTTGGGGTTTGTCGCCAATCCGTTTACTGCCGAAAGCCATGCGGTGCTGTCTAAACTTTTGCTGCTTTTTGGATTTTTATTCCTGACCATTGCCTTGCTTCGAGACAAAACCATCAGTACCAAAGATTTGATTCTTTCAGGAATTGGATTTGGAATGGTGGCCATTGGTTCGGCCGCAGTACAACTGTTTGAGAAATCGGTTGTGGGAAACCAAAACCTGTTCCGCAAGATTGAAATCATCACGGGTTTATTTGCCAATAAAAACCTGCTCGCCTCTGTGTTGTTCCTTTGCCTGCCTTTCTTTTTGATGGGATTGCAATTGTCGAAGAAAATCAGGTGGATCAGCATTTTTGGGATGGGTTTGGCGGTTTTCATCCTTTTGATCATCCGTACACGGACGGTTTTGGCGGCTTTGCTCCTCCTCGTCCTTATCCTACTCTACTACTATCTAAGGAATCGTTTTAAAGTAAAACCGGCTTACCTTGTCGTGTGTGCGTTGCTCCTCGTTACCGGACTACTGCTGGTGGTTGAGATCCCAAAAGCAGACAAAGAAACACAGCCCGATATTGCTACCCATTATGCCAACCGTATTTTTGAAACCGGCACGCTCGAATCGCGACTGCTGTATTGGGAACATTCGTTGGCCATGGCAAAAGACCATCCTTTTTTGGGCGTGGGTCTTGGCAACTGGCAGGTAGCATTCCCAAAATATGGGCTGGAAAACCTTAACGAATTCGAGATATCCAACGGAACCCAAACCTTACAGCGCGCCCACAATGATTTTCTGCAAGTGCTTTGTGAAAGCGGTTTTTTGGCACTAATTGGTTACCTGCTGATTTTTCTTGTGATGGGTTACCGGCTGATTTTACTGATTTCAAAATCAGAAACGACGGCACAAAAATGGCAGGCAGTATACCTGTTCGGCGGGTTGTCGGGTTATGCGCTGATTGCTTTGCTCGACTTTCCGATGGAGCGCATAGAACACCAGGTTTTGCTGATGCTGATTTTGGCGATAGCTGCCTTTGCTACTGATAAAGATCGCACAATCGAACCAACGAAAAATTCCCAGCGTTGGCCGGTATACGTGCTGATTGTGGTCGCTTTTTACTCGGCCACCGTGGCGGGCTTTCGTTTTTATGGAGAGAAGCAAACATGGCTCTTGTACGAGGCAAAGGCAAAGTCCCAATGGAACGATCTGCTTTTTCACGCCAATGCTGCGCAAAGCCGCTTTTACGCGATCGACCCCACGAGCATCCCAATCGATTGGTACAAAGGCAATGCCTACTTTGGCAGAAATGAACTCACAGAAAGCATTAAGTCGTTTGAAAGCGCGTATGCCATTGCTCCCTACCAAATCCAGGTCATCAACAACCTCGCGACGGCCTATCGCATTGGCGGCCAAAACGAAAAAGCCGAAACGTTCTACAAAGAAGCTTTACGGATTTCTCCTCCTTTCGAAGAAGCGCGGCTCAACCTGGCGGCGTTGTATTTTAGCAATAAAGAATTTACTGAAGCCTTTGAAACCATAGATAAGATGGACATCGATACAGAAAACCAACGGTATCCGAAGGTTTTGGTGCCCATACTGGCGCATGAACTCAATCGAATACTGGCCAAACAGGCCGACGCCGCACTATCCAAAAAAGTGGCCGAAAAAATCACAAAAAGCGAGCAAATCATCAGGCTGTATCGCAATTCGCGACGGGAAAAAGTGAGTTTTGAGGCGTATGTGACCGATCCCAATGGGATATTTCGATAGCCCGCGACTCAATACAGCATCTTGATTGCCTTGATATCGTATTCTTTAATGTTGTCGTCTTCAAGTAAAAGCCGCAGTTTGCCGGTTGCCGAAACGCCTTGGATGATGCCCATGAAACGTACTCCTTCTGCGGTTTCGAATGGCATCGGAATCCCTTTTTTGAACAAATTTTCCTCGTAAGCTTCGGTCATTTTTTGAGCGTCAAGCGACCAGGCGTCGATGCTTTTTTTGAGGTTTTCTACAACCGAAACCAATAGGGCATCTTTGTCAAAAAAGGCATTTGTTATAAGCCTTAGTGAACTCGCCTGCGGCAATCCTTCAAAATTTTCCTGATTGACATTGAGGCCTAAACCAATGACAGACACAATCTGCCCATCGCTTTTGAGACTATTTTCAATTAAAATACCGGCGATTTTCTTGTTGCCTGACAGAATGTCGTTTGGCCATTTAATGCTCAATTGCGGGATTTCTAGCTGGCGTAGCGTGTCGATTACGGCTACCGAAAAGACGATATTGAGTTCAAACAACCGAGAAGCGTCAGCAACAAAATCATTTACCAACACACTCATCGTTAGGTTTTTACCAACTTCTGAATTCCATTTCGCCCCCATTTGACCTTTGCCTTTGGTTTGGTTGTCGGTCGAGACTACGGTAAAATCTTCAAGGTTCCCGGCCTGCGATAACGCCTTAAGGTAATCGTTGGTGGAGTCAATGGCATCAAGTTTGACTAATCGCATCAGTAACTAATTTTGAAACAAGATTTAATCTTGTGTTAAGGTTCAAAATTAACCACAAAAAATGATAACTTTGCAAACTTATATAAAATTATTAAATGGCAAAAAAGGCAATAAATAATGATGTTTTACTGGCTAACATCATCAAAGGAATTGAAGAAGTAAAAGGAAATGATATTGATATTCTAGACCTACGTGAAATAGATAATTCGGCCTGTGACTATTTCATCATCTGCAACGGAAATTCAAACACACAGGTAAACGCCATCGTCAACTCTGTTCAAAAAACCGTCTCCAAAGCAATCAAAGACAAACCCTGGCACGTAGAAGGTTCTGACAATGCAGAATGGGTTTTGATGGACTATGTAAACATCGTAGTCCATGTTTTCCAGAAACACATCCGCGAATATTACAATATAGAAAGCCTTTGGGGTGATGCTAAAATCACGACCATAGCCAACAAATATTAAACGCTAGAAAAAAAATGGCCAACGACAATAAACCCAATCCCAACAGAATAAAAATAAGCCCCTGGATTTTATACGCCGGAATTATAGTTGTCTTTTTATTCATCAGTTTTGCAACCGGCGGTTCTACTTTTCAGGAACCGGCCAAAACCACGTCTTCAAAATTCAACAACTTTCTTGAAAAAGGCGATATCCAGAAGGTAATTGTATATAACAAAACCGAAGCCGAGGTGTATCTCACCCCAGCCGCGCTAAAAGATCCAGCGCACAAAGTGGTCGCCAAGGACTTGCTCAACAGGCCCAACAAAGGACCGCACTATGTTTTTGATATTGGTAACGACGAGATTTTTCAACACAAATTGGAAACTGCTGTTGCAGCCGGAAAACTAAAAGACTACAACTTCCTGCCCAAAAACAATTGGACCGACTTACTGATTAGCCTACTCCCTATCCTGATTATCGTTGCCTTATGGATTTTCATCATGAGACGGATGAGTGCAGGCGGTGCAGGTGGCGGCGGGCAAATCTTCAACATCGGCAAATCTAAAGCACGGTTGTTTGACGAAAAAACAGACATCAAAACCACTTTCAAGGACGTGGCCGGACTTGAGGGCGCCAAAGAAGAAATACAGGAAATTGTAGAGTTCCTCAAAAATCCTGAAAAGTACACCAACCTGGGTGGTAAAATACCCAAAGGCGCTTTGCTTGTAGGACCTCCGGGAACCGGTAAAACCTTATTAGCAAAGGCTGTGGCAGGTGAAGCGAAGGTTCCGTTTTTCTCGTTGTCGGGTTCTGATTTTGTGGAAATGTTTGTTGGTGTCGGCGCTTCACGTGTGCGGGACTTGTTCAAACAAGCCAAGGAAAAATCACCGGCGATTATCTTTATCGATGAGATTGATGCCGTTGGCCGTGCGCGTGGCAAGAACAATTTCTCGGGAGGAAACGACGAACGCGAAAATACGCTGAACCAATTGCTTACAGAAATGGACGGTTTTGGGACCAACTCAAACGTAATCGTACTGGCTGCAACCAACCGCGCCGATGTGCTCGATAAAGCACTCATGCGTGCCGGCCGTTTTGATCGACAAATATTCGTTGACTTACCAGACATCCGCGAGCGCAAGGAAATTTTTGAAGTGCATTTAACACCGCTTAAAAAGGTAGAAGGTTTGGACACCGATTTCCTAGCCAAGCAAACGCCAGGATTCTCGGGTGCCGATATTGCCAACGTATGTAACGAAGCCGCGCTGATTGCAGCAAGGAACAACAAAACCGCTGTAGACAAACAAGATTTTCTGGACGCCGTCGATAGAATCGTGGGTGGTCTTGAAAAGAAAAATAAAATCGTTACCCCAGAAGAAAAGAAAGCCATCGCCATCCACGAAGCAGGACATGCAACCGTGAGCTGGATGCTGGAGCACGCCGCCCCTTTGGTAAAAGTAACCATCGTTCCGCGCGGGCAAAGCCTCGGAGCAGCATGGTATCTTCCAGAGGAACGACTGATTGTTCGTCCGGATCAGATGCTCGATGAAATGTGTGCTACGATGGGCGGAAGGGCAGCCGAAAAAGTAACCTTCAACCGTATTTCTACCGGCGCTTTGAGCGATTTGGAAAAGGTTACCAAACAGGCGCGCGCCATGGTCACCATCTACGGACTCAATGAAAAGATCGGAAACGTAACTTATTACGATTCTACCGGCCAGAATGAATACAATTTCTCTAAGCCGTACTCAGAAGAAACCGCAAAAGTAATAGACAAAGAAATTTCTGATCTGATTGAAAGCCAGTACCAACGCGCCATCCAAATCTTAGAAGAAAACAAAGATAAGCTCAATCAACTTGCTGATATACTGATAGAAAAAGAAGTCATCTTCAAGGACGACCTTGAAACCATTTTTGGTAAACGCACCTTTGATTCGAACCTACAGGAAGAGACCACGCTATAGCCGCTGGTTATTATCATCCATTTATTAAAAAATCTTAATTCGAACCCGCATTTGAATTAAGATTTTTTTATCTTTGGATGTTCTCAAAAACTATTCAATACTTATATGAGTCTTTTCAGGAAATTTTTCGGCTCTGGCAACGATTCCTCAGATGAGGAAAAAGAAAGTGAATTTAATGAAATGAAAGCCAACTTTTCGGCGCCCGCTGACGAGAAATTTACTTTCAATTTTAAGAAGAACGGAGGCAAATTCCTGTACTGTGAAAACCTCACCGAAGTAAAGGACCATTTTGAGCACATCTTAGAAGAAAACGACTGGTTTGAATCCGAAGCCGCCTGCTTTGAACCCAAACTGTTCAGCATGCTCGACGAAAACAAACTTTCCTACAACAATCCAAAAGACCCAAAATTTTTGCTCGCGAGTTGCGAGAACCTCATTGCCGATGAGGGTTCTATTCTATTCTCATCCAACCAGATTAAGCAACACAAACCCAACGACCTTCCTGTAAATATTGTCATCCTGGCTACTACCAGCCAAATCCTTGAAAGTAAAAGCGATGGGCTACGCGCCATCAAAAAGAAATACGACAAGGATTATCCAACCAATATCACTACGATAAAATATTTCGAGAAAGCCAAAGAAGAGGATTTTCTGCAATACGGAAGCGCAGCCAAAAACCTGTACCTGCTTCTTTTAGAAGACCTTTAAAATGAATGAAACGCTGACGAGGACCTTATCGGGAATAGTATATATCCTGATCCTGATCACAGCCTCACTCTATTTCCACAGTTTCCTTTTGTTGTTTGGCGCATTTCTACTGTTAGCCGTTTCTGAATTCTGTCAATTGGTGCAACTCAAAAAAACAGCACCGCTTCTTATTGCTATAATTGGTTATGCATTGTTCGCTTATTTTGACGTAAGCCGCAGCAGCTCCATTTTACTGCTCTTGGCCACATTGTTCGTTTCGGGTAAATGCATTGCCTTTTTGTTCAACGCCAACCAACGACCACTCGCGCCCACTTCAAAATTCGTGTACCTCATTGGGTATGTGATCCTTCCGATTATCCTGATTACCAAAATCCCTTGCGCAGACGGTAGTTTCAATCCTAAAATCATCATCAGTATTTTCATTTTGATTTGGGCGAATGACACTTTTGCGTTCGTTGTGGGCAAATCCATCGGGAAACACAAACTATTTGAACGCATTTCTCCAAAGAAAACCGTCGAAGGCTTTTTGGGCGGACTCGTATTTGCTGCTATTTTCGCAGTATTGATTGCAAAGTTCTTTATCTTCCAACCGCTATTCAACTGGATTGTTATTGCATTGATTTTAAGCGCGATTGGCACCATCGGTGATTTGGTCGAATCCAAATTCAAACGCGTTGCGGGTGTAAAGGATTCGGGGAAAATCATGCCCGGACATGGCGGTATTTTAGATCGGCTGGATAGTATTATATTTGCGGCACCTTTTGTATTTTTGTTTTATCAAATCTTGTATTATGTTTCATAAAGAAGGCGGAAAAATCATCCTTATTGCAACAACCCTGACCGTTGTTTTTTTACTCACCATAGACAAATTGGTCGATGTGGAATGGCTTAGGATGACCCTAATGCTTATCGTATTGTTCTTCCTGATTATGATCCTGCAATTTTTCAGGAACCCCAAAAGGCCGGTAGACATTGATGACAACCATGTGATTGCACCGGTAGACGGGAAAGTCGTGGTGATAGAAGAAGTCTTCGAATCCGAATATTTCAAGGACCAACGCCTGCAGGTGTCTATTTTTATGTCGCCGATCAATGTGCATGTGACACGCTATCCCGTAAACGGAAAAATAAAATTCAGTAAATACCATCCGGGGAAATACCTTGTCGCCTGGCACCCAAAAGCAAGTACCGAAAACGAACGCACGACTGTTGTGGTCGAAAACCGCATCTTTGGAGAAATCCTGTACCGACAGATCGCCGGTGCGCTCGCCAAAAGAATTGTCAATTATGCGCAGGAAGGCATGCAGGTGGTCCAGGGAACCGATGCCGGATTCATCAAATTCGGGTCACGTGTGGATTTGTATTTCCCGCTGGGCACTGAAATCAATGTAAAACTCAACCAAAAGGCGGTTGGCGGAAAAACCATCATAGCCACAAAGTCATAAAGAAAATGGCAGAGAAAGATCTCGATACCCGTTTTAAGGAAGCCGTTGAATTAGCCGACGCCATGACCCAAGCCGACTTGCCACAGGACGTGCAACTACGGCTGTATGCCTATTACAAACAGGCCACTTCTGGAAGCCCAACGTCAACCTTCAATCCCAATTTTGATTTGCGCAATGCTTTTAAAACCAATGCGTGGATGCAAATCAGCCACCTCAGTATCGAGCAAGCCAAAGAATTGTATATAGAATCGATCCTTTCCCTAGTCAAAAAATGATGATGAAAAAGAGCCCAATGTTTGCCTTAAGTTTTGCCGCGCTTTTGGCCGTGTCCTGCAACAATAAAAAGTTGACCGAAGTGGTAGAGGTACCATTGCCCACCGCCGAAGAAAAAATCACCATCGGCCATCCCGACGATGTCAAAGCCGATGAAGGCGTTTTCCAGGTACAAAAATTACCTTATAGTTACGACGCCTTATCGCCCAGCATCGATGCGTTGACCATGGAAGTGCATTACTCCAAGCATTACCTCACCTACACCAACAATCTCAACAGGGTCGTTGCCGGAACCGAACAGGAAACCCTGCCCATCGAAGAAATCCTTCGCAAACTAGACATCAGTAACGCCGATTTACGCAACAACGCCGGCGGATTTTACAACCACGGTATTTTCTGGGACAGTATGGCACCCAAAGCCGGTGGTGTTGCAAAAGACACACTGGCAGCCGCAATCAACCGCGATTTTGGTTCTTTTGAGAACTTCAAGGTACAATTTGCCGAGGCCGCCGAAAAACAATTCGGATCTGGCTGGGCATGGCTCGTCACCGACAAAGCCGGAAAACTGCAAGTGACCAGCACCCAAAACCAAGACAATCCACTCATGCCGAATGCCACAATCAAAGGGACGCCCATCCTGGCGCTAGACGTTTGGGAGCACGCTTACTACCTCAATTACCAATACCGGCGCAAGAAATACATCGACAATTTTTTTAAAGTCATCAACTGGAAAAAGGTGGGTGAGCGTTATGAGGAAGCGATGATGAAAAAGTACTAAGACCGCTTCGCTGAAAGAGCAAAGACCACTGCGTTGCAAGAATCAAGACCGCTTCGCTGACCCGAGCTCAAAGGGCGAACGGTACAAAGTAAAAGACAAAAGCCGCGTAGAGATCTAGCGGCTTTTTCTAATCAAATCCTTTCTTTCTTCATTCAGCGCAGTGGTCTTGCAACGCAGTGGTCTTTCAGCGCAGCGGTCTCGCTTCTTGTCTCTTACAACGCAGCGATTATCTAAGGCTCTTCAGGCTTTGTTCGATCATAGCGATCTTCGCCAGCGCATCGGCTTGCTTCTTACGCTCCATTTCAAGTACTTTTTCGGGTGCGCCGCCAACGAATTTCTCGTTCGAAAGTTTCGCCTGAACCGATTGGAGGAAACCTTGGGTGTATTTCAATTCTTCGGTGAGTTTGGCAATTTCTTCCTCTACATTGATTGCGCCCGTAATCGGGATAAAATACTCGTTCGATTTCACGCGGAACGACAAAGCACCGTCTACTTTCTCAGCAACGTACTCGAGCTTGGTAATATTGCCGAGCTTAGAAACCACCGAATCAAAATAAATCGACAGTTTTTCATTGTTGATGGCCTTGAGTTCAATGGCGTCCTTAAACGGAATGTTCTTGTCCTTACGGATAGAGCGGATGCCGGCAATGACTTCTGTCGTATTCTCAAAATCCGATATCAACTGTGCGTTGAACGCTTTAGTTTCGGGCCATTTAGAAACAATCAGCGCTTCCTCGACGCTTCTTTCTGCGATATGCTGCCAGATTTCCTCGGTCAGGAACGGCATGAACGGATGCAACAATTTGAGGACATTCTCGAGCATCTCTATCGACTTGTCGAAAGTGGCTTTATCGATGGGTTGCTGGTAAGCCGGTTTGATCATTTCAAGGAACCACGAGCAGAAATCGTCCCAAACGAGTTTGTAGATGCCCATGAGCGCATCAGAGATTCGGTACTTTTCAAAGTTGTCCTCGATGTCCAAAAGTGTGTGCTGCAACTTGGCTTCAAACCACTCGATAGCGACTTTTGACGACTCGGGTTGCGCAATATCGGCCGAAACTTCCCAACCTTTAATCAATCGGAAAGCGTTCCAGATTTTATTGGAGAACCCTTTGCCTTGTGCGCACAATTCCTCGTCGAACAAAATGTCGTTTCCGGCGGAGGCGCTTAAAAGTAAACCAACTCGAACGCCATCGGCGCCAAACTTTTCAATCAGGTCGAGCGGATCGGGCGAATTCCCGAGTGATTTAGACATCTTACGGCGTTGGCTGTCGCGCACCAATCCGGTCAAATACACATTGGTAAATGGTTTTTCGCCGGTGTATTCATAACCCGCGATGATCATACGTGCTACCCAGAAAAATAAAATATCCGGGCCTGTAACAAGGTCATTGGTGGGGTAATAATATTTAAAATCTTCGCTTTCGGGATCCATGATTCCACCGAAAACCGCCATGGGCCAAAGCCAGGACGAGAACCAGGTATCGAGCGCGTCGGCGTCTTGCGTTAAATCTTTGGTCGTGAGGTTGGCATTCGCGGTTTTGATTTGGGCAAGCGTCACGGCTTCTTCAATGGTTTCGGCTACGACAAAATCTTCCTTACCGTCACCGTAATAATAAGCCGGGATTTGTTGTCCCCACCACAATTGGCGCGAGATGTTCCAGTCGCGGATGTTCTCTAACCAATGGCGATACGTATTCTCGAATTTCTTTGGATACAATTTAATTTCGTGGTCTTCGAGTACCGCTTTGATGGCCGGTTTGACCAATTCTTCCATATTGAGGAACCATTGGTCTGACAGGCGTGGTTCAATAACCGCTTTGGTCCTTTCGGAGGTGCCCACTTTATTGAGGTGCGTTTCTGTTTTGGCAATCGCGCCCAGCGACTCGAGTTCTGTCACGATGGCAGTACGAACAACAAAACGATCTTTGCCCTGGTAATGCAAACCGAAACTGTTCAAGGTCGCGTCTTCATTGAAGATGTCAATGATTTCGAGGTTGTGCTTTTCGCCAAGTGCCTTGTCGTTGACATCGTGCGCCGGCGTTACTTTGAGGCAACCGGTTCCGAATTCCATATCTACGTAGTCGTCCTCGATGATTGGGATGACGCGGCCGCAGATGGGCACAATCGCTTGCTTTCCTTTGAGGTGCGTGAATCGCTCGTCATTGGGGTTGATACAAATTGCCGTATCGCCAAAAATGGTTTCGGGACGTGTGGTGGCAATCGTGAGGAAATCTTCGGATCCTTGGATTTTGTATTTGAGGAAATAGAGTTTTCCTTGTTGTTCTTCGTAAATGACTTCTTCGTCAGACAACGTGGTCTTGGCTTCGGGATCCCAGTTGACCATGCGGTAACCGCGGTAGATCAAGCCTTTGTTGCACAAATCGACAAAAGAGCGGATGACCGATGCCGACATATCAGGATCCATGGTGAATTTGGTGCGCTCCCAATCGCAGGAGGCGCCGAGTTTCTTAAGTTGGTCTAAGATAACGCCGCCGTATTTGTCTGTCCATTCCCAGGCATGTTTGAGGAATTCTTCGCGCGAAAGGTCGTTTTTGTTGATGCCATCGGCTTTGAGCTTGGCCACGACTTTGGCTTCGGTGGCGATTGAGGCGTGGTCTGTTCCCGGAACCCAACAGGCGTTGAAACCTTTGAGGCGGGCGCGGCGGATGAGTACATCCTGGATGGTATTGTTGAGCATGTGGCCCATGTGCAATACGCCGGTCACGTTTGGCGGCGGGATTACGATGGTATAAGGCGTGCGGTGGTCGGGTTCTGAATGGAAATAATTGTGTTGCATCCAGTAGTCGTACCATTTTTGCTCTATGGTCTTGGCGTCGAATTGTGCGGGAATTGTCATGGTGTTTCGGGTTTGAATGAAGCCCTAGCCCCGATTGCAGCGGCATCCTTTTGTTGCCTTCTTTAGGCAGCAAAAGATACAGCGGAAAGCGGGAATCAGCTCCTGACCCGAGCGACAGCGAATTGGCGAAGCAAAATACTGACACAACCGGGTCTTAGTTCCTTTGGTATATTATTTGTTAGCCCGACAAAAGTAGAAAATTAACGCGGTATAAAAAATTAAGAATTAATAATTTGCGCATTGATTAAAACGGACTATTTTTACCAGAACCAAAAATTACAAAAATTAAAATTAACCACTATGAAAAACATGATTTCCTTAATCGCAATCCTGGCTTTTGGCACCACGGCAATGGCACAACAGATTGAATTTGTTGACAAGGACAATACCATTGATTACGGTAAGGTTTACAAAGAAAACGACAACGGCGTGCGCTCATTTGTGTTTAAAAACACCGGTGACAAGCCGCTCGTCATCACCAACGTGCAATCTACTTGTGGTTGTACGATACCAACTAAACCTACTGCTCCTATTGCTCCGGGTAAAACCGGGAAAATCGATGTGAAATACAATATGAACCCGGGTCCAATCAGGAAAACCATTACAGTAGAATCTAACGCGACCAACGTACCCGAAGGACGGGTGGCCATCAAAATCAAGGGCGAGGTGCTTGTTAAAGACCAAGTCAATATAATCGAAAAGAAAAAGGGCGTTCCTACCAGCAGCGACCAATAAGACAAAAGGCTTCAGTAATGAGGCCTTTTTTTTGCGATGTGCCAGACACTTTAAAGATTTAGGATTCAAAGCAAGAAAGAGTCGAGCATTCATCTCCTTCAGCGCAGCGATCTTTACTCTTTTAGCGAAGCGGTCTTTCCTCCTATAAAATACTCTTAAGCTGAAAACGGAATTTAAGCACCTGCCCATTGCGATCTACCTCAAAGTACAACCATTTTCCTTCCTCTTCTTTAAGTAAATCATTGATGCGTTGCAACGAAAAATTGTAGGCATTAGAACCATTAATAGACAAAACCAGGTCGCCTTTCTGGAGCCCGCAGCGTTCTGCCGGCGAGTCTTTACGAACACTTGCCACTGTGTAAACGGGTTTGAGTACGTATTTGTACTTGAAATTGTTTTGGGTCTTTCGCTCGTTGCTATCGGTGTTGTCACCTACGAGTGTGGTTTGAAACGGCAGGCTTTCCTGCACCAGTTGCATGCCCTCGTTTTGCATTTCGATGCCGGTCATGTTGTACTCAAATTTGGCATCAAAATGCCGGCTTTTTTTTAGGAACAACTTTCGTCCATTGTAATCAAAAATCAACGCAAAACGCCTGAAAATTTCACCACCTACAGAACCTACGCGATCGGCAACCATAGTCACGTTCTTAAGGGAATTGGCATCGGGAAAAGCGATTATGGGGTCGTTGAACTGAAATCCCGCCAGTTGCAATTGGTTGATTCTGGCGCGTTTTCCGCTGATGTCGCCGCTAAAACCTTTGCCGAGGTAATCCTCAAAATTGTTTTTGGGAAGGGCAATTCCCTTAGCCTTGTTTTCAAAGAGCCACAGGGCGTCACTATTGCCCAGATCAAGCAATAACTTGGCATCAATCGAATCGTGTGCGAGGGTTACGCGGGCGTTGACATAAGGCTTGTTTTTTTCAATACTAATGGGTACGCTGCTGTAGCGCTTGTTTATCTTTTTGCGCAATTTTTCATTGTCACGGTATACGACAATCTGTTTGCGTTCGTAGTCGACTGAGACGAGATGGTGTTTAAAAAAATGGAACCCGATGATACCATTGATGGGAACACCCACGTGTGAAGAGAAGTTGAAACTTTGGTCGAGTACGATATACAGGTTGTGGTTTTTATCTACAAGTCCGTTGACCGAAAGCAGGTTGTCTGTAGATTTGAGACCTTCGATCGCTTCGTCACTGCCCAACCCGCGCAACTTCACTTTCTGAACGTTAAACAGGCTTACTTTATCCTTGTCGTCGAGGCCGAGAAGGATGGTCTCCTCTACGCCCGTATCCAGCAGGAAATTGAGCTCGACGCCATTGACATTTATTGGAATGAAGATCAGGTTGTTGATGAGTTGAAACGGAATGACTACTTTGTTTTTACTGGTTTCGAATTCAAAGCCAGACTGCGCGCTGGCGATGAAAGACACCAAAAAAGCAACTATTAAAAGTATTTTATCGCGCATGCAAAATATTCGGTTAAAAAATGACAACTATCCTCCAACTCCATGATGCAATATAACGCAAAAGAGTTGGCTTGAAGCTAAAAAAATTGCAAATTTGCCATTCAAAAAACAGCGACGTATCTTACTCGAGCTACAGCGAACACCCAAAGCAATAGTATGGCGCGCACCGAAATAAATTAAATACACCATGCCAAAAGTTTCAAACAAAGGAAAGCAAATGCCCGAATCGCCAATCCGAAAATTGGTGCCTTACTCGGAAATCGCCAAAAAGAAAGGACACAAAGTGTACCATCTCAACATAGGACAACCCGATATCAAGACGCCTAAAGTGGCTATGGACGCGGTTAAAAACGTCAATATAGAAGTGCTTGAATACAGTCATTCTGCCGGTTTTGAAAGCTACCGAACCAAATTGTCGCAGTATTACAAAGACCATGGATTACCTATTGAACTGGCCGACATCATCATCACAACGGGCGGTTCAGAAGCTTTGCTTTTTGCGATGGGAAGTACCATGGACCAAGGTGACGAGATCATCATTCCCGAGCCGTTCTACGCCAACTACAACGGATTCTCAACCGCATCGGGTGTAAAAGTCACCCCGGTGATTTCAACCATCGATACCGGATTTGCCTTACCGCCGATTGCCGATTTTGAAAAACTGATTACGCCAAAGACCAAAGCCATTTTGATTTGCAATCCCGGAAACCCAACCGGTTACCTATACTCTAAAGACGAAATCCTGCAATTGGCCGAGCTTGTCAAAAAACACGACCTGTTTCTGATTGCCGATGAAGTCTACCGCGAGTTCACATATGACGGAGATGTACATTACTCAGTCATGAATGTGCCTGGACTAGAAGAGCATGCCATCATGATCGACTCGGTTTCTAAACGTTACAGTATGTGCGGCGCAAGAATCGGTTGCATTGTATCTAAAAATAAAGAAGTCATGGCAACCGCGATGAAATTTGCCCAGGCCCGATTGAGCCCGCCAACTTTTGCGCAAATTGCCAGTGAGGCGGCGCTTCAAACCCCGCAAAGTTATTTCGACGAAGTAATCTCAGAATACCGTGAACGCCGCGATACGCTGATTACCGAGCTCAACAAGATAGACGGTGTAAAAGTAGCCACACCAAAAGGAGCCTTTTACTGCATTGCGCAACTGCCGGTTGACAACGCCGACAATTTTGCACAGTGGTTACTCGAATCGTATGATCTCAACGGCGAAACCGTTATGGTAGCTCCGGCGGCTGGCTTCTATTCTACTCCGGGCGTTGGTTTAAATGAAGTTCGTATCGCTTATGTACTTAAGAAGGAAGACTTGGTCCGCTCGGTTGAAATCCTCAACGACGCATTGAAAGTTTATAATTCTAAATAGGTTTTGACAGCCAATCCTGCTGTACGCTAACCCGAGCGAAGCCAGCTGGCGAAGCAATCTTTCCCGCCTTAAAGAAAGGATATCGCTGCCATTGGAGCTGTGGTCTGCGTGTCAAAATCAACTGCATCATAAAAAAAGGCTTCCCGAATCGGGAAGCCTTTTTTGTTGTTTATCGCTTGAGCGAGAAGTGCGACTTGAACTCTTGTTGCTTGCCTTGATCTTTATAGAAGAGCTTGAACCAATAATCGGTAGAAGGCATGAGTTGCGTATTCATGGTACCATCCCAACCCAATCCTATAGCGCTGATTTCCTTAACGAGTTTTCCGTAACGGTCAAAGATGTAGATTTTGGCCGTAGGATCGATTTCTTTCAAATCCTTAACGTTCCAGAAGTCATTATAACCATCTCCGTTTGGTGTAAAGAATCTAGGGAAGTCGATTACCAACACCTGCGTACTCAGGATTCCGCAACTAAACTTGTCGCGTACAGTAATGGTATGGTAACCCGAGGTAAAGCCCACAAACTGATTGGCATCCTGGAAAGCACCATTGTCCAATTGGAATTCATACACACCCGGTGGCACCACAGATACGGCAATCATTTGCTGGTCTGCGAAATAATTAGAAACCGTAGTACCTATCTGAAGTGGCGGGAATGCCGGCGCTACGGTAGCGGTCGCGCTGGCTTTACAAAGCGAGTATTTTTGGGTAACATCTACCGTATAAAGACCCGTTTCTGTTGCCACCAAAGTGTTGCCAGTCTGTCCGGCAATAATACCACTCGGGCCAGTCCAAACAAAGTCGTAATCGGTGGCATTCAACTTGGTATCTAGTGTAAAGGTCGACCCTGGTTTAGGGATTCCGTTCTCATCCACACAGATGAAACCGTCGGTCAAAACAGGTGTCGGCAACGGATTTACCGTTATGCGTCCCGTGAGGCTAGCCGTGCCACAACCGCCTGATGTGGTTATGGTGTAGTTGAAAACACCAACTTCTGAGGTAGTTCCGCTAATGGTGAATACACCGGCAGAGAAATTACCCTGGATTCCAACAGGGACCGTCCCGGCTACCAATGAAGCACCAGTTGCACCATTGCCTACCTGGTAAACGATATTCTGTATTGCATCATTAACGCAAACCGACTGATCTGCAAGCTGTGGTGCAGAAATCAACGTAATCGTTGGGCCCTGAAGTACTTCTATGGTTCCTGCCAACACTACTGGAGGGCCACAACCGTCAACAGTAGTCACGGTATAATTGTAAATTCCTGGGGTGGTCACGGTACCGCTGATGGTAAAAATATTTGTCGTTGGATTGTAATTGGTAGTTAATCCCGGAGGCAAATTGGTAACCTGTGCGCCAGTAGCACCATTGCCCAACTCATAAGAAATCGGTGTAATCTGACTGTTGGTACAAGGCGTCTGGAACGGCGTGGTCGCAGCCGAATACAAAGTCATCGTCACCCTTTGGTTGACAGTAATAACACCACTCAATGGGCCCGAAGAAGGACAGCCGCCCGTAGTGTTCACCTCGAAATTGAAAATCCCAGCTGCCGTAGGTGTTCCGCTAATCGTAAACGTATTTGCTACGGCATTGAACACTGCGTTCAAACCGGCCGGCAAACCGCCTGCGGTAACAGAAGCTCCGGTGGCACCGTTTCCTACCGTATAAATTATAGAAACAGAGTTGGCTGCATTGACACAAACCGTAGGTGTCGCATTCCCCGAAGTCAATACAATTGTCGCCGAAGGATTAATGGTAACGGTTGCATAACTAACCGAATTCACACAAGGCGCAACGCCTGCAATGGTATAGGCAAAGGTACTTGTTGTGGCTCCGACGGTTGGGGTAAACGTTCCGGTCGCAGCGTTAAAATTCCCGCCGGTACTTACCGCATCCCTAGTCCATACGCCACCGGCTTGCTCGCCCGTAATGAGGCCAAACAAATCAATAGTGGTCGAATCGGTTTCGCAAACTGCAATCGTACCACTGGTTCCGGCATCGGGTTGCGCGTTGATGTTAATTGTAGCAGTACTGCTTACCACCGCACATGGCGGCGTTCCTGTAAGGGTATAAGTAAAGACACTAGTCGTTGCTCCAGGCGCAGGAATAAATGTGCCTGCGGCCGCGTTGAACGTTCCGCCGGTGCTTACTGCATCACGCGTCCAAACCCCGCCGGCCTGCTCTCCTGTAATCAGATTGAAAAGATTGATGACCGTGGCATCATTGTCACAAACCGTCGTTATTCCATTGGTTCCTGCAACGGGCTGGGCATTGATATTTATGGTAGCGATACTGGTATCTGGTAAACAAGGTAACGTACCATTGACTGTGTAGGTGAAAGAACTGTTCGTAGCTCCTGGTGCAGGTGTAAATGTTCCGGCTGCAGCATTAAAGGTTCCACCGGTTCCGCCGGGATTTCTGGTCCAGGTTCCGCCAGACTGTTCGTTGGTAATCAAACTGAAAAGATCAATCGCTGTTGTGTCGGTATCGCAAACGGTCGTTGAACCGCTGATTCCAGCGTCTGGTTCGGCGTTGATGTTGACGGTGGCGAGATTGGTTACTGCCGTACAAGGACCTGTTCCGCTTACGGTATAAGTGAAGACGGATGTCGTAGATCCAGGTGCTGGCGTATAAGTTCCCGCAGCAGCATTAAATACTCCGCCTGTTCCGCCGGGATTTCTGGTCCAAACGCCGCCGGTTTGTTCGCCGGTAATCAAGGAAGCTAAATTGATAGAAGTCGCACTGTTGTCGCAGACGGTTGTACTGCCATCGACTCCCGGAAGCGGTTGTGCATTGATATTTATCGTAACGGTACTGGTGTCGTTTATACAAGGTGCGGTTCCAATAAGGGTATATTGGAAAGAACTCGAGGTAGCTCCCGGCGCCGCCGCGAAAGTTCCGGCGGCAGCATTGAATGTTCCTCCTGTACCTCCCGGGTTTCTGGTCCAAACCCCGCCGGCCTGTTCTCCTGATATTAGGCTGAACAAATCAATTGCGGTAAGATCAGTATCGCAAACCGTCGTGTTGCCATCCAAACCGGCATCTGGCTGTGCATTTATGTTAATCGTTGCTACACTGGTACTCACCACGCAAGGCGCGGTTCCTGTCAAAGTGTAGGTGAACGAGCTACTCGTAGCGCCTGGAGCAGGTGTAAAAGTTCCCGCAGCAGCATTGAAGTTCCCACCGGTTCCACCTGGATTTCTCGTCCAGACACCGCCCGGTTGCTCGCCGTTAATAAGGCCGAATAAATCGATTGGTGCATTACTGCTATCGCACACTGTAGTATTACCGCTAATTCCGGCGTCGGGCTGAGGATTGATTGTAACCGTGGCCGTACTGCTAACCGTAGGACATGGTGCCGTTCCGGTAATTGTATAAGTAAAAGTACTGGTCGTAGCGCCTGGGGCAGGAATAAAGGTTCCTGTCGCGGCGTTGAAAGTTCCGCCAGTACTAGTCAAATCTCGTGTCCATACACCGCCTGGTTGTTCTCCGGTTATCAAATTGAAAAGGTTAATTAATGTGGTATCGGTCTCGCAAACAGTTGTTATCCCATTGGTGCCCGCATTTGCCTGCGCACTGATGTTTACCGTGGCGGTACTGACATCGTTAACACAAGGTGCAGTACCCGTTAAAGTGTAAGTAAACGTGCTGTTAGTCGCGCCCAGTGCAGGAATGAAAGTTCCGGCAGCGGCGTTGAAAGTCCCACCTGTACTGATTGCATCACGTGTCCAGACACCACCGGTTTGTTCACCGGTAATGAGACTAAACAAGTCAATGACCGTACCATCACTATCACATACCGTGGTGATACCGTTAAGACCTGCATCGGGTTGGGCGTTGATGTTGACTGTTGCTGTACTCGTTGCATTAGCACAAGGCGCAACTCCGGTGAGTGTATAGGTAAAAATGTTGACGCTGCTTGCTCCGGCTGCAGGGGTAAAAGTTCCTGCGGCTGCGTTGAACGTTCCTCCGGTACTTGCCGCATCCCTTGTCCAGGCACCGCCTGCTTGTTCGCCTGTAATAAGGTTGTTTAGGTTGATGACATTGGTATTGCTATCACAAATGGTAGTAATGCCACTCACTCCCGCATTCTGTTGTGGATTGATGGTCACCACCACTTCACTGGTATCTGTAACGCACGGTGCCGTCCCGGTTATGGTATAAGTAAAAGTACTGGTAGTAGCTCCTGGGGCCGGCTCAAAAGTACCGGCTGTAGCATTAAATACACCACCTGTACTAGTAAGGTCTCTGGTCCAAACGCCGCCAGCTTGCTCTCCCGTAATCAAGGTAAACAGATCGATTACGGCGTTATTATCGTCACACACAGACGTACTCCCGTCTAATCCGGCATCGGGTTGAGGATTGATATTTACCGTAGCAACGCTTGTCGCATTGCTACAAGGCGCAACCCCGGTTAAAGTGTAAGTGAATGAACTGGTAGTGGCTCCGGCTGCAGGGGTGAAAGTTCCCGCGGCAGCGTTGAAAGTTCCGCCCGTACCTCCCGGATTTCTGGTCCAAACACCACCAGCTTGCTCGCCTGTTATGAGGCTAAACAAATCGACTGGTAGCACGCTGTTTTCACAAACGGTTGTGCTACCGGAGGTTCCGGCAATTGGTTGTGGGTTGATATAAACAATTGCTTCACTCGTGTCTACACCACAAGGTGTGGTTCCGGTTACAGAATAGGTGAATGTCGAAGTAGTGGCACCTACGGCAGGTATGAACGTGCCCGCGGTTGCATTAAAAGTTCCGCCAGTACTGATTGCATCCCTGGTCCAGACTCCGCCAGCTTGTTCGCCCGTAATCAGCGTAAATAAATCAATTACCGTTGCGTTGTTTTCACAAACTGTAGTATTACCATCGGTCCCTGCCACTGGCTGCGGATGGATTGTGATGGTAGCCGTACTGGTATCTGTATTACAAGGAGCAGTTCCTAGAATTGTATACGTAAAGGTTGACGTTGTCGCGCCGGCAGCAGGTGTGAAAGTACCTAAAGTCGCGTCGAAAACTCCGCCGCTACCACCTGGATCCCTGGTCCAAACACCGCCGGTTTGTTCACCGTTAATGAGGCTGAACAAGTCAATCAATGCGATGCTGTCATCGCAAATCACGGTGCTACCATCGATTCCAGCATTGGGTTGGGGATTGACAGTAATGGTCACCGATTTAGAACAACTGTCTGTTGGGTTGGTGATATTGATAATGAAAGTGTAAACTCCGGCAGTATTTGGAATACCCGATAAAGTATAAGTTCCTCCAGAAAGTACTCCCGTTACACCATTGGGTAAAGTTCCTCCGGTTATGGTGGCCGTCACAATTCCGCCTGCGACACTAAACGGCATCGGAGTAATAGCAGTATTGATACAAACGGTTTGTGCCACCGATGGTGCAATGACATTACAACCGCAATTTTCAATCTCAACCGTTGCGGTCGTTGTGAACGGAACACAAGGCGGCGGAGGTGTAATGGTATAGGTAACCGTATAAATGCCTACCGAACTACCAGGGTTGATGGCTCCTGTGTTAGGATCAATACTCAAGCCCGCAGGTGTAGCGGTATACTGACCACCTGGTGTCAAAGGGGTCGTTTCTGCAATAGCTACTGGCAAAGTAGCATTGCTACAAATCGTAGCCGGATAAGTGAAAGTTCCTGTAGGGGTTGTTGCTGGGTAAATCGTAAAAGGCCTAATGTTCGCACAAGCCGTGGTCACCGCATCAAACAAACGCACATAGATGGTTTTAGGAAGCGAATTGAAAGTAAAAGTCTGCAAATCGGCATCGGACACGAAATTGATGTTGGTTGGCGCATCATTCGCAGCGTCGATTGGATCTTCGTAATATTTAATGATGTAATCTCCGGCATTCGGCACACCCAATAAAATATCGGCATTCTGGTCAATATTTAATTGATAAGGCGGCGGTCCTGTGATACAATAGGTCATATCATGTGGAGAGGTTACCGGCAATGGTGGCGCCGGCGTAATGGTTACCACATCCTGCGCCGGAGGAACACTACAAGTATTAAAATCTACGATGGCAGTATAAGTGGTGGGCCCAGTTGGGCAAATATGCAATGGATTGTCATTGACCGCGCCAATAGGGTTACCGTTGGCCAGCCAACTAATTGTAGTTGGCGTAGCGGGTATGTCTTTCGGATAAAAACGCCAGGCCTCATTATTTGCAGTCCAGTTACCTCCATTTCTAGTAGCGGGTGCCACAGCAATAGAGCCAGCCGCATTTTGAACACCAATAACTCCTACTCCATTCTGCCAGGTGTTGCAAGGCGTTCTTTTGTTCACGAAAACTTCGATAATGTTGGTTCCTTCGTGCAATACAATTTGGCTAGTTTGTACACCATTGTTAGCATGGCACTGAAACTGAGGCAATTCATTGAAATTAGCAACGAATACACGGTTGGGTGCCGCATTGACGCCAGTGTCCAGGACATAGTAGTTTACTTTTTGGATATTGTCAGGAATGGCATCCCCGGCAACTACCGCAGCACCAATATCGGTATCCTGGTAAACGCCGTAAATCGCATTTCTAATAGGAAAGCCAGGATTGGGAATTGTTCCTCCCCAAGCCCATGGGCAAAAATCCAAACCATTACAAACTGGCGGACCTACTGCCGTATTGAAGGTAATTACACCATTAGAACCTACCCGTACCTGGTTGTAACAGTTTCCAAAAAAGCCGAAATTAAACGGAAGCGTTACCGTAGGTGCCCAAACATCGTCGCAATTGGCATTGATTTCGGTACCGCCGATAAATGGGAAACTAGGACAATAAGGTATTTGGCTCACTACGTAATTGGCGGTCGACCCTACATTGGAGTAACTCGCCCTAAGGTCAATACAATCGCCAGGGTTACAAACCGTAGATGCCGGATCGATATTGACTTCCATAAGCGGCACTGCACAGGTATTGAGATTGACGTTAATCGTAGCGCTACCTGTCAATAGAACCGTACACGAAGGTGTGCCCGGCAAAACCACGTCAATCAAACTAAAGGTCGTGTTCTGAGATAAATAAGGTACGTTATAAGTTCCGGTGCCCGTAGCATCCAAAATAACACTTGCAATAAGCGGAACGTTTCCGGTTGGGCCATATTGCAGTGAAGTGAAGTGAACCGTAGCGCCTGGCGTTCCGTAGAAGGTTAAAGTGGCTGCTTCTCCCGCGAGTATGGTAGTACTCCCGGTGATAATGGCAGTAGGCGAAACCACATTTATGGTGGCCATACCCGAAGTAGCTTGTGTACATACCGGTGGGCCAACTGTTGCCACATCTACCAATTCAAAAACCGTAGTGGCGAGATAAGTATTGGTGAGTGTTGCGACACCTGACGCGTCTAATGCAATCGTTTGGTTGGCGCCGTTATTTTCGGTATAAGTCACGGTGGCATTTGGTGTTCCTGAGAAAAAGATGGTCGCCGTGCCGCCCGGACAAATGAAAATATCCCCTGAAATGGTTGCTGTAGGCAAAGGTGTCACTGTAATCGTAGCGGTCCCTGTGGCAGGTTGTATGCAATTTGGCGTACCAAATGCCTCAACACTGACAAGGCCAAAAATAGCATCAGCTGCGTAATTGTTAGTGATCGTAGCCACACCTGACGCATTCAATACGATTGTTCGGTTGGCACCACCGTTTACGGTGTAAGTCACTATGGAATTTGGTGTTCCGGTGAATGTCACCGTGGCAGCGTCATTGAAACAAACCGTCGCATCTCCCGAAATGGTCACCGTTTGCAAGGGCTTTACTGTTACGGTAACCAAGCCAATGGCCGTTTGCGTACAACCTGCCAATGACACGTCTACCAAATTAAAAACGGTAGTTGCCGTATAAGTATTGGTAAGCGTGGCGGTACCTGCAGCATCTAAAGTTATGGTGCTGCCAGATCCCGGCGTGGCGGTATAGCTTACCGTTGCATTAGGTGTTCCCGTGAAAGTAATCGTTGCCGGATCGTTCTCACAAATGGCAATCGTTCCCGCGATGCTAGCGGTTGGCAAAGAATTGACTACTGCCTGAACGGTCTCGCTTATCGGGAGCGTGGTTCCGGGAACTCCCCCATAAGTGACGCTCACCAAGGTATAGTTGATTATTCCCGGAGCACTGGTAGGCACGCTCACTGCAGCGATATTTCCCGATGGAATAGTTACTGTTAGTGGCGCACCGCCGTTAATAGTATATGTAAAAGAAGTAGCATTCGGAACATTTGATATAAAACTTACTATCGGCGACGCACTATTCTGGCAAACTGGGCTTGTATTAATGTATATCTCTCCCGGGGGAGTTAACGTCACGTCATCGATGGCAAAATCATTGCCGATGGCCGAAACGTTGTTGTTCCACAAACCGATATGGGCACAAGCAGCAGTAGCTACAAAGGAGTAAGTTACTCTTTGCCAACCAGCCGCAGGAAGCGGCGCCAAAGCGGTTCCCGAAACCAAAGTTACAGCAGAAGCATTGCTGATATCGAGCCTGATGTCGGCAGAAGTTGCCGCGTTGGTCACAGTGGTCCCAACAGATTTAATCCAATAACTGAAAATATAGGTTCCACCGATAGCCAAACCACAAACTGTGCCGCCAGCAGTATTCCCAGCTTCCCAGAACAAAGGCTGACCGGTGGCGTTGGTGCTGCCATCTACAATCAGCATATTGCCTGCACCCGTTGGGCTGTGGTCTGCACCTGTTATGAACGTTGGATTCACCGAAAACGGATCGGTGGCAATCGCGTACTCACCGGGAACGGTAGTGGTATACGGCGGATTTACCAGCGTATATCCCGCACCAGGAACGTTGAAGCCGGTTACGGTTCCTGTTTCAAAATCTCCGTTAGTCAGCAAATTCTGCGAGGAAATATTGTGAAATGTTAAGAATAGCGTAAGTAATAGTAAAATTCGTTTCATTTTTCAAAATTTTTGGCAGCGAAATTTACAAAAATTTAGCACAGAAATATCGCTAGTTTTAATTTAATTTGAAATTTAACAGGTATAGAAAAAACCTAAGTTTTTATTATTTATCTTTGTTCCTTTCTAAAAAATCGCTACCCTAACTATCACGAATTGATGACACCTAACGAAGAATTTGAAGACGAAATCGGACACAACCATAACAGCTCAAATGCAAATAACCCTACCCGAACCGATGCATTTGATCTTCCAGATGAAGAAAAGATAGAAAGAATAAAAAAGGACGTTGAAAACATGCTCATAACCTTAGGAATGGATTTGACCGACGACAGCCTCAAAGGCACTCCAAATCGTGTCGCTAAAATGTTCGTAAAGGAAATTTTTGGCGGGCTCAATCCCAACAAAAAACCAAAGTCTTCTACCTTTGAAAACAATTACCGCTATGGCGAGATGCTGGTAGAGAAGAACATCACGCTTTACTCTACCTGCGAACACCATTTGCTGCCGATTGTGGGCCGTGCGCATGTAGCGTACATCTCGAACGGTAAGGTAATCGGGCTTTCTAAAATCAATCGCATAGTAGATTATTTCGCCAAAAGACCGCAGGTCCAGGAAAGACTCACCATGCAGGTTGTACAAGAGTTGCAGCAGGCGCTCGGAACCCAAGATGTTGCCTGTGTGATTGATGCCAAACACCTTTGCGTTAACTCGAGGGGAATCAGAGACATTGAAAGCAGCACGGTAACATCGGAGTTTGGCGGAAAGTTTAAGGAAGCAGCCACACGTAAGGAATTCCTGGAATACATCAGGATGGAAACTAAATTTTAATCCAGACGCTACTGCCCTAGCCCTGATTGCAGCGGCATCCTTTTGCTGCCTTCTTTAGGCAGTAAAAGATACAGCGGAAAGCAGGAACAGCTTCTAAATTCAAAATTCACCATTCAAAATTCACCATTAAATCATGCCTTTATACCAAAACCAAACGCTCCGGATCTACAACTCGCTTACTTCAGAAAAGGAAGTTTTTACGCCAATCCATGAAGGGAATGTTGGCATGTATGTGTGTGGACCAACGGTTTACAGCAACGTGCATTTGGGTAATGTGAGGACATTTATGTCTTTTGATGTAATTTTCAGGTATTTCCTGCACATTGGTTACAAGGTGCGCTACGTGCGAAACATCACCGACGTAGGCCATATTGTAGACGACGTAGACGAAGGCGAAGACAAAATTGCTAAGAAAGCGCGTGTGGAGCAGTTAGAACCGATGGAAATTGTACAGCGTTACACCGTAGATTTCCATGACATTCTAAAGGAATTCAACTTTCTGCCGCCGAGCATAGAACCCACCGCTACCGGACACATCATTGAGCAGATCGAGATCGTGAAAACCATCATAGACAAAGGTTTGGCTTATGAAGCAAACGGATCGGTATATTTTGACGTGGTGAAATTCAACGAAACCAACCATTACGGCAAACTCTCCGGACGCAACATTGAGGACATGCTGGCCAATACACGCGATACCGACGGACAATCGGACAAGAAAAACCCTCAGGATTTTGCGCTCTGGAAAAAGGCCGAACCGCAACACATCATGCGCTGGCCATCGCCCTGGAGCGACGGTTTCCCTGGCTGGCACCTAGAATGTACCGCCATGAGCACCAAATACCTGGGCAACCATTTTGACATCCACGGCGGTGGTATGGATTTGAAATTCCCGCACCACGAATGTGAGATCGCGCAGAATGAAGCCGCCACCGGCCAAAGCCCCGTGAATTATTGGATGCACGCCAACATGCTTACGTTGAACGGAAAGAAAATGTCTAAATCTACCGGCAATAACATTCTGCCTGGCGAGATTTTTACAGGTGAAAGCCCGTTTTTGAGCAAGGCGTTTTCGTCTAGCGTGGCGCGTTTCTTTATGTTACAGGCGCACTACCGCAGTATCCTCGATTTTTCTGACGATGCGATCCTGGCTGCCGAAAAAGGGCACGACCGTTTGATGCAGGCCATGGAAATCCTAAAGGAAATTCAACCCGGAAACACTTCTACTTTTGACATCAAGGAATGGAGAGACGCGGCATACGAAGCCATGAACGACGATTTCAATACGCCGATTTTGATTGCGCAACTGTTTGAAGGCGTGAAGTTCATCAACCTCATGAACGACGGCTCGGCTACTTTGACTGCACAGGATTTAGACCTGTTCACCAAAACCATGTCGGGATTCATCTACGATGTACTGGCGTTTGGAAATGTAAAGGCCGACAGCAACAACGACAAACTCGAAGGACTTGTAAACCTGCTCATTGGCATGCGCAACAACGCACGCGCCAATAAGGATTTTGCTTTGTCTGACCAAATCCGTGACCAGTTGAGTGCTCTTGGTATACAGTTAAAGGACGGCAAAGACGGGACGACTTTTAGTTTATAAAATTGCCACACGCCCAAGCATCGATTTCAGCAAGGCAATTCTGGACTTCCTGAATTACCGGATGGCTTTCCTTTTCAAACGTTCAACAGTTTCTGATGGTAAAAATCTTATCTAAAATAGTGCAGTTCCCTTTCCTGCTGCTGATTCGGTTTTACCAGGCGGCAATTTCGCCGTTCACGCCATCGGTTTGCCGGTATGAGCCCACCTGTTCCTCCTACGCCTATGAAGCGATTAAAATACACGGTATCGCATATGGCGGATTCCTGGCCGTGAAACGCATCCTAAGCTGTAATCCTTGGGGCGGCAGCGGCTATGATCCGGTTCCCGGAAAAAAGTGCAACCACAAACATTAACGAAACTATAAGAACGATTATCGGGCGTTTTTTTTTATTTTTACCGCAATCAATAAAACCCCATAAATGACACCACCGTTATATCTTGTTTGGAATCCTTCAGAAGGCATCGATTTAGGTTTTTTCGTAATCCGCTATTACAGCCTGATGTTTGTGATTGCTTTTGGTTTGGGCTGGTACATTATGAAAAAGATATTTGAAAGAGAGAATGAGTCGCTTGAGAAACTCGATTCGCTCTTCATCTGGACGGTACTCGCTACCTTACTTGGCGCACGTTTGGGTCACGTCTTCTTCTACGACTGGGAATATTATCGCAACAACCTCTCTGAAATACTGCTGCCGTTTCGCTTTAGCCCGCATTTTGAATTTACCGGATTCCAAGGACTCGCAAGCCATGGCGCCGCGATTGCTATTATTGTCACGATGTACTACTTTAGTAAAAACGTAATGAAAAGACCCATGCTATGGGTTTTGGATCGTGTGGTGATTCCGGTGGCGAGTGGCGCAATTTTCGTGCGTATCGGGAATTTCTTCAACTCTGAAATCGTGGGTAAAGAAACCGATTTTGCCACAGGTGTGAAATTTGTTCGTGACCACTTCAAGCCACGCGACGCGATGATGCAGACCGGCCAACCCGATGCGAATAGTGCTTTTCACGCGATTACCAACGACCCAAAATATGCCTCGTTGTTGCAACAGGTTCCCGTAAAACATCCGGCGCAACTTTATGAAGCGGTTTGCTACGTATTGGTGTTTGCCATCTTGTTTTTCTTATACTGGAGAACGAGCGCGCGTGAGAAATTAGGTTATATTTTTGGCGTTTTCCTTGTTTTACTCTGGAGTGTGCGTTTTGTGGTAGAATACGTTAAAGAAAGCCAAGGCGGCATTGAAGCGTATTTGGGCTTGTTTTCTACGGGACAATGGCTCAGTATCCCATTCATACTCATCGGGCTGTACTTCATTATCACTGCGGATAAACCGATAGAAGAGGTATAACCAAACCCTTTCTTATAAAACACAGAAAGCCAAAGCACCGTTTTTGGCTTTTTTGTTGCAGCGAATCAGAATGAAATTGGCCGTGACAAAACACTACTGGATACTTCAACGTTTAGTACACCAAAAGTTTCATCAGAGTTAAACCGGTGGCTGAATCATCGCACTAACAAGAACCGCGTATGTTTTAACCATCGATTGCTACCAAACCAGTCTATGGTACAACCGAATCCCTATGCGATTGGAATCAGTATCAATCACGTTGAAAGTACTTTTGCTTGCCCGAAAAGCAACGGCAACGCCAATTAGAATATTCGATCAATTACTCCTGTTCAATCACAAAAAAAGCCCGAAGTATACCTTCGGGCTTTTTGTTGTATCGGGAACAATATTTAGTCCCTGTTGTGTTCTTCTTCGATTCTTTTGTGCTCTGATTCTGGGATAGTATCTACCAGCACTGGAGTCGCGATGAACAATGAAGAGTAAGTTCCTACTACGATACCAATCAACATGGCGAAGATGAATCCACGGATGGACTCACCACCCCAGATAAACATGATCAACAACACCAAGATCATTGTGAGTGAGGTGTTGATAGTTCTTGACATGGTAGAGTTGATAGACTGATTTACGATGTCGTTGAAATTTCCTTTGGCACCTCTTCCGCCAAGGTATTCACGAACCCTGTCAAATACGATTACGGTATCGTTCATCGAGTAACCGATAACGGTCAGGATCGCCGCGATAAAGTGCTGGTCGATCTCCATACCGAAAGGCATGTATTTCCAAAGCAACGAATAGATTCCGAGTACGAAGATAACGTCGTGAGCCACAGCTGCGATCGCACCCAAAGAGTATTGCCATTTGCGGAATGAAATCATCAGGTAAAGGAAAACGATAGCCATCGCACCAAGAACCGCCCAGTAAGAGTTGGTTTTGATATCATCGGCCACGGTCGGCGACACTTTATAAGCATTGAGGATTCCGATTTGCTTACCATCATAAATGTTTACGAAATTGTCGTAACCCATATCCTTTGTGTAATGCTTTTTAAGCGCGTCGTAAAGCAACTGGTTGGTTTCCTTGTCTACGTTTTCGCTGTGGTCATCTACTTTGTATTTGGTGGTGATTTTGAGCTGACTGTCGGCTCCGAAGATTTTAACCTCGGCACTACCATATACTTTCTCGAGCTCTTCACGTACTACATCTGGGCTTACTACTTTATCAAAACGCACCTGGAAAGTACGTCCACCTTTAAAGTCAACACCGTAGTTTAATCCGTGTGTGGCCAAAGAGATCACACTCACAATCGTTACGATAATCGAGAATGCATACGTGTATTTCTTAACTTTAAGGAAGTCAAAGTGGAAATTCGTAAAGAAGTTTTTAGAGAAGTTCGTTACAAAAGTCAAGTTTGCGCCTTTGCGTACGCTCCAGTCCAAAAGGATTCTGGTGATGAAAATCGAAGTAAACAACGAAGTTGCGATACCGATCAACAATGTCAAAGCAAATCCCTGGATTGGTCCTGTTCCGAAGATGAACAACACCGCTCCGGTTAAGATGTGCGTCACGTTCGCATCAACGATAGAACGCATCGCTCCTTTCCAACCGAATGACGCCTTGATGGCTTCCTCGATTGATTTACCGAGTCGCAGTTCTTCCTTGGCGCGTTCATAGATGATGATGTTCGCATCGACCGCAGTACCCATTGTAAGTACGATACCGGCGATACCTGGTAAAGTCAATACGAAACCGAAGCTTGCCATGACTCCAAAAATGAACAATAAGTTCACGAGTACCGCAATGTTGGCGTACCAACCCGCTTTACCATAATAGATGAGCATCCACAAGGCTACGATCAAAAGACCGATAAGTGCCGAAGTGGTTCCGTTGTCAATCGCTTCCTGGCCCAAAGATGGCCCAACTACTTCTGATTGTACAATCTCTGCAGCAGCAGGCAATTTACCCGCACGCAATACGTTGGCTAAATCTTTGGTTTCAGTAACATCAAAAACACCTGAAATTTCAGAACGTCCACCAGAAATTGGTCCGCTGGTAACACCAGGAGCCGAATACACGATGTCGTCCAATACAATAGCAATGTTGCTCTTTTGGCTAAAAGCTCTTCCTGTTAATTCTTCCCAAGCTTTGGCACCTTGACCGTTCATCTGCATGGTTACCGACGGCTTGCCCAATTGGTCAAACGAATCTTTAGCGTCTGTTACCACACCTCCGCTCATCGCAGCCTGGTTGTCACGGTTGCCTTTTAAGGCGTACAACTCAACGGTTTCTGTTTGCTTCTTGGTTTTCTCGTCTATGTTCGATGTTGGTTTTCCCCAAACGAATTTGGCGAATTTCTGGTCACCAGGTAATAAGTTCCTGATATCGGCTCTTTTGAAATAACCGTTGATGGTAGCGGTATCTTTAGTGTTTACAATCCCAAGGATTGGTCCGCCGCCTTGCGCTACAAATTTATCCAACAATGGATTATTGCCTTTTTTGGCAGCCGTACTGTCAGCATCTTTATCGGTCAATAACGCGCTGATAGAATCGGCAGGTTTCGCTGCAGCAGCTACTTCTGTTTTCTCTGTCGCTTTAAGTGCGTTGTTGGCAGCCATTAAGAAGTTGCCAACCTCGTCAATTTTATAGGTTTCCCAAAACTCGAGTTGGGCAGTACTTTGCAAAAGGTTTTTGATACGGTCTACATCCTTGGCGCCCGGAAGCTCTACAAGAATCCTTCCCGATTGTCCTAATTTTTGGATGTTGGGTTGTGTAACGCCAAATTTGTCGATACGTTTTCTGAGTACTTCAAAAGCAGATTCAATAGATTCACCAACTTTTTTGCGGATGACTTTTTGCGTTTCGGCATCGGTCATCTTGAAGTTGATCTCGTCGCCTAAAGTTTTGTTGGCGAAAATATCAGGCGACGCAAGTTTGGTCGTTCCGTTAGAAGCCTTTTCGAATTCCTTGAAGAATACGTCGAGGTAGTCTTCGTTACCTTGTCTATTTTTAGTAGCGTTCGCAAGCGCTTGGTTGAACACCGGGTTTTTAGAATTGTTGGCCAATCCTTTCACGATGTCTTTTACAGAAACCTGGAGTTGAACGTTGATTCCGCCTTCAAGGTCAAGACCTTTATTGATTTTCTTGTCTTTGACTTCATTATAGGTGAAATCGGTAAATCCAAGATTGAATACTTTTTCTTTTCCAATCGAATCTAAATACTTTACTTCTTTTTCTGAATTTCCTTTCGCAAAGGCCTTGGCATCACTTTCAATATTGTGTGCCACGAAAGTGAAAGAAAGTTGGTAAATGCTTACCAATGCAAATAAAATTGCAAAAAATTTAACTAGTCCTCTATTCTGCATTATTACTATTGATTAATTAATTTTTGTTTGTAATTCTTTAGATAAACGTTAAAAACGTGTCGATTTTTGAGCTTTAAAAACAAAACGCGTCAATTTAATGACAACGTATTTTTTTAAACCGAGCAAATATATAATTTACGCGCAGACTAACCAATTTATTTGTCGATTAATCTCAAAAAAAAGACTGCTATTTGCAGCCTTCTTATATTAAGGTATGAAAAACTTATGCCAGTACCGATTTGAGGTCGGCATTCATATTCCTAACCGCATCGGCACTTTTAGCAAACGCTGCTTTTTCGGCCTCGTTGAGTTTTATGTCTACGATTTGCTCGATTCCGTTTTTACCGATGATGCAAGGTACGCCAATACAGATATCGTTCTGCCCATACTCACCTTCAAGCATTACAGAACACGCAATCATTTTCTTTTGGTCGTTGAGGATGCTGTCTACCAGATAAGCCACAGAAGCACCAGGTGCGTACCAAGCCGAAGTTCCGAGCAATCCCGTTAAAGTCGCACCGCCCACCATAGTGTCTGCTGCTACTTTATCGAGTTGCTCTTGCGATAGGAATTCAGAAACCGGGATACCGTTGTACGAAGCCAATCGCGTGAGCGGAATCATCGTAGTGTCGCCGTGCCCACCGATTACCATCGCCGATATATCGTTAGACGGTTTGTCGAGTGCCTTTGATAAATAATATTTGAAACGCGAGCTGTCTAGTGCACCACCCATTCCGATGATGCGGTTTTTAGGCAAGCCGGTTGCTTTAAGGGCCAGATAAGTCATGGTGTCCATTGGGTTCGAAACCACAACTACAATAGTGTTTGGCGAGTGTGCAAGTACGTTCTCTACCACCGATTTTACAATTCCGGCGTTGATTCCAATCAATTCCTCACGGGTCATCCCCGGTTTGCGTGGAATCCCAGAAGTAATCACCACCACATCGCTGTTGGCTGTTTTTGAGTAATCGTTAGTAATTCCGGTCACTCGGGTATTGAAACCGGTATTGGTAGCACATTGCATGATATCCATCGCCTTACCTTCGGCAAAACCTTCCTTGATATCCAAAACGACTACTTCACTTGCGATTCCTCTGTACGAAATCACGTCAGCACAGGTTGCTCCTACGTTCCCTGCTCCTACTATTGTAACTTTCATGGTCTATATTTTATAAATTATTTTTTGCAAATTTATTATTTAAATGATTTTAACGGCAATAAATCCAGTATTAATTTACGCACTAAAAACCATTTCTTTGCCTTTTACGGTCTGACCGTGAAAACAGTATTCTGAGCGTTGTTGAAAAAGTAAGTGGAGTCAGAATTATCAACTACGCCGTCGCCATTCAAATCGGTAGCAAGGTAGCCAAAATTGGCATTCTCGATATCAGTAAACAAATTGCCCGAGTCTGAATTATTGATTACGTCATCCTGATTCAAATCGCCCGAATAGAGACTCCAAACGCCGTTTTCTACCTCAACCATATTATTACCAAAAGCTTTCGCTGCCGCAGTTGTAAAATCATAAGTTGGCGTTGTCAAGGCAATTGCAACAGGGCCCGCACTCCAGGTCTGCAATATGTTCTTGTGCTTAATTACGACATAGTAAGAGCGATTGACCACATTCTGGAACGTGGCACTCGCCATTCCGTTGGTCTGTAACATCGCGGTACTACTTGCAACCAATTCAAATGTGGCGGGGTCGCGCAGTTCGATGGTAATAAAATCGACATCGGTTGCACTTGATCCGATGCCTTGGTTGGCCCTGACATTGCGCATCGTATGGGTGTCGGTGTCGTAGTAGCCCTGGATGTTGAGTTTAAGATTAACCTCCGACATACAATCGGATACGGTATAAGTCACGGCATCACTTTTAGTACAATTTCCTACTGCTGCCGTGGCCGTTACTACAGCATTTGGGTAAAGTGGCCTGGCGTACACGGTGGTGGGATAATTGCCCGGCGCAACATAAGGCACCTGCGCTTGGGAATCGGTAAACAGGCCGGCGTTAGAAGCAGACCAAACGATGGCATTGGGAATGGTGTACGTAATCGCAATAGAACAATCCACTAAAGTACCCAAATCATTCACGCCGTCATCATAAACAAAAACGGTCCAGTTGCCGTTTGCCACGGTAAACAAATCCGAAAATACCGAGGTCAGGTTGGTACCGAAACTTCCCTTCAAGCCCGAGGCCGAAGTAGCGTTGGCCCTGAACGTACCTGTAATAGGCGTAGCAGTCGTAGCAAGTATACTGGCAGTATTGTCGGAAGTGATGATTGTGTTGCTGTAGGCGCCAACTGCATTGGGACCTTGGTCGGCGACCAGCGCAATGTATTTGCCGTTGGGTGCCTTTAGGACCACCTCTACGTCTTTTAGCCATTCATGGCTGATATTGAACCCTACATTGATCCTGGTGATTACGGCGCTGGTAGGCAAACCCGAAACTACCAGAGCTTTTGATACACCAACTGCCGAATTATCCGGTAATGCAAGATTCAACAACCCCGAATTTACGGTAGCAACATTTCCGGCAATCGTCCCGCCGGTCGCCGTGATGGTCTTGACGAGCCCGCAGTTTATATTTTCATTGCTATTTAAAATGTTGACATCGGTTGGGGCACCAATCACCGTGAGATAATTGGCAGTACTTTCAGAAAACGGCAAACCGTATTTCTCAACATTGATGGTAACGGTGTAATTACCCGTTGCAAAAGTAGAGGTATTAATAGCATTGCCGCTGAAATTATAGGTATTGGTGCCGTTACTTACCGTCCAGTTGATGGCATCCACGGCAGTTCCCGTATAGGTTAACTGCGCCGAGACATTCTGGCAAACAATCGGTTCGCCGGTAAAAGAGATGATTGGCTTGGGTGGATGGATTGTGACGATATAGTCTTCGACTTCTCCCAAAGTAGTGCCACACGCCTCTTCATAATCTCCCCAATAACCCAAACGAACCCGCATCCTGACATTCCCAACGTACGCATTCGCCGGAACGGTAAAAGTGCCCGCTCCTGTACCTTCTGTATCATAATCCAGGACAACCCTTTCAGACAATTCAAAAGTGGTGTTGTTGTTGTAATCAATCCAGACGACAAAATCATTTGATCCCCAACTTTGGTTAAAGGTGCCTGTAGCCGTGTAAGATGATCCCTTGTGCATCACTATCGGATTAGCGGTATAGTTGGTGTACGCACCATAAGTCGTAGGGCTGTTGTTGAGATTGGCACAAGAAAAACCCGTCATCCATAAACCGCCGCTGTTGTTCTCGCCACTTGCTGTGCAAAATTCGGCAGTTTTTATTTCATACATGAATTTGTAGGTCTCTGAGCTATCGGCATTAGAACCTGTGGCCGATACTTTAAAAAAGACTTTTGTTCCCACCGGGAAATCAGGAAGCGGCGTCACTGATTTCCAGGTCGTACCCGAAACCAGGCTCATTGGGATTACATTACTGCCATTGAACTGGGGGGTATTGACGGCCCAACTCACATAAACACTGGTCAACGTTCCGGCATACTGGATCTCTGAGGTCACAAATTGCGCCCAACCTGCCTTAGGCCCCGAAAATGTAGGAGGATCGGTAATCTCGGTTTTTACAATGGCCGGATAGGTATTTCTATTCGCGAGCGAATACTCCCACAAGCCACGCCCCCAGGTTGCCGCCTTAATCGTGTTTGAACCGTAGTTGATTTCTAAATCCTCCACGGCAACATTGGGCAGATTCGGATTGTACAACGTCCAGGTTGTTGCGTTCATCGCTTTTTTGTAAATCCCCACTGCAGCTCCGGCATAAATCGTGGCATCGCTGGTGTGGTCTACCGCTACACAATAGATCGGCATGTTTCCCAAATTAAACGTGATATTTTGCCAGCTGAGTCCAGCATTGTGGGTCATATAGATTTTCTGACCATTGTTTTGGTAGGTGTCGTAGGTAACAATAATGGTGTTGTCGTCTTTGGGATCGAAAGCCACATCGGTAATGGTATTGGTCGGCAGGCCGTTCTTGATATTGGAGAAAGTCAATCCTCCATCACTCGAAATTTCTATTGCACTACCACTTGTAACGACCATAATATTGCTATTGTTCTCTGCAATAGCAGCCGTTTCAATAACACTGCCCAAGGTGACAGGCGTACCAAGGTCAATCCAGGTGGTGCCAAAATCAGGGCTTTTGTGTACTTTGAGTCCAAAAGAATAAATGGTCATCTGGTTGTTGGGGTCGAATGCCAACGGCGCGACCCACGACGCCGTTTGCCCCGGAGGCGTAATGCCTGTACGCGAATTGCCCATGCCGTCAATGTATCGTCCGCGCCCACCATTTTGCGTACTACCAATCATGTATTTCGGGTTCAAGGGCAGGATGATTCCTTCCATGCCATCGGCACCATAGGCTTCAATCCAACCCGTTTCATTTTTGATGCTGGTACCATTGTCTTGCGAACCACAAATAGAAACGTCAAGATTTGATTGTGAGGTGCCCACACAATAATTTTCGCGGATGCCCATTGACAGGCCAATTTTTTCCCAGGTCTGACCATTATCGGTCGATTTGGAAAGGAAACCATCGGTACACACATAAAAAACGCCGTTGACGCAATCCAGGTAATCATTGTCTGCATGCACATAATTTAAGGAAGTGTTGAACCGTTCCTGGTAGGTACCCGTGCCGTTGGCATCGTTGCCCAAACTCCACCAGGTACATTGGTTGAAGGTAGCGCCCGAATCCAGGCTTCGGTACAGGTCAACATATCCGCAGACGAACTTGGTTGTATCCAGATCGTTGGGCATCGCCTGCCACAAGGAAACACCTGCTGGCGGAGGATTTTGAACCGTGCCATACGTGAGTCCGGCATCGGTCGATTTCCAGATGCCATTGTCGGATGAAGCAAATACACAATCTGGGCAGGTAGGGGAAACAGATATTTTGATTTTGGCAGCGGCATTACCGGGCAAATCGACAAAACCGGTGTAGGTTACACCCAAATCGATTGATTTCAGTACTTTATTTTTATTGGCTGCAAAAAAGCCATCGTAAATGTAGATGATATTGTTGTTGGTGGGATGAAAGTCAACGTCATACACATCACCGCCTATTATTTGGCGCGTCCAGGTCATTAAGTTGTCGGCAGAGCGGTACAATCCCTGGCTCGTACCCACAAAAACCAAATTGGGAACGTTGGGATGGTATTGAATGGTGTACACCTTAAAATTAGAGCCCAAGCCACCCAATCCCAAAGTCGTGGGGTTAAAAGCGGTCTGGGTAAATGTAGCGCCGCCGTCATCCGATTTATAAACCCCAAAAGAGGTACCGTTGCCGGCATTCCTGACATTGATGAGTACCGAATCAAAATTGAAAGGGCTGGCTGCAATGGCGTTGACTCCCGACGCGGGCAAAAAATCGGTATTGTGCGACCAAGTGGCACCACCGTCACTGGTACGCCACAAACCGCCGCTACGCGAACCGGTATAAATTTGTTGTGCGTTGGTTTTATTGACCTCAACGAATTCCAGCCTACCCAAACCCGAAGAGTAATGGCCGGTGATATTGGTGATATCGTCTGGCCCCAACGATTTCCATCCGCTAGTTTCAAAAAGGCGCTGTTGCTTGCGGTCACGCTTGCTTTCGCTTTTAATACGCAGGTATTCCTTGTAAGGCAAATAATGGTCCACCATGCGGTTTCCCGATGGTGCGTATTTCGACTCGTTTTCAAATTTCCAACGCAAGAATGGTTTGTAACCTGTTCCCTTTCCCTTGTCCCGATCTTTAAAGTAGGCGGCGGCAGAATCGCACACCGTGTAAAAGTTTACTTTCATGTCGTACATCATGCTTTTGTAGGCTGGGTTGGACAAAGGCTCTTTCTGGGCATGTCCCGACGAAAAAATGATAAAAAACACAAACAGGAAAGTAATTTTTTTCATGGCAGCGTTACTGTTAATTTGTTTTAGATTGGTTTGGGAGGAGCCATTGCGATAAGACACTAATTACCATTGGCATAACCAAAGTCTTATGACTTAGCGAAAGGCTTTTTCGGGCGGTAATATACCGATAAATGTTAAAATAAACGCAATGCAAAATGCATTACTTAACAACCGGTAGCGGAAATTCAATCAAAGGACATACTTTAAGCCCATGTAAAAATTTCTCCCGGGCGCATTGATTCCCGACGAAAAAGTGCGGTACTGTGTGTCGAGGATGTTCTCTACACCCGCAAAAACGGTTAGACGCCGCATGGCATAGAAAGCCATTTTGAGGTTGTAGGTTTGCCAACTTGGTGTACCGTCGGCAGGTGCGTATTGCAAATTATCTTCGCCTCCGGGCGAGTAGTCCTTTGCCTTCTTTTTTCCGTTGTAAAGCATATAGAATTCTAGGTCGGCCATTTTGGATTGATAGGAAAAACCTACTTTGCCAAATATCGGTGCGATGTGCGCCATAGGCTGTTTTTGGCTGTTGTTGTAAATACTGCCTTGGGTAAAATTGAAAGTCCCTTCAAAAAATAATGTTTTTACCAATTGGATTTTTAACCGCGACGTATAACCCGATAAATGACCTTTCCCTTGATTTTGGTTGGCGTAAACGAGACTCGTTTGGCCTTGATATTCGATGGTAGACTGTCCGTTAAACACAAATGGCGCGGTTGCTATCGGATCGTAAAGCCTGGTGATATATAACACATTTTCAAAAGTAAAACCAGTACCCTGAAACAAGGTGATTGCTAAATCGGCAGTGACCGTTTGCTCGGGTTTGAGGTTTTCATTGGGTACAATCATTGTCCCGGGACTCGATTCGAATATCTTAGAAAGGTCGTCTACATTAGGAACCCGATACGCCGACGCCAGGTTAAAGGCCAGCTTAAGGTTTCTGGCAGGCTGTCCTACGATACCAAAAGCACCACTATAAGTAAAGTTGCGCTGCTCAATCGCTGTGTAGGGCAAATTGAAAAAATTGGTGGCGATGGTGCTTTTTAAATTGGCATAACCACCCCTTGCACTGAGGTTGTAGGAGAACTTGGAACTTAGGAAACGACGCCGATACAACACGTAGGCTTCGGCCTTGAACGTACTGTTGTCTCCATCGGGATAACGCGTGTCAAGAACGGTCTGCTCGCCGGTCACGATGTTTTGCCCAAAAGCGGTCGACTTCAAATAATCGCGGTAAACATCCACGCCGTATCCTAAACTGCCTTTGCTTAGTTGGGTATCGAAGTCTGTACTCAATCCTAAAACAGCTACTTTCTCAATTCTGGAGTTGCGTACTTCATTCCCGAAATTTCTATTGATTCGACTTTCCTCAACGCGCTGGAAACTCAAATTGACATTCATATCAGTATGGCTGAAAACCCGTTTCTTCGCGAATTTATACAAGGAAAGGAAGCGTTCCTGCGGGCCATAATTCCACTCGGCCGATCGCAAGGCTCCGCTTGACGATTGATCGGTAAGGCGGTCGTAACGCGCAAAATCAGAAGTGGTAGAGAATTGCAGGTTCAGACTATGCCGGGTCAACTGGTTGGGCTTAAAAAACACTTTTTGGCTCAGATCGTATTGCCTGTATCCCGAAAACCGTTGAACATATTTATTGGGATTGGCCACTTGGTAGTCCTTGCCGTTTATCGTCGAAACGTAAAACGGTCGTTCTCCAAAGAACTCGTTAGATCCATTGCGTCTTTTTCCCATCTTCAAATCGTCTAACTCGTTGTAGGAAACTGACGAAAGCGCAGCCCATTTTCCCTGCGCGATATTAAAATCAAGATGCATCGATTTGCCATTATTGACCGTATTATAATTGGACAAAAAGTTTCCCGAAAATTTTCGGTTTCCGGTTTGCGACAACGTCTTGGCCTCTTTGGTTTGGAGGTAAACCACACCGCCCAATGCATCGCTGCCGTATACGCTCGACGATGGACCAAACAAAACATCAGCCGATTCAACCATATACCGGTCAACGGTAATGAGGTTCTGCAAGTGTCCCGACCTGAAAATAAGATTGTTCATGCGTACGCCGTCCACTGTGATTAAAACCCTGCTCGCTTCGAAACCCCTAATCACCGGACTGCCTCCCGCCTGTTGCGATTGCTGTACCGTTAATTTGCCGCTTTCACCCAATAGGTCTGCGAGGGTTTGCGGGCTTTGAAATTCAATTTGCTTTTGGGAAACGCTTTCAATCTGTTGTGCCGTATTTCTTTTTGACTGCTCGTACCGTAAATGCGTAAGGGTTACTTCGTCAAGTTTCAACATTTGCAGGGAATCGTTTGTAACTTGCGAAAAGCATGAAAATGAAAACAAAAGAGTTAGGGTTGTAAAAATGCCTTTCATGTTGCTGGAACCGTACAATTAATTTGGATAAATTAAGGCCCAAAAGTAATATAAATCAGATAGCCGCAAAATTTCAGGAAATATTTTATACGCAAAAAAAAAACGGCAGCTCTATTGGCCGCCGTTCAATTATTCCTATTCCATTAACTTAGAATTCATATTGCAAGGAGAGGTTGGTATTGGCAAACTTACCAAAAGCAAAAATACCCTGCGCATAAAAATGCCCAAATTGGTACCTGCCAGACAATTCACCCATCGAGTTGATCTTGGTCTTGCCAATTTCTGACAATCGGTTATTGACAAACGACTTTACAGGAATCAGCAAGGCCGTCGTTCCGTTTGAACCACCTACTTCATAGGCGATATCGCTTACATTGGTGATTACGCCAGCCATCAATTCAAATCGTTTCCATTTCTTGGAACCGTTGACCTGGAACTGGTAAGTATCTACCAAACCGATGATTTCATTAAGGCCCAACGACCCAAATTGTTCCGACTCGGAAGTCAAAAAATCAAAAGCGATTTCTTCTTTAGAAATACCTGCAAAAATTGACAGGTAAATATTCTTGGCCTCAAGCGACTTTACATACTGGCTCAAATTGTGCTTAATACCCAAACCATATACCTGGTAATGTCCTTTTTTAAGCTTCACGTTATACGAGTATTTGGCCAATATTTCGGTACCATACCACAAACCGAGAGAAGCCTGGACATAAGGGTAAATCACCGTTTCGGCGTCCAATCCTTCAGGTGTTTTGATGCGAACATCACCGTTCGGGACATCCGTAAACGACCCTACGACATAAACCTGGTCGTCGTTTCCAATGGCAGTAGGCACCGTCGCCGACGACGCGTTTTCTATCTCAAGGAACGCAAATTCAGAATTGTTGATTGTAAACTGGCGATTGGCTTTGGGTACAAAAAAAATGTTGGTGTGCAAACTCACATTGACATCCCACAACTGAGCCTTTTGAGGCGTCGCAATCCAACCCGAAGAGGCTTGGTAAACAGCTGCATCGGTTGCCGGTGTAATGAACTTATCAGCATACCACAAGGCATCGCTTACAAAATTGTTCAAGTCCACGACGGTCTGCGCCGATTGTGCGCGCGACTGGAAACCGGCAAACAATGCCAATCCAAAAAACAGTATTTGAAACCGCGAACTACGCATCTATGTTGGCATAGACTGCATTCTTCTCAATAAACTCCCTTCTTGGCGGAACCTCATCGCCCATAAGCATCGAGAAGATTCTGTCTGCTTCGGCCAAACTGTCGATATTGACCTGGCGCAAAGTCCTGTATGATGGGTCCATCGTGGTTTCCCACAACTGCTCGGCGTTCATTTCTCCCAAACCTTTATAACGTTGGATCGCCGCGCTGCCACCCATTCTTTCGTTGGCTGCATCGCGCTGGTCATCGGTCCATGCGTATTCTTTTTTGTTTCCTTTTTTCACGAGGTACAATGGCGGCGCCGCAATGTAGACGTGGCCTTCCTCGATAAGTTCCTTCATGAAACGGAAGAAGAACGTTAATATTAAGGTAGCGATGTGGCTACCATCGACATCCGCATCACACATGATGATGACTTTGTGGTATCTTAATTTTTCGAGGTTCAATGCTTTGGAATCCTCTGCAGTACCAACCGTTACGCCAAGTGCCGTAAAGATATTACGGATTTCCTCGTTCTCAAAAACCTTGTGGTGCATGGCTTTTTCTACGTTGAGGATTTTTCCCCTTAATGGCAAAATCGCCTGGAAGTTACGATCGCGGCCTTGTTTGGCTGTTCCGCCCGCCGAGTCTCCCTCGACAAGGTATACTTCGCATCTCGCCGGATCCTGTTCTGAACAATCAGACAATTTCCCAGGTAATCCGCCACCGCCCATGACGGTTTTGCGTTGCACCATTTCACGCGCTTTCTTGGCGGCATGTCTTGCCTGAGCGGCAAGGATGACTTTCTGTACGATGATTTTAGCATCGTTCGGGTTTTCCTCAAGATAATTCTCGAGCATTTCCCCAACAGCTTGCGACACCGGAGAAACCACCTCGCGGTTCCCCAATTTGGTTTTGGTTTGGCCTTCAAACTGCGGCTCCTGTACTTTCACAGAAATAATTGCGGTAAGTCCCTCACGGAAATCGTCACCGGTAATCTCAAATTTGAGTTTGTCGAGCAAGCCCGAAGCATCTGCATATTTCTTTAACGTACGCGTAAGTCCGGCGCGGAAACCCTGTAAGTGCGTTCCGCCTTCGTGCGTGTTGATATTGTTGACGTAGGAGAAAATATTCTCAGAGTAACTCGAGTTGTAAATCAAAGCGACTTCTACCGGAATTTCGCCTTTTTCGTGCTCCATGCTGATCACGTGCGAAATAATCGGCTCGCGGTTGCCATCGAGGTAACGGATGTATTCTTTAAGCCCTTCGTCTGAATGGAAAACCTCGGTACGGTAGCTTCCGTCTTCTTCGGCTTCGCGTTTATCGGTAAAAGTAATCGTGATGCCTTTGTTCAAAAACGACAGCTCGCGCATACGGGCCGATAAGGTATCATATGAAAACTCAAGTGTTTGTGTAAAGATTTTATCGTCCGGGTAGAAGGTTTGCATCGTACCGCGTTTGGTCGTCTCACCGATTTGTTTCACCGGATACAACGATTTGCCTCTTTCATACTCCTGCTCGTAGATTTTACCATCGCGGAATACGGTCGATTTCATCCTTTCGGAAAGGGCGTTTACTACAGAAACCCCAACACCGTGGAGACCTCCTGAAACTTTATACGAATCTTTATCGAATTTACCTCCCGCACCGATTTTGGTCATAACTACCTCAAGTGCCGAAACGCCTTCTTTTTTGTGCATGTCAACCGGGATTCCACGGCCGTTGTCTTCAACGGTTACCGATCCGTCCTCGTTGATGGTAACGCCGATGGTATCACACCAGCCGCCCATTGCCTCATCGATTGAGTTGTCTACTACCTCATAAACCAAGTGGTGCAATCCCCTAACTCCTACATCACCTATATACATGGATGGACGCATTCTTACGTGCTCCATTCCTTCTAATGCCTGAATACTATCTGCCGAATAACTGCTTTTCTTGTTCTCGTCGCTCATAAAAATTTTCGCTAAAAAAATAGGTTTTTTGTCTAACAGGCAAATATATAAAAACACGCCAAACATCACAGGAAAAATGCCCTGTTTACGCGTGAAGTTATTAACATTATGTTGATGGAAATTTAGCGTAAAATCGCGCCCGTTCCAAGGCGGTCGGCGTATTGGATTTGACCAAAATTAAAGGTCACGCCATCAGCAATATCACTGGCCAAAAGCAGTGCGCCATCGGCATCAAGGTAATCCAAAAGCGGTGCGATTTGTACGAGCCCTGAAATCCCTACGGTCGATTCGGTCATACAGCCCGCCATAATCGAGACACCCCTTTTTCGGGCCGTTTCAATCATGCGCAAGGCCGGAGTGATTCCACCGCATTTCATGAGCTTGATGTTGATGCCGTCGAACAATTCACAACACAAATTAACATCTGCTTCGCGCTGGCAGCTTTCGTCGGCGATGACAGGCAAAACGCAGTGCTGTTTGACTTTTTTCATGCCTTCGATATCATCGGCTTTCAGGGGTTGTTCGATGAATTCGACATTGAAGTTTTCGAGAATTTTGGAATAAGCGATGGTTTGGTCGGCAGTCCAGGCGGCATTGGCATCGACCCGGAACACGGCATCGGTAACCGATCTGAGTTTCTCTACAATTTCAATATCCTGTTCGGTACCGAGTTTGATTTTGTAAATGGGCCACGGCATTTCGAGGATTTTCTGCTGCATGACTTCGATTGCGTCGATTGCAATGGTATAGGAAGTCAATGGCGTGGGTGCGTTTTCATCCGAAAAGAAATGCCGAACGGTAAGTCCGCATTTCTTCGCATAAAAATCCCAATAAGCCATATCTACGGCGCACAATGCGAAATAATCTTCGCCCGCTAGTGGTTTCAGTTGTTCCCACATTTGTTTGGGATGCAGACCGGAGTTGAAATCTATTGCGGATTGTATCTTAGAAAGTGTCTGCGTTAAACGCTCCACGGTACTGTGGTAATATGGATTTACGGTTGCTTCGCCATAACCCAAACAATCGCCATCAGCAATCGTGACCACAACCGTCTTTTGGATAGTTACGGTGTAACGTGAAATCGTAAACGGATGCCGGAGCGGCAACTCGTAAAACCGGAAAGAAAGTTGTACCATAAGAAAGTATTGTCCGAAAACCGTTTGCAAAATACGAATTCAAATTCGCTAACCCCTGCTCTTTAACTCGAACTATTTTTTTAAGAATATATGCAGTTTTTCTAGATTGCGGAAATTTGCCAAATTTTTAGGGACAACATTGCCCCTTCCCCGAAGGCAATCTAAGGATTTTCCCTGAAGGTCCAAGGTAGAAATTCCACCTCAAAAGTTAATACCCAAAAACATCTTAAAACAACAACAAAAGAAAAGCGCCAGAAACCACTCCAGCGCTTTAAAATTACAAACAATAACTAAACCTATAAATAACTATAAAATTAAACTACAATGCTGGGTTTGGCGATCTCGGTGTCGGCCTGAACGTGTGCCGCATTGGCGCGTCCGCTCGGGTCTTGGTTCTCCTGCCATTTCGGGATCCATTTGCGTACGGTTTGCGCCGCAGAAACTTGCGGGTAATGTTTATGAAAGATGTCGCGGTAAAAATACGCCTCTTTCGTCGCCGGTGTATTGTACGGAAACCTTTCGGCAGCCGTGGCCAATTGCTCGTCGGTCACTTGGGAAGAGGCGTATTCAATCAACTGGTCGATCCAGTTGTAACCCACACCGTCAGAGAATTGCTCTTTCTGGCGCCATAGGACTTCTTTGGGCAAATAAGGCTGTTCTTCTACGTCAAAGGCTTTGCGTAGGATGTATTTTTCAACACCGTCATAGGTCTTGGGTTGTTTTTCCCTGGCCTCAATAAGCATCGCCATATCCAGGAATGCTTTGTCGAGGAAAGGCACGCGCGCTTCCAGCCCATGTGCCATCGTCGATTTGTCGGCGCGCAATAAATCGGCGGTGAAGAGTTTCTGTACGCGTTCAATGGTTTCTTTCTGGAAGTCTTCTGTCGAAGGTGCATTTCTGAAATATAAATAGCCACCAAATATCTCGTCGGCACCTTCTCCAGATAAGACTACTTTTATGCCTTGTTGGGTAATCGCTTTAGACAGGAAGTACATCGGCGTACTGGCCCTGACCGAAGTCACGTCATAGGTTTCAAGGTGCCAAATCAACTTTTCAAGGATCTCAATACCTTGTTCGATCGTGAAATGTACCTCATGATGCTCGGTATCCAAAAATGCGGCAACTTTACGGGCAGCAACGGCATCAGGGGCATCCTTATCCAACCCAATTGAAAACGAATGGAGTTTTTTGCCTTGCGCTGCCAGTAAACGTGCCGCAATGGATGATGTAAGTGAAGAATCGAGCCCGCCCGAAAGCAATACACCAATCGGCACATCGCTCATGAGTCTTTTGCGGGTCGCTTCTATCAAGGTTTCGCGGATTAAATCGAGGTCGAGGGATTTGTCAGCTTTCTTGTAATCTTCATATTCCGGACGGTAGTATTTTACGAAACCGTCCTTTGGCGTGTAATAATGACCCGGCGGAAAAGTTGAAAACGTTTTACATTGGTCGGCAATCGGTTTCATCTCGGAGGCGAAGTAAATGCGTCCGCGTTCATCGAGGCCGTAATACAGTGGCTTGACGCCCATCGGGTCGCGTCCGGCAATAAAGTCATCGCCATCCACCACTACGAAAGCGAAATCGCCATCGAGCAAATGCAAAAAGTCGTAACCGAATTCCTCATACAAATGCACAATCACTTCCGAATCGGATTTGCTGCGAAAAGTATGGTGTTTCAAAATCCCATCGCGCAACGCCTGGTGGTTGTAGATTTCACCATTGTGTACCATATAAGCGGTTTTGCAGCCTTTGATGGGTTGTCGCCCCGAATGCAGGTCAATGATTGACAAGCGCTCATGGCTTAAGATGTGCCCGTTTGCAGTAATTAATAAATCGCTTTCATCTGGGCCGCGGTGCGACATGCGTTTAGAAAGTGTTCTTACCAGTTGTTCGTCTTTTCCTTTTCCTATAATGGCTAATATTCCGCACATAACTACTTTGTTTCTGTTTATAAGGCAAAGATGTTATTGTGGTTATAATTATGAAACACAAACTGCTTTATAGGTTATAATTGATAACCATATAAAGCAATTTGCGATAAATATAAAACCAAAAAGGTTTAAAATCCGCAATTTGGGTTATAATCTGTAAATCGGTAAGAGTGATTAGCGTTTCAAATCAATCCGCGCATAGACATAATCGGGCATTTTGGAGAGCGCAGTTTTAAGTTTTTCGAGATTGGCGGTTTTCCTGGTTTCGTCCTTGAGGTTGTAGTTGTAATTGTCGAAGAGGAAATACATCAGTACGCGATTGAAATCATCAAGTTCATCATCAGCAATCATGTCGAGCATTCGGGTTTCAACCAAATCGTTTGCCGTCGATTCAGACAGCGCCCTTCCGATGCGTCTGATGCTGCCAAAATAATGGTTTTCTACCGGATTTTCTACGCGCAGCGAAATGCCCAAGATCAAATCGGGCACTTTGATGTCGAGCACCTCGAGTTCCCTGATGTACGTTTGGCGGCCTTCATAAGCCCAACTTCCGTCGCTCACCCGATCGAAACGGTCGTTCATAATGTCGAGGTGCGACCGCAGGAAGATTTCCCATTTGGTCGTTTCGGCCGATAAAATAGCGATGTTCTGCGCGTGGATCCTCGGGCTGTTGTCCATGCTGCAACCGCCAATGACGCGCCGGTTTCGCTTGAGTTCGAGTGCTTCGGGTGCCGATACGTACCGCGCCACATATTCCTCAAAAGTATCGTTCGAAGCGTAGGTAATTTTGGCTTCATTGAGCGCGGCATTGAGCAGGAACACAAATCCGGGATCGGCATTTTTGAGCGAGTCGATACGCGTGAACCGCTCGGACTCCCATTTCTCGTATTTTTCGCTGAAGGTTTTGTACTCGGTTTCGACCAATTGGCGTTTGGCCTCGCGCTGCTGTTTCTCCTTTTTGCTGAGTTTGGCTTTCTTCCAGGGCTTTTCAAAATCGAGGGTGTCAAATCCCACGAGTATATCAAAATTTTCCATGTTAAATTGCGGGCGCTTCAAAACCTGTTCGATATAATCATTGAATGCATCGGCCTTGGTTGGGATCGAATCGCGATACCGCACGCCCGTTTCCTTTGCATTTTTTACAAAAACCTGCGCCGTCGTATCTACAAGGCAATCCGAATATTGGATCAGCCGCGCGTATTTTTCGGGAAGCTTTTTGGCCTGGAGCTCACCGATAATGTAAAATGCTTCCAGACGTTCCTCAGAATATTCGGTTTTGGCAGCATAATCGTAAATCCATTGGCCCGATTGGTGGTCGGCTTCGGATTTGACGAAATCAATCGTGTAATTCTTATGCCTTTGAAGTTCGGGTGTCTGGTAGTAATCCATTTCCTGCCCATCATAATCGATGTAGTTAGATTTGACGACGAGCAGGTTTTCATCATACGCCGCCTTTGGGTATTTTTTCCTGAAATCATCGTACGACATTCCGGCTATTAGGTCGTTTTTGGCCTGCGCTGCCTTTTTGCCTTCGAGGTCGAAATGATGTGCTTTGCCTTGCGTAAGGACGCGGAATTCTTTGTAAACCTCGCAAGCTTTAAATTTAAGGTTGAGCGAGTCGACGATGTGTTTGAGCTTGCCGATAGAAGCATCAGAATAGATCAATCCGTTTTCATGGAGCTTGAATTCGGAACCCTGGCCATACGAATAAACACCGACCAGCAATAGGCTGCAGTAAAAGGCTCTCTTCATAATTGGTTTGTTTGATTGTTAAATTTATAACTCCAAAACGCTTTCTAATATTGTTTGGATTCGGTGTAATGTGATTTGGTTGGGAAAATGCTTAATTTGCGACAGACTTTTACAATATGATCCATTCCAAAAAAATCGTCGTTGTCCTTCCCGCCTACAAAGCCGAGAAAACACTAATACAAACTTTCAACGAAATCCCGTTCGATATCGTCGATGAAGTAATTTTAGTAGACGACAACAGCCCCGATGAAACCATCAGCGTAGCCAAACAGCTCGGCATCCACCATATCATTAAGCACGACAACAACCTCGGTTATGGCGGCAACCAGAAAACCTGCTACAACAAAGCGCTCGAACTTGGTGCCGACATCGTTATCATGCTGCATCCAGACTACCAATACACACCCAAACTCATCCACTCGATGGCGTATCTGATTGCCAATGATGTGTATCCTGTGGTCATCGGGTCGAGGATCCTCGGCAAAGGCGCGCTCAAAGGCGGCATGCCCATGTACAAATACATCGCGAACCGTTTCCTGACGCTGACGCAAAACATTTTGATGAACCAAAAGTTGTCGGAATATCATACAGGTTACCGCGCTTACAATCGCGAAGTGTTGCAAAGCATCGATTACAATTCTAATTCCGACGATTTTATTTTCGACAACCAGTTCCTCGCACAAATCTTCTACAAAGGCTTTGAGATTGCCGAGATTACATGCCCGACGCGTTATTTTGAGGAAGCTTCGTCGATTAACTTTAGCCGAAGTACGACTTATGGTTTTGGTGTGTTGAAAACCGCGATGCAATACTTTTTTGCGAAAAGCCTCGGCATCAAATCCAAATTTTTTAAGGGCTAACGGCGAATGACATTAATCAAAAACAACATAGCGCTTTGGCTCGGATATGCGATAGCAATTGCGTTGGTTGTTGTGAATCGGCACCATTGTTTTTTTTGGGACACAGTGCAATTGGGCTCAAAACACGCCGACTTTTATTTCTCGAGTCATTTTTCGGGTTTGCTCCTACCCAATGACATTGATAGCGGGCATATTCCCACTTTTGGACTTTACATCGCTTTGGTTTGGCAAGTATTCGGGCGCTCGCTCGAAGCGAGCCATTTGGCGATACTGCCATTTGCTATTGGGATTGTCTGGCAAATTTCACGTTTGTGCAATAAATTTGTTCCTGCCCGCTACGCCGGAATTGCAGGATTGCTGATTCTTATCGACCCTTCGCTCTTAAGCCAGATTACTTTGGTTTCGCCTGATGTACCGTTGGCATTTTTTTTCCTGATGGGTATGAATGCCGTGTTTGAAAATCGAAAACCTTGGCTCACACTGGCGGTCTTACTTTTATTTTTGACGAGCATGCGTGGCATGATGGTCTCGGTTTGCCTATTGGCTCTGGATTTGTATTGCAATTTTGATTGGACTTTGCATTGGAAGAAACAATTGCAACGACTCTTCAAGAGAAGTTTAATTTACTTACCGGCGCTATTGGTTTTTCTGGCGTTTAATGCCTATCACTTTCTACAAAAAGGCTGGATTGGTTACCACAAAGACTCACCATGGGCCAAATGTTTTGAGCCGGCAGGATCTGTAAAAGGCGTGCTGTTCAATGTGGGTTTATACGGATGGCGATTGCTCGATTATGGTCGGGTCGCTGTTTGGCTGGTACTTTTTATACTGTTGTTGATTTATAAAAAACGACTCGTGAATCCAAAAACGAAAGTATTGGCCTTTTTTACGATGGTCATCGTCTTGGTACTTCCATTAAATCTTTTGTGGGCCAAGAACCTGACCGGCCATAGGTACCTGATTCCGGTCTATCTGGTGGTTTCTATTTTCACGGTCTCGCTATTGTTTTCTGAAATGGTGAAAAGCAAAGTAAAAATCGGATTGGCGTTGCTTTGGTTTGTCATGATCGTATCAGGAAATTTCTGGATCTACCCAACCCGCCTCAGCCAAGGTTGGGATTCCACCTTAGCACATTTACCCTATTACGGATTGCGGCAGGAAGCGTTGCACTATCTCGACCGGGAAAAAATCAAGTATACAGACGTGGAAACGTTTTTCCCCAATACCGCAGCTCTCGACCTCATCGACCTCAGCAACGACACGCGCCACTTAGACACCTTTGACGGCAGCAAACGCTACGTGTTTTTCTCCAACGTCTACAATGTAGAAGATACCACACTCGATATCCTATTCGATCCTAGTCGTTACAAACCCATCCAACATTTTGAAAGCAATAGGGTTTTCATTACCATCTATAAACGTTTATGAGCCAATCCTTCAAATATTACAGCGCCATCGTGATTGTTTTGGTTGTAAACCTCACGTTCCTCATCAAATACCTGAGCCGCGCCACTGCGTATTATCTGCCGGTAGCTTTATTGATCACGGCGATTTGCGGCGCTTTTTGGCATCACCGATTTTCATTAAACCAATGGCTTGAAAAACGCCGCTTTCTCAATTCCGGGTTGATTGTGGTTTTTGTAGTTGTGGCTTCGGTCGTGTTTGCAAAAATACCCTACCAATCGCTCAACGTAGACCGCTGGAGCGTCATCACCTCATTTTGGGACAATTATTTCAGCGGACAATACGTGTATTTCGCCAAGTCAAATTTTGGCAACCCGCCAGGACCGATGCCGTTCTATTACGTCCTTGCGCTTCCGTTCTACGCTATCGGGGAACTCGGCTACTTTTCATTGTTGGGAATTGTCGTGTTTGCCGTACTGCTGCGATTCGCGGGCGTGTCCAAGGCGCAGCGAACCGTCGGCATATTGCTGATTTGCTTGTCGAGCTGCTATTTGTGGGATGTGGTTTGCCGAAGCAATGTCTTCCTCAACGGATCGTTGGTCCTGTTTTCGTTGCTTTTCCTTTTCCGATCTATAGAAACGAAAAGATCACATACTCTTGTGGTCAATGGTATCATCATCGGTTTGTTGCTGTCTACCCGAAACGTTTTTGTAATTCCGTATATCGTGGCTTTCCTTTACTTGCTCAGATCGGGACAACTTGATTTTGCACAAGTTTTTAAAATTGGGATTGTGGCAACACTAACCTTCGTCTTGACGTTCTTGCCATTCGTTTACAACCATATGGCCGATTTTATGGTGATGAATCCGTTCGTTATCCAATCGAGTTTCCTGATGCCTCTCGGATGGAGTTTGGGTTGCATAGCCCTTTCGCTGTTGGGTTATTTCATTGTTAAAAACCCGTCTGACGTGTACTTCTTTAGCGGCATTATACTGTTCGTCACAATCGTACTACACTTTGTTTACCAATCTTTGGTTTATGGTTTCCACGGGGCATTTTTCAACAGCCGCGCCGATATCTCGTATTTTATCCTGTGCGTGCCTTTCTTACTCTACTACGCGTTGTCGCAAAAACCGACAAGGTTGCAAACATGAGTTTCCTCAATCCGATATTCGCCCTTGCGGTATTTGCGATTGCATGGCTCACTGCTTTTGTGATTCAATGGCACCACAAACCCGATTTCTCAGGACGAAAATTTGAAAGTATCGACGGGTTACGTGGATTTCTCGCGCTCGGTGTTTTCATCCACCATGCCACCATTTGGCGCCAATACCTGCTCGAAAACCGCTGGGATTCGCCCGATTCTAATCTCTACAGCCAACTCGGTTCTACGAGTGTATCGCTGTTTTTTATGATTACGAGTTTCCTATTTGTATCCAAATTGCTCGATTCGCGTGAGACAGAGTTTAACTGGCGGCGTTTTTTCATTGGCCGTTTTTACCGCTTGGCACCCATGTACTATGTCTCGGTCGCCATCATTATGGTCATCGTGATGGTGCGAACCGATGGGCAACTGCGCGTTCCTTTCGCTGACCTTTTTGAATCGGTAGTGCATTGGTTGTTTTTCACCATCAGCCGCATGCCCGATATCAACGGACTGGAAGCCACAGGAATTATCAACGGTTATGTCTTTTGGTCATTGCCGCTCGAATGGCTGTTCTATTTCGGGTTGCCGTTGCTCGGCCTATTGCTTTTGAAGATAAAACCAGCCAAGATCTACCTGGTTGCCGGCCTTCTGTTTGGGATTGGTTATTTTTTTGGAGATGGTGCGAAGTTTTATCCGTGCTTGTCGTTTATGGGCGGTGCGATTGCTGCCTTTTTGAACCAAAAGGAAAGATGGAGAAAATGGGCAACGTCAACTTACGCGAGCTGGCTGTTATTGGGCTGCCTGGCTTTGCTACTCTGTTTTCGTTCTACCGATAGTGTCTTAGGTAAAATCGCGATCACAGTCTGCTTCTCGTTTATTGCGCTCGGGAACACTATTTTTGGGTTGTTGCAAAACAGCACGCTAAAACTCCTGGGCGAAATCAGTTATAGTACTTACCTGCTCCACGGGATTGTTTTGTTCGTAACTATCAATGAATGCCTTACTCCGGATGTTGTCAAAAATTTCTCGGGAATTGAATATTGGATGATGGTTTTTACATTGACCCCAATTGTAGTAGTTGGCAGTTATCTGGGTTTTCGCTTTGTCGAGAAGCCGTTCATCGACCGTTCTAAATCTAACAAATAGCGCCTATTTCATAACGCGTCGCATTGATTTCAAATACAAAGCCTGTCGTATTTCCCATCAATTGGCTGCCCAATGGAGACTGGGGCGAAACGGCAATAATGGTAAGCCCATCCACCGTGATTTTAGTCAAGGCCGCCGAAACGAACAACAGAAAATTGTTTACTTCTGCCAAACTGCCCAGCGCAATCTTATCTGAATCTGTATCGGGGTTTATTTTGGCCAGCACGGCTTTCTGTTCAAGAATCTCTGCGAGTTTCCTATTGAGTTTTTCCTGCTCAATATGCATCATGGACAAGGCCGTTTCGTGTTTGTCTCCAGCCGAACCTTTCGCATCGTTTTTAGAATCTTCGGTCAAAGCCGCAATCATGTCGCGGAACGCATCCTCCTTATCTTGGATTTGTTGGGTGTAATGTGCGTGTATTTTTTGTTTGAGTGTCACCTTTGAAATGTTAATTGTGGGGATCCTAAAAGCTAGTTGCTTTTTTTATCGTTCACATTTTTAAGAAATTATCCAGTTTTTCTACACTGAGATAAATTCGGAAATTGTTAGGGATGGTATCGCCCCTTCCCCGAAGGCAATTTAGTGAATCTGGGACAATCCCATTACCGAAATTCTACATCAAATGTTAAATATCCCACCTATCAGCACATGATATTTTAAACACTTGATTTTAAAAACCGCCAGGACTTCGTGACAAAAGCTAAATTTAAAAATCAAACTTATAATTCCCACCCACCATCACCTGAATCGGCTGCACCGGATAATCCAGCCATTTCTGGTAGTTCTGGTTAGCAAGGTTGTTGCCACGCAAGAAGAACGACAAACGCTCGCTGAAGTTATATCCAACATGCAGGTTCGCGTCAAAATAACTATCGGCTTTCCTGACTTCGGATACCGGCACAAGCAAATCGACGCGCATGAATCGGTCTTTTCGTTCCCCTACAAAAAACAGGTTGGTTCCGGCAAACCATTTTTCGGTGATCTTCACGTCGAGGTTGGCACCGAGTTGGATTGCCGGCAAATTCCACGGTTCGGCTTCAAACTTGGTATCATACGAGCTAAAGCTTCCGTTGATGCCAAAAGAAACATTTTTAGACAAATCGGCCTTGATTTCACCAAAGAAATTCACGGTTTTGACATCGTCATACACCACACCGAACGAGTTGCCGTAACGATAGGCCTGTTGGTCGGCCAAACTTCCATTGAACGAATTCTTGAGGAATAACGCCTTGTTGCGTTCACTCACGAGCGAGCCCTTGATGTTGTAGCTGATGTAATTCGACAATTTCCCGCGCAAACCACCAAAAAGGTCGAACTGTCGGTCGGTTGGGATGATGAATGTATTTGGGGACAAAAATGGATTTTGGTTCGTGAGTTGACGGTAAGAATTCTGGTCCAGTCCACCTTCGGCACCTGCATAAAACACCATCAAATCACCTACGATTTTAAGCGAGGCATTGAATTTTGGGTAGATGTGAAATTCGTTCTTGCTATTGCTTTCGGTATCCAGGCTGTATACCACAGTTCCACCGATATTGAACGACCAATCGTCCTTGGCCATCGAAAAACTCGGCTGCACGCCAAAATTCGCATAGCCATATTTGAGCGGAACGGCCACATCGTAGATGCGGTCGAATTCGCCGCCCACATAATCGGCCATCACATTGACTTTTACCGTTTTGTTTTGGATGTCTACCTGGAAACTTGGCTTGGCAATGAAGCGGTTTTCTGCCGAGTCGTAGTTGTTAGAAAAGCGTTCGTATTTGAGCGTCATGTCGTTGAAAACGCCTTCGTTGAATTTGATTTTTCCGCCCACGTAAATGTCGTTGTAGGTGAACCCGTCATCGATGTCGTTGTAAATCAACAGCCGCTGCTCTGGTGTGTACAACTGGTCGAAGGTTTCAGGCATTCCGTACCAACGGTACTTTTGCAATTGGTAACCCGCATCGATGTTCCAGCCTATTTCATTGGTTTTGCTACCATAGGTCAAATCAATCGACGAAGTCATGTACGCATCTTTGGGCAACACGTCCTTGATACCACCCGCCGACGACAAATGCTTGATATTTCCGGCCACATAATCGTTGTCACCGATGTTTTCGGTGATGTACAACTCTCCGAGCAAGGTCACAAAATTTCCAATGCCGCCGGTAAAATAGTTCTTGTACAATTGTTCCTGTTTGGCCTTATCGACACCCGCTGCGCGTCCTTTCGAAGGCGTAAAGGTCGAAGCCACCGGAAATGAAAAAATCGAATATTTGATGGGTTCTTTTTTGGTGGTTTCCTCATCCTCGATCGTGGGCGTTTCCTTGACCTTGAATGCGTCGGAAATCGTGGGCGTGTAGGGTTTGACGACGTTGACCACTTCGGTCCCGATGTTCTCGTCTTTCTTCTGCGCGAACGCCGTTTGCAATCCGGCAAGAATTAAAATTGTGAAGGTATATTGGATGTTGATTTTCATAGTTTGATTTTTGGTGGAAAGCATCTTTTATCTTGCAGCGCAGCGGTCTTTCGTCTTTTTTCTACTTCTGGATTGATGAATTCGTTTTCGATTCTTCTCCCTTAATCATGTCTAGCTGGTATTGCGCCTCGTCCACGACATCCTGGTAATTCGCGAAATTTTTGATCACGCTATCTAAGATGTAAGTGGCCTGGAAACTGTCCTTGAGCGCATAGAAATTCTTGGCCATGACCACGAGCCCTTTCGCGCCGAAGTATTTGTAACCCGAATAATCTTTCGTAAGTTTTTGGATCGACGTGTTCGATGCCTCGTACTTGCCTTCCTTGTTTTTGAAATACGCATCGTAAAACAACGCCTCGGCAGCCAATTCGCCTTTGGCAATTGCTTGGAGTTTGGCATAAGCGGCTTTGGCCTTGGTCTCATCGCCTGAGTTCATGGCCGAACGCGCCACGATAATTTGCGCATCCGATTTGACCTTGTCATCCATTTTAGGATTCGCCAAAACCTTGTCGGCATACACCACGGCATTCGGGTAATCCTTTTGCTCGTAATAGGTTTTCATCAAATTCGATTGCGCGAAAGTCACGTTCTGCGGGAAATCGGCTTCGGTTTCGAGTCGTTTTAAAGTGGCAACCGCTTTGGCATCATCATTCTTTTTCATGTAGATTTCGGCGAGGCGAACCAGTGATTGCTCGGTAAATTCATTCCTTGCTTTCGAAGCGACGAACTCGTAATTCGGGATCGCGTTATTGGGCTGATTGTCGGCATAATAAGACTGAGCGAGGTAGAAATTCGCCTTAAGCGAGTGGATGCCGTTCGGGAATTTCACCGTGTAATTGCTCAAAGTCGAAATCGCCTGTTTGGTGTTGTTCTGCGAGAATTGCTTTTCGGCAGCTTCGTAAGTGTCGTTGTCGAGGTCGGCATCAGAAACCTCAACGAAATCCAGCGTACGAACCCACGATGCGTATTCATCGACCTTTCCATTATCGACATAAATGAGCCTGGCCGTAGCAACTGCCTCAAGCGCTTCGGGACTTTTTGGGAACTCAGAAGCGATCTTCTTGAACTTCACCAAAGCCTGCGCATCGTTGTCGGCATTGTAATAAATCAAGCCTTGTCTGAGCATCGCTTTCGACGCATACGAGCCGTTCCTGTTCTCGTTAATCAGTTGGTCATAAGTTTTGATCGCCGAATCATTTTTCTTTTCAGAAACGTAAGTATTCCCCAACTCAAACAATGCATCATCGCGATATTGCGATTTTGGAAACGCCCCAACAAACTTGTTCAAATCTTCAATCTTACGGTCGTTTTTGCTCACAAATCCGTAGCTCACCGCTTTCTGGAAAGCTGCGTAATCGGCATCCACACCTTTGAGTTCGATGACTTTATTGTACGCGTCCATCGCGGGCCAATATTTCGCGGTCACGAAACGGCAATCGCCGAGCCTGAGATACGCATCAACGAGGCGGGTTTTGTCGTCTTTGGCTGTTTCAAGGTAACTCTGGAAATAATTCCCGGCCTGGTCGTATTCCTTTTGCTTGAAATAAGCGTAGGCGATATTGTAATTGATATTTTTATTTTCGGGTGTCGATTTGGCTTCGGGAAAAGCCACAAATTGCTTGAAGCTGAGTAGCGCTTCGTTGAAATTGTCGAGCACATACTCGGTTTCGCCTTTCCAGAATGTGGCACGCGCCGAAAACTTGGCATCGCTGGGTTGTGCGATTGATTTTTTGAACATCACGAGCGCGTCGGCGTAACTGCCATCGGTGTACAATTCGAGTCCTCGATAAAAAGTCACTTTTTGGTAGGCCGCTTTGTTTGAGAATTTGTTTTTCTCGAGCAAATCGAGTGCGCCTTTGTAGTTTTTAGAAGTAATGTAGGAGTTGATCAGCAAAGTCTCGACTTCAGTTTTGCTCGGTGAATTTGGGTATTTGTTGAGGAAATTTGCCAAAACATCCGGAACCGATTGGTACGAGTTCCCGATTTCATAACTGAGTTTTGCGTAATTCAAACTCGCATCTTCTTGAATTTTAAGATCGAAATCCATTTCCGAAGCATTCTTGAACGCGTTTAAAGCCTGCTGCTTCCTATCGGTCTTGAAATAACTTTCCCCCAAATGGTAATAGGCATTTTGTGCTACGAAATCCTTACCGTCGATGATTTTATTGAATTGCGAAATGGCATTCTCGTAGTCTTTTTGTTGATAGTACGCGTAACCCAATTGGTAAAAATCGGTGTTGTTCCAGCGGCCTTTCTTGCCTTTGTATTCTTTTAGGTACGGAATCGCCTTATCGTATTGCTTGAGGTTGAAATAGCTTTCACCGATGATTTTATTGAGCTCGGATTTCTCGAGCGCGTTGGATTTGGCCATCGCCGTTTGCCCGGTTTGGATGGCTTTCTCAAACTTACCGAGTTTGAAATTCATGTCGGCTTGGAAATACGATAGTTTCTCCTTGTATTTTTCCTCGCCCGAAACTTCATCGAAATACTTCGTGGCTTCTTTGTAGTCGTTACCTTCATACGCCATGAAACCCAAATAATACTTGGCTTGCGAACCAAAATCCTTGGAATTTACGACCTTATTAAAATACGGCGTGGCTTCCTTTTTCTTACCTGCCGAGAAAAAACTGTAGCCTTTCTGGAAGTTGAATTTGTCGAGGTCGTCGTAACTCAGTGAATTTTCATCGACCTTGTCAAACCATTCGAGCGCCTGTGGGTATTTGCCCTGATCAAAATAGAAGTGCGCCACTTCAATGTACGCCTGATTTTGCTTCGGGCTTGTGGGGTAATCGCGAACGAAACTTTCCATCGCTTCATCCGCACCCGATTGGTTGAGCCTTATGGCGCAATTGGCGCTGTAATAGCTGCAATCGGCTTGCACTTCGAGGCTTTTGCTTTCTGATTTTACTTTGTCAAAAATCAGTTGTGCCGATAAATACTGGTTGTTCCTGTACAGCGAAACCGCCCTGTCATAATCTTCGAGTTCGTGCGTGTAGATGGCCGATTTTTGGGCCGAAACGCCAGCAGAAACAACGAAAAAAAGCAGGAGAAAAAAACGGGATAGTTGGTGCATTTTCTTAATGGTTTAGAAATTCAAAATTAAGCTACTCTGCAAGGTATAACGACCCGCTTTAGGCTTTTATTATAAACATTTTTGTAAACAGCGGCGTTTTAGTGGCAAAATTTATTTGGAGAGCCAACGTTATCTTATTACTTTTACCGCAAAACAAAACCACATGTCGCAACCAATCGTTTTTCTTAGGAACGTAGCCATTTATCAAGAGAAAAAAGTCATCTTTTCTAACGTGAATCTCGAGGTCAACCACGGCGAATTCATCTACATCATCGGGAAAACCGGAACCGGAAAAAGCAGTTTCATGAAAACGCTATACGCTGACCTTAAACTTGTTGAAGGACAAGGCAGCATCGTAGATTATGATTTGGCCAACCTCAAGGAAAGCGACATTCCGTACCTGCGACGTAAGATCGGCATCGTATTCCAGGATTTTAAATTGCTGCCCGACCGCAGCGTGAGCGACAATATGTTGTTCGTGCTCAAAGCCACGGGCTGGAAAGACAAGGAAGAAATGCAGCACAAAATCGATGAATGCTTAGACAAAGTCGATTTGAAATCGGTAGCCGACAAAATGCCGCACCAACTCTCGGGCGGTGAACAACAACGTACCGCGATTGCGCGTGCGCTTTTGAATGATCCAGAACTCATCCTCGCCGACGAACCTACCGGAAACCTCGATCCGCAAACCAGCGTAGAAGTATTGGGCGTATTGCGCAAAATCAACGAGAACGGAAAAACGGTCATCATGGCCACACACGATTACGCCTTGCTCATGAAATTCCCATCCAAAACGCTCAAATGCGAGGACGGAAAAATCTTCGAGGTCGTACAGCGTACGGTTTAATTCTCCTTTTTATAGACGTGGGGATTTTCTTTGATTCCCTTTTTGAAAATCTTGCGGATGGCCATGCGCAGGAAAGTATCGCATTGTAAAATCAAATCGCTTATTGCATTTTCTGGACGTCCGCGGAAAGAAGTCACGTGAAAGGTATCGGTTTCTAGCAAGGGCGTTTTCGAGAAATAATAATTCGAGATGCAGCAACGGAAACCATCAAAAGTCACAGGCGATACCGAATGCAACGAATGGTTGTGCGTAGCCATAATCGCCAATCGGTTGAATTTGCTGTGGACAGTGATTTGTTTTTCCTTCAATCCATTGGGCCACAACTCTAAATTTCCGCCATAAGATTCCTCCCAATCGGGCGTCACATAATACAACAAATTCAAGACTCGCCAACGTTCGCGATCCTTATCGTGCGAGTTGTCGAGATGCGGATTGAGAAATTGTTTGTGTGCCATGCCAGAAAGTCCGCCCGCGTATAAATTTTCATCCGGAATGGCCGATTCGATTCCGCAGATTTTACCGATCAGTTCTACCACTTTTTTATCCTGGAACGCATAAATCGTCTCCTCGAGCAACGGGTGATATTGGTTCATTTGCGCCGCCACGTATTTGTCTTCACGGATGCTTTTCTTGAGCACCATTTCGTGCGGTTTGGGGAAAACGCTGTACAATTGTTTGGCAAAATCCTCGGGCAGTAAATCATCGAGAAAACAATATCCAATCGCGTCTTTTGAACTTGAAAATTGCAATTGAAGTTCGGCCGACTGGCTTTCAATTCTGGCGCAAATCATTTTGGCGATATCAATTCTGCTAATAATTTCCATTGTTCGGATAAAAAATATTTTCTTTGCAAATATATCACTTAAAACCTCCCGATGCTTTCCATTTTAATCCCGGTGTACAACTACGAAGCGTTTCCGCTGGTTTGTGAAATCCAGGCGCAAGCGACCAAGGCTGGGATTGCATTTGAAATTTTGTGTTTTGATGACGCCTCGACGCAGCGTTACACCAACAACGATAAAATCAACGAGCTCGAGCACGCGAGTTATGCCATTTTAGAGACCAACATCGGGCGCAGCAAAATCAGGAACCTGCTCGCTAAAACGGCACGTTATGATTGGTTGCTGTTCCTCGATACCGACGTTTTACCCAAGAATAAAAAACTGATTGCTACCTATTTGCCTTATCTCGATGCCGAACCCAAGGTAGTCAACGGTGGTATTTTATACCAAGGAATCCGACCCGATAAAAGACGTGTATTCCGTTGGCTTTACGGTAGCAAACGCGAAGCACTTTCGGCCAAAAGACGACGTAGAAATCCATATTTGTCTTTGCTTACGCTCAATTTTGCCATCCACAAATCCATATTTTCAAAAGTCGCTTTCAACGAAGAAATTCCCAACCTGCGGCATGAAGACACTTTGTTTTCGTACGACTTAATGCAGGCCCAAGTGCCCATCATCCACATCAAAAATCCGGTTTACCATTTGGGAATCGACGTTTTCGAGACCGCCATCCGCAAAGAAAATGAATCTCTGATCGCACTCAAATTCCTTACCGACCATAAGCTGTTGACGCCCAATTACCTTAGGATTTCAAAACTGTTCGACCGTTTGAAAAGACTCAATCTCGTGGGTTTGTTTGCCGTTATGCATCGCGCAACACGATCCCTGTTATTGACCAATTTATCGAGTGCTTATCCGTCGCTGCGGATTTTTGACCTGTACCGCATCGGGTATTTATGTAACCTTGAAAAAAACGGCCATGTATAACGCGCTCAAAAAAATCGCTACCAAACTCATCCCACGCCGATTGTTGTTCGAGCATGAGGAGAAATTGCGTGGCTTGTATTCTATCTTTAATAGCGGAAACCGTTTTGAGTGTAATGTCTGCGGTAAAAAACTCGACCATTTCGTGGTCAACCACCGCGACGATTTGCTGTGTCCCAATTGCGGCAGCCTGCGAAGAAACCGCCGTTTGTGGCAATTGATCCAGGTAGAATTTTTAAATCCCGGCATGAGTGTTTTGGATTTTTCGCCTTCGCGTTGCCTGTACCGCCGCATGAAAAAAATAGATGGTATCCGTTACGAAAGTACCGACCTTTCTGGCGATTTCATGGCCGACCACCAATTCGACATCACGCAATTGGCCGCCGCCGACAACACTTACGATTTAATTATCTGTTACCACATCCTCGAGCACATCTCCAACGACCGTTTGGCCATGCAGGAACTTTTCAGGGTAATGAAACCCGGCGCGACCGCTTTGGTACAGACGCCATTCAAGGACGGCGACATTTACGAAGACGACAGCATTGTGAGTGAGACCGATCGGTTGAAGCATTTCGGACAGGAAGACCACGTGCGCATCTACTCGGTAGACGGTTTGCAGGAACGGCTTTCGGCGGCCGGTTTTACAGTCGACGTCAGGAAATATACCACCGATGAAAACCGTTATGGTTTAAGCACCGACGAAACCATTCTTGTATTGACCAAACCCAAAATGTAATGCCTTATTTCTCGATTGTCATACCGGTTTACAACAAGGCGGCCTTTCTCAAGGCGACGCTCGACAGCGTGCTCACACAAAGTTTCACCGATTTCGAGCTGATCTTGGTCAACGACGGATCGACCGACGACAGCGCCAAAGTGATTGCCGGTTTCAAAGACGACCGCGTCCGGTATTTTGAAAAGGAAAACGGCGGCGCCTCGACTGCCCGGAATTTCGGAATCGCGCAAGCCACTTCGCGTTACCTCACCTTCCTCGATGCCGATGATTATTGGTATCCTGATTTCCTGCAGGAGATGTTTCGGCTAACCAACCGCTTTGCCTACGAGAAGATTTTTGCCGCGGCGATAGAGATTGAAATGCCCGAAAAAGTGTTCCCCGCGCAGTATTCGATTGCGCTCGGGCCTGACGCACAAATCGTGGATTACTTCGACGCCAGCACCCGAACCACCGCCATTTGTACGTCTTGCGCGGTATTCGAGAAAAGCCTGTTTGAGGAAATCGGCAACTTCGACACCAACATCAAAAGTGGCCAGGATACCGATCTGTGGATTCGGATGGGACTGAAATATCCGGTAGTTTTCTCTTCAAAAATACTCGCGCGCTATGTTTATGATGCGCAGAGCCTTTCTAAAAACAAAGCACACGTTAAAAAACTCGATTTCTCTAAATTTGCCACAGAGGAAAAATCCAACGCAAAACTTAAAAAATTCCTTGATTTGAACCGCTATTCTTTTGCGGTGCGCTGCAAGCTCCACGGCAACTTGGCGTTGTTCACGGAATACCGACGCGCCATCGACCTGCGAAATTTGTCATTGAAGAAACGCGTACTCGTAGACCTGCCTGCAACGGTTTTAAAAGGATTGATTGAATTGAACCTACTGCTCGTGAGGCTGGGAATCAGCCGTTCGGCTTTCAAATAGATTTTTTGCGGTAGACGCCAAACATCGCGTCGTTCTCGCCGTGGGTTTGACAGAATCGGTCTTCGGCGGCAACCAGATTGGCAATCAGTTGTTTGGCGGTTGCATCGTCTTTGAGGAAATTGTGCGCGATGTCTTTGAGCAGGATGTGTGTAATATTCCAACCGAGCGGCTTTTCTTCGACCACCGTAAAATTTTGTCGCAAGGCCGGAACCAGGTTTTCTGAATCGGGCGCTTCCGACGGATCGTTGAGCAGCATGCGGATCAAACCCGGACGGTACACTTTTTTCTTCACGCTTTTCCCATCGAGTAAGGTTTTGTAGACAGCGGGCAATTCCCTTAGCAAACGGTTGGCTTCGGCAAGCTGCGACTGCCGCCATTGCAAACGATTGGGTCCGCAGAATTCGTTGACGAGCACAATTCCGTTGTCTGTGAGTAAAGGCGCAATATGGTTTTTGAGAAAACCGTCGATATCGTTGAAATGGTGTAAACTCGCATTGAATAAGATTACGTCGAATTTCTTACCGCCAAAATCCATCCTGAAAAAATCATCGCAAAAATAGTCGATGTCGAAGTGGTGTTCCTTGGCCAAACGTTTGGCCTTATCGATGCTGCCTTGCGACACATCAATACCGGTAATACTTTCAAAATTAGGGTATTTGGCAAAGTTGCGTTCGTGTCCGCCGTCGCCGCAACCAATCGAGAGCAGATTGACGTTGCTTTTATCGTTCAGGTATTTGTTCCAGAAATAATCCTCGTAAAACGTATTTTCATCGCCCGAGATTTTGCGGTTCCAGGTTTTCTTGATTTCGGGGATGATCCAAAAATCTGAAACCGAGGCGTAAACGTCCCATTTGGTGGCCACACGGCTTTCGAGCGAAACGCGAAACAATCGCGACAAAATAAACCGCGTGCCTTTGAATTTGGCTTTATAGTAGAGGTCGGTGAAATCGCCCCAAGTGACTAATGACGTATCTTTCATAGCGGTTTTGGCAGGATTTGCGCCCATTTTTCGGCAATGGATTCGAGTGAGAGGTATTTCACGCTGGCGGCTGCATTGGCTTTACAACGCGCGTACAACACTTCATCATCGACCATTCGGTTCATCGCTTTCGCGAGTGCATCGACATCGTAATTGGGCACGAGAAGCCCGTTTTGTTCGTTTTGGATGACTTCGCGTGGGCCCGACTCGCAATCGACGGCAACGACTGGCGTACCGTTGGCGAGTGATTCGGCCAATGACAACGGAAAACCTTCAAAATGACTCGTGAGTAACGTAAACCTCGCTTTTTTGACTATGCCAAACGGGTTTTTCTGGTAAGGCAATATTGTGACGCAGTCGCCCAATTGGTGTTTTTGTATCAGTGATTCGATGAGATGCTGGTCGGCACCTTCGCCCATGAGCACGAGTTGGACACCTTTTTCGCAAAGACCGGACAAGGAATAGGCTTCGAGCATCAAGGTGAAATTCTTGGCTTTTTCGTCGAAGCGTCCAAAGAAAAGGACGAATTTTTCTGGTAATGGCGGCAATTCGGTACTTGAATTTTCGGCAAATCCGACGGGATTTTCGATGGTTACCGTGTTTTTAAAATAGTATTTGCTTTTGACCTTGTCTTCAATCGCTTTTGAAACGCAGATGATTTTCTCGGCTTGACCGTAAAGAATCTTCGCCAACCCTACACTGTTGGGCAAATAATTTTGGAGGTTGTGGTTCTGGATCAGGTAATACACTTTTCGTTTGCCGTAAATCTGTCGTGTGAACCATTCGGAAAGCTGGAAATTGCGCGGGCGGTTGTCTATGATGGTACCGATTTGATAATCCTCGAGGTATTTTTTAAGCAAACCCGCCTTGACGAATTTGCGTTTCCAGCGCGGCTCGATCTTGGCGAGTGCTCCCAAATTGAGCAACACGCCGGCGTAATCGTAATCCTGGGTTTCTGTGAGGATAATGTTGTGGATTTCAAAACCGAGACCATCGAGGATAAAGCTCAAATGCCCGGCAAAACGTTCTGCACCGCCACCGCCAAGTGCATGCGAGAAGATGGCGATTTTAGTTTTGGCAGTATCCATTATTATTCTGAAAATGTAAATATATTTGCCAAAGATAACAATATATGGACATTCTTCTCATTGGTGAATTCAGCCGCTTGCACAATTCTTTGAAGGAAGGCTTGGAAGCATTGGGCCATCGGGTTGTCATCTTGGGATTTAACGATGGCTTTAAGAATTATCCGGTAGATTATCCAATCGTGAGAAAATGGAATTCGGCTTTTTTGAGGAAATTCAAATACGGGTTTCATCGAATGACGGGTTTCAACATCAACTCCTACTTCACTTACCGGCAATTTCAAAAATACCAAAACGAGCTGACGGGTTTCGATGTGGTACAGCTCATCAACGAAAATCCGTTTTATTGTGGTTACGATTACGAGAAAAAAATCCTCGAGTTCCTGTTTAAAAATAACAAAAAGGCATTCCTGTTGTGTTGTAGCACCGATTACCTGACAGTAAAATACGAATTTGAGCATCCGGAGAAGAAATCCATCATACAGCCTTACCTCGTGGGAAAAATCAGCAAAAAGGATTTTTTCAATGTGCTCAAGTTTCGAAAAAAGGAATATAAAAAACTGCACGATTTCATTTATCAGAATATTGTTGGCATTATTGCTTCGGACATCGATTACGACATCCCAATGCAAGGCGATGCGAAATACCTGGGAATAATTCCCAACCCGATCAACATCAGTAAAATTGCATCTGTAGCTTTACCTCCACTAGATAAGATTGTGATTTTCCACGGCATCAATACCGAGAATTATTACAAGAAGGGCAACGATTATTTTGAAAAAGCACTAGAGATCATCCAAAAAAAATACGGCGACAAAGTTGAAATTATTACGACCCGAAGCGTGCCGTATGCCGAATATATTGAATCGTACAACCGCGCACACATTCTTCTGGATATGGCCTATTCGTTTGACCAGGGTTTCAATGCGCTCGAAGCGATGGCCAAAGGAAAAGTGGTTTTCACGGGTGCAGAAAAGGAATTTGAAGCGTTTTACAACCTAACGCAAAAAGTCAACATCAACGCCAAACCCGATGTGGATTATTTGGTCGCCGAGTTGTCTTATTTGATTGAAAATCCAACCGAAATTACTGCTATCGGTGCGCGTGCGAGGGCTTTCGTAGAAAAAGAACACGACTATATTGAAAGCGCAAAAAAATACCTCAACACCTGGAATCTTTAGATCGCAAGGTTGAGGTATTTTCGTCCCCAATTAAAATAACTGTGTTTTACAAGTCCAAAGACGCAATAGAAGTATTGGTTTTTGGTTTTGGCCTGCTCGAATAATCGGCGGGATATTTGGCTTTGTGTTGTTCGAAGTAGTTGTACGGTTCGTCTTCTGTAAATCCTTTAAGCATCACGTAAGCGCCGTTTTTGATAGAGTATCCGCGCGTCGTTGGATCTAAGGTTTCTGATTTGATCCAGGCACCGTCTTTTTTATAAAGATACATGGCAATTTTTGTATCAAAATAGGCCTGCAAGTTGGGATAGTAGTAATATCTCACTTCTACATAAGTAGAAACTGGTTTTTGGCGGATGTAAATGGTATCGAGTTGTACTTGTGCTTCGGATAAATTAAAGGAAAGTAACATCATTCCTATAATTAAGTAAGTAATCTTTTTCATGGCTTTCTACTATTTGAGTTGAACTTTATTGTATGATGTAAAGGTACATCTACAGCTAAAGGTTTCTCTTACAACAATCACAGAAATCATTGCAATATCTCGTCGCGAAAGCTTTATTGGTAAGGCACGAGCGTGGGTTTGCCTACTTCAAAGTTGGGCAGCCCAATGTCATACGTCCGGAATGAATTGGTCTTGATGATTGAATCGCCGTTGTTGGGAATGGTAGGATAAAAAGAAAATGACATCTGGAACGAGCTAAACACCAAATAGTCATTGCTCACGATAAAGCCAATGCCAAACTGCGAGTAGAGCCGGCTGTCCTTAAACGCCCGGTTGGCCGAACCCAGCATACCCATCGTATAACTCAAAAAAGGATTGAGGCGGAATCCGTAAATATTCCAGGGCGAATACCCTTGGGTCTGGAATGTCACGAGCAATTTCTTGGTGCCAAATAATGCGGTATTGTTGAATCCCTGGATGCCATTTCCGGTTTCGCCATCCAAGGTCATTTGATCGGCCAGTGTGGGTAAGCGGTCATTGCCAATAATGAGCTGCGGCTTTACAAATTGCCTGAACTGCCAACGTCCGCCTCCAAAAAGGTGCGAAAAGTACACCATGCTGAAGTTAAACACGCTCTGCTCCTGTACCTTTTTGTAAAAGAAAGTACCATACTCTACATTGGCACTCAGGTAACCAAAATCATAGTATCGCCCGTAAGAAAAACGACTTCCGTAATACGGACGCCACCTGAAATTCTTTCTTTGGTAACCCGCCGTCAAACCCGCGTATAGCCCTGAGCCGATGTCTTCGGTTACGTTGACCCTAAGTACATTTTTGTCCTGCGTATATTTCCTGGACGAAATACCGATGCCTGCCAGGTAAATTTCCTCATCCGAGAATACCCGCAAAGTGTCATATTTGATATCGGGCTGCTCGATGTAATCCTTGTCGAGGTAGCGCGCGCTCATGACCAACGTGGTCGAACGGTTTTCCTCGGTGTTGCCCTTGAGGAAAGGAAATGAGACGCCACCCCAATAATCTTGCGAATTGTACTTATAGTGTTGCACATTCTCTACCGCATTAGAATCGACACGGATTTCATTGCGAAACTGCTGGTCAAGATAAATACCGCCTGCCCACCGCGCATAAGTAGAATAAAAAGGTCGGTCGATACTAATAAATTTGCTGTAATTGCGGTCTACATCTATGTCGTAACTGAGCACGCCGCGCACATAAGTGTTCATGATATTGGGGATGGTGTAGCTTGAACTGAACGCATCGTGTGCTCCTTTGAGGTTCTTGCGATAGGCGTTCGAAAATTCATGCCCTGTTCCCAAAAAGTTGCGTTCGCGCAGTTTAAAGGTCGAGGTGCTGCTGGAGATAGAAAAATCGGGAATCAAACTCCACGAATCGAGCACCCGGATGTAAACATCTACCGAATCCTTTGAAACGTTCTTGAGGTTAATGGCCACGCCGCGAATGTAGCGCTGACTGCGGATTAGACGCTCCGACTCGAGTAAACGCAAGGTGTCCAACTCGGTATTTCTCCTGATAAGCAACAGGTTCTTAATGGCGAGGTTGTGCGTCTTATTGTGGATGGCATTACCTACTTTATAGGGAAATCTTTCTGTCCTTACGAGCGTATCTTTTTCGGAATATCCAAATGGATCAAGCGTGGTGATGTTGATTTTTCGAATGATTTTACATTCAAACGGCGAATAGCTTTGTTTTTTAGCCACTGTAATTTTCTTGGTGACCTTTTTCTTGGTCATCGGTTCAAAAATAAGCTTGTGTAGAAAGGTCGTGAATTTTCTCTTTTTAGAATACTGCTCGATGTTCTTGTACATCTGCGCCTGATTTTCACCTTTAGGTTTGTCCTGCGCAACGACCACTTCACAGCAGCAAAGCAACAACAAGCAGGTCAAAAATTTGGGTTTAAAAATCATTCGAAAAAGCCGGCAGATTGCCTATTTATTTAGTGTTGTTGGTCGGATATAATCTTAAAAATGTCATAAATAGACTTACAAATTGCGATTATTACCAGTATTTTTGTGGTGTCGTTTATCGAAAATACCGTTTTTTCGCGCAATACAAAAGTAAATTAAACGTTATTTGTGGTGTTATTGTATTCGGAAATTTAGTTACAGCATTCCCAATTTTTAAACGACCCTATACTAAGACAAGCGAACCCCAAATTTGCCCTAACAAAAAATTGAAAATACATGGATACTGCTAAAAAGAATCTCGAGAACATTGAAGTTCATTTCGAGAACGTAAGGCCTACCAGACATCGATTTGACGGAGAATCCGGATTGCGTGACCTGCTCACGAGCGAACTCAAATCATTGTATTGTGTAGAGAAAACGCTGCTTCGCGCTTTTCCAAAACTCATTAAAAATTCGTGCTCTTTTGATTTGATTGAGGCGCTCACCATCCACCAGGAAGAGACCAAACTGCAAGTGATCAGACTTGAAGACGTTTTTGCCATCCTTTCGGAAGAACCGCAAATAGACAAATCGGTGATCATTGAAACTTTATTGGACAGTATTGACCTCAATATCGAAGACACCAAATTCGGAACCGTTCGCGATGCAGGCATTATTCTGGGCATGAGCCAAATCGAGCAATTTGAAACCGCCACTTACGGAACGCTTGCTACCTATGCCGAGAACCTCAAGGAGATGCAAATCGCACAGTTGCTTTCTGATTCAATCAACGAGGAAAAGGTAGCGCAGTTGCGTCTGGCCAAAATCGCCAACACCATCCGATTCTACAACACCGACTTGATTTAACTGGATTTGTTTGGGCGAAATTGCGATTCGTAACCGCTAATCCATTCGTTGACCGTCATCTTTGACGCAAGTTGTCCAATCAAGTCGTACGGAATGTCTTCTGGTTTTTTAAACCTAATGCAACTTTTGCCCATATCCAACTTGTACTTGGCGTGTTTGGGATATTCGGCCACAAACCAATCGTGTAGCGCCGGCGACGCGTAGATGCCCATATGGTACAACGCGATAAAATTTTTCTGCGAAGCCAGGCTCATAAAAGGCAACGGCAGTTTCGGGTCGCAATGGTAACCCGGCGGATACAAACGGTGCGGCACACCATAACCGATCATGCCATAACTCATACTTTCCTCAAAACCTTCGGGAAGGTTCTCTAAGATGGTTTTCCGGAGTCTCTCGATAGTCTGTTTCCTTTCTTCGGGCAATTGATCTACGTATTGTTGCGGGGTTTTAATATTGGGTTCCATAAAATACAGCGTTACTTTTTTGAGATCCTAAAAATGGCCGTTAAAGATAGGTTAATTGGCATAAATATCCGCGTTGCCCGATTCTGAAATCGTAATTTTAAGAATATTAATCACTAAAAAACACCGAATGAAAAAGTTTTTGATCGCCCTGGTTCTTACCATAGGCAGCGTATATTACGGCAATGCACAAGTAGATAAGACCGAAAATCCAACCGAAGAGGCACAGGAAAAGTTACAACAAGAGCCACCAACGCCAACCGAAGCTAGGCTTGAGAACAGCGCCGCGCAATCGGCTACTCAAGACCAGCGCAATAAGGAACAGGCCGAAAAAGACCGGAAAAAATTGGAGGCCGAAAAAACCAAAAAGAAAAAAACCAAAAGCCAGCCTAAGAAATAAATTTTAGATTTTAGAATCCCAAATTCCAACTGCACCAATCGTTTTAGATTGTGTTTTGGAATTTGGATTTTTTTTGCCCTAAATTTAACCGAACCGAAAAAGCCCTTTGTATATTTGTTAAAACGAAAAACTCCCATGAAAAAATATGCAATCGCACTGGCTGCCTGCCTTGTATTTGTCGTTTCGCAGGCCCAGCTCAAACCAGTCGCTTATACTGATGCCGCCCAAAAACTCAACGGTGTTGCGGCCATTCCATCCAAATCACTCAAAAACAAACCGGGTATCCTGATCCTACCGGCCTGGAAAGGCATCGACAACCATGCCCGCGAATCGGCAACAGCACTAGCAGCTTTGGGATATTACGCCTTTGTAGCCGACATTTACGGTGAAGGCAATTATCCTGCAAACACCGACGAAGCCGGCAAGCGTTCAGGCTATTACAAAAAACATTACGACCAATACCAGCACCGCATCCAACTGGCGCTCGACCAATTGATTAAAAGCGGGGCAAATCCCGATAAAATCGTGGTGATTGGCTACTGCTTTGGCGGAACCGGTGCACTCGAGGCCGTACGCGGACAACTCGCCGTAAAAGGTGCCGTATCATTCCACGGCGGACTCGGACGCGATACCGCAAGACCCATTACGCCGTTTACAGCAAAAGTCCTGGTTTGCCATGGCGCCGACGACCCATTCGTACCCGAGCAGGACATTGTGGAATTGCGCAAGGAATTCAAGGCCGCCTATGCCGACTGGCAGATGGTTTATTACGCCGACGCGGTACACTCTTTTACCGACCCTGATGCGGGCAACAACCTCAAATCGGGTGCTGCCTACAACGACAATGCAGCCAAAAGGTCGTGGCAACATTTGCTGGTTTTCCTCAAGGAAGTTTTGTAAAATAAGTATATTTATCGCGGTAAAAATACTTTATGAGCAAAAGCGCCTTACGAAAAGACAAGACCTGCCTCAACTGCCGACATGTGGTTGAATTGCGGTATTGCCCAAATTGCGGACAGGAAAATACCGACAGCCGTAAAACCTTCCACCACCTGTTCATTCACTTTTTTGAGGATTTGACACATTATGAGAATGCGTTCTGGCGTACCATCAGGAACCTGCTGTTCAAGCCTGCTGCGCTCACCAAAGAGTATCTTTCGGGAAAACGGCTGTCATACCTCGCACCGGTCAGGCTTTACATATTTATCAGTTTCCTGACGTTTTTTCTGTTTACGGTGATTCCGGATTCTGAAGATCACCTGATTAAAAGCAACCAAACCACTTCGGTGAAAACGGTTGATAAAAATGGGAAGGAGAAAGACAGTATCATTTCGGTCAAAGAACTTAAGGTAAGCGAAATGGCTGCGGTTCTGGACACGCTGAACATGATCCAGGATTCGATTAAGGCAGACACCCACACCAATTTCAATTTAAAAGACACCGAGGGTAAAGATTTTATCCAGTTAGGGTACGATTCTGTACGAGAACTCGATTCTGTACAAAAATTTGCGCCGCCATCCGAAAGGCTTAGTGACATTGAATATTGGTTCAGCAAAAAGTTCATTATTGTCAAGACCAACAATACCAGAGAAGAGATTATAGAAAAGTTCAAGGAATCTTTCCTGCACAACCTGCCCAAAGTACTGTTCATTTATATGCCACTGTTTGCATTTTTCCTTTGGCTTTTCCACAGCAAGAAACGCTGGTATTATTTTGACCATGGCATCTTCACGTTGCACTATTTTTCCTTTCTGTTGCTGATCATTTTGCTGTTGTTCCTGGTGGATCTCTTGCTCGATTGGGACGCAAACTACTGGATTTTAGACAAGCTCAACCTGCTGATCCACTTCGTTGGTTTTGGCTGGATGTTCTACTATTTTTTCCCGGCGCACCATCGTTTTTATGGAGAATCACGCGCGGTTTCATTCGTCAAGAGCGTTGCGCTGTTCTGGATCAACTTTATTTTGCTCATGGTCATCATGTCCCTGTTTGTCATTTACACCTTCATCAATATCCATTAATTTATGAAAAAAATATTTTTAATCGGTTTACTGTTCTTGGCCCTAAGTTGCGCAACCCAGAAAGATAGCGCGGCTGGCTTGGCCAAATACAGCAATGAGATTTCGATCGAAGCTCTAAAAACCAACCTTACCGTAATTGCTTCGGATGAAATGGAAGGACGCGAAACCGGATCCGAAGGGCAAAAAAAAGCCGGTCGTTACCTCATTGAACAATACCGCCAACACGGAATCCCGTTCCCAGAAGGGGCTACAGACTATTACCAAAAGGTTCCGGCAGCCTTCCTCAATGCCAAATACAAAGAGAACCTTCCCGATTCCGAAAACATTTGGGCGTTCATTGAAGGAACCGAAAAACCAAACGAAATTGTCGTGGTTTCGGCGCATTATGACCATGTGGGTGTCAAGAACGGAGAAGTGTATAACGGTGCCGATGATGACGGTTCGGGCACTGTGGCCATACTCGAAATCGCAAAAGCGTTCCAAAAAGCAAAAGCAGCGGGCCACGGACCCAAACGTTCGGTGCTCATTTTGCATGTGACCGGCGAAGAACACGGTTTGCACGGCTCGCGCTATTACTCAGAAAACCCATTGTTTCCGCTGGCCAATACAGTTGGCGACGTGAACATTGACATGATTGGACGCCACGATGAGTTTCACAATGACTCCAATTACATCTACCTGATCGGATCGGATTACCTGTCGAGCGATTTGCAGCAAATTTGCGTGGATGCCAATAAAGACCTCCAACTCACGCTCGATTATAAATACAACGAACGGTCAGACCCAAATCGATTTTATTATCGGTCAGACCACTATAATTTCGCCAAGAACGGCATCCCATCGGTGTTTCTCTTTAGCGGAACCCACGCTGATTACCACCAACCCGGCGACGATGTAGAAAAAATCGAATTCGATGCGCTCACCAAACGAACCCGCTACGCCTTCGCAATTGCCTGGGAGCTCGCCAACCGCGACAAACGCCCCGTGGTAGACAAGGATGGGAAATAAACGATAAAGCTCTGGGAAATCCCGGAGTTTTTTATTTTGTAACATTTCCCGATTTCGCGTATCCAAACGGCAACTCACAACAAACAGATGGAATTCGACAGCATTTATAACACGTATTGGCAAAAGATCTACCGGGTTTGCTGCGGCTACCTGGGCGATCCCGATTGGGCTAAGGATGTGGCGCAGGACACGTTCATTGCGGTTTGGAACAACCTGGGCAATTTTCGCAACGAGGCATCGATAAGCACCTGGATTTACCGCATCGCCGTCAACAACTGCCTACGACAACTCGAGCGCAGCAAGCGACTGCCCAAAAGCGAGGTTCCCGAGCAACTCTCGGAAAATCAGGAACAGCCGATCGACGGAAAAATCGCTTTCCTGTACGCGTGTATCGGCGAGCTTAAGGAAATCGACCGCATCGTGATTTCGCTCGAACTCGAAGATATCAAACAGGCCGAAATCGCGTCGATTGTAGGGATTTCAGAAGCGAATGTTAGAGTCAGGATCCATCGCATCAAGGAAAAATTAACCGAAAAATTCAAACGCTATGACGGAGATTAATTTTAACGAAATCTGGCAAAGCCAAGAAACAAGACCAACGATAAACGCAGACGCGATTGCCGCCAAAGCCAAAGGTGTCAAACGAAGCGTCATGCTCAAAATCGTGCTCGGGAATGCGCTATTGCTGGCTACTATGGCTTTCATCATTTGGGTGATTGTCTATTTTGAGCCCAAAATGATCACGACCAAAATCGGCGCATTGATTATAGTGGCCGGATTGATGATGCAGATTATCGCTTCCTCAAAGCTGATTCCGCTGTTGCGAAAAAACGACGCGGCGCAAAACCATTCGGATTATTTGCAGCAATTGCTCCTGCTCAAAAAGAAACAGGCGTTCCTGGAAACTACGGTGATGTCGCTGTATTTTATTCTGCTCGGCATCGGTTTGGGACTGTACATGATAGAATACGCGATGTTGCTCTCGGTGGCGAACCGCTGGCTTTACTGCGGCCTCACCTTTCTTTGGATGGCATTCGCCTGGTTTTACCTGCGGCCCAGAACCATCAAAAAACAAAGACAAAAACTCGATGATGCTATCGCCCAATTGGAGCGCCTCGAAAAGCAATTGAACGAAAAAGAATAATTGTTTTGTAACATTGTCGCTGTTGCAGTATCCAAAAACGAAAAATCAAAACCATGACAAAAAAAATGACACTCCTTTTCGCCATGCTGCTCCTCGCTTCAAGCGGAATCGCACAAGAACTGTACAGCAAGGCTTTCGGAAATCCAAAAGACAAACCCATCGTTTTCCTGCACGGCGGGCCAGGCTACAACTGCGCCGCGTTTGAGGTCACCACGGCACAAGCGTTGGCAGACCGCGGATTTTACGTGATTGTTTACGACCGACGCGGCGAAGGACGCTCGAAAGACACGAGCGCGCAATTCAATTTCGAGCAAACATTCACCGACCTGAATGCCCTCCTCGAGCAATACCATATCAAAAAAGCCAATCTGATTGGGCACAGCTTTGGCGGGATTGTCGCCGTTTTGTTTGCAGAAAAAAATCCCGATAAGATCGCATCGATCGAATTGGTGGGCGCGCCGGTATCTTTGCAGGAAACGTTCAAAACCATTTTGCGTTCGTGCCGGAAAATCTACACTGAGAAAAATGATTCGGTCAATCTCAATTACATTGACATGATTGAAAAGATGGACCCGACATCGGTAGAATATTACGCGTATTCGTTTGGTCATGCTATGCAGAACGGTTTCTATTCGCCTAAAAAAATGTCAGCCGAAGCGCAAGCGATTTACACCTCCGCAGCGCAAAACCCCAGCTTTGCCTTGTCTAGGGAAATGACACGCGAAGCACCAGCGGGTTTCCTAAAAAATGAAAACTACACTTCGATTGACCTCACCAAAAACCTGCAAAAACTTGTGGCGGGCAAAATGAAAATCTATGGCGTTTACGGAAAAGACGACGGATTGTATTCGCCCGAGCAACTTGCGCAATTGCAGCAAATCCTCGGCAACGCCAATGTGAAATATTGGGAAGACGCATCGCACAATGTCTTCATCGACCAGCAAAAAAGTTTCCTCGATTTCTTCTCCACCACCTTCAATTAAGCCTAAATAATAAATTATCAGTAACTTAACACTAAATTCACTTTTCCCGCGTTTGTAAAAGATACTTTTACAACGTTTAGTTTAGATTACATTGAATGAGTTAGTACTAAAGGCTTACGTGTCGTGACGTAAGCCTTTTTTATTTAAAAATTTGGAAAGGCGATGTCGGAGGAATGAATCGTCCAAAAATAAAAAAGCCTCAGATTTCTCTAAGGCTTTTGTGGTCTTAATGGGTGGCTGACCGGGTTCGAACCGGCGACCCTCGGCACCACAAACCGATACTCTAACCAGCTGAGCTACAACCACCATTTTTAACGAGGGCAAATGTATTGCAAAAGTTTTATTATACAAAGAAATATTTCAAAAAATTAAATCAAATCCCCTAACCGATTGACCGCCAAATGCCTTTCTGCAGTGAAGCCTTCAGCGTAATCGGTACCGATGAGCCGACCCAAATCCTGCGCGCGGTAATTGAGACTTTCGAGGAAGTTTTTGGTCGCGATTGGTGTTTCGGGTTCGGTCGAATTTGGATCATAAAATTGGGAGCTGTACGCAAGAATCGCTTCTACCCTTTTTTCGTTGTAACCGCTGATGTCTACCACAAAGTCGGGTGTAAGATTCTTCCATTGCATATAGTGATAAACGGTTTTCGGACGCCATTGTCGCTGGTCTTGACCGTCGTATTGCGTCACGATTTTAACAAGTCCCGACAAAAAACAAGCATCCGATACCAATTTGCTGCCTTTGCCATGATCTATGTGGCGGTCATCTATCGCATTGCAGAGCACGATATCGGGTTGGTATTTGCGGATCATGCGAATGACGGCCAGCTGGTGTTCTTCGTCATTGACGAAAAACCCGTCGCGCATATTGAGGTTTTCGCGTACCGAGACGCCCAAAATTTCTGCCGCCGCGGCCGCTTCTCTATCCCTGATTTCGGCCGACCCGCGCGAACCCAATTCACCACGCGTCAAATCGACGATGCCTACTTTTTTTCCGAGTGCGATTTCTTTGGCGATGGTGCCGCCGCAACCCAGTTCTACATCATCGGGGTGTGCGCCAAAAGCTAATATGTCTAATTTCATGTTTTGTGTGTTTATAATGTCCTGCAATTTAGGAGCAAAGGAATTAAAGTTTTACGATTAACAAAATAGGCAGATTTTTCCTTCGGTCAGTTCGCTCGGGTCTGTAATCAAATATCATCATTGTTTAATAGGGATTACACCGGCCCCTTCCCTGAAGGTAAAGTACAATTTTTTTAAAAACCGCCCTTACAGAAAAACTATACATTTTACCCTAAGGATTTATTACAATTTTTTTACGCCAAAATATGCTTCATCGTCAGCGATTTGTTTACGGTTTCCTGCCATTCGTTTTCAGGATCACTGTCTTTGGTGATGCCGCCGCCAACGTACAAAATCGCTTCGTTTTGCTTGATTTGGAGGCACCGCAAATTTACATATAAATCGGTGGTGTTGGCGTTCGTGGTAAAATCTATATTGAACTCGCCCAGGAATCCGCTGTAGCATTCGCGGTCGTAACCCTCGTTCTCAAGCAGGAATTGGCGCGCGGGTTCTTTAGGAAAACCACAGACCGCAGGCGTTGGATGCAGGATTTCAATCATTTCCTTCAACCCTGCCCCAGCCTTTAATTTGCCTTGTATATCGGTTTTAATGTGCATCACATTACCCGCGCGCATCGTATACGGCTCAGAAATCTTGAGGCTCGTGGATTGACCTTGCAGGCTATCGACGATAAAATCGGTCACGAATTGCTGCTCGGCCTTTTCCTTGTCACCCCAAATGATTTGGTTTTCGTGGAAAGGCTGCGTTCCGGCGACTGCCATCGTTTGAAATCCGCCTGGATTCATCCGCAGCAATTGCTCTGAAAATCCCCCCAGCCACAACCCTACTTTGGGATGGAAAAAGCAATAGGTGAACGCCGACGGATAAGATTCGAACAGTTTTTTCAAAACAATTCTTAAATCAAACTGTTGGAGTTTTACGATTTCTGTACGCGACAAAACGACTTTTTCAAAATCGCCCGCACCGATGGCTTGAATCGCACGATTCACAAGGGCTTTGTAGTCTTCTTTAGAAATTCCGCTTTGCGAATCCAGCGGCGTTTGATGGTTGTAGACGGTTGCTTCGGGTTGGAAACTTTCGATCAAAACCTCCGATTCACTTGCGGGAATAAGCACTATTCTGTTCCCTGAAAACGGGGCGAAAACAAACCCGGATTCCTTAAAATCAGCAACATAATGCAACCGATTATCACATTGGAACAGCCCGATGAGCTGGTCGGCATTGGGTTTATTGTATACCGCAAACGGCAATCCGGCTTTGAAATGTTGCTGGGCTTTAATTATCAGTGGATTCATAAATCGGGATATCAGGCTTTTCTTCTCGGCAACACCATATTGGTCAATTTGCACAGGCAAACCAGGTTGTCCTGTTCATCGGTGATCCTGATTTCCCAAAGATGGATGCTGCGTCCTTTGTGGATGATCCGCGCCGTAGCCGTCACAATCCCGTCGCGTTTCGCCTTAAGGTGATTGGCCGAGATTTCAATTCCACGGACTTCACTTTTCTCCGGATCCACGAACAGCATCGACGCCGCGCTACCCACACTTTCGGCCAAAGCCACACTAGCGCCGCCGTGCAACAATCCCATGGGTTGGTGTAACCTGGAGCTGATGGGCATGGTCGCCGTGAGGAAATCTTCGCCTGCGTCGGTGAAGCGGATTTCGAGGGTTTCCATGAGCGTATTCTTGCACATCTCGTTGCATAGCGCCACCATTTTTTCGTTGTCGAGAGCCATAATTTTTTTTGTAAAAGTAATGCTTTGGGATGAAAGTCGAAAGTCAAAAGTCGAAAGTGATGGCGTTGACAATAAACACGAATTGCTGTGGAATAAATGAAATCCAGCGTTTAAAATTCGTAAATCTTCGCATTGCCTTCGCACATCATTACGAAACAGCAGCGCAAAAACACATAAAGCAAAAAGACTAATATCAATTTTTCTGCGTTTGCATAATGAATTTCAAATTACCGCATTTTAAAATTTTCAAATTAAATAGCTACTTTTACCACCCGAGGTCTCGATGGCCCGAACTGTACAACATAAAATCCAGCACCATGCGCAAATCTATTTTCGTCCTTTTTCTCGGCATCCTCGTCTCGCTTACTTCCTGCCGCAAAGATTTTGATACTACGCCGAGTAACGGAAATTTAACTTTCTCAAAAAACACCGTTTATTTAGATACGATATTCTCGAACATTGGCTCGAGCACCTACATGCTCAAGGTGTACAACAACAGTAGCAAAGACATCAACATCCCATCCATCAAATTGGCCAAAACCGACTCCAAATACCGGTTGATGGTAGACGGCATGACCGGTGAAGGCAGCAACGGGCGCTATTTCCCCAACGTTGAACTGCTGGCCAAAGACAGCCTTTTCATTTTTATAGAAACCACCGTCAATATCGCCGATGCCAACCCAACCGATTTCCTATACACCGATGAAATAGAATTTGCCTCCACCAGCGGAATCCAAAAAGTAAATCTCGTGACCTTGGTCCAAGACGCTGTGTTTTTATATCCCGCCAAGGACGACCAAGGCGTCAAGGAAAAATTGCTACTAGGTATTGACGAAGACGGCAAAGAAGTGTATGTCAATGGATTCGAACTCGATTCGGCCGATCCAATCCACGGCGATGAATTTCATTTTACAAAAGACAAACCTTACGTCATTTACGGATTTGCGGGCATTCCCGCAGGCAAAGAATTGGTTATCGATCCCGGCGCACGTGTGCATTTCCACGCCGAATCCGGAATCGTTGTCAAACCCGGAGGTTCTATAAAAGTGGGCGAAGGCTGGACACCACCATCCGATCCCGATCTCAATCCGCTCGAAAATGAAGTGGTCTTTGAAGGCGACCGTCTCGAACCCGGTTTTGCCGAAACGCCCGGACAATGGTTTGCCGTCTGGATGCTTGATGGTAGCACCGCCAACATCAACCATTTGGTACTCAAAAATGCTACTGTTGGAATGCTTATCGAAAAAGCCACCGCGACCATCAGCAATTCACAGATTTACAATTGCGCCAACGTGGGCATCCTTGGCCGCGAATCCACGATGGTTACGGGAAGTAATCTCGTCGTCAACTATGCGGGACAAGCCTGTGTCGCGTCGATTTCTGGCGGAAACTACGATTTCAGGCATTGTACCTTCAACAACAATTGGGGCAGCCCCGACCAAGTTGCCGTGAGCATGAGCAACTACACCCGCGACGACAACAACCTCGTGATCGACGGCAACCTCAACATGGCCAATTTCTACAATTGCATCATTTACGGATCCAACCGCGTGGAGTTGTACCTCGATAAGGCAGGCGATGGTAATTATATTACCGATTTCAGGAACTGTTTGGTCAAATTCAATGACGCCGGAACCGGAATCTCAGGTGACGCTTGGTACAACCAGGTCAGGCAAGAACTGGACGGTAACAAGCTCAACCTTGACCCGTTGTTCAAAAATCGTTTTGCCAATAATCTACGCATCTTTGACAATTCACCGGCACACGAGTTTCCTGGGACAGACGTGGGCGTAGCCAATGATATTTTAGGCACACCGCGAACTCCGACGTTTGATTTGGGCGCATACCAAAGCGTTCCCGTACCCAACTAATTGTTTACAAATCGGGATAAATCTTGCTTGCGGTTTGTGTTTTTTTAAACTAAATTTGCGCACAACAACACAACTCACCACGCAATGATTTATTTTTTCGGCAACGAAAACGACACCGTTTTTGCAGTCCAGACCCAAGGGCCGATTTCGGCAGAAAACACCTCAAAATTAAACTGGCTTTTTGGCCAATCGCATCAACTAGAAAAATCCGTCCTGACGGATTTTTTTGTTGGCCCACGTGCCGCGATGGTCACGCCCTGGAGTACGAATGCCGTAGAAATCACCCAAAACATGGGTATTGACGGGATTGTCCGCATTGAGGAATTTCACAAAGTAGATGCTGGCTTTTCTGATTTCGACCCGATGCTGTCGCAGAAATACGCCCAGCTCGATCAGGAAATCTACACGATAAACATCCAACCCGAAGCCGTACTCGAAATCGACGATATCGCTACCTACAACCAAAAAGAAGGTTTAGCGTTAAACTCGGAAGAAGTCGATTACCTGAACAATCTTTCGCGCAAAATCAACCGAAAGCTTACCGATTCTGAAGTGTTCGGATTCTCACAAGTCAATTCTGAACATTGCCGCCATAAGATTTTCAATGGCACTTTTGTCATCGACGGAATAGAAAAAGAATCTTCGCTATTCAAACTCATCAAAAAAACGTCATCCGAAAATCCCAACGACATCGTTTCGGCCTACAAAGACAACGTAGCGTTCATCAAAGGCCCGACTGTGGAGCAATTCGCACCCAAATCGGCCGACAAACCCGACTTTTACGAAAAGAAAAATTTTGATTCTGTGATTTCGCTCAAAGCCGAAACGCATAATTTCCCCACGACCGTAGAGCCTTTCAACGGCGCGGCAACCGGTTCGGGTGGAGAAATCCGCGACCGATTGGCTGGCGGACAGGGTTCTTTGCCACTCGCGGGAACGGCCGTTTACATGACTTCCTACTCACGCCTCAACGAGCAACGCGGCTGGGAAAAAGGCATGCCCGAACGCAAATGGCTGTACCAAACACCGATTGACATTTTAATCAAGGCCTCGAACGGCGCCTCGGACTTTGGGAACAAATTCGGCCAACCGTTAATTACAGGCTCGGTACTCACTTTTGAACACAACGAAAACAACCGCAGGCTCGGCTACGACAAAGTCATCATGCAGGCTGGCGGCATCGGTTATGGTAAAGCCGAACAATCCATCAAACACAAACCGTCCGAAGGCGATAAAATCGTCATCCTTGGCGGAGAAAACTACCGGATTGGTATGGGTGGCGCAGCAGTTTCCTCGGCAGATACCGGCGCTTTCAGTTCGGGTATTGAACTCAATGCGATCCAACGCTCGAACCCTGAAATGCAGAAACGTGCGGCCAACGCGATTCGTGGGATGGTTGAAAGCGACGTAAACCAGATTGTCTCAATCCACGACCACGGTGCGGGCGGACATTTGAACTGCCTGTCGGAGCTAGTGGAAGAAACCGGAGGATTGATTGACCTCGACAAATTACCTGTTGGTGACCCGACGCTTTCGGCCAAGGAAATTATCGGGAATGAATCGCAGGAGCGCATGGGACTCGTGATCGGCAAAGACAACCTCGACTTATTGCAAAAAATTGCAGACCGCGAACGCTCGCCGATGTACGCCGTTGGTGACGTGACGAGCAACCACCGATTTACTTTCGAATCGAAAACCACTGGCGAAAAACCGATGGATTTTGCCCTAGAAGATATGTTCGGCAGTTCTCCAAAAACCATCATGGCCGACAAAACCATCGACCGCCAGTACGCTGAAATCGATTATTCAACACAAAATATACCAACCTACCTCAAACAGGTCTTACAGCTCGAAGCCGTGGCCTGTAAGGATTGGCTCACCAATAAAGTCGACCGTTGCGTAGGCGGGAAAGTCGCCAAACAGCAATGCGCCGGACCGTTGCAATTGCCGCTCAACAATGTGGGCGTGATGGCCTTGGACTACAATGGCAAGGAAGGAGTGGCCACTTCGATTGGGCATGCGCCGATTGCCGCGCTGATTGATCCGGCTGCGGGAAGCCGCGTCGCGATTGGAGAATCGCTATCCAACATCATCTGGGCGCCAATTAAAAACAACCTCAAAGGCATTTCGTTGTCGGCCAATTGGATGTGGGCGTGTAAAAATGAAGGCGAGGATGCGCGTTTGTACGAAGCGGTTAAAGCCTGTTCGGATTTCGCCATCGCGCTAGGCATCAACATTCCGACTGGGAAAGACTCTTTGTCGATGAAACAAAAATATCCCGATGGCGACGTGATTGCACCCGGAACTGTTATCATTTCGGCAGCCGGAAACTGTACCGATATCACCAAAGTTGTCGAACCTGTTTTGCAAAAAGACGGCGGCTCAATTTACTATATCAATTTGTCGCAGGACGATTTTAAACTGGGCGGCTCGTCGTTTGCGCAGGTTTTGAATAAAATTGGGAAAGAAACACCTACCATCAAAGATGCGTCATTCTTCAAAAGCGCTTTCAATACCATACAGGAATTGATCCTCGACAACCAGATTCTTGCCGGACACGACATCGGCAGCGGCGGGCTCGTAACTACGTTGCTTGAAATGTGTTTTGCCGATTTGGATTTGGGCGCACAAATCAACCTCGACGAATTCGGTGAAAAAGACCCGGTTAAAATCCTGTTCTCCGAAAATATCGGGATTGTTTTCCAGGCAAAAGACGATACTATTGTAGAACAGAAATTGCAGGGAATCGAATACTTCAAAATCGGGAACGTCACCAGTCAAGCGACTTTAGACTTTAGACTTTCATCGTTCAACTTCCAATTCGACATTCCCGAGTACCGCGACTACTGGTTTGAGACCTCTTACCTGCTCGACCGCAAACAATCCAAAAATGGAATGGCCGAGGAACGCTACAACAATTACAAAAACCAGCCTTTACAGTATACTTTCCCGACACATTTTACGGGAAAAAAACCGGTTATAGACCATTCAAAACCACGCCCAAAAGCCGCCATCATCCGTGAGAAAGGAAGTAATTCTGAACGCGAAATGGCCAACGCCATGTACCTCGCCGGATTCGATGTAAAGGATGTCCACATGACCGATTTGATTTCGGGTCGCGAAACCTTAGAAGACATCCAATTCATTGGTGCGGTGGGTGGATTCTCGAATTCGGATGTACTCGGTTCGGCCAAAGGTTGGGCGGGCGCGTTCTTGTACAACGAGAAAGCCAAAACCGCGCTCGACAATTTCTTTAAGCGCGAAGACACTTTATCGGTTGGGATTTGTAACGGTTGCCAGCTGTTTATGGAATTGGGCGTAATCAATCCCGAGCATGAAATCCATGGCAAAATGCTACACAACACGAGCCAGAAACACGAAAGCATTTTTACGTCGGTAACCATCGCAAAAAACAATTCAATCATGCTTAAAACCCTTGCCGGAAGTACGCTCGGCGTTTGGGTATCGCATGGCGAAGGAAAATTCCATCTGCCGCACGAGGAAGGGAATTATGGGATTGTGGCCAAATACGCTTACGACGATTATCCGGCCAACCCGAATGGTTCGCACTACAGTACTGCGATGATTTGCGACAAAACCGGCAGGCATTTGGTGATGATGCCGCATATTGAACGCTCGACTTTTTCGTGGAACTGGGCGCATTACCCAAAAGACAGAAACGACGAAGTTTCGCCATGGCACGAGGCATTTGTCAACGCGCGACTGTGGATTCAAAATAAGTAATATATTTGTCTGGAATCCAATCCCCAGACCATGAAAAAGCTATTATTTGCCTTATTACTTTTGCCTTTCGCGTTGTTGGCGCAAGTCAATCCCGAGAAATACCATCGCGCCAAAATTACCTACCAAACTGTTGAGAATTTAAAAAAATTGCAGGCGGCAGGGCTGGCCATGGACCACGGCATCCATAAAGCGGGTTATTCTATTGTTTCGGATTTTTCGGATTCTGAAATCCAGAAGGCGCGCGATTTAGGAATTCCTGTAAGCATTGAGATTGCCGATGTGCAGCAGTATTACGCCGCGCAAAACAACAGCCAAAACCTCGTGGCGGCCAATCCGGCAAACACTTCTTGTAGCGCTTTCATTGATTATCCTACACCGTTTAATTTCGGGCTGGGCTCGATGGCGGGCTATTTCACTTATGATGAAATGTTGCAACAGTTAGACAATATGCGCAGTTTTCGTCCGGATTTGATTTCCCAGAAAGCCGATGTTGGTAGCTTCCTGACTTCGGAAGGTCGTGCCTTGCAGTGGGTCAAACTCACTAAAAACCCAGAATCGATCAATACGCGGCCACAGGTTTTATACACGGCCGTACACCACGCGCGCGAACCGATTTCATTGTCGGAAACCATTTTTTATATGTGGTACCTGCTGGAGAATTACGACACCAATCCAGAAGTGCAATACCTTGTCGACAACACCGAAATGTATTTTATCCCGGTGGTGAATCCTGATGGCTATGTTTACAACAACACGACCAATCCGAATGGTTTTGGTATGTGGCGCAAGAACCGACGTATTTTAGATACCGGCATCGGCGTAGACAACAACCGCAATTACGATTATTGGATCAGCGGCAATGCGGCGCAAAGTGTCTGGAACACGCTAGGTGTCTCTGCCGACGTGAACAGTGAAGTGTATCCCGGAACCGCAACGTTCTCCGAACCCGAAACCCAAGCCGTAAAGTTTTTTGTAGAAAGCCACAATTTCAAGCTCGCACTCAATGCGCACACTTTCAGCGATTTGTTGTTGTATCCTTTTGGATATGACCTCAATGTACCGAGTCCGGATGACGCGTATTATAAAAAGATTTCGGCGCTTATGGTATCCAACAACAACCTCACCAACGAAATCGCGTCGGCTTTGTATGCGGCTTCGGGCAGTTCGGATGATTTCATGTACGGACAGACCATGAACCACGATAAGATTTTCGCTTTTACGCCCGAAATCGGCGACTCTTTTTGGCCGTCGGCTTCGCAGATTGTTCCGCTGTGCAACAAAATGGTATTTACGAATTTGACCACCGCAAGACTCGCGCTCGCTTACGGCAAACTCACCGATAAGACGCCCGAATACCTGGGTAGCACAGCCGTGGTCAATACCAATTTTGAACTCGAACGTTTGGGTTTGGATGGCAATGGCAATTTTACGGTGAGCATTAACCCAATCTCGTCCAACATTTTGGCGGTAGGAGCACCTTTCTCTGTCAACGGCATGGCGGTTTCTGATGTGGCTACTGCGAGTATTTCATTGCAGATGGCACCCGGAACGAGCAGCAATGACCTTGTTACTTTCGAGTTTTTGGTTGACAATGGCGGTTATACCGACCGCCAACTCGTTACCAAAAAATTCGGTGCTTTACAAACCATCATCAACGACAGCGGTAGCGCAATCGCACCAAACTGGATTGGTTCGACTTGGGCAACCACGACCGAAGCGTTTGTTTCGGCACCCACATCGATTACCGATTCCCCTTCTAATTTTTACGCCAACAATTCCAACAAAAATATCCGGCTTTCGGCTCCGATCAACCTGACCGCCGTTGCTGGCGCCACCGCCACTTTTGCTGCGAAATGGGAGCTTGAAGGCAATTACGATTATGTGACTTTTGATGTATCGACCGACAATGGCGTGACCTGGATACCGCAGTGTGGAAAATTCACCCGCCCGATTGACCAGATCCCAGCTTTCACCGGATTCCAAACCACTTGGGTCAATGAGGAAATCAGCTTGAGTGATTACGCCGGACAAACGATTCGGGTACGTTTTCGTTTGATTTCGGATGGCGCGGTGAACTACGATGGGTTTTATTTCGATGATTTTAAGGTGAATATCCTGCAGAATTCGGTGCTTGGCACTTCGGCTGCAACACTTTCTCCTTTCCGCATTTATCCAAATCCGGCGGCATCGGCACTACACATCAACACTACTAAAAGCGGCTATTCGGTGAAGCTATTCAACAGCATCGGGCAATTGGTGTTTTCAAAATCCAATAATGATGGACTGCAAACCCTTGATGTGAGTACATTGAATCAAGGTGTTTACCTGATACAACTCGAAGCCGACGATTTCACCGAAACACAAAAATTCATCAAGGACTAACTTCAAAGCCATGCACAGCCATTGTTTGAACTGCTACCACGAAACCAAAGGAAAATTCTGCCAGAACTGTGGACAAAAAACCGATACGCACCGCATTGCACTCGGCCATTTTTTAACGCACGACCTCATGCACGGCGTATGGCATTTAGAAAAGGGAATTTTGTTTACGATCAAGGAAATTTTTGCGCGACCCGGACAGGCGGCGCTGGATTACATCAAAGGCAAAAGGATTCGGTATTACAACGTATTTTATTTGTCGTTGCTGCTGATTGGTTTGAATATCCTCTTGTCGCATTTTTTCAACAGCATTCATCCACAAACCGAGGAAACGACTAAGGATTCAAAGGCCATCCTGCTTTTTCTTGAAAAAAATGTCAAAATCATCTTGCTTTGTGTGGTTCCGGTCATCGCGCTCAATGCGATGCTGATTTTTAGAAGGCTCAAACTCAATTTTGCCGAACATCTGATTTTGGGTGGATTCAACCTCGCAGGAATGCTCATCATTAACGTCTGGCTGATTTTTTTCAGTTTCCTGAACACTTATGATACGCCCGCTTTTTTGGGATTTATGGAAGCGGTATCATTCTTTGCGTGTTTGCTTTTCCCAGTGTGGGTATATTTCAACGCAACCAAAGGCCTATACAAATTTGGCGGCTTCGTTTGGAGATTCCTCTTATTTTATCTGTTGCTGTGGATCGAAATTATCGCAGTTTTGGTCTACCTCGCCCTACTGCTTACGGGCAAGACCGATTTGTACATCAACATCTAATTACTGCTTTTTACCGATTGTTGCTTCCTTGATTGGTAAGCTTTAAGGAATTCACCCTTTGGCGTACCATCGTCAAAAGCACCCCATTTGATAATTGGCCGAACCGCATGCCGCGCGTCCTCATTGCTGAAGTTTTCATATTCGATGCGGTACAAGGCCGAGTACATTTCGGCGCGGCCCACACCATGATAACAGTGGATCAGCACTGGATAATTGTCTGGATTGTCCATGATTTTGTAAAACCGGTCGAGGTTTTGCTGGTTGGGCACCTGGTCTGATCCGTTGTTGAAATAGTTCACGCCGGGAATTTGCTCGACCGCTTGTTTTTCGGCGTTGAGTTCTGCGGGCATTTCGGGATTGTTGACCAAATCGGCAGTACCCGGGAAACGCAAATCGACGATGGACTTGATGTGGTATTTACTCACGTAATCGGCAATTTCGTCTGGCGGAATCACGCCTGACTTGTAGACTTTCCCGTCGGTAATCGTTTCAAAATTGTGGTTGATGTGCATATCGTAAACATACTTTCCGACAAAGAAAAGCACGACAACTGCAACTAAAACCAGGATTCTTTTTTTATTCTTTTTCATAATTATTTGACGTAAAGTTTCTGGTCAACGACGCGCTCCATATAATCTTGTATGAACGCTTTGCAACTGAGCTCGAGTTCGTTCATTTCGGCATTTCTTTTCGCAATCAGGTTCACTGCGAGGATTTTATCATTTTTATCGTAAAACCCGATGGCGTTCTTACCGTCGAACAGGCAAATGTAGTTCCCTTTCATGAATTGGTAAATGTTTCCGGTAGAATTGATCACATATGGCGCCATGTCCTTTTTGTCGAGCAAGCTCCTACCCCAACTGCGGAAAGGCTTTTGGTAACCGATCATGTCTAAAATCGTCGGGTAAATATCAATTTGTTGCGCCCAATCCTCATCGACACCCACGTATTTGCTATTGGGTTGGTAAATCAAAATCGGCACCGCGAAACGCTGGATGGGTTTGGCGTATTCTGGATAATAAATCTGGTTGGCGTGGTCGGCTACCATCACAAAAATGGTGTTGTTGAACCAGGGCTCTTTTTTGGCTTCGTCAAAGAAACGCTTGAGCGCATAATCGGTGTACTCGACGCATTTGTGCATGGGGACGCCACCTTCCTTGAATTTGTCCTTGTACTTTTCTGGGATGATGTACGGCTCGTGCGACGACACCGTAAACACCGAAGCAAAAAACGGCGTCTTCTTGGTGTCGAGCGTTTTCTTCATGTACTGCAAAAACGGCTCGTCCCAAATGCCCCAGAATCCGTCGAACTGCGAGTCATCGTTGAACTCGGTGCGTCCGTAGTAATTGTCGATGCCCAAAATATTTCCGAATCCCAAGAATCCCATCGAACCATTTGCCGCACCGTGGAAAAACGAAGTGTTATAGCCCTCGCCTTCGAGTGTAGAAACAATCGATTCTATTTTCTGCCTCGGGTAAGGCGACGAAGTGAACGCGTCCTTAAATGAGGGCAAGCCCGCCAGTATAGACGACATTCCGTGAATCGACTGGCGTCCGTTGGCATACGCGTTGGTGAAAATCATGCTGTGTTGCGCGAGCGAATCAATAAACGGCGCATGGCTTTGGTAATCTGGAATACCCGATTTTTTGTTGAATGCGCCGATGTACTCGCGGCCGTAACTCTCCAATATAAAAATGACAACATTGGGCTTGGTAGGCGGATTGTTGTGGTATTGCTTGATGGGCTGTACCTTTTGCAGGATGAGTTGCGGAGTAAGCTCAGGGTAATTGGTTTTCTGGAAACTGTTGGTAAACAACGTACGGATGATGGCAAACGGCGTGTTCAATACAATATCGGCATGCACGACGTTTTTGACATGTCGGCTCGCATCGAGGATGTTGATGGGTCTTGTGGCTTTGCTAAAATCGCCGCCGCGGATGCCACCCACAATCATGGCCGCAACAAACAAAAAACCAACGATCGAAAACCCAAAATACTGCAGTTTATTGGAGGGACGAAACGCCTGGACCTGAATCTTTCTGTACAGCCAAATCCACAAACCGGCGCAAACAAAAAACAACAAAAACACATACCAAAAATCGACGAGGAAACTCAGGAACAGTGTGGTTTTATTGGTTTCGTGCTCGATCACGTTGAGCGCCACGATGGTGGTACGCGCGTAAGTGTACTGATAGTAAATGAAGTCGATGAAATTCGTGGCGTAGGCCGTAAGGTTCGTGGCGAAATACAGGATGGCGAGGAATTTCTGGTAACCCTGGCTCGCATTTTTGCGAAACGGTAAAACCGAAAGGACGATAAACAACAGGTTTACGTACAAAATCGCAGTCGTGTCGAAGGCCAATCCGTAGTAACAAAGTGGCAACAAATCGACCACACTGTCTAGCTTAAGCAATTTGGCGTTGAACGCGTAAAATAGGATACGCGCCAAAAAATAAAAGGCATAAGCCAGGACAATCCTGTAGAGCAAAACCTTGTATTCGTTGAGGCGCAGGTGTTTAAGCATGGTTGGGCATTTGACTTTGTTTGTTTTTTTGGACGCGCCAAAAATATCAAATATATTGCAATTAACGGTGGTGGCGCCGTTAAATTTAAGCCAATCCAAACCCTCGCGATTTGTAAAATATTTGAACGGCGAAAATTGTCGGGTAACTATTTATTACTTAATTTGCGGCAATAAAGCTATACTAAAATGACCCAGATCACGCGCCTGTTTGACTTCCCGTACTACCAACAACAACAGTTCACGAATATTCCCGACGCGCTGGTGACCAAATATGGCGATAAATGGGTGAAGACCTCAACCGAGGAATACCTTGACAAAGCCAACCGCATCTCGCGCGCCTTGTTGCGTATGGGCATCCAAAAAAACGACAAGATTGCGGTGATTTCATCCAACAACCGCACCGAATGGAACATCATGGATATTGGCGTTTTGCAAACCGGCGCACAAAACGTCCCGATTTACCCAACGATTTCTGAGGAAGATTACCAGTACATCCTCAACCATTCTGAATCCATCTATTGCTTTGTGTCGGATACCGAAGTGTTGCGCAAGCTCAACCTGATTCGCCACAACGTTCCCAATTTAAAGGAAGTCTTTTCATTCGACGACATTCCCGGTTGTAAAAACTGGGTCGAATTGCTAGAACTTGGCGCGGATGAAAGCAACCAAGCCGAAGTACAGCAACGAAAAGACGCCGTCAGCACTACAGATTTAGCCACCATCATTTACACCTCCGGAACCACCGGAAAACCCAAAGGCGTTATGTTGTCGCACAAGAATATTGTTTCTAATGTACTCGACAGCGCACCACGCATCCCGTTTGAAGCAGGCCGAAGCCGCGCTTTGAGTTTCCTCCCGATCTGCCACATATACGAACGCATGATTTTGTACATCTACCAATATTATGGCGTTTCGGTATACTTTGCCGAATCGATTGATAAACTCGTAGACAATTTGAAGGAAGCCAAACCCAACGTGATTACCGCGGTTCCCCGATTGCTTGAAAAAGTATACGACCGCATTTACGCCAAAGGTACCGAGCTTACGGGAATCAAGCGCAAACTGTTCTTTTGGGCGATTGACCTCGGATTAAATTTTGAGCCTTACGGCGCAAACGGCGCTTGGTATGAATTCCAGCTGAAGATTGCACGCAAACTGATTTTCAGCAAATGGAAAGAAGGTTTGGGTGGCAACTTAAGCCTCATGGTTTCGGGCAGTGCCGCTTTGCAACCGCGATTGGCGCGCATTTTTGCAGCCGCAGAAATTTACGTCATGGAAGGTTACGGACTTACAGAAACCTCTCCGGTTATTGCCGTAAACGATTACCGCAACCGCCATTTCAAGGTAGGTACCGTGGGCAAAGTCATCCAAAATGTGGAGGTCAAGATTGCTGCCGATGGCGAAATTTTATGCAAAGGCCCGAACGTGATGATTGGTTATTACAAAGATCCTGAAAAAACAGCCGAAGTACTTGTAGATGGCTATTTCCATACGGGCGACATTGGGGAAATAGACAGCGAAGGTTTCTTAAAAATCACCGACCGCAAAAAGGAAATGTTCAAGACCTCTGGCGGGAAATACATTGCGCCGCAATTGCTTGAAAATGCGATGAAACAGTCGCGCTTCATTGAGCAAATCATGGTGATTGGCGATGGCGAAAAAATGCCGGGTGCGTTCATACAACCCAATTTTGAATTCGTGAAGGAATGGGCGAAATTGCACAACATAGACTGCGGCAAAACCAACGCCGAGATTGTCTGCAACGAAAAAGTCATCGACCGCATCAAAGAAGAAGTAGAAGAACTCAATAAGAAATTTGGGAACTGGGAGCAGATCAAACGCTTTGAACTCACTCCGGATGTTTGGTCTATCAACGAAGGCCACCTTACGCCTACGCTGAAACTCAAGCGGAAAATCGTGATGGAAAAGTATAGGGATTTGTACCGGAAAATATATGGTGACTGATTTCACCAAGAAAACGATAAGGTTTAAACACAGATTACACCGATTTCAC
>DLHP01000030.1:201276-344700 GCA_002483285.1 Flavobacterium sp. UBA7665
GTGAAATCGGTGTAATCTGTGTTTTATTTTTTTCGTATCTTCTTAGCTTCTCTTCGCGTAACAATTAATTTAAAGCCAAATGCCTCGAGCGAGCGCAGCGCGTTAAGGATGGCAGCGGCAGCCTTTGTGAGGCACGAACAAAGCTAGAGCGTACAGCCTGGCCCAGGGCCGAGCGTAAAGAAACAGTCCAGTGGACTGTTTTAGCGAGGAGCCAGCAGGTGCGCAGGCCAGCGTGAAGGGAAACGCCCAAAAAAAATCAACAACTCAGAACCTCAGCAACTCAGTACCTCAAAACTTTAACGCAAAATTTTCAATTATTTATTATGCATGCATAGTATTTTTTATTATCTTTGACTCAATCGATTGCGAAAAACATGAAGGACAAAACCATAGATTACGTACTTCGCGCCACCTGGCAAGCCGTTGCGCGCATGTACAACGAGGAAGCTGCCAAATACGACGCCACCATGGCCACGGGTTTTGCGCTACTCAGCCTCGATAAAGAAGACGGCACGCCATCAACGACGCTGGGGCCAAAAATGGGTATGGAAGCCACCAGCCTTACGCGAACGCTTAAATCTATGGAGGAACGCGGGCTCATCATCAGGAAGAAAAACCCAAATGACGGACGCGGCGTACTGATTTACCTCACCGAATTTGGCAAGGAAAAACGCGAATTGTCGCGTACCAACGTACTCAAATTCAACGAAAAGGTCAAGCAGAATGTCACCGAAGAGCAACTCAAAAGCTTTATGGAAGTGGCCGAAAAAATCAACGAACTCATCGCAGATAAAAACATATTCAATTCAACCGAAAATATACAATGAAACGAACCATTAAGAAAGTTGCAGTCATTGGCTCCGGAATCATGGGTTCGGGAATCGCCTGCCATTTCGCCAATATTGGCGTCGAGGTGTTGTTGCTCGACATTTTGCCGCGCGAGCTTACCGAAGCCGAAGTGGCCAAAGGACTTACGATCGACAGCAAAATCGTGCGCAACCGCATCGTCAATGAACATTTGGCCAACGCGCTCAAATCAAAGCCCTCTCCTATTTACCACCAAAAATTTGCGTCGCGCATCACGACGGGAAACACCAACGACGATTTGGCTAAGATTTCAGAAGCCGATTGGATTATTGAAGTGGTCGTAGAAAGGCTCGACATCAAGAAATCGGTTTTTGAACAGATTGAAAAGTATAGAAAACCGGGCACTTTGATTACATCGAACACTTCTGGAATCCCGATTCATTTTATGAGCGAAGGAAGAAGCGAGGACTTCCAGCAGCATTTTTGCGGAACGCATTTCTTTAATCCGGCGCGTTATTTAAAATTATTTGAAATTATTCCGGGACCGAAAACATCGAAGGAAGTGTTGGATTTCTTAAGTGAATACGGAGAAAAATTCCTCGGGAAAACCTCGGTCGTAGCCAAAGATACGCCGGCGTTTATTGGGAACCGTATTGGGATTTTCGGTATCCAAAGCTTGTTTCACCTTGTTAAAGAAATGGGACTTACGATTGAAGAAGTCGATAAATTGACAGGGCCGGTAATTGGCCGCCCGAAATCGGCGACTTTTAGAACCGTTGATGTTGTTGGATTGGACACGCTCGTTCACGTCGCCAACGGTTTGTACGAAGGCGTCCCGAACGATGAAGCGCACGACTTGTTCAAGCTTCCCGATTTCATCACCAAAATGCTCGAAAACAAATGGCTCGGCAGTAAAACCGGCCAGGGATTTTATAAAAAAGTAGACCGCGATATTTTGTCTCTGGATTTGGACACGCTCGAATACCGTCCGGCGAAAAAAGCGTCGTTTGCGACTTTAGAGCTGACGAAAACCATAGACAAACCCATTGATCGTTTCAAAGTACTGATCAAAGGAAAAGACAAAGCCGGGGAATTTTACCGCAAGAATTTTGCAGGCATGTTCGCCTATGTAGCCAACCGTGTCCCTGAAATCACGGATGAATTTTACAAAATCGATGACGCCATGAAAGCCGGCTTTGGTTGGGAAAACGGCCCATTTGAAATCTGGGACGCGATTGGCGTAACCACAGGAATCGGGCTTTTGAATGCCGAAGGTGTAGAAGTCGCGCCTTGGGTCAAAGAAATGCTCGAATCGGGCAACGACAGTTTCTACACGGTTAAGGACGGCGCGACTTATTTCTACAATCAAAACACCAAGAAACAAGAGAAAGTTCCGGGACAAGATTCGTTTATCATCTTAAACAACATTCGCGGGAATCAAAAAGTCTGGAGCAATTCGGGTGCGGTGATCGAGGATTTGGGCGATGGCATTTTGAACCTCGAATTCCAATCCAAAATGAACACCATTGGTGGCGATGTCTTACAGGGCATCAACAAAGCTATAGACCTCGCCGAAAAAGATTTCCAGGGACTCGTCATTGGCAACCAAGGCGCGAATTTCTCAGTAGGCGCGAACATCGGGATGATTTTCATGATGGCCGTTGAACAGGAATACGACGAACTCAACATGGCAATCAAAATGTTCCAGGACACGATGATGCGCGTGCGCTATTCTTCGATTCCTGTGATTGTTGCGCCACACGGCATGACACTCGGCGGCGGTTGCGAAATGAGCATGCACGCTGATAAAGTCGTTGCAGCTGCCGAAACTTACATTGGGCTCGTTGAGTTTGGTGTGGGCGTGATTCCCGGCGGCGGCGGATCGAAAGAAATGGCGTTGCGCGCAGCCGACCAATTCCATAAAAACGATGTGGAGCTTAACGTTTTACAAGAATATTTCCTCTCGGTAGCAATGGCCAAGGTATCTACTTCGGCTTACGAAGCCTTTGATACCGGCGTTTTGCAACACGGCAAAGACGTCATCGTGGTGAACAAAGAGCGCCAGATCGCCGAAGCCAAGAAACACGCGCTCTTAATGGCCGAAGCCGGTTACACCCAACCCATCCGACGCAAAGACATCAAGGTTTTAGGCAAACAGGCTCTCGGAATGTTTTATGTAGGAACCGACCAAATGACGGCAGGAAAATTCATTTCAGACCACGACAAGAAAATCGCGAACAAACTCGCTTATGTGATGGCTGGTGGTGATTTATCGGAGCCGACACTCGTGAGCGAACAATACCTTTTGGATATTGAACGCGAGGCATTTTTGTCGTTGTGTACGGAGAGAAAGACGCTCGAAAGAATCCAGTTTATGCTAACCAAAGGAAAGCCTTTGAGGAACTAATTATAAATGATGAATTATGAATGATGAATTGAAAATGACAACCCTAAAAAATAGCCCCGATTGCAGCGGTATCCTTTTGTGGAGTGCAACGCAACAAAAGATTTAGCGGAAAGCGGGACGATAGTTCTTGGGATACAATTGTTCGTGCTTCAAACAATTCACCATTCACAATTCACAATTCACCATTAAAGACATGAAAACAGCATACATAGTAAAAGCATACAGAACCGCAGTAGGCAAAGCACCAAAAGGTGTTTTCCGCTTCAAGCGACCCGACGAACTCGCATCCGAAACCATCCAATACATGATGAACGAGCTGCCTGATTTCGACAAAAAACGCATAGATGACGTCATGGTAGGAAACGCCATGCCCGAAGCCGAACAAGGCCTCAATGTCGGCCGTTTGATTTCCTTGATGGGATTGAACATTGTAGATGTTCCGGGTGTTACCGTCAACCGTTATTGCGCTTCGGGACTTGAAACCATCGGGATGGCCACGGCCAAAATCCAATCCGGAATGGCCGATTGCATCATTGCCGGCGGCGCCGAGAGCATGAGTTTTATCCCGATGGGCGGTTACAAACCCACACCCGATTATCAGGTTGCCAAAGAAGGCAACGAAGATTACTATTGGGGCATGGGACTTACCGCCGAAGCCGTTGCCAAACAATACAATGTGTCGCGCGAGGACCAAGACCAATTTGCATTGAACTCGCATCTTAAGGCGTTGAAAGCGCAAGCCGAAGGCAAATTCGACAGCCAGATTGTACCGATAACCATCGATCAGACGTTCGTCAACGAAAATGGCAAAAAGGAAACCAAATCGTATACGGTCACAAAAGACGAAGGCCCGCGAGCTGATACCAACATCGCCGCACTAAACAAACTCAAACCAGTATTCGCCGCCGACGGAAGCGTCACCGCCGGAAACTCGTCGCAAATGAGCGACGGCGCTGCGTTTGTGATGGTCATGAGCGAAGCAATGGTCAAAGAACTCAACCTCACGCCGATTGCGCGTTTGGTGAATTTTGCTTCGGCTGGTGTAGAACCCAGGATCATGGGTATCGGCCCAGTAAAAGCGATTCCGAAAGCCTTGAAACAAGCGGGATTGACTTTGGATCAAATCGACCTGATCGAACTCAACGAAGCCTTTGCCTCACAGTCTCTCGCCGTCATCCGTGAACTCGGATTGAACCCCGACATTGTCAATGTAAACGGCGGCGCGATTGCACTCGGGCATCCACTGGGTTGTACGGGCGCCAAACTGTCGGTGCAATTGTTTGATGAGATGAAACGCCGTGGCAGCAAGTATGGGATTGTTTCGATGTGTGTGGGAACCGGGCAAGGAAGTGCAGGGATTTATGAATTGATATAGAAGAAAGACCGCTGCGCTGAAAGATATAAACCAAATAAATATTTATACGCCATGAATCATAATTTTAAAAACTTAAAAATCTGGAATTTGTCAATGGAAATCACTTCTGAAATACATCAAATGTGCTTAAGCTTTCCGAAAAACGAAATGTTTGGCTTAACAAGCCAGATGAATCGTGCATCCGTTTCAATTCCATCAAACATTGCAGAAGGTTCAAACAGAGGAAACAGGCATTTTTCACAATACTTAAATATGAGCCTGGGATCTTCATTCGAATTACATACTCAATTACTAATTGCACGCATGCACAATTACATTACAACTGAGAAAACAACGGATCTAGAAAATAAACTAATCGAACTTCAAAAAATGATCACAGGATTTATCGCCAAACTGAATTAAGTCTTTCTTCTTTCAGCATAGCGGTCTTTCCTCTTTTTTCTAAAAATATGGAAACAACGAACAAAACCCGAGGAGGCCAATTCCTCGTCAAAGAAACCAAATGCGAAGACATCTTCACACCCGAAGATTTCAACGAAGAGCAAATTATGATGCGCGATTCTGTAAAGGAATTCGTCGACAAGGAAATCTGGCCAAATAAAGACCGTTTTGAAAACAAGGACTATGCGTTTACCAAAGCCTGTATGGAAAAGGCCGGCGAACTCGGATTCCTGAGTGTGGCCGTTCCTGAAAGCTACGGCGGTATGGGCATGGGATTCGTAAACACCGTTTTGACCTGCGATTACATTTCGGGTGCGACGGGCTCGTTCTCGACTGCTTTTGGCGCGCATACGGGAATCGGGACCATGCCGATTACGTTGTACGGAACCGAGGAACAAAAACAAAAATACGTACCCAAACTCGCCTCAGGTGAATGGTTTGGCGCTTATTGTTTGACCGAACCGGGCGCAGGAAGTGACGCGAATTCGGGAAAAACCAAAGCGGTTTTGTCTGAAGATGGAAAATACTACTCGATCACAGGGCAGAAAATGTGGATTTCGAATGCAGGATTCTGCTCGCTTTTTATTGTTTTCGCGCGCATAGGCGACGATAAAAACATTACCGGTTTCATCATCGAAAATGATCCGAGCAACGGGATTTCTATGAATGAAGAGGAGCACAAACTCGGCATCCGGGCTTCGTCAACACGCCAGGTTTTCTTTACCGATACCAAAGTTCCGGTTGAAAACATGCTGTCTGAACGCGGCAACGGATTCAAGATTGCGATGAACGCCCTGAACGTGGGCCGAATCAAATTGGCTGCTGCTTGTCTCGATGCACAACGAAGGGTTACAACAGGCGCAACGCATTATGCCAATGAACGCATCCAGTTCAATGTACCGATTGCGAGTTTCGGGGCCATCCGATCTAAATTGGCAGACATGGCTACATCGTGTTACGCGGGCGAAAGTGCCACTTATCGTGCGGCGAAAGACATTGAAGACCGGATTAAAATCCGCGAGTCTGAAGGTGCTTCGCATCAGGAAGCTGAACTTAAAGGTGTTGAGGAGTACGCAATCGAATGCTCTATCTTAAAGGTGGCCGTGTCGGAAGACGTGCAAAACTGCGCCGACGAAGGCATCCAGATTTTTGGCGGTATGGGATTCTCTGAAGATACGCCAATGGAAAGCGCCTGGCGTGATGCGCGTATTGCCAGGATTTACGAGGGCACAAACGAAATCAACCGCATGCTATCGGTAGGAATGCTCATCAAGAAAGCGATGAAAGGCCACGTAGATTTACTCGGACCTGCGACGAAAGTCCAGGAAGAACTCATGGGAATTCCTGATTTCAACACACCTGATTATTCTGAATTGTTCTCCGAAGAAAAGGAAATGATCGGCAAACTCAAGAAAGCATTTTTGATGGTGGCTGGCGGCGCAGTCCAAAAATACGGACCAGATTTAGACGCACACCAACAATTGCTCATGGCTGCAGCCGATATGCTCATCGAAATCTACATGGCCGAAAGCACCATTTTAAGAACCGAAAAACTGGCCAAAAAAGTCGGCGAAGAACAAGCCAAAGAACAGATCGCAATGGCCAAGTTGTACCTCTACAAAGCCGTAGACATCATCACCCAAAAAGGAAAAGAAAGCATCATTTCTTTTGCCGAAGGCGACGAACAGCGCATGATGCTTATGGGATTGCGCCGTTTTACGAAATATACCAATATGCCCAACATCATCGGGCTCAAAGAAACCGTGACCTCCAAACTGGTAGCCGAAAACGGTTACTGTTTTTAAGGTTTAAGATAGTTATTAGTTAAGTTAAATGTTTAAAACCGTGCTGCGTGATTGCAGTGCGGTTTTTTATTTGAACAGAGTTTGTTATTTTAGTCGAAATTTTATTCTCCAAAACATGAAAATACTCGGAATTGGCTCCAGGATCAACCATCCTGAATACGGAAAAGGCGTAATCACCAATGTTTCCAATAAAGAATATTGGGTTACTTTTATAGAAAACGGGCTCGAAACCATTGCCATAAACAGCGAATTTGAAGTCATCGACGCGGCCGAAAACGAAGTGGATACGGTGAGTTTTTACGACGTGGAACAAAGCCTGCTTTCGATGCTTAAGAAATGGTCGGACATTTCAGAGATTGTCCCGATTGGTGACAAATGGAAAGGCGGCAAAATCATCCTCGAACCCGGACAGGCGGGATTGGCCAATAAGGAAATTCCCGTGGATACTTTTTTCCATAAAATCATCATGGTGCGCGACCGCTTGCGCGTGATGGAACAAAAGATCAATGCGAGCAGCATCGAGGAAATTGAGAAGATTGAACTGCAACAATACATTACGAGGATTTACGGTAGTTTGACGACGTTTAATGTTTTGTTTAAATCTCAGAACGATTATTTTGTGGGGGAGAAAACCAAATAATCGAGACTTTTGCAAAACAGCGTTTTGCGAAGAATGCGTGTAGAAAGGATGCTGTCCTGTTTAACAACAAATGTAGTTTTTCAGTATAAGCGGTGTATGAATAAATTGTATTTTACCTTCAGGGAAGGGGCCGGTGTATTCCCTAAAAAATAAAAACGACATCCAAATCCATGAATTCCGCATCTTTTGTTAAATTTAAAATGCTCCCTTTAAAAAATTGCGAAGTGTATACAAATAAAAAACGACCGACTATTGAAGGATAGCGGTCGTTTCTATTATGCAATATCATAATTCAAAAGATTTAGGATCAATAACCCCAATATAAATTCTAGATCTTATTAATTATAAATTAAAATATTGCGAACCAAACAAACAAAAATTTATGTTGTTACAAAGGCTTGCGTCCCTGTATAATTCTAAGGATTACTGCAATGATGGCAATGACCAGTAAAATGTGGATTAAACTTCCGGTGGCATAGCCTCCTAAAAAACTGATTGCCCAAATGATAATCAGTATGACTGCGATTGTGTAGAGTAAATTTCCCATGATGGTGTAGTTAATTGTTGGTATATTGACTTATTGGTTGTTTTTGAGTTTGATTTGCAACATCATCGCCGCATCGAGATGCTCTCGTAATGATGCCGTTTCTAGTGCGAGCCATTTTTTTAGTGCGGCGTCCGAGGTTTTATCGGTAGCGTCGGTATACTCGCGGATGGACGACCCATGCTTATCTATAACGAGGTCGAGATAGCGCTTGTCGAAATCTTCAATGTCCTTTTTATTCAGTGCGTTGTAGTCTTCTTTGTTGTCGTCGGTTAGCGATGTGGGAACCGAAACTTGTTTGGACGCTGCCAATCGCGACAACTCTTTCATTTTAGCAGTGTGCATGTCCTGCATCATTTTTCCGAAGTCCTTTACCGCAGCATTGTTGCTTTTAATTGAAGCGAGTTTGCCTAGTTCGGCTTGTTGCAGATTGAACTCGGCTACATCGGCTAGAAATTCGGCTTCGTTTTCTTTTTCATCTTCGAATTTTGCTTCGTTTTGCGCTTCGGCTACCGATTTGGTATCCTCTGGTTTAGGATTGTTTTTACAAGCGGTAAAAGCCAATCCCAAGGCAAAAACAAGCGCGGCAGACAAATGAATACGACTATAAAATTTTCTATTCATGGTATAATGGTGAATTAATCTTGTGTGCTATAAGACAAATTTCATGGTTTTTTGGGGCGGGGTCGTTATAGAATATTTCGCAAATGTTATAAGATTCACAAAGTGTCATTTTTTGCCTCGAATATTTCCTTTTTGATTTCGACCGCATAATCATTCGGTACAATTTTCTTTCCGTAAGAATGTGCGTAAACCTTGGTAAATTCGGCTCCGAAGTACAAAATGATGGCCGAATAATACACCCAAACCAAAATAATAATTACCGATCCCGCCGCGCCATACGCCGACGCCACCGACGAATTCCCCAGGTACAACCCGATTAAAAACTTACCAATCATAAACAGTACCGACGTCACGCCAGAACCAATAAGGGTATCTTTCCAGGCAATTTTACCGTCGGGCAGCGTCCTAAAAATGATAGCGAAGAGCATAGTGGTACTCACAAAAAGAATCAGAATGTTGAGTACATAAAAAAGATAGATAGTCGCGTCTGGGAAATAAAGCCTCAAACGGTTGTTAAGCGCATCCATGACCGTGTTAACCGTAAGGCTCACGAGTAACAGAAATCCTACCACCGCAATCATCGAAAATGACATCAATCGGTTTTTAATGAACTTCATAAGTCCTTTCTTAGGTTTGGGCTTGAGTCCCCAAATAAAGTTAATCGAGCTCTGGATTTCGGCAAAAACCCCTGACGCACCTATAATCAAAGTCACCACGCCCACGATCGTCGCGAATACATTATTGTTAGAAAGTTCGACATTCTTAATCATTTTCTGGATTTCAAGCGCCGCCTCGTTTCCGACAAATCCGTTGATCTGCCCGAAGAATTGCCCGGTTACAGCCTCTACGCCAAAGAACACGCCGCAAATGGATAGTATAATCATAATCAGCGGCGGCAATGAGAATATCGTGTAATAGGACAAGGACGCACTGAGCTTGATGGCGTTGTCATCGTCGAATTCGGTATAAGTTTTCTTTAATAGAATCCAAGTCTTTTTGAAGAAAGGTTGTTTTTCCATGTTGTAGTTTTATCTGTCAAACGAAAAAATTTCCGCGTCTGCGTTGGGTATACCTTGTATCAAATCAGTTATAATCTCTGCAGCAATCAGGCTAAAAGTGATGCCGTTGCCACCAAAACCAAGCGCGAAATAACTGTTTTTTACCGGCTGGTAAGCACCGATATAAGGCAATCCGTCTTTGGTTTCGCCAAAAGTTCCCGTCCAGCTGAACTCGGCGTCGAATACTTTATCGGGAAATATTTTCTTAAAGTCGGCCACCAGTTGTTTCGACTTTTTCTGGATAAGCGCATCGCGTTTCGTGGGATCGTAAAACGCATCATCACGGCCGCCAATGAGCATCCGGCCGTCCGAAGTCGTGCGCAAATACAAGTACGGATTGGCGGTGCTCCACAATAACGTATTGTTTTTCCAGAATTGTGTTTTTGGATATTGTTCGCTGATTACCGCGTAAGTCGACTTGAGTTCGACGATTTTCTTGTCTATCATTTCTGTAACCTCATATCCGGTAGCATAGACTACATGCTTTGCTTTAATGGTGCATTCGTCTTGGGTTTTGGCGACTACTCCGTTTTTGTCGTGTTTGATGTTGGAAATCCTGGTACGGTCATAAATGTGGTGGTTCCACTCCTCCTTATACTGCAACAACCGATGTGTGAACGAATAGGCATCGATGACCGCGCCATGCTGTGATAGGATGGCTGCCGGAGAGGAAAATCCAAATTGCTTGCGAATGGCATCGACGTCCAGGTATTTTACATCAAAACCCGCTTCTTTTCGGGCCTTAAATTCGCGCTCGAGTAACGGCACATCTTTTTTAAAGGCCGCAAAATACAAACTGTCACGACGCTGGAAATCGCCATAATCCAGGTCTGCGGCTATCTTGCCAATCTTTTCAATAGCCTCATTGCAGAGGTGATAGGCGCGTTGCGCATGATCTTTACCCACGATTTCGCTGAGTTTGCAAAGCGGAACATCAATTTCGTATTGCAGCAGCGACGTGCTTGCACAGGTACTTCCCAGCCCAACGGTGCGCGCATCTACCGTGACACAACTAATGCCTGCTTTGATCAAATGGTAGCGCATCAAGGCACCCGAAATTCCCGCCCCAACAATCAAAACCTCGGTTTGGATGTCTTTGGCAAGTTTCGGAAAAGTAAAAGGCAGCCCATTTTTAATGAGCCAAAAAGGGTAGCCACTTCGTAGTATCACGTTGCATGTATTAAGGTATGCGTCAAAAATACAAAGCGGTGATTTTATAATTTAACAAGAATTTTATAGAATTACAAGATGTGAAATTTATGCAAAATATAAGTTTCCTGCCTCGTGTTTTCGCTACCTTTATGCGAACGAAAAAGACACGCTATGAAATCTACAACCACTTCTTCTGATAGCCAGACCGGCTCAGAGCCCAAAAAAAATCACACCAAAATGCTGGGTAACAAAATTGTCCTATCGACCATTTTAATCCTCGCCATCCTGATAGGCTGTAAAACCAAAAATGCTACCGATTCTAAAAGACTCGACCTGACCTTTGAACCCAAAAGCAACAGCACCGTTTCTGGTACAGCGACTTTCATTCAAAAGGACGGAAAAGTAACTTTTACCGCTACGCTCGCCGGCCTTAAACCCGGAGTACACGCCATCCACATCCATGAAAAAGCAGATTGTTCGGCCGCCGACGCGAGTTCTGCAGGCGGACACTGGAATCCCACCTTTAAAAAACACGGCCGTTGGGGACAGGGCGAATACCACAAAGGAGACATCGGTAACTTTACTGCCGACGCCAGTGGAAATGGAACCATAACACTCACCACCGACGAATGGTGTATTGGCTGCGACGACAAAACCAAAGATATTCTGAACAAGGGATTGATTGTCCATGAAGGTTTTGACGATTTTGCCACACAACCCACCGGGAATGCCGGCGGACGGGTTGCCTGCACCGCCATCATTAAATAATCGCGTTTGGAAAAGGAACTCCACTATTTCAAGAATTCACAAGAATGGCGCCTTTGGCTGCATGAGAACCATGACAAATCCAAAGGCGTCGATCTTGTTTTTTATAAGGTAAACAGCAGTTTTGAAAGCATGCGTTGGGAAGAAGCGGTGCAAGTGGCGATATGCTACGGTTGGATCGATTCGACGGTTCGCAAATTAGACGACGAGCGCCGCAAGCAAACCTTTACGCCGCGCAAAGACAAAAGCGTTTGGAGCAAAGTCAACAAGACCTACATCGATCAACTGATCAAAGACGGCTTGATGCACGAAAGTGGCTTTAGAAAAATCGAAACGGCCAAACAAAACGGTTCGTGGGAATCGCTCGACCATGTAGAAAACCACACCATGCCCGAGGATCTTGAAGCCGCTTTTAAGAAGAATAAAAAAGCGAGTGAGAACTTTTACAATTTTAGCCCATCGTATCGCAAAAGCTACCTTTACTGGCTCAACCAGGCCAAACGCGAGGAGACGCGAGCAACAAGAATCCAAACCATTGTTGAACTTTGTGAGAAAAACATCAAGGCACGGCAGTAGTTATTTTGACTTTTAAATGTGACGCTGCAGTTTTAACCGAATGTTTCGGTAGCATCAACACCATTTAAAATTTAAAATTCGACATTTAAAATTGCTTCAAAAGGCATAGTTTTGCAACAGAAAATTCCAAAACGATGATTAACCCTTCGGCGCACGGCTGGATCGACAAATTTTTCCTCGAGCAAAAAGCATTGCCCGAAAAACCTTTGGACGATGCCGAAACCTTTTACCTTGGCACGCGCGGCACAGGTTTTATTTACGGTCACATCGTTTCATTTTATGCGCTGGAGCATATCAATCCCCAAGGTTGGCTGCATGACGAGATTTCTAAAACAGCTTTGCTCAATAGCCTTTATGGTACTTATAGGCTCCTGACAGCCAATCCATCTTCTGCCGATTTTATTCAAAAAGCAGTCGCCTTTTACAATGAAATGAACCCGCAAAGCTTTAATTTGTTTAAAAAAGTGCTGCCGAGTTCATCTGCTTCATTGACGTTGGAGAAAATCATCGATGATCGGGTGCAAACCAATGACAACATCATCAGTAAGAATTTCTCGCACATTGTCACCAATGCGTTGCTGTTTGTCGATGTGCTCGCTTTCAGGCATTTTTTAGACGAGGGCCACATTCCCGAGAAATACCTCAAGAAAATCGAGGAAACCATCGTAAGTATTGTAACCCTTGCTCTTAAAACCAAAGCCAACAAGTCACAACACGACGATTTGCTCATTAAGCTTTTTGAAGCTTCGGTGCGTTACAGCAAGTTTTCTAAGGTCAATATCCAGAATCTGGACGAACTGCAACTGGACTACTATACCGATTTACTCGAAAGACAATACCTTGTAGACATAGCCGGACTGGCGCTTTGGAGCGATGGAAAGGTAGAAAAAGACGAGGCGTATTTCCTGTATGCGATAGGTCAGGTGCTCGGCGTATCCGAAGCCTTTGTGGCCCAAAGCATTGAATCGACCGATCAATTCATCTCCAAGTACAGAAAGGAAATCCCCTATTTCAACTACTCGAATCCCGTTAAACACTTTTACGACCAGACGACGCAATTGGTGTTGACGCTGATCAGCCGCAATAAAAAACGACTGGTGAAAGAAATATCCGAAAGCAAAGAACTCATGGTTCTCCTGGCCCACTCTACCACTCGCGATCTGGACAAAGCCGAAAAAAGAAAAGTGAAGAAACAGTTGCTCGATGTATGTAAAACCATTCCTTCACTAACCATTTTCCTGATTCCCGGCGGAAGCCTGTTGCTGCCCATTCTAATCAAGTTTATCCCGCAGATGCTGCCATCGGCCTTTAACGAAAATCTGGATCAGGAATAAAAAAAACCGCTGAATCAGCGGCTTTCATTTTTAGAATTTGAGTTGGTAAACCTTGTCGAGGTCTTTCTCAGAACTGATGTTGACATCCAGGTCGTTGACAAATCCCGATCCTACGCCGTAAGCCCAACCATGCAGGGTTAGATCCTGTCCGTTTCTCCAGGCTCCTTGTACGATCGAGGTTTTGGCCAGGTCAAAAACCTGTTCCTGGACATTGATTTCAACAAACTTGTCAAAACGAGTGTTTTCATCGGCAATAGAATCCAGGTAGGTATTGTGCAAGCGATACACATCTTTGATATGGCGAATCCAGTTGTCTATAATCCCGATAGAGTCGTTGCCCATCGCGGCCTTAATACCTCCACAGCCATAGTGGCCGCAGACAATTACGTGTTTTACTTTAAGGACATTTACGGCGTAATCCAGTACACTGAGCATGTTCATGTCTGAGTGTACCACCATGTTGGCGATGTTACGGTGTACAAAAACCTCGCCTGGCTTGGCCCCGATGATTTCGTTTGCGGGAACACGGCTGTCTGAGCAACCAATCCACAACAAGGGTGGGGTTTGCCCTTTGGCAAGTTCTGCAAAATAATTCGGGTCTTTGGCAAGCATGCGCTCTACCCATTCCCTATTGTTGTCTAATATTTTTTTATAGAAATCCTGGCTCATGATAAGTGTTTTATGTGTTTGAAAACCCGATAAAAATAGGCATTAATATCGGGCAAAATTAAATAGTGTCGTCTGTTTTGATTTCGCGCTTAACAGTTGTTCGTTTTGCCGCGTCATAATAATGCTCAAAAGTAACTTTGTTGGGCGTTTCCTCGGTATTCTCCAAGTGATAGGCTTTTTTAAATCCTTTGAGCTTGACCTTGATATTTTCATCGATGGCACGCGTGGTCTTGAATTCGCGGATCAGGTCCAGAATGTCGTGCGCAATGTAAACCGTGTCATGGGCGTTGATGATTACCTTAGAATTCTCAGGGATTTCAGAAAGTGTAGACTTAATCGCGGCTTTGTTTAAGAAAGAAACTTCCTGTGCCAGGTCAATGTGGATGACATCGCCATCTTCATACTTCTCCTTACGGAAATTGTACGCGCGCTTAAGGTTTCCTTTCAACACGAAAATGATACTGATGACGATACCCAGCAAGACGCCCTTAAGTAAATCAGTGAATACAACACCCACCAGCGTTGCAATAAACGGGATGAATTGGTATTTGCCCTTTTCCCAAAAATGTTTAATGGTCGATGGTTTTGCCAACTTGTAGCCCACCAAAAGTAAAACAGCTGCCAAGGTCGCGAGCGGAATTTTGTTGAGCACCACGGGAATAGATACCACGCAAAGCAACAGCAATACCCCATGGATAATAGCCGACATCTTAGACTTCGCGCCCGCGGCAGCGTTGGCAGAAGTACGCACCACAACAGACGTCATGGGCAATCCGCCCAAAAGCGAACTAAGCATGTTTCCGACGCCTTGTGCACGCAATTCATTGTTGGTATCGGTGTACCTTTTCTGTACGTCCATTCGATCGGCAGCTTCAATGCAAAGCAAAGTTTCGATCGAGGCGACAATCGCAATCGTGAGACCAGTCATCCAAACCTTTGGGTTCGTAAATCCGCTTAAGTTTGGCGTAGTAATGATGGCTTGTATTTCTTCTATACTTTGCGGAATCGGCAGAGAAACCAAGTGTTCGCGCGCAATTTCGAGCGGACTTCCCGTAGCAATGAAGATTTCATTGAGTACAATACCAACAATAACTGCCGTTAAAGCGCCCGGAATCAACTTCAGTTTCTTAAGTGCCGGAACTTTGTCCCATGAAATCAATATGATTAAAGAAATTGCCGTGATAACGATAGATCCCAATTGCACATGGTTGACCAGTCCCAATAGGGCCGAAATGGTGTTGTTCCCATCGTCCTGCAAAAAGGACTCATCGCCTTCAAAATCGCTGTCGTAGCCAAAGGCGTGCGGCAACTGTTTTAGGATGATGATGATCCCGATTCCCGCGAGCATGCCTTCTATGACATTGGTAGGAAAGTAATTCGAGATACTACCCGCTTTGATAAAACCGAGCGCCAATTGGATTAATCCCGCTATAAAAACCGAAGTTAAAAAGATATCAAAGGCACCCAAGTCAGAAATTGCAGTCAATACGATAGCAGTTAAACCGGCTGCGGGACCCGAAACGCTTAGGTGGGATTTACTTAGGTAACCCACGACGATTCCGCCGATAATACCCGCAATAATTCCCGAAAATAAAGGAGCGCCAGATGCCATGGCAATGCCCAGACACAACGGAAGCGCCACCAGAAAAACCACTAAACCCGACGCAAAGTCAGACTTAAGGTTAGCAAAAAGATTGATTTTTTTTGTCATAATACCTTAGATGAGATGTAATACAATGGCCCTCACGCATCATTGCGGGAACCTGAATAAACGCGATTGTATTACACCCGATCGGGCGGCGGTATGAAGATGGATGAAGCGATATTGTTATGCTTCAGGAGGTTTTCTGATGAAATCACGCGGGACAATTGTGGCCGGAAAAATACCAGACTCAAGGTTTCAAACTTGAATTCGGCCTTTACCTCCTTGTGCGTAAGCTCTTCCTCAGACATACTGTAAAAGTAAGAAGTGTCGGTACTTTTCTTGATGACACTTACAATGGTAGGAGTCGACAGGAAAGTCACGAATACAATTAAAAGTATGTTAACAGCTAATTTCATCTCGCGCAAAAGTAGGTGTTAACTTCAAAAGTTAAAAACACGTCCTCTAAATTTATCGGAAATTTAACATGATTTATAGCGTTTCTTCGAGCCACGCGTTCATCATCCAAATGGTCTTTTCCTGTTGGGCAATGAAATCACTGATCATCGTTTGGGTTCCTTCATCATTGATTGCACCCGATTTGCTAAGGATAATACGCTCTATTTTAAGCAGCTGCGACAATGACGCCACGATGAGAGCGATTGCTTTTTCATCGTTAGAAATGTCTTTCCCTACCGTTAGCTTGTTGTGTTTTAGGTAATCCTCAAAGGTGTGCAATGGTGTCCCGCCTAGTGTAAGGATGCGTTCGGCAATCAGGTCTATTTTGAGTTGGCTGTCATTGTAAAGTTCCTCGAATTTAAGGTGCAAATCAAAAAAACGCTTGCCGCGAATGTTCCAGTGCAGCCCACGCAAGCTTTGGTAGTAGACTTGAAAGTTAGAGAGTAAAGTGTTAAGTTCAATGATAATTTCGGCCGATTCTTTGACGGGCAAGCCCAAAATATTGGTTTTCATAATCTTAATTTTTAAAAATTTGTTCGGCGTAAAATTACCTCAAATCTTTCCCTTCGATATAGCCAAAAACTATTATTTTCTTATTTTTGCATAAATTTTACATATCATGACTATTACACAATTACAATATGTTTTGGCAGTAGCCGAACACCGAAACTTTACCCTCGCAGCCGAAAAGTGCTTTGTCACCCAACCCACGCTGAGCATGCAAATTCAAAAAATCGAAGAAGAACTGGGCATCCAGATTTTCGATCGGACAAAAAAACCCATCCAACTCACAGAGATAGGACAGAAAATCGTGTCCCAAGCCAAAAATATCGTCAATGAGGCCGACCGCATGCAAGACATTGTCGAGCAACAAAAAGGCTTTATCGGTGGCGAGTTTCGTTTGGGCATCATTCCCACGGTAATGCCCACGCTATTGCCCATGTTCCTGAGCAATTTCATCAAAAAATACCCCAAAGTCCGATTGATCATAGAAGAACTCAACACAGACGAAATCATCACCAGGCTCAAGAATGGCCACCTCGATGCAGCGATTGCCGCGACGCCGCTTGCAGACGAGAAAATAAAGGAAATCGTTTTGTATTTTGAGCCGTTTGTCGCCTACATTCCAGAATCCCACCAGAATTTCGCCAAGACAGCAATAGACGTAGAAGACCTCAATATCGACGAGATTTTATTGCTTCAGGATGGACATTGTTTCAGGGACGGCATCCTGAACCTATGCCGCAATGCCGGCAAACCCGAGCACAGTAAATTCCAGATTGAAAGTGGTAGTTTCGAGACGCTAATCCGTCTCGCCGATGAAGGCTTGGGCATCACACTATTGCCTTACTTACACACGCTCGACCTCAATGAAAAAGGCCAAGCCAGGCTCAAACATTTCAAAGAACCAAAACCGGCGCGTGAGGTAAGCCTGATTTATCCAAAAACCGAACTCAAGATCCAGATTATCGAAGCGTTGCGCAGTACAATTGCGGGCGTCATTAAAGGTGCGATTGTTTTTCAGGACATTAAGATAATCAGTCCGTTGCAGAAGAAGTAGTAATAATCTCGTCAACCGGCTTGGTCGAAATTTTACACCAGGCAACTATGAAATTCACCTCAGAGATTTAACAAAAGATGCAGAATATCCGGATTTGGGGTTTATTTTATTTTTTTAGGGACAAATCCGCCCCTTCCCTGAAGGCAAAATACAATTTCAATCGCACTTCTCATTACCGAAAAACTTCACCATTTGTTAATCGAAAATACGCAAAAATAAAAAAGGAGCCCTATAGCTCCTTTTTTCATATCAGTTGTTCACAATACTTAAATATTGCTGCAGTTCCGGTCTTTCTGTAGTGAAGTTGTTCAACCATTTTCGCAATTGCTCAATCTCGTAGGGTAACAGATTTTTGATTGCTTTTCTGAGTTCTTTACAAAAAAGAACCGGATCGAAACTCACTCTCTCGAGCACCGATTTCGTGTAGTCGTAAATCATTCTAGGCATAATGGTAAGATTTAGGGGTTATCTTAATAAGAACGTGAGGTAAACGTAAAAAAACATTTTCAAAAATCCGTTTAAAAGCAATAAAAATCGATGAAATACATTTTTTATCGTTAAATTAAATGAAATAACTTACAAATCAATCGAAAATGAAAAGAGAAAGTTGAAAGGCTCACATAGCGCAAAAGTCCTCGCCTTTCGACTTTCAAAAAAAAAAGGAGCCATTTAAGCTCCTTTAGTTCTATTTGTTTATATAAATCAGACATTGCCGTAATTCTGGTTTTTCGTCGGTGAAATTCAGAAGCCATTCGGTGAGCTGCTCAATTTCATACGGTAGGAGCAATTTTAATGCTTTTTCTAATTCCTTACAGAAAAGGATCGGATCAAAACTTACCCTTTCCAGTATGTTTTTAGTATAAGCATACATGGTTCTTTTCATAATTTGTTGGTGATTGGTTAGAACTTAAAAACAATCAAATTTAATTAAAAAACAATCGGTTATTACAAATGGAATGTTAATTGGCAGTGTTAAATTTATACGTTGGTTATGGCGCCACGGGCGGGCTGTGCGCTGTATCTTTTCCTGCTTAAAGAAAGCAGCAAAAGGATGCCGCTGCCATCCCTGGCGCGGTTCGGTATCCATTGAAGTTCTAATACTCCTCGAAGATGCGCAAAGAAGACGCTAAGACACGTGAAAGCTTTTAAAACTAACACAGATTTCACAGATTCCTCGGATTTAATAATCCGTGGAATCTGTGAAATCTGTGTTTTTATTTTTTTAGCGAGTCTTTGCGTCTTTGCGTGTTTCGCGTATCAGCTTTTCCTCGGCCTAAACATTTGAGAAAAACTCTAATATTTCGTTGCACGAAACATCTCTCTTTTTCCCGGCGGCCCAGCGAGTTTTTCAACCGCAAATCCCACTTCCATCATGCTGCGCTTCACAACGCCTCTCGCCGCATAAGTGACCAGAATTCCGTTTGGTTTCAGAGCATTGTACATCTTCCTGAAAATGGCAGTGCTCCACAATTCGGGTTGCACACGGTAGCCAAAAGCATCGAAGTAAATCAAATCATAAGCAGCAACGGTATCGATTTCATCAAAGAATTGCTTTCTTTTGGTTAAAGTAAAGCCATCCGACAATTGCTCCGCAGTTTCCCAATCCGATTCATGCATCTTATTAAAAACAGTGGCGTGCTCCGTTGCCTGCAGTTCGTCCACATAATTCATCAACGCTACTTCTTGGGCCAAAACCGGATAAGCTTCTACTCCAACATAATCAATACGCAAAGCCAACTTCCTGGCTTCTAAAAAAGTAATCAGCGCATTGAGGCCTGTCCCAAAACCGATTTCCAGTATAGACAGGTCACGGTTTGAAAAAAGCGCCAACCCGTTCTTGATAAAAACATGTTGCGCTTCCTGTATGGCGCCAAATTTAGAATGGTAGTGTTCATCCCAATCGGCCAAACGGATTGTGGTAGAGCCGTCTGCTGTGCGGATGATTTCGCGTTTCATTACTTAATATACAACTTTTTGATGCGTTGGATTGGCCCGGCACATTTCACCTGGTGGCAGGCCACGCAAGCATCCACTCCATCATTGAAGTGTTGTTTGGCGTTGGTCGGGTCTTCGTAGATCATTTTCTGCGAATTGATGAAAACATTGGCCTGTGACTTAAAAAAAGCATCGTTGTCGCTCTCGTCTGTCATGACCGCTTTATGGATTTCAAGAAAATGGCTCGGGAATTTCCCAATCGTGTCCCCTTTTTTGATGCGCTCTTTGAGCTTCTGGTTGTCGGCGTACATTTTTTCCATGAGCGCTGCCATTTCAGACATTTCATACATCTCAAAACGGCTTTTGCTTTTGGTTGTGTCGGCACATTTTTCCTGCGCTGCCGTTGTCTCGCCGGCGGCTTTCTCTTCCTTTTTGGTGCAAGCAAACACTGCGATCAAACAGAGCAGGGACAAATACTTTTTCATTATTCTTTAATTAATACACCGTCGGCCAAGAAACCGAAGGACTTTTCAGGCTTAGTAATTTTTTCTATTTCGGCTTTTGATTTTCCGGCATCCTTGGCGTAATGTCTCAATTCTTCAACACTCTCAACGCTTACAAACGCCTTTCCGTTGACGATGGCTTCGCTTCCCGCCGAATTGAGTGGCATGAAGAACGCATAGTCCTTGAATTTCACAAACGCTTTCTCGCCTTTACCCAAGTCGATGTTCATCCAACAGCCTTTCTTAGAACAGACATCGTTGATTTTGGATGTAAATTTCACATCGATTGTATCGCCTTTTTTGAGTTTGGCATATTTGGCATTCATTTGTTCTTTAGTGATAGCGCCATCTTTGGTGATTTTTTTTCCAAACGATGCGTATTTTGCTTGGCTCCACGAAGTTGCCGCAGCGAGCAGGACAAACAGGACAATAACTCTCTTCATTTTAATGTTTTTAGTGGTTCGACTTCGATTTTTCGTCAACAAAAATAAAAGGTTTATTGATACAAGGAACGCATTAATTTTATTATTTTAGCCGCAAATTATATTAGAGTATTAATTCTATTTGAACTTATCTTTCAAATCTCTGAAATTCAGGTAGTTGAAATTAAATTCAATCAAAAACCACTGCTGCAATGAGTTCAAATATTACGCACGAAATCGATATAGTCAAAGCCCCTGCGTCTAAAATAGACACGGTTGATTTTAACAACCTTACTTTCGGGAGCGTCTTTACCGACCATATGTTTGTGTGTGATTTCCGCGAAGGAAAATGGCACAAACCACTAATCAAACCTTATGAGCCTTTTTTGCTCGATCCGTCTGCAAAAGTGTTCCATTACGGCCAAGCCATTTTTGAAGGCATGAAAGCCTATAAGGACGAAGCCGGCGATGTTTGGCTTTTCCGTCCCGACCAGAATCATGACCGTATGAACAAATCGGCAGTGAGAATGGCCATGCCTGAAATTCCTGAAGACATTTTCATGAGCGGCTTGCACCAACTCATCGACCTTGAAAGGGATTGGGTGAAATTCGGACTTGGGAACACTTTATATATAAGACCTTTCATGATCGCTATCGGTAGTGGTGTCGTTGCGGCACCATCCACACAGTTTCGTTTCATGATCATCCTCTCGCCTGCCAAAGCTTATTATTCGGGCGAAGTGAAAGTTTTGATTGCCGAGCATTACAGCCGTGCAGCCAATGGTGGTATCGGCGCAGCCAAAGCAGCCGGTAACTATTCGGCACAATTCTACCCAACCAAACTCGCCAACGAAAAAGGGTTCCAGCAAATTATCTGGACCGACGATGCCACGCACACCAAACTCGAAGAAGCCGGCACGATGAACGTGTTCTTTAGAATCAATGATACTTTGGTTACCGCGCCTGTGAGTGAAAGGATTCTTGACGGTGTTACCCGAAAAAGTCTTATTGCGCTTGCCAAGAGAGAAGGCATTGCTGTCGAAGAACGCTCAGTACTGGTTTCAGAACTTGTAGAAGGGATGAAAGATGGTAGCCTCAAGGAAATTTTCGGCGCCGGAACTGCCGCTGTCGTCAACCCAATTGTTGGGTTTTCTTACCAGGATGTTTATTATGAGTTGCCCAAACTTGAAAATCCGATGTCACTCGAATTGAAGTCTAAATTGACTTACATTCAATATAAGTTGGCGGAGGATACTTTTGGGTGGACGGTGAAAATTTGACGCGCTGCGCTTTAGACGCGCCTTTTAGGCTTTGGACGCGCTGCGCTTTAGACACGTCCTACGGGCTTTAGACAGAAAACATCAATTGACAATAATAAAAAACCGGAGCTCAGAGTTCCGGTTTTTTTTGTCTAAAGCGCAGCGTGTCCAAAGGCGCAGCCGCGTCTATTATCCTCGAAAAATCCGGCTTAAAGTAATTCGGTCCTTTCATCACCTTCCCATCTTCGCGGTAAATCGGTTGTCCGTCGGCGCCGAGTTTGCTCATGTTGCTGCGTTGGATTTCGTCGAATACTTCCTCGATCTTGTGTTGCAGGCCATGTTCAATGATCGTCCCGCACAAAATGTACATCATGTCGCCTAATGCGTCGGCGATTTCTATAAGGTCATTGTTTTGAACCGCTTCGAGGTATTCCTCATTTTCTTCTTTCATGAGGTTAAAGCGCAACAAGTTTTTGATTTCGCCCAAATCGGCCCTTGGGGTTTCACTGTGCCCAATGGCAAAAGCGGTATGGAATTCCTTGACGGCGTTGAGTTGTTTTTGCATGATTTCTGGATTAATTACCATCGCAAAATAGCAACTTTCGCACACATTTAGCTACCTTTGCGGCAAATAGTTTTAAACATGTTTAGCACCGGACAACTCGTTTTTGCAGCCTTATTTTTTGTCGCTTTTGTGATTGTGATGATCTTCGCTTATAGAAAAGACGTGGCCACACACAAACTTTTCTATAGAGGGAATTACAAGGTATTGATTGCCTTTTTGCTGTTTATCGGGCTGCTTTTTGTCCTTAAGATTTTGATGAAACGATAGTAAAAAAGATCGTTGCATTGCAAGAACCAAGATCGCATCGCTACAAGAAGATATAAAAAACGCCGGTCAAAAGCCGGCGTTCTTATTTTCAATAGGTTTCTATTAATTGTCCAACGGTAAAAAACCGAAATTCTTAGAATAGTTGAGCATCTGCTCGGCAAATGATTTGGGCTGCGTCACCTGAATTGAGATGATGTTGCCTTTCTTATCCATTTTCGGGACCAGAACCGGATTCACAAAACCACTGTAAGGCGGCGCAGGGAATTGTTTGTTGCGTTCCAAAACCTCAGCATGGAGTTTCTGGTCTACCTTGACGCCGTAATTCTCAACGAGGCTTTTCCCGGCTTCGTAATCGCCTTCTGATTTGATGCGCTGCACTTCACGGAGCAATTCGCCAAACAACGCATGCAATTTTTCATAGTTGGTGATATTGAAATACGTTTTGCCGTTGCGCGTGATTTTCTCAATTACATTGTCTTTCTGTCCTTTCTCAAAAGCCCAGGCACTCACCCACTGGCGATTGCGCATGTGTGATTCCTCGATGTTGGCACCGATTTCAAGGCGTACCAATTGCGTCATCAGTCCGTTTCTGATGTAACTGTCGTAAGACTCCATCCCAACTTTCTTCCAGTCGTCTACCAAACCTAGTTCTTGTAATTTTGGATTGTACAGATAGTACAATCCAACCAAATCGGCGCGACCTTCTTCAAGGGTCGACGCATAACTTTTCAGGGTTTCTTTTGGCGTCCCAACACCTGCATTGATGCGACCCGAGGCGTGCCCCACCACTTCGTGCAAGGCCGTGTGCAACTTATCACCTAATTCACCGTACTTCTCGGCAAGCGCAATCTCCTCGGGGTCATTGGCAAATTCAAGCAATTTTCCTTTACCGCCAGACTTTGAGTAGGCATCGATAATATTTCCAAGTGAAACCGATTTTGATCCATAGACGTCGCGGATCCAGTCGGCATTCGGGAGGTTTACCCCAATGGGCGTACTTGGTGAAGAATCGGCCGATTCTCCGGCGACCACCACGGTTTTGTATGAAATCCCGACGACGTTTGCTTTTTTGTGCTCGGGCATGAGCGGCGAATTGTCTTCAAACCATTGGGCATTTTTAGAAACGACTTCCATCTTGGCCGACATATCGAAATCCTTGATCTGCACCACACCTTCCTGAGAACCGCGGTAACCGAGCGGGTCATTATACACCTCAATAAAACCGTTAATGTAATCGATGTTGCCTTCTGTAGCCTGCACCCATGCAATGTTGTAATCGTCCCAGGTTTTGAGGCTTCCGGTTTTGTAGAAATCGATCAGCAAACCAAGTGCATCGCCTTGCTTTTTATTTTCGGCTACGCCTTTGGCTTTTTCGAGCCAATAGATGATTTTGTCGATTGCCGAGCCGTACATTCCGCCACTTTTCCAGACTTTTTCCTCGAGCTGGCCATTGGCATTGCGCACGAGTTTGGAGTTAAGTCCGTAAGAATAAGGTTTGGCCGGATCGGGGCTTTTCATGTTTCTATAAAAATCTTCTACTTCCTGCACCGTGATGCCCTTGTCGTAGAAATTCACGGCTGAGCCTGCTAGAAAACCTTTCGATTCATCGAGGTTGACTTTCTTGGCATCGGCATCATTGAACAAAATGTCGGCAAAATTGGCGTCGAGTTTGGTCTTTGTCGCCTTGAGGAGTTGGTTGAAATAGGCACGCGAAAACTCGGGTTTTATTTTGTCGCTCGAGTAATGGTGGTGGATTCCGTTAGAAAACCAAACGCGTTTGAGGTAAACGGTGAACTTTTTCCAATCGGCCGATTTCTTATCGCCTTTATAGTTCACATAAATGTTCTCGAGCGCCTTACGGATCCTAAGATTGTGTTTGTAGTTTTGGTCCCACATGATGTCGCGTCCCGACGTTCCGGCTTGCGTGAGGTAATACACCAGTTTTTGCTCCTTAAGTGTGAGTTTCTCGAAACCCGGAACCTGGTAACGGAGTACTTTAATATCTGCGAATTCCTCCACGACATGATTGAAAGTAGACGGTTTTGCAGCCTTTTTCTTTTGTTGCGCATAGCCGGCATTTAAAAAGCCGACAGCCAGGAAAACGCAGGCGAATTGTAATAATTTCATCGTAAAACTGTTTTTGTTATGCTTACAAATATAGGCAATCCTTGTGGTGCAGCGGGGATAAATTCACGCAGAAATTTAATCCGGCTGCTATCGATTAAATTTTTAACTTTACGACACAAAACCTACCTATGAGAATTGTTAAGTATATTTTTCTGCTGCTTTTGCTTGCCGTATTTGCCACCTCGGTTTATGTGGCTACGCAGAAAGGCGATTTCGATGTTTCGAGAACGGCGATCATCAAATCACCACGAACCATCGTATTTAATTATGTGAACGATTACCGAAATTGGGAAACCTTTGCCTCATGGGAGAACGAAAACCCGGGCATTCAATTCGACTATGGCAGAGACACTTCGGGCAAAGGCGGGTCGTATTCCTGGACTTTTGACGGCGAGGGCGGTGGTTCTAAAACCGTTATGGTACGCGAAAACGAAAGCATTTCCCAGAAAATGAATTTTAAAGGTTCGGCAGCCAATGTGCAATGGACATTCAAAGATACGGTTGGCGGTACCAAAGTAACCTGGCGTTCTAAAGGTCAGATGGGTTTCAATTTCAAGATCAATAGTGTATTTCAGGGTGGCCCAGACCGCGTGATTGGAAATATGTTTGAAAAAAGCCTCGCCAATTTAGACAAAACCCTCGACTACGAACTCAAGACCTATAATATCAAAGTCAACGGCATTGTTCAGAAAATAGGCGGTTATTACCTCAAGCAAACCATTACGAGCAAGATCTCGGATGTGCCTAAAAACCTGCGCATCATGATGTCAAGGCTCGTACATTTCTTTGCCAAAAACAAGATTGTCATGAACGGCAAGCCTTTCGTTTTGTACCATACCTATGACTCGGCAAAGGGCATTACGAGAATGTCGGTCTGTATTCCGCTTAAGGAAGAGATTTTTGTTAGTGAAGGCAGCGACGTTTCGGTGGGGAAACTCAGTTCTTTTACAGCCGTTAAGACGACGCTCAAGGGCGATTACTCACACCTCAAATCGGCCTGGGACAAAACTTTTGCTTACATTGACACCAATCACCTGACGCAGAGTCCAGACGGCGCATCGCTCGAGTTATATTCTAAAAGCATCCGCGAAGTGGCGTATCCTTCACAATGGGTTACCGAAATTTACATTCCGATACAACCCAAAGTATCGGCGCCCACACGAATCGAGACTTCGCAAAGCGAACCCAAACCGCAAGCCAGTACCCCAAAAACAGCCGCAACACCAGCCACCGAAAGTCCTGCTGCCAAACCGGTAGAAACCGCTACGCCTTAAATATTTCACGCCAGCATTAAACCTTTACACAAGCGGCCACTCTAACCCAAAACATTTCTTTGGAAGAAAAGGATTTCATACTGCTGCTGCTCGACCCAAAAACGCAAAACGAGGCGTTTCAAAAGCTGTTGTCTGATTACCAGCGGCCGTTGTACAGCCATATCCGAAACATCGTGCTCAACCATGATGATGCCGATGATGTGCTGCAAAACACCTTCATTAAAGTCTTCAGGCACCTCAAGGATTTTAAAGGAGAAAGCAAACTGTTTTCGTGGATGTACCGCATTGCCACTAATGAATCACTGACTTTCCTGAGCCAGAAAGCCAAACGCGGCGGTACAACCTCAGAAGCGATGCAGACCAAAGCGGTTGAGAATTTACGGGCCGATGATTATTTCGACGGCAGTGAAATCCAACTCAAATTGCAAAAAGCGATTGTATTACTGCCCGAAAAACAACAGCTTGTTTTTAAGATGCGGTATTTTGAGGAAATCAAATATGAAGAAATGTCTGAAATACTGGGAACGTCGGTTGGAGCGCTCAAGGCCTCTTACCATCATGCGGTGAAGAAAATTGAAAATTTCATGAACGCCAGTTAAACCATTACCAACTAATTTCGTCCAAAAGCCATGAATAAATTTGAACTAGACAAGCAGCCAAAAGCGTCTTCGGGATTCAAAATCCCCGAGAATTATTTTGACGATTTTTCTGCAAAAATACTCGAAAAACTTCAGGATGACGATCGCAAAGTCATTCCTATCAACAGGAAAAAGAACCATTGGATGTATGCCGCTGCAGCCGTATTGGTGGTTTCTTTATCAATACCGTTTTACAATATCTTAAAAAAACCAACCGTAGCACTAGACAATGCCACACTCGAAAATTATATCGCTGATCACAGCGGTATGTTAGATGCTGATTTTGTAGAACTGCTCGACGAAAAAGACCTGGATCAAATGAGCATCGATTCGAACATTGAGAATGACGCCATTGAGGATTTGCTCTCCACCAATGCCAACTTAGAATCCTACCTTATCAATTAAATCACCTTGACATGAAAATATCCAAACTCCTTTCGTTGCTGCTCCTTTTTGTCTCATTGACTGCGTTTGCACAACCCAGGTTCAGGCAAAAAATGGAACAGATTAAAACGCTAAAAGTGGCTTACATCACCGATGAGCTGGAACTCACACCCGATGAAGCCGCCAAATTCTGGCCGGTTTACAACGCTTATGATGACAAGCAGAAAGAACTGCGACAGGAAAAAATCCGTTCCTACCTAAACCGGATGGATGGCGAAGACATCAATAAGATGAGTGAAAAGGAAGCCAACACTTTCCTAAACCAGATGGAAGATACTGAGGATGAACTGTACCAACTCCGCAAAAAATTCATCGCCAACCTCAAAGGGATTTTACCCATAAAAAAAATCATCAAGCTCAAAAAAGCCGAAGAAGGCTTTAACCGCAAACTCCTCAGGCAATATCGCGATAAAAATCCAAAGGAGTAATCATTTGAAATGCAGCATAAACAAGCCATTTGGCCCGGCGGCCACGGCGGTGCTGCGATTCAGGAACCTTATGGTGTAGAGATCTTTTTGTTCGAGTAGTTTGGCCCAGGTTTTTCCCGAGTCAAACGAATACGCAAGTCCCGAAGCGCCTACACTTACTATTTGAGTGCCGTTGCTTTTGGGAACGAACTGTACACACGAGGCGTAACCAAAGCCTTCATTTTCTGCGAGCAACTCCCAGGTTTTCCCACCGTCTTTGGTAAGTGCTTTGTTCGCGGTTTGCTGGTAAGGCAAATCGTAATTGCCTCCGGCGACTACGCCTAATGTATCATTGTAAAAATCGGTGGTGAAGATTCCGGTCATGGGTAAACCTTGGACTATGGGCGTTTCGAATACCTGCCAGGTTTGGGCCTGGTCGGGCGAATAGAAAATACGGGCTTTCTTTCCGCCCGAAACCACCCACGTCTTGCTTCCTTGCACTGCGATGTTGGTATTGCTGGCTGCAAATGCCGCTTCTCCATCCGCTATCTTGGGTAAAAAGGAACAGGGTTGTTTTTGCCAGGAGTTTCCGCCGTCGTGCGTAATAAGGATCGAGAGACAATCCTGAATCGGGTCGCCTATGGCAATACCGTCGTTGTCGTTCCAGAACCGCATGCTGTCGTAAAAAACTTTCTCGTGGATTTCTTCATAGACGAGTTTGGTTTGTTTACTGTCTTTAGCAATTTGGTAAAGTAAAGCCGGATTACCGATGTTGAGCAGATAAATATACCTGGATGTTTTAGCGATGCTGCGAAATTCGATGTCAGACTCGCGATGGCTTACGGTTCCTTGGAATTTTTGGTGGGTTTTGGTGTTGTAGAATCCAAATCGGCCTTTGTCGGCGGCAAACCAAACCAGGTCACCATCTGTTTCGATTGCGCGGATGCTGATTCTTTCGTGGATGATGGTATCCACGGTGACCGTTTTAAAAATCGAAGGCCTTTGCCCGAAAGCGGTGGTGATTAAAAACAACGATAAAAGCAGTATCAATTTTCTCATCCGAATCCTTTATTTCAGGGCAATTTACAGCTTTTTAAGAAATATATAACAGCCCATAGATTTTTACATTTTACTTACTGGCATGGTAGTTGAAAATCCGTGCCAAGCTATTCATTAACCTAATAAGTTGCCTTATGAAAACCAAAATAATTACCTCAGTACTCGGCTTATTTCTTGCGTTTCCGATTGTTGCACAAGATCGAACTACGGTCAATGCCATGAGTTCAGAAATCAGCGACAACCTTGATTTGCGAGCAGTGGCTTCGGTTTTTGGAGATTCCCGAAACCTCGAGGATTTTGAAAGACGCCTCAACGATCCCAAATTGCAAATTTCCAACCTCGATCTCAACTACGATAACCAGGTCGATTATTTAAGGGTTGTCGAGTCGGTAGAAGGCTACACCCATTTAATTGTGATCCAATCGGTATTGGGACTGGATACTTTTCAGGATGTCGCAACGATTGAGGTAGAACGCGATCAAAACAATCAAGTCAGCATTCAGGTTGTGGGTGATGTTTATATGTATGGTACAAACTATATCTATGAACCTGTTTATGTTCAACCGCCTGTAATTTTTACCTCTTTTTGGATTGGAGGTTACAACCCGTATCGCTCTTCCTGGTATTGGGGTTATTACCCAACCTACTACCATTACTGGAGACCTTATCCGATTCATCGCTATCGGAGAAATGTACACGTCCACATCAATACGCACAACCATTACAACTATGTTAACGTAAGGAGAAGTACAAGGGCAGTTGCGTTGTACAATGGTCGAAGGGCCAATTACGCCGAAAGACAGTATCCCAGTCGTTCTTTTTCGAGCAGGAATACTACAGTAACCAACAGGCGGGAACTGGAACAAGTTCGGAAAACCAACAATACCGAGACAAGGAATGGGCAGACCAGGAACGCAACTACACGTTCAAATAACACCGCTAGAACTACCGCGCCAGTGAGACAAGGTACTGCTACTGGAACGCGAACCACTACCAATCCGATTCGAGCCAACGGTGCTACCGGTGTAAGGACCAGCCCAAACGCTGTTAAGCAAAACGCTACACCGAGAACACAGCCCAATACCGGCACCAGGATGAATAGCACACCCGTTCGAACAGACACACGCACCAATAATCCGGTGCAACAAAACACCCGGAACCAGAACAATGTGCCACGAGCCAATCCCCAGCCACGAGCATCTGCGCCGCAGTCCAATAGCCAAAGACAAAGCCCTCCGCAAAGACAGACGCCTCGCGCACCGGCTCAAAACCAAGGCGCAAGAAACAATGAACAGGGAGGCGGCAGAAGGTAGATTTGCCCTTTATTTGAATGATTGGAAACACTGCTTAGGCGGTGTTTCCTTTTTTTAAATTCAATCTAATTAGTCCAACGACAAAAAAATAAAACCTCCAATTTTGTAATTATCTGTTTTATAGTGGTAAATTTGTGGACTTTTTTTATCAGTTTATATGAGCGCTCAACATCACGGACTTCACAGTAAATTGACCTTCGGAGGTTTATTGATAACGTTAGGGATTATTTACGGTGACATTGGGACTTCTCCGCTGTATGTAATGAAAGCCATCATCGGGTTGCATACCATCAATGCCGATATTGTACTTGGTGGCATCTCCTGCATCTTCTGGACCCTTACGCTTCAAACGACAATAAAATATGTATTGATTACGCTAAGCGCAGACAACCATGGTGAAGGCGGGATTTTTGCGCTGTATGCACTGGTAAAGCGCACGAAAGTCAAATGGTTGATTATTCCGGCAATTATAGGCGGAAGTGCACTTTTGGCCGACGGCATCATTACACCGCCAATCTCCGTATCCTCTGCAGTAGAGGGAATCCGCACCTTTTATCCCGATATCAACACCGTACCCATCGTCATCGGAATTTTGTTTGCCTTGTTCTACATCCAACAATTCGGGACCAAATTAGTTGGGAAGTTTTTTGCCCCGATGATGTTATTGTGGTTTGGAATGCTGGGCGTATTGGGCGTCCTTCAGATTGTAGACCACCCGGACGTATTTAGGGCCATTAACCCATATTACGCTTATCATTTATTGACCATCCATCCCGAAGGATTTTATGTACTGGGATTTGTGTTCCTTTGTACCACCGGAGCCGAAGCCCTGTATTCTGATATGGGACACTGCGGCAGGAAAAACATCCGTATCAGTTGGATTTTTGTCAAAACGACACTCGTGCTCAATTATTTTGGCCAGGCCGCGTACCTGATCCAACACGAAGGACAAACCTTAATGGAACTCGGCGGTGGCAAAAACGGCAATCCATTCTATCTCATTATGGCCGATTGGTTCCAACCTGCCGGAATCGTAATTGCTACCATTGCAGCAGTAATCGCTTCACAGGCATTAATCAGCGGTTCGTTTACCTTAATCAATGAGGCGATGCGTCTCAACTTCTGGCCAAAGGTAAAAATCAAATACCCAACAGAACTCAAGGGACAATTATACATTCCATCCATCAACTGGCTGTTGCTTGCCGGCTGTATCATGGTGGTTTTGCATTTCGAGGAATCGAGCAATATGGAGGCGGCTTACGGACTCGCCATCGTACTTTGTATGATCATGACCACAATGTTGCTCAATTATTATATGATTATGAAAAGGGTTTCGTGGTACTTCATCACACCCATAATCCTGATTTACGTAGTGATCGAGTTTAGCTTCCTGATAGCCAACCTCAAGAAATTTACGCATGGTGGCTATGTTACGCTGTTCATCGCCTGTGCGCTTATCGGTGTAATGGCAACCTGGTTCAAAGCGAAAAAAATCAGCAAAATGTACACGAAAATTGTCAAGATTGCCGATTATAAAAAAGTCCTTGCCGAACTCAGCGTGGATCTATCGATTCCAAAATACGCCACGCACTTGGTATACATGACCAATGCCAACCGCGTTGACGAAATCGAGGAAAAAGTAATGTTTTCTATCCTACAGAAACGACCCAAACGCGCTGATATTTATTGGTTTGTCCATGTAAATATCCTAAGCGAACCCTATAAGACCGAGTATAAGGTGACCGAAATCATCAAAGACGATTTGTTCCGTATCGATTTCAACCTCGGTTTCCGCGAACCCACCAAAATCAACCTGATGTTCAAGGAAGTACTGCGCGACATGGTGAAAAAAGGAGAAGTAGACGTGACGAGCCGTTACGAATCGCTCTCCAAAAACAACATCATCGGCGACTTTAAATTTGTACTCTCAGAGAAATTCCTTTCTAACGACAGCGATATGCGTTGGGACGAGAAAATCATCATGAACACTTATTTCATGATTAAAAAACTGAGCTTGTCTGAAGAAAAGGCATTTGGCCTCGACAGCAGTTCGGTAAAAATCGAGAAGTTCCCACTTGTGTTGCATCCGCCAGAAAAAATGTGCCTTACGCGAATCCAATAAATCCAAAGCACTGCGAGAAACAGTGCTTTTTTTATGGATTTTTTTTAACATACACTTTTGCCTTTTTAATACTACCTTTGCCCGCTTGCATTTAAAGAAATGAGATTACACAGAAATTTAGTTTACACGACGATCGATTCGCTTAACGCCATTTTCAACGAGGGTGAATATGCCGATAAGGTCGTGGCGAGAGCTTTGAAAAAAGACAAACGCTGGGGCAGTTCCGATAGGAAATTTGTTGCAGAGACCATCTACGAAATTGTTAGATGGAAACGTTTGTACAGCGAAATTGCCGAAGTTAAAGAGCCGTTTGACCGCGACAATTTATGGCGGTTGTTTGCCGTTTGGGCCGTGTTGCGAGGCTACCCAATTCCCGATTGGCGACAACTCGAAGGCACACCAGAAAGAAAAATCAAGGGCCGTTTTGACGAGCTTTCAAAAATCAGGGCCATCAAAGAATCGATTCCCGATTGGATGGATGAACTGGGTGTCAAGGAACTCGGCGAAAAACTATGGGCTACAGAAATCACCGCGCAAAACCAACCGGCAAAAGTCATTTTGAGGGTCAACACACTAAAGACAACCAAAGAAAAACTCAGGGCTATTTTAATGGACCTGAACATCGATACCGAGTACATTAAAGGACAGGACGACGCACTGGTCTTGAAAGAACGGGCCAATGTTTTCCTCACCGATGCTTTTAAAGAAGGTTTTTTTGAAGTACAGGATGCCAGTTCGCAACTCGTAGCGCCTTTCCTCGATGTAAAACCCGGAATGCGTGTCGTTGATGCTTGCGCCGGAGCCGGCGGGAAAACCCTGCACATCGCGTCATTAATGGAAAACAAAGGGCAATTGATTGCCATGGACTTGTACGAGAGTAAACTCAAACAATTGAAATTGCGCGCCAAACGAAACGGTGCGTTCAATATCGAATACCGCATCATCGACTCTACAAAAGTCATCAAGAAATTGCATGAAAAAGCAGACCGTGTCCTGATCGATGCGCCGTGCAGCGGTCTCGGTGTACTCAAGAGAAATCCCGATGCCAAATGGAAATTGCAACCAGAGTTCATTGACAATATCAAAAAAGTGCAAGCCGAAGTTTTAGACAACTATTCAAAAATGGTCAAACCTGGCGGCAAACTGGTTTACGCAACCTGCTCTGTGTTACCTTCTGAAAATCAGGAACAAATTAAGCGTTTCCTGGCCACTGACATGGGCAAAAACTTTACCTTTGTAAAAGAATCAAAGATATTGGCCAGCGAAAGCGGGTTTGACGGATTTTATATGGCATTATTAGAAAGAAAAAATTAAATATTTTCCCAAATGAAAAAGAACTGTACCTTATTATTACTTTTCACCATTGCATTGGCATTTGCCCAACCGCCTGCGGGTTATTACAACAGCGCAACAGGGACGGGTTACACATTGAAGACCCAATTGTACAACATTATCAATGACCACAATGACCGCGGTTACGCCGGATTGTACACTACCTATACCACCTCAGACAAGGATTTTTTCTACGAAAACAACGGAACCATGCTTGACATGTACACCGAAAATCCTAGTGGTTCAGAATGTGAGTTTACTTATGGCGTCAACCAAGACGATGGTACTTTGGGCAACAACGAATGTGAGAGATACAATCGCGAACACTTAATCCCGCAAGCAGTGTTTGGAGGATCTTCAGGTACTCCGATGTACTCCGATGCACACTTTGTGGTTCCTTCAGACAAGCACGTCAATGGCGTTCGCGCTGATTTCCCTTTCGGACGGGTAGCCAGCGCCACATTTACTTCAACCAATGGATCTAAACTCGGACAAAATACAAACACTGGCTACTCCGCCGGATACAGCGGTGTTGTTTTTGAGCCCATCGATGAATTCAAAGGAGACATTGCCCGTATGTTGCTATATTTTGCAACACGTTACCAGAACGTGGTTGCAGGTTATTCTTACCCAATGTTTAACGGTACCGGCAACCAGGTTTTTACCGATACTTTTAAAAACATCCTCCTCACCTGGAATGCACAAGATCCAGTTAGCGCAAGGGAAATCGCCAGAAACAACGCCGTATATGCGCGCCAAAACAACAGAAATCCATTCATAGACAACAACAGTTACGTGACCAGTGTTTGGGGTGCGCCACTTGCTACTTCGGATTTTGACGCACTCGCTGCTGTTTCGGTATATCCAAACCCGTCCAACGATCGTAAAGTAAATATCGCGTCGCCATTGGTGCTTGATGACATTCAACTGGTCGCGATTAACGGACAGCTGATATCCGAAATCAAAAACCCGGTAGCACAAGACAACATTTATACTTTAGAAAACCTGCCACAAGGCTTCTATTTTTTAAGATTGTCTGTCGATGGGCAAACCACCACAAAAAAGATCATCATCAACTAATTCTTACGAATTTGTAAAACAAGGAACCTTTTTGCTTGCGCAGGAAGGTTTTTTTGTTCGTAAAACCCAAATGCTGTTGAAAGATAATGGTCTACTATTTACCTACTTAAGATTTATTATCCTATTTTTGGAATGACAAAACCTTTGTGTCATTACCTGCCCATCGTTAAAATTACAAGCCATCAATTGCCTCGAATCGGAAATGGACAACCTATAGTTTGTTATGAGAAAAATACTATTCTTCCTGTTGCTCCTCCCCTCGATCGTTTCGGCCCAAACGGCAGCCGAGAAAGTCAAAATAGCCGCGCAGACCAACGTAAGACACCTCAAAACACTATCTGAAAAATACGAGGCCGATTTCCGCAAAAACAAAGAAACAGCACTACAATTATCCAAACGCTACCATTGGCAACTCAGTTTCACTGATGGCCCGTCTTATTCGGAATTAATAGGTGTGACGTCAGACCTGCGTCCCATCTATTTCACGACTTATAACCAAGGTTCGGGCATCACCTCGCGCGCCAACAAACTCTACCGCAACGGCGGATTGGGATTGGACATCGAGGGGCAAAACATGACTTCTGGCCTATGGGATGCGGGCTCGGCGCTTGCCAGCCACGAACTTTTCTCCGGCAGGTTGGCCATCATGGACGATTGCATCACCAACCGCTCGCATTCTACACACGTGGCCGGAACAATCATGGGCAACAACCAGGTTCAGGGCGGGCAAGCAAGAGGAATGGCTTTCCGGTCAAACCTCCACTCCTACGATTGGGACAACGACCAAGCCGAAGTGGCCCTTGCAGCTGCCAACGGCCTATTGCTTTCTAATCACTCCTATGGCTATAACCCCAACGCGATACAGGATTACCAATGGGGAAAGTACGACAACAAATCGCAGGCATTTGACGAGATCATGTTCGATGCGCCTTACTACCAATTCGTTTGTGCGGCGGGGAACAGCCGAGGCAGTTTCAATCTCCCAAAAAACGGATTCGACCTCATCACGGGACAGGCTTTGGCTAAAAATGCGATTACCGTAGGATCTGTCGAGGAACTACTCAATTATACAGGCCCAAATGATGTAGTAATGGCCAATACTAGTAGTTGGGGGCCAGCAGACGACGGACGGATCAAGCCCGATATTGTCGCCAAAGGGATCAACACTTTTTCTGCTACCAACGACGCAGACAACAGCTATGCGTTGGCTTCGGGTACGTCGATGGCATCAGCCAGTGTCGAAGGCACCTTGCTCCTGCTGCAACAATACAACAACCAACGCCACGGCGCTTACCTTCGGGCCGCCACCCTAAAAGGATTGATGGTGCACACTGCCGACGAAGCAGGTCTCAATCCCGGGCCCGATTACAGTTTCGGGTGGGGACTGATCAACGCAGAAAAAGCAGCCAATACCATCACCGAGAAGGGCCTTCAATCGTATCTATTAGAAAACACACTTGCCCAAAACGAAACCTTTTCTTTGCCGGTGACTGCGATAGGCAACCAGCCACTCGTAGCAACCTTATGCTGGACCGACCCAAAAGGAGAATTGCACTCGTTCAATACCGACGACAATACGCCCGATTTGGTCAACGACCTCGACATTCGCATTAACCAAAATGAGGACTCCTTTTTTCCCTGGAAACTCAATGGCGACAATCCCGCTGCGGCAGCCACTAAAGGCGATAACACGGTAGACAATATTGAAAAAACAGCAATCGATGGTGCCTCGGGAAATTACGTCATTACGGTGTCGCACAAAGGAAACCTAGTGAGCGGACTGCAAAACTACTCGTTGGTGGTCTCAGGGATTATCCTCAAAAATTTCTGGTTTACTACTGTCGAACCTACCAAAAGCATCTGCAATGACGCCGACGAAGTTTCGTACGCGCTCAATTTCAACCTCAAAGGCGATTTCAACGAACCTGTACTCTTTTCAACAGTCGATCTGCCCCCGGGAATCACTGCCGATTTTAGCCCCGCCACGATGACGGCTAACGGCACTGTCAACCTAACTTTAGAAAACCTGACTTCATTGGCACCGGGAGTGTATCCATTTATAGTGAAAGGGGAATCTGCCTCAGATGTATTCGAGACGACTTTAACCCTCAACGTCCTGACCGCAGATTTTACACCGGTTAGCCTGCAGCAACCCATTGCCAATGCGGTGTTGGTAAACAATCCCGTTACTTTCCGGTGGCTTGCAGACAGCAACGCCCAAACCTACGACCTACAAGTAGCCAACGATATTGATTTTACGCAAATAGTCGCCTCGGCCAGTGCGCTTTTAGAAAATACCTTTACCGCGACCCTGCAAAACGACACCACTTATTTCTGGAGGGTGCGCAACAGCAACCAATGCGGTCAAGGCGACTATTGCCCGCCGCAGTCCTTTAGTACGACTTGTGTGTTGCCTACTAACCTAACCTTACATGCCATTGGGCAAACCTCGGCCACTATCGGATGGACGAGCAATTCTACTTCGTGGAGCTACATTATTGTTCCGCGCGATGTGCCTCCGGGTGGCTCGGCAACTGCAACCACCACCAATCCGGTAACCATCCACGATTTGCTTCCCAATACCTGTTATGATTTCTATTTCAAGAACACCTGTTCTTTCGGTAGCCCTGATTGGTCGGCACCTTTCTCTTTTTGTACCGTCCCTGACTATTGTGGAGGGGATCACTTTTATGATAGCGGTGGTGTTTCGGGCGACTACAATTCAGGAGAAGATACCACAACAGTCATTTATCCCGAGGATTCGGGAGAGCGGATACGTGCGGTTTTCAACAGCTTCTTGCTCGACGACTGCTGTGATTACCTGCTGGTTTTCAACGGCCCGAGCGAGACTTCGCCATTCCTTCTTCTGGCCAATGGCGACAACTCACCGGGAACCATCGTCTCTACGCATCCAACCGGTGCGCTCACGTTTGTGTTCCACTCCAGTAGTTCGCGCAATGAATTTGGATGGGATGCTACCATTAGCTGCGAACCACTTCCGGCTTGCCCAAATGCACCTGCAAATTTACAGTTGTGGGACGTGACCACCACTTCGGCTTTAATCCATTGGCAAGACGATTCGGATGCTACCTCCTGGGAAATTGAAATTGTGCCACACAATGTGGTTCCTACCGGTATTGCCTCGGCTGTTGCTAATGCAAATCCGTTTAACGCCCAAGACTTAAACCAGAACAGTTGCTACGACTTTTACATCCGCTCGTTATGTACAGGCGGAACGTCTAACTGGGCTGGCCCTTTTTCGTTCTGTACCAACGCCGACTATTGCGCAGGCGATCACTTTTACGATAGTGGCGGCCCCACCGGTGACTACCAAAATTACGAATACAAAACCACCGTGATCAGCCCTGACAATGCAGGCGATCGCATCAAAGCGATATTCGAGAATTTTGACGTCCGCGACGACGACAGCTTTGTAATTTACAATGGCCCAGATACCGATTCACCCGTGTTATATGACAATGCCATAAACCACAACGACCCCGGCACAGTCGCTTCTACCCATAGTACCGGCGCGCTCACGTTCTTGTTTTCATCGGATGGATTCCATCGCGACCACGGTTGGGATGCGCAAATTATCTGCGAGCTTATGCCGCCCTGCGCCACCTACCCAGATCACATACACGCCGAAAACATTACAATCTCTGGCGCCAAATTAGAATGGGACACCAATTGTAATCCTGTTTCCTGGGAGTACGAACTGGTCACCCAAGGTACTACGCCCAGTGGAGTCGGGATTGCTGTAACAAACAATTACGAGGAATTTTCAGGGCTCGATTCCAATACCTGTTATGATTTTTATATCCGATCTATTTGCACCTCTGGAAATTCGATATGGTCTGATGCCTATACGTTTTGCACCGAAGCCAACTATTGCGCCGGCGACCACTTTTACGATTCGGGCGGTTTGTTGGGCAACTACAACAACGATGCATTCGAGACGACCGTAATTTACCCCGACCAGGCCGGCAACCGTGTCAAGGCCATTTTCAACAGTTTTGAGGTAGAAAATTGTTGCGATCGCCTTAGGATTTACAACGGCCCAACCCGAAACCATCCAATGATTTACAACAGCTTTAGTGGTGTTGCTCCGGGAACTTTTGTATCTACACACAGTTCGGGCGCACTCACTTTCTTATTCTCTTCGGGTATGACCAATACGGCAGCCGGTTGGGATGCTACGATTGTTTGTGAAGCATTGCCCCAGTGTGCCAATCCGCCGAGCGATATTCATTTGCTCTCGGTTTCATCGGTGTCGGCCAGTATGGGTTGGGATGAAAATTCGGGCGCGACATCCTGGGAAGTCAAAATCGCACCGCGCAATGAAACCCCATCGGCCTCCGGTACTGTTATCAATGAAAATTCATACCAGTTCACAGGATTGCAACCTGGCAGTTGTTACGATTTTTATGTGCGCTCCATTTGTCCCGAAAGCAATTCTTCCTGGACAAAATTCCAGTTCTGTACAGAGCCCGACTATTGCAGCGGCCAACATTTCTACGACGGCGGCGGCCCCAATAATGACTATGGCAACAACCAGGACAAAGTCACCATCATTTATCCGGGCAATCCCAACCACCGTGTACGTGCCATCTTCAACGTGTACGACCTGGAAAGTTGCTGCGATTACCTCAAGATTTACAACGGTCCCGACACGTCTTATCCTGTTTTATACGACAACGCCGCGGTATCTCCGGGCTCGGTTGCCTCGACCGACATTTCGGGTGCGCTGACTTTTGAATTCCATTCTGACGACAGCTCGCACGAGGAAGGCTGGGATGCCACAATCATCTGCGAGCCGCTGCCCGATTGTCCCAATCCGCCTACAGCGATTCTGGCGTCTGCTATCGGTCAAGCAACCGCTACCCTAAATTGGATCGATAATGCCGATGCGATTTCCTGGAAGATTGAACTGGTGCCGCACGGTGCCATGCCCACAGGTACCGGAACTACGGTGCTTTCTACCTCTTTTACTTATACCGAGCTCGATTCGGCCAGTTGTTACGACTTTTACGTTCAAGCGGTTTGCAGCTTTGGGAATACCGGTTGGGCCGGACCTTACCAATTCTGCACGACTCCCGATTATTGCGGCGGTGATCACTTTTACGATTCGGGCGGAGCCAGCGCAAGCTACAGCAATTCAGAAAACAACACCACCGTGATCTACCCAGACAATGCCGGTGAACAGGTAACCGCAACGTTCCTGAGCTATAATGTAGAAGGTTGTTGTGATGTTTTGCAAATTTACAACGGGCCCGATACGAGTTATCCTTTGTTGTTTAATGGCGGGAACGCTTCGCCGGGATTGGTGACATCTACCGATAGTTCGGGCGCACTGACCTTCGTGTTTTTCTCGGATGCCAATTCAAACGCGAGCGGATGGGACGCCCAAATCAATTGCACGAACCTGCACACCAACAACCCGCAACCTTTTACGGTGCTCGAGTATTACCCGAATCCGGTTTCTAGGTTGTTGACGGTGAACGCACACGAAAAAGTGAGCCGTTATGCGGTTTTTAGTATCGATGGCAAATTGCTCAGGGAAGCAAAAATTGACCAAACGAAATTCGAAATCGACCTGCAGCAATTCCCTTCGGGCAGCTATTTTATCAAGCTGATCAATGACAAATCCAAATCGCGGATCTTACAAATCCTCAAACGCTAAAACAAAAAAGTCCCGAATCTAAATCCGGGACTTTTTTTATGGTTTTATTTTTCCTGAGACTTTTTACAGTTTCTAGTCATTCATCGAAATCAGGAATTCCTCGTTGTTCCTGGTTTTCTTGAATCGGTCGTTGATGAAATCCATCGCTTCTACCGGGTTCATGTCTGACAGGTACTTGCGCATGATCCACATCCTTTGCAATGTGTTTTCATCAAGCAGCAAATCGTCGCGACGCGTACTCGACGAAGTCAAATCGATAGCTGGGAAAATACGTTTGTTGGAGATTTTGCGGTCGAGTTGCAGTTCCATGTTTCCGGTTCCTTTGAATTCTTCAAAAATCACCTCATCCATTTTAGATCCCGTATCGGTAAGCGCGGTGGCGATGATGGTCAATGAACCGCCGTTCTCCACATTTCTCGCGGCACCAAAGAAACGCTTTGGTTTCTGCAGCGCGTTGGCATCCACACCTCCAGAAAGTACTTTACCTGAAGCAGGTTGCACGGTATTGTACGCTCGTGCCAAACGTGTAATCGAGTCGAGTAAAATCACGACATCGTGACCGCACTCTACCAAACGTTTGGATTTTTCAAGTACGATATTGGCAATCTTGACGTGCTCTTGCGGTTCTTTATCGAAAGTCGAAGCAATTACCTCACCGCGTACGCTTCGTTGCATGTCGGTTACCTCTTCAGGGCGTTCGTCTATCAAAAGGACAATCATGTACACTTCGGGATGGTTGGCCGCAATCGCGTTGGCAATGTCCTTTAACAACATTGTCTTACCTGTTTTGGGTTGCGCTACGATCATACCGCGCTGGCCTTTCCCGATCGGAGAAAACAAATCGATAATCCTTGTGGAAATAGAACTGCCTTTTTCTGCCAGTTTGAATTTTTCGGAAGGGAAAACCGGCGTCAAATATTCAAAAGAAACACGATCCCTCACTACTTGTGGGTCGTGCCCGTTGATTTTCAAAACTTTGACCAAAGGGAAGAACTTCTCGCCTTCTTTTGGTGGACGCACCACGCCTTTCACCGTATCTCCCGTCTTGAGGCCGAACAATCGGATTTGTGAAGTCGACAAATAAATGTCGTCGGGCGAAGCGAGGTAATGGTAGTCTGATGACCGTAAAAAACCGTAGCCGTCGGGCATCATTTCAAGGACGCCTTCGCTTTCTATAATTCCGTCGAATTCATAATCGGCATCGCGGAAATTTTGGGTTTGCTGTTTGTTCTTTTTAAAATTTTGGTTGCCGTTGCCGTTTCCATTTCCATTTGGCTGCGCCCTGTTCGGCTGCGCCTCGAGTGCATTCCCATTTCCATTAGACTGCCTGTTTTGTGGGGCGTCGTTTTGGTTGGGTTCGGCTCTATTCGCTTTTGGCTCAGTTTGGTTGGCGTTTTGGCCTTTTTGAGACTGATTGGGCTCTATCCTGTTGGGGTTTGGCTCTTGCTTGGTTTCTGAAGGTTCTTGTTGTTCCGAAGGCGTGAAACCAGCCGGACTGTCGCTAGCAGCAACGGCTTCGGGGTTGTAATTTTGTTTTTTGGCGAGTTTCTTCTCGTAATCGGCTTTCTTGAATTTAACTTTCGGTGGCTTTGTTGTGGCCGTTTCTGTAACGGGTTCTTGGGCTTTTTCGGGCTGCGGTTCCTGTACTTTATCTATAGTAGAAAAAAGCGTCTCTTCTGTTGTGGTTTGCGGTGTTTGCTTTTTATCTGCCGATATACGCGCCCTTTTTTGTTTGGCTCCGTTGGCTTCATCGTTTCGATTTGGCGATGGCTCAGATTCGGGATTGTCCTGGCTGGCGGCTTGGTGGGCAAGGATTTTTGAGATGAGTTCCTCCTTTTTGACGCCGTTAAATTTTATGGTTTTGGCCGATTTGGCTATTTCCTGAAGCTCAGGAAGCTTCATTTCTTTTAATGCAGAAATATCAAACATAGATGTTCAATGTGTTAATTGTGGATTTGGATACGATAAATAATGTGCAGGGTAATTTGATGCAATGGAACTCGTCGTAATGAAGTAGTTACGGATTGGTCATGCAATATTACGAATAAAAAGTTATCATACAATAGTATTTATAAAAAAGAAAATATATTTTTGTGCAGCAAAAGTACCACCATGTTACAAAGAATCCAGACGGTTTACCTGATACTCGCGATGCTCGTCACCGGAGTGTTGCCGTTCGTTTTCCCACTTTGGACAACGACCGATGGTAAAGAATTCTTCTTTATGCAAAGCCAGGTTTTTGCTGCTTTATTTGGACTGTGCACGTCATTGTCGCTTTTGGCTATTTTATTTTACAAAAAAAGACAGCATCAGTTTGTTATTGGCAGGCTGAACATCATATTGAATTTAATTTTATTAGGATTATTTGTATATCGTTCGCTAAACTTATCTGGAGAGACCACGGTTTCTGAGAAGGGTATTGGGATGTTTCTACCGATTGTTTCTATCGTTTTTTTAGTTCTGGCCAACAAAGCCATCAAAAAGGATGAAGATCTCGTAAAATCTGTCGACCGATTGAGGTAAACCTATAAACTTAGTTTATTTAGTGCGAAGAAAAGCCTGGGCAGATGCTCGGGCTTTTTTTGGTTATACCGCGCTGTAACGTATCGGTGGTCTTTAATAACTTTTAAGAAATGATGCAGATTTTCTGTTTTGCGGTTTTGGCAGAAATTTTTAGGGACACCATTAGCCCCTTCCCTGAAGGTAATTTACGATTCCTCAAGCAACTTTGAAAACAGAAATCCTACAGCAAATGTTAAACTACAATTGCTTCCCGATTTCAATGATTTCCAAATCGCGAACCTGGGTTCCATCAACCACAAACCGCAGCATCGTCCGTACAGTATGAAAACCGCTTATCCCGCAAGCTCCCGGATTCATGTGCAACAAATTGAGTTTTTTATCGAACATGACTTTTAAAATGTGCGAATGTCCACAAATAAATAATTTGGGCGGATTCAAAGTGATTTCCTGCCTAATCGCCTGGTTGTATTTCCCGGGATAACCACCAATGTGCGTGATCCAAACATCGACGCCTTCGCAGAAAAACCGGTTGTGCAACCCAAACTCCAGACGTGCCTTGTCATCATCGATATTGCCAAACACCGCACGCAACGACTTGTATTTTTTTAAAGTGTCGGTCACGTGTAAATCCCCGATATCACCCGCATGCCACACTTCATCGGCTTGGGCGACATACTTTAGGATGGAGTCATCGATGTGGCTGTGGGTGTCAGAAAGGAGGAGGATTTTTTTCATGTTGAGTGCCTTAGTGCCTTAGTGCCTTAGTGCCTTAGTGCCTTAGTGCCTTAGTGCAAAAATAAACATAAAATTAAGTAGCATCTTTTTAGGCCGCTTTTTTTATACGCAAACGGAGAAAAGCTCAGGCACTCAGGCACTGCTTCTCTCAGGCACTCCATAAATTAACATTTCCTTACAACCAACTATTCCTATCTTTGCACAGCAAAACCGCACCTTTGTTTCATGCGCTACTTCATCCAATTTTCTTATAAAGGCACCTCTTATCACGGTTGGCAATTCCAACCCAATGCCGTTTCTGTACAGGAAACCTTGACCCAGGCGGTTTCGGTGATTCTCAATGAAACCATAGAACTGATGGGCGCAGGCCGCACCGATACCGGCGTACACGCCAAGCTAATGTACGCCCATTTTGACACTGACAAGGAATTCGACGCGGCAACCCTCGTACACAAACTCAACTCCTACCTGCCCAAAGACATCGCAGTTTTCCACATCATTGCCGTTAAGGACGACGCCCACGCGCGCTTCGACGCCACACAGCGCACCTACCAATACCACATCCACCATTTCAAAGATGCGTTTTTAAATGAGCAAAGTTGGTATTACCCAACCGAACTCGACCTTGACCTGATGAACCAAGCCGCCGCCGAATTGCTCAAACACACCGATTTTCAATGTTTCTCCAAAGTCAACACCGACGTGAACACCTTCAATTGCAAAATCACGCAGGCTTTTTGGACGCGCAACGGCAACCAACTCGTATTTACCATTTCGGCCGACCGTTTCCTGCGCAATATGGTGCGCGCCATTGTCGGGACTTTGATTAATGTAGGTTTGCATAAGATTACGATTGAAGATTTCAACGCCATCATCGCGAGCAAAGACCGTAGCGAAGCCGGATTTTCTGTACCTGCGCACGGTTTGTATTTAACCGATATTCGTTATCCTTATATCAACTCCTGATGATAACGACCACAAACCATATCACCAGCGCCAATTCTAAAATTGCATTTACGCACTTATGCCGTTTTGAGGATCGGCCGACGTTGGTTTTCCTGCACGATTCTCTGGGTTGTATGGCACTTTGGCGCGATTTCCCCGAGCAACTTGGCGAATGGTCACAGTGCAATGTGCTCGTTTACGACCGCCACGGTTATGGTGCGTCGGGCAATTTGGTAAAACCAAAAAGAGCAAACGATTATCTCGAAGACGAAGCGGCAATCCTCATCGAGCTCATCGATACCTTGAATATTGCGCAACCTATATTATTCGGACACAGCGACGGCGGCTCGATTGCATTGATTGCCGCAGCAAAATATCCCGATAAAATCGCAGCTGTAATTACAGAAGGCGCGCATATCTTTGTAGAAACCGAAACAGTCAAAGGCATCCGTGAAGCGATGGAGCAATACCAAACCACCCACCTCAAACAGAAACTCGAAAAATACCACGGTGACAAAACCGACGCGCTTTTCAACGCCTGGACGAAAACCTGGACGAGCGACGCCTTTCAATCCTGGAACATAGAAAATTTCCTTCCGCTGATTGCCTGTCCGGTACTAGTGATCCAGGGTGAAGACGACGAATTTGGTACACTGGCGCAAGTGAACAGAATTGTCAACCACGTTTCAGGCAAAGCCGTGAAAGAAATATTGCCCGGCATCCAACACACGCCGCACAAAGAAGCGCCCGAATTAATCTTAAAACTGGCCTCCGACTTCATCCAATCATTGCCACCAAACTAACATATGAAAGCAAAAGCATTCAATACCAACGTTTTCAAACGCATCCTCAAATACACCAAGCCGTACCGATTTAGGTTCAATGGGGTGATTTTGTTCGCTGTTTCGCTGTCGGTTTTCGCTGCGCTGCGCCCGTACTTGCTCAAGCAAACCGTTGATGGTTACCTTAAGACACACGACCAGCACGGATTATTGCTTTACATTATATTGATGGCGGTGGTTTTGCTGCTCGAAGTGGGTTCGCAATTTTATTTTGTGTATTGGGCCAACTGGCTCGGTCAGGATATTGTCAAGGACATCCGCGTGAAACTGTTTAGGCACATGCTGAGTTTTAGGATGAAATATTACGACAACGCACCCGTGGGGCAACTCGTAACCCGTACCGTTTCTGATATTGAACAGATTGCCAAGATTTTCAGCCAGGGCTTGTTCATGATCATCAGCGACCTTTTGAAAATGGTGGTCGTACTCGGTTTTATGTTTTACATGAACTGGAAACTCACCTGGATCGTCGTTGTCGCCATGCCAATCTTGGTCTATGTAACACGGATATTCCAGCGAAAAATGCAACTTGCCTTTGAGGAAGTACGCGCCCAGGTTGCCAATATGAACACTTTCGTACAGGAACGTGTGACCGGAATGAAGATCGTACAGCTCTTTAACCGAGAAACCATCGAAGCCGAAAAATTCAGCGAAATCAACGGCAAACACAACCGCGCCTGGATCAAAACCATTTTGTATAACTCGATTTTCTTCCCGATTGCCGATATTATTTCATCGCTCGCACTGGGCTTTGTAGTGCTTTACGGCGGTATCCGCATCCTCAATGGCGATGCGTTTACCACTTACGGCGATTTGTTCTCCTATACCATGTTCATATCCATGCTGTTCAACCCATTGCGGCAAATCGCGGATAAGTTCAACGAGATGCAGATGGGTATGATTTCGGCCAACCGCGTGTTCGACATCCTCGACACCGACGACCAGATCCAGGACACCGGCACGCATGAAGCACCTTTGTTTGAAGGCAATATTGAGTTCCGCGGCGTTCATTTTAGCTACATCGACAACGAAGAAGTCATCAAAGGCATCGACCTCGACATCCAAGCCGGCCAGACCATTGCAGTGGTGGGTGCAACAGGTGCGGGAAAATCCACGATCATCAACCTTCTCAACCGTTTTTACGAAATCAGCAAGGGAACGATTTGCATCGATGGCAGAAACATCAACGATTACAGTTTGAGCTCGATCCGCAAACAGATTGCCGTGGTTTTGCAGGATGTTTTCCTGTTCGCCGACACCATCCTCAACAACATCACACTGAACAATCCCAATATCTCGCGTGAAGAAGTGATTGCAGCAGCCAAAAAAATCGGCATCCACGAATTCATCATGAGCCTGCCCGAAAATTACGATTACAATGTTAAGGAACGCGGCGTGATGCTCTCATCCGGACAACGCCAACTGATTGCATTTTTACGCGCCTATGTGAGCAATCCGAGCATTTTGATTCTCGATGAGGCGACATCGTCTATCGATACGTATTCTGAAGATTTGATCCAACGCGCGACCCTAACCATCACCAAAGGCCGCACCTCGATTGTCATCGCACACCGTTTGGCCACGATTGTCAATGCCGACAAAATCGTCGTGATGGACAAAGGCCTGATCGTTGAACAAGGCTCGCACATTGAATTGTTAGGACGTACCGACGGCTACTACCGCAACTTGTATTACTCTCAGTTTTTGGTTGCCGACAATCCTGAATTTGAGAAATAATGCTTAATTTCGCTAACTGAAAAATTAATTTATACATATATATAATGAAGTACGATCTTATAGTTTTAGGAAGTGGGCCTGGCGGTTATGTAGCTGCCATCCGTGCCTCGCAACTGGGTATGAAAACGGCAATCATCGAGCGCGAAAACCTCGGCGGGATTTGCCTCAACTGGGGTTGTATTCCAACCAAAGCGCTGCTCAAGTCGGCGCAGGTTTTTGATTATCTCAAGCACGCTTCCGATTACGGATTGACCGTTCCCTCTTTCGACAAAGACTTCGGCGCAGTAATCGCCCGTTCTCGCGGTGTGGCCGATGGCATGAGCAAAGGCATCCAGTTCCTAATGAAAAAAAACAAAATCGATGTGATCGAAGGTACCGGGAAACTCAAACCAGGAAAAAAACTAGACGTTAAAGCCGCCGACGGAACCACCACCGAATATTCGGCCGACAATATCATCATCGCTACCGGCGCACGTTCACGCGAATTGCCTAACCTGCCACAAGACGGGAAAAAAGTAATCGGTTACCGCCAGGCGATGAATTTACCCACCCAACCCAAATCGATGATCGTGGTAGGATCTGGTGCCATTGGTGTAGAGTTCGCGCACTTTTACAACTCCATGGGAACCGATGTGACGATTGTAGAATTCATGCCCAACATCGTTCCAGTAGAAGACGAGGACATCTCCAAACAAATGGAGCGATCGATGAAAAAAGCGGGCGTGAAAATCATGACCAATGCCTCGGTGGAGAAAATCAACACTTCGGGCGCAGGCGTAAAAGCCACCGTAAAAACGGCAAAAGGCGAAGAAACGCTCGAGGCTGAGATTTTACTTTCGGCGGTGGGCATCAAAACGAACATTGAAAACATCGGGCTCGAAGAAGTAGGCATCGCGGTAGATCGCGACAAAATCCTCGTGAATCCTTATATGCAAACCAATATTCCGGGTTACTACGCTATTGGCGATGTCACTCCGGGACAGGCTTTGGCGCACGTGGCTTCTGCAGAAGGCATTTTGTGTGTCGAGAAAATCGCAGGCTTGCACGTTGAACCGATTGACTACGGAAACGTTCCGGGTTGTACCTATGCAACGCCAGAAATCGCTTCTGTGGGGCTTACCGAAAAACAGGCCAAAGAAAAAGGATACGAGCTTAAAATCGGCAAATTCCCTTTTACAGCTTCAGGAAAAGCAAAAGCTGCAGGAACACCTGACGGTTTTGTCAAAGTAATTTTTGACGCCAAATACGGCGAATGGCTCGGTTGCCACATGATTGGTGCCGGCGTGACCGATATGATTGCCGAGGCAGTTGTAGCGCGTAAGCTAGAAACCACCGGACATGAAATCCTCAAAGCGATCCATCCGCACCCGACGATGAGCGAGGCGGTGATGGAAGCGGTTGCTGATGCGTATGGCGAAGTGATCCATTTGTAAATTTTAGAATAGAGAATTTCGACGTCTGACTTTTGACGTTCGACTTTCGACTTAAACTTTAAACTATCCGTTTGTGTGAGCAAGCGGATTTTTTTTTGTTTGGTAATTTTATATCTTTAGAAAATAACTTTGCCCATACGCTCCATGAAACAAACCTTTACGATCCTTTTTCTATATTTTGCGGCAACGCTCTACGCGCAGACGTTTACTGGTACGACGGGGAATATCACCGATGACGGACAAAACAATGATTTTACAATTGCCGTTTCCGGATTGCCTTCTGGCCTGAATGCCAATTTGGGCGTGGTACAAATTTGCCTTAACATTACGCACAGCTACGACTCCGACCTCAATGTATTCCTGGTTGCACCCGACGGCACGACGGTCAATTTGTTTTCCGGCGTGGGCGGCGATGGCGACAATTTCACCAATACCTGTCTCAACCAATCGGCGGCGACATCCATCAATGTTGCTTCGCCTCCGTTTAACGGAATTTTCAAGCCACAGGAAACCATCGGCAATTGCAACAACGAACAATCCGGAAACGGCGTTTGGACGCTTCGGATTGTGGACACCTATCCGCAAGATGCCGGAACGGTGAACAACTGGAGCATCACTTTTGGCCCAAATGCAGCGGTACCTTTTGTATTTACGAGTTCTAATTTGCCCATCGTAATCATCAACACCGGCGGAAACCCAATTCCCGATGAACCCGCCATACCCGCAACTATGGGCATCATCAACAACGGCGCAGGAAATACCAACCACACCACCGATTTGCCCAACAACTACAACGGAAACATCAACATTGAGTTGCGCGGCGCCTTTTCGCAATCGCTACCGCAAAAACCGTATAAGATTGAAACACTCGACGCCACAGCGTCCGAAAATAATGTGTCGCTTTTGGGTATGCCCGCCGAACACGACTGGTGCCTGATTGCCAATTACAATGACAAAGCTTTTGTTCGCAACACGCTGGCCTACAAAATTTTTAGCGAAATGGGGCATTATGCCACGCGCAGCCAATATTGTGAAGTGATCGTGAACGGCAATTACCAAGGCATTTACTTGCTCATGGAAAGCATCAAGCGCGACAACAACCGTGTGGATATCGCCAAACTCGAAACCACCGAAAACGAAGGGATCAACCTCACGGGCGGTTACATCCTCAAGAACGATTACTGGGATTCGAGCAACAGCTGGACGTTGAATTACCACCCAATCGACCATCCGGAGTTGGACGTACACCTGGTTTACGATTACCCTAAACCCGACGCGATTACACCCGAGCAGCAATCGTACATCCAAAATTTCACGAATGAACTAGAAACGGCGCTGTACAGCGAGGCTTACGCCGATCCCGGAAACGGCTATGCCAAGTACATCGACACCGATTCGTTCCTCGATTACTTCATCATCAATGAATTGGCCAGGAACAACGACGGCTTTAAGAAAAGCAGTTATTTTTACAAAGACAAGGATAAACCAACCGCAATGTCAAAATTACACGCGGGTCCGGTTTGGGATTTTGACTGGGCTTGGAAAAATATCAACGAATGCTCGATTTTTGCCGCGACAGACGGTTCGGGTTGGGCACATCACATCAACGATTGTGGCCCCGACATCAACTCGCCGGGTTGGTATGTGCGGCTGCTGCAAGACCCGAATTTTCAGGACCAACTCCGTTGCCGCTGGAACAACCTTCGGGAAACCGTGCTGAACGTAACCGCGATTGACAATTACATTGACAATACTGCATTGTACCTCGAAGCGGCGCAGACCCGCCACTTTGAAAAATGGGGCAACCTCGGCATCAATACCGGTACACCAGAAGTGGATGCCGATCCGGCGACTTTTTCGGGACAGATAAACAAGTTCAAGAACTGGATCCACCTTAGGTTGGAATGGCTCGATGCCAATATCCCCGGAAATTCCGCCAATTGCAGTTTGGCGACGACTAATAACCATGTTGGCGACGGATTTCGTTTGTATCCGAATCCTGCAAGCCAACAATTATTTGTCAAGGCAAACAACGACAAGGCTTTGGCCGAGATAGAAATTACAGATTGCTACGGAAAATCCATCCTGAAATCGAGCACTGGTAGCGGCACTGTTGCGCTCGACGTTTCTTCGCTCGCCGACGGGATTTACCTGTGCAAAGTAACCCAAGATCACGCCGATGTCCAGGTACAGAAAATCGCAATTATCCATTAATTAAAATCCACAAATTGATGAATACCCTTCAGAAAACCACCGCAATCCTGCTATTGACATCGCTTTTAGGTTGTCAGTCAGGAGATAAAAAAACTCCAGATTCGGCCAAATCAGGCGACCTTTCCAAATACCAACCGCATGAGTATGTGGAGGTCAAACACCCCGACTGGAGCAAAAACGCTACAATCTACGAAGCCAACATCCGCCAGTTCACGCCCGAAGGCACGTTCAAGGCGTTTGAGGCGCACCTGCCAAGGATTAAGGCGATGGGTATCGACATTGTCTGGCTCATGCCGATCCACCCGATTGGCGTGGAGAAACGCAAAGGCACACTCGGTAGCTACTACTCGGTTAAGGACTATTATGGCATCAACCCCGAATTCGGCACCAAGGAAGATTTTAAGCACCTTGTGGATAAAATCCACAGCATGGGCATGTACATCATCGTGGATTGGGTGGGCAACCATTCGTCCTGGGACAACCCGCTGGCAAAGGAACATCCCGATTGGTATTCCAAAACACCAGAAGGCAATTTCCAACCCACACCTTGGTACGATTGGGACGACGTAATTGATTTTGATTACGAAAACCCCGAACTGCGCCAATACATGACCGATGCGCTCGTGTATTGGGTCAAGGATTTCAACATCGACGGCTACCGCTGCGACACCGCGGGCTTTATCCCAACCGATTTCTGGGACAACGCCCGCGCCGAAATGGACGCCGTAAAACCCGTATTCATGCTCGGCGAATGGGAGTCGCGCGATTTGCACGTGCATGCTTTCGACATGACCTATTCGTGGACACTTTGGGATAAAATGGCCGCCGTGACCCGTGACCACAAACCTTTGGGCGGACTTATTGAATACATGGCGCACGATGTAAGTACCTTTCCGCGCGACGGTTATCGCATGACTTTTACAGACAACCACGACATGAATTCCTGGAACAAGAACCAGGTGGAGAATTTCGGCGCCGGGCTCGAAGCCTCGATGGTGTTATGCGGAACGGTCAACGGTATGCCGCTCGTGTATGGCGGACAGGAAGCTGGGCTTGATCGCTCGCTTAAATTCTTCGACAAGGATTTGATTGATTGGAGCAAAATGCCTTATGAAGCGTTGTTTAAAAAACTGTTCGACCTCAAGCACAAAAACCACGCTTTGTGGAACGGTAAGGAAGGCGGCGTGATGATCCGGATTTTCAATGACAAACCCGAACAGGTGATTTCATTTTCGCGTAGCATGAAAGACGACCAGGTCATTTCAGTAATCAATTACAGTGCGGCAAGCGCCGTTGTTAAGCTTGATTCGAAATACCAGAAAGGGAAATACAAGGAGCTTTTTACCGGAAAGGAAATTGAACTCAAAGGCGACGACACTTTCACTTTAGAACCTTGGAAATATTTGGTCTTGGTAAAATGATTTAATTGTGACGCGAAGATGCGCGAAATTTCACAACACAGATTCCACAAATTGTAGCTCAAAAAATCTGTGCAATTTGTGGAATCCGTGTTATATTTTAGATCGTTTGCAAAGCTTCAACCAAATAATCGATGTCGTCGGTGGTGTTGTAATGGCTTAGTGAAATGCGCAGGCTCGGTTTTTTGAGATCCGCTTCTGACAACATCTCTGCCAAAACATGTGACGGTTTAATACTGCCCGATTGGCATGCGCTACCACGTGAAACGGCAATACCTTTCATATCGAGATGAAACAAAATCATCGCCGTTTTTTCGTCGGCAAACGGCAACATGACATTGGCGATGTTGTAAAATCCATCTGCGTTACCGTTTATTTTAAATCCGGGGAAATGGGTTTCGAGTGATTCGAACAAGTACTTTTTCAGGTTGCTGATTTGCTGGGTATACGGTTCGAGGTTTTGAAGCGACAATTCGAGCGCCTTGGCCATACCGGCAATGTTGTGTGTGGCTTCTGTTCCCGGACGCAACCCTTTCTCCTGCTCGCCTCCAAAAAACAAGTTCCCCATAAACAAGCCTTTGCGCGCAAATAGAAAACCGGTACCTTTTGGGCCGTGGAATTTGTGGGCACTTGCGGTTATAAAATCAACGGGGACCAAATTCATGTCGAGGTTGATTTTCCCCACCGATTGCACGGTATCCGAATGGAAAAAAGCTTGGTGCTGTTTGCAAATCCGCGCCACCGATTCAAGCGGTAGGATGGCACCGGTTTCATTGTTGACGTGCATCAGCGAAACCAATGTGGGTTGGAGGTTTGACAACAATTCTACCAAATGCGTAAGGTCGATTTCGCCATTGGGTTTGATGTTTACAAACGCGACGGCAACGCCAAACTCGTGCTGTAAGGCTTCGACGGCGTGTAAAACCGCGTGGTGCTCTACTTTACTGGTGATGATGCGCTGCACTTTGAGGCTGGTGACGGCGTTTCGCAAAATCCAGTTGTTGCTCTCTGTGCCGCCCGAAGTAAAAATAATTTCCTGTGAGGTGGCGCCGATGGCTTTGGCTATTGCCTTGCGAGAGAGTTCGAGTGTACTCTTGGCATGCCGCCCAAAGGTGTGTGTAGACGAGGGATTGCCGTAATCATCTTGCATGACTTTGGCCATTTCCCGTATTACTTCGGGGTCGATGGGCGTTGTGGCCGCATTGTCTAGGTATACTTTTTTCATCGCCGTAAAGTTAGGAATTTTAGCCTGTTAATCGAATCTAAAATGATTGGCGGTTCTCAATTAAAATCCTATTTTTGCTGCAAAACGAAAAGACATGAAAAAGTTCCTGGGATTGCTGCTGGTTGTGCTCGCACTCAATGGTTGTGATGATGGAGATATCGACGTGGAAGCGATTGATTTTGACACGGTAAATGCCCTTGCTTGCGAGGGTGACGAAATCATCTATAAAATCCGTGAAAATGAGGCGCTTTTTTTTAAAATTCCCGCCTCACGAAATGCTTTCCTGAACGAAATCACGCCCGAAGGCACACCGCGCACTTTCCCGATTGGGAATGACGTCATCGTTAAATACCGTGGCTACAATGGTGCGGTAAGTGCCGAGAATCTCTGCCCGAACTTTATCCAGCCGGTTTTCCCGGTCGCCACGGTTGAATGGAGCGGAATCGGCGGAAACCTCGAAGTAGTAACCACACCGGTAATGTCGACGCCCGATGCTACGACAGGCGCAACCAAACTCGTGAGTTACAACCACAACATCACTTTTAAAAACATCATTTTCCTCAAACCAACTGGCAGGCAGATTTACAACGAATTTGTCTTTGGTGATTATACGACGGCTGCCACTACGTTGCCATTGCAGTTTGCACCGACTAATATCCATCTTTGTCCTTCTGGCGGTACGCTTTACAACGCGGTTGATGGCGGTATTGAAGGTATGTTTATTGAAAATTTCGACCAAAGCATACTGGATACTTCCATCACAGACACGCCTAAAACCAGGACAATCAGTACAACCTCCAATAAACTTGTCTACCGATTGTTTGCCACTAATTTGCCAACTGGCGGAAGCGATGCCTACTTCTGTTCATCGCCACAACCAGCAACACCGGCCGTCACCGAAGAATGGGTAGCCGATCCGGGCGGAGTTATTGAAGTAACAACGACTTCTAATGTGGGAAGCGTTTTCCTGCACACGGTTCGATTGAAAAACGTCACTTTCAGGAAAGGCGGCGTTTCTTTCTACTTCGGAAATGACATCCTTTGGGGAAACCTGTTTCTTTAATTATTTGGATTGCCTGAAAAAAACCTCGGTAGCGCCTGCTCCGTATTTTTGGTAACTGGCATCGCCGAAACTCAGGTTGTCATATCGGCCGAGTAAAAAATCGAGTTCGGCTTTTAGAATTCCTTCGCCCACGCCGTGGATAAAAACGATTTTGGGAATGCGATTCCTGATGGCAAATTCGATGTGGCGTTTGGCGGTTTCCATTTGCAGATTTAGGATATCGTAGTTGCTCATGGAACGGAAATTTTTCGCGAGTTTTTCAATGTGTAAATCAAATTCGGGTGGCGGAATTTCTCCTTTTATTTTCTTCTCCTTGACAAAACTGCGCGGTTTTTCAATTTCCTTTTGCTGTTTGATTAAATTTGAATTAAAACTTTTGACTCCGTTTTCTAAACTACTGGTTTCGTTTAATTTAATTAACTCGTTGACAAAATAAGTCATTACAAAACCGTCTTTAGTTTCGATGGTAATTTCGTCATTTTTGACCGAAACTACCACGCCGTTGAAATCGTCATCGAGCACCGCAACCTTGTCTCCTTTATTGAACATCGTCTTCATTTTTATCTTGGTTTTTACTCGGTATTTTTGCACTCAGTCGCATCATTCCAAACATGAAAATAACGACGGCGACAATCATCACCCAGACGTTTTTATCGGCTTTGCTTTGTTCGTACAAAGCCACAATGATGGCAATGATTATGATGGGTATGAGGAGTTTTTTCATGGCGTTTGGATTAACGGATTTCAAAAGTAGCAAACTTTAAATCAAAACAACGCCAATTTTTTTGTGAATATTTTTTCGTAAAATTGTAAAACAAAAACACCGATGCTGGACCTGGAAAAATACATGCTGCCTTGCCTCAACAAAAAACTCTTCGGGGTAGATTGTCTGGGTTGCGGAACACAGCGCGCGCTATTCCAAATAGTGAAAGGAAATTTCACAGAAGCGTTTTACCAATTTCCGGCGATTTACACAACATTATTGTTCTTTGGTTTCCTAGCCTTGCATTTCCTGGACAAGAGCCGCAATTACCAACGCATTGTAATCGGGCTAGCCATAACCAATGCCGTCATCATGATTGTCTCTTATTTTATCAAAATGTCACCTTACTTAAATCCCTAATATGGAAAAACAAAAGTTACCCAATTCAACAGCCGTTATTGTACTCGGCATACTCTCGGTACTCACCTGCTGCTGCGTGGGAGGCGTCATCGGAATCATTCTGGGCATTGTTGCAATCATGCTCGCCAAGAAAGATATCGCTTTATACAACGCGAATCCCGAAGGTTACGACGGCTACTCTAACCTCAACCTCGGGCGCACTTTCGCCATCGTGGGTATTGTCCTTTCGTCAATTTACCTGTTGCTGACGATTTACCTCTACGCCACTATTGGCCAAGAAGGCATCAACGACATGGTTAAAAACCTAATGGAAAAGGCAAAGTACGAACAGGAACTCAACCAATAAAAAAATCCTCCGGTAATGGAGGATTTTTTTTATTCAAATTGTTTGAGTGTTTTAATGATGATCGACACGCAGTCGAGCAGTTGCTCCTCATTCATCACAAGCGGTGGCGCAAAGCGGATGATGTTGCCGTGTGTGGGTTTGGCGAGCAATCCGTTATCGCGCAAGGCCATACAGATATTCCAGGCAGTGTCGCTGTCTTCGGTATCGTTGATGACCACCGCGTTGAGCAGTCCTTTCCCGCGTACCAAAGTGGCTATTTTAGAATTGGTGATATAGTCTGCGAGTTTGCTCCTGAAGATTTTCCCCAAACGCTCGGCATTTTCAGCCAGGTTTTCGTCTTTGACCACTTCGAGCGCCGCAACCGCAACCGCTGCCGCCACCGGATTTCCTCCAAAAGTCGATCCGTGTTGGCCAGGTTTGATCACGTTCATAATGGCGTCGTTGGCTAACACTGCCGAAACCGGGTAGACACCGCCAGACACCGCTTTTCCTAAAATCAATACGTCGGGCTTGACATTTTCATGGTCTACTGCGAGCAATTTTCCGGTTCGGGCGATACCGGTTTGTACCTCGTCGGCGATGAACAATACATTGTATTTTTCGCAAAGGGCTTTGGCTTTGGATAGGTAGCCTTCGGATGGGACGTAAACGCCTGCCTCGCCTTGTATCGGCTCTACTAAAAAGCCGGCAATATTGGGTGAAGATTGCAGCGCCAGCTCGAGTGCTTCTATCGAATCGTAGGGAATTTTGATAAAGCCGTCGGTGTAAGGGCCAAAGTTCTTACGTGCATTTTCGTCATTTGAAAAAGAGATAATTGTGGTGGTACGTCCGTGGAAATTGCCATCGCACACGATAATCTCGGCTTGCTGCTCGGCGATGCCTTTCACTTCATACGCCCATTTCCTTGTAATTTTTATTGCGGTTTCGACTGCTTCGGCACCGGTATTCATAGGCAGCACTTTGTCGAATCCAAAATATTGGGTGAGGTATTCTTCGTAAGGACCTAGCTGGTCATTGTAAAATGCCCTTGAGGTAAGCGTAAGGGTTTGTGCCTGTTGGATCATCGCGCCCACAATTTTGGGGTGGCAATGGCCTTGGTTGACCGCCGAATAGGCCGAAAGAAAATCGTAATATCTTTTGCCTTCAACATCCCAAACATACACGCCCTCGCCTTTACTGAGCACTACAGGTAACGGGTGGTAATTGTGCGCGCCATACTTATTCTCTAATTCAATCAGGCTTTCGGAACCAATTTTTTCTAAAACTGACATGGTAAATTATTTTAAAAACTATGCTTTTACAATTCCTTCTTACGGAGAGAAATCATCCAATTTACGCCCCAAAAATAGCTATAAAATTGTGAATTCAACAATGGTTGGGTTGATTTTTTGACGATGTCTAATTTTTGAGCTGTCTGAGGATGTCTGACATCATATCCATCTGAACTTTCTGTACTTCAATGAGTTCCTGTTGTTGGTGCAGCATGAGGTGGTCTATCTTTTCATGCAGCATCCGGATTTCAAGTTCAGACTTGAGGTTCACCATATAATCGTTGCGCGCCCGCTCGCGATCCTTGTCTTCCTGGCGGTTCTGGCTCATCATGATAATTGGTGCCTGCAACGCCGCGAGGCACGAAAGCACAAGGTTGAGCAGGATAAAGGGATACGGGTCGAAACCGTGGTTGTTGAGCAGGAACGTATTCGAGCCAATCCAAAGCAGGATGATGACACCAAATAGAATAATAAACGTCCAGCTTCCTCCAAAAGTGGCCACTTTATCGGCAATGCGTTGGCCAAAAGTATAGGTGTTGATTTCGTCGTTGAGTTTGCTCACAATCGATTCATCGTCATTGAGCGATTGCTGCACGATAGATTCGAGGTTATTCAACTCGCCACTGCCTTTAGAGAGGTATGACAAAATGTATTTCTGTCGATAGCTATTGAGTTCGCTCAAGGCAATGTGGTCGTTTTGGCTGATCTGTGGGTGTTCATCCCGAATCAATAAAAACACGGGCTTGCTGATGAGCTTGCAGGATACTTTTTCTGACTCGGGAAACTCGGCCTTTGAAATATCACTTTTGAATGTTTGGTTTTTCATGTGGAAATTTTATAACTCGATTGAAATTTTATAAACCCTTTTAACATTTTTAGTCGACAATTAGTTGTTTGTATTGTCTATATTTGGGCAAAACACGAAATATGAAAAGAATTCTACTATTGTTTTCCGTAACGACCTGCCTGTTGTTTTCGTCATGCGACGACAATAACCCCACCGATGCCGTACCCTATATTCCAATAGCCGTACAAAACAAATTTGTAACTGCAAGCATCAACGGCGAGACCCATATGTTTGACCAGACGCTGGTTGAAAAAGAAGAACTCATCAGTTCAGAAGGCGTTCCCTACACTGACCTGATTGTAACGGCCAACAAGAAAAACGACACTTCTTCGCAAATCAAGTTCAGGCTGGAGTACCTTCGTACCGGAACAGAAACCTGTTACTATTTCTTATACCAAAAAGATGCGGCCGAATTTGATATAGAAGACGGCAACTCTTTTCATATCGATGTAAGCCACGGTGAAGCCAACAAGATAAAAGGCACTTTCTCAGGAACGCTTCATGATTTTGAAGGCAATGCGATCACCATTTCTAACGGAAATTTCGATATCGCTTTTTAAGAACTTATTTTTTTACTATAAAAAAGTCCCGTATCAACGGGACTTTTTGTTTGAACATGGTTAAGCCAATGTCGCAGTAGCGGAAATTTTGGCGCTAAGCAGTTTTGAAATCGGGCAATTCTGTTCTGCTTTTTTCACTTGCTCCTCAAAATCTGCAGCGGTGATGCCTTTTATTTTTCCGGTGACATTGAGGTCAGAATTGGTGATGGTTCCGGCTTCCATGACAATGTCGCAACGGGTTTCGAGGCTTTCAATCTCGTAGCCGGCTTCGGTAAGGTAGGCCGACAACTGCATCGTAAAACAACCGGCGTGCGCAGCTGCTACGAGCTCTTCAGGGTTGGTGCCGATGCCGTCCTCAAAACGGGTCTTGAATGAATATTGTGAATTATCGAGTACTTTACTTTGGGTAGTTAACACTCCGTTCCCTTCTTTGAGGGAGCCATGCCAGACGGCAGTTGCATTTCTTTTCATAATTAGTTGGATTTTAATTGCTCTCGAATTTACGATTTTTGCGGCTACCCTTTGGGCCGAATTCTCAATTTTTAACGAAAATTTAATCGGCAAAACGACCATTGCAAAATCCTTTCAAAAACTGTTGGTTGCGTGTAAAATCTCTCCTCCAATTTCGTTGGCGCTGTTGCGATGTTACTAAAACCGCGACCGAGGACCTAATGCACCGAGCGGATCTTTTTGCTAAAAAAACAAACCGAAAGGCTAAAAAAATTCTGCTTTTGAATTTATAAATCGGCGCGATACCTTACTTTTGCGGCATGGGAAGAAAAAATACAGACAAGCTTGTTTTTGATCATATAAAAGTACTCGATGCCGGTGCCAAAGGCGTCTCGGTGGCCAAAGCGCCCGACGGAAAAGTAATCTTTATTCCGAATGTAGTGCCCGGCGATGTCGTCGACGTACAGACTTTCAAGAAACGCAAGGCCTATTATGAAGGCAAAGCCATACAATTCCATGAATTTTCAGAACACCGAGTTGAACCGATCTGCGAGCATTTTGGGGTTTGTGGCGGCTGCAAATGGCAGAACATGAATTACAGCCAGCAGTTGTTCTACAAACAAAATGAAGTAAAAAACCACCTGCAGCGCATTGGTAAAGTCGAGCTTCCTGAATTCGAGCCGATATTGGGTTCCGAGCAACAATTCTTCTACCGCAATAAAATGGAGTTCGGGTTCTCTAACGCACGCTGGCTCACCGAAAAGGAAATCGGCAGCGATGAAGACCTGGGCAACCGCAATGCGCTGGGTTTCCATATCCCAAAAATGTGGGATAAGATCCTCAACATCACCAAATGCCATTTGCAGGAAGATCCGTCTAACGCCATCCGAAATGAAATCAGGGATTTTGCCAATGAGAAAGGACTGACTTTCTTTGATGCGAGGAACCACGCGGGATTGCTGCGCACGCTTATGATTCGTACGGCATCGACCGGAGAGATCATGGTCTTGATACAGTTTTTTGAGGATGACAAGGAAAACCGCGAATTGTTGCTCGACCACATTTACGCGAATTTCCCTAACATCACTTCGCTGCAATACGTGATCAATGCCAAACCCAACGACACCATTTACGACCAGCACGTCGTTTTATACAAAGGCCGCGATTACATCCTAGAGGAAATGGAAGGATTGCAATTTAGCATCAACGCCAAATCGTTTTACCAAACCAATTCGCACCAAGCCTACGAACTTTACAAAATCACGCGCGAATTCGCAGGGCTTACCGGAAACGAAACCGTTTACGATTTGTACACCGGAACCGGAACCATCGCACAATTCGTTTCTAAAAACGCCAAGAAAGTCATTGGTGTAGAAGCTGTCCCTGAAGCCATCGCCGATGCCAAAATCAACGCGGCACGCAATAACATTGAAAATTGTGAGTTTTTTACAGGCGATATGAAAATGGTCTTCAACGACAGTTTCATTGCGCAGCATGGCCAACCCGATGTAATCATCACCGATCCACCGCGCGACGGCATGCACAAGGACGTCATTGAGCAGATCTTAAAAATTGCACCGCAAAAAATAGTCTACGTGAGCTGTAACTCGGCAACACAGGCGCGCGATTTGGCTTTGATGGACGAGAAATATAAGGTCACCCGCGTGCGTCCCGTTGATATGTTCCCGCAGACGCACCATGTAGAAAATGTTGTACTTTTGGAGGCGCGACCCTAGAAAAAGGCCTTTCAGGTGTTTTCTGAAAAACAAACCGGCGACGCGTTGGTCAAAAATTTAGCTATATTTGAATGAAGTAAAAAGCCCTAGCCCTGATGGAAGCGGTATCCTTTTTCTTGCTTTTTTAGCAAGGAAAAGATGAAGCGGACAGCAGGAACCAGCTCCTAAAAAAAATGAAAAAAACGATTGCCTTACTCTTATTACTTGCCTTCACGCTGCCTGGTTGCGAAAAAGACGACATCTGCGATCCCTCGACCGTAACCACGCCCCGACTGATTATTGATTTTTACAATGTCTCGAATACACTCAAGAGCGTGACCAACCTTGCGCTGATTGCAGAAGGCCAGGAACAGGACACTTTAAAGTTCAATGGAGTGAGCCGCATTGAAGTTCCGTTGCGCACCACAATCGACAGCACAACGTACAGATTCGTAATGAATTACAACAATCCCGATATTATTAACGAAGACGTCCTCGAATTCAAGTACACGCGCACCCAAATTTTTGTGTCGCGCGCCTGCGGGTTCAAGACGTTGTTTGTTTTTGGCGCGAATCCTTATACGCTAACCGACAGCGAACCAGCCGACAGCACTTATATCAAAAGTGTCACGCTACTCCAACCTTTTATTTTGAATGAAGATGATGCACACCTCAAGATTACTTTTTAGCTTGGTGCTTGTGCTGCTCTTCTCGGGTTTGCAGGCACAGGACAAAAAAACAGAACAAAAACCGGCAACCAAAGACAGCGTCATCATCAAGACCGAACGTTACGGGTTTCGTGTAGGTGTAGATCTCTTTAAACTCTCGCGTTCCTTTTACGAAAAAGACTATAAAGGATTGGAACTGGTGGGCGATTACCGTTTCTCTAAAAACTATTTCCTCGCCGGTGAACTGGGCAACGAAAACAAAACCGTCAACGACGAGCGCTTGAACTTTACTACCAAAGGCACGTATTTTAGGGTGGGTTTCGACTACAATCTCTACGAGAACTGGCTCGACATGGAAAATAAAGTCTATGTGGGGATGCGTTACGGCGTAAGCACCTTTAGCCAAACGCTGAACTCTTACCTGGTGTACAACCGCAACGATTATTTTGGCGAGACGGCGACGATTGTGTCTGGCAAAAAATTCAACGGGCTATCGGCCCAGTGGATTGAAGTAGTGGCGGGCGTCAATGCCAAGGTTTTCAATAATTTCTACGTTGGCTTTAGCCTGCGCGCCAGCAAACTCATGTCTAACAAGAAACCCGAAAACTTTGACAACCTTTACATTCCGGGATTCCATCGCACTTATGATGGGGATTTTGGCGTTGGATTTAATTACACCGTGTCTTACTTCTTCCCGATTTACAAGACGAAAAAAGAGATTGTCGTGAAGAAAAAGAAATAATTGGGATTTGAAGATTGCAGCAATGCCCGAAGTGGTATGCTATTTTCAAATTACTTAATCTCGCGGATGCCTTTCACAAAAAGCCACGACATAAACAACTTCTCTCCATCGCGCGTCCTGGCCGCCTGAAATTTAGGCGATAAAATGGTGGCGATCACAAAAGCGGTAATCGGAATCCAAAAACCAGAAAGGTGGCTGTATTGCATCACCAAAAAACGGGCGCCGAAAAACAAGGCACCAAAACAAATGAATTGGTAGATTAATGCGCGCCATTGTAATTTACTCATGTCTTTACAATTTTAGATTGTGTCGCCTGCAGAAGTTTGGAATTTGGTGCGTTTGCTTCCCTCGTACATTTCATATTTTACGAGACGCGCCTCAAGGCTTCCGTTGAACAGTTTGATTTTTCGCGACGGTTTGAGCCCCACGAATTTCAGGGCTTCGAGGTTTGCAGTAATAAACCACGCCTGCGTTCCCGGATAACTTTGCTTGAGCGTATCGCCGATTTCGCGGTAGAAACGTTCCATCTCAATATCCAATCGTTCGCCATACGGCGGATTGAAAAGGATATGAAGCGGTCCCGAGCTGTCCTTTTGGGTGTCAAAAAAATTGCGTTCCTGCACCGTGATGTATTCGTCGAGGTTGGCATTGCGGATGTTATCCTTTGACTTCAAAACCGCACTCGGTGCCTTGTCATAGCCTTTAATCGTATAGTGGAATTCGCGCACTTTTTTTAAAAGCGAATCCACAATCATGTCAAACAGGTCGTTGTCCCAGTCGTTCCATTTCTCGAACGCAAATTCCTTACGGTTGATGTTCGCCGGAATGTTACACGCAATCATTGCCGCTTCGGCCAAAATAGTTCCCGAGCCGCACATTGGGTCGAGAAAATCGCTGCGGCCTTCCCAACCCGAAAGCAACAGCATTCCCGCTGCAAGTACTTCGTTGATGGGTGCAATGTTAGTCGCCGTCTTGTAACCGCGTTGGTGCAGTGATGCGCCCGACGTATCAAGCGCCACAGAAACCTGGTCCTTATCGATATGGATGTTGATGCGCAAATCTGGATAATCCTTGTCTACACTCGGCCGTTGACCGAATTTGTTACGGAATTGGTCTACGATTGCATCTTTACTTTTCTGCGAGACGAATTGCGAGTGTTTAAAATAGTCAGAATGTACCGTCGTGTCAATGACAAAAGTCTGGTTGGAGTTCATGTATTTGGACCAGTCCATAGACATGATGCCCCGATACAACGTATCCTCAGAAGTTGCCTTAAAATAATACACCGGTTTTAAGATTTTAAGTGCGGTGCGCAAAGCGAGGTTGGCTTTGTACATGAATCCTTTGTCGCCTTTAAAGCTCACCATCCTTATGCCTTGTTCTACTTCCTGCGCGCCCAAAAGCTGCAGTTCTTTGGCCAGGATTTCCTCGAAGCCAAAAAAGGTTTTGGCGACCATCTTAAAATTATTTTCCATTGTAAATTCGGGTATTCGTTGCAAAAATACACTAAATTTGCAGTCCTAATTAATGAACATGCAAAAAGAAGCTGATAATTGGTTTATTTCCTGGTTCGATTCTCCGTATTACCACATTCTTTACAAAGAGCGCAATTTCCGTGAAGCCCAGGTTTTCATGGACAATCTTACGCATTACCTCAACTTGCCCGAAAAAGCCAAAGTGCTTGACCTGGCTTGTGGCAAAGGCCGCCATTCCATTTACCTGAACCAGCTTGGGTTTGACGTGCTCGGCGTAGACCTTTCAGAAAACAGCATCGCCATCGCCAAAAAAAATAAAAACGATACCTTGCATTTCAAGGTACACGATATGCGCCACACTTTTGATGAAAAGTTCGACGCGATTTTCAACCTGTTTACGAGTTTCGGCTACTTCAACAATGAAGACGACAACCTCAAAACGCTTGTTGCCATCAAGGAAAGCCTGTCAGAATATGGTTTTGGCGTAATCGATTTTATGAACACCAACCACGTCCTGGCCAACCTTGTCGCCGATGAAACCAAACAGGTAGACGGCATCGATTTTCATATCAAACGCCATTATACCGAGGGTTACATCTGTAAGGAAATCGATTTTGAAGACCAAGGAGAAAAGTTTCATTTCACCGAAAAAGTACGCGCCTTTACCCTAGCCGATTTCCAGGAATTGATGGAAAAAGCCGGCATTTACCTACTCGACATCTTTGGCGATTACAAGCTCAAAAAATTCCACAAAACCGATAGCGAACGCCTCGTCATGATTTTCAAATAATGAACTACTTATTACCGCTACTTTCTGTTTTATTGGGCTACGGCGTTGCACTCTTGCTCAAGCCGCAAGACAAATCGCGGCTCAAGTTGCTGCTCGCTTTTAGCGGCTCTTTTTTGCTGTCGCTCACCGTCATCCATTTGCTGCCCGAAGTTTACGAGAGCCACAACCATAGCATTGGCATCTTCATCATGGTTGGGATTTTGTTCCAGATCATTCTCGAGTTTTTCTCCAAAGGCGCCGAACACGGACACGTTCACGGCCACGAAATCATGACGCAAATCCCGTGGTTGTTGTTTATCAGCCTTTGCCTGCACGCGCTTTTAGAAGGTTTGCCGGTAAGCCACCACCACAACCTGGCTTTCGGGATTGCCATCCACCACTTCCCCATCGCCATCATCCTGACCACCTTTTTAATCCACGCGCGGCTCAACAAAGCTGCCATTTTTGGGTTCATGTTTACTTTCGCGCTCATGACGCCGCTAGGGACGCTTTTATCAGAATACATCCCATTCCTGACCGATTATTACAGCGAAATCACGGCAATCGTCATCGGTATCCTGTTTCACATTTCGTCTACGATTATTTTTGAAACCACCGAAGGCCATAAATTCAACATTGCCAAAATCTCGATGATCATTTTGGGAATTGCGCTGGCGTATTTCGTTTAGGTTTGGGCGTTGCCTGCGGCCGGGCTTTCCGCTGCAATCTTTTTATTGCTTTTTTCATTTCTCCGTTATTGTCATTCCGACGCAGGAGGAATCACTTCGAACTCATCGTAAACCCGCAATAAAAAGGATTTCCGCTACTATCCCTAACGCAACTCGACACACTTCAAAATTAGTTGTTGAACGTTCGTTACTCAACCTTCAAATAATTGAAAACTTTACACTGTGCTTCATTGCGGCATCGGTTCAACTTCGTAAATTTGGAATTCAAAAAATGTTGAATGGTGAACAACGAATATTGAACTTCGAAGTTCCCGAACATCCGTAAATCTACATGTCCTTTACCAAAACCACCGAACAAGCCTCCCACTACGAATCGCTAGAAAAAATGCCAGTCGCCGAACTTTTGGCCAGCATCAATCAAGAAGACAAAACCGTTCCGCTAGCCGTAGAAAAAGCCTTACCGCAAATCGAGGCTTTGGTGTCGCAAATTGTGCCGCGCATGAAAAACGGCGGCCGGTTGTTCTACATTGGCGCAGGCACTTCGGGAAGATTGGGAATCGTAGATGCTTCAGAATGTCCGCCGACTTTCGGCGTCCCATTCGACCTCGTGAACGGCATCATTGCCGGCGGCGACCAAGCCATTCGTCGTGCGGTAGAAAATGCCGAAGACGACGCACAACAAGCCTGGAAAGATTTACAAGAATTTGATATCAATACCAACGACACCGTTATTGGCATAGCTGCATCGGGCACGACTCCTTACGTAATTGGAGGGCTCGAAAAATGCAATGAACAAAACATCCTTACGGGTTGCATCACTTGCAACGAGGGAAGTCCACTTGCCTTAACCGCACAATTTCCAATAGTGGTCGTCGTAGGGCCAGAATTCGTCACCGGAAGCTCGCGCATGAAAGCCGGAACCGCACAAAAACTCGTATTAAACATGATTTCTACCGCCACGATGATCCAGCTCGGGCGCGTCAAAGGCAATAAGATGGTTGACATGCAACTCAGCAACAACAAACTTGTTGATCGCGGCGTGCGTATGATTATGGAAGAAATTGAGGTATCGTATGAGCAGGCATCGGCATTACTCAAACAACACGGCAGCGTGCGCAAGGCTGTGAATTATTATCTAAACGAGTGAATATGAAAATTACTTTATGTGCAGTATTATTATTGCTTTCCACTTTTTCCTTTGCACAATTAACCTATAAATCGTGCGGTAGAGTCTACGATGCCGAAAGTAAGAAACTATCCAAAAAGGAGGTTCGCGCACTGTTGGCAAATCGGCCAGAGTTATTGCAATCCTACAATTCGGGCATGAGCAAAAAAAACATTGGCGGAATCCTTATTGGAGGTGGTATCGGTGCGATTGTGGGAAGTGCCGCAGGAGCTTATGCTGCAGACGTTGGTTTCCCAGCGGTAGGCGTTGCGCTGGGCGTTGGCATGATTGCGGTGGGTATTCCTGTTCGCAGTGGTTATACCAAAAAAATGAACCGTGCAATTGATGGCTACAACGGAAAAGTAGCTGATAACAGCCCTATTTCATTCGAAAACCTATCCATTTGCGCAAACCAAAACGGCGTCGGCTTGCGCCTTAACTTTTAAACTATGGCTACCAATCGCGAATTACTCGGCAAAGGCCTCAAATATCTTGGATGGGCGTTACCACTAATGTTTATAGGACCGACGGTCATTTACAATGCTTTCATCAACAAACAGAATGTGTGGCATTACCTGGTGCTCGCCATCGGGATTGTCGCAGCATTTTTCGCGGTGTATTTGGCGTTCAAAGGGCTCAACACCATCATGAAAAGCCTTTTCGGGAACTGATGCTTGACGATTTTATCCATATAGACAAAACCTTCGACAAGCTCGTGCTGATGGACCAAAAAATCAGCAATCGGGAGTTCGACGGCTGCGTGTTCAGGCATTGCGATTTCTCGAATTCGACTTTTGTAGATTGTACATTCATCGATTGTGAGTTTTTGGATTGCAACCTATCGATGGCCAAACTGCCCGGAACCGGTTTAAAAACAGTGGCTTTCATAGATTCTAAATTACTGGGCATCCGCTTTGACGAATGTGATCCTTTTTTGTTTGCGGTGCATTTCCGGGATTGCACTTTAGATTATTCCTGGTTTTCACGCAGGAAAATGCCCAAAACCAGTTTCATAAACACCTCGCTCAAAGGCGTGAATTTTGCCAATACCGATTTGACGGCGGCTGTCTTTGACAACACCAACCTCGAAGGCGCGATTTTCGACGAGACGATTTTGGCTGCCGCCGATTTCACGACCGCCTACCATTTCAGGATTGATCCCGAAAACAACCCGATGAAGAAAGCCAAATTCAGTACTGCGGGCATTCCCGGTTTGCTGGACAAATACGATATTAAAATTGAATAATATGGAACTGAACGCCCTTTACCTACAAAGTGTGCGCAAGCAACTCGAGTACTACAAAACGATTGGCGAAAAAGCCATGGCGCAACTAGAAGAAGCGCAGCTTTTTGTAAAGACCAACGACGACACCAACAGCATTGCCACCATTGTTAAGCACCTTGCCGGAAACATGTTGTCGCGCTGGACTGATTTTCTCACCACCGACGGCGAAAAACCTTGGCGCGAACGCGATGCCGAGTTTGAAAATGATCTTCATTCTGCGCAAGAACTCCACCAGATTTGGGAACGAGGCTGGCAATGTCTCTTTGATGCGCTCGACCATTTGCAACCCGAACAGCTCTCGCAAATCATCTACATCCGCAACGAAGGACATACCGTGATGGAAGCCATCAACCGGCAATTGGCGCATTATCCCTATCACATTGGGCAAATTGTATTTTATGCCAGACAGCTCAAAAATTCGGATTGGGACACGTTGTCTATTGCACGAAACGCCTCGAAAACATACAATGACGGGAAATTTGCACAGGAAAAAGGAATCAGGAATTTCACCGACGACGAACTCAAACGTCTTCAATAGACCAGATTACCTAACAAAAAAACATGATGAAAAAATGCCTCTTAATGGGATTGGTACTAATGGCCATCAGCTCTTGTGCGACTTTGAAAAAAGAGAAGCGCAACGAGAACGCGTCGTTAAAAGATTCGCTAGACAGCGCGCTCAACCAGTTTTCTAAGCAAGGGCTATTCAATGGATTTTCTGTAGCGATTGTCAATGAAAAAGGCACTTTGTACACGAATGGATTTGGACTCTCCGATGTAAAAGTGGGCAAACCCTACACTCAAAATACCATCCAGAATATTGGCTCGATATCTAAAACCCTCGTTGGGATTGCGCTAGTCAAGGCACAGGAATTGGGCAAGCTCAAACTCGATGACCCAATCAACAATTACCTGCCGTTTAAGGTACAGAACCCTTACTATCCCGATCGCCCGATTACCATTAGGCAATTGGCCACGCACACCTCGACCATTACAGACAACGCTTATTACCTAAAAAGGAATTACATCCTCAAACCAGGGCAAAATCTTGATGGCGTTTCGCTGGTTTTAGAAGAGGAACAAGTCATCAATCCTTATGATTCTATTGTGAGTATGGAAACTTACCTCCAACGCGTGCTTGCTGCCGATGGCCAATGGTACCAAAAGGAGGATTTTTTGCAACGCCCACCCGGCGAAATATTTGAATACTCCAATGTCGCTACGGCGCTTGCGGCCTACGTTATTGAGCGGGCAACAGGCGAACCTTTTAATGATTTTACACGCAGGTACATTTTGAAACCGTTGCAAATGAACGCTTCGGGTTGGAAGTTTGACGAAGTGGATATGGCGCAACATTCGCGGCTGTATCAATCGCCCGAAGTCTTGCTCCCGTATTATTCGCTCATCACTTATCCCGACGGCAATTTTATCACCTCGGCCGACGACCTCGCAAAATACCTGACTGAGCTCATCAAAGGCTATTCTGGACAAGGCACTTTATTGTCGAAAGAAGGCTATACCGAATATTTCAGACCGCAACTCACTGCTGCAAACTTCGAGAAACGCAATGAAAAAAATCCGTACAGCGATGAGTACAATGTGGGGATATTTATGGGCTTTAGCGTAGCGGGAAACATCGGCCATACTGGCGGCGATCCCGGCGTGAGCACGATGTTGTTTTTTAATCCGAATACCAAAATAGGCCGACTGCTCATCGTCAACACCAACATCAACGACAAAAAGGGCAACGATGCTTTTTACGGTATGTGGAACGTTCTGGAAAAATACCAAAACCGTCTCAAAAATTAATAGACCATTGCATGAAAAAGATTCTCTTATTACTGTTTCCCCTACTGTTGGTTTCCTGCTACAACGCCGAGCGCAACTGTAAGGATTTTAAAACCGGTACTTTTCGATCGGAGATTGTAATCGATGGCGTAAAGCACCAAACGGTATCCACGCGCACCGAAAAGCTCGTCATTGAAACCTACCAAGGTAAAACCGATACCGCTTCTATACGATGGATCAACGATTGCGAATACATCCTACAGCAATTGCACCCGCGCAACATGCAACAGCAAAAGTCGGTAAATATTAAAATTTTGACCACGTCGAAAAATTCGTATACCTTTGAGTTTGGCGTGGTGGGCGATGAAAATAAATTGCGCGGCACCGCCGAAAAAATCAATTAACAATGGATAATGAGCCATCTATGCTTAATAGTCTCATTTCTAAATTCTCAATTAAATAAACATGTTCGAAATTCTCCTCAATCCCGACGCGTGGATCGCCTTATTAACACTGACTTTTTTAGAAATCATCCTCGGGATAGACAATATTGTATTCCTGTCTATTGTATCGGGGAAACTCAAACCGGAGGAACAACCCAAAGCCAGAAGGATTGGTTTGTTGCTCGCGATGGCCTTTCGGGTCATTTTGCTGTTTGGAATCACTTGGGTTTTGGGGTTACAAGCAGCGCTTTTCCATATTGACTGGGGCTTTTTCTCGGCAGACGTGACCGGGCAGAGTCTTATAATTTTTGCAGGTGGCTTGTTCCTTTTGTACAAATCGGTGTCTGAAATCCACCATAAAATGGAGGGAGAAGAGGAAAGTGCAAAAGGAAAAGCGGGCAATACCTTAACTTCGGCGATTGTGCAAATTGCGCTTTTGAATTTGGTGTTTTCATTCGATAGTATCCTTACTGCTATTGGACTGATCAGCATGAAACCGGCGCCGGAGGGATTTGGGCCAGCGGGCGCGTTAGAAATTATGATTCTCGCGATTATTATTTCGATTGCCATTATGTTGATTTTTGCGGGACCGGTGAGCAAGTTTGTCAACCAGCATCCAACCATACAAATTCTCGGCTTGTCATTCTTGATTTTGATTGGGGTAATGCTACTTGCCGAAGGCTCACACCTCGCGCATTTTAAATTCGGCAACGACATTGAAGTGGGAACCATCCCTAAAGGCTACCTGTATTTCTCTATTTTCTTCTCGTTGTTTGTGGAGTTCCTGAACCTGCGGATGAAGAAATCTAAAAATCCGGTGCAGTTGCACAATTCCAAAATAAAAGATGATAAACTCGAAGATACCGACGTAACGAATTAACTTCTAGAAACCCAGAAAACCGCGAACCTCAAGACTTCGCGGTTTTTTTTTACGTCGCGAGTGACGAACTTTATAACATTGCCGCGATAAAACATAACCCACACCATTCAGATTTTGTGACCTTTACACCAACCAAACCCTTTAAAAGTAAAGTCATGAAACTACAACTCAAAAACATAGCAATCCTATTTGCTGCTGCACTCCTCACTTTTTCTTGTAAGGATACTGCCAACGAAGCCAAAGTAATGGATGACAGACAAGCCGTTATCGATTCCATGAACATCGAAATGGCCAAACAGAAGGCCGAGGTTGCCAAACAAAAATCAATCGATTCGATGCAGGCGATTGTCGCTGCTGAGCAGGCGCGTAAAAACCGGGTACGCAACAACGCCGTAGCCGTAGCGCCAGCGCCAACTGCCGAGCAAAAGAAAAAAGGTTGGAGCGGTGCCGCTAAAGGAGCCGTCATCGGAGCCGGTGTAGGTGCCGTGAGTGGTGCCTTGATTGATAAGGAAAAACATGGTCGTGGTGCCGTAATTGGAGGGTTGGCCGGAGCTGGGCTCGGTGCAGGAACCGGAGCTATCATCGACGACTCCAAGAAAAAAAAATAACTTTTTGCCTTATAAAAACCGAAAGACCCGCATAGCTGTAGTTATGCGGGTCTTTTATATTTGGATATCTGGTTTATGATGCTCTTGCCAGATTGAAAGTGTATTTATCGATAATCTTTAGAACGTACTCTTTAGAATACATATTGCTAAACTAATTGTACTTGGATTTTGAACAAATTAACTTTAACAATCTATGTAGAATTTCTACATTTCTACGTCGTTGTCTTTTTTTAGGGAAAACATCCTCCCCTTCCCTGAAGGTAAAATACAACTTTTTTCGCACGCTACATTACTGAAAAACTATACCTATTGTTAATTTAAAAGAATGCCTTTTATATAATATTTTAAGTCAACAACACCTTATTTAAAATAATGTAATCTGCCCGTCGTCGTCAAGTTGCACGTCTTCATCATCGCCTTCAGAAACCTGCGTATCACCCGCCACTTCAATTTCTTCTGCCACGACTTCTTCGGGCGCTTCATAAGGCAATGGTTCCAATAAGTTCACTTGTTTGAGCTTGTCGGTGGTGAGTTGGTTGCCGAGCGCTTTGAATCCTTTGACAGAAATAAAGGCTTCCAGATCGATAGTCTGGTTTTCCTTTTGGCTGCCTTTCACCTTTGCAAACACCAATTCGGCGACCGGACGATAATCGGTAGCGACAATTTCTAGTTGCGAATTCGGGTGTTCGGTGATGAAAATTTCTTCCTTGCCCTCGCTTTCTACGAGGAACCGTTTCACATAATAACGCTCCTTTTCACCATCGTAATAAATTGCAGAAATGGGTTTATTGGGCACCCATTTTTCGAGTACCACCATATCTTCGTCGAAATGCGTCGTTAGTTCTGGGATGATGACTTTGAGTTTTCCCGTCTGCGAAATCACGAGAATTTTATCATTGGGACGGAATTCGCCAAGCAATTCGCCGCGCGCATCCACATTGAGTTTCTGCACCGTATCATCGAACCAGATTTTGCGTGGCTTGAGTGTCGAAATGCCTTTCTCCTTGATTTCGATCTTCTTGATCGGATATTTGGTGACGAGGTTTCCTTTAGAAGCGCGTCCTTTAATGGCAATCGACGCAAAATCGACATCCCATTTGAGTTTCTTGATACTGCCTACCTGGCGCAGCAAGATGGTAATCACTTCGGCCTCGCCGTTCGGGTTGTGCGTAAAATACAACACCTGTGATCCTTTGGATTCATTGGTCAAATCGTACATCTTGTCACGCGTGATGCCCGAAACGTTGAACCGTTTGATATACGACGGACCCGATTTGCCATCGCGGTAAATCATATTGTAAATCGTTCGTTTGTCGGTCTTGTCGAAAACCGCCACGTGGATGATGTCCTTGCCTACAAACGTCTTCGCATCCACCTTGGTGACCATCATGTTCCCGTCGCGCAGGAATACGATGAGGTCGTCGATGTCTGAACAATCGGCAACGAATTCGTCTTTTTTGAGGCTCGTACCTACAAAACCTTCCTCGCGGTTCACATACAATTTGGTGTTGCGCAAGACCACTTTGGTCGCTTCGATATTGTCGAAAATACGCAGTTCGGTCTGGCGTTCACGGCCTTTGCCGTATTTCTCCTTGAGCCTGGTGAAATAGGCGATTGCGTAATCGGTGAGGTGTTCGAGGTCGTGTTTGACTTGTTCGATATCACCTTCGAGCGCTTCAATCTTGTCCTGCGCCTTGTTGGAGTCGTATTTGGAGATACGCATGATGCGGATGTCGAGCAAACGCAAAATATCTTCCTCGGTCACCGCACGTTTGAGATGCTTGGTATGTGGTTTCAAACCTTTGTCGACGGCTGCGATGACGCCTTCTCTAGTCGTTTCTTCCTCTATTAATCGGTAGATTTTGTTCTCGATGAAAATGCGTTCGAGCGACAAAAAGTGCCATTGTTCCTCGAGTTCCGACAACTGGATTTCAAGCTCGCTTTTGAGCAAGAACACCGTTCTTTCGGTGGATATTTTGAGCATGTGCGTCACGCCCACAAACAACGGTTTGTTGTCTTCAATGACACAACCCAAAGGCGCAACCGAGGTTTCGCAAGCGGTAAAGGCAAACAACGCATCGATGGTTTTATCGGGTGAAACGCCGGGATACAGGTGAATCAGGATTTCTACCTCCGCTGCCGTATTGTCTTCTATTTTCTTGATTTTGATCTTGCCTTTTTCGTTGGCTTTCAAAATACTGTCAATCAGTGTCGTGGTATTGGTAGAAAACGGAATCTGCGTAATCACCAAAGTCGATTTGTCGAGCTGGGCGATTTTGGCGCGTACGCGAACCCTTCCGCCGCGCATCCCGTCGTTGTAGTTGGAGACATCGGCAATCCCGGCGGTCTGGAAATCGGGGAAAATCTGGAAAGGTTTCCCTTTTAATATCTTAATCGACGCGTCGATGAGTTCGTTGAAATTGTGCGGCAGCACTTTGGTGGACAATCCAACGGCGATTCCTTCGGCTCCTTGAGCCAGCAGTAATGGGAATTTTACGGGAAGGTTGATCGGTTCGGCTTTACGGCCGTCGTAAGACAATCCCCATTCGGTGATTTTTGGGCTGTAGATGACCTCTAAAGCAAACTTAGACAAACGCGCCTCAATGTAACGCGGCGCCGCAGCTCCATCGCCTGTTAAGATGTTGCCCCAGTTTCCTTGACAATCGATGAGTAGTTCTTTCTGCCCAATCTGTACCATCGCATCGCCAATACTTGCGTCACCGTGCGGATGGTATTGCATGGTGTGCCCCACGACATTCGCGACTTTGTTGTAACGGCCGTCGTCGAGTTCCTTGAGCGCGTGCATAATGCGGCGTTGAACGGGTTTGAAACCGTCTTCGATGGCAGGAACGGCGCGTTCAAGGATTACATACGACGCGTAATCGAGGAACCAATCCTTGTACATACCAGTTACCTTGGTAATCGTGTCTTCGGGGTTTTCGTCGTTTTCGTAAAAATGGCCACTCGCAGCAATTGGTTCTTCTTGCGGTGTGTCGTTTACGTTTAAATCTTCTTCTTCGTCCATTATTGTTTTTTTGTCAACCCGAGGCGCAGCCGAATTGTATGGAGCGCAGCGGAATAAAAATTGAAAGTCGAAAGTCGAAAGACTCCAACCTGAAACCTAATATTATCGTTTAGTAGCTGTGCAGCCCGGATCGCAGCGGCATCCTTTTGCTTTTTCCTTTAGAAAGCAAAAGATAAAGCGGAGAGCCGGAATTGTCTGCCATTATTTTTATTTAATTACTCTCAATCACGTCAAGTTCGACCTTGAGATTGTTGATGATGAATTCCTGGCGGTCGGGCGTGTTCTTGCCCATGTAAAACTCGAGCAGCGTTTCTATCGAGGTGGCGCTGTCGAGCATAATCGGGTCGAGCCTGATGTCCTGGCCAATGAAATGCACGAATTCGTCGGGCGAGATTTCTCCGAGTCCCTTGAATCGCGTGATTTCGGGTTTTGGTTTTAATTTTTCTATCGCGGCGCGGCGTTCTTCCTCAGAGTAGCAATAGATGGTTTCTTTTTTGTTGCGCACGCGGAACAGCGGCGTTTGCAGGATGTACAGGTGGTTTTCCTTGATGAGTTCGGGAAAGAACTGTAGGAAAAAAGTAATCAATAGCAAACGGATGTGCATCCCGTCGACATCGGCATCGGTGGCGATTACGATGTTGTTGTAGCGCAGGTTTTCCATGTCGTCCTCGATGTCGAGCGCGGCCTGCAACAGGTTGAACTCTTCATTTTCATAGACGATTTTCTTGGTCATCCCGTACGAGTTGAGCGGCTTACCACGAAGGCTGAAAACCGCTTGGGTGTTCACGTCGCGCGATTTGGTGATTGAGCCCGAAGCCGAGTCGCCCTCGGTGATGAACAGCGTACTTTCGAGGCATTTGGGGTTTTTGGTATCGGTTAGGTGTACGCGGCAATCGCGCAGTTTTTTATTGTGCAGGCTCGCTTTTTTCGCGCGGTCTTTGGCAAGTTTTCTAATGCCCGACAATTCCTTGCGTTCGCGTTCGGCTTGCAAAATCTTGCGCAATAAAGCGTCGGCGGTTTCGGGATTTTTGTGCAAAAAGTTGTCGAGATTGGTCTTGACAAAATCATTGACGAATGTGCGTACCGATGGCAAACCCGGCCCAATGTCGGTAGAACCCAATTTGGTTTTGGTCTGCGACTCAAAAACCGGCTCCATGACTTTGATGCTTACGGCACTCACGATCGACTTCCTGATGTCTGAACCTTCAAACGGTTTATTGTAAAACTCGCGAATGGTTTTCACAATTGCCTCGCGATACGCGGCCAAATGCGTTCCGCCCTGCGTGGTATTCTGCCCATTGACAAACGAATAATATTCCTCGCTGTATTGGCTTTTGGAGTGCGTCATCGCAATCTCGATATCGTCGCCCTTGAGGTGGATGATTGGGTATTCCTGGTCGTCGGCGTGGATGGTTTCACCGAGCAAATCCTTGAGGCCGTTCTCCGAATAGAATTTCTCCCCGTTGTAAATAATCGTTAGCCCGTTGTTCAGGTAACAATAATTCTTGAGCATCTTGATGATGTACTCGTTGCGGAACTTGTAATTCTTGAAAATCAGCTCATCGGGAATAAAGATTACTTTGGTCCCTTTGCGCTTGGTGGTTTCAATGATGTCTTCTTCGAGGGTGAGGTTTCCCGCGTTGAACTCGGCGGCTTTTTGTTTGTCGTCACGTACCGATTCGACACGGAAATAATTCGACAAGGCGTTGACCGCTTTGGTACCCACACCATTCAAACCCACCGATTTTTTAAACGCAAGCGAGTCGTATTTACCTCCGGTATTCATCTTTGAAACTACATCGACTACCTTTCCTAATGGGATGCCTCGACCGTAATCACGAACCGTAACTGTCTTGTCACGGATGGTAACTTCGATGGTTTTTCCCGCACCCATCACGAACTCATCGATACAGTTGTCGATGACTTCCTTCAAGAGGATGTAAATCCCGTCATCTGGAGATGAACCGTCGCCGAGTTTCCCGATGTACATTCCGGGACGCATGCGGATGTGTTCCTTCCAGTCTAACGAGCGGATATTGTCTTCGGTGTATTGGTTTTGTTCTGACATGAATTGGAGCGATTTGACTTTTTTAAAGCCCACAGCCGAAGCCACGAACCTGCGCTAATATAAGCGAAAACCGCTTTAAATTGAAGGCTGCGTGGGGAAAGTTATTAATAGGATATTGACAAGGAAATTTGAAGTTTAGGGTCTGAAAGTGGCGTGCCGGCGTTGTCAAATTTGGCTTTTCAATCAGGCATTTGTGAACGCCGTCGCGCTGTCCGCTACGTCTTTTACGGCCTCGCGCGCTCGGCCGCAAAAGGACACCGCTGCCATCGCTCACGCAAACCAGCGACTCGGCAACAAACCTTAAACCCTTTACCTTTCAATCTTATAAGTCGCCACCGCATTCCTATCCACATAAATCGTCAAAAACCCACGAGATCGGCTGTTCAGGGATACTTCAAATTCTGACAGGTTGCCATTCTGGCGGAGACGCGCATCGTAAGCCTTACCCTCATTGGTAAAAACGTACGAGATTTTACTTTGCTGCGGAAAATCGATAATTTTAAACGGAATCACACCTGATTTGGTCGAAAGCACACCTTTCTCGGGCATCGCAATCTCATAATTGGATTTGATGTAAGGCCCGTAATACAAAGGCAAATCGGCAAAATCTTGCTCGCTTTTATCCAACAGCAAGAGTCGTTTGTCATCGGGAAAATGATTGAGGAAAAACACTTCGGGCGCCGTGCCGTAATAGGCTTCGTTGAACTCAGGAATGAACTTACCGGTTTGGGCGCTCACACTACCCGAAGCCCAGGTCACGTCGATGAGTTTCCAGCGGCCGTCTATCTTCACGGCGTTCCATTCGTGGTCGCTGCGCGTGGGCAACTTGCCGATGTGGGTGGGATGCGATTTAGAAGTCCCGATAATGTCTATGCATTGCAAGCCCGTCAAATCGCAAAGCCTGTGAAACAATGCCGAATAATCCTGGCAGATGCCTTTACCCGAACGCAAGGTTTTTTGTGCGTATTTTTCTCGAAACTGCTGCTCTTTTCGCAAACGGTCGGCTTCGTCGGTGAACGAATAGGCAATCATGCCCGAACCAGCTTTGGCCGCGCGCAAATCATAAGTGGTATTGAGGGCAATCCAGGTAAAAATGGCGCGCGCTTTGGCATCGTCGGAACTGAAATCCTGATTGATTTTCGCGGCCAATTGTTCGGGATTTGAAAACGATTTGGGATAGGTTTTTACCAGTGCGTCGATTTTGGAATATTGTGGGAAAACGCTTTGTGCAAATAGTAAAAACAGCACAATAAACTTGGGGAGATTTGTCTTTTTCATGAGCGCGATTTGGCAATTATCCTGCCATAAGGAGTTAACGCGGTATTAAAGTATGGTATTGCCCTACCCTTTTGTAAAAACTTAAAACTTAGCAACCCAAGCGAAATTTACCTCCGGTCAGTTTACTCGCTCGATTCTGCATTTAATTTTTTGTTATAGTTTATTAGGGATACGACTGGCCCCTTCCCTGAAGGTAAAATACAATTTTTCACAATACCCCTTTTGCAGAAATACTGCACTTATTGTTAAACCGGCAAAATCTCTCATTATATTATAACATAACAATCGCTACGTTATCGATAATGGCACAGGATTCCAGTATCGGTAAGTGTCCAAAAAGCAGCTTTTTGATTCGCGGCCTTGAGCGCGTTATTTGCCCAAGAATTGCAGGTATAGAAAAGGCTGTAACGACCTTCGCCTTCATAAAAACTGTCATTTTCGCCGTAGTGCGCATTGGGAATGACGGTTACTTTTTGGCCGCAGAAACCAGTTTGGATGTAAGCAACGAGTTTTTGGTACTCGGCTTGTGAAATGTGGATTTTGACGCAACGCTCTCCTTCTTTCAACCCGTGGAAAAAAGTGGCATGCATGGCCGAAGTACCAAGGTAAAACATGGCGTTGCAAGCAGTAGAAACTTTAAGATCCGACCATTGCGGCGTATTGAGATAAAAGCCTTTGTCGCCCCAGCCAAACCCGATGTATTGGTAAGTACTGTCCTTAGAAACCGTGTGATCGAATGCAACTTCATTGCGCCAATCTTTGATTTCATTGGCTACCGGAACGACGATGTCAGTGTGCACGCCATTGCTTTTGATGTAAATCGCGATGTCTTTGGCCGGATCCGGATCTTCTTTGTTTACGGTAATTCTTGAAAGCGCAAAAACCACAAGGCCGTACACCGCAACAAACCCAACAACTCCCAGCAGCAACTTATAGAAAAGCCGCCAACCTTTCTTAAGCGCTTTCACTTTGAAATTGCTTTACAATAGACCGAAGTTGTGCGTCGAGTTCAGGGTTTGAGATTTTCCCGGCTTCGACATCAAAATTCTCATTGAATGAAGGCAACGAGAAACTCGCTCTGATGTTGCCGCCGTATCTAGGGAAAAGATTTTGGGCAATCCCCAGAACCGAAGCACCGCCGCGCCCGCCGGGCGAAGTCGCCATTAGCAACATGGGTTTTTCCTGGAATACCTTTGTGTTGATGCGCGATGCCCAATCGAAAGTGTTTTTGAACGCCGCCGAATAATTGCCGTTGTTTTCGGCCATTGAAATCACGAGCACATCAGCACTTGCGATCTTGTCCAGGAACTTTTGCGCGGTAGGATGTTGCCCAATTCCGGCTTCACGATCTACGCTAAACAAAGGCATTTCAAAATCGTTGAGATCAAGCACTTCAACTTGGGCGTTTTCAAACAAAGATGCCGCGTAAGTAGCGAGTTTTTTATTGATGGATTTGGTGGATGGGCTTGCGCCGAGGGCGATGATTTTCATGGTTTTTATTTTAAATCGAATGAATAACCTACAAGTAAAGTGATGGTGTTGATTTGCATGCTTTCTGGACTATAACTGTTTTCCCCTAGGTAATATTGCGATTTGACATTATTAACAAGACCCAACTGATCGCGTACGCTAACTATCAATTCCGAATTGACCAGACGAAATATGGCACCAATTCCGATTAGAAGTCCCCCATCAATCCGATTGGTGTGCTCGCCGAGCACTACATAACCTTGGCCCGCTTGTTCACTTACCTCAAATTCTGCGCGATGCAAATACGAGAAATAAGTTCCCATATCTGCAAACCAATACCCTTTTTTATCCACCTTAAGCCTAAAAGCCAACGGCATCGTAATATAATCGAAAGTAACCCAGCCATGCCGAACGACCGACCGGTACGGCTGTAATTCAATAGGCAACGCTGGATTGTAGTTATCGTAAAATATATTCTCAAAGGTGTTCGTGCCTATTTTGCGTTCAAAGACCAACCCGCTAAGAAACGACCACTTTTTATGAAACGGATACTCAAACGAGACTCCTGCAGTAAAACCGAATTGAGAATCATAAGCGTCAGGCCCTATAAAATTGTTATAATTAGCGCCAGCAACGACACCCAATTTGAGTTTTTCCTGCCCTTGGGAAACCGCAATAAGTAATAAACCCATTGCCACGGAAAGTAATGTTTTCTTCATTTCGTTTGCTTGATGCCACGAACATAACGAAATTTTTCGGGATTTACGGCTGCCCGCGTTAGCGATTGCAGCGGTATCCTTTTATGGAGTTTACGAAATAAAAAGATATAGTGAAAAGCGCGGGCCAAAGGCAACGCCAAAAAAGAAACACGCTACACCAATAAATCCGAAGCGAAGCGTGTCCAAAGGCGCAGCCGTGTCTAAAGCGTCAGCGTGTCTAAACGTTAAACCTAAAATGCATCACATCGCCATCTTTCACCACATACTCCTTACCTTCTACCCTGAGTTTTCCGGCTTCCTTGACTTTGGATTCTGATCCGAACGCCACATAATCGTCGAATGCGATGACTTCGGCGCGGATGAAACCTTTCTCGAAATCGGTGTGGATTACGCCCGCAGCTTGTGGCGCAGTGGCTCCGATGTTGACCGTCCAGGCGCGGACTTCCTTGACTCCGGCGGTGAAATAGGTTTGTTGTTTGAGTAATTTATACGCGGCGCGGATTAGAACCGAGGCTCCAGGCTCTGTCAATCCCATGTCTTCGAGGAACACCTGACGCTCTTCGTAGCTTTCGAGTTCGGTGATGTCGGCTTCGGCGCCTACTGATAATACGATGACTTCGGCGTCTTCGTCTTTTACCAATTCACGAACCTGATCGACGTATTTATTGCCTTTTACGGCCGAGGCTTCGTCGACATTACACACGTATAAAACGGGTTTTGAGGTGATGAGTTGGAAGGATTCCATTAATTCTTCCTCGTCGTTGTTTTGCGGCACAATGGTGCGTGCCGATTTGGCTTGTAGCAAGGCTTCGCGGATGCGATCGAGCAAAACTTTTTCTGTTTGTGCTTCTTTATTTCCGGTTTTGGCGGCACGATTAACCTTTTCGAGACGTTTTTCTACGGTTTCGAGGTCTTTGAGTTGGAGCTCGATATCAATAGTCTCTTTGTCGCGGATGGGGTTGACGTTGCCATCGACGTGTACAATGTTGTCATTGTCAAAACAGCGCAACACGTGGATAATCGCGTTGCATTCGCGGATGTTGCCAAGGAATTGGTTTCCTAATCCTTCGCCTTTGGACGCGCCTTTAACGAGACCTGCAATGTCTACGATGTCTACAGTAGCCATTTGCACGCGCTCGGGTTTGACGAGTTCTTCGAGTTTGTTGATGCGCGGATCGGGTACGCTGACCACGCCGATATTGGGCTCAATCGTGCAAAACGGGAAGTTCGCGCTTTGGGCTTTGGCGTTAGACAAACAATTGAATAAGGTTGATTTTCCTACGTTGGGTAATCCTACAATTCCGGCTTTCATCAGGTTCTGTTTTAAAAAGTGTGCAAATATAAGGTTTAATTGGCTTGATAAAAAGTATCCATCTTTTTTGAATATTCTGATATTTTAAGTTAAAAAAATCATATATTTATAGTTGATTTAACCACAAGGCCTTTCGGAGACTTTGAATTTGTTAAAAATAACATTTTTCAATAATTAATGCTTTTGTTGTCCGAATCCGAACCCTGATTTGATAGGGGCTAGCAACCAAAAAAGTCTCCATTCATTTGGGGTGTGAATCCTATAACAGTTTCTAAAAGTTTCTATATCGGCTTTATTTAAATTTGTAATATATTAATCTAACACAAACAACATGAAATCAATTTTTTCAGCAGTAGCCCTTTTCGCATTGACTTTGTCTATGCAGGCACAGAACACCAATGTCACAGAAACGTCGAAGACCACCGTCACCACGGTTAAAGACTCTGATGGTGAGAAAAAAGTAGTCAAGGAACAAAAAACCCAGGAAGCGCAAGACATTAAATTCAAGGACACCAAAGGCGATCCGTTGAACAAGGAAATGGAAGTGACTCCCGTACAAACCACCTCAGTAACGCAAATCACCAATCCCGATGGCAGCACAAGGACCGTTCACGTTGACCGCTCTGCAGTTTACACTTCTCCGGGCGGGCAGAAATACACCTTGGCATTGGATCCGTTGGGATACAGAGTCACTTCGTCAGAGTTGAAGAAACCGGCAATCTTAAGAGCAACCTCTACCAACACCTATATTTTCAGATCTAAAGACCGTACGTCTGTTGGCTATTTTGATACGAATGGAGACTTTGTACTGGAAAACTACGATGACCAATCCGACAAAGTAAGCATCGAAAAATATACCCGCGTAAAATAAAATCAGCATACCTGCCATTAACGAAAAAATCCTGAACTCACGTTCAGGATTTTTTTATGGTTTTGATTTTATTCGTTGTGCAGGAAAGCTTGGCGGTTGAGTAGCGTTTCCTCGCTCTCCACATGGTTTTCGTCAGGGACGCAACAATCTACCGGACAAACCGCGGCACATTGTGGCTCGTCGTGGAAACCTTTACACTCAGTACATTTCCCGGGTACGATATAGTAGATATCGTCGGAGATGGGCGTATTCGGTGCGTCGGCATCGGTTTCGGTACCGTCGGGCAGGATTACTTTCCCTTTGAGTTTGGTGCCGTCCTTATAACGCCAGTCGTCTGCGCCTTCGTAAATGGCAGTGTTTGGACATTCGGGTTCGCAGGCGCCGCAGTTGATACATTCGTCGGTGATGATGATAGCCATAATTTCTTGGGTCGAAAGTTGAAAGTCTAAGGTCGAAAGAAAAAAGAGGTGTCAATTTGCAGCAGTCTTTCGACTTTGGGCTTTTGACTTTCGACTTATAACCGTATTTTTGCCGCAAAATTACAATCAAATCCATTCATAAACAAGTAAACAGATGTTACAAAGCGACAAAAAAAAATGTTTTATCGAACTCGGGAAATTTTTGGCGCAGTTTTCAGCAAATGGCAGTTCCAGAAACGATACTGTTTTGTACAATGATTTGTTTTTTGATGATTTTGAGGCTTTGATTCACCTCTCACAGTCGCACAACGGTTGGTATACGCCCGAGCAAGTGTATTTCGCGGTGCAATCGTGGGTCGAAGCGCTAACCGAGGAAAACCTCAACCAATGGCTTTCAAGATATAACCTCAGCGAGGTAAAACCCAAAAACGTAGGGTTGATTTTGGCGGGGAACATTCCGCTGGTGGGTTTCCATGATTTTCTTTCGGTATTGGTTGCCGGACACAAAGCAATCGTGAAAACTTCTTCGAACGACCAAAAACTACTGCCGTTCCTGGCCAAATACCTCTTCGCCGTTTGCCCTGATTGGCAGCAAAACATCACTTTCGTGGAAGGCAAACTCGAAAACTTCGACGCCGTGATTGCCACCGGAAGCAACAATACCGCGCGTTATTTTGACTATTATTTCAAGAACAAACCCAGCATCATCCGCAAGTCGCGCAATTCTGTGGCGGTTTTGGATGGCTCCGAAAGCAAAGAACAAATGGTGGCATTGGGCGAAGACATCTTTAGGTATTTTGGGTTGGGTTGCCGCAATGTTTCTAAGCTTTTTATCCCAAAAGATTACAATTTCGATTTGTTTTTTAACGGGATGTTCCCATATCAGGACGTCATCCAATATGAAAAATACGCGAACAATTACGATTACAACAAGGCGGTTTTTTTGATGAGTAATTTCAAGCTGCTCGACAATGAATTCCTTACTATTAAAGAAGATCCTGGTTACGCCTCGCCTATTTCGAGTGTGTTTTACGAATATTACGACAATCTTTCGCAGGTGCAAGCCAAACTTGAAAATGACCGTGAACAAATCCAGTGCATTGTCTCTAACGGATTGATTGAAAGCAGCGTGGCGTTTGGCCAAACACAAAAGCCTGCGCTTTGGGATTATGCCGATAATGTAGACACGATCCAGTTTTTAGCCGGTTTGTAAAAAATCTTACCCGTTGAAAATCATGCGCTTATTTTTCCTATCTTCGGGAAAAGTAATCCCATGAGAATCAATATCCTCCTACTGTTTTTTATTTTCCAGATCGGGTTTTCACAAAGTCCGGTACAATTCTATCAAAGTATACCGGCAACAGGAACAGCTTTTGGCTCAAGGGTTGACGTTTATAACGATGAAGTGCTTGCTTCAAGTGAAACTTACACTTTGATGGGACCAATCAGTTTAGGGAAGGTTTTTCTTTACAGTTTTGAGGGCGGGTTTCACCAAACGCAGACTTTTTATCCCGATGATGGTTTTGTAGGCGACGGATTCGGTTCGAGCCTATCGATCGCCAACGATTTTATTGCTATTGGCGCGCCCAATCACGCTGTTGGGATAGACAATATCGGCGTGGTTTACCTCTATCACAAAGTGGGCAGTGAATACCAACTGATGCAACAACTTTCAGCCAATGAACTGGCTTTCGACCAAACGTTCGGCGATCATGTAAAACTGCACGGGAATTTTCTTTTTATTTCGGATCGGAATCTGGTTTACGTCTATAAATACGATGGTTCTCAATGGGTATTTTCTGAACGGCTTGTTATCGACGCCCAGGAAATCAATGCCGTAATAAAGATTGAAGCCGAGAACAATATGGTTGTTTTTAGAAATGGTTACGACTTATTGCAAGTCTACAATCGTGTGGGGGATAATTTTGTTTTTGATGAAACCATAATGGCCGGAGATCTAGAGCATTACGCGGCTGATTTTAGCCTCTCCAACGGCGAACTGTTTGTATTGACTACTGGATTTCCCGATAATTCCCCGTTTCTCTTTGTCTACAAACAGGCGTTCGATAGTTGGTCTAATTTTGGCGGTTTCAGTGTGGGATACCAAGACCAAATCTACACCAAAATAAAAGCCAGTAACGGGAAGGTTTTTCTAGGCTCTACGCAGTACTTCCTTACCGTCACCAGAAAATTCCCGCTGCTGTATTACAAATGGGAAAATGACAACCTTGTTTTTCAGGATCGCTATTACGGGACAGGAGCAACTAATCAAGACGATTACTTCGGAGCCGCACTGGCCTGCCACAACAACAAACTCATAATCGGCGCACCCAACGATGGTGGCCCCGTGATTAACGGAAGGGCGTACTACCTCGATCTGACGCTGGCCACAAACCGTTTTGAAAAGCAAGCCAGTGTTATCTATCCAAATCCTGCCTCGGATGTGGTTTTTATCGATACTGACGCCGCAATCCAAAAAACCGAAGTCTGGTCTGTTGCAGGAAAACTATTGCTGTCGCAAGAGGGAAATTTGCATCAGTTGTCGCTGGGCTCATTGGCCGGTGGTATCTATTTCATCCGATGCACGTATAAGAATTCTGCTTCCGAAACCTATAAGGTTCTCAAGAATTAAAACTGTTTTGGGCCAACCAATAACCAACATCCGAAACGCGGATGAGATTGCTTTTATCAATCTAATTAATCGATATTTATGAGAAACAAATACTCTTTAATCGTTTTAGCTTTGGCTTGCCATTTTGCAAACGCGCAGGCGCTGACTGCTTTTGGCCCCACAACTGGCATGAGCGGAAAAGATTTTGGTTCTTTTCTAGCCATTGACCAGAATAACATCCTGGTTTCTAGCATTTCGGATGCCGGAACGCCTGGGAAAGTATACGCGTTTAATAATGAAAACGGCATTGTGCAAACTGCTGTTTTCTATCCCGATGACGCTCTGGAGACTGACGGTTTTGGGCAATCGCTGTCTGTTTCCAATGATTTGATTGCAATCGGCTCGCCGTACCACAACGTTTCTGAAGGCGCGGTCTATACATATAAAAAGAACAATACCAGTTGGGAGTTTTTGCAAAAGATTACGCCGGACGATGGCAACCCAGGCGACAACTTCGGTTCAGTTGCAAAAATCTTCGGCGAATACCTGTTCATTTCTTCACTAGGCGATGAAGCCGAAGGAAGCGCCAACCAGAATATGGGTTCTGTTTCGGTTTACAAATGGGACGGTACAGGATGGCAATACACACAAAAGCTCTTTATGGATCCGTTAGCCCCTGTATTCATGACCACTGACAGGCATTTAGGACAGCGTATCGAAATGTTCAATGGCGTATTGTATGTTAACGCCAGCTACAATATGTACAATTTTGAACTTGAAAACGACGGTTGGGTGTATCAGTCATGGGTCAATTATAATTCAGTCGATAGCGGCATCCCTGATTTTTGTTTTACCGACGACAATTCCCAGTTTTTTCTGTTCAATTCTCCTAGCGCTTCCATGTCGTTAGACCACTTGGATTATGTGAACGGTGCGTGGGTGAATCACTCCTATATCGAACTCGAATATTTCGGTGAAGAAAATGGCTACCAGGTCCCGACTAAAATAGCAGCAATCGGTGACAAGATATTTGTAGGGTCTGATTATTATTATGAAGGTCAACCCCAGAGAAAATTTCCGATACGGTATTATCGCCTTATAGACAACCAATTTGTATTTCAATCCATGCTTTACGGTAACGGACCCGAAAATACAGACGATTATTTCGGCTCGGTGCTGGAATCCAGCAATGAATATCTGGTTGTAGGCGCACCCATGGAAGGAACCGGAAAAGCCTACACGATTAACGCGAATCTACTATCGAACGACAGCTTTAGAAAAAGCGATGTGAAATTGTATCCTAACCCTACTTCGGGTATTGTAAAAATAAGCGGCGACACTCGTTTTACCAAAGCGGAAGTGTATGCGGTTACCGGAAAATTACTGCTTTCGCAAGACACCGCTTTGGGAGAAATTTCGCTTCAAAAGTTTGCTGCGGGTATTTATTTCATCCGGTTACAAACAGCAAACGGTACGGCCGAAACTTTCAAGATCATCAAACATTAGCAGCGGATTTTTCACTACATTTTAGAAAAACATATCCTAAAAATTACGCTGCTGGTTTGCTTCCTGTATCAATTTTCATTCGCACCATTCACACGGATTTATCCGACAGCCGAAAACTCGCAAAACATGGCAATTGAAAAGTATGCGAAAGTTCTTTATTTCATCCGCTTGAAATAGGAAAGGGCGACCAAAAGAAACCTTCAAAATCATCAAAAATTAGCGTTTTTTTCGCTTCAACTACAACGTTTTTGTTAATAACATCGCGTAATTTTTCTAAAAAACAACCGTTGGTTCCCAATGTATTTCCGAAATTTGTCGCCTAAATTTTTTGGAAATGCTCACAGATACAATGAAAAAGCACAATTACAGCGCAGGGCCTTGCATCCTGCCGCAGGAAGTTTTCGAAAAATCGGCAGCTGCCATTTTAGATTTCAACAACTCCGGACTATCCATACTTGAAATTTCACACCGCAGCAAGGATTTCGTGGCCGTCATGGACGAGGCGCGTGCCTTGGCGCTAGAACTGCTTGGACTCACCAGCAAAGGTTACCAGGCGTTGTTCCTGCACGGAGGTGCGAGTTTAGAATTCCTGATGGTTCCGTATAATTTGATGAAAGAGAACGGAAAGGCCGCCTACCTCGATACCGGAACCTGGGCCAGCGGCGCGATCAAAGAAGCCAAAAGTTTTGGTGAAACCCTCGTGGTCGCTTCCTCGAAACCGGAAAATTACAACCACATTCCTAAAAATTTCGAAGTCCCTGCCGATGCCGATTACTTGCATTGCACGAGCAACAACACCATATTCGGGACACAGATGAAATCGTTTCCTGAAGTCAACATTCCGCTGGTTTGCGATATGAGTTCGGACATTTTTTCACGCGTACTCGATTTCTCAAAATTCGATTTGATTTATGCGGGTGCCCAGAAAAACATGGGGCCTGCAGGCGCTACATTGGTAGTTATCAAAGAAGAAATCCTGGGCAAAACCGGAAGAACTATCCCAAGCATGCTCGACTACCAAAAACACATCACGGCCGAAAGCATGTACAACACACCACCGGTTTTTGCAGTTTACGCGTCGTTACTCACTTTGCAATGGCTCAAAGACCAAGGCGGCATCGCGGCGATTGAGAAAATCAACAATGCCAAAGCAGAGTTGCTATACAATGAAATCGATAGGAACCCTTATTTTAGGGGAACTGCAAACAAAGAAGACCGCAGCCACATGAACGCGACTTTTCTTCTGGAAGAGGAAACACACGCGCCTATTTTTGACGCGATGTGGAAAGAAGCCGGAATCTCTGGTATTCCCGGACACCGCTCGGTTGGCGGTTACCGGGCGTCGATGTACAACGCCTTGCCGATTGAAAGCGTACAGGTTTTGGTAGACGTAATGCGCAGTTTCGAGCGGAAAATGACGGGAGGTTTGTAGCCCGGATGGCAGCGACCCGAGGCCGAAGGCCGAACTGGCGAAGCACATCCTTTTTCTGCTTTCTTTAAGCAGGAAAAGATTACCTCACAAAATAATAATTTTAATTTTGTGTTCGGTCAATTCGCTTCGCTCGGGTTAGCGTACAGCCGGAATAGCTCCTGACAATTTAAAATTCAACATTTAAAATTTATAATTTAATGAAAGTACTCGCCAACGACGGGATTTCAAAAAGCGGCATCAAAGCCCTTGAAAAAGGCGGTTTTGAAGTGATAACCACCAAAGTCGCACAAGAACAAGTTGCCAATTACATCAACGCCAACCATATCGACGTGTTACTGGTACGCAGCGCTACCAAAGTGCGCCAACAACTGATCGACGACTGCCCAAACCTCAAGATTGTAGGTCGCGGCGGTGTTGGAATGGACAATATCGATGTGGATTACGCGCGCTCTAAAGGCGTACACGTAATCAACACGCCGGCGTCCTCGTCAGAAAGTGTGGCCGAACTTGTGTTTGCGCACCTGTTCAACGGCGTACGTTTCCTGCACGACTCGAACCGCAACATGCCTTTGGAAGGTGATTCTAACTTTGAAGGTTTGAAAAAAGCATACGCCAACGGCATTGAGTTGCGTGGCAAAACGCTGGGCATTATAGGTTTTGGACGTATTGGGCAAGCAACGGCTAAAATGGCGTTGGGCCTTGGCATGCGCGTGATTGCCGCCGACAAATACGTAGGCAACGCCGAAATCAAAGTGGACTTTTACAACGGACAGTTCATCAATGTGGACATCATTACAGAACCGATTGAAGATTTGTTCCGCCACTCGGATTTCATCACCTTGCATGTGCCGGCACAAGAAGGCTATGTCATTGGCGCGCCCGAACTCGAGGCGATGAAAGACGGCGTAGGCATCATCAACTGCTCGCGTGGCGGTGTGATCGACGAGGTAGCGCTTATTGAAGCCTTAGACCGCAACAAGGTGCTATTTGCCGGATTGGACGTTTTTGAAAACGAGCCCTCACCCGAAATTCAAATCCTGATGCACCCAAAGATTTCGCTGACCCCACATATTGGCGCAGCGACGCTAGAGGCGCAGGATAGAATCGGGACCGAATTGGCAGACCAGATTATCAGTTTATTGAAGACGGAAAAGGAAATATAAAACCGATTGCACAAATTGCACAGATTAAAAAAGCCGGACAGACGTTCGGTTTTTTTTTGTGTTAAATTCCAAATGCCGCGTATCGGTTTTCCCTAACTTTATGCGATGTAAAAAATCTGTCGAATTTGTGAAATCTGTGTTTCTCCAACAATGAAAAATTTTGTTTTAATCGGGTTTATTATCGCGCTGATCGTTGGCTGTTCGGCACAACAAAATAATAAGGTGGTTGCAGATAAGGCTGTTTCTAAAAAAGATACCATCCGAATCGCCAATGATTCGCTCGAATACGAAGTCATCATCATCGAGCCGGGTTTTGATTCGTGGCTCGCGACTGCCAAACCCAGGAGTTATTATTCGCTGACTTTCCTTGAAAACAAAAATTACCTTTTTGTAAACGAATACAACCGCCGCGTCTTGGATGTATACCGTTACAATCCCAATCTATACGAGATGCGCATTGATTACGACCCCAACATCCATTACGGACTTGAAGTAAATTACCTGTTGTACAATTATTTCATTTATTTCCAGAATCGGTACAAACAGAAATTGTAATTTGAAAAACAGAGTCTTATATTTGTCTGCAACAGAGATACCATGCGCAAATTAAAACAACGTTGGGGCGTTGAATCCGACCTCCAATTCGCCATCATCTTTATCGTCTTTGCGATTACCGGCTCGGCTTCGGCTTGGCTATCCAAGTATTTTTGCGCGTGGATTGGGCTCACCGAAGACGACCTCGGTTTTTGGTTTACGCCGGTAAGATTGATTTTGATTTTCCCGATTTACCAGGTTTTATTGGTAGCTATCGGCGCTATTTTTGGGCAGTTCAAATTCTTCTGGGCTTTCGAGAAACGCATGCTGCGCGCGATGAAACTCGGGTTTTTACTGCCAAAGGAAAAAGAATCCTAATCGTGTTTTTTAATCAGGTAGGTGTACACCCACATCAGGGTAAATGACGGAACGAAATCGGTAAACGGGATGATTTCTTCCAAAAAGGTGAATACCCCTGCCACCTTTCCTGCTTTCCCTTTGTACATCCACGTCATCAGAAATCCGGCAACGGGCGCCCAAATCACATCGGTAAATTCGCCTACGAGCGGAATTGCAAATGAAATGGTTCCGATGACATCGAAAAGAATCCCCAAGACGAGGTCGCGATTTTTGTGTGCGGTTTTATGCTGAAGTTGTGACTGCATGACTTTCTGGATTTGGTTCTCGCCCGCTTAGCAAAATTGATGCCGTTACGATTTGAGCTTTTCGGGAAACTTTTGCTTTAATTTTTCAATCTTCGGAGGAATCACAAAACTGCAATACCCTTGCGTGGGATTGCGGTCAAAGTAATTCTGGTGGTAATCCTCGGCTTCATAAAAAGTGGTGGCCGGCGACATCTTGGTAACGACTTTTTTACCGAAGGTATTTTCCTGTGTCAATAACGCGATGTAATCCTGCGCCTCGATTTTCTGTTCCTCATTGAGGTAAAAAATCTCACTTCGGTATTGCGTGCCCACATCATTGCCCTGACGGTTGATTGTCGTAGGGTCGTGCGTGGCAAAAAACACTTCGAGCAATTCGCCAAAAGTGATTTGCTCAGGGTCAAAAATAATCAGGATGGCTTCGGCGTGGCCGGTTTCGCCGGTGCAGATATCCTTATAGGTCGGGTTGATGGTCTTGCCGCCGATGTAACCCGAAATGACTTTCTTCACGCCTTTGAGTGCGAGGAAAACGGCTTCGGTACACCAAAAACAACCACCTGCGAAAACCGCTGCGTCTTCTCCGGGTTGCAAATCGATATTGGGATTGTTTGTAGTCATGGGTGTGGTTTTACAAGGCGCAAGTTAAGACTTCTGCCCTATTGATTTTTTACAATCCGATAGCTATTGCTTATGGCATTCACAGAAAACTTTAGTTGTTAATCTTGCCGCCTATATCGCCAAAACTTTGTTTCTTTGTGCAAACCGTTTCCAGATGATTCAAGCCAAAGGCATCCATAAATTTTACGACCAATTGCAGGTTTTGAAAGGCGTTGACCTTCACATTGCCAAAGGCGAGATTGTCTCTATTGTTGGTGCTTCGGGCGCCGGAAAAACTACTTTGCTGCAAATCCTGGGCACGCTTGATAAACCTTCGACAGACCAAACCACCGAGCTATCGATCAATGGAGAAAACGTGTTGCAACTCAGTGACCGTGCGTTGTCGAAATTCCGCAATGCGCAATTGGGTTTTATTTTCCAGTTCCACCAACTACTACCCGAATTTACGGCACTTGAAAACGTGTGCATTCCCGCATTCATTGCTGGGAAAGGCAAATCCGAGACCGAGGTAGAAGCCAAAAAACTACTCGATTATCTAGGACTTTCCCAGCGCAGCCACCACAAACCCAACGAACTTTCGGGCGGCGAACAACAACGCGTGGCGGTAGCAAGGGCACTTATCAATAAGCCTGCTGTGATTTTTGCCGATGAACCTTCGGGCAACCTCGACACGGCTTCGGCCGAAAACCTGCACCAATTGTTTTTCAAGTTGCGCGACGAATTCGGACAGACTTTCGTCATCGTGACACACAACGAAGACTTGGCCAATATGGCCGACAGGAAACTGGTCATGGTCGACGGACTGATTTCGGCACACTAATGTTGCTCGTAATTTTAAGCTGGTGCTACCTTTTCGCGATTGCGCTGAACCTGGGTTTGGCGAGCAGCCGGTTTTTAAAGTTACAGCTCAAGAATACTGCTACTTTACTTTTTACAGGGCTTTTTTCTGTGGCGATTCTGGCGGGCATTTGGGCCATTTTTGGCAGGATCCATTGGGAATTCCAATTGGCTTTACTGCTATTGAACGGCTTGATTTTGCTATGGAATCGGCACAATGTAGGCGAATACTCGGGTGCGTTTTACCTCGAATTCCAATCGATTTCAAAACCCAAAAAACTGTTGCTTGGATTGTTAGTGCTTACTTATGCTTTGATTTGTTCGGTGCCGGCCTACTTCCCTGACCATGAGATTTATTACCTGCAAACCGTAAAATGGCTCAATGAGTACGGATTGGTGAAAGGCCTCGCCAACCTGCACTTATTCTTTGGCCAAACCAGCGGCTGGCATATTTTGCAAAGCGCCTTTAGCTTTTCATTTCTTGGCTTAGGATTACACACGCTCAACGGGTTTTGCTTACTCGTGGCAAACTGGTACGCGATTTCAAACACCGAAAATCCCAAAACCGCTGTTTTCATCCCTATTGCGAACATCTTGTTGTTTCCGTTCATCGCCGTGGCCTCGCCCGACCTTGCCGTAGTGACGATTGGCTTTGTAATTTTTCACCTGTTTTTAGAAGCGTTTGACCGTTGCTCGGCGGCACAATTCCATACGGTTGTTTTGCTTTGCCTGTTTGTCGTGTACATTAAAATCACCGCGGCGCCCATCTTGTTGTTGCCGTTGTTTTTATGGATTCATCATTTTAAAGTGCTCGCCAAAAAAGTGGTTGTTGGCTATGTGGCTGCACTTTTGGTTTTTGGATTACTCGTAGTCAAAAACACCTTACTAACAGGATATCCGCTGTTCCCGATGTTAGCGTTTCAGGATACGTTTCAATTAGATTATGCGTTACCTCCAGAAATTCACACTTTCGCTTTTAATCCGGCAAGGCGATTTGATTTTTTCATCAGCCACGCCGATTACCAACAATTGGATGGATGGCAAATTTTGATTCGGTGGCTGTTCTTTTCCGGTTTGGGAAGTGTTCTGAATGTGGCAATTGTACTGCTGATGCTCGTCGTGCCATTCCTTAAAGCATTTGCCCAACTCAAATACCGCTTGTTGTATGTTGCGATGTCAGTTCAATTGTTGCTACTGTTTGCCACTTCGCCCCAAGCGCGTTTCATCCTGCATTTTGCAGTGTTTTTTGCAGTGTTGTTGGTAGCCAAATGGATTCGGGACAAAAAAAAAGTCGTGGCATTGGGTGGAATCTCGTGTGTAGTGTTGCTTTCCCTCGGCATTTTTGGTTGGCATTATCCTTCGCGGAATGTGGCCTTCTCTGAGCAAACTTTTTCGCTTGGTAATCTGTTCATTCCCGCAGCCGATTCTAGCTTAAAGACCTCATATTACCAAGCCTCAATAGGCAATCTCGACTACTACTCGCCCGATGCCAATACTTATATTTGGGCCACAGGAAACGGTCCTTTACCCTGCGTAAACCAAAAGCAGTTACAATATTTACAGTACAAAACTGGTTATATACCGCAATTGCGAACCCATCATTTAAAAGACGGATTTCTTTCTGTTAAAGCCACACGCCATGACCCAAAATGAGCTTCGGGAATTCCTCGATGAAAAAGCAGATTTGTACAACCATCCCAATTTTATCGAGAGCGACCCGATACAGATCCCGCATCGGTTCTCGCTCAAGGAGGATATTGAGATTGCTGGTTTCTTAAGCGCTACCATCGCCTGGGGCAATAGAAAGTCGATCATTGCCAACGCCACACGGATGATGGATTTGATGGGCAATACGCCCTACGATTTCGTGATGTCGCACAATGAAAACGATTTGGAAAGGCTTCAGGATTTTGTTCACCGAACCTTTAACGGACAGGATTTTACAACCTTCGTTAAGGCTTTGCGACACACTTACCAGAATCACGGCGGTTTGGAAAAGCTATTTTCGCGGCATCAGGACGAGGAAAATCTGCAGCAAAGTATCCACGAATTCCGCAAAATATTTTTTGAAATCGAGCACCAGCACCGAACCCAAAAACACGTATCGGACCCGCTGAACAATTCTGCGGCTAAGCGAATCAACATGTACCTGCGCTGGATGGTTCGCCGCGATAACAAAGGGGTTGACTTTGGACTTTGGAAAAGCATTTCACCGGCGCAGCTTTCCTGCCCGCTGGATGTGCATTCTGGCAATGTGGCGCGCAAACTCGGGTTGCTCACCCGCGTACAGAATGACGGCAAGGCATTGGCCGAGCTCGATAAAACTTTAAGGCTGCTCGACGCGTCAGATCCTGTAAAATATGATTTTGCGCTATTTGGACTCGGCGTATTTGAACACTTCTAATAATGTTAAAGTTGGGTTTTAACAAAAAATTTAATAGAATTTTAAGACTGAATCGTGAGATAATTTCCTACGTTTGGCGTCCCCTTTTAACCTAAAGCGCTATGAATCTTTCGATTACCAAAAAGACCTCATTTATCATCACGTTGATTTCATTGGGAATCACCAATTTCGCCACTTATTATTACGCTGTTACCGAAAATAAGAAGCGCGCAGCCGAAAAAGCGGTGAACGATAGCATAGATGCTTTTGGCAATCCGGGCTGTTCGGTCAAGGTACAACGCCTTAACGGTTACGATTACATTAAGCCGGTTTTGTTTGTAGACCAGGCTTGCGAATCCGACAAACTGAGCCCGATTAAACAAAGTGTAAACACGCTAATAGAAGAGCACAAAAGGCTCGGTACCATCACCGATGCTTCTTTTTATTTAAAAGAGTACCAGGGAAATGAATGGACCGGAATCAACAGCGATGACAAATTCCTGCCCGGTTCGCTGATGAAAGTACCTGAACTGATCTGTGTGCTTAAGACAGAAGAAGCCAATCCGGGGTTCCTCAACAAAAAGCTAACATTCAACAAACCTTACAATATCGATAAAAAACCCAAGTATTTGTCAAAATCAATCCAAATGGGCCAATCCTACACCGTGAAGGAATTGCTTACTTACATGATTGCGTATTCTGACAATAACGCCACTACTTTGTTGTTTGACAATATCGACCTCAATGTTTTCAAAAAGGTCTTCACCGATATGGGATTACAAGCACCCGATTTCACGGCGCAACACCATCCACTTTCGGCCAAGGATTTTTCTATCTTCATGCGAATCTTATACAACTCCTCTTACCTGAATGAAAAACACTCTGAATTTGCCACCGAACTATTAGGCAAATGTAATTTTAAAGATGGTTTGGTTGCCGGATTGCCTTCTTCTGTAAAGGTGGCGCACAAATTCGGTGAGTCTGGAGATCCGCAACATTTTGAGCTTTCGGAGTCGGCGATTGTTTACCTTCAAGGCAATCCGTACGTTTTAACGGTGATGACCAAAGGAAAAACGTCAGACAAATTGCCCGGAGTCATCAAACAAATCTCAGAAACCGTTTACCAACAAATGGAACAGGCCGCCAAAGTGAACCTATAGTTCCCTGCCAAATTTAAAAAGCTTACCTTTGCCCGCACAAGGCCCACAAGCGACGCCAATCGGCAGCGCCCATAGTCTGGCCTACAAGTAAATTACAAGCAAATGAGCAGTTTCGAGCAATTCCAGCTTCCAAAATCGGTACAAAAAGCCATCGATGAACTCGGTTTCACCACACCAACTCCCATACAGGAAAAATCTTTCGCGGTGATTATGTCGGGACGCGATATGATGGGCATCGCGCAAACCGGAACCGGGAAAACCTTCGCCTATCTGTTGCCGCTGCTTAAACTCTATAAATTTTCACCCACACATACGCCAAAGATTGTCATCCTTGTCCCAACTAGGGAATTGGTGGTGCAGGTGGTCGAGGAAGTAGAAAAACTCACCAAATACATGTCGATCCGAACGCTCGGGATTTATGGTGGCGTGAACATCAACACCCAGAAAACCTCGGTTTACCAAGGAATCGATGTTTTGGTAGGCACACCGGGCCGTGTGATGGACCTCGCACTCGACAATGTCTTGCGCTTTGATGAAACCTCAAAATTGGTCATCGACGAATTCGACGAGATGCTCAACCTCGGGTTCAGGGTACAACTCACGTCGATCCTGGCGATGATGAAACCCAAACGCCAGAACATTTTGTTTTCGGCTACGATGACCGACGAAGTCGATGCGGTCCTGAATGACTTTTTCGATTACCCGGAGGAAGTAACACTGGCCGCTTCGGGAACGCCATTAGAAAACATCACGCAAATTACCTATCCCGTTCAGAATTTCAATACCAAAATCAACCTGCTCACGCATTTGCTCGAAACCGACGAAGCCATGAGCCGCGCGCTCATTTTCGTAAACAATAAAAAGATTGCCGACCTGTTGCACGAAAGCATAGACGAGCGTTTTCCTGGGCGATTTGGGGTAATCCACTCCAATAAATCGCAGAATTATCGTTTGATGACGATGGCTGAATTTCAACAAGGCCATTTGCGCGGCATCATCACCACAGATATCATGGCGCGTGGTTTGGATATTTCAGACATCACCCACGTCATCAATTTTGAGATGCCCGAAGAACCCGAATTGTACATGCACCGCATTGGCCGGACTGGGCGCGCCGATGCTACCGGAACCGCGATCAGTCTGTTCACCGCGCGCGAGGAAGAAATGAAACTCGCCGCCGAAGTGTTGATGGAAATGGAATTGCCCATTACGCCGTTTCCCGAATCGGTTGCTATTTCTGACAAGCTGATTGGTCCCGAGAAAGACCGACAGCCTATTAAATTCCTGCTCAAACGACCAAAACTCGACGGCGACGGCGCTTTTCATGAAAAGGCAAAAAAGAATAAGAAAGTAAACCTCGGCGGACCATCAAAAACCAAGAAGAAAACACACGGATCGGTCAACCGCAATATGCTCAAGACGCGAGATAAAAAACGCAAGGACAAGAATAATTGACAATTGACAATTAATAATTGATAATTAATAATTCATTGGTTACTTTTGGGACACGAATCAGCGTGGTAAATAAAAATCAGAATGCAGTTTAAACACCCGGAAATCCTCTACTTCCTTTTTTTACTGATAATTCCAATTCTGGTCCACCTGTTTCAATTGCGGCGTTTCAAGAAAGAACTGTTCACCAACGTCCGTTTCCTCAAGGAACTTTCAATCCAAACCAGAAAAAGCTCAAAAATCAAAAAATGGCTTTTGCTTGCCACACGACTATTGCTATTCACTTGTCTCGTGCTTGCCTTTGCCCAACCTTTTTTTGAGGCCAAAGACCATAAGAACAAGAGCAATGAGACTTTTATCGTACTCGACAACTCGTTCAGCATGCAGGCCAAGGGCAAAAAAGGGGAATTGCTCAAACGCGCTGTGGAAGATTTGCTCGAACACGTACCCGAAAACCAACCGTTTTCATTGGTTACCAATACCGAAACCTTTTGGAACACCGACATCAAATCGATAAGGAAAGACCTCCAAAACCTGCAATACAGCGCTGCTGCGTTTGATCCCGTGAGCGCTTTGGCGAAAATCAGGTCGCGCAAAACTGTGGTGGGTAAAGATGTGATTGTGATTTCGGATGCGGTGGGTTTGCAATCCCGACAACTCAACGGTTTCGACAAAGACCTCAACTCGTATTTCATTGTTCCCAATGCCGAACAGCAAAACAATGTATCAATCGACAGCGTCTTCATCAACCAAACACTAGATAATTTCTATGAGATTGGCGTGAAATTGTCGGCTTATGGCAGTGATTTTGGAGCGCTCCCGATTGCCTTGTACAACCAAGGAAAACTCGCCGCCAAAACGGTAGTCAAGCCTGATACTTCCGAAAAAACGATTCGTTTCACTATTCCCAAAGAAGATTTTCACGGTTATGTAACCATCGAAGACAACAGCCTGGCTTACGACAACACCTATTATTTTAGCCTGTCCAAACCCAAAAAAACCAACGTACTCAGCATTGGCGAGGCCGCAAAAAGCCAATTCCTGTCGCGGATTTATACGCCAGACGAATTCGACTACAACAATTTTGCGCTCGAAAGCCTCGACTACAATCGCATTGAAAAACAGGATGCCATTGTACTCAATGAACTCGTGAAAATCCCACAGGCGCTTCAAACCACACTCAAATCTTTCGTATCCAAAGGCGGCAATTTGATTGTGATTCCCGCAACAGACATTAACGTTGCCGACCTCAATGCCTTACTCTCGAACTTTGGAGGGATGCAATTCAAGGCAGGGCAATCGTTAGAAAAACGCATTACCAAAATCGCATTCAACAACCCGGTGTTCCAGTCTGTTTTTGAAAAACAGGTGACTAATTTCCAGTATCCGAGCGTGAAATCTTCGTTTGCAATGGCGGCTTCCACTCCTGCCATCCTTAGTTATGAAGACCAAAGCGCGTTCCTGGCATCGATGAGCAATGGGGTTTCGGGTGTTTATGTTTTTTCGGGCGCCATCAACAAGATGAATTCGAATTTCCAGAATTCGCCTTTGATTGTGCCTGTGTTTTACAATATGGCGCAGAATGCCCAAAAGACAGGGATTTCGGCACTATCAATCGGAGCCAATACGCCCGTTTTCATCGACGCCTTGCTTGCCAAAGATGAAATCCTAAATGTACGTGGCAACGCCGATGGCAGCACTGAGAAGTTTATCCCAACGCAGCAAATCCTCAACAATAAGGTAAAAATCGTGTGCAACAATTATCCGTCATTAGCCGGGAATTACGGTATCTATAAGCAGGACGAACGGCTCAAAGACATCAGTTTCAACTACCCGCGCACCGAAAGCAATTTGCGCGCCGACCATGAAAGTGCGCTTTCGGGTCAAAAGGTGATTGAATCGATTGAAGCAGTACTCAACACCTTACAAACCGACCGTACCGACAATGAAATCTGGAAATGGTTTGTTATTTTTACACTGTTGTTTCTGGCCACCGAATTACTCATCCAAAAATTTGTCAAATGAACCTGATTATCAGAGCCGCCAAAGTTATTGATTCCGACAGTTCCTTTCACGATGCGGTTGTTGATCTACAGATTGAGAATGGCGTCTTTACCAAAATAGCCAGGAACCTGACCAACGACAGCAATCTAAGGGAAATCAAATTAGACAACCTGCACGTTTCACAAGGTTGGTTTGACAGCAGTGTTTGTTTGGGTGAACCGGGTTTTGAAGACCGTGAAACCATCTCGAACGGTCTGGACGTCGCGTCCAAAAGCGGATTTACTGCTGTTGCGATGCAGCCCTATTCGCATCCGATTATCGACAACCAATCACAGGTGGCGTTCGTACGATCTAAAGCAGCCGGTTCGGCCACCGATTTGTATCCAATTGGCGCACTCACCAAAGAAAGCCAGGGGAAAGACCTTGCCGAACTCTATGACATGAAAAACGCCGGGGCAGTTGCTTTTGGCGATTACAATAAAAATACCGACAACCCAAACCTGCTTAAAATCGCGCTACAGTATGCACAGGATTTTGACGCGCTGGTGATCGCCTTTTCGCAGGACAATGACATTAAAGGCAGCGGTGTAGCCAATGAGGGAATCGTTTCGACGCGTCTCGGGCTCAAAGGAATTCCGGCTTTGTCCGAAGAAATTGCGGTGGCCAGGAACCTCTTCCTGTTGGAATACACCGGCGGAAAACTACACCTGCCCACACTTTCAACCGAACAATCGGTAAAACTCGTCAAGGCGGCCAAAGCCAAAGGCCTACAAGTAACGTGCAGTGCGAGTGTACACCACTTAACGCTTACCGACGAAAAACTGGATGGTTTTGACTCACGTTATAAAGTATCGCCGCCGTTGCGCAATGAAGCCGACCGTAAGGCATTGATCAGCGCGGTAAAAGACGGTACGATAGACATGGTTACGTCAGACCACAACCCGATTGATATCGAACACAAAAAAATGGAATTCGACCTCGCCAAAAACGGGACCATCGGACTTGAAAGTGCTTTTGGCGCACTCGGAACGGTGTTGCCACTCGAGGTGATTGTACAAAAATTGACTTCGGGGAAGACAATTTTCGGGATTGAACCATCGGTGATTGCCGAGGGAAATACTGCCTGTTTTACGCTTTTCAACCCCAATCTCGAATGGGTTTTCACAAACGAGCACATCGGTTCTAAATCAAAAAATGCTGCGTTGCTGGGCATGCCCATGAAAGGCAAAGCCTACGGTATCTTCAACAATAAAAAATTAGTCTTATCATCATGAACCAGTCTGTTGAAGAAGGAAAAATGGCCGCGATTACCAGTTACATCATGATTATTGGCGTCTTCATCGCGATGTCTATGAATTCTGAATCGCGCAATCCTTTTGCGTCGTTTCACATCCGGCAATCGCTGGGTTTGTCTCTCACTTTTGTTTCATTGGGTTTGATTGTGAGCAACTTTAACAGTCTCATGATATCATCTGCGATGTGGCTTTCTGTAAGCGTATTGTGGGCTTTTGGGATTTATTCGGCGATTGTTGGGCAGACCAAACCCGTGCCGTTATTGGGAAACCTGTTTCAAAAAGCGTTCAAATCCATCTAAGTTACTCTTGCTTGTTGAGATAAATCCAGCCGGTTTTTGAAGCGTCGGATTCCAACCCAATTACATAATAATAGGTACCGTCTGGCAACGTTTTACCGTCATCGGCTTGACCGCGCCACTCGTCGCTGTAACCGTTTTTGTGGTACACTTTTAAACCATATCGGTTGAAAATCGAAAGCGATTTGGCGTTGAGCAGTCGCAAATCAAAAAAATCATTTTTTGCGTCGCCATTAGGGGAAATCCCTTTCTGAATTCCACAGTGTATGTTGTCTATTGCGATTGATTGGGTTTTCAGGCATTGGTTCGCATCGGTCAACGTCACCTCAAACGCCATGGGCAAGTCTGGTGTGGTAGCAGTTGCGTTCAGATAGGCCGTAAGGTTAAAAGGGTTATCGCTGCTCACGAACCTGCCATTTTGTTCCCACCTTGTATTCATATCCAAGCCATCGAATTCAAATTCGACCAGGTAATTATCGCCGGAGCAATAGCTTTTATAACGGTAGTCGAAATCGTCAAAAACCGCGACGGTCATCGTAGCCGGGTTGGCACATTGGCCGTTGTGGGGCGTAAAAGTATAGGTTGTAGTGGCGGTATTGTTGATAGTAGGCGACCAGGTGCCTGTAATATTTTCTATCGACTGCGTGGGCAATACGATGGTTCCCGAACCAAAACATGCCGACGCAATTGGCGCAAATGACGGTGCTATTTTAGGATTGACCACAACGGTCATTGAAACCGATGACGCGCACAATCCGCTTTGCGGTGTAAAGGTATAAGTGGTCGTTACCATATTATTGACGGATGGCGACCACGTCCCTGCGATGCCATTGATTGAAACTGCCGGAAGTTGGGCAAATAAACTTCCCTCACAAACGGGCGTCACCTGATTGAATACGGGCAGCTGAATCGGGTTCACTATTATGGTGAGCGATACCCTGGCGGTACAAGATTCGTCTTGTGGGACGAAAGTGTAAGTGGCTGTGGCGAGGTTGTCAAAAGCCGGTGTCCAGGTCCCCACAATCCCATTCTCTGAAACCAATGGTAACGGATTGATTGGGCTGCCGGCGCAAATGGCTGCAGGTTGGGTGAACTCGGGCACGAATGGCGGCACCACAACGATAGTCAGTGTGGTTTGCTGCCAACAACCTGAACTGGTTGGCGTAAAAGTATAGGTTGTGGTTTGCTGGTTGTTGAATGCCGGCGACCAACTGCCTTCTACCCCATTATCGGATTGCGCGGGTAAAGGATTGATGGCGCTGCCCTGGCAAATGGACGGTACCGATAAAAAAATAGGTTCCAATAAGGGATTGACAGCAACAACAGAAGCCAGCGACAAATTATCAGAACAGATGCTCGCGCCGCCAAAAACATGTGTGAGTTGTAGTGTTTGGTTTTGTTGCGCGTTCGCGACGGTAATGGCAACCGAACCCGAAGCACCTATCGTGGCGGTTTGTGTGGCTACGACATTGATGTTATAGTCGACAGTATCGCCGGGTGTTCCGGTAATTGTAAATACCGCATCCGATCCCGAGCAAATCGGGCCGTTATTGGCAAGCTGTGGCTGGACGCAAGTCGTTCCGCAAACCGTAATTACCGGTGGCGTATTAAAATCAAAAGAGTATTGTGTACTTGCAATCGAAGTTCCTTCGCCCATCGACCCAAGAATCCTATGGCCCACGTACCCGTATCGCGCACTTCCCAATTTGATGGCTGCTATAGAATGTCCGCCGGTTTCGGCAAAAGTAATCACATCCGAACTGGTGATTCCCTGTGGGAAGTTGAGAAAATTGACGTTGAGATCAGTTCTTCCGGTCATACCATAACTGTTGCATCCACCCGAGAAAAAATGACCATTGGTTTTGATTACGGAAAACGAAGGATAGGCATTGTCATGTTCGTTTGCAGAAATCCAGGCCGCATCATCAATAATTGAATCGTCAGGATTTTTAGAATTCACCCAGACTAGTCTTGTCGTAGTCGTATTGTCGCCTAACTGGCCAGAAATGTTGCCTCCAAGCGCGTATATCTTTTTATCTGTTCCCAAAACATAGTAGGACCCACCCGTTGACTTCTGTATCATTTTAATTCCGGGTATTCCTGCGGGCTGAACCATTTGGGTCGCGTAGTATCTTGGTAACGAAGGTCCCTGTAGCCCATCGCCCAGTAAGCTTAGTCCCCAAGTCCATAAGGTACCATCCGACTTTAATGCGAAAGCAGAATAGGAGTTTCCTCTCGCAACAATAACATCTGTAAGTGGCGTATCTGCGTCTTTCAACACCTGAGACCAAGCCAGACCGTCGGTATCATTGTTCTCTCCGTGGCCGTTCACACTATTATTTTTGCAAAGTGCATAGACCGTTCCGGCGCAGGTAGTAATAATAATCGCACCGTTCGAGACAAATAGCATTTTTACGTCTTCGGGGCTTATATTTTCGGGAAGTCCGTCTGCTTTTCCGTTCACGGTGATTTTCTGGAACTCGGAACTTGTGGTCAGCGTCCAATTCAATACTTCTTCCTCATTACCTACTACGAATAAGCCCGTCGATGTGAGCACAATGAGCTGACTGTTACCCCCAAGACCCATTTTGTATATGGTTCCCGTAAGTGCCGGGTACAGTGAATTGTTGACTACTGCAGGATAAAGTATCGGCTGATTTCCATTGTTTTGCAAATTTGCGCCCCAGACCTTCCAGATGCCGTCTGGCTCTTTAATGTAGGAAGCGTGAAATGTCGAACCCATATTATCATAGGCGATTGTAGCGGCATCGTCGTTGGAGTTAATCCCGTTATTGGCAAAGCAAGACTCCGTTTGCCCACATTGCGCATGGGTTTCACCAAAGAAAAACAAGACGAACGAAAATAGTGTAAGTAATCTATTCATGTTTAGTCTGTTATGGGTGAGGGTAATGCGATCGACTGGACGAGTCCGTTGGCATCGACCAAATCTAGCATCAAATAAGTATTTTGAGTCGCAATGCCTTGGAGCGTGTATCGGAGCGTGTGTTTCCCTTCGGGCAATTCGGATAAAGAAGTATCCGGTATGGCTACTATTGAACTTCCTATTCCCGCCGATTTTACCGTGGCAAGATTCAATTTTACCGCTCGATGGTCATAGCTTTCTATGCTGACGGGAATGCTTACAACAATCTTATCGGTTTCCTTATTTTTTTGAATGGGTGCTGAAAGCGACAGGTTACGGGCATCAAACCGCATCCTTACCGAATGGACTTTTACTGTCGTTTCTTGTGGCAAATGATTGCATTCTTTTGAATGGTTGTGGCTTTGGGCCACTTTAATTGTATAATTTCCAGGCTTTTGGAAAGTGTATTGGTTGATCGCCGCTCCATCCAAATGAATTTCACCCGTTGGCCCACTAATGGTAAAGCGACTGTTGAAGTCCGTAACATTGATATTGATTTTTTCGCCAAATGCGATTTCGTAACGCGCCTGCCCGAATATCGAACTGAAGCAACAAAACAACGCAATGGCAATAATGGCCTTACTGTTTTTTTGTACGGAATTTAAAAGTAATTTTACGTCCATCGGTTTTTATGTTTGTCAATCGATTACAAGTTAAAAAATAATTCGTGCCAATCGCCTATCACTTTAGAAATATGCAACTCCACTATCTCGTCCGCGAACCCAAAATAAAAAAAGACAAAAACCCGTTGTTACTGCTATTGCACGGTTACGGAAGCAATGAAGAGGATCTATTTTCATTTGCAAGCGAACTTCCCGATGACTATTATGTGGTTTCGGCGCGTGCTCCGTACGATTTAGGCTACATGAGTTATGCGTGGTATGCGATTAATTTCGATGCCGACGAAAACAAATTCTCAGACATCGAACAGGCGCGGCAATCGCGTGATCTCATCGCTGGCTTTATCGATGAACTAATAGCCAAATACCCGATTGATGCTGCAAACATGACATTAATTGGTTTTAGCCAAGGATCGATTTTAAGTTATGCGATCGCGTTGTCGTATCCCGAAAAAATCCGACGCGTTGTAGCCATGAGTGGTTACCTGAACACCGAAATGGCCAAAGGTGATTATGTAAAAAACGATTTTTCCAACCTGCGCATTTTCGCCTCACACGGCACAGTAGATCAGGTAATCCCTGTAGATTGGGCAAGAAAAACCAAACCGATTTTAGACGATTTGGGCATCGGGAATGTGTATAAGGAATATCCGGTTGGGCATGGCGTGGCGCCGCAGAATTTCTTTGATTTCAGGGAATGGCTTAACAAATGGTGAATGGTAAATGGTGACACGAGCTTTAGCGAACTGGCGAAGCAATGGTGAATTCCTATGTCGCACAAAATAAAAAGCCTGAACAAAGTTCAGGCTTTTTAAATTCATAATTCACCATTCATAATTCACAATTACTCCGTCGTTTTCTGGTAAATCACCGATTGGATGATCTCAAAAGAAACTGTGTCATCGGCATTGATGAAATATTTAAGTAATACTTCCCCCCAATAATTCCCGTCACTATAATCGGCTATAATCCAACGGTGGTTGAGCACCTTGGCTTTGTTGATAATGAATTTCTGCCCGCCGAGCTGTGCCTGTCCTACATACGGATTGCCATTAGGGTCGTCGTTGAGCGCTATGAGTTTCGCCTTTACAACCTCGGCCAAGTCGTGATAGGACGGGTAGGTTTTGAGATCCGAATTGTCAAAATACGTCTGGGCATTCTGGTTGTTTTCTAGCGAAAAATAATCGGCATCCGACAATTTATTTCCCATCACATTAAGGCTGTCCTTGAACTTGGTAATAGTATTTGCCGAATGCGTTTCTTCGTAACTCGTGCGTTTGCTGAAATACATGTACGTAAAAATATTCATCAATACGGCGATAATAAACAGGTAAAGGAAAAGTGACTTTTTCATTATTATGGTTTTAAACGGTAATTTCTAAATTGTCGTAAGCAACGAAAACGTTGGCTGGAAGCTTTTTCTGGATGTCGGCATGGAAACCAAAATTATGGCTGATGTGTGTAAGGTACGTACGCTCGGGTTTCACCAGATCAATGAGTTCAAGCGCTTCTTCAAGATTCAGGTGCGAATGGTGCGCCTCTTCCCGTAGCGCATTAAGAACTAAAACTTTGATTCCCGCCAATTTATTGATTTCGTCCTGCTCAATCGTCTTCACGTCGGTGAGGTAGGCAAAATCATCGATGCGATAGCCAAAAATCTGTAGGCCGCCGTGGTAGGCATTGATGGGAATGGCTGTCTTGTCACCAATGGCAAACGGCACGTCATTGACGACTTCTATTGGTGTGACGCTGGGCGCACCCGGATATTTATTCTCGGTTTCAAACACATAGTCGAAACGTCTTTTGAGGTTTTCGAGCACGCGTTCATGCGCGTATACCGGAATATTTCCTTGTTTGAAATTGAACGGACGGATATCATCCAATCCCGCAGTATGGTCTGAATGTTCGTGCGTGTACAAAATACCTTCGACCTTTTCACAGCCCGAAGCGAGCATCTGCTGCCGAAAATCAGGGCCGCAATCGATTACAAAGGAGTGGTTTTGCCAATGGATCCAGACCGAAACGCGCAACCTTTTGTCGCGGGGATCATCACTTTTGGAAACGAGATTCTGGCTCCCGATTACCGGTATGCCCTGAGAGGTTCCTGTTCCTAAAAAATATACTTTCAATGGCTTTATTTTTTACAAAAATAGTATTAATTCTGTTTTGTACCTGCCCTATTTTATTAACTTTGTAATGTATTATTATGCTATCTGAAAAAGAAAATGGATATACAAATCAAATTGAAAGGTGACAAAGTCATCGAACAAATTCCCTCCACAAAAGACAAAGCGCTCCGGATCAACCTGAACGAAAATATATACGGAACCTTTGCCGAAATTGGCGCCGGACAAGAAACCGTGAGGCATTTCTTTCGTTCCGGAGGTTCATCGGGAACAATCGCGAAAGCAATGTCGGCCTACGATAAAGACTTTAGCGACGCGATTTACGGTGTAGAAGTAGACGGGCGTTATGTTACCGAAAGCCGCCTGCGCAAAATGCTGACGCACGAAACCAATTTGATTGAAAGGCGTTTGAGTCGTGAAAAACACCCCAATAAATTATTTTTTAGTTACGCCAACACTGTAGCCACGATTGATTTTGCGAAACAATTCAAGGGCCATGGTTGGGTTGGAATCAAATTCCAGATTGAACCAGACGAAGACTATAACGAGATTACCATACACATACGATTCAAAGAGACCGATGCGCGTTTGCAACAGGAAACCCTTGGTATACTGGGCGTGAACCTGATTTACGGCGCGTTCTACAAATACAACGATCCTAAAAAATTGTTGCGTTACTTGTACGACCACCTCGATAAAGACCAACTCGAAATTGATACGATTAACTTTTCAGGACCGCGTTTTGCCGACGTCGACAACCGTTTGATGAGCCTACAGCTCGTGAAAAACGGCATGACCGATGCGGTGATGTTTGATCCTGAAGGCAAGAATATCCTACCGGCACAAATCCTTTACAAAAAGAATATCCTCGCTTTGCGTGGTAGTTTCCGTCCGGTGACGAAGGTGAATATGGACATGTACGAGAAATCGCTCAAGATGTTCCTCGCCGAAAGCAAAGTAGAGAAAGAAAATACGCTCGTGGTTTTTGAAATTACCCTGTCTAACCTGCGTTCTGAAGGTGAAATCGATGAGAGGGATTTCATGGACCGCGCCGAATTGCTGTGTTCGCTCGGGCAAACCGTAATGATTTCTAATTTCCAGGAATATTATAAAGTGGTTGAATACTTCTCGGCCTACACCAAAGCCCGTATGGGATTGGCTATGGGCGTGAACAACCTCGTCGACATTTTTGATGAAAAATACTACCGCCATTTGAGCGGCGGAATCCTCGAAGCCTTTGGTAAATTGTTCTACCGCGATTTGAAAGTGTTCTTGTACCCAATGCTAGAAGACGGTGAAGTGATCAATTCTGAAAACCTCAAGGTACATCCGAGGATGAAAGAGCTGTATAAATTCTTCAAGTTCAATGGCAAAGTCGTGGACATTGATGATGTTGATCCGCATACCTTAGAAGTTTTCTCGCGCGAAGTGCTCAAGATGATTGCTATTGGCAAATCGGGTTGGGAAGAAATGTTACCCAAAGGGATCGCAGAGCTTATTAAGGAGCACCAGCTTTTTGGGTATGACCCGAATAAGATTTTGGAGGAAACCAATTAGGAGAAAGTCAAAAGCGCGGAGCCCTATAAAACGATAACTTAGTTGCCGGATATTAAAATAACAAAGAACCAAGAGATAGCTTGACCTACTCTTGGTTCTTTTTTTCTTTCGACTTTCGACTTATTTCAAGATTTGCTCCGTGTGCATTTTACTTTTCACATCGGAGATGACTTCTTCAATGACGCCATGCTCATCGATTACAAAGGTCGTGCGGTGGATGCCGTCGAATAACCTTCCCATAAACTTTTTTGGTCCCCAGACGCCGAATGCGTTGATGACTGCTTTGTCTTCATCGGCGAGTAACGGAAACGGCAAATTGTATTTTGTTTTGAACTTGGCTTGCTTTTTCTGGGTGTCGCCACTTACACCAAGGACAGCATAATTCTTAGCCAGAAAAGTGTGGTAATTGTCGCGTAAGTTACAGGCTTCTGTGGTACAGGTGGGCGTGTCGGCTGCGGGATAAAAGAAGATTACGAGTTTTTTGCCTCGGTAATCGGATAGCTGGTGCGTGTTTCCGTCTTGGTCTTGAGCAGAGAAATTGGGCGATTTGTCGCCGGGTTGGAGTGTGGTCATAATGGAGTTGCTAAGTTACTGAGATACTGAGTTTGCCCCGGATGGCAGCGGAAAACCCGGAATGCTTGCGGTTTAAATTTTTTGGTTTTATAATGCGACCGGCGGAAGCACTTATAAAAGCTTTAAAATTTTACCGTAAGCATGAGGATTTGGAGCGGACAGCCGGATTAGGCACGGCATCAATTTTATACTATTTTTACAGCATAAATATACGAAAATGACCAAAGCAGAACGCGCGAAATTTGTAATAAAGACTTTACAAGAATTGTATCCTACGGTACCGATCCCGCTCGATCATAAGGACGCCTACACGCTGCTTATTGCGGTACTGCTGTCGGCGCAATGTACCGATGTGCGCGTAAACCAAATTACGCCACTGCTGTTTGCCAAGGCCGATAATCCGTATGATATGGTAAAACTGAGCGTCGAGGAAATCCAGGATATTATACGGCCTTGCGGATTGTCGCCGATGAAATCGAAGGGGATTTACGGTTTGTCAAAAATTTTGATTGAAAAATACGACGGGCAAGTGCCGCAAAGTTTTGAAGCTTTGGAGGAATTGCCGGCCGTTGGACATAAAACCGCAAGTGTGGTCATGAGCCAGGCTTTTGGCGTGCCTGCGTTTCCCGTGGACACACACATTCACCGGTTGATGTGGCGCTGGAATTTGTCTAACGGGAAAAATGTAGTACAGACAGAAAAGGACGCGAAGGCGATTTTCCCCAAGGCATTGTGGAACGAATTGCACTTGCAGATCATATACTACGGACGTGAATATTCTCCGGCGCGCGGTATGAACCTTGACAAGGACATTATCACGCGAACCATCGGACGAAAGGAACTTTTGGCGGAAGATATAAAAAAAACGTCCCGATAACCACCGGGACGTTTTCTTAATTAGCTATCGTTTCTATGTTCATTTTACCCACTTTGATAAAGCTTAGCGCTTTAGAGTAATTTAGTAAAAAAGAAACGGTTTCTTTTTTAGGCTTCATAGAGGTGTTAACTAATGTTTTCTTAGAGTAGATTTTTGCCATATTGGTAGCGTTTGTTTAGTGATATAGCTACAACGCGGCATATTATCTATTATTGTTAATTCGTTAAAATAATTTGGTGTTTTTCAATCACTTTTCTCAGGTTCATGAGCGCGTAACGCATCCTGCCTAGCGCAGTATTGATGCTAACACCCGTCAATTCTGAGATTTCTTTGAAACTGAGATCTTGGTAAATGCGCATCATGAGCACTTCTTTTTGGTCATGTGGCAATTCTTCGATGATTTTACGCAAGTCTTTTTCTACCTGGTCGGTAATCATTTGGTTTTCGATGGTCATGGAATTGTCTGTCATAATCGAGAAGATGGAAAACTCCTCGGTTTCTCGAAACATTGGCATTTTTTTGTTCCTGCGGAAATGATCGATGATGAGATTATGAGCGATGCGCATAACCCAAGGAAGAAATTTACCTTCTTCATTATACGCATTGGATTTTAAAGTTTTGATGACTTTAATGAAGGTGTCCTGAAAAATATCATCGGTGATGTCACGATCCGAAATCTTCGAATAGATAAAACCGTATATTTTTGACTGGTGACGGTCAATAAGGGTAGACAAGGCCGATTCATCGCCTCCTACGTATTGCTTGACCAATAATGCATCTGGGGTTTGTACATTAGCCATAAAATATCCTTTTTAGTTTTGTTTATAATGCCAGCTAAGCGCGTTCTAAAAAGTAATTTTATAATATAGGCAAATGTTAATTAGGGTTAATTGCAAAATCAAATGTAATATAATTTAGTTTGTATTTGCAAATAAATATGGAAAATTTAACAAAATCGACGCAATACGCGCTGTTTTTGTGATTTATTTACAACACTCTCTTACATTCCTTGCATTATTGATAGACCTTGATATAATCGACGATAAAAGATTGTGGAAAAATAGCATCGTCTACGCCAGGTCCACCAAAATTGCCTCCTACGGCCATATTTACAATAATGTAAAAGGGCTGATCGTACGGCCAACTGTCTTCATTCCTGGGTTGCGGATTGTAAGTGAAAACCAATTCCTCATCCACAAAAAAATCCATTTTGTCTTTACTCCAATCTACCGCAAATACGTGAAAGCCCTGCTCAATTTCGGGAATTCCGGTTTTTTTGCCGTGTCCTTTATCTCCATGCCCGTCTTGTGTGTGCAAGGTGGTATATACTTGGTGTGGATCTCGGCCTACGTATTCCAGAATATCAATTTCACCGCATTTTGGCCATCCTTTTGCGTCGATATTAGCACCCAACATCCAAAATGCTGGCCAGATGCCTTTGCCTACCGGAAGCTTCGCCCTGCACTCTATTCGCCCGTATTGGAATTCCTTTTTGCCTTTAGTGGTAATGCGGGTAGAGGTGTACTTTTCTGCTCCCTTACGCGCTTCGATAATCAAATTCCCCTTTTGTAATAAGTGATTGTCTTTGGTATAGGATTGACGCTCGTTGTTTCCCCATCCGCAGATATTGGGGCAACCGTTACCGAGCTCATAGTTCCAAACCGATTCATCCAGTTTCGAACCCTTAAAGTCTTCCTGCCAGACTAATTTGCGCTTGGGATTCTGTGCAGTCGCCAAATTGGCAGCCAGTAAAGCGAGTAGGATGATCTTCTTCATATTTTAGTTTTTAAATTCAAAATCAGCGGCAAGTGTTGCTTCGGAGTTTCCGCCGATAAACACCTTAAAGTCGCCCGGCTCAGCCTCCCATTTGCGGTTTGCTGTATAATATTCAATCGTTTTGCTGTCTATTGTAAAAGTAATCGTTTTTGCTTCGCCTGACTTAAGTTCAACGAGTTCAAAGCCTTTAAGCTCACGTACCGGCCGTGTACTGCTGCCCACTAAATCGCGTAAATACATTTGTACGACTTCTTTTCCGGTTACTTTTCCGGTGTTTTTTAATTGTACCGACACTTCAATCTTGCCTTCCTTGGTCAGAGAATTACTGCTCAGTTTCAAGTTCGAATACTCGAAAGTCGTGTAGCTCAAACCATATCCAAATGGATACAAAGCTGTATTGGCCTCATCTCCATAATGCGACCAAAAAACTTCGTCAGGCGCGGGAAGATTGGGTCGTCCCGTATTTTTGTGGCTGTAATATAATGGCAACTGTCCTTCACTTCTGGGGAATCCCATCGGCAATTTCCCACTCGGGTTGTAATCCCCGTATAAAACCTGCGCAATCGCGTTACCGGATTCTGTACCGAGTTGCCAAGCTTCTACAATCGCTGGGATATTTTTAGCTGCCCACGGAATGACTAGTGGCCTCCCGTTGTTCAAAACCAATACAATATTGGGATTCGCTTTGTATATCGTTTCAAGTAATTCCTGCTGAACGCCGGGCAAACCCAATTCTACACGACTCCTACCCTCACCAGTCTGGAAACCGATTTCGCCCAGAACCATGATGACGACATCTGCACCTTTTGCAACGGCGATGGCCTCTTCGAATCCGGATTTGTCTGTCATGTTTAGCTTCACTTCCTTGGCAAAAACGTTGGTTCCGATTGCAACCTCGGCACCTTTCGCGTAAGTCAGTTTATTGCCGTTATACTTTTGTAACCCTTCGAGTACTGAAACCGCTGTCCCGTCTTTCGAGGCACCGCGCCAACTGCCCAACGGACTGCTTTTGTCTGCGGCCAATGCGCCAATCAATGCGATTTTCTTATCCGATTTGGCCAGCGGCAAAATTCCATTCTCGTTCTTAAGCAACACGATTGATTTCTTGGCCATATCGAGCACGCCTTCGCGAAACTCGGCTTTGCCAACCGTGGCTTTTTCCCGAACCTCATCGCAATATCGATAAGGATTTTCAAACAGTCCTAGTTCAAACTTTACTCGTAAAATACGGCGCGCTGCCTCTTCTATTACGCTTTTTTTGACCTTGCCTTCCCTGACCAATTGCGCCAAATGCGCGACATAAAGGTACGACTCCATATCCATGTCTGATCCCGCGTTTGCCGCAAGCTCAGCCGCCTGTTTGCCATCCATGGCATAACCGTGGTTGATCATTTCACCAATTGAACCCCAATCCGAGACCACAAAACCATCAAATCGCCACTCGCCTTTGAGGATGTTGCGTTGCAGGTAAGCGCTTCCGGTTGCCGGTGTCCCATCGATTTCATTGAACGAATTCATAAACGTACGCACGCCCGCATCTATCGATGCCTGGAACGGTGGGAATACTACATTGCGCAAAGTAGATTCCCCAATATCGGCTGTGTTGTAATCGCGTCCGGCTTCAGCAAATCCGTATGCTGCAAAATGCTTGGCACAGGCCAGTATGGTTTTGGCACTCTTAAAATCATCTCCCTGGAAACCTTTCACCCTCGCATACGCGATTTTACTACCCAGATACACATCCTCGCCAGCGCCTTCCATCACACGTCCCCAACGGGCGTCACGCGTGATATCGACCATGGGAGCGAAAGTCCAATTGAGGCCAACCGCAGCAGCTTCTTCGGCAGCGATTTGTGCCGAGCGTTCTATAGCCTGTAAATCCCAACTCGCAGCTTCAGCTAGCGGAATTGGGCTAATGGTTTGGTAGCCGTGAACGACATCGTAACCAAAAATAAGCGGGATGTGGCGGTTGGTTTGCTCGACGGCAATTTTCTGCAAGGCTTTCACGTCTTTCACTCCGGTGACATTGAGCATCGAACCAACCCATCCTTTTTTGATGTGCTCGTATTTCTGGGCGGCTTGTCCGTCTTTGGGTGCCGGGCCTGTCACATCCCAAAAACCGTTGTATTGGTTCATCTGTCCGATTTTTTCCTCGAGCGTCATGAGCTTGAGGATCGAATCTACACGGGTTTCAATCGCTTTGTTTTTTACCACAACTGCCGCTTTCTTTTGGGCATGGCCAACAAAAAACAACAGTCCGGTTGTTATCAGGAAAATAGGTCTTAGCAAGTTTTTTTTCATGAGAATTGGGCGTAATTAGCCTGATACAGGAAGACCACAAAGATCTTCCTGTAAGGCTGAAAACAAAAATGTACAGGTTTATTGATAAACTTTTACATAATCGACCTCCATGGTTGATTGGGTGAATCCCGGAGCAATCGCGCCACCGAAATTGCCACCCATGGCCACGTTCATGATTAGGAAAAAGTTCGCATTGAAAGGCAAAGCTGCTGTATTGGGCACCGAATGGTACAAATTGCCATCCACATAGATTTTAATCGAACTTGGGCTCCAAACCGTAGAATAGGTATGGAAATCGTTTGAAACTCCAGGCACGTTGGTCGAAGCCGAATTGGCATTGCCACCCGAATTCCCCGGATAATGAAGCGTTCCGAAAATCACATCCTGTTGGTTGCCCACGTGTTCCATCACGTCGATTTCTCCGCAGGCAGGCCACGGTGCCTGATCAATATTGGCGCCGAGCATCCACAAAGCCGGCCAAGTTCCGCCTCCGGTTGGAAGTTTTGCGCGGAATTCCACCTTTCCGTATTTAAAATCATATTTCCCTTTAGAGTTCAATCGTGCCGAGGTATAATTGGCACCTACTTTTCTAAGGGTTATTTTCAGGTTACCGCCAGAAACGCTTACATTTTGCGCGTCATTGGTGTAAGTCTGCACTTCGTTGTTGCCCCAACCGCCAGCGCCGAGGTCATAACCCCAATGCGTAGGATCGGGTGCACCGTCTACGTTGAATTCGTCCGACCAGACCAAAGTGTCATAGGTTTCATCGACATTCTGCACCGGAGGCGTCGTGGTAAAGATATGGTACCAGGCCAATGCGGGATTGCCACCCATAACCGCCCGCACGTACAAACGGTTGTCGGTGATCGATAGAATCTCGTAAGTGGTTTGCCCGATGTAATAGCCCATGAAACCGCCATCAGAGAAGGTCATTTCTGTACCGCGTTTCTTATCGGCTGCGACCACCGATGAAGATGGCCCGAGTTGCACATTCTTGATACCCGCAGTGTTGAAATCATAGCAATTGTCGCTACCGGCACTTCCGCCAACCACACTCTGGAAAGCCGCGTTGAAGAAAGTATGCCCTTTGTTGTCCTGCTCAAACTGGAGCTGGCCATTCACCAGTGAAAATTTGAGTTCTGCTTCATACAAGCAGGCGCTGGCTGGTGCTCCAGCTTTTTCAAACGGAGCTGCTTGGTAGTAATTGGCATAAAAATTCAAATCGGCATTGCCATCGTTTTGCCCTACGCCCAAATGTCCGGGTTCGGCCGCAGCCCAATACCAGGTTTTGGTCGATCCGCCGGTAAGCTTGGCCACTGCGTCGTCGTCGGAGAAGTTGCTGAATACCGTCACCTCGAAAGTAAGGCTCGAGGTCATCCCGCCGCGCCCGCTGGCCAAAACGGTAACCGAATAGGTATTCGTACCGTTCTGGGTAAAACGTTTTTGAAACACACCACTCGGTGAATTTTGAGTAGTGCCGTCGCTAAAGATGTACTTGTAGCTGAAGCCGTTTACCGAAGTGGCCGTGAAGTTCACCAACCCCGAACCGTCACCATTTGGATTGGCATCATCTTTACCGACCAGTTCGGCGTTTACTTTGATACCGCTCGGCGAATTGAGGTCGCCAAATTCATAATCGTCTTTTTCACAGGAAACCATGGCCAGCAACAGCAGGCAAATCATTCCCAAATTCTTTACATATTGTTTCATAGCTTTTAGTTTGAAAGTTTGATGTCGTCAAAATAATAAGTCGCGCCATTGCCCGCTACCCCAAAATTACAGAACACCACTACACGCTGGTAGTTGTTAGCATTTACAATTCCGGTAAAATCGTAAGTGAGTTCTTCCCAGCCGTTACTTACGGTTGTGGTGGCATCTCTTTCTATGTTGATACCGGCCGTGGCGAGGTTTTCCATTTTGAGTTTAATCACCGCTCCTGCCACCGGCGACCAGACTTTCATCTTGATTTTGGTGTGTTGCGAAAAATTGATTGGTGCAGCCATTTCTATAAAACTTCCGGCCCAAACTTCGGCACCGTTGTTTTTGAGTTGCTTGGCTACTTTTGCGCTGGTGTTGATACCGCTCGCATCGGGATTGTTGATGATGGTCGTCGTGGCGTTTCCGAAATCGGTAAAATTAAATGCCGGTGATTCCTGGAAATTGACCAGCTGCACGTCTGGCGCGCTGCTGCTGAGTTTGATATCGTCGAAATAATAACTGGCGCCGGTTCCGGCATTACCGAAATCGAAGAAAATCACCACCCGTTGGTATGCGTTAGCATTGACTACGCCAGTAAAATCAAAGGTTAGCGTTTCCCAGCCATTGGCTACGGTATTGGTTACATCCCTTTCGATATTGATGTTGGCATTGGCGAGGTTCTCCAATTTCATCTTCACGGTGATGCCAGATGCCGGTGCAAAAGTCTTCACGCTGATTTGGCGCAACGAACTAAAATCAATCGGTTGGCTGAGTTCAAGGAAAGAGCCTGCCCAAACTTCGGCGCCGGCCACTTTCTCTAATTTTCCAACCTTGGCGCTGGTGTTGATTCCGGTCGACGATGGGTTGTTCACCACAGACGAATAAGCATTCCCAAAATTGGTAAACGCGTAATTCAAAGTCGGCGATTCAAAATCCACGGGCATCAATAATGGGTCGTAAACCGTTACCGAAACTGTATCCTGGACAAATGCCGCACCTCCGCTAAACGCCCGAACTGTGATGGTATAAGTACCGATGGCGGTGTAAGTGTGGGTGATTTCCTGTCCTTGGTTGAATTCTTGCGGAACCGCGCTCGGGTCGTCTCCAAAAGTCACATCAAAATAGGTTTCAAAGTCGGCCTCGGCGGTGAGTTTAAAAAGATACGCGTTCGACGGATCGACCACGGCATTGATCACGAGATTTTCGGGTTGGCGAAACATCACGGTCAATTCCTGATTGAGTACGGTTTTCTTGCCGTTGACTCCCATGGCGGTAATAGTCAGGTTGTAAACGCCTTCGGGATAAGTGTGCGTGGCCACTTCGCCTGGGGCGATTGCAGCATCTTCTGTCGTTGCATCACCAAAATCAATTTCGTATTGCGTAACCCCGTCGGCGTTTGGCCTGATGGTTACATCACCCGAATTGTCCTGGGCGATGGTGATGAGTGCCGACAAATTCGAGGGCGCTGCAGCCTGGTTGACAAAGTCGGTACTGTTATCGTCATTCGAGCATCCCAGGGCAAAAGCCACAAGGAAAAAACTGAGTATGTATTTGATTTGTTTCATAGCTGAAGGTTTTAATATCCTGGGTTTTGTGTCCAATTACCCGCCGAAAACTGGATTTCTTCGACTGGCACAGGGAATATTTCATTTTTATTAGGTGAAAATCCGTCGATTTCCTGAGCGGCTTTACCGGTACGCACGAGGTCAAAGAAACGGTGTCCTTCACCTACGAGTTCTACGCGGCGTTCTGCCAAGATCACATCGGTCAATGCAGCGCCCGAAGCGGTTGCATCGTGGTTCACATCTCCAAAAGCACGACGGCGCACTTCGTTGAGATACAGTCTGGCTTTCCCGTCATCGATGCCGCCACGGTTGTAGGCTTCGGCTGCCATTAGCAACACATCGGCATAACGGATTGCGCGGTAATTGTTGGGATTGGTGAGGTGCAAATCGCCGGGTGCATTCGCCGAACGCGTTCTTGGAATGTACTTGCGGTTGAAATACCCGGTGTGTTTGTAACCCACGCCGTACGTAGCATTGGTTTGCGTTGCCCAGGCTGCGATGTCAAGGATGGCGACGTCTTTGCGGTTGTCACCGGCTTCAAAAGCGTCCACGACTTCCTGTCTGGGAACGTTGAAGCTGAACCCGTCCGAAAACAATGGCCCTGCATAGTTGCGTACCCCACTGAATCCTACTGCCACATTGCCTTCGCTACACTGCAGACAGTCGAAACTTGCGCCCTGGTCTTCTCCGTATTGGATTTCAAAAACAGACTCTGGGCCGTTTTCGCCTTCCATTTCAAAAATGTTGTCGTAATCGGTTACGAGCGAATAGGTTCCTGAGTTGATCACTTCCTGGAGGATATTGGCCGATGCGACGAATTTGTTTTGGTATAAATACACTTTTCCGAGCAAGGCTTGCGCTGCGCCTTTGGTAGCCCTCCCTACTTGAGGCGCAGTTGGAGAGAGGTTGGCAATCGCGTAAATTAGGTCTGATTCGATTTGTGCATAGACTTCGGGAACCGAAGAACGCTTGATTGTAGTGACATCGTTTACCCCGAAGCGCTTGTCTCCGTTTAACGGCAGCGGGCCAAACCATTTCACGAGTTCGGCGTAGTAGTAAGCACGTAGAAATCTCGTTTCGGCAATGATCTGGTTTTTGCCTTCAAACTCGGTTTTGTCCTTGAATTCAAGAATGTAATTACAGCGCGCCACGCCACCGAAATTCCAATCCCATAGGTTTTTAAGGTTGGCATTGTTGGAGGTATGAATCATGTCATCGATTTGCTGGAAACCCACCACGTCGGTAGCGCTTTCTCCGCCCGAATTGGTGTTATCCGAAGCAATCTCGCCGAGCATTACATTGAGATAGGTAGACTGCAATGGATCGTAAGCGCCGGTCAAAGCTTGCCTGTAATCATCGGCAGAGTTGAAATAATTCTCAGAGTCGATAGAATAAGGTGCTTGCCTGTCGATAAAATCATCGCCGCAGGAAGTCGAAAGTCCTGCCAGTAGCGCGAAGGAAGCTATAGTTGCTATTTTTATATTTTTCATAACGTGCTGATTAAAAATTAAGGTTTACGCCCAAAAGATAGGTTCGTGCAACCGGATAGTATCCGTAATCGATGCCCAGACCGATAGCCGAAGTGCTTCCACCGGCAGGATCGTAACCCCTGTATTTGGTGAAAGTGTAAGGATTATTTACACCGGCGTAAATCCTGGCCTTTGAAATATTTACTTTTTTTATGACATCGGCAGGAAGTGAAAACCCGAGTTGTACATTCTGGATGCGTAAGTATGAAGCGTCTTCTACAAAATAGTCAGAAAAAACATTGTTCCCCGAAGCGGCGGTGGTAACCCTTGGCACTTCATTGCTGGTACCTGGACCCGTCCAACGGTCTAGCGTGTAGGCCATTCTGTTGACATTCGGAACCGAGCGTTCGTAGTTTCTAACCATATCATTACCTACCGACGCGTAAGAATAAAGTACGAAATCGAAATTTTTGTAAGCTAGGTTCAGGTTAAAGCCCATCGTGATATCGGGAAGCGGACTTCCTACCTTCGTGCGGTCATTCAAATCGATTTTTCCGTCACCGTTGATATCTCTATAGCGAATGTCCCCGGGTTGCGCAGCCGCACCGAGTGCCACTTGCGAAGGATGTGCATCTACTTCTTCCTGCGTTTGGAAGATGCCATCGGTTTGCCAGCCGTAGAAATAGCTCATCGTGTAACCTTCTTCCATACGTGCGATGGGTTGTTGGCCCACACCGAATGAACCGCCTTGAAGGTACTTATTTGGGCTTCTTACTTCGGTGACTTCGTTTTTTATGGTGGTATAATTTACACTGGCTGTAAAGTTAAAGTCATTTCCGATTTTCCCAGTATAGCCTAATGATACCTCCAATCCCTTGTTAACTATTGTGCCCGCATTTTGGGTCGGAGCTCCGCCACCAGGAGCACCAACACCTGTGATTCCTGAAACCGGTAACGCCTCGATTAAAAGGTTGTATCTTTTCTCAATAAAAAAATCGGTGGTGAAATCGATATGGTTGTTGAAAAATTTAGAATCCAACCCTACATCAAATTTACGCGCCTCCTCCCATTTGAGTCCGGTATTTGGCAAGGTTCCCAATGCGCGACCCGAAGTCAGCGTATTGTCGAATACATACTCTGCTTCTCCGTTAAGCAATCCTTTGTAACGGTTCTCACCGATTTTGTCGTTTCCGAGCACACCGTAACTCGCACGGAATTTTAAAAAATTCACGGCTTCTGAATCTTTAAGAAAATTTTCTTCCGAGACCACCCATCCGCCTAAAACTGTTGGAAAATATGCCACAGCGTTATCGGTACCGAATCGGGTTGAAGAATCTCTTCTGATGATTGCCGATACTAAATATTTCCCCATAAAATCATATTGCAAACGCGCAAAATAAGAATTAAGACGTTCATCCGTGGTATATGAGCCTACGTCACGAGAAGTACTTGGCCCTGTTGCCAAATTGATGTCGGCATAATCCCATGAGTTGTTTGGAACGTCGAAACCGGTGGCATACAGCCCTTTACCCCATTCCTTGTTGCTCGTTGTACCAAGTAGGAATGTAAAGTTGTGCATATCGGCCCATGTTTTTTTGTATGTCAGGAACAAGTCAAGGGTATAGCTTCTCGTATTTTGGGTGTTTTGAGACACGTAACTTCTAGCATTATTGAAGACTTTCCCGGGTCCATAATCGACCAGCTTGGCGAAGGACTTTGAACTGCCATCCCAGCTTTTGAATCCGATACGACTTGTAAAATCAAGGCCTTTGAGCAGATTATAATCCAATTGGAAATTACCAATCAAAGTGCGGCCAGTATAATCGTTATAGGTGTTTTCAATTTGTGCCAGCGGATTGATGGTTTCATTTCCATAACCTGTTTCTGATGGAATCAATGAATAATTACCATTGGCATCGCGAACCGGCATGGTAGGATGTGCGTTGATTGCATTGAAAAGTACCGAGCCTAATCCGTTCTCATTCAATGCGTCCCGATTGGCATATGTGTAAAATATGTTGCTTTGCAGTTTCAATTTGTCGGTCAGGTCTGCAGTAAATGCGAGATGTGCCGAACTCCTCCTGAAATCAGACTTGTCTCCTCCTATAATTCCTTGCTGATACAAATGCGAACCACCTACGGCATAGGTAATTTTTTCCGAACCTCCGCTCACCGACAAATCGTGGTTGAAAACTGGAACAGCACTCCCAAAAACTTCTTTTTGCCAATCTGTTCCTGTTCCTAAACCGGCTGCATTTGGATAAGGCAACGGTTGTCCGCCATTGGCATAACTTTCGTTAAGCAGTAATGCATATTCGGTAGCATTAAGTAGATTGAGCTTTTTAGAGGTTTCCTGGAATCCGGTATAACCAGAATAAGAAAACCTGGCTTTGCTATTCTTGATCCCTTTTTTCATGCTCACCAGAATTACCCCGTTAGCGCCGCGCGTACCGTAAATGGCCGCCTGTGCATCTTTAAGTATGGTGACGTTTTCAATATCATTCGGATTCAATGCACTGAAATCTGACTGTTGGACGTTATTGCCATCAATCAAAATTAACGGGTCATTGCTGCCGTTACTTTTCACGCCACGAATTAGAATCGCGAAATCGGATCCAGGTGAACCCGAATTGGCCGTTGCAGTAACTCCTGCCAGCGTGCCTTGTAGGGTTTGTTCAATTCTGATGGGTTTGAGTTGTTCGATGGTTTTGTTGGACACAATTCCGACTGCGCCGGTAACATCCTTGCGCTTTTGGCTCCCGTAGCCAATTACGACCACCTCTTCAAGTCCTTTGGCATCGGTTATCAGCTTGATTAAAATATTGGTATTACTTGCAGTCACCTTGTAAGTAACAGATTTGTAACCTATGTAACTAATACTCAATACCGATCCCGCAGGAACGTTCTTCAACGAAAATTTCCCATCAATATCACTATTGGTTCCAAGGGTCGAACCCATTACAGAAACATTGGCATCGGGTATGGGCAACCCGGTGTCTGACTCTTTTACGGTGCCTCCAACGTCAAAACCCTGGGAAAATCCCACAGCCGACAAAAGCAAAAAATAAATTAAGTGTAAGTTTGACTTCATAAGTTGGTTTTTTGTTGGATTTAAAATTAGAAGAGTTTGTTAAGAAATATTTAATAATGACCACAACAAAAAACATACAACACAAAAAAATATTAAAATTATTTCGATACTCTCAAAAACACGGCTAAAACCGCGTAACGAGCATTCAAACACTGCGACCCTAAGCCCTTTACAGGTGCCAGTTACAACGTTGTTGTTGTGGTAATGTATAGGTAATTTGATTGATTGTAGCAGTAAGCTAGATAGAAAGGATGTACTCAACAAGGCCTTGTTCGTGCGGAAGATCCATTTTCTTGCGCAAACGATATCGTTTGATCTCTACGCTGCGTACCGAAATGTTCACCAAAGGCGCAATTTCTTTAGACGAAAGATTGAGCCTGAGGTAGGCGCAAAGCCTCAAATCGTTTGGCGTTAATGCTGGATGGGCTTGTTTTACCTTTTTGAGAAAGTCTTTGTCGGCATTGTCGAAGGCTTCTTTGAACACGTTCCAGGTGTCTTCTTCGCTGATATTCTTGTTGATCGTGGTAATCACCGACTTGATGTTTCGGCTGCTGTCCTCAGTTTTCTTGAGATCTTCTTTAATGAGCGATAATAACTCATTCTTTTTGATTAGGCTCATCGTAGAAACGGCAAGCTCCCGATTTTTAGCGTCCATATCCTGCGACAGCTGGTCGTTGCGCAGTTTCATGAGTTGTTGCTCGTTTTCTAGCTCCTTGATTTCGAGCAACAGGTTGTTCTCTTCGATCAATTTCTCTTTCTGTTTTTGGTAGTAATTGCGATAGGCCTTGTGGATGAAATGCGCCACAATACAACACAAAATAAAATAAATGACGAGTGCGAGGTTTGTTGCATACCAAGGCTTGAGAATTGTAAACTGGTAAACCGCCACATTTTCGGGAGCCGAATTGCCAATCTTGGCCCTGACCTTAAACGTATAATCGCCTGGCGACAGGTTTTTAAAAGTAGTGTTTGGGCGCGCGCTCCATTCGCTCCATTGGTCCTGGACGCCGTCTAGCAGGTATTGGTATTCGGCGCTGATGTACTTGTTGTATTCTGGGACCGTATAGCTAAAGGTAATGTTGTTCTGGTCATAAGCCAAACTGCCTTCGTGGTCAATGGCGGTATTCCACGAACGTTTGTTTTGCTTGTTCACCGCAATCGACGCAATCGATACGCTGTAATTTTTAAACGTGAGGTCGTTGACGTTAATCGTATAATAACCGTCGGTGGTACCAATGAGGTAATTGGCGTTATTGAGCTGCGTGATGTTTTCGTAGCCGAGCATCGAGTTGGTCAGGGAAGCCGGAATCGGGATCGCGTTCTGCTTGAGCGCATCACTGAGTTTGCTCAACGTAAAATAATGGATGTAATTTTTAGAAAACAACCAAATTTTATTAGACCGATCGACAATCAATTTCCCAGAGGTGTATTCGTCCTTCTCAAACACCGAACTCAACACCTTATCCTTCTCAAACTGTTTGGTTTTGCGGTTGAGCTTGAAAATACCGCCTTTGTATGCATAGTAAATATCATTGTGGAATTTGCACAAACTCGCATTCTTTCCTTTTGCGGGCGACGGATACGTGTAAAATGTACCTTTGACTTTCCCGAGCGACGCATCGAGCTGCATCCTAAAAACGCCTTTGTATTCGTGGCTTACATACACTTCGAGCGCTGGTGTCATCTCAAAATATTTAGACGAATAATCAAACCCACCTATTTTATTCCTGAAAACCCAACCCGAACCATTGCGCTGCAACACCGACAAACCATAGTAATTGCCCTGAACGAGCAGGTCATTTCGGCCGGGAACCGATTCGAATTTCCAAGTACCCGATTGCGAAAAGATACTCTGCACCGCACCACCATTCACAATAAATGTCCCTGAATCGTGCCCACAGAACAACGTTCCTTGTTCTTCAGACAACGACCAAACCTGTCCTTTGGTACCGGGGATAAACCGGAATTCTTCGTTGGTTTCATAAGCTTTGTAGAACAAACCCTGATTGGTTCCTACGTAGAGCTTGCCTTGGTATAAAATCGAGGTATAAACGGTGCCGAGAATCCCGGTATCATCAGAAAAGCTTTTCACCGGCGATTGTAAATTAATGCAATTGATACCATTGTCCAGGCCGAGCCAGAGGTTCTCATCCGAATCTTCAAAAACAGACAAAGCCGTATTATTGCTCAAACCTTTGTTCTGGGTAATGTGGTAACGAATTTTGCCTTCGTGGCTGAGCAGGAAAATCCCGTTAGACACCGTTCCGAGCGCAAAACTGCCGTCCGAAAGCATCTGGCTCGAATAAATCGTGCTGTTGGCCAATTGGGCGTCGGCCTCGGTAAGGTAGCGCGTGAGTGCGCCGCCATTGAGCCGGTAAAACCCGATTTGTGCCGTCTGTAAAATCAGCCCGTTTTCATCCGAAAAAATATTGACGAGTTTGTTGCGCGTGAGCAGCGGATCGTTCGATACCAATTTGGCCTGGCCGTTCTCAATCTCGAACAAGCCCTCGCCCAAGGTCTGGAAGTAAATCGAATTGTTGGTACGGATGGATTTCCATATGCCGTTCTTTCCAGAAATGATCTTAAAAGTCCCAGCTTTGGAATCGTAGATGTAAATGCGGTTCAACGACTGGAAAATCATCCATTGGTCGTAATGCAGGATGTTCCAGAATTGCTCATCGTCTAGCAGTTTTCCTTTGATTTTGTCACTCAGCGAGGTATACCGCAGCTGGCCGTTGGCTTGGCGCGACCAATACCCAAACTCCATATAACAACCCGTGTAAATCTTGTTGTCGACGACCTTTACCGACCTGATGATGGTTTCATTGGGAGACTTATACAATGTCCAGTTCGAGCCGTTGTATTCGAGCAAGCCTTCGTTGTTGGCAAAGAAAATATAGTGGTTCTGGTCTTGCGAGATCATCCAGTTCTGGTTGCCCGCATCGTAAGTCGTTGGCGCGTATTTCACGATGGGCGGTAAATCCTGCGAAACAGCCAGGAATGGCAGCAGGACAAGCAACAACAACAATCTTTTAAAAGGAATTCCGGTCATTGGGATTATTGGATTTTCATGGCTAAAGATAGCGATATTCGGTAAAAACCAATAAAAAAGCACGCCCTTTCGAAACGTGCTTTTAAAACTAATTTAAACTAACTCAATTCTTAATAATTCTGTTGGTAGACACCTTTCCGGCGGCGCTGACTTTCACCAAGTAAATACCCGATTGCAAAGCCGAAACCGTCACCTTGGCGCTGTTGGCATAAGGGTTTTGCGTTAAAACCTGTTGGCCCATCATATTGTAGATGCTGATGTTGTCTATGGTATTTTTGGTATCAATTGTCAACACATCCTGCACCGGATTCGGATAGACGCTAACGCCCGCTTGACCAAACGTATCAGTAGCCAAAGCCACGTTGCTGAAGTAAACATTGTCAATAAACACCGTTCCTGCTCCAGACGGATTTCCTGAGAAAATCAACTGGGCGATGTGGTTTCTGGTCGAAAGCCCTGCAAAATCGGTCATTGGGATATCATAGCTGTTCCAACCTGAAAGCGTTGGTGTGAACGACAATTCGTGCTCAACGTCGTCACCGCCGCCAAAATTGGTATCGGCACCAAAGTCAACGAGTTTGACTCTGAACGTAGTCATATTTGGCGTCCAGGCGTCCACATGGAAATAGGTCATGCCCGCTGCGTCGATTAAATTAGGGCCAACCGTTTCAACGCCCACGAAATTGAGGTTTGCGTATTTTTTGGTATCGTTGCCCGCAATCTGTAAGTCGGTCAAATCGGCTGCAGACCAGCTGGTTCTCCAGGTATCCACAGGAACATTGGTGTACGCGTTGCTGAACATTGAAATGACATTGGCCTCTGGACGCGTTGGTGTTGGCGCAGCAGTCATCGGCTCATTGGGGTTCACGAAAGGCACGTTGTGGAAATAGACGTTGTCAATGAAAACCGTTCCTGCTCCAGCCGGATTTCCAGAGAAAATCAATTGGGCGAGGTGTTGTTTGGCGGTAAGTCCTGTAAAATCAGTCAATGCAATCTCATAGCTGTTCCAACCCGAAAGTGTGGGTGTAAAGCTGAGTTCGTGCTCTGAGTCATCTCCGCCGGCAAAGGCGCCATCGGCTCCAAAGTCTACCAATTTCACGCGGAATGTAGTCATGTTGGGCGTCCAGACATCGACATGGAAATAAAGCATGGCGCTAGCATCGATTACATTCGGGCCAACCGTTTCAATGCCTACAAAGCTGAGTCCGGTGTATTTTTTGGTATCGTTGCCTTCAATTTGCAAATCGGTCAAGGTAGCTACCGACCAATCGGTTCTCCAGGTGTCTACTGCTACGTTGGTGTATGCGTTGCTGTACATAGAGATAACATTGGCCCCAGGGCGCGTTGGTGTTGGCGCGGCTGCTACAGGATCTGATGGCGGAACCAATTGCGCGCTGAATGTGATGTTGTCAAAATAACAAACATTGTCTGAGCTGCGTGTCTGGAAATCAGGGAAAATTACAATCTGGTCGATGTCTGTAGAAGTTGCCTCCCCTATTTTTCCCGAGAAATCAAAAGTGAGTTCCTGCCATTGGTTGACAACGGTATTGGCTACTTTAAGCTCTCCTGTTGATCCTCCCGAAGCAGTCGCGAATTTAATCCCCACATCGCTCAAGACCGATTTCCATACCATGATCTTAACGGTACAGTTGGTGGCGCTCAGGGTAAAAGTCCCGATGGCCGTTCCGTGCTGGGATTCTACACCAGCGTAAGGCGGAGCGCCGAGTAAAGGCGTAAGCTTGGCCACAGTGGTAGAAGTGTTCGCACCCGAAGCATCGGGATTGGCAATAATTTCAAGCGGCGCACAAGGCGTGCTTGGGTTTTCGAATGTATTCCAGGTCCAGGCTGCCCCGTTCCCACCCGCTTCAAAATTGATCGGGTTGTTTTGTGAAAATCCCAATGCGGTAATCATCAGGAAAATGCTTAAGGTAATTTTTTTCATGTTGGTTTTGTTTTTAATTGATAACCAAATGTAGTCGCAACCGCTTCTTTTATATGGTCGGCTGCGTATATAAAAACTATACAGCGGTGAGAATTACCAACGTTGTAGTTGCGGGCTCGGCAGCGTTGGTAAAAAACGACGCAACAGTGCTTTCGCAAACGTTGTATGGTGCTTTTTTAGAGCGCGATATTGGGGAATGTTGTGGTAATGTAAGGGTAAAAATGCAGTAGCTTTTTATCGCGGATGCCTTTACAACAATATTCTAACACTAAAATTACCTGATAAACAAAATTTCTATTAAAATACTGCAATTACCTTAAATTGTATATAGCCGAATCATTTCATAAAACCCTGTTAGAATTGATTTGGTTTGGACGGTGTAGCCGATTATTATTTATCTTTACGCACACTTTTATTTTGCCATGACCACAGACTTTTCTAAGCTCGAACCCAAGAAAAATATTATCATCAAAGGCGCGCAGGTGCACAACCTCAAATCGCTGGATGTTGCCATCCCAAGAAACAAACTTGTCGTGATTACCGGACTTTCGGGTTCTGGAAAATCATCGCTCGCTTTCGACACCTTATATGCCGAAGGACAACGGCGTTATGTAGAAAGTTTGTCGTCCTATGCCAGGCAATTCCTGGGCAGGCTCGACAAACCTAAGGTAGAATATATCAAAGGTATCGCGCCAGCCATTGCCATCGAGCAAAAAGTCAATACCACCAATGCGCGCTCTACGGTGGGTACTTCTACAGAAATATACGATTACCTTAAATTACTTTACGCACGCATCGGCAAGACCTTTTCACCGGTTTCGGGCAACGAAGTCAAAAAAGATACAGTTACCGATGTAATTAACGTCGTGAAAACCTTTGCAGTCGACAGCCGTTGGTTGTTGCTTACGCCGATTCAATTGGAAGAAGGCCGCAAACTCGCCGACAAGCTCAAAGTACTGTTGCAGCAAGGGTTTTCAAGAATCTATGTCAATGGCGAAACGCTGCGATTGGACGAAATTGATGGCGATGCACTCGATGTTAAGAACGTTTTCCTGATCATCGACCGTATTGTAGTCAAGGAAGAAGAGGAATTTTACAACCGTTTGTCGGACGCGCTCCAAACAGCATTCTTTGAAGGCAAAGGGACCTGTTACTTGCAGGAAGCCGATACAGACCAGCGATTCGAGTTCAGCAACAAATTCGAAATGGACGGCATTGCCTTCCTTGAACCCAACGTACACCTGTTTAGTTTCAACAATCCTTACGGCGCTTGCCCGGTTTGCGAGGGCTACGGCAACATCATCGGTATAGACGAAGAACTTGTGATTCCCAATACCGCCTTGTCGGTGTACGAGAATGCGATTTTCCCATGGCGCGGCGAAAGCATGGGTTGGTACCGCGATGAACTCGTCAAGAATGCCTATAAGTTTGATTTCCCAATCCACAAACCCTTCTTTGAACTCACCGACGCGCAGAAAGAGCTCGTCTGGAACGGCAACGGTTATTTCCAGGGATTGAACGCATTTTTCAAGGAACTCGAAGAAAAAAACTATAAGATACAGAATCGGGTGATGCTGTCGCGTTACCGTGGCAAAACCAAATGTTATTCGTGTAAAGGCAAGCGTTTGCGCATCGAAGCGTCGTATGTGAAAATCAACGGGAAGACCGTTTCTGAGCTTGTGGATTTGCCAATCAAAAAACTCGTTGGCTTCTTCGGCACACTCGATCTCAATGAATTCGACCAGAAAGTAGCCAAACGATTACTCACCGAAATCAACAACCGCTTGCGTTTCCTGGTCGAAGTAGGGCTTGATTATTTGACACTCAATAGAAATTCGGCTTCGCTGTCTGGCGGGGAATCGCAGCGCATCAACCTGGCCACTTCCTTGGGAAGTAGTTTGGTGGGGTCGATGTACATCCTTGACGAACCCAGCATTGGCCTGCATCCAAAAGATACCGAACGGCTCATCAAGGTGTTGCTGTCCTTGCGAGACCTGGGCAACACGGTGATTGTCGTAGAACACGATGAAGACATCATGAAGGCAGCCGACATGATTATCGATATCGGTCCTGAAGCCGGAACCTTTGGCGGGAAACTGGTCGCGCAGGGCGATTTCAACCAAATCCTCAAATCCGATTCGCTCACGGCACAATACCTCAATGGGAAAATGGAAATCGCCGTTCCGCGTACACGAAGAAAATCGGGTACTTATATTGAAATTCTGGGCGCGCGCGAAAACAACCTGCAAAATGTCGACGTGAAGTTTCCGTTGGAAATGCTTACGGTGATTACAGGTGTTTCGGGTAGCGGGAAAAGTACGCTCGTCAAGAAAATCCTGTTCCCGGCCATGCAGAAAAAACTCGAAGGTGTTGGCGAAAAAGCAGGGCAGTTTACCGAAATGCGCGGCTACTACCACAAAATCCAACACATTGAATATGTAGACCAGAACCCGATTGGGCGCAGTTCGCGTTCGAATCCGGTGACTTATATCAAAGCGTATGATGATATCCGCGACTTATACGCGAAGGAAAAACTGTCAAAAATCCGCGGATACCAGCCCAAACATTTCTCGTTCAACGTAGATGGCGGACGCTGTGAAACCTGCAAGGGCGACGGCGTAATCAATGTAGAAATGGTTTTCATGGCCGATGTAGAATTGCCCTGCGACACCTGCGGCGGCAAACGTTTCAAGAAGGAAATCTTAGAAGTGCAGTTTGAAGGAAAGAACATCGACGATGTTTTAACCATGACGGTAGACGATGCGGTGGCATTTTTTGGCGCGACCAAGCAAACCAAAATCATACAGAAATTGCAGCCTTTACAAGATGTGGGCTTGGGCTATGTGCAGTTGGGACAGTCGTCTTCTACCCTTTCGGGTGGCGAGGCGCAGCGCATCAAACTGGCTTCGTTCCTCGTGAAAGGAAGTACTAAGGAAAAAGCGTTATTTGTTTTTGACGAACCCACTACCGGTTTGCATTTCCACGACATCAAGAAATTGTTGGCGTCATTCGATGCATTGCTTGATAAGGGCCATTCGATTATCGTGATTGAACACAATCTCGATTTGATTAAATGTGCCGACCATATTATAGACCTTGGACCCGAAGGCGGCGAAAACGGAGGTAAGATTCTAGCGGTAGGCACGCCCGAGGAAATCATCAAGAACAAAAACTCGATTACGGCAAAATACCTAAAAGAAAAGTTGTAAGGAGAACCTACAATGTCTTAATTATTGCTCGTTGACCGGTTCTTCAAGCTGTAGGTTAAATACAAAAATCTTCACATAACGCTGCTCATTGCTTTCGTATGAGTAAGTGATTGTCTTTTTCTTGGGGTTGAGCATGAGTTTGCCACGCGCATTTTTAGAGCGCATCACCCACACCGAATTGCCTTCTTCATCCACATTAAAGGAAACGATTGATCCGTGGTATAAGCGTGTTTTGCCGTCATCGGTGAGGCTTATGGCAATGTATCCGTTGCTTCGGGTATTGATTTCGCGGATGTCGACAATGGAGTATTCAAACTCGGTATCCTTAAGGTCGTAGGCATCTTTTGACTCGTTCCAAACATAAAACAAACGACTATCCGAAACAAAACGCGTTTGCTCATTGACTTTCAACGGCATATTTTGGGCAGAAACAAGGCTGGTAAGCAACAGGAAAAAACCGAGGAGATTCTTCATTGGTAAATAACAATTTGCGCCAAAAGTATAAAATTTTAAAAGCAAACAAACCGAATCGAAAGAAAAATTAACAAACAAATGACATTTATAAAAACAGTAGCGTATTGAGAATTAAGCGCTTAAAAAACAAGTTCCCACATCGCCCTTTTTCGCTGCTTTTTTTGGCATGCAAGTTGGATGCGTTGACAAAACGCGGGAACGAATCGCGCGTATCACCTAAATACTATTGATCATGAAGACTATTACTTTACTCGCAGCCGTCGCCTTGCTATCGGTAACCAACGCAAGCGCATCAACAGTAAACAGCCGCTTGGCTAACCCAATTGAAAGGCATTTTAGCTTTGACACACCGATTGAATTTACAGAAAAGGGCATTTTGTTTCTCGTTTTCCCAAATGGCGAATTTGACTTCAATGCCGAGACATCTCGAAACGCTGGTATCGTTTACCGAAATGGCCACAGGAGCAACAACCAAACTTATGGCGTTGCACCAAACCGAGGTGTGATCATCGAACACGATGCGCTCGGAAGGGTTCGCAGGATTGGGAACGTCTTTGTGAATTACGATGCGCAGAACAGGATCAAAAGAATCGGTTCGGTTTACATGACCTACAACCGATTTGCCTTGTCACAGATTGGAAACCTAAGGATTGTCTACAACCGCAATGGCCAGATCATCAATATGATCGGTTCGGTTAAAGGCTATCGATACAATGAAGAGAACAACGCCGATTGTAATTTTTATGAAAATCATAACAATTCGGGTGTTTATTATCGTACAAATGGCACAAAAGTTGCAATCACAAAAATATAAAGTTGGTTAAATAATTGGTTGGTTTATCCCGTTGGTATTTCATATCAGCGGGATTTACTTTTTTAGGTGCTTAGCGGCGAATCCTGGAAATGACCTTGCCAACTAATTCGTTCACTTCGGCCGATATGGCAAAACGGAAATTCAAATAGCCGTATACCAGCGTAATGAGTGTCGATTTTATTGCAATCGACACAATCGGATGGAAATCAAAATCCCAGAAATAAAACAACACAAAAACCAGCGAAATAATCCCGAGCGACTTTACGGTATTCCTGGTAAACGGATACAAATTCATCTTCCTGACAATAAACATCAGTTTGATCGTATTGTAGACGATCACAGAAATCAGCGTGGCCAAAGCCGAACCCACTATTCCAAACATCGGGATGAAAAGCATGTTGAGCCCAATCATCATAAATACAAGCAGCAGTCCAAAGAACAGCACCGAACGGTAATATTGGGTATTGAGAATAATTGCATTGTTGTTGCCCAACACCATATCGTAAAACTTAGACAGGCCAATGAGGAAAACCACGAGTAGACCGCCGCTGTATTCGGGCGGAATCAACAGATAGAGTTGCTTGATGTTGAGAAAAATCCCAAGCATGACCAGCCCACCAAAAACCTGTAAATTGATTGCACTCTTTTTGTACAAATCGTTGAGTTCGTCGAGCTTGTTCTCGCTCATGAGCTTGGCCGTAATCGGATAGATAATCTGCAACATCGCACGGCTCGGCACTGCAATGACCGTAGCAATGAAAATGGCCACCGAATACAAGGCGTTGCTGCTGATATTCTCGTAAGCCGGAATCATGACTTTGTCAAAATCAAGCAACAGTACGGCCACGCTGCCCGACAAGATGATAAAAAAAGAATAGCCCACAATCTCCCTGATGTTGTGCGGAACTTTAAACGACAAAACCGGCGCCTTCACGTACATGGCATAGATTTTCATCGCCAGGAATTGCAGGAGGTAGGCGCCACATAAGCCATAGATAAAACCATCTTTGCTGAGCCAATCCAAGTGCACAGCAAACAGCATGGCCATGACCACCACGCGCACCAGTACTTCACTGATGAAATTCCCAAACACCGACTGCATGTGCACCTTCACCCACGCATAGTACACCTCAAAATAGCCCATGAAAATCCCAATCAGCGGAATCAGCCATAAAAACGGGCGTATTGTTGGGTTACGCGCCAAAATAAAGTAGGCGATCTGGTCGTAAAAAAAGTAAGAAATTGCGGTGACGGGTATGATCAAAAATAACGGCATGAGCAGCATAAAGCTCAGGAATTTCTCGCGTTCGGCTTCGGATCTGCAGCGCGAATAGAATCGGATTAAAGTATTGTGTACGCCAAATGCCATCAGCGGCATCATGATGTTCGAGGCCGATAGTAAAAAAGCCACCATTCCGTAATGGGTCTTTCCTAAGAAATTGGTGTACAGGAACAACGCATTGCAGGCACCAATCCCAAAACCAAAATAGGTAATGACCGTGTTTTTTACCGATTGGTTGATGACGATTCCCATAAGGTAATTAAGATCCTAGGATCAGTTGTGAAAGTTTCTGGGTGAGGTTCTTGCGCGAATATTGCTGTAAACCAACCGGGTAAGACTGTAGTTTCCCTTCCTTGTACGCTGCATAATGCTTCAGTATGGCTGCTTTAAGCTTGTCTTTTTCATCGTAGTCAAAGAACGCGCCGGTATTGGTTTCGGTGATGATATCGGCAAATTCTGATCCGCGCGGACCAATGGCAATAATCGGTCGTTCAGATACCATGTATTCGAACAATTTGCCGGGTATGATACTAATGGTTTCTAGCGAATTAATCTCGATAAGCAGCAATACTTGCGATTTTTGCTGGTGTACGATTGCTTCCTGGTGCGATACATAGCCAACCAGATTAAGGTAGTCGCCCAAAGTGTAGGCGTGGATGGTTTCAAGGATTTCCTGGCTGATGGTGCCGATAAGCTTGAGTTCGAAATCATCGGCAAATGCACTGTTTTCCTTTACTAATTCGGCGAGGCTTTGCCAAAGGATTTTTGGATTCCTTCCCGATAAAAACGACCCGATGTGCGCCAACGAGAATTTGTCATCGAGCGTTTGCTTTGAAATCCCTTCGAAATCATAACCGTTCGTAATCACTTCAATGGGTTTATCGGTAATTTTACTGAATTCTAATTTCGTGATCTTACTGGTTACAATGATCTTATCGGCAGTGTTGAGTACCTGCCGCTCCAGGATTTTATGTTTGTTTTCTGAATAGACCGACAATTTGAGCGATTTGTGGTAACCTATTGTTGTCCACGGATCGCGAAAATCGGCAAACCAACGCATGTGGAGTTTTTCCTTAAGCCCAAGCCCAATGAGGTGCATACTGTGCGGTGGTCCCGAGGTAATGACGGTATCAATCTGGTGCTCGCGGATGTACCGCTCAAGATAAGCCACCGAAGGCTTCACCCAAAAGACCCGCGCGTCAGGGATGAAGAAATTGCCGCGAACCCACAGCAGAAAACGCTCGGTAGAGGTCTGCCTTTTTTTATTGGCAATGATGCCCGAACTGATTTTCTTGGTTTTATCCTTTGAAAAAATCGACGCAAACCGATACGGTTCAAAAATGGGTTGTTTCAATATCGTGGTGCCTTCTGGTATTTCTGCCAGCAATGCCTTGTCAATAATGGGGTAGGTAGGATTCTCGGGCACGTATACGATGGGTTGCACACCAAAGTCCGGCAAATACTTAACAAATTTCAACCACCGCTGGACACCAGGCCCGCCGGCAGGAGGAAAATAATAAGTTATAATAAGGACTTTTTTCATCAGCTTGTTTAAATCGCAGTGCTATTTTTTAGATCCAAACCATTGTTTGCGCCTTTCCCAATACAAACCACCTGCTACCAGGAACAACATTCCGATTGAGCTGGCAAGCGCGATGGTGCTCCCGGTTTTTACCACTTCGGGTTCAAATTTAAATTCGATGGTATGTTTCCCTGCCGGAATCTCAAGTGCGCGAAGTACATAATCGGCCCTGAAATGGTCTTTTGGCTTTCTGTCAATATAGGCATTCCACCCGTCTTTATAATACATTTCTGAAAAGACCGCGAGGCCGTTTTGCGTACTATTGGAAACGTATTTTAGGTAGTTGGGTTTGTATTTTTGTAAGGTGATCGTCGCCAAACTGTCCTTTTGAAAAGTGGTTGGATCGCTTTTAAATCGTGAACCGAACTCTTTTCTGTTGACCAATGCCACATTTTTAGTATCGAGGCTGTCGAGTGATTTCATTTCCTGGTCGGCCGATTCTGCCCATTTGATACTACTCACAAACCAGGCATTACCATTGATTTCGGGATTCTGCGACGCGAACGCCTTGCCTTCCTTATCGGTTTGGATGATGTATTTCACATTGAGCATGTCAAGCACTTCCATATTGTTTTTGGCAATTTGGTAGTCAAACAACTGTTGGATTCTCCTTGGTTTGGCCGCATGGTAACCGCCAAGGGATTTGTGAAAGTAAGAGGCACGCGCGCTAGACAAGTTTCCGTCGACTTCAAAAACACGGTAATGGGTCGTATCCTGTAAAATCTGAGCATCAACGGGTGTTTCCTGAAAAGGCTCGTCTACTTCACGGGCATTGAGGAAGTCTTTTCCGCTCACATAATTCTTGTCGATAAAAAACAAATCGGCGACCATCAACAATCCCACAAGGATTAGAGCGGTATTTTGCTTGAGTCGATCCTTGGTCAAAAGCCACAAGATACCAGCCGAGGCCAAGATGAAGAAAGCGCTCCGAAGCAAATCTGCCGAGTACAGGCTTTTGCGGTCTTCCGTAAGTGCGCTCACGAATTCAGGACCATAATTCTGGATGTAATATCCGTCATTACCGCCCGAGAAAGAAAACGAACCTTTGAAAATAAACAACAGAATCAAAGTACCCAGACACAATCCGGCTGTTTTGGCCAAATCTTTTATCCGGTCCTTGTCTTCCGATTTCAAAAAAGATTGCAAGCCCATGATGGCCAGAACCGGAACGCACAACTCAAGGATGACCTGGATGGATGAAACGGCGCGGAACTTATTATAGAGCGGTACATAATCAATAAAAAAATCGGTGAGTATAGAAAAATTCTTGCCCCAGGACAACAACAGCGAAACGATAGCACCAGCCAGGAACGCGTATTTTAATTTCCGCTTGTCATGGAACAAGGCCAACATCGCAAGGAAAAATACCACCGCTCCTATATAAGCCGGTGCCGCAACAATGGGTTGATCGCCCCAGTACAACGGGAGACCCGATGTAAACTCGGCAGCCTGTGACTCAGGCACGCCCTGTTTGATCATAAAATCATACATGCTGCTCTGGGCGCCGAGGTTCTCGCTATTGGACCCTCCAAAAATTCGTGGCGCAATGAGGTCAAAACTTTCGGCAATGCCATAGCTGTATTCGGTGATGTATTCGTTAGAAAGCGCGTGGTCATTTCTGCTGGGACTGCCGTCGGCATTGAAGGTGAGCTCGGTCTTATCGCGCGTGCTGTACTTGGCGTACTCGGCGGTAGCCATCAAATTGGTGGCGTTGGCTCCGATGGCTAAAATCCCTGCAACGGCAAAGATTCCCACGGCATAACCAATCGTCTTGAAATCCTTTTCCTTGATGTATTTGTAAATGAAATAAACCGATAAAACCAGTAGCAATATCAGCAAGTAATAGGTCATCTGGAAATGGTTCGCGTTGATTTCGAGCGCCGCTGCAATCATCGTCAGGATAGCACCCAAAACGAACCTGCGCCTAAATACCAGCAACACTCCGGCCACAACCAGCGGCATATATGCTATTGCATGCGCCTTAGCATTGTGCCCAACTCCTAAAATGACAATAAGATAAGTAGACAAGCCAAAGGCAAGCGCACCTATGAAAGCCAATAAAGGCCTGGCTTTGAGCACGAGCATGAGCACGTAAAAACCTAGAAAATAAAGTAACAGGTAATCGGCAGGGCGAGGCAGGAATCGCAAGGCCGAATCGAGCATTTTGACATAATTGTGCGGGTAAGTCGCACCCAATTGATAGGTTGGCATCCCGCCAAAAGCGGCATTGGTCCAATAGGGTTCTGTGTTTGCCGTGGCCCTGAAATCATTTTGTTCCTTGGCCATCCCGATATATTGCATGATGTCCGACTGGAAAATCTTCTTGCCTTGCAATACGGGGTAAAAATAAATAAGTGAAATAGCGATAAAACCTACTATCGCAAAGAAGTGGGGATAAAACTTATCGAGTTTTTTCATATCAAAGAAAGTGTTCCGGATTTTAAAGACCAAAAGTAGTCAAAAAAACCACTCAATAAGCGCGAAAAAACATCTAAATGTATTATTCTATCTCCTCGTAATCCACGTATTCACCTACTTTTTTGGTCTCACGCGGTTTGTCTGATTTTGGAGTTTGATAAGTGATTTCGTCGGCATTTGACTGGTACTGGTTTTGGTAACCCTCGTACGCCTGTCTTTGCTGTTGGAAGTTTTCACCTGCTTTTTCTACCGCCTTTTTCACGAGCACTGGTAAGAACAAGCGAGCGAGGAATTTAAAGACATAGTAAAACGCAACAGCGTAAAGTATGGTTTTCAAAAGACCGTTAAAAGAAGCGGTTTCCATGCGAAATTAATTTTTTCAAAAATAACAAATCCCAGTTTCAATCCCTCTTAAATAAATAATAAAATATAGTACATTTGAAATGCGTTATAACCTGCAACTTTAAAACCTGCCTATGTCTGCAATAAAGCCTCTTTTTACTACCGCATTGTTCTTTTTTTGTGCTGTGGGTTTTGCCCAGTTCACCGATGTAATCAACTCCAACAGGCCCGGAAAATCAATGGCCGCATTCTCTGTAGGAAAGACGGTTATCCAGGCTGAGCTTGGCGCAAATGTCTACAAAGAAGATTACTACAATGACTTCGACGACTACACCAACGACTACAAAGGCGATGGCTGGCAATACGATATGGCAGTGCGTTACGGCGCCTTTTTTGAACAGCTCGAGTTCATTGGCCAACTGGAATACCAGGCCGAGCATTACTCGCAAATCAATACCATTTACAGCAAAAGCCGTTCACTCAAGAATGCAACCATTGGCGCCAAGTTCCTGATTTACGATCCCGTGAAAAACTATGAGGCCAAACCCAATTTGTACAGCTGGAAAGCCAACCACAAATTCAGTTGGAGACAATTTATTCCCGCCGTTGGCGTGTATGGTGGACTCAACTTCGATATGAGCAACAACAAATTTTTACGACCTGGAACACTCGCTAACAAAAAAATGAGCATCAAACTCATGGTACTTACCCAACACCAGTTTGGACGGTTTGTGTTGGTGAGTAACATTTTCCTGAACCGGTTTCCCGAAAAACGCAACATCGACTATATCGTAACCCTTACCCGAGGATTCAATCCAAGATGGTCAGGATTCATTGAAGGACAGGCGTACAACAGCGAGAATTATGGCGCAATGTTCAGGGTGGGTGCGGCTTACCTCGCATACGAAAACATCCAGATCGATGGCTCGATAGGCACCAACATACAAAACAACCCTTCATTGGTCGTGGGCGGAATCGGTGTTTCGTGGCGTTTCGACGACAACTACGAGGACGTTTACCTGCGCATCCCAAAAGAGAAAAAAAGCAAGGAAGACAAGAAAAAAGATAAGAAAAAAGAAAAAGCCAAAAAGCGCCTCGACGCCATCGAGAACGGCGAAAAAGTAAAAGAATGATTACCGTTAAAGAAGTTACCGATAAAAAGTCATTAAAAGATTACGTCACTTTTCCGTTTGGGTTGTACAAAGACCATCCATATTGGGTGCCGCCTTTGATTGCCGATGAAATGGAGACGTTCGACAAAGCCAAAAACCCAGCATTCCAAACGGCCGAAGCGCATTTTTTCCTCGCCTACAAAGACGACAAAATTGTAGGCCGGATTGCTGCCATCATTAACTGGAGCGAAGTCAACGACCAAAAGAAAAGCAAAGTGCGTTTTGGTTGGTGGGATGTGATCGACGATATCGAGGTAAGTAAAGCCCTGTTGGAAAAAGTCTTTGAACTCGGGCGCAAACACAATCTCGAACATGCAGAAGGCCCGATGGGATTCTCTAATCTCGAAAAAGTTGGCGTGCTTTCAGAAGGTTATGACAACATCGGTACCATGATTACCTGGTACAATTATCCGTATTACGTAACACACCTCGAGCAACTGGGTTTTGCGAAAGAAAAAGAATACCACGAAAGTTGGTTCCCGTTCAACGACATACCAACCGATTTTTTTGAGAAAGCGCAGGTGATGATTTCAAAGCGTTACCAGCTCAAATCGCTCAACTTCACAAACACCAAAGACATTCTGCCTTACGTAGATAAGATGTTCGACTTGTTCAACACGGCCTACGCAAACCTCGCGTCATTCGTCGCGATTACCGATGTGCAAAAAGAATATTTCAAGAAAAAATACATCCCGTTCATCAACCCCGAATACATCAAATTTGTGATGGACAAAGACGATAAAATGGTCGCTTTCAGTATTGTCATGCCCGATTTTTCGCACGCGCTGCAGAAAGCCAAGGGAAAATTATTCCCGTTTGGTTGGTACCACCTACTCCAGGCCCGAAAACACAGCAAGGCGGTTTTATTTTACCTGATTGGGATTTTGCCCGAATACCAAAGTAAAGGCGTCACGTCGATGATCTTCCACGAATACTACGAAACGTTTTCAAGACTCGGTATTACGCATTGCATCCGCACGCCCGAGCTCGAGGAAAACCACGCCATCCACAACCTCTGGAAACATTTTAACCCAGAAGTACACCGCAAGCGCCGCACTTACCGTAAAGATTTGTAGTTAGTTGCAATAGGTTTTTGCCAGGATGATTTTTCCATCGAAACGGAGTTTTTTGGTATCCTTGAAACTCACATTGCCTTGGTTGTCATCCACCACTTCCCCGTAACCTTCTATATAGTTTTTCCCTTTTTTGAGGAATGCCACTTCACGCACCGTGGCCGCGCCTTCTGACATAAAAGTATAAGCAGCTTTCAACGTATCGCCTACGATGAGCCCGGTGAGTTCACCTTGGTTGTCATCCTTCTCGAAAAAATTGTAATGCAATTGCCCTGACGTGACTTCATTACCCCTGAGCTCGAGGTTCATCGTGATGGTATCTTTACCTAAAATTCCTTGGTAACATTCGTGTAGTAGGGGTGCCTCAACAGCAACAGGTTGTGGAGAAACAATCGGTTTCGGTTCATTTTTACAGGCAAACATTACGAGTAAAAATGCAAAGGCGAGTACTTTTTTCATATCGTAGATTCAAATTCTGAACTTAAATTTACGGCTTTGAGCGCGTAGATATGAAAAATTAACACCGTTTTGTCACCCAAATCTTTTCGCTGCTTCAAAAGCATCGAGGCCAACAATGGTCTGTCAGGCACCTGATTTAAAATTTTATGAAACACTATAGTTTTCCTACATCTGCAGAATCTCAGAAATCATTAGGGAAAGTACCAGCCCCTCCCCAGTGCCAATCTAAGAATTCCCGACAACTTCCCGAAGCATAAATTCTACAGCTAACGTTAAACGTCAAACCGCTTAGCAACCATAAAAAAACCGCCCCAAAAGGAAGCGGTTTCATCTATAAAACAACAAAAGCCTAACGCTCTTCGCTCATATCTACTGTTTTCTCAGCAGCAATCTTAAGGTAAGTACCGCTGGTAAGCTTCTCGCGTACCGCTTCAAAAGCGTCCAACGTCTCGTTGATATCCTGTAATGTGTGCGTCGCCGTTGGAATCATGCGTAACAAGATAATTCCCTTCGGAATCACCGGATAAACCACAATCGATAAGAAAATATGGTAATTCTCACGCAAATCATTCACGAGCATCATCGCTTCAGGTATACTGCCTTGGAGGTAAACCGGCGTCACACAAGTGTTGGTATCGCCAATATCAAAACCGCGCGATTTGAGCCCGTTTTGCAATGCATCTACATTCTCCCAAAGCTTGTCTTTGAGTTCGGGCATGGTGCGCAACATTTCCAATCGTTTGAGTGACCCAATGGTTTGGATCATCGGTAAAGCCTTGGCAAACATCTGCGAGCGCAAATTGTATTTCAAATAATCAATAATGTCCTGGTCTGCGGCTACGAATGCCCCAATATTCGCCATCGATTTGGCAAAAGTCGAGAAATACACGTCAATCCCGTCCTGGCAACCTTGCTCCTCACCTGCTCCGGCGCCTGTTTTACCCAGCGTTCCAAAACCATGCGCATCATCTACAAGCAGCCTGAAGTTGTATTTGTCTTTCATCGCCACGATTTCCTTCAACTTGCCTTGTTGGCCACGCATCCCAAAAACGCCTTCGGTGATGAACAAAATTCCACCTCCGGTTTCCTCGGCCATTTTAGTGGCACGTTGCAGGTTTTTCTCCATGCTTTCCAGGTCGTTGTGGCGGTAAGTAAAACGCTTGCCCATATGCAACCTCACGCCATCTATGATACAAGCGTGCGAATCCACATCGTAAACGATAATGTCATTCTTGGTCACCAACGCATCAATGATCGACACCATTCCCTGGTATCCAAAATTAAGCAAATAAGCGGCTTCCTTCATTACAAAGGCAGCCAATTCCCTTTCGAGCTGTTCGTGGTATTGGGTGTGCCCACTCATCATACGCGCGCCCATCGGATATGCGGCGCCATACTGTTGTGCAGCTTCGGCATCTACCTTTCGTACTTCAGGATGGTTGGCCAGTCCCAGGTAATCGTTGATGCTCCAATTGAGGATCTCCTTACCGTGAAACTGCATGCGCGGACCCAAATCGCCTTCGAGTTTCGGGAACACATAATAGCCTTCTGCCTGCGATGCCCATTTGCCCAACGGGCCTTTATTGCTCTGAATTCTTTCGAATAAATCTTTTACCATGGTCGTTTAAAAAAGCGGTTTTTGATGGCGCAAAAGTAGGGATTTCCCGTGTAAAATAGGTGTAGTTTTCTAATTATTTTAAGGAGCTGATTGCTTAACGCCAGTTCGCTCTTTAGGAGCTCGGTCCTGCTGTACGCTATATCTTTTACTGGCTAAAGAAGCCAGCAAAAGGATGCCGCTGCCATCAGGGCTATGGCCGCCGTTTTCAATGGATGTTTTTCGTACATTTGAAAATAATCCAAACCCATGTCAAGGAAATTCATAGCCGAACTCGACGAGCTTGTCCACGCGAAAGTCATCAGCCATGACACCGCGCAGGACATCCGCAGCTACTACGAATCGGGCACAACAGAAAATCCGGGCAAGCTGCTCACCATTTTCTCGATCCTCGGCGCCATACTCAGCGGACTTGGAATCATCCTGATCCTCGCGCACAACTGGGACGATTTGCCGCAACTCGCCAAAGCCTGCCTCTCTTTCCTCCCTTTACTTATTGGTCAACTTTTCTGTGCAATAGCGCTCTTTAAAAAACCAAAAAATCCGGGTTGGCGGGAAAGTGCCTCAGCGTTTTTGTTTCTCGGGATTGGCGCGAGCATTGCACTCGTGGCGCAGGTCTACAACATTCCCGGCAACCTCGAATCGTTTGTACTCACCTGGATGGTTTTGGCGCTGCCGCAGGTGTATTTGATGCGTTCCTCGGTGACTTCGCTACTTTACATTTCAGGGATTACGTATTACGGAAGTTTCGCAATCGAATATTGGAACGATGCCAATTATGAATATTGGTTGTTGCTCGCTGCGATTGTTCCTTACTATTTCCGGCTGTTACAATCCAAACCCGACCAGAATTTCACGTTTTTCCACCATTGGTTCTTGTGTTTGTCAATAATGATTTGCCTCTCGCGGTTTTGCGATGGCGGCGGTGATTTGATTTATTTGTCTTATATGAGCCTGTTCGCGATTTATTATTTCATTAGTTCACAGCCGTTTTTTGAAACGCAAAGCACGCGCAATAATAGCTTTTTTATAATCGGCCAGGTTGGGACAATCTTTACTTTGCTCCTCCTCACTTTTGAACGTCACCTTTCCTTTCACACCGCTGAGGCTGGTTGGATTACATTTATAACCGGCCCTAAACACCTCACCTTTATCACCACCGCGCTGCTCACGCTCGCAGCGATTGTTTTGTTTTTCAAAAAAAATCACGGCCGTTACCACCGCATCCGGATCATCGATATTGCTTTTTTAATGACGACATTGCTGTTTTGCACAGGTAATTTGAGCCACATCGGCGTGAACATCCTCGTACTGCTCATGGGCTTGTCCGAAATTCGGCGCAGCAGCAAACTAAACAATCTCGGCATCCTCAATTTCGGGCTCACCATCATTACCATCTTGGTAATTTGTCGATTCTTTGATACCGAATTCAGCTTTGTGGTACGCGGCACGCTATTCATTTTAGTCGGCCTCGGGTTTTTCCTGGCCAATTATCTCATGCTCAAAAAAAGGAAATCCAATGGGCAATAAAACCAAACTCATGCTCTTTGCCGTGTTGGCTGTTGTGCAACTCGCGGTGCCGTTTCAGATGATTTCCCATCAGGAAGACATCCTCGATACCGGTAAAGTCTGGAAATTCCGTACCGCACCGGTTGACCCTAACGATCCATTCCGAGGCAAATACGTGTACCTGAATTACGACCAGACCAGTTTTGCCATCAAAAGCAAAGACGTATGGAAAAGTGGGCAGACGGTATTTGCCAATTTAACGATTGATGAGCGAGGTTACGCGAAAGTCGTTTCTATAAGCGCTCAACGGCCTAATAATCAGAATTATGTCATGTGCAAAGTAGATTATGTTTTTGGTTTAGACAAACCCACCTTGACCATCAGTTATCCGTTTGATCGTTTTTATGTCAATGAGTACAAAGCCGCCAAAGCAGAGCGGATTTACAACGAGTCGTCTGATGATGTTAAAAAAGAAGCCTATGCCGTCGTATTACTCAAAGAGGGCGAAGGCGTCATCAGTGATGTCATGGTCGATAACATTTCAATCAAAGTATTAGCAGCAAAAAAATAAACACTTATGCCAAATTTTAAAGAACTACGATTAGCCGTCCTCATCGATGCCGACAATGTGCCCTACAGCAACGTCAAAGGCATGATGGAGGAAATCGCCAAATACGGCACGCCAACCACCAAACGCATTTATGCCGACTGGACACGTCCAAACGCCGCGGGCTGGAAAGGCGTTTTGCTCGAACACGCCATTACGCCGGTACAGCAGTACAGCTATACCACCGGAAAGAACTCATCCGATTCTGCGCTCATCATCGACGCGATGGATTTGCTTTATACCGAAAAAGTAGACGGTTTCTGCATCGTATCCAGCGACTCAGATTTTACGCGGCTTGCCATCCGTTTGCGCGAATCAGGGATGAAAGTGATTGGTATCGGCGAAAAGAAAACGCCCACTTCGTTGATCGCGGCTTGCGATCGATTCATTTTCCTTGAAGTACTCGAAGGTGCGGTGCCCAAAAACAAAATTCAAAAACCAGCACCAACGGTGGCGTCGGGTGGCAATTCCCGTAGGAAATCCAAGATTGTCCCGGTAGAAATTCCCGTAGAAGTTCCGGTAGAAAAAGAAATCGTGAGCAAAATAGATGCGCAAACCGTCGAGCTCATCGAATCGACCATTGAAGCCATTGGTGATGATGACGGCTGGGCATTCCTGGGTGATGTGGGCAATTTGATTGTTAAGAAAAAACCCGAGTTCGACCCGCGCAATTACGGATTTGCCAAACTCACGCCTTTGCTCAAATCGCTCAGGGACATTGTTGAAATTGACGAACGCGACTCAGAAAAACGAGGTATTAAGCATGTGTATGTGCGGATGCGTTTGAGTTGAACGGTTGTCACCGATAAGAAAAGCCTGTTCATTGCGAACAGGCTTTTTATTTTTCTGCCTTTACTAATAAAAAAAGCCTCCCCGTTTCCGGGAAGGCTTTCTTTTTATGCTTGAGATTAATTATCTCTTAATCACGCGAAGTG
>DLHP01000023.1 GCA_002483285.1 Flavobacterium sp. UBA7665
CGAAAAATAAAATAGATACTTCCTGCCTGGCTGGCCGTTCGGGGAAAAAGCGTGAAAAACAACGAGAAAAAGCGGCAGCGCGCAGCGTTAAGAGTGAGCCTGAAAGGCGAACGGCTCAGCAAGCGCCCGCTTTTGCGAGGTAGTTTTTAGCTTTTTATCCGGAGGCCATTGATTTTTTGTTTCTTTTGTATCAAGACAAAAGAAAGCCTGCGGCAGCATAGCCCCGATTGCAGCGGATATCCTTTTGCAGCGAGGCACGAGCGCAAAAGATAGCAGCGGAAAGCGGGAATCAGCTCCAAAAAAATAAACTTTGTGACTACACAACTCCTTGTTATCTTTGCGCAAAATTACACCAATGAAAAACCTAGTCGAAGAACTCAAATGGCGCGGCCTCTACCATGACAGCATGCCCGGAACCGAAGCGCAATTGCTAAAGGAATCCACGACGGCGTATATCGGGTTTGACCCAACCGCCGATTCGTTGCACATTGGCAGCATGGTACAGATCATTTTGCTGGTACACCTCAAGAACTTTGGGCACAAACCCATTGCACTGGTGGGCGGCGCTACGGGAATGATTGGTGATCCTTCGGGGAAATCAGACGAGCGCAATTTGCTCAATGAGGAGACGTTGGCCAAGAATGTGGCGGGCATCAAAAGTGTGTTGTCGCGTTTTTTGGACTTCAGTACGCCGGGCGAACTCGCGCCAGTCATGGTCAACAACTACGACTGGATGAAAAGTTTCACGTTCATTGACTTTGCGCGTGAAGTAGGAAAGCGGATTACCGTGAATTATATGATGGCCAAGGATTCGGTCAAGAAACGTTTGAGCGGTGAAGCCGGCGACGGCATGTCGTTTACCGAGTTCACCTACCAGCTCATCCAGGGCTACGATTTCTACCACTTGCACAAACATTACAATTGCGTGTTGCAGATGGGCGGCAGCGACCAATGGGGCAACATCACCACAGGAACCGAACTCGTGCGCCGCATGAACCCGAATGTTGAAGCAAAAGCTTTTGCACTCACCACACCATTGATCACCAAAGCCGACGGCTCGAAATTCGGCAAATCCGAAGGTGGAAACATTTGGCTCGACGCCGACAAAACCTCGGTATATAAATTCTACCAGTTTTGGCTCAATACATCGGATGAGGATGCAGAGAAGTACATTAAGATTTTTACGTTCTTAGACCAATCGGTAATCAACGTGCTCGTTTCACAACACAAGGAAGCGCCGCATTTGCGCGTGTTGCAACGCAAGCTGGCCGAAGAGATTACGGTTTTTGTACACGGACAGGAAGAATTGGACAAGGCCATCAAGGCGTCGAATATCTTGTTTGGGAACTCGACCTCAGAAGAGCTCAAAACGCTAGACAGCCAAACCTTCCTTGAAATTTTTGACGGCGTTCCGCAAGCCGAAGTTGCTATAGCCGATGTAAAAAACGGGATTGACATCGTAGAAGTGCTCAACGAAAAATCGGGTTTCCTCAAATCCAACGGCGAAGCCAGACGCGCCCTGACCGAAAACTCCATCGCAGTAAACAAGGAAAAAGTAGCCGAAGGATTCCAGCTTTCAGAAAAAGACCTAATCAACAACCAATTCGTCCTGCTCCAACGCGGCAAGAAAAACTATTTCGTGTTGCGTATCCTTGCTTAAAGTTTAAACAACACAGATTCCACAAATTTCACAGATTGGATTGTTCTAAATCCGTGAAATCTGTGGAATCTGTGGAATCTGTGTTTTAATTTTTGCGTGTCTTTGCGCTCCTTTGCGCATCTTTGCGTCCCAACGGCCAAAGCCCAAAGGGCGCGTCTAAAGGCGCAGCCGTGTCCAAAGCGCAGCGTGTCTACAGCGCAGCGTTTCTATAGGCGCAGCCGTTTCTATAGCGCAGCGTCTCCATAGGCGCAGCCGTCTCCTAAAGAACCATCAAATTACAACCCCGAATATCCGAATGATCAAACCTGCCCAATACCTCAAACGAGTTGTTGGGCTTTTTTTTACCCAAATCCTGCGTGGCGATGAACGAGCAGGAATTGATATTGGCGAGGTCGATGACGTTGATGCCGCCGGTTTTTCCGTTGTCGATGTAAGTTAGTGCGTCTTCGGTGTCGCGGATCAGGATTTGCATCCACGGTGGACATTCAAAAACGCCGTCACCTAATGAGTAAGCCTGCGACAAGAGCTCGGTCATGCCGTATTCTGAATGGATTGCCGACACCCCGAAGCCTTCGCACAATTGCGCGTGCAATTCCTCCCGGATCATTTCGCGGCGCTTGCCTTTCATACCACCCGTTTCCATGACAATGGTATTTTGAAGTTGAAATTGGTGCTTTTCGATGAGGTCGAGCAGCGCATAAGTCACCCCGATAAGGATTACATTTTGCCCGGCCTTGTCGAGTGCGGTGAGTTTTTCAATCAGTGCGTCGTATTGGTTGAGGTAGAATCCGCTGTCTGGGTTGTTGGTGCGGTCAATCAAATCCTTCACCATATAAATCAGTGATGATCCGTCGCGTTCGAGATAGGATGGAAGCAAAGCCAATACCACATAATCCTCGATGTTACCATAAAATTCGGCGAACGCTTTGCGGTAACTTGCTTCGTACAAAGTAATGTCGGTGACCAAGTGCTTGCTCGTGATCATGCCCGTGGTGCCGCTGCTGGTGAAGGTTTCCTGGATAGGATTGGTGTTTGAAACAACTTCGTGGCTTTTAAAAAATTGTATGGGCAGGAATGGAATCTGGGTAAGGGATTTTATGGTGCCGACATCGATATGAAGGAAATCGCAAAATTCACGATACACCTTATTATTTTCGTATTGAAAACGAAACACTTTAAGCGCGGTCTTCTCGAATTGCTTTTGGGTGGTTATAGTGAATATGTCGGGAACGGGATGCAAGCTGCTTTTATTAATGTTTCAATTCGGCGTGAGGGCCTAGGGTGCAAAAGTAGGGAAATAAAAAAACTCCAACTTTGCAATTGGAGTTTTTAGTATGAGGGAAAAGTGAATTATCTGATCACTAATTTTCTGGTAGCTGTTTTTCCTGCTTCAGTAATTTTAACCATGTAAACACCACCGCTTAGCGCAGCTACGTTGATTGGTTGGTTGGTTACCGTTGCTTTTACAACTGGTTTGCCCAACACATCAAAAATAGTTACTTGTTTGGTATCGTTGCTGTCTGAAGTTACGAACAAGTTTCCGGCTGTTACTGGGTTAGGATATACTTTTAAACCAGCAATGTCGAAGTTTTGTTTGGCCAAAGCAAAAGTGCTCAAGCTGATTGCGTTTGAAATAAACGCACAGTTGTTGTTTGGAGCAACGAAAGCGGCAAGTCCTCCGTAAGTAAAAGAAGAGTTTACGAAAACACCTCCGTTTGGTCCCACGCCGTCATTTCTTTTGGCATAACTGTCTTGGTAAGCCCACGCAGCGCTATAATCTGCAGAACCTCCAGGGATATCTAAAGGATTTCCAAATTGGTCTACAACAGAAACTACCGCAGGAGTTGGCGTAGCACCGTCAGTGATTACGATTCTGTAAGCATCGTTACCATTTCCGTTAGGAATGTTTCCGCCAGCCAAACCGGTAGGCAAAACAATGGCAGGATACATTTCATTGAATGTAGTGGTTGGCGTTACTACCAGGTGGATGTAGGCGTTAGAAACTGTTCCCAGTGGCGTTAAATCCAAACCTGAATTCCAGGAAATGGCCCCAGCATCGGCAGCACCGTTTGATTCGGTCTGTAGCCTGTAGTTGGTAAAGTCAATAGTTCCTGATACATAAAGCTCAGTAATTTTTGGGCTTGAAGTACCTGTCGCTCCTGCACAACCGTCAGAAGGCAAAGTGCCATCAACCACGCGGCTGATCACAACGCTTTGTGCGAATGTAACCGCAGAAATAAAAAGAATTGATAAAGTGTAAAGTTTTTTCATGTTTGAGTTTTTAAATTATAAGACAAAGATAGCTAGTATTTTTTTTGGCCGGTGCCGTTTTAGTGTGAAAAAAAGGATAAAAGAAGTTAAAGTTATTTCACAATCAGCTTTCGAGTAGCTGTAGCGTCACCTTCGTGGATCTTAATGATGTAAACGCCTGGAGATAAGGAGGCGATGTTGAGTTCGCGTGAGTTCATCGTGACCTGAAGGACTTTTTTACCAAGAACGTCAAAAATGGTGATTTCCTTGTCAAGCGAAGACTTAGAAGTAATGTAGATTTTGCCATTGCTCACAGGGTTTGGGTAGAAACTCAAACCGTCGATTCCTTGTTTGTCCTGAGCAGAAGCCGCAAGGGAAAACAAGCAAAACAACAAAGCAATACTATAAAGGTAATTTTTCTTCATGGCTACATTTATGGGGTAAAAGTAAAAAATTAATTTCAAACATCAAGCCAAAACTGTAACTCTTGTAAAAAAAACCGATATTACTGATAATTAAGGCGTTTAAAAGAAAAAGCACCCATAAAAGGGTGCTCTCTCAAAACTGAATTCAAATACTATTATTGCAATAAGTTTACGCCATCTACGACAGCCCAAGCGCCAGGAGTTATCGTTGCTCCTGTGGTGGTACCCAACGTGTAGTTGCTAGGCGCGAAGTTTACAATTATACCAGCGGCACCAGCACTTTGCGAGGTCCCGTCGTTGATTTGTACGTTAAGCAATTTTACTTTACCAGAACTGATTTGATCGGTGTTGGTTGCATTGTCCTGGATACGAACTGCTGTAGCACCAGCGGTAGTGTAACCCGCAATCAAGATGTTGCTAAACACACCGTTTCCTTGTTTTTTAAACTGGATGGCATCATACTCTGCAGCAGAGGAACCACCTTCTGTGATAGTACCCGCAGCTCTTTTTAATGTGATGTTGTCAATTATTGGCCAAAAGCCGTTGTTCACACTTTTTGCCTCGATTTCCATACCGAAGTTTCCTGTACCGGTTTGGTAAGCATACCAATTGGTGTTGTTTTGGCCTCTCCAGCCATCTTGCCAATCGAATGAATCATCAGAGTTTCCGTAAGAAATAAGGTTTTTTGCGCTTACCGTACCACCGTAGAATTCAAATCCGTCATCGGCACCTTTGTAAGACACCAGATTTTCAAGGATGGTTCCAGATCCAACAGAGTAGAATGAAAAGCCGTTCATTTCGCTGGTTCCGTCGGTGATTTTTTTACCAGCGTACTCTACACGTACATATCTTAAGGTACCGCCGTTGTGCGCTGCATTGGTTCCGCCATAAGTGTAAGCAGTGTTAGCATCATTGGTTAAACCATCTTCTGCAGTTGCAGTAGCAACTCCGGCTGCGCCAACAATAGGAGCGTCTCCGTAAATGATGATTCCGCCCCATGAGCCGGCCACTTTAGAAACTTCGGTACATACGATAGGTTCGGCAGCAGTTCCGTTCATGATAAGTTTTCCGCCGTTTTCTACCACGATAGCATCGGTTCCCGAGGTTACATCGGCAGTAATTGTTGATCCAGCGGCAAAAGTTACCGTGACACCCGCTTTGATTTTGTATACACCGCTAAGTGTATAATTTCCTTTGATAAAGGTTTTGTCTGCTGTAGCCTGTCCGCCGATTTCTCCGCTTCCTAGTGGCGGGGTAATAATTACATCCTCATCATCGCTTGACGAACAAGAATTTAAAAATAATGTCGCGGCAAAAGCCATCAATAAAAATTTGGTTTTCATTTTTTTTTTGTTTTTAATAGTTGAAATATAGTTGTGTTTAAATTTTTTAAAATGTGTAATTGATGTTGAGCGACACGCCGGTTCCTCGCTTGAATTCACGTACGGTAAGGTCGGTTTCGGTAATGTTCACTGTGCTTTTGGAGCCGAGTTGTCTCTTAAAAGATGGATTCAGGATGTTGTCCACCGCCAATTTCAAATCGATGTTTTTAGATAGTTTGCTTGACCAAACAAAATCCACTTTATGAAAAGGCTTTTCGTAAATATGATCCAACCCGGCAGTTCCTACTGCGTAAATCCTGTCACCCGATACACCATATACCAACGAGATGCTGTTTTTCATATCTTCGCTAAACTCAAAATCGTATTTCAAATCTGAGTTAATCACCCAATTGGCCGCGCCTTGCAAATCTCTTTTGCTGTTGTTTTCGAGTGGATTTTTAATTTTATCTACTTCGACTTCAGTCTGCATCAACGAAGTGTTGAAGCCAAAAGAGAAAGCGTCTAATGCGGGACTGATGCGTTTCAGTTGCAGCAACACCTCTAATTCTGCACCATAGAGTATCGCCGATTTTGAATTCTGATAGGTAGTGATTTGTCCGCCGCTACTAGCCGTTGGAATGAATACACGTTCAATCGGATTTTCAATCTGTTTGCCAAAAACACCTACTGCAACCAGTTCTTTGGCATTTGGGAACAGTTCATATTTTAAATCGACGTTGATGTTGTCGCTATTGTTGAGGTTTGGATTTCCCAACTCTACAGTGCCGTCGGGATTGACGTATTGTATGGGCATGACTTCTATCGATACCGGTTTGGTGATGGTTTTAGATCCTGCAAAACGAATGTTGCTGTTCTCGTTCAATAGATACTTAAGGTTTACCGACGGTAGGAAATCGAGTTTCTCTTTGGTGATTTTTCTATATTTCGCGGTAAAAGCGTCACTAATCTGGCGGTATTTGATTTCGCGAACCGAATTCTCGGCACGTACTCCGGCATTGATTTCCCATTTAGAACCGAAATTGAAAAAGGCATTCACATAACCCGCGTTGACCGTCTGGATTAACTTAGACTTGTAGTCTCCGGTCGATTCCTCTGTAAAGACCAAAAGTCCTGAATCTACGTCTTGGTTGATCTTGTCATCAATATCATTGACCGCCACATTAAACGAAGTAGACACCAACGGTTTGCCGAAAACGAAACGATAGGATGAAATCTCCTCATTGTTGAACCCATTGTAGCCTATCGAGATTTTGTTTTGTTTGCCGTTGCCCTTCTCTGCAAACTTCAAGCTGTATTCCAGCATTGACGAAAAGTAACGGTCGCCCGAAACATCAAGGAATTGACGGATCAAATTGTTTCCGCCATAGGTCGTGTTGATTTCGGTTTCGCTTATTTTTTCACCGGTGATGAATTTGCGGTCTGGCTGGATAAATGAAGTTTTCACATAAGAAAGCCCGCCTTTAAGGCTGTGGTTTCCACTGGCGGTGAGGTCGTAATTGGCTAATAATTGGTTGTTCCAATATTTAGATTCCTCAAATTGGTTGGCCCGAATCAGGATATTCGGGTTGGTCGACAAGCTATTTGTATAACCCAATTGGTCCTGGATGATACTAGAGGTCGATCGGAGCATAAAAGAATTCAGCGCAATCCCAAAACGGTTCGATTTGTATTTCACGCCCGCCAACCCCGAAAAGGAAGTGATGTAAGAATATTTGGAGGTTGAGAGGTTGTTGTCGTAATTACCTTGTCCCTGGTTGAAAGTTCTATCAATACCCTTGCGGATTTGGTAATTGTTGTCGGCATTCAACGAAAAGATATAGCTGATGGAACGCTCTTTTTCAAGCTTGAATTTCTCGGCATGCAAAAACCCCACACTGTTATTGATTGGGCTTGAGGTCTGGTCAACATTCCATGAATTTTGTTTCGATGAATTGGCATAGTCTGTAGCACTCGCTTTTTTACCAGAAGGTCTTCCGCCATAATAAGCAGGCAATTCACGGTCTTTGCCGAGGAAACCCAAAAACCCTTGCGTGGTGTTGGCGTCTTCAGAAATCAGAAAATCGCGGCCGTTGTTCCCAGTAGTAAACCCAAATCCGGTGCTGATTTTTGTAATGCTCGTGCGGGGCTGAGCCGTTTCAATATTAATGGTCGCTCCGGCAAAATCACCTGAGATATTTGGATTGAACGTCTTGTAAACGCTCAGTACACCTACAATGTCGGTTGGGAATAAATCCAACGGGATGATTTTCTTAAACGGGCTGTTAGACGGAGCCTGCAAATCATTGATCAATAGGTTGTTGTAACGGTCTTCAAGCCCTCTGACGAACAAACCGCGCGATTCTACTTTAGCAATCCCTGTAATTTTAGAAAGACCTTCCTCTACATCACTTACGCCTTTTCTCGACATTTCCTGAGCACCGATACTTTGTTTGATTTCGACTGCTTTCTTTTGTTCGAGCAACAAGGCGGTCTCTTTTTCGCGGCTTACAGCGGCAGCTTTCACCACTACATCTTCTAAGGTGTAATTACCTGAACCGAGAACTTTGTTGATTGTAACGGTTTCTCCGGCCACAACGGTTACCGAAGCTTCTGCATTTTCATAACCCAAAAAGCTAAAAACAAGGGTATAGGTTCCGGCCGCTACATTAAAGGAGTATTTTCCGTTTTCATCCGAAGTGGTCCCGATTTGGGTTCCCTTGATCATCGCGTTGGCAAACGGTAAAGGTGCATTATTAGATTCTTTATCGGTGATCGTGCCCGATATCGTACCTTTGGTTTGCGCCAGCACGAAAGAACTAATAAATAAGGTGAGCATTAAAAATCTTAATTTCATTATGGTGTTTAGTTTAATTTGGGGCAAAGTAACGCCCGAGCTGTAAAGTTCATGTTATTCGCCTATTACGATTTGGTTTGCTAAAGATTACCGAATTGTTAACATATTAAATTACGGTTAACTCGAAATAGGCGTATTTTTTTATCTTTACATTTACAATCTCAAACCCCAACTTTTTCATCCAATGAAGAAAAAAGACATTAAGATTTTACTCGTTGACGACGAACAGGATATCTTAGAGATTGTAGGATACAACCTCACCCAAGAAGGTTATCAGGTCGTAACCGCCGCAAACGGGAAAGAAGCCGTGGCCAAAGCCAAAAAGGAACTGCCGCAACTCATCATCATGGATGTCATGATGCCAGAAATGGACGGGATGGAAGCCTGCGAAATCATCCGCAAAACGCCCGAACTCAGCCAGGTCATCATCACCTTTTTAACCGCTCGCGGCGAAGATTACTCACAGGTAGCCGGTTTTGACGCCGGTGCCGACGACTACATCACCAAACCCATCAAACCCAAATTGCTCGTGAGTAAAGTCAAGGCGCTACTCAGAAGGCTCAAGGACGACGATGGTAAAAACTCCGAAACCCTCAATGTTGGTGGTATAGAAATCAACCGCGAAGAGTATAAAATCATTAAGGACAACACTGAAATCGTTTTGCCCAGAAAGGAATTCGAGTTGTTTTACCTACTTGCCTCCAAACCCGGAAAAGTTTTCAAGCGCGAGGAAATCCTCGATAAAGTATGGGGCAATGAAGTCATCGTAGGCGGGCGCACCATAGATGTACACATCCGCAAACTGCGCGAGAAAATCGGCGATGACTTTTTTAAGACCATCAAAGGGGTTGGCTATAAGTTTGAAGTGTAAATGGGTGTCAGTTTCAAAAAAACCTACAAGTTTGCAATCCGTTCGGCGTTGTACATTACCTTTTTCTCCACGGCATTGGTTGCGTTTTTAACTTGGTGGTTTTTTGAATTTTCACTCGATTTTTGCTTGTATTTCGCCGTGTGCATCGCGGCTTTTTCCTTCTTTGTATTGCAATACCGTGTAGAGCGGTTCATTTACCGTCGCGTAAAGAAAATTTACGACGATGTTTCGCTACTCGAATCCTCTTCTTTCAGGAACCAATCAGTGACCACAGACATGGCCACGCTCACGCGCGAAGTCAAGAAATTCGCCACCGACAAAAAACTCGAGATCGAAATGCTCAAGGTGCGCGAAGAATACCGACGCGAGTTCCTGGGCAATGTCTCACACGAGCTCAAAACCCCTTTATTTACAGTACAGGGCTATCTTTCTACTTTGCTCGACGGCGCCATGAGCGACAAAACTGTGCGCAAAAAATACCTCGAACGTGCCGAGAAAGGCGTCGAGCGGCTCATTTACATCGTGCAGGATTTGGATATGATTACCAAGCTCGAACTCGGCGATCTCAACCTCGATATCACGCAGTTCAATATCGTCAAACTCGTTCAGGATGTCTTTGATTTGCTCGAAATGGAAGCCTCCAAAAAAGACATCATGCTGCTTTTTGACATGCGCTACAACAAACCCATCATGGTGCAAGCCGACCGCGAGAAGATCGAGCAAGTTGTGATCAATCTCGTGGTGAACTCCATCAAATATGGTAAGGAGAAAGGTTCGACTGAAGTCAGCATCGAAAGCCTTACAGAAAACAAAGTCATCGTGCGTTTTAAGGACAATGGCGAAGGCATCGAAAAGCAAAACATCCCAAGGTTGTTCGAACGGTTTTACCGCGTCGATAAAAGCGGCGCCCGCAGCGAAGGTGGATCGGGTCTCGGGCTGTCAATCGTCAAGCACATCATTGAGGCGCATGACGAAAAGATTTACGTGGAAAGCCAATTTGGTGTGGGTTCTGAATTCTCATTCACACTCGAAAAGGCAAAATAAATTCTTCCAGTGCACAGCGTTCTCACGCTCGGGCAAACCCTTATAAATTTCGGTCTGCGCCAAATCTTCGAGTTTAAAATCGTCCTGCGAAGCAAAAGGGAAGAGGCCGCCGCGCTGCAATTTTTTGGCGAGGTATTCCTGTTCGTATTGGCCCGGCGTAGGGATGAAAAAGGCTTTCTTGCCCAGTTTAGCAAGGTCCATAATCGTAGTATACCCAGAGCGGCAGAGTACCAGCCCGCTTTCGTTGAAGGTCTGTTGCAACTGATGGGTGGTCATGAAATTGTAATAGGTCACGCGCCCGGCTTGTTCCTTTTTCTGTTTGGCCTCGACCTTGCCGCAGATAAAAACCACCTCGCCATCGTATTGGGGAACTAGCTCGCGCAGCCGCTGCTCGAGCATGCCACGTTGTGGTTCTGGCCCCGAAAGGATCACCATCAAATCGTATTTTTTGCGTAGATTTTCTTTAGTAAGCCGACTTAAAGGCCCAAGGTATTTGATTGGGAAATCGGCTTGCTTGACGTGGCCGAGTTTGCCGGTAAGGTTGGGTTTTTCTTCCCAATCGGGCACCCAGCATTCATCGAATTTCCGCATGGCCTGTTGGTGCAACCTGCTCGAAAACCAAGTTGTATTCCCGCTCAAAACATTGAGTTGGTGCGTCACGAATACCGATTGCACTTTCTTGTTGAACACCCCAATGCGGTTGTCTGATATGATGCCGGTGAGGTTGTATTCCTTAACCCATTTCTTGACTTGCTTTTTCTCTGCAAGTACGGCGTCGATCATGCGGGGCATGTTCTTGAGCATCTTCCATTTGAAATTGGCGCCGTTCTTGGCATATTCAATGTCGTAGGAGGGCAATTCCAGTGCAATCAAATGTGGGAATTCTTTTCGCAGCATGTCGAGTGCCACACCGTCGGATGCGATAATCGGCGTAAATCCGTTGGCTTCTAGCGCCTGGATAATTGGGATACAGCGCGTGGCATGGCCCAATCCCCAATTGAGCGGCGCGACGAGTATGTTTTTGGAAGTCAGGTCTAAAGGCATTTTTGTTTTGTCGGATTTGGTGTCGGCAAGATAAAAACATTTCCCGTGCGGTATATTTCCTTAATTTTGCCAAAACATTAAGTATACCGTGGGAAGTAAAAATAAGCTAAAAAGATTTAAGGAGAACGAAACTTTTACAAACGTTTTCCAGCCAACAAGAGAAGAGGTCACCTCCGATTCATTCGCGCTCAAAGGCAAGTGGAATATCGATTTTTTCAAGAACGACCATCCGCTTGTACTAGAACTCGGCTGCGGCAAAGGCGAATATACCATCGGTTTGGCCGAGCGATATCCCAAAAAAAACTTTATCGGCATAGACATTAAGGGCGCGCGGTTCTGGCGTGGCGCGAAAACTGCTGTCGATTCGGGACTGTCTAACGTGGCTTTCGTTCGTACGCAAATCGAGCTCATCGACCATATTTTTTTTAGCCATGAAGTCGATGAAATCTGGATTACTTTCCCCGATCCGCAGATCAAATACAAACGCACCAAACACCGCATGACCAACGCCGATTTCCTGGCATTGTACCAAAAAATCCTCAAACCCGGCGGGGTCATGAACCTCAAGACCGACAGCGAATTCATGCACGGTTACACGCTCGGATTGCTGCATGGCGCGGGCCACGAAGTTTTATATGCCAACCACAATGTGTATGAAAACCACGGCGCCCCAGAAGAAGTAACCGCAATCCAGACGTTTTATGAGAAGCAATATTTGGAAAAGAGCAAAGCAATTACGTATATTCGGTTCAGAATTAAGTAGTTGAAAGGGTTCAGGGTACAAGGTTCAGGGACATCCCTAACCTACATTTATCCTACGCCCAAGTCCTGAACCCTGCACCCTTAAACCCTGCGCCATCATGAACTTCGTGTTGCCTTTCTTCTCCGGTTTTCTCACCGCTTCTGTAGGCATCGCGCTTCCCGGACTTATCAACATGACCGCAGCCAAGATTAGCATTCGCGACGGACGCGAGCGTGCGCTCATGTTTATTCTTGGCGCGCTGATCATCATTTTTTTCCAAACCTTATCGGCGGTACTGTTTGCACGTTATATAGATGCGCGGCCAGAAATTGTGGTGTTGTTGCGCGAAGTGGGTTTTGGTATTTTCTCGTTGCTCGCAATCTACTTTTTCTTTTTCGCCAAAACGCCCAAGAAAATCAAGAAAGAAACCCTCAACATGCGCAGCAAAACGAGCCGTTTTTTCCTCGGGATGTTGCTCTCCACAATTAATTTCTTTCCGGTACCGTATTATGTCTTTATTACCATTTCACTGGCTTCGTATCGGTTGTTTTCATTCAACCAAATCCCAATTTTTCTGTTCCTCATCGGCGTGATGTTGGGTTCGGCCGTTATTTTCTATTACTACATTAGTTTTTTCGGGAAGATAGAATCCAAAACCGACTTCTTTTTTAGGAACATGAATAAGATCCTGGGCACTATTACAGCGGTCGTTGCGTTCCTGAGCCTGTGCAGTATCTTAAACTACTATTATTGATGGAAGCCAATTTCTTTGACCGGGTATATGCCGTGGCACGCCAAATTCCTTATGGCAAAGTCACTTCTTACGGCGCCATTGCCAAGGCCATCGGCAGCGGACGTTCGGCCCGGATGGTGGGTTACGCCATGAATGCCTGCGGCGGACGCGACGATGTTCCCGCGCATCGCGTGGTCAACCGCAAAGGATTGCTCACCGGGAAACACCATTTTGACGGAACCAACCTCATGCAACAGCTGCTGGAAAGCGAGGGCGTCGAGGTGGTTGACAACCAGATTGTAGATTTTGAAAAGCATTTTTGGCAGCCTGAGATCCAGAAATAAACCCATCGATAAAACCAATCCAAATTCTTTACAATCAAAACTTTTCACGCTATATTTGCAATCTAAAATCAGTCTTAATTAAGACAAGCAAATACCTATGAAATTAGACAGAAAAGACATCCTCAAAGCGTTGGAAACCATCTCTATCGCAGGCGAAGGTAAAAATATGGTAGAAAGTGGCGCGGTTACCAACGTCTTGACTTTCGGCGACGAATGTGTGGTAGACCTCGTGTTGCACACGCCGGCCATGCACATCAAAAAACGCGCAGAAGACGACATCCGCAAAACCATCCACGACCTCATTTCGCCAGACGCCAAAGTCAAGGTGAACATCAAGGTCGAAGCGCCAGCCGCATCAAACCCAAATGGCTCGAGCGGTAGCGAACAGGCGCAGCAAATCAAAGGAAAATCAATTCCAGGAATCAAAAATATCATTGCCGTTGCCTCAGGAAAAGGCGGCGTGGGCAAATCAACCGTTACTGCCAACCTTGCCGTAACACTTGCCAAAATGGGCTTTAACGTAGGCGTTCTCGATGCCGATATTTACGGGCCGTCAATGCCCATCATGTTCGACGTCGAATCGGAAAAACCCGTTTCAATTACTGTCGATGGCAAATCCAAAATGAAACCCATAGAAAGCTACGAAGTCAAAATGCTTTCTATCGGATTTTTCACCGCACCCAGCCAAGCAGTCATCTGGCGCGGCCCAATGGCTTCCAAAGCCCTAAACCAAATGATTTTCGATGCCGATTGGGGCGAACTCGATTTCATGCTCATCGATTTACCACCAGGAACCGGCGACATCCACCTGTCCATCATGCAATCGCTGCCCATCACCGGCGCCGTTGTCGTGAGCACGCCGCAAGCCGTAGCGCTCGCCGATGCCAAAAAAGGCGTATCGATGTTCCTCTCAGAATCCATCAATGTTCCCGTACTCGGAATCATAGAAAACATGGCGTATTTCACACCAGAAGAATTGCCCAACAACAAGTATTACATCTTTGGGAAAGAAGGCGCGCGCAATCTTGCAGAAGACCTGAACGTTCCGTTTTTAGGCGAAGTGCCCATCGTACAATCCATCCGCGAAGCCGGAGATTACGGTCGTCCGGCAGCCATGCAGACCGGTTCTGTGATCGAAACGGTTTTTGAGGAAATCACCCGGAACGTCGTAGCGCAAACCGTGAGCAGAAATGAAAACCTGCCCGCGACCGAAGCCATCAAGATCACCACCATGGCGGGCTGTTCGGCAGTAAATAAAAAATAACAAGAAAATGACAACACAAGAATTAACCCTCAACGTCGAAAAAGCGCTCGAAGAAATCCGTCCGTTCCTCAACTCCGACGGCGGTGACATCAAGCTCATCTCGATCGAAGATGACAAACACGTCACCGTTCGCCTCGAAGGTGCCTGTATCAGCTGCAGCGTGAACCACATGACCCTCAAGGCCGGTGTAGAAACCACGATCAAGAAATTCGCACCGCAGATAGAAACCGTCGTCAATATTTCTTAAAAACTTTGGGCGTTGCCTGCGGCCGGGCTTTCGGCTGTATCTTTTTCTCGTTCCTCGAAAAAGTATGCCGCCTCAATCCCTAACGCGCCTGTATCCATTTGGGCAAAAGGTGACAAATATCACATTATATCCATTCGGGTTTGCTGAAATTTGCCCCATAGTATCCTAATTACACCACTACAAAAAATGATAGAAACAGATATCCTTATCATCGGCGCAGGTCCAACGGGGCTTTTCGCCGTTTTTGAAGCCGGACTTTTAAAACTCAAATGCCACATCATCGATGCCTTGCCGCAACCCGGCGGGCAATTGGCCGAACTCTATCCCAAAAAACCCATCTTTGACATTCCCGGTTTCCCCGAAGTGCTCGCCGGAGATTTGGTAGACAACCTCATGGAACAGATCAAGCAGTTCCAACCCGGTTTTACCCTGGGCGAACGCGCTGAAGAGATTGAAACCTTAGAAGACGGCACGTTCATCGTTACGAGCAGCAAAGGCAAGAAATTCCACGCCAACTCCATTGCCATTGCCGGTGGTTTGGGCAGTTTTGAGCCGCGCAAACCCTTGATCAACGACATTGAATTCTACGAAGACAAAGGCGTAAAATACTTTATCAAGAATCCTGAGAAATTCCGCGACAAACGCGTGGTGATTGCCGGTGGTGGCGACTCGGCACTAGACTGGAGCATTTTCCTTTCTAATGTCGCCTCCGAAGTGACGCTCGTGCACCGACGCAATGAATTTCGTGGCGCACTCGACTCGGTAGACAAAGTCCAGGAACTCAAAAACGAAGGCAAAATCAAACTCATTACACCCGGAGAAGTCGTGGGCCTCAATGGCGCCGAACGCCTCGAATCGGTAGACATAGAAGATGATAAAGGCGCACACCGCAAAGTAGAAACCGATTATTTCATTCCGCTTTTTGGGCTTACACCCAAACTCGGCCCGATTGCCAATTGGGGATTGGAGATTGAAAAGAACGCAATCAAGGTAGACAACGCCCTCGATTACCAAACCAACATTCCCGGCATCTACGCCATTGGCGATGTGAATACCTATCCCGGTAAACTCAAACTCATTTTATGCGGTTTCCATGAAGCGACACTGATGTGCCAGAGCGTGTACCAACGCATGAATCCGGGGAAGAAATATGTAATGAAGTATACGACTGTTTCTGGGGTTGATGGTTTTGATGGGACGAGGAAGGAAGCGGAGAAAGCTGTGGTTAAGGCTATTGATTAGGTTTTTCTTTTGAAAAAGAAACAATTCATTTTAACTTTTGCCTGGCCGCAAAAGTTACAAAAAGGCCTAGCGACCAAATTACAATCTTGAAAACTACCTCAGAANNGCGGTCTCCGGGCTAAGCCGCTCGCCTAAAAAGGCTCGACTCTCACGCCCTCCGATGCCGCTTTTCTTCGTTGTTTTCTACGATTCCAATTTAATGTCGCGCCAAGTCGGAAGTACTTATTTTATTTTTCGCTGGCTGCGCTGCACGAAAAATCCTCCTAAGAATGTTCTCTAATCAAAGGGCGATAAGTCTCCGGTTAGAGTTTTTGGCGCAGCAGGCAAGCCGAAAACCCATAAATACTTCCTGACTGGCGCGGCAGTCATAAGATTTGCGTTAAGACCCGAGGCCAAAGGCCGAACTGAACGAAGTTAAAATCAATGGCGAAAACCGTTAAGAACGAAAAACTGTCTGAGCGCTAGCGAGTTTTTTTCGTTTAGGTTTTGCCATTGATTTTTAGCAAATCTTATGTGCCGACCGCCTTTTTGCTACTTTTGCGGCGAGGCAAAAGTAGGGTTTTGTTTCTTTTTCAAAAGAAAGCCTGCGGCAGCATAGCCCCGATGGCAGTGAAAATCCTTTTTGTTTTTTCTTTAAAAACAAAAAGATTGCAACGTACAGCGGGAACCAGCTCCAAAAAAAAATTAAATTTACACCATGGACGTAACCATAAAAATAACAGACCGCGACGGCGCCACCCACGAAGTACAAGCGCCAACAGACATGAACATGAACATCATGGAGCTGGTGCGCGCCTACGAACTCGCGCCCGAAGGCACCATTGGGATTTGCGGTGGTATGGCCATGTGCGCCTCTTGCCAATGCTATATTCTCAATGAAGTAGCTTTGCCCGAAAAAAATGACGGCGAGGAAGCGATGCTTTCTGAGGCGTTTCATGTTAAACCCAACAGCAGATTGGGTTGCCAGATTCACATTACTGAGGAATTGGATGGACTTGCCCTCGAGTTGGCGCCAGAGTAGCGGCAGCACTTACAAACAAGAGCGATACCGAAAAAAACTTTGCGCCTAAAGCTTGTTTTTACGCGTTAAAAAGGCGCAAGTAACAATTGCAGTTGGGATTAAAACATCAAACCGCAAGCCCCAAGATTGCTTTTGGGGATTTGCGGTTACCAAGTTGGGATTCAAGGCGTGAATTGCCTAGAACTGGTCAATATTTTGCCAATTGTAATTGGCGTTTTTTACCAAGTCAAGCATCAAATCCTGCATGTCAAAAACAAATGGGTTTTCGTTGCCAGATGGGTCGGCCCTTGAATTGAGTAGCAGTGCCACACACATCCCATTATTGTGGCGCATAAAGCCAGTTCGGGTTCCGGGCAAACTGCCATAGTTGTACCACACATTTTCGGCGCTCCAAATTCCGATGCCATTGGCATAATTGGCATTGGCCGCCGACGGCGTAGTAAAGGAGGTAATGGTTGCCTGTGAGAGGATGTCGGGCCGCGTGGCAAAGCCGTCGGTGGCGTTGACTAGTTTCAACAAATCTGTTGCGGTAGCGATGAGCCCGCCGTCGGCATCTCTCCTGGGAAAAGCGATGGTATAGGCAAACGGGCTGTCATTTCCCTGGCCGTAATAGGTCACTTCGTTGGGTTTTTGGTCGGCGAGCGTCTTTCCGGCGATATCGGTACCAGTCACTCCAATAGGTGCCAATACGTCTTCCTTGATATAGTTAATGTAACTTTTTCCCGATTTTTTTTCTATGATCCTTCCCAGTAAACTGTAGCCTACATTGGTATAATCATAAGTAGTACCGGGTGTGTTGGGATTGGGCCTGGTGTCTAAAATCCAATCGAACAATTGCTTGTAGGTGTAGTTGGGGTTTTGGTCTATTACATCGCCGCCGCTTGCCGCGCCCCAGGATCCCGAAGTGTGCTGTAGCAAATGCTTCACGGTCATGTTTTGCAGGTTGGCGTTGTAGGGAAGTGTTCCGTAGTCATTTCCGAGTACGCCGCTGGGACCGAATACCTTGCTTTCGAGGGTAAATTGCCCGTCCTGGATCAACTTCATGATGGCTATTCCTGTGTAGGTTTTTGAAACACTTGCCAACCGGAAACGGTGCGCTGTGGTTACCGCATCTCCACTGGTAAGGTTGGCTTTACCATAACCTTTTACATAGACCAATTTCCCGTTTTTGCTGATGGCCAACGAGGCACCGGGAATATTATAGGTGGCCATAAAATCAGAGACATTGGCGTCTACGGTGGCCATGTCAAGTTGGGTGGTTGGCGGATTGATGATAGGCGTTACCGTATCATCGCTGCCGCCGCAGGATATAATAATAAGGAATGCAAAAAATAGGGATAGCTGTTTCATACTTTTAGATTTAAATTTAGACAATGACCGCTTGGGATACCGTCAGATTGAGTTGTCGCGAACAACTGCCATTGACAGATTGCCCTGTTTGGTAGGGTAAAAGTAAAAACGGGTGAATCATTTGGGTTTTAATTCCTGTAGAATGACAAGAATCAGGACAAATTTTGATGCGCTTTTTTAAAATCAGACGGGGTCTGGCCCGTGACTTTTTTAAAGGAAGAATAGAAGGCCGATTTAGAATTGAATCCGGCTTCAATACCGATAGAAACCAATGTGTAGTTTGAGAATTCGGGATTGAGCAGGTATTGTTTGGCTTCTTCCACCCGAAGTGTATTGACATAATCTACAAAGCCTACGCCCAATTCGGCCTTGATGATGCGCGAAAGGTAGCTGTTGCTCAAATCGAGTTCATCAGCAATGCGGTCGAGCGTCAGATTGCTATCGCGGTAGCGTTTTTGGGCCACAATTAGTTGCTCGAATGCGGTGATGTGGCTGCTTTTCTGTTTTTCGACAATCGTATAAACGGGCTGGGTTTGCTCGCCATATTTTTTTAGCTTTTTTCGTTCCTCGATGATCCCGAATTTATAAATCCCTACGTAACCCAGCCAATAGGTAACGAACGAAATGCCAATCCAAAGGGGATAGAAATTCACTTCGGTATCTGTGAAAACGGTTTTGAGCATCAGGTACAACCAGATGAAAGTAAGTCCAAACAAGAACGCAATCAACTGCCTAAGCCAGGTCAATTTAATCCTGAGTGTATCGTGGGTGTAGTGGCTGTTGGCTTTTTCGAAATTTCTTATCCTGAAGTACAAGACCACATAGACGATTTGATTGAACAAAATCGCCACGAATTCAATCAGGTTCGGAATGCCGTAAAAGACGTTAAGCACCGACTGCTTATCGCAATCAACGCCAATCAGGATTTTGTAGGTTGTGCTCAGGAAAAACCCGACGAAAAAGGGGACGAACAGCAGTTTTTGCCTAAAGCTGGTCTTCTTTTCTGGATACAGCGATTTGGCAATGTACAGGTAAAAAAAGCTCGGGATAATCAGGCACCAAGGCGTGAAGACATAGTCGTAGAAGAACTCCGAATCGATGAGCCCGATGTCGGCAATGTAAAACTGAAGGTTGTTCAACGAAAAACTGGCAATCAATCCGGCCAGGCAAAGCGTGCTTTTGTTCTTGTATTTTTTATTGAGCAATATCACCAATGCAAACAATAATCCCTGGAGGATTCCGGCGAATAAAATGCTATTGTAGAGGTTAAAATTCAATAAGATCAATCGTTAATTACCGCCAACGCTATAGGGAGTATCCTGTCCACAAACCGGCTGTAGGCCGTCTCTGAAGGATGCAATCCGTCATTGGCCACGAGTTCGGGTTGGTCTAGTCCCAGGCGTGTAATATCGGTAATATTTACGAAAGTGATATTGTTTTGTGCGCAATAATTTTCGGCAAAGGCGTTGTATTGGTCGATTTCCTGCGATACCGTTTCTGGATTCAACAGCCCGTTTCCGTAAGGCGTATACCGGTAATCGGGGATAGACACCACAATCACATTCGATTTATCGCCTCGGGCCAAAGCGATGGCCTTGTCAACAAGCTCGGGAAATTGCTGCTCGTAAAGCGAAAAAGGCTTGTTTTGATATTGGTTGTTCACGCCAATGAGCAAGGTCACCAAATCATAGTCGTTGGCAGGATTCTGGGTATTGATGGCATTCTTAAGGTTCGTGGTCGTCCAACCGGTCTGAGCGATGATGTCGAGGTTGACCGTAACGTTCGGATTGGTCTCAAGCGCTGTTTTGAGTTGCGCCGGGAAACGGCAGGTCTCGCAAACACTCTGCCCAATCGTGTAACTGTCGCCGAGCGCCATGTATTTGTAGATCACCGGAGTTTCGGGCTGTGGGTTTTGTTGCTGATTTGGGATTGGAAACGCTTGGTCATTCTCGCCCGAGCAAGACGCAAGGACAAGGCAGCTGATAAAAGTCAATATTCTCGACAGGATTTTCATAAGCATCTTTCTTTCATTTACGAAAACGCGAAGACAACAGTTTGATTTTTACCATCGCCGGCAAACAGGATGAGCGCTAAATGACTAGGCCAAGGTAGTATTTAGCGCGATGGTTTCATGGATGGCGTCCCAAAGGCCAATCCTTTTTTCAAGCGCAGTCACCGAAGTGCTTTCACATTCGGCCCATTTCTGTGCATCATCTCCACAAAGTGCAGCAATCATTTGCATGGCCATCGGTCCGTGCTCATCGGCGTCAAGCTCGATATGCCTTTCAAAATAATAAATCAGTTTTTCGAGATTGGATCCGGGGAAATTTTGCTGGAAATTTTTGAGGATTTCGGTAAACATGGCCGGAATCAAATCTTCGCGCCCAAAGGTAAACGCCGAGGCAATCTTGTGCGGTTTGCCTTCTTCGATGGTGCTAAAAGTAAAATCGAGGAAGTCCTTTACTTTGGGATGCAAATCGCTTTTGCGAATCGCCACAAAAACGTTCTGCAACGAAAACACATTTTCAATGAAACCGGATATTTCAGAAGTGTCGGCGCCACAATCGGCCATCGCTTCGAGGTACATTTCAAAGTGACTTTTGCGGGTGCCGTCGAGCGATAGGTCGCTTTCTTCGGCAAGTACGATTTCGTTGATCAAATAACGGATTTCAGGATTCGCAGTGGCAAACCAAGGCGTCGTGGTGCAGGTGAGGTGGTTTTGCAGCGCCTTGAGCAGCGACATGAAATCCCAAACGGCGAAAACATGACTCTCAAGGAACAGCTGCAACTCGTCAATCGTTTGGATTTTCTGGTACAGCGGGTGTTGCAGCAAAGCGTCCTTTTGGGGTTGGATGCTTTGGTTGATGGCATCAATGGTCATAGCGGTATTTTTTGGTAAAAGTAAAAAAGCTTCGAGTTTCCCCGAAGCTTTTCAATTGATATTATAAATACTTTAATAGTTGTTCTATTATTTGAAAGCCGAAAGTCCGGTGATGTCCATACCGGTGATGAGCAAGTGGATGTCGTGCGTGCCTTCGTAAGTGATGACCGATTCTAAGTTCATCATGTGGCGCATGATTGAGTATTCTCCGGTGATTCCCATTCCGCCAAGGATTTGACGGGCTTCGCGTGCAATTTCAATCGCCATGTTCACATTGTTTCTTTTGGCCATTGAGATTTGTGCCGAAGTTGCTTTGCCTTCATTCCTGAGTACGCCGAGTCTCCAGGTCAACAATTGCGCTTTGGTGATTTCGGTAATCATTTCGGCGAGTTTCTTTTGTTGCAACTGCGTTCCAGCAATCGGTTTGTCGAACTGGATGCGTTCTTTGGCATAACGCAAAGCCGTATCGTAGCAATCCATCGCGGCACCAATAGCGCCCCAAGCGATTCCGTATCTCGCAGAGTCAAGGCAGCCCAACGGCGCGCCCAATCCTGATTTATTTGGAAGCAAGTTCTCTTTGGGAACTTTTACATTGTCAAAAATCAATTCTCCGGTAGCCGATGCGCGAAGTGACCATTTGTTGTGTGTTTCGGGTGTTGTGAAGCCTTCCATACCGCGTTCTACAACGAGTCCGTGGATGCGTCCGGTTTCGTCTTTGGCCCAAACCACCGCGATGTCGGCAAACGGTGCGTTAGAAATCCACATCTTGGCGCCGTTGAGTAAATAGTGGTCGCCTTTGTCTTTAAAGTTTGTGGTCATGCCACCTGGATTGGAACCATGATCGGGCTCGGTCAATCCGAAACAACCAATCATTTCACCCGTGGCGAGTTTTGGCAAATATTTCATGCGCTGCTCTTCGTTGCCGTATTTCCAAATCGGGTACATCACCAGAGATGATTGAACCGATGAGGTAGAACGTACACCAGAATCGCCTCTTTCAATTTCCTGCATGATAAGTCCGTAAGAAATCTGGTCGAGTCCGGCGCCGCCGTATTCTACGGGAATGTACGGGCCAAATCCTCCGATTTCGCCAAGACCTTTAATGATTTGTTTTGGGAATTCTGCTTTCTGCGCGTATTCTTCTATGATCGGCGATACTTCGCGTTTCACCCAGGCACGTGCCGAGTCGCGTACCAATTTATGTTCTTCTGTCAACAGTTCGTCGAGCAGGTAGTAATCGGGAGCTTGGAATAAATCTGGTTTCATATCGATGAAATTTTTAAAACTGGGGCAAAAGTAGGCAAACCATTTTGAGAAATCAAAATAAACGAAACCGATTTCGTTGTGCAGTGTGCAATTTTATGGTTCGTTTAAGCTTGCTTGGGGCAATCCGCGAAAATGCGGCCGCGCTGTCCATTGCAATCTTTTTTTCGTGCCTCAAAAAAGGATTTTCATTGCCATCGCTATTGCGCACACCGCAACTTAGAGCTTCAAATAGAAATCCTTGGTAAGCTCAATGTATTCGGGCGTGTATTCGTGCCGCGCGGTTTCAATCGCGATTTCGTCCACCGGCAAATCTTTGGTCTGGTTGCGGGAAAAAGCCAGTAGGCTTCGCTTAATTTCGGTTGTCGGCGTGCCTTTGACATGGGTTATTTTTAGCGGGAACAGTTCGTTCTCTAATGCCAATTGAATGAAATTTTCTTCTTCCTTAAACGGAATGATAACGGCCAGAATACCTTCGTCAGAAAGCAACACCGACGCCGCTTCGCACAAATCTTCAAACGGCAATGACTGGTTTTGCCTTGCGGCATCGCGCGCTTCATTTCCCGAGCTCACATTTTCACTATAAAACGGCGGGTTCGAAACAATAAGGTCGTATTCCTCGTCTTCGAGCTCCTCCATGAAATTGTCAAGCGACGTGTGGAAACAGAACAAACTATCGTTCCAAGGCGAATTTTCAAAATTGTCGACGGCTTGTTCGTAAGCGTTTGCGTCAATTTCAATCGCATCAATCTGTTCGGCGTCGCAACGTTGGGCAAGCATTAACGAAATTAGGCCGGTGCCGCCGCCAATGTCAAGGATGTTGTACGGATCGTAATCGATGGGTGCCCATGCGCCGAGGAGGACGCCGTCTGTGCCGACTTTCATGGCGGTTTTGTCTTGGTGGATGGTGAATTGTTTAAACTGGAACATAATGGACACGGCTGCGCCTTTAGACACGCTGCGCTACAGAGACGCCCTTCGGGCTATGGAAACGCTGCGCTTTAGACGCTCTTAGGTTAAGGGGTAAAGGTCGGGAATAGGAACTCAAACTTCAAACAATTGCAGAACGAATGTTGAATGTCAAACAGAAAATTTGATAGGAGTGGGATGCCTTAGCCCTGATGGAAGCGGCATCCTTTTGCTTGCTTCTTTAGCAAGTAAAAGATTACCTCACAGGATAAGAATTTTAAATTTGTTTTCGGTCCGTTCGCTGCGCTCGGGTCAGCGGACAGCAGGAAATAGCTTCTAAAAATAAAAACGTGTAAGGGAAAGTGAAGCTATCTATAGCCCGCAGGGCGTTTCTACAGCGCAGCGTTTCTAAAGGCGCAGCCGTCTCTATAGCGCAGCGTATCTATAAGTACATCTCAACCAGCCCTTCCGGCAAATCCATCACCACCTTCTTATTCGCGCGGTCAATCTTTACCAGAAATTGGTCGATCATGGGGACGAGAATTTCAACATCGCCGTTCTTGACCTCAAAAAGCGGTTGGGCAGAACTGTCGTTGACCGATTGGATGATTCCGAAAACGCCGAGGCGCTTGTCCTCGATCTCAAAGCCAATGACTTCGTGGAAATAGAATTTGTTTCCGGTGAGTTTTGGAAGCATTTTAAGCGGAAGGTAAATCGGGCAGTTGAGCAGCTTGTCGGCTTCGGCCTCGTTGTCTACATCCTCAAAACGGATGCGCAGAAAGTCATTCTTGTGCAGCGAGCTGCTTTCAATAAAAAATGGAACCAGGTTGTTGTTAAATTCAACAAACACTGATTCCATGTTTTCATACAATTCGGGCTCATCGGTATCTAAATACGCGAGGACTTCGCCCTTGAAACTAAATTTTTTTGCAATCTTACCTAAGTAGAAACAATCTTCTTTACGCATGATTGCTGCAAATATTAAGCTTCTTTTTCTTCTGTAGCTTCGTCGGCAACCGGAGCTTCTTCTGTAGCAACTTCGGCAGCTGGTGCTTCAACTTCGGCTTCAACAGCAGGAGCTTCTTCAACGGCTGGAGTTTCTTCAACGGCTACTTCAGCAGCAGGAGTTTCGGTTACTTCTGCTTCAACTTCTGGAGTTTCAGCTTCAGCTTCTTCTACAGCAGCTTCGGCTTGTGCAGCAGCAGCGATACGTTTTTCGTTGGCAGCTTTCTCAGCTTTTAATGCTTTTGCTTTTGCATCAGCTTGTGCTTTAGAAAGACCTTCTTTTTTAGAATCTACTTTACCCGCTTTGGCTTCTAACCAGGCAGCCAATTTAGCGTCGGCTTGCTCTTGGGTCAAGGCACCTTTGCGAACGCCTCCGTCAAGGTGGTGTTTCAACAACGCTCCTTTGTAAGAAAGGATGGCTCTTGCGGTGTCTGTTGGCTGCGCACCATTGTGCAACCATTGTACTGCGCTATCGAGGTTCAAATCGATAGTGGCAGGATTGGTGTTTGGATTGTAAGTACCGATTTTTTCAAGGTATTTACCGTCTCTTTTTGAGCGAGCATCTGCCGCTACAACCCAGTAAAAAGGTTTCCCTTTTTTACCATGTCTTTGTAATCTAATTTTTACTGACATAATCTAATGATTAAATTTTGAGGTACTCGACCTCCGTTAATTAAGGGCGCAAAGATACAATTTAAATTCAAAAAAACTAATCGGATAAAAGATTTCATTTGATTTACAATCAGCAAGTTGAAAATCTCGATGAACGGCATTCATTTTTATGATATTTTTCTACACCGTTTGGCTAAAAAAACTATTTTTGTGGCTAAAATTTTATTTACAATGAGAAAGATCGTCCCCATTTTGATACTCATGCTTGCGTTTTGTTCCTGTAGCCAGGACATAAGATTCAACAATGAAGGTGTGTTTCAGGGTATTATCAATAATATTTTCTGGGTCGGCGGCAATGCCAAGGCGACAAAAGACAACACTAAGATGTCTATTCAGGCGTTGACGTTGACAGAAGTGGTTAGGCTCGATTTTCCGCTGCCACCGCTCAATATCAATCCGTTAAAAAAAGACACTTTCATTACCTACGATTTGGGTACCAGCACCAACAGAACCGCTTTTTACAGCATTACAACCCTTGACGGGACCAATGAATTCAAAACAGCCATTGGCGTAGGTGACGGTCAAATTGTAGTTTCGCAATACGATGGGCTTACCATTTCGGGCACTTTTCGTTTCAATGCCGAGTCTACCGATCCTGAGTCTGACGAAACGGTGAATGTGCAAAGCGGTACCTTTTATAAAGTTCCGGTATACTAAGCGCAGATTTTAACGATAGCATCAAACCATCAGTATTCGCTGATGGTTTTTTTGTGCCGTGAAATTAAAACACAAATAATCCCCGTTCATCGCGTTTAAGAAATAAAATAAAGCTATATTTGTGTGAACACTTTTAAAAAAGAATTATGAATATTTTTGTTGGAAGCCTTCCATTCAGTATGAAGGAAGCAGATTTAAGAGAGTCCTTCGAGGCTTACGGCACAGTTGATTCTGTGAAAATCATTATGGATAAATTCACAGGAAGAAGCAAAGGTTTCGGTTTTGTTGAAATGACCAGCGATGAAGATGGAGAAAGAGCGATCAATGAGCTTAACGGTGCAACCGTACAAGGTCGTGCTATCGTAGTAAACAAGTCTGAACCAAGACCAGAAGGCGAAAGAAGAAGTTCTGACAACCGCGGTGGCGGAGGTTACGGAGGCGGAGGCGGACGTGACTCTCGCGGAGGCGGCGGTTACGGCGGCGGAAACAGAGGTGGATATTAATCCAAAACCACTTTTCCTTTAGATATTATTTAAAGTAATTTCTCAAAATATTGACCATTCAGAAAGTTGTATTTCAATTTTCTGGATGGTTTTTTTGTTGATAACTTGCGGTGGCTTTTTCGCCCAAAAAGGAGTAAATTTGGGGCATGTTTCTGCGGCGATTTTCCCCTTGATTGCCCAAGCCCCATTCAGCTATGTATTTAATATTCGATACCGAAACCACAGGATTGCCCAAGCGGTGGGATGCCCCGATTACCGACACGGGCAACTGGCCGCGCTGTATCCAGATTGCCTGGCAGCTGCATGATGAAATGGGGAAACTCATCGAGCACCAGGATTACCTTGTAAAGCCAGAAGGTTTCAATATTCCGTACGATGCCGAACGCATCCACGGCATTTCTACCGAGCTCGCCGAAGCCGAAGGAATTTATCTTTCAGAGGTGCTCGAAAAGTTCAACATTGCCTTATCGAAAACCAAATTCATAGTCGGGCAAAACCTGGGTTTTGATATCAACATTATGGGTTGCGAGTTTTACCGTTTGGGTATCGAAAGCCCGATGGAAAACATTCCTGTACTCGACACCTGTACAGAAGTCACCGCCAATCTTTTAAAACTTCCCGGCGGACGCGGCGGCAAATTCAAATTGCCCACGCTCACCGAATTGCACCAATACTTGTTCGACGCGCCATTTGCCGAAGCGCATAACGCCACTGCCGACGTCGAGGCCACCACGCGTTGTTTTCTCGAACTCGTGCGCCGCGAGATTTTCACCAAGGAAGAACTCGATGTCCCGGCCGATTATTTTAACGATTTCCAGAGCAAGAACCCGCGCGAAGTACCGCTTATCGGGCTGCGGCACATCAACCTCAAGGAAGCGTCCGATAGGATCCGCCAACAGTTCGGCCCCAAACAAGCTACGCCGGTTTCTAAACAGGAACTCTCAGAGAACAAGCAATTGCTCGTGGATGTCGATTTTGTCCACCTGCACAACCACACCCAATTTTCGGTGTTGCAATCCACGATCAGTGTGGCGGCATTGGTCAAAGCGGCAGTCCAGCAAAAAATGCCAGCAGTCGCGATTACCGACCATGCCAATTTGATGGGTGCGTTTCATTTTGTACGCGACATCCTGGGTCACAACAAAACCGCCGAGGCCAAAAATAAGGCTGCGCAGGAAAACGGAGAAGAACCCACCGAGAAAATCGTAAAACCCATAGTAGGCTGCGAATTCTACATCTGCGAAGACCACAAAGACAAGTCGCGCAAAGACAACGGCTACCAGGTCGTACTACTCGCCAAGAATAAAAAGGGCTACCACAACCTGGCCAAAATGTCGTCGATTGCGTATACCGAAGGCTTCTATTATGTGCCGAGGATAGACAAAAACGTAGTCGAGAAATACAAAGAAGATCTCATTGTCCTTTCGGGCAACCTCAATGGCGAGATTCCCAACAAACTGCTCAACCTCGGTGAAAACCAAGCCGAAGAAGCGCTCGTTTGGTGGAAACAACAATTCGGTGCCGATTTGTATATCGAGCTCATGCGCCACAACCAGGAAGATGAAAACCGCGTCAACGAAGGATTGATTGCACTCGCCAGGAAACACGAGGTCAAACTCATCGCCACCAACAACACTTTTTACATCAACAAAGCCGACGCCAATGCCCACGATATTTTGTTGTGCGTGCGCGACGGCGAAAAGCAAAATACACCCATCGGTCGGGGCCGCGGTTACCGTTTTGGGTTGCCCAACCAGGAATATTATTTCAAGTCGGGCGACGAAATGAAACAACTGTTCAACGATTTGCCCGAAGCGATTGCCAATTGCTCAGAAATCGTAGAAAAGATAGAAATCTACAGCTTGGCTCGCGAAGTCTTGCTGCCCAAATTCGAGATTCCGGGCGAATTTGTTGTCGCAGAAGACCTTGCCGATTCTGGCAAGCGCGGCGAAAACAAATTCCTGCACCACCTCACTTACCAAGGCGCCAAACGGCGGTATGACGAAATCACAGACGAAATCCGCGAACGCATCGATTTTGAATTGCTCACGATTGAAAATTCGGGTTATCCGGGTTACTTTTTGATTGTGCAGGATTTCATTGCCGAAGCGCGCAAAATGGGCGTTTCGGTGGGACCGGGCCGTGGATCTGCGGCAGGTTCGGTCGTGGCGTATTGCCTGGGCATCACCAACATCGATCCGCTCAAATACAATTTGCTTTTTGAGCGTTTCCTCAATCCCGACCGTGTGTCGCTACCCGATATCGATATTGATTTCGATGACGAAGGCCGCAGCAAAGTCATGGATTACGTGATCGACAAATACGGATCGACGCAGGTGGCGCAGATCATCACTTATGGTACGATGGCGGCCAAATCGGCCATCCGAGATACCGCGCGCGTACTCGATTTGCCATTGTTCGAGGCCGATAAAATTGCCAAGCTGATTCCGTTCAACCTCAACCTGGCCAAGATATTTTCATTCGATGACGCCAAACTCAAGGCGGCTCTGCGTCCCGAAGATTTCGACAAGGTCAAGGAACTCATTGCGTTGGCCGGAGTAGCCGATTTGGGTGGTCAGACGCTGCAACAGGCGCAGGTACTCGAAGGGAATTTAAGGAATACGGGAATCCATGCCTGCGGTGTGATCATTACGCCAAGCGACATCACGAATTTCGTTCCCGTGGCTACAGCTAAGGACTCGGATTTGTATGTCACCCAGTTCGACAACTCGGTCGTGGAAAGCGCCGGTTTGCTCAAGATGGACTTCCTCGGGCTCAAGACGCTGACGCTTATAAAAGATACGGTTAAGCTCGTCAAATACCGCACCGGCAAAGACATCGACCCCGATGCATTCCCGATAGATGACCTCAAGACGTATGAATTGTTCCAGCGCGGCGAAACGGTTGGGATTTTCCAGTACGAGAGCGCCGGAATGCAGAAATACATGAAGGAGCTCAAGCCCACCGTGTTCAACGACTTGATTGCGATGAACGCGCTCTATCGCCCCGGACCGATTGCCTACATCCCGAGTTTCATCAAACGGAAAAACGGCGACGAACCCATAGAATACGACCTTGATGCCTGCGAGGAATTATTACAGGACACCTACGGAATCACGGTTTACCAGGAACAGGTGATGCTTTTGTCGCAAAAACTCGCCGATTTCTCTAAAGGTGATGCCGACGTTTTGCGTAAAGCGATGGGGAAAAAGCAACGCGACGTACTCGATAAGATGAAACCCAAATTCATCGCACAAGCGGCCGCCAAAGGCCATCCCGAAGACAAACTCGAAAAAATCTGGAAAGATTGGGAAGCCTTTGCAGAGTACGCGTTCAACAAATCGCACTCTACTTGTTATGCCTGGATTGCCTACCAAACGGCCTACCTCAAGGCGAATTATCCGGCCGAATATATGGCTGCGGTACTGTCTAACAATATGAGCGATATCAAACAGGTGTCTTTCTTTATGGAGGAATGCAAGCGCATGGGCCTTGAAGTGCTTGGGCCAGACGTCAACGAGTCGTTCTACAAATTCACGGTAAACGAAAATTACGCCGTGCGTTTTGGGATTGGCGCTGTAAAAGGCGTTGGGATGGGTGCCGTACAAACCATCGTGGAGAACAGAAAGGACGGTAAATACAAATCGATATTTGACCTGGCCAAACGCATCGATTTGCGTGCGGCGAATAAAAAGGCGTTTGAAAACCTGGCGCTGGCAGGCGGTTTCGATTCATTTATGGGAACCACGCGCGCGCAATATTTTCATGACGAAGGCGATGGCATCACTTTCCTTGAAAAGGCGATGCGCTACGGATCGAAATTCCAGGAGAATGAAAACTCGTCGCAAGTAAGTTTGTTTGGCGAAGCGAGTGAGGTGCAGATTGCCGAACCCGTCGTGCCGCCTTGCGAAGATTGGAGTACGATGGAAAAACTCGCCAAGGAGAAGGAAGTTGTTGGGATATACATTTCGGGACATCCGCTTGACGATTATAAATTTGAGATGCAGTATTTCTGTAACACCAGGCTCGAGGCACTTAAAAACCTCGAATCGCATGTAAATAAAAACCTGAGTTTTGGCGGCATCATCACCAATGTGCAGCACCGAACCGCCAAAAACGGCAAAGGTTGGGCGTCATTTATGCTCGAAGGTTATGACGAAAGTTACGAGTTTAGGATTTTTGGTGAAGAATACCTCAAGTTCAGGCATTTCCTGATCCAGAACAATTTTACGTTCATGCGCGTTCTGGTTAAGGAAGGTTGGGCCGACAAGGAAACCGGCAAGAAAGGCGAGCCGCGGCTTCAATTCATGCTTGTACAATATTTACAAGACGTATTGCCCGCATTTGCCAAAAAGCTCATCATCCACCTCAATATTGCCGATTTGCGTACCGAGATGATTACCAAACTCAGCGAAATTTTTCAACTCAACAAAGGCGAACACCAGGTGGCTTTTGAAGTGATGGAGCTCGAAAAAATCAAACGCCAGATTGCCGTTGCGCCATTGGTATTGAACACAGAAACCGAAGAAACCGAAGAAGCCCTTGAAGCCGATGAGCTCTCAGCAGAGGCCGAAATTCCCGTCGCCGAAGAAGTAGAGGAAACCCGTATCATTACGCGCCTGTCTATGCCAAGCCGCAAACTGAAGATTAGGATTTCTGGGGAACTGCTCGCCGAACTCGAAAAAATGCAGCTTAATTTTAAATTGAACTAGTCTGAGGTTTTCGAGAAAATATTTTTGAGAACCCTATTCCTCGCTCTGGTTTTTGGCTAAAGAAACTACCAGACGACAAATCTACCTGCAACAACATCAACGCGTACAAGAAGGCCGGTGCTGCAACCCGGATGCCTGAGTGGTTGATGGTTAAAAACCAGAATACAAAAAAGGTCGCCAGGAAAATATTCTTTTTTTGGCAGAAGAACAGCCAGGCTGGCGTCAGGATCAATATCAATATACCCATAAGTCCCAGTGTACCGTGTTCTGCGAGCATGCGCGTAATTTCGTCATGCGAATGCATTTCTTTGCCCGAGGTACCTTTTCGAGTTTCCTCTGCTTTGGTAATTCCCACGCCCATTGCGGGATTTTGGATAAAAATCTGTACCTCTTTTGTGGCGATTGCCCGTCGGCTGTAGGGTTTGTCTCTTTTCGTTCTGCCCAAGTGGTCGCGATTCGTGTATCGTTTGACAAGGAGCCCGTGGGTTTGGTAGGAAATTAAAGTAAAAACGGCAAACAGGCAGATGACAAACGCCACTAATCCCGATTTGGCACGCCACTTTCCGAAGTTCTCGGCATTGAGAAACACAAAAATGGCCAGGACGATAACGGCGCAACTTCCTGTAATCATTCCCGCACGTGAAAACGTAATCAGCCCGGTGTAGCACAAAAACGAGCCGATAGCCAGATTGAGGACAAAGATCGATGTGGATTTTGAGTTTAGGATGGCCCTCGAAAAAAACACAAACATCGCCAAGCCCATAACGGTGGCGGTTTGGTTGGGCCCGAACATCCCAGAGAAATAATGATTGGATTCTACGCCCCAGATGTTGCTGGTGTGCGGACTCTTTAAGAAGACAAACACGGCCATAGAAAAGATAGGCAAGGCTACACACAACAATATATTGGTGAGGCTGCGTACACTGATTTTTTTATCGAAGGCATAAATCGATAGCAAGCCGAGGCAGGTAGGCCCAATGGTATTGAGCATAAGGATAGCTACCGAACGTTTGGACAATTGCTCGAAATCTTCCAACAACAACACACTGGGAACCAGCAACAATAAATACAAAACGTACCAAAGTGCTTTTTTTGAAAACCCAGAATACAACAGCCCCAAAGGACAATAAACGAGAATAGCATACTTTGCAAATTCGTAACTTACCGAATAGCTCATCCGGAACATCACCTCGCAGCCCACCATATACCCCACAGCATAAAGCACTTCATGGTTCCGGTTTTTATTTTTTACGATGTACCCCAAACCAATCAGGAAAATCAGCAGGCTGTAGTATTTGCAGTTTTCAATCCGCCAATAGAGCAGCACGCCAAAAAAGAGGTGCGCAAGCAAAAGCAACGGATGGTTCATTCTCGACGGGAAGACGGCGTATTTCAATGTAGCAGATTCAGATCTCAAGCGGCAATATAGAAAATTAAGGCAAGCGGAGGTTATCGTTTGCATTAAAATCGCGAGCATTGGCCAATTGAGGTCGTTGGTCTATTTAAAATGACGTTGGTCTATTGGTAGTTTTTTAAGCAATCGAGATGCTGCTACTTTGCAGCAGGATTAAAGACACGTGCGACATGAAACCCAAATTCCTGTTTTTTATTTTACTTTTTTCGACGGTTGCCTTGAGCCAGGAGCTCGAAAACATCGCCGACCAAAAGCCTTTTCAATTCTCCGGAAGCTTCACGCTTTACGGCTCGAATTACCACATTGACGGTATTGCTGCGCGGCGCAAGGATTTCTCGTGGTACCTCACCGGGAATCCCAATTTTAAGATTTATGGTGTCGACATTCCATTGAGTTTTACTGTGAGCGAGCAGGAGCGTTCGTTCCGCCAGCCGTTCAACCAGTTCTGCGTGAGCCCAAGTTACAAATGGGCTAAGGCGCACCTCGGATATACCAACCTGACGTGGTCACCTTTTACTTGGGCAGGGCAAACCGCATTAGGTGCGGGAATCGAATTGAGTCCGGGCAAGTTCCGTTTCGGATTTTTATACGGACGCATCAACCGCGCCGTCGAGGAAGATGTGACTGCCGTCGAGCCTGTAACGCCCGCTTTCAAACGTACCGGATATGCCGCGCGTATTGGTTACGGAACAGAAACCAGCCATATGGATTTGATTTTCGTTAAAGGCAAAGACGATGAAAAATCACTCGATTCGATCCCGAGGCAAACGGTCATCCTGCCTGCAGAAAATGCCGTTTTGGGCCTGTCGTCTAAACTCAAATTCAGCGAACATTTCTTTTGGGATGTCGACTTGGCGGCAAGTGTGGTGACCCGTGACATTCGGGCGACGCCGTTATCACGTGACGATGAAGGGCTCGCCAATAACTTCCGATCGGTATTGCGCGTGAATACGTCGACCAATCTGTACAACGCCGTACAGACCGAGTTTGGCGTGGTCACCAAATATGTAAAAATAAAAGCCAAATACAAGCGAGTTGAGCCCGATTTTCAAAGTATGGGCGCGTATTATTTCCAGACCGATGTCGAGAACATCACGCTCGAACCATCGTTTACACTTGCCAAATCGAAACTGCGCATCAACTCCAGCGTAGGACAACAACGCGACAACATTTTGCATCAAAAATCCTTCACCAGCAAACGATTTATTGGCAATCTGGCTGTCGATTGGACGCTGGGCAAATACTTTGGTATCAACGCTTTGTACACCAATTATTCGAGCGACCAATCCAAAGGTTTGAAAATTCCGAACGAGGCGCTCAAACAGACTTACATTTCCCAAAACATCCTGTTCTCGCCGAGGCTCACTTTTATGAACGAAAAAATGTCACATTTTCACATCCTCGTGGCCAATCGTCAATGGATGCAGGACCGCAACGCGACTACCGCGCCGCAAACAGAATACCAGGTAGATAACCTCAATTATACGGGTTCGCTAGTTTTCAACCAAAGCGCGCTTACGCTCAGCGGCTCTTACTTACTCACGGTTTTTGATGCCAACACCAACTCGAACCGCCTCAACGGATTTTCACTCTCGGCGAACAAAGCATTTTTCAGCAACAAACTCAACTCTGGAGTTTCGGGCGCCTACACGATGCACGAACTGAACAGCGCGCCGTTTGCCACGATTTTAAATATAGCATCACAGCACAATTATACGCTCACGCAGCACCACGGCATCGCCTTGCAGTTCAACTTTTTGAGCAACCAAGCCAAAGTTGCGGGCACAGATTCCTTTACAGAATACAACATCGACCTCGGATATACTTATACTTTTTAACACCCAAGCATTATGAAAAACACCCTCAGACTACTCGGTTTATTTTGTTTGTTGCTGTTCCAGACCGCACAGGCACAAGACGTGATCGTTACAGTTCAGGTCACACCGCCGTATTCGACCTATCTTCCGGATTATCTGAATAATCCAAGCAAGATCATCTTTTCATTGCTCTCGCCTCGCGATGCCGATGTCAAGATCAGGGCGACCATCACCGGCGACAACGGCATCAGCGTGAACACCTCGCCGTCGGGTTCGGCCGCAACGCCGATCCATTTGGTGGCCAACCAAATCAAGATGATGAACGGCACGGCGCTCAAGGCGTATCTCGATGTCAATTCGGTTGTCGTGACCGGAATCGACCGCAATTCGCTTTATCGCGGCAACGGTTTGCCCGAAGGCAACTATACGGTTTGCCTGCAGGTCCTTGATTACCGCACCGGCGCGCCACTCAGCCAGCCCGCGCCAACAGGTTGCAGCGCACCGATTCAAATCCAGCAAACCAATCCGCCGCAACTTATCGCGCCGGTTTGTGATGAAACAATCGTGGCCGGAAACCAGCCGCAGAGTGTGGTGTTCACCTGGCTACCGGCACCTGGCGTGAAGCCTGGCACACAATATCGATTGAAAATCGTAGAACTTGTTCCAGTTACCAGAAACCCAAATGAAGCGATGAACAGCGCCACTACACCAGCTTTTTTTGAAACTACTATAGGGACGTTCTCCTATTTATATGGACCGGCGCAACCGGCTTTAAAAGATGGGAAAAAATATGCGTGGCGTGTCACGGCGGTCGATCCTATAGCGTCGGGAGCGGGCTCTAAAAGCAATTTCCAGAACAATGGACATAGCGAGGTGTGCAGTTTTACTTATCAAAAGCCTGCGGTTGCCCCAACAAATGGCTTGGCGTCGTATGGCATTGCATTGCTCAAACCCATCAAAAGTGAAAAGGTGTACAGCGGCTACGGGCTTGAGTTTTCGTGGAAGGCTTCGGCAAAAGTGCCCAAAAGCTATGAGCTGCAGTTTACAGACAGTTTTACCCAAGGGCAAAAAATCACGAACTGGAATGCGATTCCCGACAATCTTTTCTCGCGGGAGGATTCCTTTATGGCGAGCAAGAACGTAGGCAACAAACTCAGTGAAAAACTGCCGGGCGCCTGGACCAACGGCAAGGGAAAAATCGCTTGGCGTATCATTGCCAGGAATGCCATGGAGAAAGCCATAGACAGCAGTAAGATAGAAATCTACGAAATCGTTGAAGCGCCAACCGCAGATCGTATAAAACTCGTGGCGCCAATTCAGGGCAAACAGATTGTTTCGGGTTATGGACTTAAATTTCAGTGGGAGTCTTCCAAAAAACTAAGCATCACCAATTATCAGTTGCAGTTTACCGACCGCGAGACCACCGACAAAAAGATAACCAATTGGAACAACATTTCTGACCAGTTGTTCAGCAAAAAGAATTCGTATTTCGCGTCAAAAAATACCAAAGACCTGTTCGTAGAATTGCCCAACAGCTGGACCAATGGTACCGGGAAAATCGCTTGGCGTGTCGTGGGATATTCTTACGGTTTTGCAGTAGACAGCAGTAAAATTGAGACCTACGAGATTATAGAAGACAAAAGTGAACTGGCCCAACTCAAGGCCTTTATGATCAATGGTTATTATGTCAAGGTTACGCAATTGTCAGAAAAGGACCCTGACAATTTTGGCGGCGCCGGAACCATGTATTTGTGGGAAGGCGGCAAAGAAGTTCCTGTAGCTTTTAAAAACCTGAAAATCCGGCCGGTAAGTAAGGTTGCCAAGACACAGCAGAAAATCTGGGCGGCGATCAAGGGAGAAATGACGGTAGAAGTGTATAAGAAGCTCCTGACGGGCAACAAATTCATGCTCGAATCGGCCAAGGAAACAGACGGGACTTTCCAACTGACGCTGAATACAATGACTCTCACCGCAAACCTTGAAGGAACCATGGATGAAGGAGCTGGGCTCTTTACTGCTACGAAAGATCTCGGCCATACCGAAGGGTTGGTAAAAGGCAAGTGGTTTACCAATTTCTTTATTCCAAACCCGACAAATCCGGGCAATAATTTGTATGAGTTTGAAACGGCTGAGACCAGCATCAAGATGACTTTTGCCGAAAAGTTTGACGGATCGCTTAACCTCAAATCCGACAAAACCCTCGAGAAACAAGGAAATGGGAAAATCAGTGTAACCTTTGGCAATGGGCCGGCCGACATGGAGCTAAAGGTGAAAGGGCTTAAGGCCGATTTGAGTTTGTCGGGTGTGGTTACCGTGCCCAACGCGGCGCCATCGGAAAACGGCAATGAGGTGACGGGCAATTTGTCGCTGCAATTTTCCAGTCAACACAACCTGAATTTTGCGCACAAGCTGCAGAGCCCGCTGCAATGGAAACTCAACACGGACGGATCGGTCAAGGCGAATGTCACGGATCTGTATGTGCAATTGTCGGGTAGTGGCGTCCTGGATGAAAAGTTTAAGAAATACCCCAAAGGACTCAACTTTGACAAATTCGGGGTCACCATCACGCTACCGCAGAAGCCAAATTCGCAGAGCGCAGGAACCATGAATATGGCAATTTCTAACATTTATAACAAAGGAGACGGCTACGGCACTTTGCTCAAGAACGAATATGATACCAAGAGCGACGTGAACATTTCGGGATTTACATCCAAACTCACCAAGAGCGACGTGCTCATGAACAAAAACAAGCTGATTTATTTGTATGTGAAAGGCGCGATTTACGTACCGTTCATCAACGACTGGCGCCCGATCGGGATTGATATCGACAGCGAGAAAATCCAGGGAATCAGTGTTGATTTTGACTACGATAAAAAATATTACCTGAGTAAAACCGGCGGTGAAATCTACCTGACCTTGTCGTCGGGGAGGCTTGAAAACAATACGATCGTAATCTCTCCAACGATAAAAATCACCAACAACGAGCGCAAAGGTTTGGAGACCAAAAGCATGCCGACGTGCGACATTCATATCGAATCAACGGGCGCGATCTCGTTCAACACCAATTTCAATGAGAATGCGGCATCGGTTTGCCAAGGCACCAAATACCTCGCGACTTATTATAAGTTCGACCTCAATGTTGACCGGATTACCATCAGCCGAAGTGCCACCAAGACCGATACAAAATTCATGTTTTCGGGCGATTTGATGCTTGCCGCAGGGATTTCGAGCAAGAGTAGGAAAGAAGCGGGATTTTTATACCATGCGCCCAAACCCGATCCGGGCGCAGCGTCTTCGAATCCAAATATTCAGGAATACAATGCGCCCGGAAACGGAACTTATACTGCGCCAAAACCGAACTCGGTTCCCAAAAACTTCGGCCCTGCTTCGTGGGATTTGGAACAGGAAGTGCCGATTGTGGAAAACAGCATTGAAATCACCGATGACAAAAAAGCCGTGCAAGGCGAATATGAAGACGGCGGGCAGAAATTTGGTGGCGGATTCAAGATTGTACAGAACGACCCGACCTGGGGCGATTATTTTGAGCTCGGCGGCTATTACGAGAGCAAGGAACCATCGGCGAAACAACTCGAAATGAAATTCATTTTGGGAAAAAAACCGGCAATGAGTTACCACTATTCTTATTGGTTTTTTGAATTCTACCAGAAAGGTTATGTGACGATTCCCGTGATTCCGGGTATCGTGGAGGTGAGCGGTTTTGGTGGGAAAGCCTACTACCACATGGGCGTGCAGTATGATAACCAGGGCAATATTACCAACATGATTCCCGATAAGAGCAAATCTTTGGGAATTGCCGCGATTGCCAATGTGCGTACGATGTACGACCAAGGAATGACCGTGCACGGAAAGGTGACTTTGGTGACGCAATTCCAGGGATGGAGCCTCGACGGCATCGATTATTACATCAAAGGCGATGCGATTGCAAGCAATGACCAAAGCAGCGGATTGTTGCAGGCCAGAATGAACGGGCAACTCAATTGGGTAGAAAAATACCTCGACGGACACGGGCAAATCTGGGGCAATGTTCACGATTTGGTCTGCCTCAATGAAGGGCAGGCGAATGAGGACGCGGTCAATTTCCATTTTGGCGCCGACGATTTTTACATCAATGTGGGCAGCAAGGAATCGCCGATTACAGCTGAAATCCTTTGCGGCAATGGCTGGTCAACCGGCGTTTGGTTCAACCTCGATACCAACAGCCTTGGCCTTGGATTGTCTAAAAAGTATGATTCGGGTTGGAAAGGACTCGACCTCGGTGTGGCTTCGGCGATGGGCAGGCTCGAGGCAACGCTTTCGGCTTCGCTCGATGTGACGTATTCACCATTCCAGGCTACAGGCGAAGTCGATTTTCACGGAGCAGCCCATGGTAAGGGATGTGTTTGGGTAGGCTGTATCGGCGGCAGTTGTACGGCCGATGCAAAACTTACCGTTTCGATGCCTGATCCGGTGGTGTTCAAGGGCAGCGTACGTTGCGATGTGAGCCGATGGATTCCCGATTTCACGCTCAACGCCTCGTGGTCGTCCAAGGACGGATTTGATATTTCACTTTAAAAAAAACACCAATGAAACTAAAGATAACCCTTGCGCTCCTCGTTGTTGCCTTCGCGGCAAAAGCGCAGCAATACCAACTGTTTTCGGCTTCGGCAGACCAAAAAATCCAGCTCAAATGGATGTCGAAAACCATCAATAAAAACGGGAGCTTCGATATTTTCCGAAACGAAGCCAACGGCGGCTGGCAGAAAATCAACGACAAGCCCATTACCGCGTCGCCAGTAATCAAGGAATCGGAACTCAAAACGGCGAAGAATCCTTTCCCGGATGACAAGGCTTACGAGGCTTACATCCAACACCTAAACAAGGTAGAAACCACAGCGAACAAGCAGGCTTTCGCCGATTATACTTTGGCGTTGGGTGCGGTTTTCGACAATCGCCTGGCTTTTCATTTGGGGATTTACTTTGAGGACAAAACGGTTTCGGCTGGCAAGAAATACCAGTATCGCTTGGTGGAATCGACTTCGCAAAAAGAGCTTTCGGTCTCGACACCGATTGCGGTTGGCGAGCTTCCAGGCGCACCGACCGAACTCCAATCGACCCAGGAAAAGCAACACATCGTGTTTACCTGGAAAGTCAATGAGGAATTTGTGGGTTACAATTTATACCGCAATGGCGAAAAAGTCAACGCCGATGCGATTTTCCCAAACTTCGACAAGCAGAAAGCGAGCGTTTCGTACGCCGATGAGAACGTCGCGCCGGGCAGTTACAAATACACGGTGAAAGGAATCACTTATGTCAACACCGAAGGAAAAGCTTCTGTAGAATTGTCCGTTGCCGTAAAAGATTTGACACCGCCAACTGCAGTTACCGCATTCAAGGTGGTTAGGAAAGGCAGCGAAATACAATTGACCTGGACGCCATCTAATGATAAGGACGCCAAAGGTTATTTCGTTTTCCGAAGCGAAGACAAAGGCAAGACATACAAGAAACTCACAGAAACAATGCTTGCGGCATCGGCGAACCAGTATACCGATAAACTTAAAGAGGAAGCAACCGGAAACGTACAGTATTATGTGGAAACGCAAGATGCTTCGGGGAATAAAATCCCATCGGTCAAAACTACAGTGTATGTGCCCGACCACAGCGCACCTGAAATGCCCAAAAATGTAAAAGGCACCACCGAAAGCGGAAGGATTTCATTGGCATGGACGGCGAACACCGAAAAGGATTTGGCCGGATACCGCATCTATCGTGGGCTCAAGGACGACGACGAGAACAATATGCTGCTTTTGAATGTGACACCGCAAATGGCTACGACGTTCATCGATACGTTCCCGAAAAAGGCCAAGACCAAATTCATTTACAAGGTTTCGGCGATGGATAAGGCGTTTAACGAAAGTCCGAAAGCGGTGTCCTGGCTTACTTTACCCGACGTGGTTCCGCCTGTTGCGCCGGTTTTGAATTCGGCAAAATTGAATGGGAATGATGTGGAACTTCAATGGGGAATGGTCGTTTCGGATGCGATTATGGGATATGATGTTTACCGTGTCTATGGAGATAAAAAAGAAAAACTCACGCAAATCCTCGCAAAGGAAAATACGTTTACCGACAAGACTGTTACGCAAAAAGGAATTTACGAATATTATGTACAGGCGGTCGATTCGGCGAAACTCGAATCAAAACCGTCGAACAAAATGTACGTGAACACTTCGCAAAATAAGGAAATCCAGTTTGTAAAGTTGGCGCTTACGCAAGACGCAAAAACCAAAAAAGTACAAGTCGAATTGCTCGGCGTGATGCCTGATGAGGTGCAAATTGCGCGTTTGTTCCGCAAGGACGGCGATACCGGGTTTAAGGTTTTACCTTACCAATTCAGTGCGCAACCCACCATCGACGAAACATCCGAACCGGGTAACATCTACGAATATTTTGTAGAAATCACCGATCGCGGCGACCGCAGCATCCAATCAGAAACCGTGATTTTCAACAATCCTTAAAGCTTTGCGAATTCTTATACCCATATAGCCAAAAGTGATTTTTAATTAACAGCTATTTTAAATTTTATTGCCTAATTTTGTGGCTTAAAACTAAAAGACAATATTGATATGGCACAAGCAATAACAGATGCGACTTTTGAAGAACTCGTATTGAAATCAGACAAACCGGTAATGGTAGATTTTTGGGCAGCATGGTGTGGGCCTTGCAGAATGGTAGGTCCAATCATCGACGAAATCAGCAATGAGTATGAAGGAAAAGCAGTAGTTGGTAAAGTGGATGTGGATGCAAACCAGGAATTTGCCGCCAAATACGGCGTAAGGAATATCCCAACCGTACTCGTTTTCAAAAACGGGGAAGTGGTAGGCAGACAAGTAGGCGTAGCGCCCAAAAAGACTTACGCAGACAGTTTAGACGCATTGTTGTAACCAGGCGGTTACTATAAATAGGAAAAGGCCCAATGAAAGTTGGGCTTTTTTTATGCGCCATATTGCTTGAGAGACAAAGTGAAAACGGTGCCTTTTTCGGGCTGGGTGTCTACAGAAATCTGACAGCCGATGGCTTTGGCAAGGTCGCGGATCAAATGCAAACCGAGTCCCGTCTGGATGCCTACGACTTCTTTTTCATCGTACAAGGCACGGAATTTTTCTTGCGTTCCGCCAGGGCCGTTGTCAATTACTGAAATATAAGAAGTGCCGTTTTTAGAAAATGCTTTCACTACCACAGTAGGGTTTTGGGTGTGTCGCAGCGCTTTGACTGCGTTGCCAATCAGGTTTCTCAGAATCGTCTTGACATAATTCTCATCGGTAAATAAAACGAGCGCGTCGCTGTTCTCAAAGTTAAGCGTAACATCGGCCGAGGAAAAATGTTTCTCCAAATCGGTAAAGACAGCCGACACGGGAATCTTTGCGGGTTGCGGTTTAAAATTCTCCATCTGGCCTTTGCTCCAAAGCAGTAAATCTTCCATGGTGTCGAGCAGGTTTTCTGCAGAGGTGATGGTTTTGGTTTCCATGCGTTGTTTACTTTCTTCGTCTAAAAGTTCGGGGCTTTCTTTCTGCAAATGCAAAAAGCTGATCAAGCGAGAAACCGGACTGCGCAAATCGTGGTTGAGGATCGAGAAGAAACGCAGTTTCACTTTGTTGGCCTGATCGAGTTCGGCATTTAAAAGCTCGAGTTTTTGGTTGGTTTTCTTGCGGCTGCGGCTTTGCAACAAAACCAATCCGGCAATAATGAGCAAAAACGCAATGCCCGAGATGTACAACCAGCGTTGCCTTTCGTTAGACTCTAAGGTAATTTTGTTGAGCTTGATTTGTTTGTCGCGGAGTTCTATCTCGCGCTTGTCCTCAAGATTCTTAACGGTTTCCTTAGTGTCCTGGTTGTATATCGAGTCCTTATATTTGATTGAAAGTTGGCCCAGTTCAAACGCTTTTTCGTAGTTGCCCAACAGCTGGTAGGCCGATGCCAATTGCTCATAATTGGCGTAAATTTCCTTCAGGCTTTGCTGGCCTTTCTGGATGTCGCTCGATGCATTGAAATTGGCAATCGCGCGTTCCAGCAATACTTTCTTTTGTCCGGCATACTCCGGTAATTTTGCCATGGCCATTTGCGTATCGCCAAGTACCGCCGAGGCGTAGGCCACATTTCGCAAATCATTGACTTTCCTGCTCAATACCAGCGATTTTTCGATGTAGGCAATCGCATCATCGTATTTTTTCTGCTGGAAATAAATCTCGCCGATAGCGGTGTAACTCATCGCCTCGCTCGCCACATCGCCCAATTCGATACTGATTGTTGCCGCCTTGTTGTAATTCTCAATCGCTTCGCGGAGTTTTCCCATAGACGAGTACACGTTGCCGATGTTGCCGTAACAATAAGCTTCTCCCGTTTTTCTCCCTAATTTTTTATTCCATTGCAATGACTTGACGTAATATTCGAGCGCCTTGGGATAATTGGCCATGTCATAATAAATGATTCCGATGTTCATGGCTATGCCAACTGCAAGGCGGTCGTCGTGCGTGTCTTCGGCGAGTTTGAGCGCCATCAGGTCATATTTCATCGCACTTTTGTAATCGCCCTTGTAGGTGTAGACCAAGCCCATTCCCATGTAAAGATTGGTTTTGAGCCTGTCGGTTTTGGCAATTTTGAGCGCCTTAAAATAGTATTCGAGCGCCTTTTCATTCGAGTCTACGCTGTAGTTGTAGCCAATCATCCGATAGGCTTCGGCAATCCCTTCGCTGTATTTGATTTTTTTAGACAAGGCAAGTGCTTGGTTGGCGTACTTCATGCCGAGTTTTGGATCCACAGGTTGGTATCGGTAAGAAATGGTATTGAGCCGCAACGCTTTAGCCGTATCCGGCAGTGTGGGCAGCACACGCAAGAGTGAATCGATGCTTCTGAGTCTTTTGTCATCTTGTTGGGCATTGGCGCAAATAACCCACAACAACGCGGCAATCAGGGAAATTTTTCGAAAAAACATAGGTGCGGTTTGAATACCCCAATATACAAATTTCTGTTAATCAGACGGGTTGTCGATTAAAATAATAAAAACAGTGCCTTTTGGCTTGTTTGCTGCGATAGTCACCGTGGCGCCCAGCAATCCGGCCATTTCTTTGACGAGCGTAAGCCCGAGTCCCGATTGTCCGCTGTTGATGCTGGCTGTCTCGGAGTCAAAAATCGCTTTTAATGGTTCGGGCATGCCATCGCCCTGGTCGGCAATCGAAATTGAAACGGTGTTGTTCTGGGCAATGGCTGAAAGGACAATCGACGTGTTTTTAGGCGAATATTTGACAGCGTTCTGCAAGACATTCCGAAGAATAATCGTAAGGATGTTCCGGTCGGTTTGGACGGTGATTTCGGGATTGATTTCGAGTACAATGGTGATTGACTGCTTGTCGATTTGCGTTTGCATGAGCTCAATAATGCTTTCCACGACATATTTGAGGTTGACTTTTTCGGGCGTGACAGAAAACTGCTGCATTTGCGATTTTGACCAGATCAGTAAATCTTCCATCGTTTCCAGAACCGCGTTCGCCGCGACGCTGATGCGCTCGTTGTGCCTTTGCTTGTCGGCTTCGCTAAAGAGTTCGGGCTCATTTTTCTGCAAGTCCAAAAACTGGTATATGTGGCTGATCGGACTGCGTAAATCATGGCTGATGATGCTGAACAATTTCGATTTGGTGTTGTTGGCATTTTCGAGCTTGGCGTTGAGCAGGTTCATTTCATGGTTTTTTTGCTCTAAAGCCAGATTGCTTTTTTGCTTGTTGCGGTAAATGGCCACGAGCGAAGCGACAACCAAAATCAAAAGCACAAGACCGATGATAAAGAAAATCCGTTGCTTTCCTGCATTCTCAATTTCAAGGTTCTTGATTGTATTTTCTGCCGAAAGCATATTGATTTCACTTTGTTTTTTCTTGTTCTGGTATTGCGCTTCCATTTTGGCGAGGTTGCTTTTGGCCTTTTCGGTGAGCAAGTTGTCCTGCAATTTCGAGTAGGTGTTGAAATGCTGGTAGGCCAGTTGCCAATTGCCGAGTGCGGCGTAGGCTTCTGACATGGATTTTTGCAGTTCGCTGTAATCTTCGGGCGAATCTTCACGCGTAATAGGTTCGGCTTTCCTCAAATAATCGAGCGCTTTGGCGTACTGTTTCTCGCCCAAATAAATCTTGGCGTAGCTGTGGTTAATCTTGGCGAGTTGGAACTGGTCGCCGTATCTGGAAAGATTCGCAGCATGGTTCGTATAAATTTGCGCATTGGCAAAATCTTTCCGTTTGAGATGGTAATCGGCAAAGTCGAGGTCGCTCGCCAAAAAGATCGACCACGCGCTGCTTTCGGCGCCCTTGTTGAGAAACTTGAGCAATCGGTTGTAGTACTCCCTGGCTTTTTCGGGCAGTTCGAGCATCAGGAAAGTCTGGGCAAAATCGCGGTAAATCGTCGCGATGCCATCCTGGTAATCCATGATGAACTTATTGCTTTCGTTAAGGTATTCGAGGCTTTTCTGTGGATTTTTGAGCTCGATATACAACTCGGCCACATTAATCAGCGATACGCCAAAATTGATGGTGTCATTGTGGTCGCCCTTTGGCAAACTTACACGCCTTGCGCGTATGGCCATGAGTTGGTAATGCAAGCCTTTTTCATATTCGCCCTTATTGGTATAATAAGCCGAAATATCACCGTTGATTTGGCCTTTCCGGTCATCGTCCTTAATCGTATCGGCGCGTTTTTGAAGTTCGAGCAGCACTTTTTCTTTTTTCGCGGCGTTGCCAAAAGTGCTGTACGCATTAATGAGCTGTATCAGTGCTTGCTCAATCCGACGGGGATTTTTTGAAATCCTTGCCCATTTCTCGGAGCGTTCCAGGTAATATACCGCGCTGTCGGTTTCGGTGCCGTAATTAAAGGTGATGCCGATGTAAAAATTGTAAACTGATACATAACCCGGTTCGCTTTTGGGTGATATCCGAAGCCCTTTGCGCGCCACTTTGCGAAGCCCTTGGTAATCCTCGATGTATAAATATTCGTCGCAATATTTCGCCCATGCTTGGAGTTTGTCGGTGGTGGTTTGGTACTTTGAAAGATCGGGTGCGGGCGGAATTTGGGCGGCAGCCGAAAGTGCAAACAACAAAAGCAGCAAGCAATACAATCGGCGCATATCGTTTGATTTGGTTTAGAGCAAGGTGTTGAGGTTGGTCTTGTAACTGCGACCCACAGGGATGGTAACGTCGTTATGGAGCAATACTTCGTTGGTCAGTATTTTTTTGATGAATTGCTTCTGCACCGCGTAACTGCGATGCACACGGATAAACGAGTTGAAATTACTTTCCTTAAGCAACAAGCCAAGGCTGGACAACACACAATGTCTTTTTTGCGAAGTAACGATCTTGGTGTAGTCTTTCAACGCCTCCAAATACAGGATGTCGTGCAATTTGACCTTGGTTTGCTCGTGTCCTTCTTTGATGTAAATGGTGTCGCCGCCAATGGTAGCCTCAAACAATTCTGCCTTGCGCCTTAAATCCATATAATCTTCTATACGGGTAAGGGCTTGTGAAAAGCGGTCGAGCTTTAGTGGTTTGACGATAAAATCGAGGGTGTCGAGTTCGAAGCTCTCGGCAGCGTGTTCGGGATGCGCAGAAATGAAAATACAAACCGGAACTTTCACGGCCATTTTCCTGAATTCGATGCCGTTGATTTGCGGCATGTCAATATCGAGGAACAATACCTGGACGGTTTCTTTTTCGAGAACCGGAAGCGCCTCTATTGCATTGGTAAAAACACCGAGAATGTTCAGGATTGGAAATTTCTTGGCAAACGAAACCACGGTAAGCCGGTCGATTTCGTCGTCGTCAATAATGATGCAGTTGAAAGGTCCCATATTGTTTTCGAGGCTTTTCCAAATGTATTAAAAATAACCAAACCATGACGTCTGTCTATTTAAAATGTTGTTGGTCTATTGGTGGTTTTTTTAAAGTTTTTTCTAACCAAACTTTGCGCTATCAATTTAAAAAAACTAAAAATGACAAGAAAATTAATTTTTGCAGCTTTGATAATCGGGATGTTTACGGGCTGTAGCGAAGGTGATGACAACAACAACCAGCCCATCTACGTGGCACCGCAAGGCGTAGCTAACATTACCCTTACCACGACAGACGGTGAGGAATTTAAACTCAACGGACCTTGCGGCTGGGCTTATGCCGCCGGCGTGGGTTACATCGGTGCCAACCAGCAAAACGATAACCTCAAGACATTCTCGGTAGATACCAATCTCACTGCTTTACCCGCCACGACTACCACCTATACCATTACAGATGATGTGCTCGACGAAGCGCCCAACAAAATCACCATGCATTTGGTAAAGTTCAACGGCGGCAGTAGTTTTACTTCGTTTGACGGATTCGTCGGTTCTGGAACGCTCACCTTAGTAGTAGAAGGCAATAAGGTGACCGCCGATCTTTCGGGAATTGACCTTGCTGCCGATGAAAGCAACCCATCGCCCTTTACCCAGGACGGTACCCTCGCCGGAACCCTTACTTTCTACAAATAATGAAAGCGCACCTGATAGTAATCGGCTTGGCCTTGACTTTGGCGTCTTGCAAACAGCAAGCCGTCGAGCCGCAAGCCGTCTCAGATGTTGCTGCCAACGAAGTGGTCAATGACCACCAAGCGGCCAAAGAAGGACACGGTAAGATTACCCTTAAAGCGGGATCAACAACCTGGATTGTGGACGGGAAATGCGGCGGCGTAACCAACACAGGGGAACTCATTGTCGCCGTCCAGGACAAGGATATCGCAGCAAAAGTGTTTACGATTAGTTTCAATACGCTCGATTATCCGCAAGCCGAAAAAACCTACACCATCAAAAAGAGCGACTATATGTCTGAAGGCAAAAAGCCTGATACTGACGTTTGCGTGGCCTTTTCGCAGATTACAGAAAAAGAACAAGCCGACTGGAGTTCTGACGACGCTTCGGGAACGCTGCAATTCACTACCAACGGAAATGAAATCAAGTGCAAATTCTCGGGCATTAAATTACAGCCCAGCGCGATGTACAATAAGGGCGAAAGCAATAACTTGGGTACAGCGTCGGGCGAAATGACATTCTACAAAAACTAAATCCTAAAAAATCAAAGATCATGAAGTCTATCAAATTATCGGCAATAGCAATCATCGCTTTACTCACTATTTCGTGCAGCAGCGACGACAACGACAAACCAACGATGCAACAAGCCAAATTGGTCAAAAAAGAAGTCAGCGTAGAAAGCGGTGGCGCAACCAATACAACGACTTTCGGTTACGACGCGCTAGGCCGATTGCTTACCAAAACGACAGCCGATGAGGCAATTACGTATTCGAGGAATTCGGTGGGTAAAATCATCCAGGCGGTTATTGTAAACTCGGGCACCGACCGTGTCGTCACTTATACTTATGATGCTACGGGCAGGATTACCGAAATGCAGAAAAAGGCAGGCAGTACAGTCGAAGAAAGAAAAACTTACAATTATTACATCGACCGCATCGTTGAAAAATATTACAATATTGACGGTGCCAATGTGTGGGATTACATCCATTATTACACCGCCGATAAGAAAAATATCGATCGTGTACTCAGGAATTATGGCGGTACCGAAGTGCAGTTCTCGCTTGTGACTTATACCTACGACAGCAAAATCGGACTCGATCAAGTCGCGCCTTATTCGAACATGCCAAAACCGTTTTACAACGCCAACAATCCCGAGCATTTTTCATTAAGGAACGAACTCAATGCAGAAGTATCATCAGGAAATTACCTTTATACTTATGACGCACTAGGATATCCGGTTACGATGACCGATGCCGGCGGGACCGTTTTCACGTATACTTATTAGGTTACAATGAATTAGTACGTTTTAGTTTTTTTGGTCGAAGGGGTTTGTCGCAAGGCAAGCCTTTTCTGTTTTCAACCTGATGGAACGCAGCTATTTGTTATTGTTTTTTTGTTAATATCGTTGGAAAGTACTGCAAATGCTGGTTTTCTGGGAACCCCATAACATTAACTTTAAATTTCTAAAAACCTCTTTTGTTTCTTTGTCCCGTATCCAGGAAGGATATGACCAAATAAAATTAACCTATTAAAAAGAGTAATTATGAAAACTTTGAAATTAAAATTAGTACTGGTTTTATGTGTGGCTGCCGTAGCGTTCTCATGCGATAAAGATGATGACAATCCAACCGTTCCGGTGTATCAAGCCGAAAGCCCGTTGCAAGGCTACCTGACGTCTACCGGGTTTAGCGAAAGCGAAGAGGCCGTTATCGATGGCAGCAGTTCAGAATACGGATACCGTTTCAGGCCAACCGTGACCGGAGCCATCACCACACTTTCGGTAAGGATTCCCGATGTGAACAACAACCTTAGGGTGACCATCTGGGATGTGGCTACACAAGAGCCAATCAAGACAGAGACCTTCAATGTGACTTCTTCGGGCGTTGCCGTGGTTAAAGCCATCGCGCCATTGACACTCCAGAAAGACAAAGAGTATTTGATCTCGATCAATACCGCAGACTATTATGTGCACGAAAGAAACAACGGATCGAGCGCTGTGTATCCGGTTTCTGTAGGGAACATTCAAATTACCGGTTACGCCTATGCCACTGGATTGTTGCAAGAATTCCCAGCGACTACAGCCACCGACATTTACTCGGGTGATGTGAACTTTACGTTCCTAAGGACTTTATAATCCAAAAACAATTTTTGCATTGAAGCCCGGCTATATGTCGGGCTTTTTATATGGAAACCACAGCGTAAAAGTGGTGCCGGTTCCCGGAATGCTGTGCACTTCTATGGTACAGCCAATTGCCTGGGCAAGGTCCCTGATCAGATGCAAACCAAGCCCCGACCGAATATTGCCCACCTCGCCCGGGTCAAACAAGGCTTTGAACTGCTCTTCGTTGCCACCTGCGCCATTGTCCGAAACCGACAACAGCACCAAATTGTTTTCGCGCCAGGCTTTCCAGCTGATTTTGGGTTGGGGCATTTCGGCCACAGCGCTAATGGCATTGGCCGTAAGGTTGCGCAAGATGGTTTTAAGGTAATCTTCGTCGGTTTGGAGCCTCAGGTTTTCATTCGCCGAGTCAAAGCTGAATTTTACGTCCTGCACCGCCGAAAAATGATGTTGCATATAATCAAAAAGAGAGGCTACGGTGATTTCCTTGGGTTGTGGCTCAAAATTTTCCATTTGGTTTTTGGTCCACAATAAGATGTCTTCCATAGAACCCAAGAGGTCTTTTGCCGAAGCAATGGTTGTGTCCTCGATGCGCCTTTTGGTGGTCTCGTCGAGCAATTCGGGGCTTTCTTTCTGCAATTGGATGAAATGGATGAAACTGTTTACCGGCCCACGCAAATCGTGGTTTAAAATCCCCAACAGCCTTGTCTTGACGCGATTGGCCTTTTCAAGGCTTTCGTTCATTCGGTTGAGTTTTCGATTCACTTTGCGTCGGTGGTTGTTCTGGTAAAGCAACAAACAACCGATGATACCCAGCAGCGCCAACCCGCCAATCAAAAACCATTTCTGGCGTTCTTTTGCCTGCAGCTTGAGGTGGCTGATTTTAAGTTCCTTGTCGCGGATTTCAATGCTGCGTTTGTCTTCGATCCCGCGAATGGTTTCCTTATTTTCGGCATTGAAAATAGAATCCTTGTAGGCAATCGAAGTGCGGTAGGTTTCAAGTGCCTTGCGGAAATCGCCCTGCAATTGCTGCGCTTCGTACAAGCTGGTATAGTCGTCGTATAAGCCACGCATGTTATTGAGTTCCTTGTGCAACAGAATGGCTTTGCCCAGATAAGTAACGGCGCTATCGAGCAGCATGCGGCTATTGGGTTGTGTTTTGGCTTTTTGGGTATAGGAATCACCGATAATTCCAAAACTGAATGAAATATTGACCTTGTCCGGAACTCCGTCCACGGGAACGCGCAGCGAACGTTTGCTGTACGCAATCGCTTTTTCGTAATCGGCCATATCGTAATAACTCAGCGCAATGTCAGACAAAACACTTGCAATCGCGGCCTTGTCGCGGGTCATTTCATAATAAGCGATGCTTTTTTCAAAGTATTCGAGCGACTTGAGCGTTTGCCCCATATTGTTGTAAACCACGGCCAGGTTGCGATTGAGCACCGCCAGGAACGGTTTGTCCTGAATTTTTTGGTCGAGCGATTTGTTGAAATATACGATCGCCTTGGGATAGTTTTTAGTATTGCAATACACACTTGCAATGTTCATCGCGGTTTTGGCAATGCCTTTTTTATCGCGCGCCGACTCGTCTATCCTAAGCGCACGATGGTACGCCGCCAAGGCTTTAGAATAATCACCTTTGTTGATGTATACACCACCGATTGAAGTAACAATCTTGCGCTGCAAATTTCTGTTTTTGCTTTGCAACAAGGCCCGGTTGTAATAAGCCAATGCTTTTGGATAATTGAAATTGTTGTCGTAATTCACCCCGATGATATAATTCGAACGTGCCATTCCTTCTTCCCAACGCAAGCTTGACGATAGCGCCAGCGAATTTCTGGCATAGGTGAGGCCCTTAACAGAATCGGCCTTGAGATAGGCCGTAGAAAGCCAGTGTAACGCATTGACTTTCGTCGAATCGGCACGGAGCTTGGGCAACACAGCCAGCGCCGAATCGATTGCCGATTTTTGTTGCGCCAACAAAGCAACTGGAAAAAGAAGCAGTCCGAGTAAAAATTTCCTCATAACGACTCGTTTAAATGCTCCTTATAGTTGCGTCCGATTGGGATGATGGTACCGGCGTCGAGTTCAATTTCATTGGCGCGTATGGTCTTGATCAAGTGTTTTTGCACTGCAAATCCCCGATGCACCCTTATAAAAGACCGAAAGTTCTCGTCTTTGAGCAACGTGCCAATGTTGATCAGCACCCGGTGTTGTTTCTCGTGGGTAATCAGCAACGTATAATTTTTAAGCGCCTCGAGGTACAGGATGTCGGTCATTTTCACTTTGGTTTCGGCATGGCCTTCTTTGATAAAAATGGCACCGCCGCCCAGCGAAGCATCGAATAGCGATGCTTTATTTCGGATATCCATAAACTGCTCAATCCGGTTGACGGCCTTAGCGAAACGGTCAAAAGTTAGGGGCTTGATGATGTAATCGAGCGCATCGAGTTCAAACCCTTCGATGGCATATTCGGTATGTGAGGTGATGAAAATGCAGGCCGGAATTTGATCAACCTTTCTACGCAGATCAAGACCGCTGAGGTGTGGCATGTCGATGTCGAGGAAGATCACGTCGATGTTGTTTTGTTCTATTGCAGCAAGCGCTTCACGCGATGAAGTAAACGCGCCAACGATTTCAAAAAAATCATACCGTTTCACATAGGAAACGACGGTGAGGTTGTCTACTTCGGTATCGTCCGCTATGATGCATTTCCACTTCATAAAGCACTAATTATGAAACAAATTTATCAAAAAAATGATGCAAACGGCGGTTATATATCCTTTAAAAAAGTCGTTCGTGTATGGCGCTGATTTTTGTGCCGAATGCTGGTGTTACTTTGCTCAAAATACTAAAAAATTACTGTGATGCTGCCCAAAAAATTACTGTTTGTCGCCGGACTGCTTTGCTATGCACCGGTACTTTTTTCCCAAGTCGGGATTAACACGACCGCGCCTGATGCACAACTGGAAATCCGTTCCTCAAGCCAAGCCACACCAGCTCCAACCGACGGAATCCTGATCCCCAGAATTGATGCATTTCCTGCCACCAACCCAAGTGCCGCCCAACAAGGCATGATGGTGTACCTGACCACCGTGGCGGGTACCAACCAACCTGGTTTTTACTATTGGGATCAAACCACAACTACTTGGGTGGGCATCCTATCGTCGGCCAAAGGTGACGCCGATTGGTTTGAAGAAGGCGCAACGAACGCGCCCAATGCCATTACAGACGATATGTACCATTTGGGCAACGTAGCGGTAGGTAAAAACACGGCCAGTTATCCGCTGGAGGTAGACAACACCAACTTTGACCGAACGGTTTCCGTAAACACGAATTATTCTGGCGCGTCCAGCGCATTTGGGATCATGAATACCGTTGCGGGCTCATCGGCCGGACAGCAAATTGCCCTATCCAATAGTATTACCAATTCGGGCAATGGCGGCCATATCGCACTCCAGAATACGCTGGCGGGCGCTGGAAGCGGAACGCATTGGGGCTTGTCGACTTTGCTGGGTGGCGCAGGGACAGGATCGCAGGTTGGCGAACTGCTGCAAATTACCAACAGTGGCAATGGCTCACATGTGGGATCATCGATTTCGCTTTCGGGAGCCGGCTCGGGCCAGCATATCGGCATCAGCAATAATATCGGCGGAAGCGGAACTGGCCAACAAACGGCGATAACAAACAACCTAGCCAATACCTCCGATTCCAACCAGCTAGCGATAATCAACTCGTTTCCGGGTGACGGTAATGGGGCACGTTCGGGAGTGGTCAACTTTTTTACCGGAACGGGTTCTGGCAGTGCAAGCGGTTTCACCAATTCGTTTACCAAAAACGGAAACGGTAACGTAGATGGATATAGGAATGCCATTAGTGGATCGGGCAGCGGCAACTATACTGGTTTTGGAAACAACATCAATAAATCGGGTAGTGGTTTGACTTATGGTCTCGTTAATACACTTTCGGGCACATCAACCGGCAGTAAAATTGGGGTTTACAACTATATAGATCCTGCAGCAGGAGGCTTTCATACCGGCCTCTACGCAGAGGTGCTCAAGGCGGGTGCCGGAAATTACGCAGCCTACCTACTCGGAAACGTGTCTATTGGAACCACTGCTTTCAATAATTATATCCTGCCATCCTCAAGAGGAACCAGCGACGAGATTATGCAAACCGATGCGTTTGGAAATGTTTCCTGGAAAAGCCCCAATACCGCGCTAAACAGCTACGCCTGGGGAACGATAGGGAATTCACTAACCAATCCGGCAACGCATTTTTTGGGGACAACAGACAACCAGCCCTTGGCATTTAGAACCAATAATGTAGAGCATCTGCGCATCACCAACTCGGGTAGTTTGGGTTTAGGGACAACCGCGCCGCAAGCCCGGTTGCATGTATTTGGTGGTGCCTCGGGCATGACGCCCAACGTGTTTGCAGGAGGTGTGATAGAAGGAACCGGCTTTACCTACCTCAATGTGCTTTCTGCGTCAGAGACTGGCGTGGTATTTGGCTCGGGCGGAAACGCCACCAATGGTGGCATCGTATATAATTCGGGGATCTATACCAATGGGATGAATTTCAGGACCGGCGGCAACCAAAACCGAATGAATATTTCGGCTACCGGACAAGTTTCTATAGGAAATGCACTCGCCAATGCAAGGTTGCAGGTAATTTCATCCAATCAGGCCACACCCGCAAATACCGATGGTATCATTATCCCCAAAATCGATGTATTTCCCGTCACAAACCCAACGGCGGCGCAATTGGGCATGATGGTTTATCTCACAACGGCAGCGGGTACGAACAATCCCGGATTTTACTATTGGGACGGATTGGCCTGGGTTAGTTTTATGCAGGGCGGTTCGGGTTGGGCAACCAAAGGAAACGCTGGAACCAATCCCGCCACCCATTTTATCGGCACGACCGATGACAACGACTTGGTTTTTAAGCGCAACAACCTTAGTGCCGGTAAAATTGGCGCGACCAATACCGCGTTTGGGGTCAATACACTTACAGCCAATACCGGCGGAAACTTCAACGTAGCGATCGGAACCAGCGCGCTCTCGGCCAATGACAACGGTAATTTTAGTGTGGCCATGGGTTACAATGCCTTACTTAAAAACAAAGCGGATGCCAGTGTCGGAGTTGGCGTCAGCGCGTTAGAGAACAATACGAGCGGGCAATACAACACCGCCATCGGCACCAATACCTTGCATACCAACGATACTGGAAGCTACAATACCGCCACGGGCTACAATGCACTTTACGACAACACCGGATCGTATAACACCGCGGTTGGTGTGAGTGCAGTTTCTTCGAACTCAGTGGGCGAATCCAATGTGGGTGTTGGTTTTGAAGCGTTGCGCACCAATAAAACCGGCAGTTGGAACACCGCTTTGGGCAGTGGTGCACTGTTTTCTAATTTCGGGGGCGAGCAAAATACCGCCGTGGGCCAAAGTGCGTTGCGCAGCAGTGCTTCGGGAACGCTCAATGTATCGGTGGGGATGAATTCTTTGTACAACAATATCTCAGGAAGCAGCAACACCGCATTGGGTACCGGCGCATTGTACTGGCACGACAACGGCAGCGACAATACGGCGCTTGGTATGGAAGCCATGAACAACCAGACGGCTGGAAGCAACAATATCGCTGTAGGCAAAGGTGCTAACGTCCCGGTGCTTGCCGGAAGTGATCAACTTTCTATTGGCAATGTGATTTATGGGACGGGCATGAATACCATGGCTTCGGCTAAAATTGGAATAGCCGACAACGCACCCGATGCCAAGCTAGAAATTACCGCGTCAAATGCAGCCACACCCGCCAATACCGACGGTGTTTTGATCCCAAGGGTCAGTGCTTTCCCAGTTACCAACCCCACTGCGGCGCAAAATGGCATGATGATCTTCCTGACCACGACCCTCGGTCAGTATGTGGCTGGGTTTTACTACTGGGACAATGCGGCAGTGAGCTGGGTTGCAGTAGGCAGTAAAAGCAGTTGGAGTATATCCGGAAATTCGGGGACAACTCCGGTTACGAACTTTATAGGAACCAATGACAACGCCGCCTTGGCCGTGCGTACCAACGGATCCGAGCGCATTCGCGTATCGCCCACCGGCGATGTAGGAATCAAAACGGCCAATCCTACCGCAGAACTCGAGGTGAATGGGTTTACGAAATTGGGAAGCACAGCACCCGCAGTTAAGATGATTAAACTTACCGGAACCACTAATGCGGTTCAAGGTGTGCAAACGCTTATGGCGCATGGCTTGACGAGCACAAAGATATTGAGTGTGGCCGTGTTCGTAGAATATGCTGCCGGAGCGGGAATCCCACCCAACTATACGACCAATGCTGGATATGAGTACGAGTATTTTTTCAATACCACGTCGGTGGTGGTTTGGCCTAAGTCGGGGAATTCGGGAAATATTTTGTTGAAACCGATTCGGGTTATAGTGACGTATGAGGAGTAGTTTTTTTGAAGCTGTTTGCTTCGCCAGTTCGTCCTTCGTCCTCGAGTCCCGCTATCCATTGCAATCTTTTGCAAAAAGGGATTTCCCTGCGTTGCACTCCGGGCTATCCTTTTTGCAAAAAGGATTTCCATTTCTATCG
>DLHP01000014.1 GCA_002483285.1 Flavobacterium sp. UBA7665
TTTCATGACGGCGCAAAAGTTTGAACTGGGTAAAATTTCTAAAGAAGAATTAGAGCAAAAGCACTATCCGCTAGACGAGTCGGCGGCCGCTGCCATCTTGTTCCAGACCGGAAAAGTGACCTATGAATTCAACAATGGTTTTACGACTGTTTTTACGGTGAAAACCCGTATCAAAATTTACAAAAAAGACGGATATGACCAAGCCAATCAGGTGATTACTTATTATTCGGGCCAAAACTCGTCGGGTGTCAATATCAAGTTTTCGCAGGTAGCCACCTACAATCTCGTGGGCGGAAAAATTGAAAAAACCAAGCTGCAGGATGAAGGGAAGTTCTCCAACAAAATCAACCGTTATTGGACACAAAAGAAAATTACGATGCCCAATGTCAAAGAGGGTTCTATAATTGAATTTGAGTACACAATCAGTCAGTTGGGAATCGGCACGCCCGAAAAATGGAATTTTCAATACAAAATCCCCGTGGCTTACTCAGAGTTTATTACAGAAATCCCAGAGTATTTTGACTACAACAAAAACCAGAAAGGATTTATCTTTCCTAAAGTAACAAGCGAAAAGGTACAATACAACCCCGATTTTCAATTGACCAGGACAACCTACGTGGCCCAAAATATGCCGGCTATGAAACAGGAACCGTTCGTGAGCAATATTGAAAATTATACTTCGAGTATTTCGCACGAGTTGTCGTACATCAACATTCCGCTGCGTTACGGCGGGAGTTATTTTGAACCGGTGGCGAACGGTTGGGAAACCATCACAAAAAAAATCTATAAAACCGACGACTTTGACCGTGAACTGGAGAAAACCAAATATTTTGAAGACGACATCAACCCGCTGATTGCAGGACTCAACACCAATAAAGAAAAGGTCAATGCGATTTTCAATTTTGTAAAATCTCGGGTAAAATGGAACGGAGAAACCGGATTCCTCTGCCATTACGGGGTTAAAGATGCCTACTCCAATAAAATCGGCAATGTAGCCGAGATCAACCTGATGCTCATCGCCATGCTTCGGTACGCCGGCGTGTCTACCAGCCCGGTTTTGCTTAGTACGCGAGATAACGGGATCGTATTATTCCCAAGTATCCGCAATTTCAATTATGTCATTGCCGTGGTAGAGGCCGACAACCAATTGTTGTTCCTCGATGCCACCGATGAAAACGCAAAGCCCGGAATTCTGCCCATTCGCGACTTAAACCGAACCGGACGTCTTATGAGAAAAGAAGGCAATGTCTCGTATGATGTAGAATTGACGCCAAAAACACTTTCTAAGGAAACGACCAACATGAGTGCCATCATCAACGCAAACGGAACGGTAACCGGAAAAACCAGGCATCAACTCACCGATTACAAAGCTTTGTCTTTTAGAAGTACCGTGCTCAAGATGAACCGCGATGAATACCTCGAGTCGCTAGAGAGTCACAACAACGCCATCGAGATCAACGAATACACGCAGGAAAATGCCACAGAATTGGATAAGCCTGTCGTGGAAAGTTATTCGTTCGTGAGTAAAAACGACTCCGAAATTATCGACGGTAAAATTTACTTTGCGCCCAAACTGTTTCTAACCGATAAGGAAAACCCGTTTACCCAGGAAGTAAGGGAATATCCTATAGATTTTACATTTCCTTTTGAGGACAAGTACAATATCAGTATAGAAATTCCCACGGGTTATAGCGTAGAATCGCTACCCAAACCAGTCACTATGGTCACAGGCGACGACGTGGGCGCTTTCAAATACCTGGCGGTGAGCACCGACAATAAAATCCAGATCACTATTACTGCCACAATGAACCGCGCCACAATTCCCGCAGATTTTTATGAAGTACTTAAAGATTTCTACCAAAAAGTCATTGAAAAGCAAAACGAAAAAATAGTTTTGATTAAAACCTAAAAGAATGAGCTATAAAAACCTATGGTTGTTAATGCTATTGCTTGCAGGCGGGATGGCAAGCGCCCAAAAATTTGAGCCCGGAAAAGTGACCACTGCCGAACTCCAGCAAAGTGTTTACGCTGCCGATACTACAGCGTCGGCGGCAATCCTTTATAAAAAAGGGAGGAGCTTTTTCAAGTACGACCACAACAAGGGATTTAGCCTTGTGCACGAGTACCAGTATCGCATCAAAATCTATAAAAAAGAAGGTCTCAGATGGGCCGACTTTAAAGTGCCGTATTTTATTGGCTACCAAACCCTGGCCAATGACCGCGTGGCATTTACCAACGCGGTAACTTACAACCTCGAGAATGGGCAGCTGGTTAAAACCAAGCTCAGTGGTGAAGGGAAATTCAAACAAGAAGTCAATGAATTTTGGGGAGAAGCTTCGATTGCGATGCCCAATGTCAAGCCGGGCTCGGTAATAGAATTCACCTATACGCTCAAATCAGAAGACATCGGTGATTTCCCGGTGTTTAATTTCCAGGAAGACATTCCTGTGGCGCATGCAGCATACATGACCGAAATCCCGCAATTCTACCGTTATAAACCCACCAAGACTGGATTCGGCACCGTAAAATCCGAAGGGAAAGTAGCCAACGGTTTCCAAAACTACGTCAACGAGTACAAGCAAACGCTCAACATGAGCTACCAACAAATCAACACTTCCTACATTGCAGAAAATGTGCCTGCGCTCAAGGAAGAACCTTATGTAGACAATATTGACAATTACCGCTTGGCGGTACAGCATGAACTCGAGAAGACCGTCAGTTCAGACGGATTAGAAAAGAATTACGCCGCCACTTGGGAAGGTGTGGCCCAGACCATTTTCAAGGAAGACAAATTTGGGAAGGAACTCAAGGAGCGTTCCTATTTCGAGCCTTTCCTCGAGCCCATCCTAAAAAATGCCACTACCGATGCGCAAAAAGCAACCGCCATTTTCGACTTTGTCAAACGTACCATCACCTGGAACGGACAATACGGTTATCTCACACGCAAAGGCGTCAGGAAAGCTTTTGATGAAAAGTCAGGCAATGTTGCCGAAGTCAATTTCCTGCTGATTGCTATGCTCAATTATTCGGGTATCAAAGCCGATCCGGTATTGCTCAGTACGGTAAAACACGGTATTCCGGTGTATCCCACGCGCACCATATTCAATTATGTGATTGCAGCCATTGCGCTCGATGGCAAAACGGTGCTGCTCGATGCCACCGATAAAAACGCTACTTTGGGCATCCTGCCTTTGCGCGATTTGAACTGGACCGGACGACTTATCAAACCCGATGGCACGTCTACAGAAATCAACCTGGTGCCCGAAACGGCTTCAAAAGAAACCGTCAATATGATGGCAAAAATTGAAAGCAACGGTAAAACCACCGGCAAGGTGCGTATGGTAAAGACCGATTACAACGCCTTTTGGTTTCGCGACCAACACGGCCAACAAGCGCCCGCACAATACCAGGAATGGCTTGAAAACCAGTATGGCGGAATTGAAATTTCTGAACTGGTACCAGACCGTTCTACCGACCTTTCAAAACCTGTCGCCGAAACCTTTAACTTCGCCGCACAGTCTGAAGTCATTGGCGACAAAATTTTTGTAAACCCCATGCTGTTTTATGCAGCCGATAAAAACCCGTTTGTACTTGAAAACCGGGAATTGCCCATTTATTACGGCTATCCGTTCCAGAAAAAATACAACATCAGTCTTGAAATCCCCGAAGGCTATGTGGTAGAATCACTTCCAAAATCGATCAAGCTCACTACGGGAGAAAATGTGGGTAATTTTACGTTTAACATCAGCAGCGCCGAAAACAAAATCCAACTCAGCGTATCGCAGGAAATCAACCTGGCTATTGTTTCTGGTAATTTCTACGGATCTTTGAAAGAATTTTACCAGCAGATGGTCGTCAAACAAAACGAGAAAATCGTACTTAAAAAAATATAATATGGATATCAGAAACGCACAAGTCGATGTAGACCAATGGATCAAAAACCACGGGGTGCGCTATTTCAACGAACTTACCAACATGGCGCAGCTCACCGAAGAAGTGGGCGAGGTGGCGCGCATCATTGCCCGACGCTACGGTGAACAATCCGAAAAGGAATCCGATAAAAACAAAGACCTTGGCGAAGAACTCGCCGATGTGGTTTTCGTAGTGCTTTGCCTGGCCAACCAAACCGGAATCGACCTTCAGGCAGCCTTTGACAAAAAGATGGATTTGAAGACGAATCGCGACCACGACAGGCACCACAATAACGACAAGTTGAAATAAGATTTTTTCTTCGCGACCCGAGGAATTTATTCCGAACTGGCGAAGCAATCTTTGTGTCTCCTTTGCGTACCTTCGCGTAACAGCCATGAACTTACAACTGCAAATATCCAAAGTCAATTCTCGAAGCGAAATTCGTCTGTCCGGATCAAAATCCGAAACCAATCGACTGCTGTTATTACAATCGCTGCATCCCAATCTCCTTCTTGAAAACACTTCCGATTCGGATGATTCGATTGCAATGCAACAAGCACTTTCCACTTCCGAGACGAGCATCGACATCCACCACGCCGGCACCGCCATGCGATTTCTAACCGCGTATTTCGCCATCCAACAAAACCGCGAAATTATCCTAACCGGTTCGCAACGCATGCAGGAACGCCCAATTTCAATTCTGGTGGACGCGCTCCGCCAACTCGGCGCCGACATCCAATATGAAAAAGGCGAGGGATTCCCGCCGCTGCGCATCAAAGGCAAAAAGCTATCAGGAAACCAAGTCACACTCGCAGCGAATGTGAGCAGCCAGTACATTTCGGCTTTATTGCTTATCGGTTCAAGCCTTGAAAACGGTTTAGAACTCACGCTCGAGGGCGAAATTACGTCGGTACCGTACATCAATATGACCTTGTCTTTATTGCAAGAATCGGGAATCCAAACCGATTTCACCAAAAACAAAATTACAGTTAATCGAAAGTCGAAAGTCGAAAGTGGAAAGAGCCAAACGCTCGTTGTCGAATCCGATTGGTCGTCGGCATCTTATTTCTATTCAATCGTCGCCTTGTCCGAAATAGGCACACAAATTACGCTTGCCAGCTTCAGGGCAGACAGTTTCCAAGGCGATTCGGCGTTGGCGCAAATCTATACCGCTTTCGGCGTTGAGACCACTTTTGCCGGTGATCAGATTACAATCCAAAAGCAGCACGAGGCATCGAAAGCTATCGAGTTCAACCTCAATCACACACCCGACATCGCCCAAACCATTGCCGTTACCGCATTCGCGCTCGGCCTGCGCTGCCAACTTACCGGATTGCACACGCTCCAAATCAAAGAAACCAACCGGCTTGCGGCGCTGCAGTCCGAGCTGACCAAACTCGGCGCGACCGTCACGACGACGCAAGATTCGCTTACACTCGAACCTTCGGCAATCCTCCGACCCAACATCCACATCCAAACCTACAACGACCACCGCATGGCCATGGCGTTCGCGCCGCTCGCGCTCAAAGTACCCATTGTGATTGAAGATGCCGGGGTGGTTTCTAAATCGTATCCCGCATTTTGGGATGACCTTAAAAAAATCGGCTTCAAAATCTCCGAAGTCTAACCGCAAACAAAGCGCTCAGGCACTCCTTAACTCAGGCACTTAGCCACTCCAAGAAAATAAACACCGAAACGCTTGACATTGCCTATCCCACAGTAGTATATTTGCAGCCGAGTTAATACGACCCATAAAATCCTTATATGAAATTATCACACTTCAATTTCAATTTACCAAAAGAATTACTTGCCGAATACCCAGCCGAAAACCGTGACGAATCGCGTTTGATGGTGGTCAATCGTGCCACCAAAACCATCGAGCACAAAATGTTCAAGGAAATCATCGATTATTTCGGTGACGGCGACGTACTGGTTTTGAACAACACCAAAGTTTTTCCGGCGCGTTTGTACGGAAACAAGGAAAAAACCGGTGCACGTATCGAAGTTTTCTTATTGCGCGAACTCAACTCAGAGCAACGCCTTTGGGACGTACTGGTTGATCCAGCGCGTAAAATCAGGATCGGGAACAAATTATATTTCGGCGATGATGATTCATTGGTTGCTGAGGTGATTGACAACACGACTTCACGCGGAAGAACCCTGCGTTTCCTTTACGACGGTTCATACGACGAATTCCGCAACAAGCTTACAGAGCTCGGTGAAACGCCGATTCCAAAATACATCAGCCGCGAAGTCAACGAAGACGATGCCGAGCGTTACCAAACCATTTACGCCAAAGAAGAAGGTGCGGTTGCTGCGCCAACGGCTGGTTTGCACTTCTCTAAACACCTCATGAAACGCCTCGAAATCAAAGGTGTAAAATTTGCCGAAATCACCTTGCACGTTGGTTTGGGAACCTTCAATCCGGTTGAGGTAGAAGACCTTTCCAAACACAAGATGGATTCTGAGGAACTCATCATCACCCAACAAGCCTGCGACATTGTCAATGAGGCCAAAGTCAAAAGAAAACAGGTTTGCGCGATAGGAACCACATCGATGCGCGCCATCGAAAGCTCGGTTTCTTCGGCCAAGACGCTTAATACGTATGAAGGTTGGACCAATAAATTCATTTTCCCGCCGCACGATTTCAGCATTGCGACTTGTATGGTGACCAATTTCCACACGCCAAAATCCACGCTGATGATGATGGTTTCTGCATTTTGCGGCCACGATTTGATGAAAAAAGCGTACGATGAAGCGATTAAGGAAGAGTATAAGTTTTATTCTTACGGTGACGCGATGCTTATTCTTTAAGAAGCAAGAGACAAGACCGCTGCGCTGCAAGAAGCAAGACTTCTTCAGTTTGAGAAAAGAAAAATCCCGTTTGTCATTGGCAGCGGGATTTTTTATTTCGATTTTTTCTTTTCTCGTGCAGCGCAGCGGTCTTTGTCCTTTGTTCTTTTTTTTGGGCGTGCCACCGGCTCCGCAAGCTACGCCGCTGTCAGGCTGTTCGCTGCAAGTCCTCGCCGCCGGCCAATGCGCCATCTGGCTCCATCGCGAAAACAGTCTGCCAGACTGTTTTTTTGCGCTCGGCCCTACTGCGCGGCTGTGGGCTTTCCGCTGCCATCCTTCACGCAACCGTCGTTGTTTTTAGCGTTTCGGCGGCTATAATTTCTTTCTTCTTGCAGCGCAGCGGTCTTTCTTCTTTCTTCTTTTTTCCCTACTTTTACGCCACTAAAAACCACACCAATGACCTTTCAAAATACCCGTGAATTCGCCCAACAACTTGACGCGCAAGACCAGTTACGTGCTTACCGCGACGAGTTCATTTTCCCGCAGCACAATGGCAAGAACCTGATTTACTTCACCGGAAATTCGCTCGGCTTGCAATCGGAGCGCGCCAAAAAGTACGTCAACGATGTCATGGCCGATTGGGGCAACCTCGCCGTAGAAGGACATTTTTATGCCGAAAAACCGTGGTGGGATTACCACGAGCGTTTCGCAGAACCATTGGGTAAAATCGTGGGTGCCAAACCGTCGGAGATTACCGTCATGAACACACTTACGGTGAATCTGCACCTGATGATGGTGTCGTTCTACCGCCCAACCAAAACCCGTTACAAAATCATCTGTGAGGAAAAAGCCTTCCCGTCAGACCAATACATGTTCCAGAGCCAGGTGAATTGCCACGGCTACAAACCCGAAGACGCGATTGTTGAAATCAAGCGCCGTGACGGCGAGCACAACATCCGCCATGAGGACATCATCGCCAAGATCAATGAAGTCGGTGATGCATTAGCGCTCGTGCTAATCGGTGGCGTCAATTATTACACCGGTCAGGTTTTCGACATCAAGGCCGTTACCGCAGCCGGACATGCAGCGGGCGCCAACGTGGGTTGGGATCTTGCGCACGCCGCCGGAAACATCAAGCTCGAACTCCACGACTGGAAGGTCGATTTTGCATGCTGGTGCAGTTACAAATACATGAATTCAGGGCCTGGGAATGCTTCGGGCTGTTTCATCCACGAACGCCACCACGGTCAAAACGAAATCCCGAGATTCGCCGGTTGGTGGGGACACAACAAAGAGCGCCGTTTCAAAATGGAACCTGCCTTTGAACCCAACGATGGCGCCAACGGCTGGCAAATCAGCAACCTTCCGGTATTGACATTGGCACCTTATTTGGCGTCGGTAGAAATGTTCAACGAAATTGGCATGGACAAACTCATAAAAAAACGCGACCACATCACGTCCTACCTCGAATTCATCCTGCAGGAAATCGACAAGGAAGTAGACAGTACTTTTGAAATCATCACCCCAACCGACCCCAAACAACGCGCGTCGCAACTCTCAGTGTTCCTACACGGCGAAGGCCGCCCGTTGTTTGATTACCTGATGCAAAACGGCGTGATCACCGACTGGCGCGAACCCAATGTGATTCGCCTCGCGCCGGTACCGTTGTATTGTTCGTATGAAGATATGTACGAGTTTGGGCAAATCCTCAAACGCGGTATAATATCCAACTAAACGATTATCCATAAAAAAAAGTCCGTTGCAAAACGGACTTTTTGTTGCTATGTACTTTTCTTAATTCTTTAGGATTCCCTTTGACTGTAAGCCACTTTCAGAAGTCACTTTGAGGATGTACTTTCCGCTGGGCAATCCCGTTGTGACGAGTTGCGCGTTTTTAGAGTTGGATCCATTTTGGTGCAGGACTTGCTGGCCGAGCATATTGTAAAGGGTCAGTTCGGTAATGGTCTCGTTTGCTGAAATCTGTAGTAGGTCCTGCGCCGGATTCGGATATACCGTAAAATTATTCTTGTCAAAATCCCTGACCGACAATTGCGGTTGTACGATCATACTCACCGTCCAGGTTCCGGCTACGACGCGGTTGTAATCGGTGTTGCAGTCGGCGCCACCATAGGTTCTCCAGGCCCGCAATTCAAACTCCAGGTTTCCGGTGGCGCCATTGGCAATGTTGATGTTGCTTCTCGAATAGTCATACGTTCCGGTCGTACCGCCGATTCCTGATGTAATTTGCGGTTCCATGAGTCCGGTCGTGTTGCAAACCAGGATCGAGCGTTGCTCCGACATCCAACCGTTGAGCGCCGTCTGCATGCTGTACGAGGTACTTACCGAAGCAACCTGATACCCAGGAGGCACATTGAATGACAGCGTTCCGGGACAGCTGGTCGTTGAACTCGTATCCACCGTGAGGCTGTATAGTGTTGGGATATCATTTGGATTGGTGATGTTGATTTGGCCTGGCGTGAAACAAACCGGATTGCCCCACGGGCCAGCTTCACTTTCGCAAACCGAACGAATATATACACAATAGGTCACACCCGGAATCAAGTCTTGGAAAATGATCCAACTCATCCCTTCGCCCACGCTTTGGGTTGGAAGGGTCGCAGGCAAAGGAACGGGCGCGCCCAGCACGGTAAGATAGCAATCGTAACCACCGGTCGGATCAACCACTGATTCGGTCCAATAGATATTCGCATCGGTATTGGTAGCAGCGATGGAAACCATAAGGTTTGTGGGTGGCGGGCAGGTTCCGAGCAGTTTTGCGCTGACGGCGAAAATGTTGGCGACACCTTCTTCAGCCGAAGTTTTTGTGAAATCGATTCCTGTAATGGTTTTGGTCTGGTTTTGTGCGAGGATCGCAATCTCATAACGGTACATTCTCGGGTCACCGATTGGATTTTCGATAATGTCAGTAGCGCGGCTCACCCGCCCGAAACCAGAAATCACGACCGGTAAGGCGTTGCTAAAAAACCAATCCGGAATCACCGCCGCACTAAAATCCTGTGTGCTGTTGTCTGAGAAATGGATGGTACCGCCCAAGGTCACCGAACCGCTTCCTGAAGCTGCCAGTACGTAGAGGTTCGTGGCCGAAACCCCATTAGAAAAAGTGAGTGCGCCAAAATCGGACTCGTCCTGCAAACGCAACGAATTGCTTTGCGAATAAGGCGCGAGCTGAAACGACAATCCGGCAATCGATGCATCGGTAATCAAACCCGAAAGCGGTAAGGCATACGCAGGAGGAATGTCGGCGAGTGTAGGCTGGAAATCGGCGGCCATCAAAACATAATCGGCATTGTCTAGCGCAATAGACGTGGATGCGGCCGAAGGATTGACGCCGTTGGCAATGATATCGGCGTTGAATCCGCTCGCCTGAAGGGTTTGGTAATCTTGCGCCCACACAGCATTGACAGCCTGCAAACACAGGCACAATAGTAAAAGTTTTTTCATAAGGATTGTTTTATTGGTTGGCTATTAAGCAATTGTGCCTTGGTTTATTCCCTATAAAAATAGCTTTTTTTTGCGTAGCAATTTTGTCCCGTGTTTATTTTCGGGAATCACGTATCGTTCCTCCTAACGCGCAGGCAATACGCGATTCCCGATTTTGGTGGTGGGCTAGACGCAGATGGGTTCTGGTTTTGAAATCTCAATCGACTCGATAAGGTTGCGGTATTCCTGCAACTTTTGCAGCATAGCGTCTTTATCCGAGCCGAAATAACCAATGGTGGGCAACAGTTCCTGATAGTAACCAATTCCCGCGAGGAGGTTTTTTATAAAAGTTTGCCATTTTTTAATTTGCATATCGGTAGGTTCGGGGTTGTTGGCGACTTCATTTTGGAGATAGTCTACGTACATTTTGAGCTCGTTGACCAATACATTCGGGCGTTTGGTGGTAGCGAGCAAATCGATATTTCCGTAAATATGACCTACCATTTCAGCCAGCGATAGTTCGCGGTCAAAGTAAGCGAGGTTGGGGCCGGGGCAAATCACCACGCCCTGTTCCTGTCCGTGGATTGGAATCTCGTTCTCGAGATAAGCTGCGTTGGCCAATCCTACACAAAGACAGGATTTTTCAGTGATTTGCTGCTGCAACGTTTGGTAATGCTGGGCGCTGAGCTTGGGTTTTTCGGCTTCGAGTTCCTCAAGTTGCGCCTTTTGGTATTTGGCCGATGCCGTGCAGATGGCTTTCCCGTCTGCGGTTTTGTTGAGCGCGAGGAATTTTTTGGGGCACGAACTTCCGGCTTTTTCTGCAGCGATACGGCGCTGTTTCACCAACTCGTTAGAAGTGCCTTTAACCGTATTGAACGGTACGCCGAGCGGGGAGATGTGGCTCAGGTAAAAATCATCGGTTTTCGCGTTGGCGAGTAATTCTCGGGTTTGCCCGTCGACGGCCGTGGCTTCGGGAACCAATAGAAACGGCGAACCCCAACCAATTGAATCGAGCGCGTACTGGTTGAGTAGAAATTCATGTTCCTCCGCTGTACCGATGCCGCCTTGGGCCGTGATTTTTAAAAGCATTGGGCTTTCGGGAACCGGCAGGCCTTTTTGTGTGAGTGCTTTGCACATCAGTTCGTGCGCCGACGCAATTAAATCTTGTTTCTTGTCGCGGAATTCCTGTAAGATCGGGCCGAGTAAAAATCCGTCGGTGGCAAAAGCGTGTCCGCCACAATTAAGCCCTGATTCAATGCGGTATTCTGAAACCCACAATCCTTTCTTGGCCAGGAAATTGCCCTGGATCATCGCCGAGCGGAAATCACTCACCTTTAGGATGATTTTCTTTTTCAGCAAACCTTGTGCATCGGGGAAGAAGTCGCTGAAATTTTCAAAATAGCTGTACAACCTCGGGTTCATCCCGGCAGACAAAACCACCGACGAGGTTAAATTGCTGTTGGCAAAGCCGCGTAAAGAAGCATGCGCATCATTGTATTCAATAGGTAGTGGTTTGTGGTTGTGGAAATTTTCCTTGTCTACCTTGGTCATGATGTTGACGTCTATGTCGCCCGGATGTAGAAACGCGTCTGCAAATTGCGAGATTTTTTCCTTTAGGTTTTGACCGTCCTCAAGAATCTGCTGCAAGCCTTTTTTGATTGGCGAATTGTTGGCAAGCAATGCCATGAACCGTTGCAATGCCTCGCTGTCTTCGGCGAGTTCTATTTTAAATTTTTCGAATTTATCGCGCACCACCCGATCTACGAGGTTGAGGTAATGCGTGATGCGTTTGGCACGGAAATCGGCCACCTTTTGCGTGATATGCTGGTAAGGCAGCTGGAATTTTTCGCTGTAAAAATGGCTCATCTTTTCGATGAGCTCGTCATCGGTAATAGAAATCACCGACGAAATGCCGTAATGGGCTACGCGTATCGGCGTATCAATGGTAAAAGCCAATCCCATAACCGGGATGTGAAAACTGTGTTGTGGATTTGTTGCGGTCATTCTAATTCAATTTAATCCGTAAAGAGAAGAAATACCCGTGGCTTAAAAACTGATATTTATCATATCGGTAAAAAAGCGTGTAAAATTCCCAGCGAAGTTTATCGCTTCTTGTGAAATCGAACGAATGGAACTACCTTTGCGCGGTTGTTTTGAACACCATTTATAATTACGACTATGACCAAGCAGGAAAAAATAAACAGTTTCGACCCGTCGCAACCCGGATTGGCCGACCAAAGCATTTACGGATTGCCTTTTACGGCCGAAGAATCAGAAATCATCATCATTCCTGTACCCTGGGAAGTCACGGTAAGCTACGGCGCCGGTGCATCTGATGGGCCTGAAGCGATTCTCGAAGCCTCGTTCCAGGTAGACTTACACCACCAGGAATTTCCAGAACTCTGGAAACTGGGTATGTACCTTGATCTCAATGAGCAAACGGCCCAATGGGCAGAACAAAGCCGCAATTATAAAAGACTCGCACAAAATATCATCGATGCGCTCGAAAGCGGTGAATCGATAGCCAACCAGCCCGAGCTCCAAGCCAACCTTGACGACATCAACGCGGTTTGTGCCCAAATGAAGGACGAGCTTAAGCAGCGCGTATTGTATTGGGGCAAGCAAGGCAAGAAAGTGGCGTTGCTCGGTGGCGACCATTCAACGCCGCTGGGTTATTACGAAGCTTTAGCCGAAATGCACAATGACTTTGGGATCCTGCATCTCGATGCGCACATGGATTTGCGGATTGCCTATGAAGGTTTTACGTATTCGCATGCGTCAATCATGTACAACACTTTGCAGTTGCCGCAGGTTTCCAAGCTTGTTCAGGTTGGGATTCGCGATTTCTGCAAACAAGAAGTCGAGGTGGCGCAATCACAAGAAGACCGTGTCGTGGTGTATACCGATATGGATATGAAAGCAGAAACGTTCTCGGGCATCACCTGGCAGCAACAATGCGATGCGATCATTACGCACCTGCCCCAAAAAGTCGTGGTGAGTTTTGATATTGATGGGATGTACCCGTGGTATTGTCCCAATACAGGAACTCCGGTTCCCGGTGGGTTTTCGTTCGAGCAGGCTGCTTATCTTTTAAGTAAACTCGCCGACAGTGACAAGGAGATTATCGGTTTTGACCTAGTCGAAGTGGCGCCAGGCGAAGACGATTGGGATGGCAATGTAGGGGCAAGGATGCTTTACCATATGTGCGGGATGCTCGCCAAAAACAACAATTTGCCGGTGGGTGAGCGCATCGTGTTTGGCAAATAAATGCTATTTTACTGCGTTATAATTCCTTAAATTTATTCACTCAAACAAACATTGATGCAGACGCCTTTAAAAATTGCCGTGGTCGGTTCGGGATTGGTGGGTTCGCTTTTGGCGATTTACCTCAGGCGTGCGGGACATACCGTACATGTGTACGATAGAAGCCCCGACATCAGGACCATTACCTTTTCAGGGCGCTCGATTAACCTGGCCATGTCGCACCGCGGCTGGAAAGCGCTTGACGGTGTAGGCATTGGTGATGAAGTACGTGCGATTGCCATTGCGATGGACAAACGCGCCATTCATGTGGCCGACAAGATCAACTTCCAGAACTATGGCAAGGAAGGCGAGAGCATCTATTCTATCTCACGCGGAACCTTAAACCGCAAGATGATTGACCTGGCCGAAGCCGCCGGTGCCGAATTTTTCTTTGAGCAAAAAATCTGGGACATTTCCCTAGCCGACGCCACCTTGCACATCGGCGAATCCGAGCGTGGCGAATGGACCGATGTAAAATACGATATGGTCTTTGGCGCCGACGGTGCGTTTTCAAGAATCCGGCACCGCATGCAACGCCAGAGCATGTTCAATTATTCGCAGGAATTCCTCGATACAGGTTACAAGGAACTCAATATACCGGCCAATCCAGACGGCTCGCACAAACTCGATAAAAACTCTTTTCATATCTGGCCGCGTGGCAATTATATGTTGATTGCATTGCCCAACCTCGACGGCAGTTTTACCTGTACGCTGTTCATGCCGTTTGAAGGCGAGAATTCGTTTGCAGCCTTGACCGATCGCGAGGAAGTGGAGACTTTCTTCGCTAAGAATTTCCCCGACTCGATTGAGGTGATCCCAGAACTTGCGAATGATTTTTTCAAAAACCCAACGAGCACGCTCGTAACCATGAAATGTTTCCCTTGGACGTTTGAAGACAAGGTAGCCTTGATTGGCGACGCCTGCCACGCGATTGTTCCGTTTTACGGACAAGGCATGAATGCGGGTTTTGAAGACATTTCTGTACTCAATGAAATGATCGAAAAATTCGGGGATGACTGGAAAATGATTTTCTCCGAATACGAGAATTCACGCAAACCCAACGCCGACGCAATTGCCGAATTGTCTTACCGCAATCTCATGGAAATGAGCACCAAGACGGCCGACGATAAATTTCATTTGCAGAAGAAAATCGAGAAACACTTTTCACACAAATACCCCGAACACTGGATCCCGCTGTACAGCCGTGTGACTTTTAGCCACAGGCCTTATACCGAGGCTTTGGCGATTGGCGACCGGCAGAACGAGATTATGGAGGAAGTGCTCAAGATGGACAACATCGAGCAGCTTTGGGATTCTGAAATTGTGGAGCAGAAGATGTTGGACTTGTTGCGCTGATCAAATAGCTAGATTTTGACGATTTTTTCAACCGTCTTATTACCGTTGCGATTCAAACTCAATAAATAGATTCCTTTTTGGAGATTGCTTAAGTCAACCTGGCTGGCCGTTGCCGGCACTTTCATGATAAACTGTCCGTAAACGGAATAGATTTCAATGAGGTCTTCGGCTGATTTCCCTTCATATTCAATCGTCATTACATCTTGGATCGGATTGGGATGTATCGTCAATCCGTTTGCAGTAACCTGATTCACGTTAAGACTGGCAGCCTTGACTTCTACACTGTCCACATAATAATAAGAAAAGTATCCAATGGTAATTGGCGGTATGCTGAAAATTGTTTTTGGTGTGTCGGCATTGCTTCTGAAATTGCCGATGGTCAAGTATTCTTCTCCACCTTGTGCCACATAATTGCCCCAGATTTCTGTCCAACCTTCTTTGTCGGTAATAATGTTATCTGATATTATTTGCGGTAAAGCGGCAATATGCGCGCAACTTTGCGGATTGTTTACGAGCGGGTCAACAGACAGATGGGCGCCAACCGAACCGATTCCAATCAGGAAATTATCACAAAGCGATACAAAAAAAGAGACGCGGTAGGTAGCTCCTGCGACCAGCGGAGCCGATAGCTGCGTTTGTATGTACTCGCGCAGTTCGTTGAGTGGATTGGCATTGGGCGCACCGTCGCCATACACGTAAATGCCTGCATAAGAAACGCCGTCACGTGCCGTTTGACTGCCAAATTCATTATTGGGCGCACTCAGGCTGTTGCCATTGCAAGGCGTCAAAAGATTGGGTGTTACGCAAAATGGATGGCTGCTTGGAGGCGCATTCCAATTTGATGCGTAAAACATTTCGTTGTTGTTGGTACATTGGGTGTACAATTCAAAACTCGGATTATTTACCAGGTTCTGTGCTTGGCAAACACCAGCGAACATCAGGATTAAAGGGAATATTTTTTTCATGATTTTTAAAGTTGGGAGTTGTGATTGTTAATATAACAATACACTGCCCAAAAACCCCAATGGGTAAATCTATTCCTCACGATGCACCTTCGTAAAATCAAACGCCGGCTTACAAATGGCAATGTATTCGCACGGCGCGTCAAATGGGTTGGAATATTGTACGCGCGTGTTCTTCTCGATTTTTATGGATTGGCCGGCAGCAAGGATGACCGTTTCACCGTCTATAATGAATTGCTTTTTTCCTGAAATGATATAGGTGTATTCGTCGAACTCTGGCGTTTGGAACGGCTCGGCCCATTTGGGTGGCGCGATCATGTGTGCGATTGAAATCTCGGCATTGCCTGTTGCTGCGATGCCGTGGTGTTCTTCAATTAATTTCCCGTCGGTGGTTGGGACTACGAATGGTGCGTCCTGGACTTGGTATCGTTTCATTATTCTTTGATGATTTTCTCGGTTTTCACGCCTTTCCCGGTGTGGATTTTTACGAAATAAACGCCGGTGGCATGGCCACTCATATCAAAAGTCACATTGACATTATTCGTGGTTGCCGTACGGATCAGCCTGCCTTGCAAATCGAAAAGCTGTACCGAGTGAATATTGTCCTTGGCGCTGATCTGCAATTTGTTTTGTACAGGATTCGGGTACACCGAAACGGTTTTGTCCTCAAAATTATTTTTCCCCAATAATGCGACGGTTGTGGTTGCCGGTGCTGTAGTAATCGGGAAATTGTAATCGAAATAAATGTCGGCGATGTTGCTCACTTCATTCCCCAACACGAGGTTTTCTTTGGTTTTGATTTTGAACGCAACGTAACCGTGGCTTGCTGGTTCGTCTTCACTTTCTGTTGGCAGGTTGATGCCTTCAAAAATAAATTCTACTTTATTGCCCGAAATTCTGGTTTGGTGCGGATGGGAACTCGATACAAGCTCGAGTGAACTGATCTCGTATTTTTCGGTGTCGATTATATCTTTTACCACAATATTTTCGGCGGGTGCCGTACCCGAATTCTGGAAACGGATCAGGTAGTGGAGGTATTTGCCTACTTGCTCGGGCGTCATCGTATCGCCTTCAAGACAGGTTTTGTCATTCGGGTCGAACGATCCGCGAACCACTTCGTTCAAAATAAAACTGTTGTCGGCGATTGTTTCATCACCCGAAACAGGATTGATCGAGGCACTGAAATTCAAAATATCGCCGATGTTCACCGAAGGCGTTTCCTGCGGCGAGTTGACATTCAAGGAAACATAAACCGAGCGGCTTTCAAAAGGCAACAGGTCGCTGTAAGCCCAGCTTAAATTATTCAGGGATTGGCTTGCTGCCGGTGCCGTTGAAACGACATCGAGAACCGTATCGTCAAAAGTAAAATTGATGTCACCCGAAAGGGTTTGGCTTCCTTTGTTTTTAAAGACCAATCTGTAATCCGTATCAAAACCAGGACGCGCGACACGTGTGGGGACAATCGTAATTTCAACATCATTGTGGATGCCATTCCTGGTAATGCAGAAATCCTGGGTTTGGGTTAAACTGTCCATGGTTGGAAAATTGACCAAAGCCGAAGCAGGCGAAACCGTAAAATATGGATTTTCAAAATCGGGTGAAACCGTAAAGTTTCCGGCTGCGGTGTAAAACGCATAATCGCCCGTAGCATTGGCGAAAGTAACACCGTTACCGGTATTGCTGGTGATTTTCATTTTGCTGTTGAGTGACAAAACATCGCCGGCGTCACAACCATTGTCGTTGAGGTCAAACGTAAGCTTCCCTGAAATGGTGTTGTAAGCACCGCCCGGAGTGAACGAGCAATACGAACTAACCTGTGCATCAGTTACGTAATGGCTGAGTCTGTAGAAGTTCATTTCGTCGGCGCAGATGTAACGCAAATTCGGGCAATTCTCTACGCTAAAGATATTGCCGAAAGGAAACGTCATGTTCGCGCCGTTCTTGACATTGAGGTAAGTAAGGTTCGGGTTGTCCGACAGGATCATTTCTTCCCAATACGGCCATTGGCTGTAGCTCAGGTCGAGTTCGGTGAATAAGTTGCCATTGGCGCCGATCCACCCTAACTGGAGCAAGTGCGACGCGTCGAGTGCAGTCAATTGGTTTGATCCGCAATACAGCATCCTGATATGCTCTCCGTTGGAAAGGTCAAGATCCGTTAACTGGTTGTTATAACAATGCAAATACTCAAGCAGTGGCGAATGCGTGACATCAAGATTCGTCAATTGGTTGTCACCGCAATTCAACGAGGTGAGCTGCGTGAGGTTTGAAATCTCAAGCGAAGTGAACAGGTTGTTGTTGCATTCAAGTCCGGTCAGTAGGTTGTTATGCGACAAATCCAAAGATGTTAGCTGGTTGTCGTAACAAGACAAGCCTTTTAGATTTACCAAGTCGCTTAAATCGAGACTCGTTAAACCAAATTCGCTAACCGTAAGCGATTCAAGGTTGGTCAGTCCGCTGACGTTAACGGTTGTCAGTGATGCGTCTGGCCCGGCGGTGGTGTATATACTTTTTAAATTCGAGAGATTTGATAAATCAAGCGAAGGAAAACTGCTTTCCCAAAAACTGAAATCCTCCAAAGCGCTAAGGCCTGAAAAATCGGTTTCGGGGAAATTAACAAACGCAGCATTGATGTTATTTAAATTGGTCAGTCCCGAGAGATTGACTGCAGCTGCAGATCCGGTATGAAGCGCAAGGGTCTTCAACCATGGCACGCCGCTAAGGTCAAGGTTTGAAAAATTAAAATAGACAAAATAAAGGAATTCAAGATTGGTAAAGTTTTCGAGCCCTGCCAAATCGAAATCGTCAATCATGTCAAATTCGAGCACCTTAACCGCCTGGGCTTCGCTAAGCTGGATTTCACCATCGTTGTTGGTATCAACGTCGCCGTTGATATGAAAAACACCGGAACCTCCAGTCCAATTGGTGTCGGTGCAATGGGTGTTGACCAGCAGGTTTTTAAAATAAGGGTCGGGAATGTTTACAATCTGTGCATTCGATGTCAAAGCGCAGCAAACCAGCAGCAAAACGGCGTAAAGATTTTTCATGGTGATGAATTTAGGTTAAAGGTAAAAGAACGCACTTGCCAATCAGTACGTTGGGCCCAAAACTCGATGAGATTACAAAAAAACCGACGAAAGGATTTGCAAAGCGCGGCATCGCCTCATAAAAAAATCCGCATATGGTTTATTACGCCACAAGCGGATTTTTTGAACCGTAAAAGCGCCGCTTATTTTTTGATGACCTTTTCTACCTTAACACCTTTTTCGGTATACACTTTCACGAAATAAACCCCGCTGGCATTGCCACCCAAATTGAAATTCACATTGCTGTTGTTTTCGGTTGTAGTTTGCAACAACCGGCCCTGAATATCGAAAAGCTGGATTGAAGTGATGTTGTCTTTCGCCGTAATGGCAATCCTGTCATTGGTAGGATTCGGATAGATTGAAACCGTTTTATCCTCAAAATTATTTTTACCCAATAACGCGACGGTTGTAGTTGCCGGTTCTGTTGTAATCGGGAAATTATAATCGAAATAAATGTCGGCGATGTTGCTCACTTCATTGCCTAACACGAGGTTTTCTTTGGTTTTGATTTTGAAAACCACGTAACCGTGGCTTGCTGGTTCATCGTCAATTTCGGCAGGCAGGTGGATGCTTTCAAAAATGAATTCTACTTTATTGCCCGAAATTCTGGTTTGGTGCGGATGGGAACTCGACACAAACTCTAGTGAACTGACATCGTATTTTTCGGTGTCGATTACATCTTTTACCACAATATTTTCGGCGGCTGCCGTACCCGAATTCTGGAAACGGATGAGGTAGTGGAGGTATTTGCCCACTTGTTCTGGCGTCATGGTGTTGCCTTCGAGGCAGGTTTTGTCGTTAGGGTCAAAAGAACCTACAACCGTTTGGTCTAATATGAAATGGTTGTTTCCGCCCGGAATAATAGGTAAAATAGTCGCTTCGGAATGCAAAATGTCACCGTTGTTGACTGCCGGGATTTCCATGGGTGAATTGACGTTCAGCTTCACGGCAATCGTTCGGCTTTCAGAAGGCAAAAGGTTGGTGTAATTCCAGCTTAAATTCCCGGTAGATTGGTTGTCGGCAGGTGGATTGGCGCTGACCAAATCGGTTAAGTTGTCATCGTAGGCAAATGAAACCGTGCCCGACAGCACTTGGTTGCCTTTGTTGTGGTAAACGATTTCATAAAGGGCGTCGAATCCGGGTCTTGCATTGGTCAGCGGGACAATGGTGACTTCCAGATCGGCAATGTTGCCTATAGCGGCTGTGCAGAAATCGCGTGTTTCTGCGTGGTTGAGATTGTCGGTAAAATTAACGTCGGCAGTTGCGGGAACCATGCTCAATAACGCGCCTGGTATTTCGGGCATTACGGTAAAATCTCCGGCTGCGGTGTAAAACGTGTATTGGCCGTTGTTGTTGGTAAAGACCGACTGGGTGTGCGTTCCGTCATTGAGGTTGACTTTGATGTGCGGCATTCCGTAACCGCTGCCGCTGCCACAACCATTTTCGTGAAAAGCGACGGTTCCGGTTATGGTGTTGTAATTCCCTCCGGGAACGAAATCGCAGTAGGTGTTGAGTTGAATGTTCGTGATGCCATAATTTACTAGTGCTCCTTCGAAGGGATCCATGTCGGCTTCATCGGCACACAGGTAAACCAGGTTCGGGCAATTGATGTCGTTGATCCACGCATAGTCCTTCTTGCCATTTTTCATGCTGATCATCGTAAGGTTCGGGTTGTCGCGGATTTCATAAATTGGAATATCGCCGGGAATCACTTCGGTTTGTCCGCTAAAATCGATAGCCGTGAATAAGTTATTGGTTAAATGAATCCTGTAGAGTTTGTGCAGGTTGGTTAAATCGATCGAGGTCAGCTGATTGTAATCGCAATACAGCGATCCCAAATTGACATTGTTGGAAAGATTGAGCGATGTTAATTCGTTATACCAGCAGCTTAGTGATTCCAGTTCTGGATTGTTGGTAACGTCTAGCGAAGTCAAGTGACTATTGCCACAGCTAAGGGTTTTTAGATGGGTCAGGTGCGAAATATTCAGGCTGCCAAGGTTGCCGTCGGAAATCGCCAAATGCTCAAGCAGGCTATTGTTGGTGAGATCGAGAGAAGTCAAACCGCCGTTTACGGTTAATCTTCTCAGGTTAACCAAATCGGATAAGTCGATATTGGTCAACATCGAGGTACCATCAATAGTCAAACTTACCAGATGGGTCAGGCCGTTTACATTTACAGCCCCGATGTTTGTATTTCGGGAGGAGAAATTCACCATATTTGGTGCGTGTGAAAGATCAATCGATGAAAGCGACGAATTGTAATACGACATCGTCCTGAGATTTACCGTCTCCTCAAAATGCAAAAACGTCGGATTGGCATAACCCACGCCAATGTGCTCAAGATTCACTAAACCGGCAACGTCAAGCGTTGGAGAACTTTTATGGTAACTCAGGCTTTTTATTGAAGCCATCCCGCTCAAATCTACCGTAGTGCCGCCAAGTGAACAATAAGACCCGAAGCTCAAACTTTCAAGATTCACGAACGACTGGATTCCGATCATATTGCCTAAAGTGCACATGCTGAAACTTAGCGAAGTTACCGCTTCGGCCTCGCTTTGTTGGATTTCACCGTCGCCATTGGTGTCGACGTTTGCCCCACTTGGGTCCAATAACTCGGCTTTAAAAGCTGGGTCGGGTATATTTACAATCTGTGCATTAACGTTAATCGTGCAAAAAGCGATTGCTAAAAGGGCGTAAAGTTTTTTCATCTTTAAGTATGTTTCCGATAAAGATATAGTGAAGAAACCTTTCGATCAGCGATTTGAAAGAAAACTCGACAAGGTTTACAAAAACGCCGATGAAAGTATTTCAATCGCAGCGATCCACCCGATAAAAAATTACTTCCTGATGATTTTTTCTACCCTGCCTCCTTTTTCGGTATACACTTTCAGGAAATAAACCCCGCTGGCTTGAGTGCCCAGGCTGAAGCTAACGCTGGGTTGGTTTTGGGTTGAGGTTTGCAGTAATCTGCCCTGCAGGTCAAAAAGCGCCACCGAAGTGATGTTGCCCTTTGCATTGATTGTAACATTGTCAATCGTAGGGTTCGGGAAAATTGAAATGCTGCTGTCTTCAAAAGTATTGTTGGCTAGAAGCGCCACGGTCGTGACCGCCGGCTCGGTCGTAATCGGGAAATTGTAATCGAAATAAATATCGGCGATATTCGAAACCGAATTGCCCAAAACGAGTGTGTTGTTGGTTTTTACTTTGAATGCTACATAGCCGTGGCTCGCCACTTCGTCGGTTATTGCTGCGGGAAGGTTGATGCCTTCAAAAATGAACTCAACCTTATTGCCCGTAATTCTGGTATTGTGCGGATGCGAACTGCTAATGATGCGAAATGACCCGACCTCAAATTTTGCGGGGTCGAGCAAATCTTTGACCACTATATTCTCGGCAGCCGCAGTTCCTGAATTTTGGAAACGGATCACATAATGCAAATAGTCGCCAACATTTTCGGGAACCATCGTTGTGCCCTCGAGACAGGTTTTGTCATTCGGGTCAAATGAACCGGTAACGATCTGCCGGAGCTCAAAAACATCATCCTCGGGCGTTTCACTTCCCGCAGCTGGATCTATTGATGCAGTGTAGGTAAGTACATCGTCGAGGTTTACGGCGGGAATTTCCATAGGCGAATTGACGTTCATAGTAAAGTCGATCTGACGGGTTTCAAAAGGCATGAGGTTGCTGTAGTTCCAGGCCAAAGAATTGACGGTTTGGTTTGAAACCGCCGGATTTGCCGAGACCAAATCCAAAACCGAATCGTCAAAAAGCAGGGTTACATTTCCCGATTCTATCTGGTTGCCCTTGTTTTTGAATATGATTTTATAATGCGCGTCAAAGCCCGGTCTCGCATTTTGCAAAGGTACTATGGTAATTTCGGTATCATGGTGGACGCCGATCGGCAAGAGGCAAAAATTTCTGGTTTGTGTATTGTTGTTCGAATTGGTAAAATTGACCGTAGCAGAAACTGGTGTCAACTCAAAATACGGATGCTCGAGCTGGGGAGTCACCGTGAAATTTCCGGATTGGGTATAAAAAGAATAATGACCCGAGGCGTCGGTGAAAGTAACGCCAGTGGTATTGTTGTCATTGATTTTTATCTTAAATCCGTTGTACGGAATGGTGCCCGGAGCGCACTCGTTAATTACACCAGAAACCGTATTAAAGGACCCGCCCGGTACAAAGGTACAATAACTGCTTACCGAAGCCTGGCTGTTCCAAACGGCCAATTGGGCAGTAAACGAATTGATGTATTGCTCTGCGATACAGATGTGTACAAGCAGTGGACAATTGTCGGCGCGCACGGCATAAACGGGCAAACCATTTTTGAGATTGATATCGATGAGGTTGGGATTGTTATAGAATTCGAGGTTGAGCGAACTGGGAATATGGCTCAAATCGAGCGATGAAAATAAATTGTCATTAATGAAAAGCGCCCCAAGCTGGTGAAGGTTGTCACCAAAATTAACCGCTGTGAGCATATTGTGGTGGCATTGCAGCTGCTCAAGCATGAGATTGTGCGAGACATCGAGCGTGGTCAGCTCGTTGTAACAGCAGCCAAAACGGCGTAAATTTACCAGCGTTGAAACATCGACGGAAGGTATCGGGTTGGAACTGATTTCAAGCTCGGTGAGGTTAACCAGATTGGAAACATCAATTCCGGTTAATAGGTTGTAATGCGCTTTTATAAAGGTAAGTGAAGTAAGATTGTTGACATTTAAGGAGGTCAGTAAATTAAATCCACAATCGAGTGAGGTGAGTTGGCTCAGGGCAGAAACATCGAGCGTCGTAATTTCATTGGATGCGCAGTTTACAATAGTCAATAATGGATTGGTCAAGGTTAAGGTGTTGAAATGATTGCTCCACATCTGGAGTTCGGTTAAATTCGGGAGTGCTGAAAACTCAACATTTGACAATTGGTTTTCTGCGCAATTCAACAAATTTAGGTTCGGAAGATTGGAAAGCGTAAGCGAAGTCAGGTTATTCTCGTCGCATATAAGACGTTGCAGCATCGGAAGATTGCTGATATTGATAGCCGTTAGCCCCGAAAGGCCGCAGTCAAGGTGTACCAGGTTGTTGAGTCCGGCCAATGAAGGAATGCCCAGTTGCGGGTTGCGGCGGATGATCAGTGCGCCCAGATTGGTCAATGTGCTCAAATCGAGGCTCGTTAATTCATTGGTGCTGCAATCAATGCTATTGAGTTGTGTGAGTCCGGTGAGGTTGAGGCCCGTTAACCCTATGTCTGCACATTCGAGGATTTGAAGGTTTGGCAGAAAACTCAAATCGAGCGTGCCAGACAGGTGAATCCCTGTAATATTCAGTCGGGTGAGGTTGGTAAATGCTTCGAGTCCGGTTAAGTCGTAGATGTCAGCATAATAAACATCGATTCTTGTGGTGGCAAGGGCTTCGCTAACTTGTATCTCATCGTCATGGTTGGTGTCAATGGTCGGAAAAAACTGATTGACCAGCCTGTCCTTAAAAACAGGATCCGGAATATTGACAATCTGTGCGCTGGCAGCCAATGCAAATAAAAGAGCGAAGGAGAGGTAAATTTTTTTCATGTCTGATTGTATTCCGGGACAACAATTTGGTTGTCAGGTTGTAAACGAATATAGCATAATAAGTTGAGAAGGCAAACAATCGCTTAGCAATTTGCTTTTATACCAATCTGGACACAAGTTGTTACTTCCTGAAAATAAAATACACTGCCAATATGAGAAAACAAAAACCCAACGCATGGTTCCAACGGAAACTTTCGTTTTTAAAGAAAAGCATAGATAAAATCACAAAAACCACGAGCGTAATTACTTCCTGGATGACCTTGAGCTGCATCAGCGAAAATGGTCCGCCGTTGCCTTCATAACCGATTTTATTGGCGGGAACCTGAAAGCAGTATTCAAAAAAGGCCAAGCCCCAACTGATCAAGACGATTGTAATCAATCCGGCATTCTCAAACCATTTGAGTTCCTTGAATTTAAGGTGGCCGTACCATGCCAAAGTCATGAAGACGTTTGACAGCACGAGCAATCCGATAGTGGCAAACGATTTCATTATTTTTTGAGGAATTTGCTCAGGATGCTAAACGCGCCGCGGATGAAGGTCGCGCTGGTAAGTACCTTTATAGCCGATTTGGCAACCGGGCTCCACTCGGCGGGCTTTGTGGATTCTTTTTCCTGTGTGGCTTGCTCTTGCGCTTGCTCGGCTTGGGCATTGTCTTCTGTAATTTTGCGATTGAGCATTTCATAGGCGCTTTCGCGGTCTATGAGCTCGCTGTATTTGCGTACTAATTTCGAGCTCGCGTTGAGCTCGGCGATTTCATTTTCTGTAAGTACATCCATTCGGCTTTGCGGTGCGCGCAGCATCGTAGCAGCAAGTGGCGTAGGAGAACCTTTTTCGCTAAGTGCCGTGACTAGTGCCTCACCAATCCCGAGCGAGGTGATGAGTTCGTCTGTTTGGTAGAAATCAGACGACGGATAATTGTCTGCGGTCATCTTAATCGACTTGCGGTCGTTGGCTGTGAACGCCCGAAGCGCATGCTGGATCTTGAGCCCGAGTTGCGCCAGTACGCCACTTGGAACATCCATGGGGTTTTGGGTGATGAAATACACACCGATGCCTTTGGATCGGATGAGCTTTACAATGGTTTCAATCTGGTCAAGAAGGGTTTTACTAGCTTCGCTGAAAATCAGGTGCGCTTCGTCTATGAAAAGTACGAGTTCGGGTTGGTCGGCATCGCCTTTTTCGGGCATTTGCTGGTAAATTTCGGCCAGCAGGCTCAACATAAAGGTAGAGAATAATTTGGGTTTGTCCTGGATGTCGGTGAGCCGGATGATGTTGACGTAACCTTTGCCGTTTTCGTCAAAGCGCAATAAATCGTTGATGTCGAATGACATTTCACCAAAGAATAAATCGGCGCCTTGTTGTTCGAGTTCTATGATTTTGCGTAGGATGGTTCCGGTGGTTGAGGTAGAGATTTTGCCGTATTCGGCTTCAATTTCTTCTTTGCCTTCCTCGGTAATATAATTGATGATTTTTTTAATATCCTTGAGGTCGAGCAGCGGCATTTTGTGGTCGTCACAGTATTTAAAGATGACCGAAACCACACCGGCCTGTACGTCGTTAAGCCCGAGGATACGCGAAAACAACACCGGCCCGAATTCTGAAACCGTGGCGCGCAGCCTCACGCCGCTTTGCTGTGAAAGCGATAGCAGTTCAACAGGGAAACTTGCGGTTTGGTATGGAATGTTGAGCTTGGCATGGCGCTCGGTGATAAAGGATTTTTCCTCGCCGGGTTTGGCGATTCCGCTAAAGTCGCCCTTGATGTCCATCATGAGTACTGGAATGCCGAATGAGGAGAGTTGCTCAGAGAGCACCTGGATGGTTTTGGTTTTTCCGGTTCCGGTAGCGCCGGCAATCAGTCCGTGGCGGTTTAATGTCTTGAGTGGGATTTTTACGGTAGCATCGGGTAGGGTCTCGCCATCGAGCATTGCTGCGCCCAATATAATGCTATCGCCTTTAGAGGTGTATCCTTCATTAATAGTTTGGATGAAATCGTCTTTTTTGCTCATGGCTTTGGCTTTGTGAGAGGGTTTGGATAAAATACGTTGCAAGATATTAAATTTTGGAGAGACGCGTTTTTTCGTCCGGCCAAATCTGCAGTCAAATGAAGTAGGAAAGATAAGAAATTGCACACATTTTTTAACACAATAATATATTGAATGATTGGTACGTTATAAGAGGAATGGCTGTGTAAATCTTTGTAAAATATTGTTTTCTAAAGTTATTTTTGAAATATCGATAATCCCTGAATTTTCGGCACGTGGACGCGGTTCAAATTAATCACAATAAAATATAAAAAAGTTTTTTTATTTAAACTAAAAAATTAAATTTGCTCCTATTCAAAAATTATATCAACTAAAAATTACAATTAATTAAAACTATTAAAATTAAAAAAAATGGCAAACGTTAAAAAAGAAAGTGGTTCAAGTTTGGGAGGATTGTTCTCTGGGATAGTGATTGTAGCATGTATAGCTATTGGCTGGGTGATCTGGCAATTTATCATGGGTAATGGTGCTAACTTTGAAGGCGGCGTGAATACCGGAGCTCCACTTAAAGGAAATTATCTGGCAATGGTATACAAAGGAGGACCTATCGTTCCTGTTTTGATGGGACTATTGTTGATGGTGGTAGTTTTCTCAATTGAAAGATACTTCGTAATCACCAAAGCTACCGGTAAAGGTAACCTAGATGCTTTCATGAAAAATGTTCAGGCTAGCATCAGAGGCGGGCACATTGACGAGGCCATTGCTGCGTGTGATAAACAACAAGGGTCAGTTGCCAATGCAATTAGGTCTGCGTTAGTGAAATACCAGGATGTGAAAAAAGAAGGATTCAATAGTGAAGAAGCTTCAGAAACCATCCACAAAGAAATTGAAGAGGCAACTTCATTGGAGATGCCAATGCTAGAGCAACACATGACCATCCTTTCTACCTTGGTTTCTTTAGGAACTCTTGCGGGATTGTTAGGAACGGTAACAGGTATGATTAAAGCGTTCGCCGGATTGGCTGGTGGCGGAGGAGCAGATTCTGCTGAGTTGGCAAATGGTATCTCTGAGGCGTTGATTAATACAGCGACTGGTATCTCTACGTCGGCATTGGCGATTATTGCTTACAACTTCTTTACTTCTAAAATCGATAGCCTTACTTACGCAATTGATGAGGCTGGAACTACAATCGTTAATACTTACAGACACTTTAGAGGTAGCTTGAAACAATAATTTTGATAGTTAATATCATAATAAACTACAGACAATGGCAATAAAAATGAAAAAGAAGTCGACATCGACCGATATGACGGCGATGTGTGACGTTGCATTCCTTTTGCTTACGTTCTTTATTTTGACTGCTACTGCCAAAGTTCCCGAAGTGATGCCTGTTGATACACCTGCGTCAACGGTTCAGACCAAGTTGCCAGAAAAAGATTTGGCTACTTTAACGGTTGGGAACGGAAAAGTGTTTTTTGACGTGAAAGGGAAAGATGTCCGCATCAGAACCCTTGAATTGATGGGAGACAAATATGGCGTAAAGTTTTCAGAAGAGGATCAGAATAAATTTGCGATTATGGAGAGTTTTGGCGTACCGGTTCAAAGCCTCAAGCAAATTCTTGATATGAAACCTTCTGATAGAAAGAACGTTCAGCAACCGGGGATTCCAAGAGATTCTCTAGACAACCAGTTGGCAGAATGGGTACAGAATGCCCGTATTGCCAATATAGAATTGCATGATAAAGAACTTGAACTTGCAATAAAAGGAGACGCTAAAGAAGAGTATCCTGTTATAAGGAAGGTAATGGATATTTTACAGGACCAAAAAATCAACAACTTTAGTTTGGTAACCGGTCTAAGAGGTAAAGAACAATAATTTAAAAACACATACTAAATGGCTGAATTAAATACTGGCGACGGTGGTGGCGGTAAAAAAGGCAGTAAAAAGGTAAGGAGTAAAAAGCAAAATTCAAAAGTGGATTTGACCGCGATGGTGGATTTGGCTTTCCTTCTGATTACTTTCTTTATGCTTACCACAACGTTGTCAAAACCGCAATCGATGAATTTGGGGTTGCCAGATAAAGAAGATAAACCAGAAGATAAAATTGAACAAAAAGTCGATGAGAACCGTACTTTAACAATTTTAATGGGAGCAAATAACCAAGTTAAAATTTTCCGAGGCTTTTTGGCTACTCCGAAACTTGCGCCGAAAACGGTAGCCTATGGAAAAGATGGACTTCGCAAAAATTTGCTGGAACAGAATAAGCAAGTGCTTGCCTATACTGCAGCCAAAGGGAAGCCAGATCAAGGTATGATTGTAATCATCAAACCAAGCAAGAAGTCAAATTATCGCAATTTGGTAGATGTGCTCGACGAGATGGCAATTGTAGGCGTTCCCACCTATGCAATTGTGAACGATTTTACACCCGAAGAATCAAAATTGTTAGGAGATCCGGTAACCGCGGCGACGCCGACCCAAACTGCAACTCCAGCTAATCCTTAATCTAATTAAAAAGTAAAAAGAGATGAAATTAGATTTATTAAAAAAGCAGTGGCTGGATATCGTTTTCGAAGGACGAAACAAATTGTACGGCGCTTATGAACTCAGGAAGTCGAATGGTAAAACTACCATGCGGTCTTTCATTATAGGCGGCATTGTTTTTACGTTCTTGGTAAGCCTGCCGGTCTTGGCCAACTTGCTTCCGGATAAAGAAGAAGATACCACTTTAGATCAAAAAATTACGACGGTAAAATTACCGCCTAAGGAGAAACCAAAGGAAAATATTCCACCACCGCCACCACCTCCTCCAAAGGTAGACCAGGTGAAATTTGTCAAGCCAGTTGTGGCTAAGGCAGAAGAGGTAGTAGAAGAGCCACCAAAAATCAAAGAGATTGTAGACAAGAAAATTGGTGCCGAAACCATCAAAGGCGACCCTGACGCAGAGTTGACCGTAGAGCCAGTAGGAAACGGACCAAAAGACGTCGTTGAAGAAGACAACAACATTTACAACACTGCGGGTATCGAAGTGAAACCCGAGTTCCCAGGAGGAATTGAAAAGTTCTACAAATACGTAGGTAAAAACTATCAGGTTCCCGAAGAAGAAGGATTGAAAGGAAAAGTATTTGTTTCGTTCGTTGTTGAAAAAGATGGGTCTCTTACAGACATCAAAGTAATCAGGGATATCGGTTACGGAACAGGAAAAGAAGCAATCCGCGTCTTAAAATCCTGCCCAAAATGGAATCCTGGTGAACAGAATGGTAAAAAAGTAAGGGTATTGTATTCTCTTCCAATCAACATACAATCTGCTGAATAGTGTTCGGCAAAATGATTATTAATTTCAAGGAGAAATCGCCAAAAGAGCGATTTCTTCTCGTTATAGGTATTTTGTTTTTCCTGATTTATCTTTTCCTCGGGCTCGCCGTCATTTTCTGGAAAAATCTGCCCATCAACATGCCGCAGAACTACCGAATTGCTTTCGGGTTGTTGTTAATCGTTTACTCACTGCTCAGATTTTTGCGCTTCTTTAATTCAAATAAAGATTAGAATGAGAAGGTATACCAAAATGATACTCTTTATTGCATTGACTTTTTTGGTCATCACCTGCAAGGATACTACGGCCTCAAAAAAAGACACCATGACCGAAGGCTCGACGACTTTCCTTGTGGATGAAACGTTGACCCCTATTGTCGAGGCCCAAGTCCAGATTTTTGAGGATCGTTACCAGGCTAAAATTCAAATCCAACCCAAGTCAGAATCAGAGGTGATCCAGGCTTTGGTGAGAGATAGCTCTAGGATAGCAATCCTTTCAAGATCTTTAACCAAGGACGAAATCAAGATATTTGAAAACAGAAAAATAGTTCCAAGGATTACTCCTTTTGCCGAGGATGCGATAGCAGTTATTGGCCACAAAGGCAATAATGACACGTTAATCGCGTTAAAAGATGTAATTGCAATCCTGCAAGGCAAAGAAACCAAATTCAAAGGTTTGGTTTTTGACAATCCCAACTCAAGTACCGCGCGTTTGTTGTGTGAACTTGCCGGCATCAAAAACCTGCCGGAGAAGAATATTTATTCCTTCAAAACGAATAACGAAGTGATAAGATACATCGCCGAAAACGACGGTCTGATCGGCGTTGTCGGGGTCAATTACATTTATGATCCAACTGCCAGCATGGAGCCCTATTTGGACAAGGTCAATGTACTTAGTGTTAAAGCCAATGATGGCAAGTATTACAGCCCTACACAAAATGACATAGCCGAGGGCAAGTATCCTTTGGCACGCCGTTTGTACTCGGTAAATTGTCAGGGATATTCAGGTCTTGGAATGGGGTTTGCCGCATTCCTCACCGGAGAAGTCGGACAAAGAATCATATTAAAATCAGGACTCGTTCCTATTCGCGTTCCCTCTAGAAAAATTGTAGTCAGGAACGCCATCGAAAATAAAAAAAACAATTAAATACCATACCATGAACAAGTTGAAAATCTTTAGTTTTGCATTGTTGGCAACTGCCACAGTAAGCAAAGCACAGGATATCGAACAGGCACGAAAGGCCATAGACGCCGAGCAGTACGAAAAAGCAAAATCAATGCTAAAATCAATTGTGCAGGCAAAACCTGCCAACGGGAGAGCTGCCTTCCTTTTGGGGAACATCTACCTCAAACAAAACATAGAAGACTCAGCCAAAATATATTTCCAGAAAGGTTTGCCAGGCACCGAAGCCGGTAAACTCAACTACATCGGCTTGGGACAAATAGAACTCGACCACAACAATGTTTCGGCTGCACAATCCAATTTTGCACTCGCTACCAAAGATGTCAAGAAAAAAGATACAGAAGAATACATCGCGGTAGCCAAAGCGTACATGAACGCCGACAAACCCGATTACAAAGCGGCCCTTGCTTCACTAGAAAAAGCCAAAGCTGCCAATCCGACAGACGCGAACGTTCAATTGGCTTTAGGTGACGCCTATTATGGCGACAAAAACCAAAATGATGCCTATGCTGCGTATCGCAACGCTTTCCAAACCGACGCGTCATTGATTAGGGCCAAAATGCAATTGGGCGTTTTGCTCAAAGGCGCCAAAGCGTACACCGAAGCGGTCAAAGCACTCAACGACGTCGCTACGGCAAACCCTAATTACGGTCCCGTTTACAGGGAGTTAGCAGAAACCTATTATTATTGGGGTAACAACGAGCCAAAAAAATACACAGAGTACATCCAGAAAGCGTTAAGTTATTATGAGAAATACATGACACTCACAGATTACTCGCTCGCCTCACGTATGCGCCATGCCGACTTCTTGATTCTCGCGAAAGATTACAAAGCGCTCGAAGCAGAAGCCAACAAAATGAAAGAGCTAGACAAAGTCAATCCAAGAATTTTGCGTTATTTGGGTTACTCGGCTTACGAAAACGGAAACACCGACGTGGCCATGAAATCCATCCAGGACTTCATTTCTAATCCGGCCAACAAGGTAATCGCCAGGGATTATATGTACCTAGGTCTCGCAAAACTTAGAAAGTCTAATAACACCGAGACCAAGACCGTAGACCAAACCCTATTTGCAGCCGGAGTTGCCGACATCAAAAAATCGGTCGAAATGGAAATCACCATGACCAACGATTTGAGCGAAGTAGGCAAGAAGTTCTATGAGCAAAGGTTGTTCAAGGAAGCGGCTGCGATATACGAAATCGCTACTACCAACACCACTTCTAAAAACTACCTGCTCGATAATTTCTACCTGGGTAACTCGATTTATTATGACAACGCCAGAAAAGACGTTGTGAAGCCAGATCCAATCGCCTTACAAAAAGCCGATGCCGCTTTTGGTAAAGTAATCGAAGCCTCGCCAACCACACAGGACGCCTATATCTTCCGCGCAAGAACCAACAGGTTGCTCGAGAATGAGGCCAACATCATCAAATTCTATGAGGATTACCTCAGGGTCGTCACCGAGAAGGGCGAAGAAGAAGTGACCAAAAACAAAGCGAAATTCATCGAAGCCTACAACAACATCGGCGCGAGCTACGCCAATACCGATACCGCCAAAGCCAGGGAGTTTTTCAACAAAACCCTCGCGCTCGATCCGGCCAACCAATACGCAACCGACTCGCTCAAGCAGCTAAAAAAATAATCAATAACACCTAAAAGAAAACCGATAGTGAAAGCTGTCGATTTTTTTTTGCAGCCAATCCTGCTGTACGCTTCCCGCTTTTTCACGACTTACTTTTTTACAAGCAGGGAAACGGGCTTCCGTTGGTCGCCGTTTCCCTGCTGTAAAAAATGCGCGCCGTCTCAAAAGGCTGTCCGCTGCCATCAGGGCTAGAGACCGTTTCACTGCAAGACCGCTGCGCTGCAAGAGACAAGACCGCTACGCTGCAAGAATAGGACAATCGTTTCATTTTGTCATTTATAATTTACCATTCATTATTTCTTTTTTCTTTCTTCTTGTAGCGCAGCGGTCTTGCAACGAAGTGGTCTTGCAGCGCAGCAATCTTTTTCCCTATCTTTGCAGCTTATTCAAAACAAATGTTACCCAAAGAAATACAATCGGCCGTCGAAAAAGGAACCATGCTGCCGCTCATGGAAGAGTTTTACACCATCCAGGGTGAAGGTTTTCACACGGGCACAGCCGCTTATTTTATCCGTATCGGAGGCTGCGACGTAGGCTGTCACTGGTGTGACGTCAAGGAAAGCTGGAACGCCGACCTGCATCCGCCCACGGCCATCGACCAAATCGTAACCCACGCCAAACAATACGCCGACACCGTTGTGGTTACCGGCGGCGAACCCCTAATGTGGGACATGGCGCCGCTTACCAACGAACTAAAAAACAAAAACCTTCGCGTACACATAGAAACCTCGGGTGCTTATCCGCTTACCGGAACCTGGGACTGGATTTGTCTTTCGCCAAAAAAAAACAAATTGCCCACCCAACTGGTTTACGATAATGCCCATGAACTCAAGGTAATTATTTATAACAAGCACGATTTTATCTTTGCCGAAGAACAGGCTGCCAAAGTCAATAAAAACGCCATTTTGTTCCTGCAACCCGAATGGAGCAAAAAAGAAGAAATGACGCCGCTTATTGTAGATTATGTCATGAACCATCCAAAATGGCGCGTGTCTTTGCAAACCCATAAGTATTTGAACATCCCATAATACACCATATGAAATCACTCCGACTGCTCATCTTGCTTTTGATCCCGTTTTTTTCATTTTCCCAAATCCAAGGCGAGGATGAAGTATACCTTGGTGGTGACCGAATTGAACCGCAATTCAACGGCGGCGGCATGGAGCAATTCCAGGAATTCGTCAACACGCATTTCGACCACAGCAAAGTATCCAAACCCGGAAAAATGGTCGCAGCATTCACCATCGCCATCGACGGTAGCGTACAAAAGATAAAAATGATCCAAATGATCGATTCGGAGTCGGCCATAGAAATGATACGCGTGCTCAACGAATGCCCCAAATGGAAACCGGCAAGCCGCGGTGGGAAACCCATCAGCGTCGAAATCAAATACCCCATGGTCTTCACCGAGAAGAAGCAAGCCAAAAAAAATCCCACTTTGCCAGTCCAACCGGGAAACGATTCACAAAGTAAGCCGTCGGATTTTCCAGAGCTCGAAAAACCGCTCAACACCGCAGGACTCGAAGTAAAACCAGATTTTCCCGGTGGGATACAAGAATTCTATAACTTTATAGGCAAGAATTACCAGGTACCCAACGTACGAAATTTGGCAGGTAAAGTTTTCGCTTCCTTTGTTATTGAAAAAGATGGCAGTGTGACTGAGGTTAAGATCCTCCGCGACATCGGGCATGGCACCGGCGAGGAAGCCAAACGCGTTTTACTGTTAAGTCCCAAATGGATTCCAGGTATGCAAAAAGGAAGGCCGGTTAGGGTCATGTACTCGATTCCCATCAACATCACTTCGAAAAAATAATTTTGAGATGAAAAAGTTCCTGTTAGTTGTCATTTTGTTTGGAGCGAACCTGGTTTCGGCTCAGGATAACCCGCAACCAACCACGGATGAAAAAATCTATACCCCCGAAGACGTCGACACCCAACCCGATTTTCCAGGTGGCATAGACGCTTTTTACAGCACTTTTGCCAAACATTTCAAAGCGCCCCAAGTTCCCGGATTGGTAGACAAGGTTGTCCTGTCTTTTGTCATTGAAAAAGACGGCACAGCCACCGATATCCGTGTTGTACACGATGCCGGTTTTGGCACCGGAGAACAATGCCGGCAAATCCTCGAAACCTTTCCCAAATGGTTGCCCGCAACCAAAGACGGTAAAAAAGTACGAAGCCAGTACTTGCTTCCGATAGCCGTGATTACCGAATAAAAAAATCCCGAACGGCAGTTGTTGTTCGGGATTTTTTACTTTTGTAAACGTCAATCAAATTTAAAATCATGGAATCACAATTCCTGCTCGACCCGCAAGTCACCTATCTCAACCACGGCTCATTCGGTGCTTGTGCAAAGCCAATTTTTGAAAACTACCAACATTGGCAACTGGAACTCGAAAAGGCGCCGGTTCAATTCCTAACCAAAAAATTAAGCGGCTATCTCAAGGAATCTAAAAAGGCACTCGCGGCATACGTTGGTTGTGCGCCCGAAGATTTCTTTTTTGTCGCCAACCCAACCATCGCCATCAATACCGTGATGCGCAGCCTTGATTTGCAACCCGGCGATGAAATCCTCACCACCAATCATGAGTACGGCGCCATGGACAGAACCTGGAATTTCTACTGTAAGAAATCGGGAGCCAAATACATCCGCCAGAACATTTCATTGCCGATTGTTTCTAAAGAACAGATTCTCGGAGAATTCTGGAAGGGCTACACCGCCAAAACCAAAATCATCTTCCTGAACCAGATTTCGAGTGCCACGGCTTTAATTTTTCCTGTCAAGGAAATTTGCGAAAAAGCACGAGCGCTTGGATTAATTACCATTATTGACGGCGCACACGTCCCAGGTCATATCGATTTGAATATCGCAGAACTCAATCCCGATTTTTACACCGGAACCTTGCACAAATGGATGCTAGCACCCAAAGGCTCTTCATTTTTATACGTCAAAAAATCGTGGCAACCCAAGATTGATCCACTCGTGGTGAGCTGGGGTTACCAAAGCGAAATGCCCGGACAAAGCCAATTTTTGGATTACCACGAACACCAAGGCACGCGCGATATTTCGGCTTTCCTTACTGCTGGTGCGGCGGTTGCATTCCTGCGCGCCAATGACTGGGAATCGCATTCGGCCGTTTGCAAACAAATGATTCTTGACCATTACGAAAGTTTTTGTGAGCTCGTCGGGTCAAAACCGATTTGCCCGGTGACTTCGGAGTTTCTCGGACAAATGTGCAGCATACCCATTCAGACCACCGATATTGCCGGATTGAAATCGCTTTTATTTGAAAAATACCGCATTGAGATTCCGGTAATGAAAATAGACCACGGCGTATTTTTACGGATTTCGCTTAATGCGTATAATTCGCAACACGATTTGCAATTGCTGCGCGAGGCCATTGCCGATATCCAATCTACCACCAATTTGTTGTCGCATTTTTGTTAATCATCTTGAAGTCAATGGCTTAAAACTTATGAACGTTTGCTTTGTCAATTAAGAAATGTTTGTATTATTGCATTCTTAATTTACTAACTATGAAAAAAATTATTGTAACCCTAATTGCCTTCACTGCATTTTCAGGCTTTGCCCAACAAAGAACCTGTGGTACGATGGACAAGGTGAACCTACTCAAAGCAACCGTTCCTGGTTTTGAGGCCCATCACAATGAGGTGATGAATTACATCCAAAACCCCGATAATGCACAAACACGAACCATTTTCAACCGTGGCGGCGACAACAATACACCCAATGTGGTCGTTACCATTCCTGTGGTCTTTCACGTTTTGTATAAAAATGCAGCGCAGAATATCAGCGACGCGCAAATCAATTCGCAACTCGCCGTTTTGAATGCCGATTACCGAAAACTCAATGCCGATTTCAATACTGTAGTGCCCTCGGTTTTTAGACCGCTTGGTGCCGATGTCGAAATCACTTTTTGTAAAGCGACTCGCACACCGGCTGGTGCAACGTCTACCGGAATTACAAGAAAATCAGTATCTAGTTCCTTTGTTTTTGAAAACAGCTATTATTTGGCAGCAGGAGAGCCAGCCTGGGACCCTACCAAATACCTCAATATCTGGATTGGGCGTTTCACCGACGACCAGTTGTTGGGATTCGCTTATCTTCCGTCTAACGCCGGTCAGGCCGATGACGGTTTGTGTATCGGAGACCAGTATTTTGGAACCACCGGAACTGCCACTGCGCCGTTCAACAAAGGAAGGACAGGAACGCACGAAATCGGGCACTATTTTGGGTTGTTGCACCCTTGGGGCGATGACGGAAGTCCTTGCGGAAGTGGTGCCAACAGCGACGGGGTATCCGATACGCCTGCAACCGATAATCCGTATTTCAATTGCCCATCTTTTCCAAATAACGCCAATGCTTGTACCAACACCGCCAACGGTTCGATGTTCATGAATTACATGGATTACGTAAATGATGCGTGTATGGCTTTCTTCACAGCAGGACAAAAAACCATTATGCAAAATACATTAGCCGGGCCGCGTTTAAGCCTTTTGACATCTAACGGTTGTGCTACTTTGGGACTGAGCGACTTTGAAGCCATGAATGCCATCAGCGTCTACCCGAACCCGGTATCGCAATACTTCATGATTACCTCTCCGCAGTCGCAGATTGATGAGGTAGAGATCTTCAACAATATGGGTCAGCTTGTTAAAACCCAAAAGTTAAGCTCGCAAACCAACAATGTGGTTAATATTGACGAATTGGCTTCGGGGACTTATTACCTCAGGATTTACAACGGAGGCAAACTGCTCAAGTCAGACAAGATCATCAAGAAATAAAACGTTTACCACGAAAGAAGCGAGTCTAAAGCCCGCAGGGCGTGTTTCAAGCGCAGCGTGTCTCAAGGCTTCGGCCGTGTCTAAAAATAAAAAGCCCAGAGTTTACTCTGGGCTTTTTATTTTACTTTCCGCCGTTGGCTTGTAAATCAGCGAGGCAATTCGCATCGAGCTGCGGGATGCCCGAGCCCACCATCTCACCAATCATGGAGCTGTTTCCGGTTTTCCAGAACATCAGGCAGTTTTCGTTGTCGCAGTGTTTGTCGTGTGCTTCATCGTTGTGTTCGGTCTGCATGGTCGAGCCAAGGTTGACGAGTCCCAATAAATGCCCGAGTTCATGCAAGATTACGGTGCTTTCAAGCGTAACGCGGTTGGGCTCTAGGGGCGAATTACTCAGGTTTTGTATGGTGTTTTCAAACATCACAAACGAAGTATTGCGATACGCGGTACCCAAGGTAAAGTTCGACGCCGTGTCTGTAGCGTAGTTTCCGTCAACAAACAACAGGAACAAGGTGAGTACGTTGCCGTTGTTGTAAAACGTTCGGTTTAGGGATTCGATTCCGGCAATCTCATTGATGTCGTAAGGCGCGAGTCCCGGACTTGCAATTTGTCTCTGGTTGATGGTAATCCCGCCGGGTTTATTGAGTCGGGCTTGCATGAAGCTCCTGAGGTTGACCAAGGTTTGCGCTTCGGGCTGAAAGCCTTGTACGTACAGAACTTCAATCACCACCGATTGGTATTTGGTAGCCGATAAAAAGTCGTTGGCACTCGATCCGGTAATTTGCAGGTTGGCCGTTTTGTTGACGCCGTTCTCTACGTTGGAGTTGTCGTCGTCTTTAGAACAACCCAAAACGAACAGCAGTAGGCCTAACGAGAGTAATTTGAGGATTTTCATATTTGATTCTTTAGGATTTGTGCCGATAAAGATAAAAGTTTGGCTTTTCGGATAAACGCGAAAACCTTATAGAATTTCAGGGTTTGGTTGGCTTAACATTCTTAAAGTTTGAATTTTGACAAACGACTGTTGAATGTCGATGGATGCCCGCGTGAGGGATGGCAGCGGCATCCTTTTGTGACGGCAGGAACAAAAGATATAGCGTACAGCCCGGCCCGCAGGGACACGCCCAATAAAACTTACAAACTGAGTTTAGCGAGATAGTCGTAATGTTCGCCCTCGAGTACGAGTTGGCACTGCAAACCCGCGGCATGCGCAGCGTTCTGCAGCGTGTTGAAATCGATATACAGCCAATTAAACGGATCCTCTTTTTGGCCTTTGTATTGGATGTTGAACACAACTTCTCCATAATATTCTTCATCCGACGGAATCCACTTACCACCATCCTCATCCTCGTCGAACATGTAAATGATGTCGGAGCTGTCTAGCAAAACCTGACCGTTTTTATTGAGTAAAGATTTGAGCTTTTGCAGGAACGCACCGATGTTTTTAAGCCTGCCACACATGCCGGCGCCGTTCATCAAAAGTAGGATGGTGTCGAATTTTTCACCCTCGAGCGCCATGATATCCTGAACCCTGGCATTTTTGAGTCCACGTAATTTACAGGCTTCAATGGCGTTGGACGAAATGTCGATCGCGGTGACTTCGAGCTGCTTTTCGTTTTGGAGGTAGAGACTGTGGCTTCCGGCGCCGCAACCCACGTCGAGGGTTTTGCCTTGGGCGAGTTCGAGCGCCTTTTGTTCCATGGCGGGCATTTGGCCAAAACTGCGAAAGAGGTAGGCGACACTCATTTCATCGGCTTCTGAAATCGAGGTTTCGGTAATCAGGTCTTGGGGTGAATTGTTGGTTTGGTGGTCGAGGATGGCTTTTCCGAAGAGGTCTTTCATGGGGTTCAGGGTACAAGGTTCAGGGTACAGGGTTCAGATGGTTTGGGTTTAAAGGTTATCTTTGCTTCGAAATCAAATATTGTTGTGTTGAAACCTCCTTTAAATCAGCTGCCCAAGTTAGCCAAAGATAAGCATATCGAGAACAAAAAATACTTCGATAAGCTCAAAAAGAAGCCGCCAAAAAACATCGATTATGTGATGCAGGAATTGCATGAGGCCGAGTTTAAAAAAACAAACTGCCTGGACTGCGCCAATTGCTGCAAGACGACCGGGCCGCTTTTTACCACGCCCGACATTGAACGGATTGCCAAACACCTGAGACAAAAGCCGCAACAATTTATCGACCAATACCTACGCATCGACGAAGAACAAGATTATGTGCTGCAAACCGTGCCGTGCACTTTCCTTGACCACGAAAACGCCTGTATGATTTATGAGGTGAGGCCCAAAGCCTGCCGCGAATTTCCACATACCGATCGAAAGAAATTCCAGCAGATTGCCAATCTTACGCTACTCAATGTTGCCATTTGCCCGGCGGCCTTTAATATAGTGGAGGAGATGAAAAAGCGGTTGCCGTTGTAAAACCGGACACGAAAGTCTTTATATTTGAAACGTTATCTAAACTTTTGGCTATGAAGAAATTGGTTGTTTTTCTGGTGTTGTTTGCTCAATTGGGTCACGCCTGTGACTGTGACGATTTGAAATGGGTACAAAAAGCTTCGTTGAAATCGAACAAATTCATGCTGTTGCATTTCAGCAACCAATTTTCTTATGAAAGCGATGATTTTTCAGGGACACCAACCATTAACCCAATCCAGCTTACCGAAGCCATCAAGCCTTTGATGCAGGACTTTTTGTACGTGTGTGCCAACAGTCGCGCCAATGCGTGGGCCATTAGCAAATATCAGGTTACGCAGTTTCCTCTGCTGCTCATTGTGGATGGTAACGGCCAGGTAGTGTATCGGTTTGCGAATCCCGACGATTCTCAGGAGTTTTCGGCAGCCATCCTGAATTTTAGTTTTTCGGCTAAATTCTTTAAAGGCGAGCCGCAGCAGTTCAGAGACAATCCTTCATATAACACGGCGGTGCGATTGGCGCAAAAGTACCTTGATTTTTCGTTGATGGTAGACCCAACATTCAAGAATAGCGTATACGCCATCAGCAAGGGCTATTTGACAGCGGCCGAGGGATTGCTTACAGCCAAGGAAAGCAGTTATGCCGAGAAAAAACAGAAGCTGGAATTGTTCAAACTTTTCCACTGGGCCTACGAGAAGAATTTTGCTCTGCTCGACCAGGAGCTTTCGGCGATCCATACCGACAAAATACTCGACGGCAATGCCAATCTTTTCTACTTCCTGAAGTACATTACCGCCAAAGGTTTGCAACAGGAAGAATTTTCGCGAATACAAGCCAAGGCGCTAACAATCGATGGTTTTGAGGCTTTTCAGAAAAAGGCCGATATCATTTTGAGCGATCGCGCTTAATTCACCGTTAGGAAACTATCCGGGTAAATTAGATACTTTTTTCGCATTTCCTTAAAGCGCTCCAGCCCGGGTTTCCAGGTCGCGCGGATTTCTTCTTCGCTCATCCCGCCTTCAATCTGTTGTTGCAGTTTTTTGCTTCCGGCGAGTTTGGTAAAATAGGAGTTGAAAAACTTCTCGGGCTGTTCGGTCTTGTGGTAGGCTTCGAGCAGCCATTTGAGTTCTAACCTTTTTACTTTGGCGGTGTGCGACAAATCTTCGCCACAACAGGTTTTTCCCATTTGCGGCGGTTCTTTTGATCCGGCATTAGGCATTGGTACGAAAGAGAATTCATGATAAGGCGTGAGCAAAGGCGAACCGTAAATCTGGAATTGTTTGTCGGTTCCGCGGCCTACGCTCACGTTCGTTCCTTCAAAAAAGCACAAACTCGCGTACAAGTTTATTGCCTGGTCGTTGGGTAAATTCGGCGATGGTTTTACAGGTAAGCTGTACGGCATTTCGCGGCGGTAGTTTTCGCAGGGCACAATTTTGAGCTTGCATTGCAAACTGTCCTTGAGCCAGCGTTCACCGTTGATCATGAGCGCGTATTCGCCAATGGTCATGCCATGCAAGACGGGAACTTCGTGCATGCCTACAAAGCTGCTGTATTGTTTCTCGAGGATGGGCCCGTCTACGATATTGCCGTTGGGGTTGGGACGGTCGAGGATGATGAGCTGTATGTCGCTTTCGGCGCAGGCTTCCATGACGTAATGCAGTGATGAGATGTACGTGTAAAACCTTGCGCCAACGTCCTGTAAGTCAAATAGTAATACTTCAATTCCAGCTAGTTGTTCTTTTGAAGGTTTTTTGCTGTTGCCGTAAAGCGAGATGATGGGAACGCCGGTTTTGGTGTCTTTGCCGTCTACGATGAGCTCGCCGTCGGCACCTTCGCCGCGAAAACCGTGTTCGGGCGCGTAAATCTTAACGAGATCCACTTTGGTTTTTTGTGCGAGGTAATCCACGATATGCAAGCTAGCGGTCTTTTTTCCCGTTTGCTGCATGCGGCTTACCGTGTCGGTATAAGTATAGTCGTAATCGAAAGAGACGAGTCCACTGGGATTGGTGAGGATGCCAACCTTTTTGCCGCGCAACAAATTCAGGTAGCTTTCCATATTGTCGGCACCGGTAAGAAATGCAGTCGATTTGCTCTTGCTTTTCACCATCGTATGCGCCGGGATCGAAGTCCCCATGGCCGATTGTGGCGTCTTACAAGAGGCAACCAAAAGCAGCAACATTCCCAATACGGCTGTCGTGGGATTGGTAAGGAAAGGAAAAATCAAATGTTTTGTGCGGTTGCTGGTGCTCGGGATCATACTTCATAATTAACTTCCAAATTCGGTAAATCGTATCTAAAGCTGTACTTTTGGGCAAAACTTTAAAGAGTGAACCTGGAACATTTCATAGCCAAAAGGCTCATTGCTGCTAAAGGCCGTAAAAGTAGTATATCTGCACCAATTATAAAAATTGCGATTGCGGCGATTGCCATTGGTATGGTCATGATGATTGTTTCTGTGGCTACGGGGATTGGTTTGCAGCAAAAAATCCGGGAGAAAGTATCGGCGTTCAACGGGCACATCATCATCCAGAATTACGACGACAACCAATCGCAGGGAAGCGTCACACCCATTTCTACCAAACAGGATTTTTACCCCAAGTTTAAAACCGTGACCGGCATCAGCCACATTCAGGCGGTGGCTTCTAAAGCAGGCATTATCCGCACCGAAAAAACCTTCGAAGGCATCGTCTTTAAAGGCGTTGGTGCCGACTACCAGTGGAGCAACATCAAAGAATACCTCACCGCTGGGAAACTCCCCGATGTCTCGCACGGCCTCAACGCGCAGGTCATGATTTCACAATACCTTTCGGATCGCCTTAGCCTCAAAGTAGGCGATAAGTTCAACACCTTCTTCATGAAAGACGACGGCAATCATTTGCCCAACCTGCGGGTTTTTGAAGTGGTGGGGATTTACAATTCGGGCTTTCAGGAATTCGATTCGGCTTACATCATCGGCGACATCCGCCACGTACAACGCATCAACAAGTGGAGCCCTGACCAGGTTGGGTCGTTTGAGGTTTTTGTCGATGACTTCAATGACATCCAATCCAAAGGCGAAGAAGTATATGAACAAACCAGTTCTACGCTAGACACCCAAACCATCGCCGAGAAATTCTACTATATATTCGAGTGGCTGCAGTTGTTCGATTTCAATATCATCGTCATTTTAATCGTCATGATTGTAGTGGCTACCATCAATATGATTGTGGCGCTTTTGGTGCTCATCCTTGAGCGCACGCAGATGATCGGAATTCTCAAGGCTTTGGGCGCAAGCAATTGGTCGGTTAGAAAAATATTCCTGTACAACGCCTTTTATTTAATAGTGCGCGGTTTGTTTTGGGGCAATGCCATAGGGATTGGGCTGGTGCTCATCCAGCAGTATTTTGGTGTTGTCAAGCTCAACCCCGAAAGCTATTATGTCAATGTCGCGCCGGTGCACCTCGATTGGCTGTACCTTTTAATACTCAATGTGGGCACCGCTTTTGTCTGCCTGCTGGTGTTGCTGGTGCCGTCTTATATTATTACGAAAATTTCTCCGGTGAAAGCCATTCGTTACGAGTGATTCCTTTTTTTTGGGCGTGCCGGCGCTAGCCACATCGTTTTCGAAAACAGGTCTATGGCGCCGTCGGGCTGTACGCGGTGCGCGGCACCTAGCTGCCATCCCTCACGCGGGCATTGATCTCATTATGGCTCCGGCGTATACTTTAGCAGCCCTTTGCTAAAAAACTTTCCCATCCAAAAACCACCATTCCAAGTGTTTATCTAACGTTAAGAAAAAATTACCAAATTTCC
>DLHP01000020.1 GCA_002483285.1 Flavobacterium sp. UBA7665
GTCGGCTCATCGCATCCTGGGGCGGTAGTACGTCCCAAGGGTTGGGCTGTTCGCCCATGAAAGCGGTACGCCAGCTGGGTTCAGAACGTCGTGAGACAGTTCGGTCTCTATCTACTGCGGGCGCAAGAAATTTGAGTGGATCTGATTCTAGTACGAGAGGACCGAATTGGACCGACCTCTAGTGTATCTGTTGTTCCGCCAGGAGCATCGCAGAGTAGCTACGTCGGGAAGGGATAAGCGCTGAAAGCATATAAGCGCGAAACCCACCACAAGATGAGATTTCTTTTAAGGGTCCTAGGAGATGACTAGGTTGATAGGCTATAGGTGTAAAGGCAGTAATGTCATAGCCGAGTAGTACTAATAACCCGTAAGCTTATGTACGCATCCGGCCCTTCGGGGCCGGGTAAACTTTCTTTCGAATGTAATTTTTTGTCCCAGTATGTTAATAATATTAGGTTGCGATCTGCTTTTTTAAAGGTATGAAACACAACCAAGTTGCCCAAAGCAACTAACGACCTAAGGTGGTTATTGCGGCGGGGCTCACCTCTTCCCATCCCGAACAGAGAAGTTAAGCCCGCCTGCGCAGATGGTACTGCAATTTGTGGGAGAGTATGTCGTCGCCTTTTTTAGTGGAAAGCCTGTCTGAAAAGACAGGCTTTCTTGTTTTTTATAGGTACGACGTGTTCGCCCTTTGGGCTCGGTTCGTCGCCTTTTTTAGAAAAACCCTGTTCTAACGAACGGGGTTTTTTGTTTTGTGCTGTTACGCCAAGATGCCCTAAGAAGACGCGAAGATACACGAAGGCTTGGCTAGTTAATAAAATCTTTGCGTTTTCTCTGCGGGCCTTCGCGAAATAACCCAGCTAGTCCACAGGCCTGCGTGAGAGGGCCGAGCGTTAAAAAACAGTCCTGTGGACTGTTTTAGCGAAGGAGCCAGCAGGCGTGGTGGCCTAAAACAAGATTTGGAAATTGGGGGTATTAAATTAGCGCGTCACCGCGTGAGGGATGGAAGTGGAAATCCTTTTGTGGAGTTTACGAAACAAAAGATTGTAACGCACAGCCCGACGGCGTTACCGAATTCTTCAAGTGACTGCGGATTGGATTACGCCGGCACGCACAAAATCAAAAAACTACTCAATATCTTTAATGAATTCGTCGTATTCAAGGTAGAACATTTCGAGCGCGTGCATTTTTTCGTTGAAAAAGTCGAAAATTTCATCCCAGTATTGGCGGTTGCTCACGGTGATACCGCGTTTCTCAACCCAGATGCGGCTGATGGTTTTTCCGTTTTCGAGCGTGTAGTTTTTATGGTAAACCAAGTCTTTGATGAATTCGTCTTCGAGGATGTTTTTCAACGCCTCGATTTTCTCAAAATAGGCGATGCGCTTTTCCTCATTGCGCGGCTCAATATCAATCATGACCTGCGCTTTGGTATTGTCTACGAAAAATTTGAACGAGAAATCCTTGATTTTGGTGTCGTATAAAACCCATTTTCGCGGGTATTTCTGCGCGAAAGCGGTCCAGAATTCTTGTTTAAGCCGTTGGTTTTCCTGTTTTGAGTACATGATTTTTGCGTAAATTCGTAAGACAAAAATACGCCATTCCCTATGAATTTTGAGGACTTTCTTTTGCACATTCCTAAGATTGAATCCGCGACACTTTTGGGTGAAAAAGCCCATGCGCTCATGTATCCGCCAGAGCGTCGCGCCATAATGGAAACGCTTGACCTCTCAACCAAGCAACCCAAGGAAGCCGCAGTGATGATGCTGTTTTACCCACGCAACGAACAAACCAATATTGTGTTGATTATCCGCAATTCGTATCCCGGGATCCATTCATCGCAGATTGCCTTTCCTGGTGGCAAAGCCGAAAAGGAAGACGCAAATTTCATGGATACCGCCTTGCGCGAAACCGAAGAGGAAATAGGAGTGCAGCGTAACAAAATCAATGTAGTCCGCGCGTTTTCGCAGGTATATATTCCGCCAAGCAATTTTTTGGTGCATCCGTTTTTGGGTTACAGCACCGAAGAACTCATCTTCAACCCACAGCCCGAAGAAGTATCAGGCCTGATCGAAATGCCGCTAATCCACTTGCTCGACGACGTCAATGTGATCGACTATGAAATGGCCACCTCGTATTCGGCATCCATTAAAGTACCGGTGTTTAAAATCAACGATCATCACGTTTGGGGCGCAACGGCTATGATGCTCAGCGAGTTGAAAGAAACGTTCAAAAACGTTTTCTAAAGTGTATCTTTATTGTAAATTTGCGGCTCACGTTTAGCAATTACTATGGGATTATTCAAAAGGAATCCTTTCGGGCACATCCTCTTCATTAAAAAATGGCTCATCCGGATTTTCGGTACCATTACCCACAGGCGCTACCGAGGATTCAACGATTTGTACATCGACGGATCTGAAATCATCAAAGGCTTGCCCGACAAAAACGTCCTTTTCATCTCCAACCACCAGACTTATTTTGCCGATGTTGTGGCCATGTTCCATGTGTTCAACGCGAGCTTGAGCGGACGCGTAGACAATATCAAAGGCGTCGGCTACCTGTGGCAACCTAAAATGAACATCTATTATGTGGCTGCAAGCGAAACCATGAAAGCCGGTTTGTTGCCAAGGATTTTAGCTTATGTTGGAGCCATTACGGTTGAAAGAACCTGGCGTTCGGGCGGAAAAGACGTTACCGAAAAACGCGAAGTCAACCCGAATGATACCGAGAACATCCGCATTGCGCTCGAGGACGGTTGGGTCATCACCTTTCCGCAAGGCACCACCAAATCATTCAAACCTGTGAGGAAAGGTACGGCACACATCATCAAGCAACACAAACCCATTGTCGTTCCGATTGTAATAGATGGTTTTCGCCGTTCGTTTGATAAGAAGGGATTGCGCATGAAAAAGAAAGGCATCCTGCAATCGTTCATTGTCAAGGAGCCTTTGGTGATCGACTACGAAAACGATACGATTGAGCAAATTGTGGAGAAAGTAGAATACGCTATCGAGCAACATCCGTCATTTTTAAAAGTCATTCCGGCCGAAGAAATAGAAGCGCTCGAAGAACTCAACCGGTTGCGGCAATGGAATATCAATTCGTAAAACGGCTTGCGAAAATCAATTTTTCCAAATCGCTGAGAATCGCGTATATGAAATTATTTCGTCCGGTATATCATACAGCCGATTTTTGACGCATGATCTAAAACCCAATCCTCCATCGCATCTTTGCGCAAGAGGTTCACAATCATAAAATCGCCACAGGCAGCATAGGTAAAGAAAAAACCGAATGCGAACAATCCCAAATCACCATTGATGATGGCCACAATCGACGGAACAATCCCAAGCAAAATGCCCGGCATCAAAGTCCCAAAGATGTAGTGTTTTACTTTTAGTGGTTCTTTACAATGGCAATACGGCATGAGCTGTTTCCATAAAATCCCGAAGGTCATTGAACGCAACCCCTTTTTGGCAAATAAACTCCAGCTTAATCCGTGGATGAGTTCGTGTATGATGAGCCCGACAAAAAATGACCCAACTGCCCAAAGCCAGTTTTCGGGATTACGAAATATCGGTTTGAGGTACGGTTTGGAGAATTGGCCACTCCAGAGTAAAAAATAAGATCCGCCGAACAAAATGGCGAACGGAAGGAAATACAAGATCGCTTGAAGTTGCGCTTTATCAAAATCCACAATCCGTTCTTCGGCGGTGTAACGGTCTAAATCAATGACTTCGTCCATAGAAAATTACAGTTCCATTTTTTTGAGTTCATTGTAATTTGCGTACAATCTTTTGAGTAGAATGCCATACAGCAATCGGTAGAACAGCCAAAAAATGAACAAGATTACTGCGATAAAAAGTATAGAAATCAACGTGCAGGCCGACAGGAAAAACACGCGGTTCCCTTCGGCTTCGGCTTTCTCAAGCATCGAAATCATTTTCCCATTGTGGTAGAAAAGCATCACGATAGACAACACGATACTCACCGAGGCAATACCCAAATTGTACCAGATATAATTCTGGACGGTTTTGCGCGTTTTGAGGATATTCTTCATGAGTTGCCGTGTAGAATCGGTAGTAGAAATGGCGCGGTAATTTTTATAGAATACAAAAATGAAAACCAAAATGATGACGTAGTTCACCACATTCACGGCGAACATCACATCCTCAATTCCATAGCGGTGCAATTTGCTCTGGTATTTGTCATCGCTGAAAATCACCGTAATGATGTTCCAGAATACAAACTCAATCACGCTAATCATCAAAATCCATTTTACGATAGACGATGACTTTTGGTGCAACATCCTGTAAATTTCCTTTTCCGACACCTGCTCAAAAGCACTTTCGTCTTTCTTCCAGGCTTTTTTGAGTAAATCTAATTCTTCCATAATCCTTAAGGATTTAATATTTTTTTCAATTTGGTCTTAATCCGGTTCATCTTCACCCTTGCATTGACTTCGCTGATCCCTAATGTTTCTGATATTTCATGGTAATCCTTGTCTTCCAAATACATGAAAACCAAGGCTTTCTCGATGTCCGATAGCTGGTAAACCGCCTCGTACATCAATTTAATCTGTTCTTCTTCCTCGTAATTGTAATCTTCCTGTTTAATGAAATGCTTGCCGCCGTCGTAGCTAGAAGTTGCGATAGACCGCGTGCTTTTGCGGTACAAGGTAATCGCCGTGTTGAGCGCCACGCGGTAAGCCCAGGTAGAAAATTTGCTTTCGCCGCGAAACTTGGGGAAAGCCTTCCAGAGTTGAATCGTGATTTCCTGGAACAAATCCTTGTGCGCATCCTCACCAGAAGTATACAACCTACAAATCTTGTGGATGATATTCTGGTTCTCGCGCAATTGTTTGACAAAAGATTGTTCTAAGTCCTGACTCATATAGGGCGTTAGTAAGCGTAAAGTTGATTTCGTTACAAAGAACTTGTTTTTTTGTGTAAAGCACAAGTGTTGTATTTTCAGGAGGTGCGGTCCCGCTGTTCGCTGTATCTTTTGCGGCCTTGCTGCGCGCGGCCGCAAAAGGATGCCGCTGCCATCTGGGCTAGGCTGGGAGTGTAGTTTCTTATGAGGTTAGAGACGGCTGCGCCTTTAGACACGCCCTGCGGGCTATAGAGACGCTTCGCTTGAGATAAAAAAGAAGAAAAATACAAGCACTTAATAGGTATCGTGTCCTGTCTATAGCCCGCAGGACGTTTCCATAGCGAAGCGTTTCTATAGGCGCAGCCGTCTCTGCAGCGAAGCGTCTCCAGTAACCTTAACAACATTTTCACAAAAAACACAAATGTTAAAACCCAACAAATCCGTACCTTTAGGCAACAAAACTTAGCAGCTTAGCTACTCAGTCACTCAGCAACTCTTCTATGAATATTCCAAACACCAAACTTCCCAGGGTCATCATTATCGGTGGCGGATTTGCAGGCATATCGTTGGCCAAGAAACTCAAAAACCAACCGCTCCAGGTGGTAATGATTGACAAACACAATTACCATACGTTCCAACCCTTACTGTACCAGGTCGCTACAGGCGGGCTTGAGGCCGGTTCTATCGCTTACCCGATTAGGAAAGTCGTGCAGGAGTACAAGGAATTCTATTTCAGGCTCGCGCGCGTCAACGAGATCGATACCCAAAACCAGAAAATCAAATCCGATATCGGCGAGCTGCATTACGATTACCTCGTACTCGCCACAGGTTCCAAGACCAATTTCTTCGGAAACAAAGAAATTGCGCGCAACAGCCTGTCTATGAAAACCATCCCACAATCGCTCAACATCCGAAGTTTCATCCTCGAAAATTTCGAGCAGGCGCTGCTCACCGACGATGAAAAAGAGCGCAACTGCCTCATCAATTTCTGCCTTGTCGGCGGTGGTCCAACAGGAGTAGAGCTCGCCGGCGCACTTGCCGAGATGAAAAACGCCATCCTGCAAAAGGACTATCCCGACCTCGACATCAGCAAAATGCAAATCAACATCATCCAGGGCGACGGTGAACTGCTCAATGCCATGAGCGACAAATCGTCCATCGCTGCCGAAAAATTCCTCAAAGAACTCGGCGTCAACGTCTACAAAAACATGCGCGTAACCAGCTACGATGGTAAAACCGTCACTACTAACACGCCGCAAACTTTTGAAACTTCCACCGTCATCTGGACGGCGGGTGTAATGGGCGCCGCCATTCCGGGTATCAGTGCCGAAGCCTTAATTAAAAATATAGAACGCATCCGCGTCAATGAATTCGGGCAAGTGAAAGGGTATGACAACATTTTCGCCATCGGAGACATCGCGTCGATGGAAAGCGAGAAATACCCGCAAGGCCACCCCATGATGGCGCAACCCGCCATGCAGCAAGGTGAATTACTCGGCAAGAACTTGGTACAGAAAATCAAGGGCCAACCCATGAAACCGTTCGAGTACAATGACAAAGGTTCTATGGCTACAATCGGGCGCAACAAAGCCGTCGTCGATTTGCCAAGTTATCATTTTAGTGGCGTTTTTGCGTGGTTCGTGTGGATGTTTGTGCACCTGTTTTCGCTTATCGGTTTCAAGAACAAAGCCGTGGTGTTCCTCAATTGGGTGTACAATTACATCCGTTTTGACCGCGAAGGCAGACTGATTATTAGACCGTACAAACGAAAAAGTTTTTATACGTTTACGACCGACGAGGTGTAGGGAGTTGAAAGTGAAAAGTCGAAAGTGAAAAGTTGGAAAGTCGAAAGTAGGAAATTGTATTTATGTTCGCGCCGTTCGACTTTCTAACTTTTAACTTTCGACTAATAATAAATATCAAGCAAAATCCCTTTGTCCGATCCATCGATTAATTTCTCAATTCGATCGAAATACTTTTCATTGACCATCGGGCAACCGTAACTGTTGCAAACGGGTTGCTGCTGCTCATCGTAAGGCATGCGACTGTATTTATGGAGTACTATGTTGCGGGCGTAGGCATTGCTGTTTGAGGCGTCCAATCCGTGCAGCTTGTAGGCTTTCCCGAACTGGCCGTCATAGCTTTTCCCAATTTCGTATTTTCCTAATGATGTACACAACGACTGACTCACATTGCTGAATTTGAGTTTCCCCGGCACGCCGGTTTCAGAGCCAGAGCCGTGCGCCACCAAACCCTGGTCGATGATTTTGTTGGTCTTGAGGTCGTAGACAAAAAACCTCTTTTTACCCGAATGGATTTTCATGTCGATAAAAAACGCGACCTCGGCATTATAGGATGCATTTTCACCAACTGTTTGCCGCACAGTCGTCACGTGGTCAAGGAGTCGCTTTTCGAAATTCCCTTCGATTTTGGCTGGCTTCGCCAATTGTTCGTTGTGCTTTTTGGCCGCGAAATTAAAAGCCAGCAAGCCCATTGAAACGATAGATGCCAATACAATTTTGTTCATCGCCCTACAATTTCAACCAGCGAGGCTGCAGCACACAAAGACGCCGCATTAAAGTATCTTTTCATGATTTGTCTGTTTGTTCACCAATTACAACGACAGTATCCTGAAAATATTTTCCAAACCAAAAAAGGAACAAACCAATTAAAGTTTGTTCCTTTTTACAGCAATGTTTTACATTCAGAACGGAAGCGAGTATCCTACAGAAACCGTCGGGATGAAATACGTATCCCAACTCTTATGTCTCCCATTGTCATAAAGGCTATTGCCAACCAGCACCGGATGGTTGCCTTTTCCTTGCGGGCTTTTCAAATAGTACAACGCGCCAAGCCTTGGTGTGAGGTACAGTCCTTTGTACAAATTGAAGACGTAACCCAATTCAACACCCACTAAATCAGAGTACAAATTCCTTGAAATGCCCGAGTTTTTCTCGGTCACGACCTGTTTTTTATTGTGGTACATCACACGCGTGAAGAAGCCTTTGTCGGTTTTTCCGTTCCAGAAATAACTGTAATGTACAGAATAAATGTAATCCACCTTAAGGTCAAAACCGTCCGGAGTTCCGCCAAGCGAGGCATTGCTCTTGAACTGTTGGAAACCGAGTTCAAAACTATGTGGGCCTTTGCGCACACCAGAATAACTGCCAATTCCGCCAGACATGGCGAGCAAGCCCAAATCAAGTTCGGTAAATACTTTCCATTGCTTTTTTGGTGTTGTTAAGGAATCGGATGCCTGCGAGAGTCCGTTGAAAGTGAATGCGAAAATAAAAATCAGGGTAAGGGTAATGTTTTTCATCGTTTAAAGTTTTAATTATTTAACGATGCAAACTTCGGACGATTGAAAATCAATCTATTAGACAAATGTCCATTAATGAAAATCAGCGGATATTGTTGCGAATCCTGCTCAAATGCCGTGGCGTGACGCTCAACATTGAAGCCAAATGCTGTAAGGGGATTTGCTGTAACAGATGCGGCTCGGTGTGAAGCATTTTAGCATAACGCTGCTCAGCAGTGAGTACAATCAGGTCATGGCGGCTGGCGTCGATCCCGCAAATTGAACTTTCGAGCAGCCCGATGTAGAACTCCTTAAATCCGGGAACTTCGTCCACTAACATTTTGAGGTTTTCCTTGCTGATGAGCGACATACTGCCTTTGGTAAGTGCCCTGACGTTTTCAAGCGAAGGCGTTTCGGCAATAAAACTGAGCAACGAAGCAAAGAAAGTATTGGGAATGTTCACGTAAGTTGTGCGTTCCTCGCCATCTTTGATGACATAATATTGAAACAAACCGCTTTCTACAAAACCGATGTGCCTGCTGACTTTCCCACATTCTACTACGAATTCATTTTTCCCGAATTCACGGAAAGTAAAAGCGGCTAAGATCTTATCAAGGCTTTCGCCCTCAAAACCGATAGCTTTAAAATAGCGGGTAAGGTTTTCCATAGGCTTGGGGTTAAGCGTTACAGTTTTTCGGTTTTGTAATAGTTCACCATCAAGTCAACAAACTTACTATAACTCTCCAAGCCATCTTTCTGGCTGTTGAATTTGAGGAAGTTGTCATAAAAAACCTTAAAACCCGTTTCAATAAAAGTTTCATGTGCTTCCCAAAACTGGTCTGATTCCTCGTAGTTTTTGAGGATTCCCTTGTTGATTGTGGGCAACAATTGGTCGAGTGTTTTTTCATCGCGTATGCTCCAATTGTGCAGGCAATACCGGAGCGCAAACGAATAACCCGAATACTTAAAATACAGGTCGTCATTTTTTATCGATGCGAGGAAACCAATAAAATTAGCCTCACTTTCTGAGGCAAACCCTATTTGGTGCGCCATTTCATGTGTGGCCGTCGTTGGGAAATTATACATCGGCATCCGGTCATTGACTTGCGCCTCGTTGGTAAACGGGTTCAGGTAACCCGCAAATCCCATGTAGGTGAGTGGCAGGCTGATCAACGATTGCTTGACGCTGCGGGTCTGGTAAGCGAAAGACGGATAAACCTTCGCAAGGTTTTTATACCCTTGTAGATTCTGCTTGAAAACTTGTTCTTGCGAATACGGAAAAACAACTCTCACGCTGTCTTTTTTGGTTATTTGACGGTGAATATCGTTGGTTTTCGCAATCAGCAATTTCGTGAATTGCAGCAAATCTTCATCGGTATATTCGCGCGCAATTTCCAGCCGGTCGAACATCTTCACGCGGTAATAATTGGTGGCCCAAAGCAAGTGGAACAAAAAATAAAAGACAGAAAATCCGCTGATGATCTTAAGCAAATGGTCTTTCCAAAGCAATCGCCAGGTTTTCCTGATTCTCCAGAGCCAGCGTATGATCAAAAAAATCACAATACCATAAACAACATCGCCCACAGAAAACGGGATTTTCCCAAGTAAAAGGTGCCAGAATTGCGCAATCGGTGGATAGATTCCATTGCTGTAAAATCGCTCCACAAATTCGGGGAAAAACGAAACGAACTGCAAAACAATAATCTGCACAACGAGGAAAAGCGGTAAGATATATTTGCGGCGCACAGATTTTAATTTGCGTAAATATACGAATGAAATGTTTTCGGAATCGCACACAAAGTTTAACTTTGCCTTAGTGCCTTAGTGCCTTAGTGCCTTAGTGCCTTAGTGCCTTAACCTTAAACCTTACAACCTTTATAATGAGCCAGGAAATCAGAAACCTCGAACCCAAACCACTCTGGAACAAATTCGCCGACCTCAATGCAGTGCCGCGTCCATCCAAGAAAGAAGACCGTGTGATCCAATTTATGAAAGACTTCGGCAATTCGCTCGGACTTGACACCTTTGAGGACGACATCAGAAACGTTATCATCCGCAAACCCGCAACTCCAGGTATGGAAAACCGCAAAGCGCTTGTCCTGCAAGGCCACCTTGATATGGTGCACCAGAAAAATGCCGATACCGTTTTCGATTTCGACACGCAAGGCATTGACATGTACGTAGACGGCGATTGGGTACGCGCACGCGGAACAACTTTGGGCGCAGACAACGGCCTCGGCGTAGCGATGATCATGGCCATTTTAGAAAGCAAAGACATTGTGCATCCGGCGATCGAAGCCTTGTTCACCATCGACGAGGAAACTGGTATGACCGGTGCGCTCAACCTTAAAGGCGGCATCCTCCGTGGCGATATTTTGCTCAATATGGATACCGAGGAAGATGACGAAATAGACATCGGTTGTGCGGGCGGAATCGACGTCACCGCTACCAGAAGTTATCATGAAGAAGAAATACCCGAAGGCTCTGTGGGTTATACGATTACGGTGAGAGGTTTAAACGGCGGACACTCGGGAATGGACATCCACAAAGGGCTTGGCAATGCGAACAAAATCATGAACCGTTTGTTGTTTGACGGCTTTGAAAACTTTGGATTACAGGTCGCCGAGATTGACGGCGGTAGTTTGCGCAATGCCATCCCACGCGAAAGCAAAGCCACGGTGATTATCGCATCGATGTATGACGAAGCCTATGTTTTTGACATGCAGGAAATCATAGGCGACATCAAGAAAGAATACCAAACCACCGAACCCAACCTCACCATCGAAATCTCAAAAACCGACTTGCCTAAAAAAATCATGGATTTGGGCGTGCAGGAAGGGATTGTCCGCTCGCTTTATACGGCGCACAATGGCGTGTATCGCATGAGCGCCGATATGGCCGATTTAGTAGAGACATCCAACAACGTCGCGCGTGTGATTATCAAGGATGGCCAGATTACCATTGGTTGCCTCACGCGTTCGTCGGTGGAGAGTTCTAAATTCGACCTCGCGAACGCTTTGCGCTCGGCTTTTGAATTGTGCGGTTGCGAGGTGACCTTGAGCGGTTCTTATCCGGGTTGGACACCCAATGTAAAGTCAGAAATCCTCGACTTGTTGGTGAAAATATACAAAAAACAAAATAACGAAGAACCCAAAGTTGTGGCTTGCCATGCAGGACTCGAATGTGGTATTTTGGGAACCAATTACCCTGATATGGACATGATTTCATTTGGCCCGACGATTCATGGTGCGCACTCGCCCGACGAACGCGCGAGCATCAAATCATCGCAGAAATTCTGGAATTTTGTTTTGGAAATCCTCGAAAACACTCCGGTGAAATAATCGGTTTGTATGAAAATTGAAAAGCCCGTTCTAAATCGAACGGGCTTTTTTGTTGTCTGGTTTTTCCAAAATGGTACGCGGTAACGCACCCCGACTTTACTAATTCAATACAAACAAAACCAGCAACGGGAAAAGGATTCCGGCTACGGCGAGTTTCCAGCCGCGACGCGCAAAGGTGAATTTGCCTGCCGGGATCATAATGGCGCCGGTAATGGCGATCGTGATCAGCGAAAGTGCAAACACATCAGAATAATAGATCCACCAATCAGAGGTATTCTTGTGCAGTTTCATTGTTTGGCTGATCAGCGGCGTTTTTTTGAATGTTACGACTTCGCCGATGCCATTCTTGAGCATGATCTCCACATCATGGTTTTCGTAAGAAATCTTGAGCACACCTTTTTTGATATTGTGTCTCCTGAATTTATCGTCTATCCCTAAGCTTTTTCCAAGGTTTTCGGCAAAGTGTTCATTGATTTGGCCTTCGGGCGGAAGCGAAACACTCACAACTTTGGTTTCTACAGTGTACTTTTCAGGATGCCACGAATCGCGGTGATTCATGAGTAAGCCCGAAAAGGCAAAGGAAATAATCAGCCCGATATAGAAATAACCCAGGTCGCGGTGCAGGTTTCTGATTTGAGTTTGTTTCATGTTAGAAGTTGTATTGGAATGAAAGCGCGTAGTTCCTTGGCGCAATCGGGTTGACACTGTTGTCGTCGTGTACATTGTAGCTGAGCGCGTTGAATACGTTGCCCAGTTTCCCGCGTAAGGTCACATGGCCCACACGATACGCAATGGTAGCATCGGCCTGGTAATACTCAGAAAGCTTTACCGGTTTGCGTGGGTCGTTGGTGGTTACGAGATTGGTTGAACGCCCGGCGTAACGAACGCCTACGTACGAATTGATCAGCCCGAGTTCCAATCCGTTGAAACGCCCTTTGCCAAAAGCATAATTCAGGTTCAGGTTGGCGGTGTTCTTGGGCATGTACAGGATCTGGCTGCCCACGATAAAAATATTGCTGGCGGTGTATTTGATTTCGTTAAAGCTGTATCCGGCCAAAATCGATAGCCCTTTGGTAGGATGTGCGACAAGATCAATTTCTACACCCTGGCTTTTGGTTCCTCCGGCGAGTTCCCTGAAATTTGGGTCTATGAGTGAAGTCTGTGCTAGGTTGTTGTTTTCAATTTGGTACACTGTAACGTTGGCGAACAAGTGGTCGTTGAGCAGTTCATTCTTCATTCCCACTTCGTACTGCTTGATGACCGAAGGCTTGAGCGCTTCCTTGGTATTGTAATCCAAGCCGGTGTTGGGCACGAACGAATTCGAGAAGCTTGCAAAAATCGACTGTTTGGGATTGGGTTGGAAAATCAGTCCGAACCTTGGCGACCAGGCATTGTCGTATTGAAGAGTTGTGGTAGTCTTATCAGCTACGTCGGTAAAGGTTTGCGTAGCGGTATCGTATTTTCTCGAAGCGTAGGTGTAAACGGTATTTTCGGTCTGTTGGTAACTGTACCGAATTCCAGCGAGTGCCTTGAAATACTGGTTGAAACTAATCAAGTCCTGTACAAATCCGCCAACGCGTTTGATGGGCGCGGTGGTTAGTGTATTCTTATCCATATTGGGGATGTCGCGTCGTGTTGCAGACAAATCAGTCGTGAAAATATTAATAACATCGTATACATTCTTATAGGAATTGGCATTCGCCGGATCGAGCGGATCAACAGGTCTCCTGTAAACCGACGCCAACGTCTGGGTTTTATAAGTATCGGTATCGGCACCCAAAAGCAACTGGTGTCCAATCCCGAAAGTGTCGAATTTCCCTCGGATATTGAGTTCCTGCAACCAGTAGTTGTCCTTGGCTTCGCTACGCTGCAAACCGCGGGTCCAGTTCCCGGCGGCATCCACCGATAATACCGGCGCGGCGTTCTTGGGGCTGCTCAATACCGCATTGGGTCGGTTGTTGCCAAAAAGGTCGGTTTTGTAGTAGCGCAATGAGTTGACAAAACTCACATCCCAATTGTCGGATAGTTCGTGTTTTAAAGTCGCCGTCAACGAAGCCTGTTCGGCCTTATTGTACGCCCAGGAAACGCCCACAAAACGGTCCCTCGGCAAATCGACGAGTGTGTAATTGATGATTCCGGCGCCAAAATCAGGAGTACGTTCATCTTTGGTATAATCGGCCTCGACGAGCAATGAAGTACGCGGGCTAAAGTTCACGAGCAAAGACGGGTTCACGTATTTTGAGTCAGACGAGACGCCTTTCCTGAAGCTGTTGGCTTGTGTATTGGATGCGTTCATCCGGAAAGCGATATTTTTAGAAAGGCTGCCGTACACGTCGAAGGCAGTTTTGTACGAGTCAAAACTAGCCACCGTAAGCAACGCTGATGCACCAAATTCAAAACGCGGTTTTTTGGTTACGAGGTTCAAAACCCCACCGGCAGTGACGTTTCCGTAGAGGATCGCGGCACTTCCTTTAAGTACTTCTACGCGTTCGAGCCCGCTGGTTTCTATAGGCATACCGTTGAAATAACGCACGCCGTTTTTAAACGTATTGGAACTTCCGAGCGCATATCCACGTGACGCAATCTCTTCCTGGAAGCCGCCCGTATTTCCCATAATGTAAACGCCGTTGGTATTTTTAAGGATGTCACTGAGGTTGGCGACTTGCTGGTTTTGTAAAGTGGCATGGCTAATTATAGCGCTGCTTTGCGGAAGGTCTAACGGCTTGATACCCGATTTGCCTACGGATGCCGGACTCTTTTGTTGGTTAGAGGTGACGGTAACTTCCTGAAGTACTTCGCCTTTTTTATTTTTTACGGTATCATTTAAACTACTTGCAACGTCAAGTTCGGATGAATCGGTATAGGCTTTTTGGGAATATCCGACTGATGTAAGCAGGAATGCAGCAATGGGGAGTAGGGAGTATTTACACATTTATTTAGAATAACTTAAAATAACAATGCAAATATAGTAGGCAGATTCCAAACAACAAAGTTTATTTAGAATAAATACAAATAAATTTATTAGTCTTATTTTAACAGATTGAAATTCAGCTGTATCTCCCGAAAAAAAAGCGCTGCGATAGCTATTTTCGTTTCATCGGATAACTTTCACCTTCGGTCTTGCCATTCACAACGCCCGAAATTGCAGCAACAATGCTATCATTGGTAATTTTGGTATAACTAATTTTTTGAGGAAAGTCATGCTTGGGATTTTCAAAAACCAACTGTTTTGCATCGGCTTTTGTCATTTTAAAGATAACTGGTTCGTTGTTGTTTTGGCCCTGTACCACGGGAATGTAAAACAAGTCATTGCCTTTTTGTGAAAGCACGATTGTTTCGTTGTTGAGCGTATCCTTGTCCTTGATAAAGAAACTTTTCCCATTAAAGGTACTGTCGTTAGCCTTTTCCCAACTTTCAGAAAGCGTGCCTTGCTCAAGCTGGTTTTCCCAATTTCCAATTAACCAGTCGGCCGTTTTTATTTTGTCTTTTGCTGAATTCTCAGTTTTCTTACAAGAGACAATGGTTAGCAACGCAACAAAGGCAAGGGTGTAAATATTTTTCATATCCAATCAGATTTATAATTTATAAAGAAATTTTTTATGCGTAAAGGCAAAACCTTCCCGTTCATAGAAACGGTGTGCATCCTGCCTTGCGAGCCGCGACGTGACTTCAACCTGAATGACATTACGCTCTTTTGCAATGGTCTTGATTTTATCAGTGAGCTGTTTGCCGACGCCCAGTCCACGTGCGTACTCATCCACATACAACTCTTGGATTTCCCCAATTTTCCCACCGTGGTGCAATAGGTTTTGGATGTGCAGGCTCAGGAATCCGAGCGCCTTGCCGTCGGAGAAAGCCAGCAGGTAAATGATATTGGGATCATCGACGTTTTCGTTGAAAACCCGCCGCTGCGTGGCCTCATCCAAAATCCCGTACTCGAGCAGGTTGATGAAATTGTAAACGATTGTAAAGTCGTCGGGAGCCGCCAAACGGATAGAAACAGGTGTCAAATGGTTGCGGTTTGATGCGCCTCAAAATTAACAAAATTACAGCAAAAACAGCCGTACAGAACCTAAACAATTTTTTGTAAATTTGCGCACCAAAATAAAGGAACAAAATGTTAGACAGATTACAGATCGTAAAGCAGCGTTTCGACGAAGTATCGGATTTGATTATCCAACCCGATGTCATCGCCGACCAAAAACGTTGGGTTGCGCTCAACAAAGAATATAAGGATTTGAAGGCACTGGCCGACAAACGCGACGAGTACGTGAACCTCACCGGGAACATAGACGAGGCCAACGCTATCCTCGCCGATGGCAGCGACGCAGAAATGGTAGAAATGGCCAAAATGCAACTCGACGAAGCCAAAGACCGCTTGCCCGAACTCGAAGACGAGATCAAATTCATGCTAATCCCCAAAGATGCAGAGGACGCCAAGAATGTCATGGTCGAAATCCGCGCCGGTACCGGTGGCGACGAAGCCAGTATCTTTGCCGGAGACTTATTCCGCATGTACACCAAATACTGCGAGAACCGCGGTTGGAGAACTTCGGTTGTAGACATGAACGAAGGAACCTCAGGCGGTTTCAAGGAGGTAATTTTTGAAGTCACAGGAGAAGATGTTTACGGGACACTCAAGTTCGAAGCTGGCGTACATCGCGTACAACGCGTACCACAAACCGAAACCCAAGGCCGCGTGCACACCTCGGCTGCGACCGTAATGGTTTTGCCCGAAGCCGAAGAATTCGACGTACAAATCGACATGAACGACGTGCGTATCGATTACTTCTGTTCATCTGGTCCCGGCGGACAGTCGGTGAATACGACCAAATCGGCGGTGCGTTTGACGCACGTCCCAACAGGACTTGTGGCGCAGTGCCAGGATGAAAAATCACAGCACAAGAACAAAGACAAAGCATTCACGGTATTGCGTTCGCGTCTCTACGAGCAGGAACTTGCCAAGAAACAGGACGAGGATGCTAAAAAGCGTTCGTCTCAGGTAAGCTCTGGCGACCGTTCGGCCAAAATCCGCACCTACAATTATTCGCAAGGCCGCGTAACCGACCACCGCATCAATATGAACATTTACGATTTGCAGAATTTCATGAACGGCGACATTCAGAAGATGATTGATGAGTTGCAACTCGTTAATAACACCGAGAAATTGAAAGAAGCAAGTGAGGTTTTTTAAGACTTTGATTTGAGATAGGAGCCATGCTGAGAAGTGTGGCTTTTTTATTTGAAGCTATTCCCGCTTTCCGCTATATCTTTTGTCCGCTAAAGAAGCGGAACAAAAAGACGCCGCTGCAATCGGGGCTATCGCT
>DLHP01000003.1:0-49735 GCA_002483285.1 Flavobacterium sp. UBA7665
GACACGGCTACGCCTTTGGACACGGTCGCTGACGCTCACTTTAGACACAGCTGCACCTTTGAACGCGTTCGCTGATGCTCACTTTAGACCTGAGCACTTAAGCATAAAAAAATCCCGTCTCAAACGAAACGGGATTTTCTATTTTGATTTTCTGTCTAAAGCGTAGCGCGTCCAAAGCCCGTAGGGCGTGTCAAAAGGCGCAGCCGCGTCTAAAGCGAAGCGTGTCCTAGAATTGCTCTCTCCCAGCAAAGTGAAAAGCACCTTCAATAGCTGCATTCTCATCGCTGTCAGAACCGTGAACGGCATTCTCACCGATTGATTTGGCGTATTTTTTACGGATGGTTCCTTCGGCTGCATCAGCTGGGTTGGTAGCGCCAATGAGCTTACGGAAATCCTCGATTGCATTTTCTTTCTCAAGGATAGCCGCTACGATTGGGCCTCTTGACATGAATTCAACCAATTCTCCGTAAAATGGCCTTGCCGCGTGTACTTCGTAAAATTTCTTAGCGTCGGCTACGGTAAGTTGTGTCAATTTCAAAGAGACAATCTTGAAACCACCTTCGGTAATCATATTTAAAATTCCTCCGATGTGACCGGCTTCTACCGCATCGGGTTTAATCATGGTAAATGTTCTGTTCGTTGCCATTTTTTTAATTTAATTAAGTTCGTCTATCGGCCTTTGGCCTTAAATCGGCTGCAAAAATAGTGATTTTTTGTAGCTATTCCTGCTGTCTGCTGTATCTTTTTTGTCTGGAAATTTCGCAATCCACTATCGTATACCGTATAAGACAAAAAAGGATGCCGCGCCCATCAGGGCTAGGGCAGTCGTTTCCAAAAGAAATCCCTGCCTTTGAGGGGCAAGGATTTTCTATAAAGCATCGCAATTGTTCTTTACTTCTTAAGCAGTTTTACAGTCGCAGTGGCCGATTCGGTGATGATTTGGGCAAAATAAACACCGGTTTGCAACGCCGAAGCGTTAAACACCACATCTGCGGTCGCCGCGCTGACATTGCCCACGGTTTTGCCCAGCACATCAACAATCCTGACAGATTGGATTTGTCCTTTCGCAGCCGAAAAGTTCCATAGGTTTGCCGTGGGATTCGGATATACCTTGAAATCTGCCTTTGCAAATGGTTGTACGCCCAAGGCTTCGCCAAACGAATAACTGCCGTCTACGCGGTTAACACCTATGCTGTAAGCACCTGCCGTAACTGGAATATCGGGACCGTTAAATACGAGCGGCCCGCTCAATGAAGTTCCGCCCCAATTCACATCCCAACTGTTGTTTTGCCTGAATTTGGCATAGCCGTCGGTTAGTGTGATATTGTTTAACCTGAAATGCACACCATCTGTAGACTCGAGTTGGTGGAGATCTACTTCGCCAGCCACTCCGGTAGGCCAGCCGCCTACAGCCGATCCCACAATTGCCATTCGCAGTGGCGCTGCAAAACTATACTCGCCCGACATGGCGTTGAAGTTCACGGTATAATTGCCAGCCACGGTGAGAATGTTGTTGCCGTTTTGTACAGCCACTCCGGTCGGGAACTCAGGTGCGCCCCAGTTGAGCAACCAGGAATTGTCTGCCCTAAACTTTACTTCGCCGTCGGTTAGGGTTACATTGTATAGCGTAAAGTTTACTCCGTCTTCGGTACTCATCTGGTACAAGTCAAATGGTCCCGGATTGGTATCGCTACCAGGCCAGCCGCCCGCACCCGATCCCACGAGCGCTATTGTCGTAGCCAAGGCGCCGCCACTAAAATTGTAGGCGCGTGTTTGTATGTTGAAGGTGACGTCCCAGGTGCCTTGGGGTACGGGGATTTCATTTCCATCAACAACGCCGGTCCCGTATGGAAAGGAATCGCCGCCGTAGCTAATATCCCAGAGGTGGTTGGTCCTGAATTTCAATAAGCCTGTGGTTGTGGCGAGTTGTTGATAATGGTACATAATTCCGTCGGTAGTCGTCATGTCAAAGTCAAAGCCGTCACCCGAACCACCAACAGCGGTACCAGTAATGCTGATCACTGGAGCAGCAACAAATTGATAAACGCCAGTGCTAATATTTAGCGTTATCGAAGTGTAAACACCCGCTGTCGAATCAATGAATGTATCGGGAGTGTCTGCCGTACCATTAGGAAAGCCTGTCCCGCCTAAAAGATTACCGTCTACAGAAAATGAAGTGTTTCCCGCCAATAAATTAACGTTGAGCGCCGTGTATTGTACGAGGTCATTAGTCACCATATCGATGACAACCCCAGCGTTGATTAGTTTCACTACAGGAGCGGGATTCCCAGTCGACGTAAATGCATATGCTCCGGTTGTACTGTTAAACGCCACATCGTAGACGCCCGCTACACAATAAATATTGGAACCGCTTGGCAGACCTATACCGTTCGGGAAACTTACGTCGCCCCAGTTTAGTGTCCAGGCGTTGTCTGCCCTAAACTTAATTTCACCGGTGGTCAGCGCGAGGTTTGAAAGGGTCCAATGCTCGCCATCGGTAGAACTCATTTGGTGCAGGTCGATTGAAGGATCCGATGGCCATCCGCCGGCTCCCGAACCAACAATAGCAACAGAGGACAGTTGTGCATAGGAGTTGAGGCAAATAGTCAGGATTAGAAATAAAAATAGTTTTGTTTTCATTCGAATCGGTATTGGTTAACAAGGTAAAACTAGCGCGTTTTTTTGGAACTTGGCCCTAAACAACTCATAACTATTTGAAAAAGAGGTAAAAAAAATCCCCTGCCAACGACAGGGGATTGAAAATAGTCTATTGAAAGACTTTAGTTTTTCACCACTTTTACAGTTTCTGTAGCAGAAGCAGTAGTGATTTTTGCAAAATAAACACCCGCGTTCAATGCAGAAGCATCAACAGTTACGTTGGCAGTTGCAGGAGTAACGCTAAGGATAGTTTTGCCTAACATGTCAACAATTTGAACAGATTGGATGTTGCCTTTAGTTGAAGTAAAGTTCCAGTTGTTTGTTGTTGGGTTAGGGTAAGCTTTGAATCCTGAAGTCGCGAAAGATTTGGTTGCCAAAACATCAAAGTTGTAAGTGCCAGTAGTTCTAGTAAATACAACACCATAGGTTCCTGCAGTTGATGGGATGTTGGCTCCTCCTTGAGTAGCTGTACCGCTTGGGAATGTTGCAGCACCCCAGTTCACATCCCAGTTGTTGTTGGCCCTGAATTTTACTTCGCCATCCAACAAAACAATACCAGTTCCTAAGTACATATCACCGTCTGTAGTAGTCAAGACTGCAGCGTCCACTTGTGGGTCTGCTGGCCATCCTTGTGGTGTACCGCTTCCTACAAGAGCAATCGTTGGGAAAGAGAAGGTATAGTTTCCGGTAAGTCTTTCGAATACTACGTCATAGTAACCTGCAGTAGGCACAACGATGTTTCCACCAGGGTTTCCTGCGTCAGGTCCGGTTGGGAAAGTTACACCACCCCAGTTTGGATCAGACCAGTTGTTATTTGAACGAAATTTGATTTCACCAGCGATAAGTGCTACACTTCCTTTGTAGATAAGGCCGTCTGTAGTTGTAAGTACGGCGGCATCCACTTGTGGATCTGCTGGCCAACCTTGTGGTGTACCACTACCAACAATAGCGATTGATGGATAAACAGGCGCAGCGGTAAACGTATAGTCACCCGATCCTATGTTAAAAGAAATAGAAGAATAAACGCCGGCTGGTACCGGGATTTGGTCTGTAAGGCTGGTTGCAGCTCCAACTGGGAACGTAAGGCCACCCAAGGTAACGGTTGCATCAATTTCAAATTGCGCAGTACCGTCTACCAATGTTACGTTGGTAGCAGTGTAGTTTTCAGCATCTGTAGTAATCATACTTACCGGAGCTGCAGTAGCCGAACCGATGATTTTTACAACAGAGACTGGCGCGCCTCCAGAGAAAGAGAATTCTCCTGTAACATCGTTGAAACTCACATCGTAAGTTCCTGCGATCGCTACTAAGTTATTGTTAGTTCCCGGCGTAGTGTCAGCGATTCCATTTGGGAAAGTTCCCAAACCGTTTCCGTTACCCCAAGCTGTACCCCAATCGTGGTTCAAGCGGAATTTAAATTCCCCTCCTGGCATAGTATGTCCGTTAAGCGTCCACAAACCGCCACCTTGGTCAACCAGGTCAACATCAACGCCCCAGTCACCGGTTGCTCCGGCACCGATGAGCGAAACTTGTGCATTGCTGCTAAAACCAATCATGATTAAAGCAAATAATAAAAGTAAATTTCTTTTCATAATATATGTATTAAGTTAAATTTCAATAAAATTAGACAAATTTTGTTAGGCTGTATTTTTTTGCTCCCTAAATAAAAAGGCGAAAACGTTTTCGTGTTGATAAGATTATTTTTTTAACTATCGTTCAGCGGATTTAATTTTAAAATGGGGATTTTTTTGCGGAATGGATAATTGCGAACAGGTAAGCACAATTAATTGAGTAACGATCAGTTTGCAGACCGATTCATGACCACTTGAATTATTTACAAAACAACTACGTCGAAACAATTTTGCAGTGGCTTTAGAGTCGTTATCAATTTTCCAATCAATAATTCCCCATTCTCTAAATAGAACTCCCCAAAATTAACCTGACGTTCCTGCAGTACTTGGTTCGGGAACAATTCCAGTTGCAAATCGGTCAATCGTTCAAGCTCGTCGGCATGTTTGCGTTTCTGTGCCCGAAGCAATCGTTTTTCGAGATTTTCGAGTCCCTTAATTTGCTTTACTTCCTGTGCTTTTACGGCGCCCGAGAATGATTTGTCGGTTTGTTCGGCCAAAAGGTGTAAATAATGGAACTGGTTTTTTAAATGGTCTCTTTGTAAAGAAAGGTCAATCGGGAATTCAGACAAGCGCCTTACTTTTTCGTCTCGCAAATCCGCAGGTTTCCTAAATAGATCATGCCAGCTCAAGCCTAATTTATCGGCTTTTTTGGCTTGCTTTTCTGTAGCGAGCAACACAGAATTGCGCAGCAATAAAATAGGAAAAGTCACATTTACCGACTCGAAAAGGGATTTCAGCTCAAACCAGTAGGCAAGTTCCCCGCCGCCGCCAATGTAACAAAGGTTGGGTAAGATTACTTCCTCGTAAAGCGGCCTTAAAATGGCGTTCGGGCTGAATTTCTCGGGCGAATTTTCGAGTAGTGAAAGTATTTCGGCTTCGCTGAATTCGAGTTTTGTATTGTTGATTTTATAAACGCCATTTTCAAAAACGATGCGTTCGCGCAAGCCGTCCTCGATATAAAACAGGTTGATCTCGCGCGGGTTCACCTGCACGCCGTATTCCTTCAATTGGGGAGTCGTTTTATTGACTTCCGTGAAAGCGACTTGCTGCAACAATTCTTGCTTTGTGTAGGGGATGAATGCTTGTTTGAGTTCGGCTGCATCGCCATCGAGAATCACCAGGCCGGTATCGCCAAAAAGCGTATTGGCCAGATAGCGCGTGGCATCGGCGAGGTTGTCGTGTTCGAGGTAGGATTTTCTAAACAGCTCATTGAGGTAATTGGCGTGATGGCTCGAACCCGATTCGAGTTTAAAGATTTCGAACACTTCGTCTAGCCCTTTGGTAGACAAACGCCCAACAGGTCCGGAGCTTTCTTTGTTCCAACGGAATTTTTTCCCCTTGAAGTTAAAGAAATTGATTTCCTCAAAGTCGTGGTCTTCGGTCGCCATCCAATAAATGGGAACAAAATTTTGTGTTGGATATTCGGCCTTGAGTTCCTTGGCCAGGTTGATGGTAGAGATGATTTTGTACAGAAAATACAAGGGTCCCGAAAACAAGTTGAGTTGGTGTCCGGTCGTGATGGTGTAGGTGTTTTCATCGGCCAAAGCGCTTATGTTGGCTTGGGTGGCTTGGGTAATTGTAAAACCCGCATACTGATTCTTTAGCGTGGCAACCAACGTTTTCCTAAACCCGTGATTGTAGTTTTGTCGTTTTTCCTCGAGTTGTGGCCCAAAATTTTTCAATGTCGGGAACCGATGGTACAACGGCTGCAGGCTTGGCTTTTGGTTCAGGTAATCGTTGATGATGGGTGTAAAATAACCGGATTCCTGATAGCTGATGCAGTCGCTGGGCATAGTAAAGGCTTTAAGTTTAATTTGGTTCTATTTGGCCCTCTGTTTTGGGCGCCTAAAATTAACCAAAGTAAAGTTAGCATTTTTTGGTTTAACAAAGCCTTGGGAATTACTTACCTTTTCATCGTAAAATGGCCACGATATTCCTTGCCGTCTGCGCGTTGAACCAGGAACCAATAATCGGTTGAGGGCAATTCCTGTCCGTTGAAAGTACCGTCCCAGGCGCCTTCATGGCCGAGTTCCTTGAGCAGTTTGCCGTCACGGTCAAAGATTTTGACAATCAGGCCGGGTTCATATTCAGAGAATTTTACCTTCCATTTGTCGTGGTAGCCGTCGTTATTTGGCGTGAAGAATTTTGGGTACATCAAAAGGAATACTTCGTCGCGGGTTACACCGCAACCATGCTTATCCCTAACAAATACTTTGATGATGCCGCAGGGCAAGCCGTAGAAAAACGGAGAATCCTGATAATGAAGGCCATCTACCGAGTATTCGTAATCGCCAATGCCTTTCACATACACGGTAAGCGTATTGTCATTGTCAGACCAATCGATGGTTTTAATTTCTGTAATCGCCGCGGTATTGGACAGGAAAATATTGAACGGCAAGGTCGTAGAACAAGTCAGCAAACCGTGCGAAGTCATATGGTCTTCCATCACAGTCACCGTATAATCTCCGGGTTTGCGTATGGTAATGGTTTGGGTGGTTTCTCCGGTCGACCACAAGTAAGCATCGTATCCAACGCCGGCATTTACGGTCACGGCTTCGGCCACGCAAAGCGGAAATGAAGTTCCCATGTAGATATAAGGAGAGTCCAGGAACGCAAACTGCAGTGACACTACCGCAAAGCAGCCATCAGACGACGTCACCCTGACGTATACGGTATTATCGGCATTGCTCAGGTTGCAGGCAGTAGCGTTGAAAATTTGAAGGGAACTGTTATTCTGTTCTGCGCCCGTCTGGCTTTTGAAATAAGTAAACGTGTAATTCGTATTATTGGCAATCAGGTTTGGATTGTAGACCGTAAGATCGACATTTTCAGAACCGTCATTAAGGTCGTCGCAAAGTGTCGTATCATATGGATTGGCGAGCGGTATCGGTTTGTAAGTGCTGTAAATGTATACCGAGTTGGTACGCGACACACAACCACCGCGCTGGACCTTGATGGTGAATGACTGGTTTCCGGGCAAGTTGCCCATTACCGGATTCGGCGTCCAGGTAGTGCCGCCGTCAAAGCTATACATATCGCCGTAAGTATCGATGGTGAGTGTAGCATACACGCCGCAACCGGCCTGATCTACCGTGTATTCAGGATAAGTATCCTCAAGGTTGGTCAAATACACATAGACATTTGGCGAGGTACAGCCCATGGCGTCCTTGATGGCGATGATGTAACTTCCCGCGTCTAAATTGAGCATCGTATTAGAAACCTGCCAGGTCGTACCGCCGTCAAAACTGTATTGCGCTGCCGGTGTGGTAATGGTGATGCTGCCTTTGTTGCCGCAATAAGGATCGAAGCTGTCAAAATCGGGTGGAGCTAGAAACTCCCCATTAAGGACCACACTATTGTAATTGGAGATGCAACCAAAAGCATCCTTGACCCTAATGTTATACGTACCCGACGGCAATCCGCTCTTTGAGTTTTCGGTAACCCAGGTCAGGCCGTCATCGAAACTGTAAAAAGACGCCGGTGTAGTAATCGTGATGCTTCCCACATCACCACAAAACTGTGGATGGGTTGCAGTGAAATCTGGAAATTCGGATAAGTAGGGGACCAGTTCAACATTGCTCGTGTATGAAGTACAACCCGCCACCGTGCGGATCTTGATTTTGTAATTTCCGATAGGGGCATTGACCAACGAGGAGTTAGTCACCCAGGTCGCACCGTCATCGTAACTGAATTCAGAAGCAGGCGAAGTGATTGCAATAGTACCCGTAGCGCTAAAACAAGTTGGCTGCGTTACCTCAATGGTGGGTGAAACGGCTACCGTGCTGTTGAGGATGGTCACCGAACCGCTCGCGATACAGCCAAAACTGTCGGTAACCGTCACCGAATAGCTGCCAATCGAAGTTACCGTAATGCTTTGTGTAGTTGCACCATTACCCCACAAATAAGAAGCACCTGCAGAAGCCGTCAATACCGTGCTGCCGCTGCATACGTTTAAAATACCCGTAATGGATACTGACGGATTTTTTACAATCAGGCTTACCGCAATAATCTTGTAGCAAGTAGCGCTCAGCGTGCCGCGTACAAAAATCGTTGTACTGGCAGTGCTGTACGCTGCGAAGGTGGTAATCGGATTGGTATCGGCTGTGGCGTCCGCCAGGTTGGTGTAATAGCTAAAGGTAAGCCCCGGTGTACTCGTCACCAAAGCGTTGGCTGCTGCAAGATTGAAATTTTCGGTGCCGTTGTGGTCGGTGTCACAGCGCATCAGGCTTGCGGTATGCAATTCGACTGCGCAGTTCTCACAATTCAAAAACCAGATGTCCCATCCGGGGTTCGCGTCGTCGTCTGTAGCCCTGTTAAAGTTGGTTCCCGAACATTCGGTCTGTAGCAAGCCGTAATTGATTTCAACATCAACATTGTAGGCGGCGTTAGTGACATTGGGGAAATTGGCGGCCAACAAGTCAAAACAAAAGCGTTTGTTTACCAAATCTAATGTCGTGGGAATCGGAGCCGTATAAACCACACTATTGGTTGCATTGCGCAAATGCAGGACAACCGAATTGACCGTAGCAGAGATACCATTCGAGTTTGGGATGGTAAAACTGCCACAAACCTGCAACGGCAACGTTGGGCAAACCTTATTCAATGGGTCAAGCTGGATACTGCCCTGTAAGTTCTCTTCAGAATGCAGCAAACATATGTCTTCAATATAGGCATAGCCAAAATGAGCGCCAAGACCGCAACGTGACCCCAGAAATTCAATGGTAAAATCCTGATTGTTGGGTAAGTTTGAAATGTCAAGAATGCCCGATTGCCAGTTGGGCGTGTACAACACGATACTGCCGGCCTCGAGGTTGGGCGCTTGTTTGAAAATACAGTTGGTAGCATCGCCGATCAGGCAAAATTCATCCACCACCGAACCCGAACTGTTGATGACACGCGCCTTGAAATAAGGCTGCTCATCTACGTGGCTTGATCCTTCAACTACTTGCAAAACCGCTTTGTAATTGAATTTTAACTGCGTCTCATTGTCGGTTTTAAATCGTATGGCCTGCACCACACTTGACGCTTCAGAACTTTCCCTGTAGTTGATTTTGAGCGCAAACTGATCATAGGCATTAATGTTCCCAATATATTCATCAAGGTGGTTGGCTGGTACCGTTGTCGACATCACCGACATGTTGGTGGGATCATATTGCGGGATACCCAGATTCGCGTTCACTGATAGGTCCTTGCACTGGATGGGATTGAGCGGCTGGCCGGTCTCATACCTAAAATTTTTCAGCACATTGCCGCCGCTCACTTCAAACTCCTCAAAACTACCATTGTTGCACAGCGGCACAGCATTCTGGATCAATCCAGAACGGCTTAGTTTGCTTTTCTGTGCATCGATGCGTTTTTGGCGTTTGGCCAAATAGGCTGCCTTTTGCTTGGGATCGGTGATGGGTTTGCCGTTTTCATCCTCGACTGGCCTTTGCAAGTCGTGAGTATTGGGCAAATCGCTATTGGCGTGCTGTTGCTTTTCATCGTGCTGTGCAAGGGCAATACAAAATGAAAAAAAAAGCACAAGGCTATAAGTAAGTTTCAAGGTGGTTCGTTTTGCGAATTTCAAATATAGCGGGAAAAACCACACCACCAACTGTTTTTCGTAAAACCGTTAAGTTTTTCCCAAAAATTAACATTATTTCCAGAAATCACTTTTTCTAATCGAAGGTTTAAATGGATAAAATTGGTCTGGGCATCAAATTAACCGCTAAATTTGTAGCCTTATTTTGTTTATGGAAACCAGAATTTTAGCCATCACGCCGCCGTTTACGCAACTCAATACACCGTATCCGGCAACGGCCTACCTGAAAGGCTTTCTCAATACCAAAGGCATTGCTTGTAGGCAAGCTGACCTCGGTATCGAGGCCATACTTAAAATGTTTTCCAAGAAAGGCCTGGACAGCGTGTTTGATTTTGCCGGCGCCAATCGCGATGGCTGGTCCGAGAATGCCCAACGTATCGCAACGCTTCGGGACTATTATACAAACACCATCGATGCGGTAATCTTGTTCCTGCAAGGCAAAAATCCCACGCTTGCGCTACAGATTTGCCAGGAAGATTTCCTGCCCGAAGCCTCCCGCTTTGCTCAACTCGACGAAATGGAATGGGCTTTCGGGAGTATGGGAACCCAAGATAAAGCCAAACACCTCGCTACCTTATATCTTGAAGATTTATCTGATTTCATCGTAGAATGTGTCGATGCCAACTTTGGTTTTAGCCGTTATGCCGAACGGTTGGGCCGCAGCGCCAATTCTTTCGATGAACTCTACGCCGCTTTGCAAGGGCCAGCTACTTTTACAGACCGCATCCTTCTTGATTTGCTCGAAGAAAAAATAGCCGAATCGCAACCCCAACTGCTCTTGGTCTCGGTTCCCTTTCCCGGAAACCTTTATGCCGCTTTTCGCGCTGCGCAATACATCAGGCAGCAACATTCGCAAATCAAGGTGGCGATGGGTGGCGGTTTTCCGAATACCGAATTACGATCGTTGTCTGATGCGCGTGTGTTTGAATTCTTCGATTTTATCACGCTCGACGATGGCGAAGCTCCGGTTGAAAATCTCATCGAGCACCTGCAAGGCCTGCGCAGCGTTGAAAACCTCAAACGCACTTTTGCCTTGGTGGATGGCGTAGTGGTGTACTGTAACCAATCGGAGCGCCGCGATTACAAGCAAAGCGAAGTAGGTACGCCTGATTACACCGATTTGCCACTCGACCAATACATTTCTGTACTCGAGGTCGTCAACCCGATGCACCGCCTCTGGAGTGACGGACGCTGGAACAAGCTCACCATGGCGCATGGCTGTTATTGGGGCAAATGCACGTTCTGCGACATCTCGCTCGATTACATCAAAATTTACGAACCGGTTGCCGCCAATCTTTTGTGTGACCGTATAGAAGAACTCATAGAAAAAACGGGGCAAACGGGCTTCCATTTTGTAGATGAGGCCGCGCCGCCGGCACTGATGCGCGCTTTGGCGATAGAAATCATCCGACGCAAACTCACCGTAACCTGGTGGACCAACATCCGTTTTGAAAAGAGTTTTACCAGGGATTTGTGCGTGTTGCTTAAGGCTTCGGGTTGCATCGCGGTGTCGGGTGGGCTCGAAGTGGCTTCGGATCGGCTTTTGAAACTGATTGACAAAGGCGTAACCGTAGAGCAGGTAGCCAAAGTTACACACCATTTTTCGCAGGCAGGCATTATGGTGCATGCTTATCTCATGTACGGCTATCCCACGCAAACCGTCCAGGAAACCGTTGACAGCCTTGAAATGGTACGGCAGTTGTTTGAAGCGGGCGTGCTGCAATCGGGGTTTTGGCACCAGTTCGCCATGACGGCGCACAGTCCGGTTGGTTTGTATCCCGAGCAATTTTCGGTTTCAAGGACAACTGATGTGGTTGGGGCCTTTGCCAACAACGACCTTGAATATACCGATCCTACGGGTATAGACCACAACCAGTTCAGTTTTGGGCTGCGCAAATCGCTGTTCAATTATATGCACGGCATTTGTTTCGATTACGAACTACAGGAATGGTTCGACTTTAAGATTCCACGCACCAAAATCGCACCCGATTTTATCGAAAGCGCTATCCATTCGGATGAAATTTTGCACACCAAACCTACCGCGAAAGTGGTATGGCTCGGACAAAAGCCCACGGTGTCGTACTTTACCAAATCCAAAAAAGGGAATTCGTGGGAAATGGCATCGCTGGCCTTTCACGATAAAAAGGAAAGTCTTACCATCCAGGCTCCCAAACCCGAAGGCAAGTGGCTTGTATCGATGCTTGAAAAGCTCTCGGTTTACAACACCAAGGTGTACACGTTCCAGGAAGTCAAAGCCGATTTTGAACAGCAACTGGAAGACTTCGAATTGTTCTGGTATTCGAAACCGGTAAATATCCTGCGCGAATTTGGCTTGTTGGCGTTGTAGTAACACATGATTTTATTTTACAATTGATGTTGTTAATCTGCAGGAGGGCAAACAGAAAAAATTGTATTTTACCTTCAGGGAAGGGGCGGCTGTATTCCCTAAAAAATTAAACCCGTTCTCAAATGCAGCTATTCTGCATACTTTGTTAATTTAAAACACTTCGGATTTGGTCAAAAAAAAGCGTAAACCAATCTGATTTACGCTTTTTCGGGGAATCAAAATATAACCTAACTTAACTATTCCTTGATGATTTTTTGGGTCGACGATCCTTTTTGGGTGGTTACGGTCAAGAAATAAACGCCCGTTTGTTGGTTGGAAAGGTCTAGAGTCACTTGGTTTTTGTCTTCGATTGCGGTATGCAGGATCCTGCCCTGCACATCATACAATTGTACCGATTTAATGGCTCCGGCGGCTTTAACCGTTACTTTATTTTTCGCCGGATTCGGATACAACGTTACGCTGTCGTCTTTTGCAAAATTGGTTTTGGATAAGTTGTTAAAAGCCGTGCGCGCTTCATTGGTGTCAATCGGCGCGTTGTAGTCAAAGAAAATATTGGCCGTATTGGCCACTTCATCTCCTACAGCCAAAGTGGGTAAGGTTTTGATTTTGAACAGTACGTTGCCGTGTCCACCAATTGGGTTCATGATGCTTGGCGGCAGGTTAATCCCTTCAAAAATAAACTCGACCACATTGCCTGTTATTTTGGTATAAACCGGATGCGACGCGTAGAGCAGTTGCAACGAACTGATGTCAAAACGAGTAGTGTCAATCGTATCTTTTACTACGATATTAACAGCGTTGGTAGTTCCGATATTTTCAAAATTGATGTTGTAATGCAGGTATTTGCCGATGTGTTCGGGTAGGACATTATGGCCTTCGAGACAGGTTTTGTCATTGGGATCGATTGCATTTACTGCTACCTGCGACAGTATAGCCACATTGTCAAGCGGGGTTTCTTCTCCTTCTCCAATGGTAATATTGGAGATGAATGACAGTAGGTCACCCAAATCTACCGGCGGGTTTTCAGTTGGTGAATTGAGTGCCAGCGTAAAAAAGATGGTGCGGATCTCAAACGGATGTAGGTTAGAAAAATTCCATAGCAAGGTATTTAGGGTTTGGTTGCCCACTATCGGATTGGCTGCCACGAAATCCATACGCGTATCGTCGAAGGCAAAATTTACGGAACCAGACAGCGTTTGGTTTCCCTTGTTTCGGTAAACAATCTGGTAGTTGGCCTCAAAGCCAGGACGCGCTGCGGTAAGCGGCAACAGCACAATCTCGAGGTCGGGATGGTTTCCGTTGGCGGTGATGCAGAAATTTTGCGACTGTTCGTCGTTGTTGAGTTCCGGGAAATTGAAGGTGGCCGTTGTGGGAGATACATTAAAATACCCCGGGTTTTCGAGCTGCGCATTAAGTGTATACGTGCCTGTCCCGGCATACAGCTTGTAATCTCCCGAAGCATTCAGGAATGTACCGCTCGATCCAACGCCATCAGAAAGGTTCAGTCTCAGATGATAAGGAAAATAGATGTCTGCAATGTTGCAACCGTTGTTGTCTTCATCAAATCGGGCATTCCCAACAACGGTATTGTAGCTTCCGCCGGGTTCAAAATTGCAGTACGAACTTACGACCGTGCCGCTCCCGACCATCGACTGGATAGTAGCAACCTGCGCTTCATCGGCACAAATAAATTGCAGGTTGGGCGAGTTGCTGATCGTGAGGTTGGGTTCGAGTCCGCCATTTTTCAAATTCAACGTAAGCAATGTTGGGTTGTAAATGCTTACCCAATTGAGCAAAGGCGAATTTGACAAATCGAGCGAAGTGAGTGGTGTGCCTCCGCAGTAAATGCTCGTCAATTTGGTTAGGTTTGAAACATCGATCGAAGCAATCGGATTGGTACCGAAAACCAGATACGAAATCAATGGATTATGCGACAAGTCGAGCGAGGTAAGTTGGTTGCTGTCGCAGGATAACGACACCAACGAAACCGCTGCCGATACATCAAGTGTGGTGAGCGCATTCCATTCACATCCGAGGTACTGTAAATCCATGCCTGTAATGGTTAGTGAACTCAGGTCGTTTTGCCTGCAGTCAAGAGCACGCAGGTTCGGGAATATCGTTGCGTCGAGGTTGCCCGACAGCTGGTTAAAGGAGCAATCCAAACGCTTCAGATTGGGCAGGTTGGGTAAATTAACGCTCGTCAACGTGTTTTGTGCCATCCAGAGGTATTCGAGGTTTGGCAATCCGTCAATCGGGCTAAGGTCGGGAACCTGGCAATTCTGGAGTCGAAGAACGATGAGGTTTGTAAAGTTCTCCAATCCGGTGATATCGGCAAACGCGCTATCATAGATATTGAAATATTGGATCTGCAACGCCTCGCTCTGTTGGATTAGACCGTCATCGTTCGTGTCTATTTTTACCCAATTGAACGGCGGTGTTGCCGTAGTTGAGGCTATAAAATTAGTTGGGGCTGCAGACAATAGTTTCGCCCTGAGATTGGCATTCGGGATGTTTACGACCTGCGCACCGCAGACACTCGTAAATAGCAGAAATAAGAATAATTTTTTCATCTTTTGTGTTTGTTTGGGAACGATTTATTCTTTTACAATTTTTTGCACAGCGCTTCCCTTATCGGTGGTGATTTTAAGGAAATAAACACCGCGTTGTTGGTTGGCTATATCAAGCGTAACCTGCGATCTACTATCCGAAATGGATTGCAAAATCCGGCCTTGCACATCATACAATTGCAACGATTTAATGGTTCCCGTAGCTTTAACCGTTACCTTATTTTTTGCCGGATTCGGATACACCATCACGCTATCGTCTTTTACAAAATCGGATTTGGATAAGTTGTTAAAAGCCGTGCGCGCTTCATTGGTGTCGATCGGTGCGTTGTAATCGAAATAGATGTTGGCGGTGTTCGAAACTTCGTCACCAACGGTTAACGTAGGTAAGGTTTTGATTTTAAAAAGTACGTTGCCATGCCCGCCAATCGGGTTCATGATGCTGGGTGGCAGGTTGATGCCTTCAAAGATGAACTCTACCACATTGCCCGTAATTTTTGTCTTAACCGGATGCGAGGCGTAAAGCAGCTGGAACGAACTGATATCGAATTGCGCGGTGTTGATTGTATCTTTCACCACAATGTTGACGGCGTCTTCTGATCCGATATTCTCAAATGCTATATTGTAGTGCAAATATTTCCCTATGTTTTCTGACAATACAGAACTACCCTGTAGGCAGGTTTTTTGATTGGGGTCGTAAGAATTTCCTGCTGTAACGTGGGTGTCGAACGTGTTGTCGTCTGGATGCGCATCACCCGAAATAGGATCCACAGAAACCGAAAACGCCAATACATCGCCCGCGTTTAAAGGCGGCGTCTGTGTCGGGGTATTGGCAAGCAACTCCAACGAAATGTTTCTGGTCTCGAAGGGTTGCAGATTGCTGTAGTTCCAGCTTAGCAAACCCAAAGCTTGGTTTGAAACTGCCGGTTGTGCCGATACGAATTCCAACAGGGAATCGTCAAAATTATATTGAACGGTACCCGACAACGATTGATTGCCCTTGTTGCGGATGGTCACGTATTGGTGCGAACTAAAACCCGGCCTGATTGCATTTGCCCACAGCACAACTTCTACATCAGGATGGTTGCCATTGGCGGTCATACAAAAATTCTGGACGGTCACCGAGTTGTCTACTACAGGGCTGTTCACCACCGCGCTGGTAGGGGCAAATGTAAAGAACGAGGGATTTTCAATCGCCGGGGTTAATGTAAAATTGCCACTCTGGGTAAAGAAAGCGTAATTGCCGGCAGCGTTTGTAAAGGTGCTGCTGGTGGCCGTGCCATCATTGATGTCGACACGCAGGTAAGGATTCTGGAAATCACCCGAATCACAGCCGTTGTTGTTGGCATCAAAAAGCAGGGTTCCCTCGATGGTATTATAGTCGCCGCCCGAGAGAAAGGAGCAATACGAATTGAAGTTGACGTTTAAAAGACCGCTGTTCACGAGTATTTGATGCATAATTGCAGATTCGCCATCGTCTACACAAATAAAAGACAAGTTTGGATTTTGCAAGAACTGGCAGTCCGGGTTTGTTGTATTGTAACCATTTTTAATATTGACATAGGTGAGATTATTGTTGGAGCAATAGATGGAACTAAATAGAGGATTTCCAGATAAATCTAGTGTTGTCAATAGGTTGTTGTAGCATCCCAGCTCACTGAACAATTCCAGTCCCGTGAAATCCAGAGCGGTAATCTGGTTGTCATTACAAGTTAGGTATTGTAACGACGTGAGGTCAGACAAATCCAAAGCGGTCAATTGGTTGTTATCTACGCGAAGACTGGCCAGTGCGCCCAAGCCGTTCAACGACAGCGAACCCAAAAAATTGGTATTGCAATCCAGATACTCAAGCTGAGACAGCCCGTCGACGTTAAGCAGGGTAAGGTTATCGCCTGTACAGTCTAAATACTGCAGCAACGGGCAGTTACTTAAGTCAAGCGTGCTCAGGCTGTTGGCGTAACAATAGAGCGTTTTAAGGTTGGGCACTGTGCTCAAATCCAGGCTCGTAATTTCATTGTACGCACAGTGCAGTAATTGCAGGTTGGAGAGGTTGCTGATGTTGAGGTTCGCAATCGGCGCAATGTAGCAAACCAAAATCTGTAAATTGGGCATCATCGATACATCCAGGGCAGTGAGCATGGTGTAGGAACAATCAAGTTGCTGCAACCCAGTTAAACTGGCGGTATTTAAAGAGGTAATGTTATTGCGTGAACAATCCAGTTTCTTTAAATTGACGAAGCTTTCTATCCCGGTCAGGTCAGAAATCGTTGTTTCAGGTAGCCCGAGAAAATTGCCCACATGCAAAGAGTCGATCACCGCCGATTCGGCCAGTTGGATCTGCCCGTCATCATTCGCATCGATTTTAACCATCGCACCGCCACTATAAGCCACGTTGGATGTTGATGAGGATTCCAGAAGCCGTGCTTTAAAAATAGCATCAGGGATGTTCACAATCTGCGCGTCTGCAAAACCCGCAACCAACAACAGCAATAAGTATATCTTTTTCATTTTTTTATTTTTAGTCTTTTATAATTTTCTCTACAACGCTTCCCTTATCGGTGGTAATGGTAAGGAAATAAACGCCGCGTTGTTGGTTTGATATATCGAGTATGACCTGCGATTTACTATCCAAAATGGACTGCAAAATCCTGCCTTGCACATCATACAATTGCACCGATTTGACAATGCCAGTCGCTTTAACTGTAACTTTATTTTTCGCCGGATTCGGATACACCGTCACGCTTTCGTCTTTTACAAAATCGGTTTTGGATAAGTTGTTAAAAGCCGTGCGCGCTTCATTGGTATCAATCGGCGCGTTGTAATCAAAATAAATGTTGGCGGTGTTTGAGACCTCGTCACCAACCGTCAAATTAGGTAGCGTTTTGATTTTGAACAGTACGTTGCCGTGCCCGCCAATAGGGTTCATGATGCTTGGCGGCAGGTTAATGTTTTCAAAAATAAACTCTACAATGTTTCCCGTAATTTTGGTATAAACCGGATGCGACGCATACAACAACTGCAAGGAATTGATGTCAAACCTAGTGGTGTCAATCGTGTCTTTTACCACAATGTTGATCGCATCGGCGGTACCGATATTTTCAAAATTGATGTTGTAGTGGAGGTATTTGCCGATGTTTTCGGGCAGGACATTGGTGCCTTCGAGGCAGGTTTTGTCGTTCGGGTCGTATGCATTAATAACTACCTGGAACAATCCGAAAACGTTGTCATCTGGCGTATCATCTCCTGTCGGGATATTGATAGCTACACTGAAGGCGAGGACATCGTCATAATTTACCGGAGGTGTGTCTGTAGTTGAATTGACATGCATCACGAATTGAAATTCACGTACTTCAAAAGGCATGAGGTTGGCGTAATTCCATGAAACCGTATCGCCTGATTGGGTTGGATTTCCCCATGCAGAAAGAAAATCCATGTGCGCATCATCGAAATTAAGGTTTATTGTTCCTGAAATCGGAAAGTTGCCTTTATTCCTAAAAACAAGTAAATATAACGCATCAAAACCCGGCCTTGCCGTACCTCGCGGGACGAGTATGATTTCGGTATCGGGATGCACGCCGCTCGCAGTCACGCAAAAATCGCGTGTTTCAATGCTGTTGTTGACCAAGGGGAAATTAACCGTTGCGGCAGTCGGGGCCACATTGAAATAAGCAGGCTGCTCCAACTGCGGGGTCACGGTAAAACTGCCTGTGCCGGTGTAAAAATCATACGAAGCGTCGGTCTTTACCAATGTCAAGCCGGTATTGGTTCCATCGGTAATGCCAATTTTGGCGTAAATCGGGATGATGTCAACAGGGCTGCAACCGTTGTTGTCATTGTCAAAACGCACCGAACCGGTAATCGTATTGTAGTCTCCGCCTGGCGTAAACGTACAGTAATCGTTTACAACCACCGATGGAGGTTGATTGCTAACTATACTCGCTATCTGTGAGTCATCGGCACAGATAAAGCGCAATTGAGGGCAGAATTGCAGGCTTACGGTTTCGTTTTTTCCGTTTTTGAGGAATGCCATTTCCAGGCTGCTCATGCTATTTCCTGCTAAAATTTCCATTAACGGATTGGCCGATAAGTCAAGAGTTGTTATAAGTTGGCATAGGATCAGGGTCAGGTATTTGAGCTTCGGGTTGCCCGAAAGATTGAGCGAACTTACTTTTGAAGCGTATAAATTGAGGGTCTCGAGATTTGGATTAGTCGTCAAATCAATAGCTGTCAATCCGGAACTGATTGCATTCAATGTCGTTAATCCCGTACAGTTATTAACAATTAGCGTCTGGGAATTGAGCGCATCGTTGTTAAGAAAATCCAGGCTTGTAATCATCGGGCAATTGGTCAGGCTTAGCGACTGGGCACTGTTAATCCTTACATCGTTTAAAATCGGGCAGTTGGTTAATGATACTGAAGCCAGGTTTGCAGGATTAAAGCATTCAACTCTACTTAACAGTGCTAAGCCATCTGCGGTAATCGACATGAGACTCGAGCAATTCATGATTCTGACATCTCCAACATTGGGCATTCCTGATAAATCGATACTTGTAATGCCTAAGTTGGTAAGTGTAAAGGAGCTGATTGGTGCGGCATTTGAAATTACAAGCGAGGTCATAGCAGGCATGTTAATGAGCTCTACATTGCGTAACAATGGCAGCAGGTCCATATTAATCGAGGTAAGCGGCATTGTCAGGTTCAGAAACTTTAATCCCGTGTTGCCCGACAAGTTAATCGAGGTAACTTGGTTGCAAGTGATCCTTAGGTCATAGATTTGCGTGAAAGCTTCAAGCCCAGTAAGATTGGTTATGGTATTGTTGGTAAATGTTAAACTGGTACACGCCAGAGCTTCAGAAACCTGTATTTCGCCATCCAGGTTGGTATCGACGTGCATCGATGGGGTAATCAATACCGCCTTAAACGCGGGATCTGGAATGTTCACAATCTGCGCGTTTACAATTCCTGCAATCAAAATCAGCAAAAAGTATATCTTCTTCATAAACTAGGGATATTATGTTTCTACAATGATTTAATCAATTCCTGCAACCGTTCTTTCTTTCGTTGCGCAATCGGGATGTTCGTATTGTCGGCCATGATCACATAACCGCCGTCGGTCTTGATGTACGATTTGAGGTAGGCCAAGTTGATGAGGTGCGATTGGTGGATGCGTTCAAAACCATGTTCAGTAAGCAATTCCTCATATTCCTTAAGCGTCTTAGAAATGAGCAAAGGCTTGTGGTTCTTGATGAAAAACTGCGTGTAATTGTCCTTTGATTCGCAACGGATGATGTCGGCAATCTCAAACAAATGGATGCCATCCGAAGTAGACAGCGCGATGCGTTTGAAGTTGTCGACTTTTCGGCGGATGTTCTCGAGCAGCAAGTCAATGTGTTCAAAAGAGGTATTCTTCTCGAGCGTCACCTTGATTTTGGCAATCGTTTTCTGCAATTCCTCCGGGTCGACAGGTTTGAGTAAAAAGTCGAGCGCACTGAATTTAAACGCTTTCAACGCATATTGCTCGTGCGCCGTAATGAACACAATGTGCGACGTGAGCTTACCGTGGTTGTTGGCAAACTCCTCCAAAATATCGAAACCCGTCCCGTCGGCCAGATGGATGTCGAGGAAAATCACCTGTGGTTTGTATTTTTCAAGCGCCTCGATGCCCGACTTCACGCTGTCGGCTTCCCCAACAATTCGGATGTCTGCGGCATAGCGTTCCAACAGGCTCTTCATGCCTTTGCGCAAATGTTTGTCGTCGTCTATAAGTAATGCTGTGATCATATTTTTGATAAATCTTTAAGTAATGATGTATTGTAAAGGCAGTAGCAGTGATACTTTTGTACCTGCCGCGACATTGTTTTCTGTGATTTCGCTGATGCTTACATTGGCTTTCTTGGACGTCGTGGCTTCGATGATCTCGAGGCGTTTGCGCGTAATTTCGAGCGCCATCGACTGGTGTGCCTTAACCGAATTTTCTTTCAATGCCTTGGAGTGGTTGAAACCGATACCGTCATCGGTGATCGTACAAATCAACTGGTTGTCGGCTACATCGAAACGTACCGAAATGACGCCGTTTCCTTCCTTAGGCACCACGCCGTGCAGGATGGCGTTTTCAACAAACGGCTGGATCAGCAGCGGCGGCAAGGCCATGTCATCTTCTATAGCGTCCGAAGCCTCAATCGAGAATTCGAATTTTTTGTTGAAACGCAATTGCTCGAGTTCGAGGTAGTTCTGCAAACTCTCGATTTCCTTGTCGATCGGGATCAGCGATCCTTTCGAATATTCGAGCGTGAGTCGCATCAGTTTCGAGAATTTTGTCAAATACTTAATCGCCGAATCGGTACCGTTTTGCACGATAAAACTAGAAATAGAACCGAGGCAATTGAACACAAAATGCGGGTTCATTTGTAAATGCAGCGCTTTCTGCTCGTATTCGGCGACTTCCTTTTGCAAGGTCAGCCTGCGTTTCATCTGCAATCGGTTGTAGGCGAGGAAAATCAAGCCGAGTAAAAGGATCAACCCAACCACGATAAATAAGGTGAGTTGTTGCTGGCGTTTGTTCTTTTCGTGGATAAGCGCCTCGCGTTTCTCGTACTCAAAATTCATTTCGGTACGCAGGAAACGGCGGTTGTTTTCCTCGTTCTGCAACGAGTCGCGCACGCTTACATATGCTTTGTAATGTACGAGTGATTGTGCCGGGTTGCCCATGGCGCCATAAATTTCGCTGAGCAGTTGCTCGGATTGCGCAGTTTGGTCAAGCACGCCGATTTCTCTGGCAAGTTGCAGGGATTTTGTGGCTTGGGCCAACGCCGCTGGATAATTTTTCTGTGTGGCCTGCAAAGTCGCAACATTGTAATACACGAGCGCAGCACCAAATTTGTTTTGCAGTTCGTCGTACAACGCAAGTGATTGCTTGTAATAATCGAGGGCTTTGCCAGGGTTGTTCTCAAAGGCGTAGTAATCGCCGAGATAACTTTGCAGTAAGGCTTTCCCGCGTTTGTTATCGGTATTTTTGAATTCGTTTTGGGCGCGCTCGTAATAGCCCAACGCTTTGGCATATTGTTTTTGTTCAAAATAAATCGCGCCGATATTGGTAAGGGTTACGCCCACAATCTGCTCGCCGGTTTGTTGTTGTAACTTGAGCGCTTTCTCGAAATAGTCGCGTGCCTTGTTCCATTTTTTTTGGGATTTGTAAACGATTCCGATGTTGTTGTAGGCTTTAGAAATCCCCACTTTATTGCCGATTTCCTGATACAGCTTGAGCGCCCTGAAGTAATTTTCAAGCGCAGCCGGATAATTGTTCTCCTCAGAATACACCACCGCACAACTGGCGTAAGCGCGGGCGAGCCCATTTTTAATGGTTTTGCTGTCGATGCCCGAATCTTTGTCGAGTTGCGATTGGTAATACGATTGTGCCTTCTTGAAATTCTCGAGTGCTTTGGGGTAATTGCTCAGGATGATATTCGCGTTTCCTTGGTTCATCAGCGCGCCCGCAATCCCAAAATCGTATTGGGCCTGTTGCGAGAGCCGGTAGGCTTTTTGCGCGTAACGGTTGGTTGAATCGGGATTGATTTCTTTGAATTCATTGGCGAGCGCGTTGTAGGCGTTGGCTTTGGCGGTGTCTATTTTGGCAGCGCTGACCACCCTTTTCAGGCTATCGATGGCGGCATTTTGTGCAGACGAAAGCGTGACCGTCATTAACACGAACGCGAGTAGCAGCGAATAGGACTTGTTTTGAAGCATGATGCAGTGGGTTAGCATCACAAATATAGCGCAAGTTTCTGCTGGGAAATGGCAAGTTTAGAATTCGGTGGCTTTGGGTTAGAATTCGATGGCGGGCTATTGGCCGGTTACAAACCTAAATCCAACGCCATGGAGGTTTTCTATGGCAATGCCGGGTTCGTCGGCGAGGATTTTGCGCAGCCTGGAGATGAAAACGTCGAGGCTTCGGCCCCTGAAATAATCGTCATCGCCCCAAAGTTTGAGCAGGATTTCTTCGCGTTTGAGCACCGCGTCTTTGTGGTCGAGGAACAATTTAAGCAAGTCCGATTCACGTTGGGTAAGTGTGATTTTTTGGGTCGCGGCCGATAGCGTGAAGTTGCGGCTGTCAAAGTCGAATTTCCCAATCCGGTAGGTCGATGGTTCTGTGGCGGTTTTGTTGGATCGGCGCAAAAACACTTCGATCTTGAGCAGCAATTCCTCTATGCTGAAAGGTTTCACGAGGTAATCATCGGCACCCAAACGCAATCCCTTGATGCGGTCTTCCTTGAGTGTTTTGGCCGAGAGGAAAATAATCGGGATGTCCTGGTTGGCTTTGCGGATGGCTGCTGCCAGCTCAAAACCATCTATTTTGGGCAACATGATATCGAGGATACAAAGGTCGAACGCGCCGCTGTTGAAATGGTCGAGGCAAATTTGCCCGTTCGCACAATGGGTCACGGCATAACCGTGCTGTTCGAGGTTGTCTTTGGTCAGGAAGGCAAGCGTTTGGTCGTCTTCGGCGTATAGAATTTTGTTCTGGCTCATGGTTGCGGAATTAAAATGGTGACGGTGATGCCGGCTTGCGCATTGCTACGCGCGCTGATTTTCCAGTGGTGCAAGGTGCATATTTTTTTGACATAGTACAATCCGAGGCCAAAACCATTGACCTCATTGCTCTTGGCGGTTGGGATGCGGTAGAATTTATCAAAGATGTACGGCAGGTTTTTGGGCGCGATGCCGATGCCGTTGTCTGTGAATTCGAGCCGTATTTGGCCTTTCTCCTCCAAAATCCTCACGGTAATTTGTGGTTCGTTTTCGGAGTATTTGACCGCATTGTCGAGCAGGTTGTACAAGATGTTGGTGAAATGGAATGCGTCGGCTTGTATGGTGTAATCGTTTTTTTGCGATTGGATGGCTATCGTGGCATTGGGGTATTTGAGTGTGATGTTGTCGACGACTTCTTTTAAAACAGTGACCAATTCGATGGGTTTCTTGTCTAGATCCAAAGCCGAATTGTCAGACTTGGCGATGCTCAGGATTTTCCCGATGTGTGTGTTGAGTTTGTTGCCCTGGTCTATGATAATCTGCGCATACTTCTCTAGCTTTTCGTCTTGTTGGATTACGGGTTGTTTGCTCAGGTAGTTCGAGGCGAGCAGAATTGACGACAACGGCGTCTTGAATTCATGCGTCATGTTGTTGATGAAGTCGCGCTGCAGTTCGGAGTATTTTTTTTGCTGCAGGATCGTAAAGATCGAGTAGACGTAAACGAGCAAAATCACCACGAGTGCGAGCGAAAGCACAAACCAAAACCGCAACGAGCTGAACAAAAACGAGGTTTCATTTGGAAAACGTATGGCGAAATAATAAATCAGGTTTTTGTGCTTGGGGAAATAAACCGTATGCCTGGCCGACGGTTTTTCTATATGCGAAACGTAGTTGCCGTAAACCATTTCGTCACTATGGCAATTGTACATGGCGTACTCAAAATCGGTGTTGAGGTTGACTTTCTCGAATTCGTTTTTGAGGTAGAATTCAAGGATCTCGGGCTCGAAGTCATTGTCTATGTTGACGATATAGTAATCGTTAGAGATTTTCTGTACGGGATTTTCGGCGGGCAATTCGTGGTTGGTGCCTTCGTAGAGTTTGCGCGCCACTTCGAGCAGCGCGATGTGCGCCTTTTGGCTGAATTTCTTTTCCTCGAGGTTAAACGCCTGGCGCGTCCAGAGCAATTGGGCGACCAGGATGCCGATGATGGCGACAAGGCCAAGCAAAATAACACTATTGAGTTTGTTGATTTTCACGGATGTTGATTTGAGTCTGAAGCCTTAGCCCTGATGGAAGCGGCATCCTTTTGTTCCGCTTCTTTAGCGGACAAAAGATTACCTCATTGGTTATTATTTATTTTTGTATTCGGTCTGTTCGCTTCGCTCGGGTTAGCGGACAGCAGGATTAGCTTCTAAAAAACGTACACAATATTACTCAATTTTGTCGAGCCATTTTACCGTTAACAAGTCATTAACAAACATTTGAAACCGCTTAACAAGGCCGCAGGAACCGTTGGCTTACTTTTGACTCGTTGATTAACAAACCAATAGTAATCTTTAAAATTCTAAAATTATGAAAACCATTAAAATTGCCATTTTGGCTTGCACACTAGGCTTGATGTCTTTTACCATTCTACCATCGAAAACTGCGGTGGATACTACAATTACTGCGTCGCCGATTGCGTGGAAAAGCGAATCGGTTGATTTGGGAAACATTCCGCAGAACAAACCCAAAGCGATTGAATTTGAATTCAAGAACACCGGCACCACCGATGTGGTCATCACCAATGTAAAAGCCTCTTGCGGCTGCACCGCCACCGATTACACCAAAACGCCCATTAAACCTGGTGCGACGGCAAAGATAAAAGCTACGTTCAATGCCGCCAACAAAGGCGCATTTACCAAACAAGTGACCGTAACCACCAACGCTGAAGAAACTTCAAAAGTACTCACGTTTAAAGGAACCGTTATTTAAATAAAAAGGTTGGTTAATAATGAGAAACTCCGGATTTTAGTTCGGAGTTTTTTTTTGGAATCACGTTAAACGATGTAGCAAATGTGCTATATTGCGACGTCAATTTTTATGCGAATTTCCCCCGATTCTATGAAAAAAATAGTTAACCTAAACACCTATTTCAGGTTGTTGCTGCTCATTTTTGGTTCGAGCATTCTTTTCTTTTTGCTTTACCTGTCGCTTTATTTGTATACCGACCAGCAGGAAAAACACGTCTACCAATCGACCTACGATCAATATACCAATGAGGTCAATTCGCTGGTACAGCTCAATTCAAACATCCATACGGCATCGATTATTGACGTGACGTTTTGGGATGATCTCGTTAAATTCACCCAAACCAAAGACAAGGACTGGTTTAGGCGGTATGTGGTGATGGAGTTCAATTCTTACGATGTGGATTATATTGGGGTGTACGGTTTGCAAAATGAGTTCATCAACAATACATCGACGGCCAAAATTAAGACGAAGGATTTTATTCCTAAAGCCGTGTTTGCCAAGCTCTATCAATCAAAGTTTATCCGTTACTATATGCGGATTCCCGAAGGTGTGGTGGAGGTTTTTGGCGCTACAATCCACCCGTCGGACGATCCGGGCAAGAACAAATCAAAACCGTCGGGCTATTTTTTCATGGCGCGCCTGCTCGACGACAGTTACTTTACGAGGCTGGAGAAGATCAGCAGTTCGGACGTGAATTTTTTACGCGCCGACAAAGCCGATTTAGAAGACGAAACCATTGCCGCCGAAGTGCCACTCAAAGACTGGCAAAATAAAGAAGTGGTGCGGTTGCTTTTCAAAAGGCCGTTCAACCTCAATTTTAAGAATACTAAGGAAATTTTGTCTGTGATTATGCTCGCCTCGGTTTTGAGTATGCTGGTCTATTGGTATTATTCGCGCCGCTGGGTTTATAAACCGCTGCAGCTGATTACCAAAATCCTCGAGACCGGAAATGGCAAGACGATTGCGAAGCTCAAACAGGCACCGGGCGAATTTGGCTATATCGGGAATCTTTTTGAAGAGAACGACCACCAGCGCAAACAGCTCGAGATTGCCAAGCGAAAGGCCGAGGAAAGTGACAAACTCAAGTCGTCGTTTTTGGCGAACCTGTCGCATGAAATCAGAACGCCGATGAACGCGATCATTGGCTTTAGCGATTTGCTCAACAACGCGAACTTGGCCGAGGAAGACAAAGCCGATTACCTCAAGATCATCCGCAACAGCGGCACCAACCTGGTTTCTATCATTGAGGATTTGATAGAGATGTCTAAAATCGATGCGCAGCAGATTACGCCCAAATTCAAGGGATTCGACCTGGAGAAATGCGTGAATGAAATTTTCGAAACCATCAACGTGACGATTCCAGAAGGGAAGGAGATTGCATTTGCTATCCAGCCAACCCAACAATTGTTGCCGAGTAAAATCCTGTCGGATGAAACCAAGTTGCGCCAAATCCTGACCAACCTGATTACCAATGCAATCAAATACACCCAGCGCGGTTTTGTAACGTTTGGTTACTCGGTGGATGAGCAGCGTCGTTTGGTGGAGTTCATGGTACAGGATTCGGGTATCGGGATAGACGAGAACAACTTGCGCGTGATTTTTGATCGTTTCCGCAGGATTGAGGATGATTTCTCGGTAGAGCTCAGCGGGCTTGGCTTGGGACTTGCCATTTCAAAGGCTTATGTGGAGATGCTTGGCGGTACGATTAGTGTGTCGTCTATAGTGGGCGAGGGATCGGTTTTTTCGTTTACGATTCCGCTCAAGCTAGATGAGACCGTAGAAGCGACAAACCAAACTGATCTGGGAAGCAGCTGCGAGTACGACAGCAACCGCACGATATTGATTGCCGAAGACGACAACATCAATTTCCTGCTACTCAAGAAAATCCTACAGATTAAAAATTACACGATTTTACGCGCCGTCAACGGACAGGAAGCGGTAGATACCTGTCAGCTCAATCCCGACATTGACCTCGTTTTTATGGATATCAAAATGCCCGTTATGGATGGCTACACCGCGTTTGAAGAAGTGCGCAAACTGCGGCCCGATTTGCCCGTAATAGCCCAAACGGCACATTCTTCAAACGAAGACCGCGAACGCATTATGCGCGCCGGATTCACTGATTATATTACCAAACCGTTGGATAAGGAGAAGGTTTTTGAGATTATTGATAAACAGTTGGTGGTGAACAATGGATAATTGATAGATGACAATTACAGTTGATCGATAATTAAAAAGCCGATGATATTTTCATCGGCTTTTCTTATGCACTTTAAGGGAATCATCAATTATCCATTATCAATTAAACAACAGGCTCGCCGTATAGGTCAAACTCGGTCGCATCAATAATCTTAATCATTGCAAAATCGCCGGTCTTGAGGTAAAACTTGGTGGCGTCAATCAATACTTCGTTGTCTACGTCTGGACTGTCAAATTCGGTCCTACCGATGAAATGCGCACCTTCTTTACGGTCGATGATGCATTTAAAAGTTTGTCCGATTTTTTCTTGGTTCAAATCCCAGGATATTTGCGATTGGAGTTCCATGATTTCTTCGGCGCGCGCTTGTTTGATTTCGTCCGGGACATCGTCTTCGAGCAAATAGGCGTGTGTGTTTTCTTCGTGCGAGTACGCAAAACAACCCAAACGGTCGAACTTCATTTCCTGGACGAAATCTTTGAGTTTGTTGAAATCTTCCTGTGTTTCGCCGGGATAACCCACGATCAAAGTGGTACGAATCGCCATTCCGGGAACGGCTGCGCGGAATTCTCTGAGCAATTTGGTGGTTTTCTCTTGTGTCGTTCCGCGGCGCATTGATTTGAGCACCGAATCAGCAATGTGCTGTAACGGAATGTCGATGTAATTGCAAATTTTGGGTTCGCGTTTCATGATTTCGAGTACATCCATCGGGAAACCGGTAGGGAACGCGTAATGCAGGCGAATCCATTCAATTCCTTCTACTTTTACGAGCGCTTCGAGCAGTTCGCCGAGGTTTCGTTTCTTGTATAAATCGAGCCCGTAGTAAGTCAAATCCTGGGCGATTAAAATCAATTCCTTGACGCCGTTTTTGGCCAGGCCTTGGGCTTCTTTTATTAGTTTTTCTATGGGCTGCGAAACGTGTTTGCCTCGCATAAGCGGAATGGCGCAGAAACTACACGGACGGTCGCAACCTTCGGCAATTTTGAGATAAGCGTAATTTTTTGGAGTCGTGGTAAGGCGTTCGCCGAGCAATTCGTGTTTGTAATCGGCACCCAAAGCTTTGAGCAACAGTGGCAATTCGGTCGTGCCGAAAAACTGGTCTACGTTGGGAATTTCCTTTTCTAGATCGGGCCGGTATCTTTCAGACAAACAGCCGGTCACGAAGACCTTGTCTACCAGGCCGCGCTCTTTCTTGTCGGCATATTCCAAAATCATGTTCACCGATTCGGCTTTGGCGTTGTCGATGAATCCGCAGGTATTGATCACGATGATGTTGCCTTCGCGTTCGGCTGGTGCTTCGTGTTCTACCTCTTTGCCGCTGGCGCGCAATTGGCCCATGAGCACTTCGCTATCGTAGACGTTTTTTGAGCATCCTAAGGTGATGACGTTGATTTTGTTTTTCTTTAAAGACTTGGTTCTCATTGAATTGGATTCCCGATTGTTCGGGGAGCGTGCAAAATTAAGCTATTTTGCAGTTACAGTGCTAACGTTAGTGAAATTTTGTGAAGCCGAAAGCCTTACGGTAAGGCCAAAAAAAAGCCATCTTAACGATGGCCTTTGGAGAAATGGCGTTGATGGCTACAAATCAAAAGTAACGGTCAACGCAATATTATTGTTTTGCGACTTGATTTTTGGCGCATCGGTGAATCCTTGTGAAAACAAAGACTGTTGCGTGTCTCTTTGCAGGTGGGTGTAGGCCAGATCAATTTTGGTATAGCCAAAACTGTATCCGAAACCGCCGGAAATTCCGGTTAAATCACCTATAGTTTTGCCGTTTTTGTATGGGCTTTGTTCAAAACGGTAACCGGCACGAAGGCTCCATTTTTTGATTCTTTTTTCGGCACCCACGCGAATCTCCGGGGCGTAATCGAGCAGGTTGTTCATGTCTGCATTCTCAAGCGTAAAGCCGTTGCTGCGGAACCGTGTATTGCTGTAATCCTTGATTCCGAAATCAACACTGATCAGCCCTGACTTGTTAAATACATAGGCAACACTTCCTGTCCATTTACCGGGTGTTTTAAGTTTGTACGGTTCAAAAATGGTGATGATGTCGGAGTTGGAATAGGCTTCTGTCAATACGGGATCGGCTACAGGAGTGGTGAAAAATCCGCGGCTCGCTGCGTTTTGGTTCAATTCATCGCGTAAGGTATACCAGGTTGGCGACTCGTAAGCAATACCGGCGCGCAAGGCGTTGGTGATTTTGGCTATGGCACCGAATTGGAATGAAAAACCGTTTCCGTAGGTATGCAAATCATTGTCGAAGGCGAAATTACGGACACCAGTAGTGGAACTGTTGTTGTTGTCCTCGTAGAAAGTGGTGGTTTGCACGTAATCGGTGAAATGCGAATTGATATTAAGTCCGATGGACAAAAAATCTTTGTATTGTGCGGAGGCATTAAAGGCGACCTTGCCATTATAGCCTGTGGATTCCAGGTAATTTTCCTGATAATAGCTGCCAGACGGGACGTTGCTGTAGTAGGTGTTATTATCGGGATCATTGGTGTCGGGTGAAATCATATAAGTTTGGTAACCGATAAATGCCTGTTGGTCGGCATAATTGAGTTCGCCAAAATTATAAGTATCAAGTGTGTTAAGCAGGATACCGCCTTGCCCGATACGCGGGTTGGGATTGGCATAGCTCAGGAAATAATCGGCTATGGAATGGGTGGTGTTCAATCCCGAAACATAGGATGTGTTGTCGAAATTCCCGTTGTTTTCATAAGCGATTCCGATTGCAAATTTTTTCCAACCGCTTTTTTCAACCGGGTTTTTAAAAACAAGCACTGCGCCAGCTTGGTTGATATCGAAAGAAGTATTGTTCTCCGAAGTCTGTGTTCCGTAAAAGGAAGCTTTGTTGCGGGTGTTAAAGCTGCTTAAGGTAACTCCTATTTGGGTGTCTGCAAATATCGCCGAACCCGCAGGATTAACCTGTAGCGCCGACAAATCGCCACCCAATGCGCCAAAAGCGCCGCCCATAGCTTGAAAACGAGCCGTGCCCGCTTGGTTGGTTTGTGCAAATCTCAATGCGTCGTTGATGCCTTGGGCTTGTGCTGAGGTAATCGCTAACGCTGCAATGATAACAAATAATGGCTTTTTCATAGGTCTGTTTTTTTCAAAAAAATACCTATGTCGAGATTGTTGTCAGGAACATAGGTATTGTGATTATTGATGTTTTTATCTTCTTCCGCCACCAGACGATGAACGTCCGCCGCCGCTGTTTCCACCACCATTGTAACCCCCGCTGCTGCCACTTGTTGAGGGCGAATAAGATCGGGTAGGCGTGTAACTGTTGTTGTTGCTTCTTGTAGGGGCGGTTGAATTGTTGCGGGTACCACCGTTGTTGTAGTTGTTGGTTCTTGGTGGTGTGGTATAATTGTTATTCCGGGTTCCCGAGTTGTTTCTTGTTCCTGGATTGGTTCTAACCGGGTTGGTGTTGTAATTATTTCGGGTGCCGTTTTGGGTCCTTACACTATTGTTTCTGGGCGTATAATTGGTACTGCGGGTGTTGGCATTTCTTGTGCCATTATTGTAGGTTGCGTTCCTGCCGCTATTGTAGTGATAGTTGTTGTAGGATTGGTTCCGGTAATTGTTATTGCGTCGGCCGCCGTAATAAGCGTAGTTGTTGTAGTAAGGATAGTACCAATTGTTAGGATAGTAGTTGTTGTATCCCCATCCGCCGTAATAGCCACCGTACCAAGGATCAAAACCCCATCCGTAGTAGGAAGGGCCGTACCAGGAGTTCCATCCCCAGCCTAAGTTCCATCCCCAGTAATTGCCGTACCAGTTGTTGTAACCCCAGTTGTTCCCATAAACATTAACCGTGACATTATCAGGATTGTTTCCCCAAGAAGAATAGCCTGAACTGTAGTTTTGGTCGGTATTGTTTTCGGTGTTTTCGGCGTAGTTGGAATTGTAGCTCTCTACATCGGTAAAAATCTGATCGGGTTGTTGGTTATCATTTTGCAGTGCGCCAAAATATTCTTTATAACCATTGCCAGATGAGGCAGTCGTTTGTTCCTGTTTTCCTGAAGCGCCATAAATACCATCATTGTCGTATGAGGTGTTTTGATAAGAGCCGCACGAAGCCATGAAAACAGCCAAAAATCCACTTAAATAATAAATGGAAAATTTTGGTAAGATTGAGGATATTGTTTTCATAATCTATAGCATTTTTTATTGTTGGTCTATACAAAATTAGTTAGTTTTGCCAAACTATTTAGTTAAAAAACGTTAAACAATTTTTGTGCCAGAAAAGCATTATGAGCAAGAACCTCACTACAAGAAATGAAGATTATTCAAAATGGTATAACGAACTGGTTGTCAAGGCAGATTTAGCCGAAAATTCCGGTGTGAGAGGTTGCATGGTCATCAAGCCCTATGGGTATGCCATTTGGGAGAAAATGCAGGCAGAGTTAGACAGGATGTTTAAAGAAACAGGGCACAGCAATGCCTATTTCCCATTGTTCGTACCCAAAAGTATGTTTGAGGCCGAGGAAAAGAACGCCGAAGGTTTTGCCAAAGAATGCGCTATCGTTACGCATTACCGACTTAAAAATGACCCTGACAAACCGGGAAAATTGATGGTCGATCCTAACGCCAAACTCGAAGAGGAACTCATTGTTCGCCCAACGAGCGAGGCCATCATCTGGAGTACTTATAAAAACTGGGTGCAATCCTACCGCGATTTACCACTTTTGATCAATCAATGGGCCAATGTGGTGCGTTGGGAAATGCGTACGCGATTGTTTCTCAGAACTGCCGAATTCCTTTGGCAGGAAGGTCACACTGCGCATGCTACTAAAATGGAAGCGATTGAGGAAGCCGAAAAAATGATGAACGTCTATGCCGAATTCGTCGAGAATTTCATGGCGATTCCTGTTATCAAAGGGTTAAAGACAGAAACCGAGCGATTTGCCGGTGCAGAAGAAACCTATTGTATCGAAGCCTTAATGCAAGACGGGAAAGCTTTGCAAGCCGGAACTTCACATTTTCTAGGCCAAAATTTCGCCAAAGCATTCGATGTAAAATTTACCAACCCTGAAGGCAAGCTCGAGCATGTCTGGGGAACTTCGTGGGGTGTTTCTACGCGTTTGATGGGCGCACTCGTAATGACCCATTCTGACGACCAAGGTTTGGTGCTGCCTCCAAATCTGGCGCCTATACAAATTGTTATCGTGCCGATTTATAAGACCGACGAGGAATTTGACGCAGTTTCAAAAGCAGCGCAGGATTTGGTCGCTCAATTCAAAAAGATCAGATTGTCGGTGAAATTTGACGACCGTACCACGCAAAAACCAGGTTTTAAATTTGCCGAATGGGAACTCAAAGGCGTTCCGGTTCGCATTGCTGTAGGGCCAAAGGATATCGAAAATGGCACTTTTGAAGTGGCAAGAAGAGACACACTTACCAAAGAAGTCGTTGTTAAAGATTCGATAGTAAGTCATGTCAACGATTTGCTGGAGCAGATCCAAAAGGAGATGTTTGAAAAGGCACTGCAATACAGAAATACGCACGTTACCCAAGTCAATTCATTCGATGAGTTTAAAGAAGTGCTCGAAAACAAAGGCGGATTCGTATCGGCACATTGGGATGGAACCGCGGCAACCGAAGAAAAAATCAAGGATTTGACCAAAGCCACCATCCGTTGCATCCCATTAGACCAGCAAAAAGAAGAAGGTATTTGTGTTTTTTCGGGCGCAAAATCCTCAGGTAGAGTACTGTTTGCAAAGGCCTATTAAAAAAAAGTAAAAAATTTTGCATCAACTATTGCGCGAATAGAAAATAGTTGTATTTTTGCATCCGCATTACAGCAGTAGGCCCGTTCGTCTATCGGTTAGGACGCCAGGTTTTCATCCTGGTAAGAGGGGTTCGATTCCCCTACGGGCTACAAAAGTTCAATTGAGATTGAGAAATTAACCAAAACTAGAAGAATAATGGTCCGTTCGTCTAGGGGTTAGGACGCCAGGTTTTCATCCTGGTAACAGGGGTTCGATTCCCCTACGGACTACAGAAAATAAATTTAAGAAAAGGAATAAAATGGCAAATCACAAGTCAGCATTAAAAAGAATCAGAAGTAACGAGAAAAGAAGGGTTTTAAACCGTTACCAACATAAAACTACCCGTAATGCTATCAAAGCGTTGAGAATGGCTACTGATAAATCTGATGCTTCATCAAAATTATCTGCTGTGATTTCTATGATTGACAAATTGGCTAAGAAAAACGTAATCCACGACAACAAAGCGGCCAACTTGAAATCTAAGTTAACCAAACACGTTGCTAAATTGTAATTCGTTACAATCCCGATATAAAAAAAAGCTCCGAATTTCGGAGCTTTTTTTATGCTTATACTTTCGGTGTTAATGAAAAACTTGCTTTAAACTTTCAAGCATTTCCTTGGTAATCGGCTTTGACATAAAGTCGTGTACCATCGGATAGGTTTTGGCCTTGTTGATGTCGGCAGGATCAATCGTCGACGACAACACAATCACCTTACAATCCTTAAACAGCTTCGGATAGTCGTGCTTAGAGAACATGTCGAGGAATTCCCAACCGCCCATCACCGGCATGTTCAAATCGAGGAAAATCAACTGCGGATACCGACTGATCTCATTACCCAGATTGTTGAGCTTAAGGTCGTCAAAATAATTGAGCGCATCCTCGCCGTTTTGTGCCGTGATAATTTCGTTAGCGAAAGACGCTTTAGAGATCACCATTTTGCAAAGCATCAGCGTAATCGGATCGTCATCGACACATAAAATAAGGTCAAGCATTATCGTATCTGTTTGAATGTTATTGTAAATGTAGTGCCTTTGTCTACTTCGCTTTCTACCTGGATTGAGCCGCCCATCGATTCTACCTGTGATTTCACGAGGTACAAACCAAGCCCTTTGCTGTCGGGATAATTGTGGAAACGTTGGTAAAGCCCAAAAATCTTGTCGCCATTGCGCTCTAAATCGATTCCGATTCCGTTGTCCTTAAACACTAGTACGATTTCATCGCCGACTTCTTTAGAGGATACAAAAATACGCAACGTACGTTTGGGTGAGCGGTATTTCACGGCATTGGTGAACAAGTTGAGCAAAATGCTTTCTAGGTAAGCCTTATTAATATTGAGGATGGTTACCTTTTCGAGTTCTATCTTGAGAATCGGCTTGTGCAGGCTGATTAAAAAACTGAGTTGGTTGAACACGTTTTCAAACACGTCCTTAATCAAAACCTCTTCTTTCTGTATCGACGGATTGTCCTTAATGATTACCACTTTCACCAAATCATTAATCGTTTCGTTGAGCAGGTGCGTCGAGGTAGAGAAGCCGTTGATGATTTCCTTGAGTTCGGCGTTCTCAATCGGGATTTCCTCCATGAGGTTCAACAAGCCCGTTAAATTAGACAACGGCGCGCGCAGGTTGTGCGAGGTGATGTAGGAAAATTGCTTCAAATCCTTGTTGTTCTGTGTAAGCTCGCGGATGAGTTGCTCTTTTTCCTTTTCCTGTTTCTTTTCCTCGGTGATGTCACGTTGGATAGAAATCCAGTGCGAATGGTCGCCCTCCTGGTTCGTAATGGGAATCATTGAGAAATTCACCCAATATTCCTCGCCGTCCTTTTTATGGTTGAGCGTTTCGAACTTAAATTCTTCTTTGCCGCGCAAGGCTTTGGCCAACGACTCCATTTCGTGCTTGACCGATTTCTTGCCCATGAAAATCGCAGGTGTTTTCCCAATGACATCGGTAGGTTTGTAACCGGTCATCTCGGTAAAGGCGGGATTCACGAAAACAATTTTTGGGATGGTTCGGTTTGATTTTTCAGATTCGGTGATGATTACGGCGTCTTTGGTTTGCGTAATCACCGTTTCCAGTAATTTGAGTCGCTGTTCTTCTTCTTTTTGTTTGGTGACGTCTTGTATGGCACCGATCATTCGGATGGCGTTTCCTTCTTCGTCTTTAACCAGGAATCCCCTGTCAAATACGTATTTGTAAGTTCCGTCGGCGCACTTGAAACGGTATTCATCTTGCCATTTCTCAGTTTTCTGTTCGATAAACGAATAGAGTTTCATGGCCATTTTAATACTGTCTTCGGGGTGGATGCGGTCAAACCACCATTTAGAAGTCTTGCCTACATCTTCTTTCTTATAGCCAAAAACGCCTTGAATTCCTTTATTCCAGATAAAATCATCTTCTTGTATCTTCCAGTCCCAAATGGTGTCGCTGGTTGCTTTGGCCACAATGTCGTACCGCTCGTTAGACTCACGGATTTCGTCATTGTTGGTCTTCATCTTTTCAAAAATCTTATTGTTGCGGATATCGTTGCGCGAAAGGATGAATTTGAAAAAAAGCCCCGAACACACAATGAATCCAAGGTCTTTTATAAAACCGTATTTCAGGAATTGAGATTGTGAAGTAAAATGAAAGTTATTTGAAAGCCCATAACTGATGACAGCCAACAGGATAGAAAAAAAGACAAAGAGTAAAGTTATTTTATTGGACTTGTTTTTCATTGTCTCAAATATAGATAATTTATCTTTCGCTTCATCGGAGCCCAGTTAAACTCTTGACATATTTTTGAACAAAATCAGTGCTAAAAAGTTAACAAACGGTAAACTAACCATTAATGATTTTTTATGTAAAAATAAAGTGTACCTTTGCACCCTAAAAAATTACGGATGGAATCTATAAGAAACATTGCAATCATCGCGCACGTTGACCACGGAAAGACTACCCTGGTTGACAAAATCATGTACCACTGCCAGCTTTTTCGTGAAAACGAGAATACCGGCGATCTGATCCTCGACAACAACGATCTCGAGCGCGAACGTGGCATTACCATCACGTCAAAGAACGTTTCTGTAGTTTACAAAGGAACAAAAATCAACATTATCGATACACCCGGTCACGCCGATTTTGGCGGTGAAGTGGAGCGTGTCTTGAACATGGCCGATGGTGTTTGTTTGCTCGTGGATGCTTTCGAAGGCCCGATGCCGCAAACCCGTTTCGTATTGCAAAAAGCGATCGATCTTGGTCTTAAACCCTGCGTCGTAATCAATAAAGTAGACAAAGAAAACTGTACGCCTGAGGAAGTTCACGAAAAAGTATTCGACCTCATGTTTGAACTCGGTGCCGAAGAATGGCAATTGGATTTCCCAACCGTTTACGGATCGGCGAAAAACAATTGGATGAGCGACGACTTTAGAAATCAAACAGACAGTATTGAGCCACTACTTGATATGGTAATTAAGAATGTTCCGGCTCCTAAAGTAGCAGAAGGAACACCGCAAATGCTTATCACTTCGTTAGATTTCTCGGCTTTTACAGGTCGTATTGCAATCGGTCGTCTCGAAAGAGGTGTTTTAAAAGAAGGCATGCCGATTTCTTTGGTAAAAAGAGATGGCAGCGTCATGAAATCAAGAATCAAAGAATTACATACTTTTGAAGGTCTCGGACGTAAAAAAGTTACCGAAGTAATTGCTGGAGATATTTGTGCTATTGTTGGGGTTGAAGGATTTGAAATTGGAGATACTATTTCTGATTTTGAAAATCCAGAAGGTTTGGCTTCAATCGCCATTGACGAACCAACCATGAGTATGTTGTTTACCATCAACGATTCCCCTTTCTTTGGTAAAGAAGGTAAATTTGTAACTTCACGTCACATTCGAGATAGACTTACAAAAGAATTAGAAAAAAACCTTGCAATGAAGTTAGGTGAAACAGATTCTGCCGATAAATTCATGGTTTTTGGTCGTGGCGTGTTGCACTTGTCTGTTCTTATCGAAACCATGAGAAGAGAAGGATACGAATTGCAAATCGGTCAGCCACAGGTTATCATCAAAGAAATTGATGGTCAAAAATGTGAGCCAATCGAAGAATTGACCATCGATTTGCCCGAAACACTTTCTGGAAGAGCGGTCGAGTTTGTTACCATGCGTAAAGGAGAAATGCTTTCAATGGAAACCAAAGGAGAACGTATGATCGTTAAATTCAACATTCCATCACGAGGCATCATCGGACTGCGTAACCAATTGCTTACTGCAACAGCCGGTGAAGCGATCATGGCGCACCGTTTCATTGGATATGAGCCTTACAAAGGTGAAATTTCCGGACGTAACAAAGGTTCATTGATTTCTATGGAAAAAGGGAAAGCGATTCCTTATTCAATCGATAAATTGCAAGACCGTGGTAAATTCTTCATTGAACCGAATTCCGAAATTTATGAAGGTCAAGTAATCGGTGAAAATTCTCGTGCCGATGATATGTCAGTAAATGTAACCAAAGAGAAAAAACAATCCAACGTTCGTTCGTCAGGAAATGATGAGAAGGCAAGGATTATCCCGCCGATTATCTTTTCTTTAGAAGAAGCGCTCGAGTACATCCAAAAAGATGAATATGTTGAGGTAACACCAAAATCGATTCGTTTGAGAAAAATCTATTTGAATGAAAACGACAGGAAACGTTTTAAGATGTAACAATAAAATACCTTATAAATGAAGCCATTCGAAAGAGTGGCTTTTTTTTGGATCCTATCGGTTGTCTGCTCCCAACAAAAACTGCAGCGGGAAATGCAACCGTTTGGCCCAGGCATTTTCTGAGTGATCTTCACCCGGGAAATTTTTTGTGATCCAGTTTTTTGGGCCGTAACCTTTGGCCATCATGATGGAGTCGGCTTCCTTTTGAAACGGTTCATACATCGCGTCGAGTGTTTGGTCTCCATAATCAAAGTACAATTTATGGGTCATCGGCGAGGGCAGATTCTGTTTCATATAATTGAGGAAAGCCTGCGGAATCGGGTTGTTTTTGGTTAAAAATATCCCCGGCCAATGCGTTGACAGGCAACCTGCGCCACCAAACACATCAGGATATTCGCAAATCGCATACAGCGAAATCAAGCCGCCCATGCTCGATCCCATGATAAAAGTATTTTCCTTACCGGTTTTGACCGAGAAGGTATGTTCTACAAATGGTTTGAGTTCTTTTACTATAAATTTGAGGTAGTTGTCTGAGTTAACGGGTATGGCAAAGAGCGGTTTCCCGTTTTTGATCCCATTTTGGTACAACGAATCCTGAAATTTTTTAGGGAGTGTTTCAAAAGGTTTTCGTGGGAACAAATCGCTGTGCCTGAGCGAACCAATGTTTGAAATGGCCACCACAATAAACGGCCTTGTCGCTTTTTCACGAATGAGTTGGGCGGCGGTTTCATCGACCCTCCATTCTTGCTTGTTCCAGGTGACGTTGGCATCAAAGAGCATTTGCCCGTCGTGCATGTAAAGGACTGCGTATTTTTCATTTTCGGAGTAGCCATCGGGAAGCCAAACATCTACTGCACGCGGTTGTATGTACCTGGATGCGAAGTTGTCGTAATGGCGCAGGCTTCCACTTGAAACAGTCATTTGCTGTGCGCTTATCGATACCATATAGCAACAAGAAAAAAGAAAAGTCAGGAAGGTAGCAGGTTTCAAATCGGTCAATTTTAAATTGGCTTAACGCTTAAGCGAAAAATGTCCTTTGACGGCGCGTTTGTCCTCGAGCATGATAGAGTACCAATAGTCATCGGCCGGAAGCGGTTTGCCATTGAAAGTGCCATCCCAGCCCTTATCGAGCGGGTTGAGCTCTTTGACCAGTTTGCCAAAGCGATCAAAGATGTAAATGATTGTGTTGGCGTTGTAATCTTCTGTAACGCCCTTGATATTCCAGGTATCGTTAAAACCGTCGCCGTTGGGCGTGAAAAATTTGGGCACACTCAACACATAGATTTCTACCGGCCCAACCGTACCGCATCCGTTCAAGTCTTTCACGTAAACCTGGTGGGTTCCGCCCGAAACATCGGGAAAGTAATTTGAATCCTGGTAACCCGAATCGTAATCAAGGCTATAAACATAATCGCCCGCACCATCTACAAGTACTTGGATGGTGTTGGCATCGGCCAGGTCGTTGATTTTAATATTTCGGATCGTAGCGATTTCAGAAACATATACCTGAACCTTACGCGTGCGTTGGCATCCGAATGAGTTAGAAACTTCTACGGTGTACGCGCCGCCGGTAGCTACGGTAATGGTTGGTGAAACTTCTGCAGGAAGCAGCGCGCCATCCAAAAACCATTGGTAAGTGTAATCGGTGAGTGGCGTGCCAATGGCGACACCTGCATCTATAGTGACCGTCAATTCGGGAAGGTTGGTGCAAATCAACCCTCTGTCATGCCCGTCGGTGTTGAGGTCTATTTTAGGCAGCGGATGCACGGTAAACGGCAACAATTGCGTCGCAATACAAGCAGGATTGGTCGGATTTTGAACGGTCACCGTTACGTCTTGCGTCGTCGTGACAAACGGGTTGGGCAAGGGGTTGGGCAAGGGATTGCCGTTCGCATCGGTATAATTGATGACCATTCCGGTTTGTCCGTTGAGAATGGTGCTCTCAAAAGTCGAGGTATCAAAGGCAAACAACCCATCCTGCAACAACGGATTCGTTTCGTCATCGCAGGTAGTAAGCAAGGAGGCTGCTATTGGTAAAGCCTCGGGCAAATCGTCTACGACAAATTCAAACTCGCCTTGGGTGTTGCATGGCCCATCGGGCGCTAAAGTAATGTCGTTAAAAGCTTTTACGGTAATGGTGGCGTTCGAGTTGACAAAGAACGGATTGGGTAATGGACTTGGCAGCGCAACACCCGCCGCATCAAAATATTGTAGTGAAACATTGGTTTGGCCGTTTAGTATTGCCGCATCAATGCCAGAGGTGTTAAATCCGTATTGGCCGTCCTGGTCGTCGTCGCAATGGTGTATGATATTGTCGGGATCAACAGGGTTGATTTCGGGTAGCTTTTCTACATTGAGCGAGATGTACGCGCCCAAACCAAAACAATCATTAGACAACGTACTTTGTACCCGCACCCAGATGAGTTGCTGGTTGGGAAATTCAATGTTTCGGTAATGGTGAATGCTTATCGGATCGGCGGCATTCTGTGAGATTTCGAGTGAATTGCCCGCATCATCGGTAACCGAATTGGCATCGGCTACGTTTTTATAGTATTTGATTGTAAAAAGCGACGTAGCCGGAAGCACCGCCGTGATTGCAGCAGTGGCACTGCTGAAATCAAAATAAGCAATACCGTCACGATTGTCGTTATTGGCATTGTTGTTCCCATTGGTATCAAGGAAGTCGTCGCATTGGTAAAAGTCAAGGTGGAAGGTCGACGGAATTCGCGTCGCACCCACCCGCACCGACAAAAGCGCAACTTTGTAACAGCCATCGGCATTTTGTACCCTGACCCAGACGATGGTGTTCCCAGTATTGTATTGTATCGGATTGTCGATGTATTCCGGGTTCGAGATCGTAGCATTACCTACTTCTGCAGCGGCTTGAGTAGTGTAATAAGTAAAAGTCATTAGGGCTGCGTCTGCGCTAATGAACTCTTCTTTTTGGCGCAGGTTGACATCGGTGATACCATCGGGAACGGCATCCTCGTCACAATCAATTAGCGTGAGAGGCGAACTGATGACAGGCAAATCAAAAACAGTCAAAGTAGATTCATCAGAAATAAGGCTGCAGCTGTTTCCCGTTTTTTCTAAAATCACACGGTAGCGCAACCCATCCATAGCCGGTGTCACATTGTTGATTTGCAACATATCCGAATTCACACCCGCGTAAGTGGCGTTGTTGGTCAGATTGTTCCAAATGCTGCCGGTAAATACCTGCCATTGGTAAAAATCCACCGGAGAGGATACCACTGTTGCCGTAGTGTTATACGTATCGCAAACCGCAAGTACTGCTGCGGGTTGGGTTACGATGGCAATCGGCGCATAAATGGTGTAGTTGCTGTTGGGTAATGGCGTATAACCGGTAGCGCTGGTAATCACGCCGTTTGCGTTGGTCGCGATTGGGCTATTGCCAACCAGACCGTCATTGTCGGGGTCGGTAAGGCCGGCTTCGATGGCATCAAAACAGGTATCGCCGTCGCTGTCGGTTTCCAGGTAATTGTTGGTTCCGTCGGCATCCGAATCGACCAAAGTATAAGTCAGTATTCCCGAATCGGGTGAGTTTTCAAGGGAATCAATGAGGCCATTTGAGCCAAAATCGGCTGGACTGCCGTCGATAGTACCGTCATTGTTGGTATCTGCCGCATTGCTTGAAGATTCTACAAGGTCGTAAATGCCGTCGTTGTCACTGTCCAGGTCGAGGTAATCGGGAACGCCATCGCCATCGGTATCTACTGGACTAATGCCGGTACCAAAAACATCGTATAATCCATCCGAGTTGGTGTCGGTATTGGTTATCACAAGCGGTGTAGCGCCATGCGATTCAATGGCGTCGGGTATGCCATCGTTGTCGCTGTCCGAATCCAGGTTATCGGTAACGCCGTCGCCATCGGTATCTCTAGGGACACAACTGGACACGAGGTTAAAACTGGCGCGGTTCGCCGACACATCCGATAGGTTGCGGTGCGTAAATGCAAAAGTGGTCGTCAATGAAGACTGGAATTTAAAAGTACCGGTTCCTGCCGCCAAAGGCACGGCGCTATTGAGCCTGAAACGGATTTCAAATGAAGAGAATTGCGCAATACCACTTTCGTAAATACCGTCAAAATTGGTATCAATCAGCAATTGATTGTCGGGATTGAGTACGGTAACCGTCTTAGACACATCGCAGTTGACAACAAATTCGCCATTGTCATTGATCAAATCAGCATTGTTAGCTGTGGCCACGTAGGCAAGGGTAATGCTGGTGGGCTGCGCAAAATCTTTTCTGAACGAAACGGTGTTGTTTTTTCCCACGGCTGCCTCGGTTAAAAAATCGCCTGCAGTAGTTCCTGCAAAAGGCACGGGAGCGGGCGGTGCGGCTCCGGCGGTTACCACATTTAGGATTGACGGATCAGATAGGTCGATGGGTTGGTCGCCCAGTGATTCTGTGCAATTGGTTATTCCGTCATTGTCATTGTCGGGGTCGATATTGTCGTTGGCCAGGTCGTTGTCAAAGTTGTTGGGGCAGGAACTGATGGGGATGTTGTCTGAAATCAAGGTAGTGCCGCAGTTGGCAATCGTGGCCTGTAGATGGTAATAACCGGGAAGCGTTGGCGAATAACTACTACTTGTGGCTCCCGGTATTGCTACGTCATTGAAAAACCATTGAAAAACATCAAACGGGCTCAGCGTATTTACCGACAATTCTGTATTGGGAATGCAGTTGGTTTGCGTCAAATCAAGCAGCGAAAAACTGATTTCAGGTTTGAACGTAAAACCCGAGTAAAATCCGCCAAAGGTGGCAGCGCCGTCGGTTCCGTAGGCCGCCATATACAAAGGGCTGGTAGAAAATGCACCGATGTTTCCGGTGAGTCCGGTGATGGCGTAAGTCACATAGTCGGCGTTGCCAACGACCGCAGTCGGGCCGTCTACTGTCACTCCCGGAAGGAATCCCAAAGCCGCGATGCCATAAGAAACGCCGTTTACTTCAATATCTACCGTAGAGCCGGTTTGGGTTACGAGCGTAATGCGCGATATTGGATAAATCCTCGAGCCAATCTGATTCACAAGTGGAATATTGTCAATGACATGAGGGGTTTCGCAAGTCAATGGCGGTACGAAGAATAACTCCTGGTTGGCGAAATCGGGCCGGCTGTCGTCGCCTATGGTTTGGTAAGCAAAGATGTTTTTGTTCGAATGTACATAAAGATTGCCTTGGGAGGTAAAATCGTTACCGTCGAGCGCAATGTAATCGCCGGCATTAAGGGTGTAATCTGGTGCTCCAACATCGGTACTCAAAAAAATCTGCGTATTGTTTTCATTGGCCACCAGCAGCACAGTTTCTACCTGCGCTTGGCCGCTGCTTTTGATGAAGATGTAATCGGTTCCCGTGCGTTCTACCGAAACAATCTGGTCAAAACCCGTGTCGAGGTTAGAAGAGGCATTAGAGCCGCAAAACGAACCGCAGTTCACAGCAACGGGCTTGTCTGCAATGACGACAGAACCAATGAGCGCATCGCGATTGGGATCCCACGGGCCATCCACAGCCATTACAAAACTTTCGCCGCTGTTGAGTGTGATAAAGGCAGGAAGGTTGCCAGCACCGATATTATTAATCAACTGTACGCCCGAACGGATGTCTTCAAATTGCACGAGTGTGTTGTTTTCTGTGGCCAATACCGAAACAAAGGTGTAATGGTTGTCTGTAAAAACCGTGGTGTTGGTATTGAGCAAAGCACCAATCCTAAACTGGGTACCGAGTGCCGCCAGTCCTTTAGAAACCAAAGCCCCGGATTGATTGGCGCTACCGGCGATAACCCTTGCGGCCACATAGACCAAATCTTCGGCTTCTACGATATAGCCTTTATTGTTTATAATGCTGCTCACTTGGCTTCTCGGTACAATCAGTTGCGTATTGACACCGGTCCCGATATTGTAAACATAAGGCGCGCTTTTAGAAACGGTGCCGTTGATGATGCTGCCTCCCAATTCAATAATCTTAAAATTAACGGGATTGGTGTTGGGCGTAGAAATGTATAAATACTGCTGCTGTGCGCTGGAAGAGAGATTGTTTGAACAAGATAACGGCGGAATGTAATGCGTTTTGCTAAATTGCGCAAAGCACGAAAAAGTGAGTAAAAGGAGGCATAGTAGGTAATTCTTTTTCATCGGGTTAAAAATAATAAAATAATTACGAATTATTACCTCTTGAGGGCAAAATGTCCGCGTATTATCCTGTTGTTTTCCAGTTGGATAACAAACCAATAATCGGTGGCGGGAAGTGCACGAGCATTGAGTTTTCCGTCCCATCCGCTTTGCGCAGACCGAATCTCATGGACGAGTTTTCCCAAACGGTCAAAAATGCGGATGCTGGTGTTGGCATCGAACGGCAGGTTGTCAATTTGCCACACATCATTGTAACCGTCTCCATTCGGGGTGAAATATTTGGGGTAATCCAACACCTGTATGATTCTTGAGTCCTCGCCACATTTCCCGCGCACGGTAACGGTATAATTGCCGGGACTTACATCGGCAAAGTAAGGACTGGTTTGGTAATTAACGCCATCTATAGAAAACTCGTAGTCGTCATTGCCGGTATGGTTTACAAGGACGGTGCTGCCGTTTTCTTTGAAATCTTCAACGTCCACGGTGGTAATCCTCGGCGCTTCGGCCAAAGTCACGATGAATTTTTTCGTAGCCAGGCAAGTGTTTGCGTCCGAAACCGTTACGGTATATTCGCCGGCTTGGGTCACTGTCGTTTGATAAGTGGTATCTCCGTTGTTCCAATTGTAAGTACTGAATTCGTTAGAAACAGCCAGGTTGACCGACCCGTCTTCGCACAGGATTACGGTCTGGTCCTCAAAATCATCAGGCGAATTGTTGTTGACATACAGATGAACAGGGACAAGGCCGTAACAATCGGGGCCATTTACAATTCGTGCATAAATATACATTTGGTAAATGGTCGTATTGGTAAACAAATTCGGTAATTCGTCGCGCTGGAGTATGGCATCGTCCTGCGTCAAATAATACTCGACAACAAGTCCGGCCGGCAGCCCTTGCAATAGTATGGGGTCGATGTCGCTCAGGTTGAACTGGTAATAACCATCTATGTTTCCGTCGAGATCACAACTTTCAAAATCCCGGATACTGGGTACAGTATTGGTAGAAAGTTGTAAGGTCACCATGGCAACACTCGAGCAGCCATAAGTATTCGTTACACTCGCGTAAACCGCGCCGGCACCGCTTGGGTACGCTTCAGGATTGTTGATAAACTGGCTGCCATCACGCGCTTGTGCTGCAGCGAGGTTTGGGTAATAGGCAACTGGCCCGAGGCTGCTGTCGCCATTGCGGACAATATCGTCTACATTTTTCAGGTTGAAAAGGGCGCTTCCGTTGCGGTCTTCATCACATTGCACAATGGTGGTGTTGGATAACGCCGGCAGCGGAACATATTCTATGGTGACTTCTCCGGTCGCAATGCAGGTGGAGGTTCCTAGCGTGATTTCGACTTTATAATCGCCACCCGAAGTCACGTTGTAAGTTGGCAGGACAGCACCTGCGATAGGATTGTTGTTTTTGTACCATTTGTACGAGTTGGTCCCGGCTTCGGTGGCATCCAGCGTGTAGGTTTCACCATCACAAGCCGGATTGTTCGTCGCGATGAGCAGGTCGGGGCCCAAATCGGTACCCACCTTAAAACTCCCGCCGCCCAGGAATATTGCAGAATCGTATCGGGTATTGCCCTGGTCTGCAATCACCAGCCTGATGTGGTAGGTCCTTCCGGGAATAACCGTGGCCTTTGCGGTAAGTACGGCGGTTTGGCCGTTGAAATTGATCGGGGCATTGTTTCCATTGTAACTGCCAAAATAGGTCTCGTTTACGGCGGGACAGCCGCCTGGAACAGCCGGATGCACGGTGGTGACCAGCACGGGCGTATTGGTATTGGGAATTACTGCAAGATTTTGATAGGGGTTGGGTGAGCCAGCTTCCTTAAGCAAGAATGCAAAACCGTCAGAATAGGTGCATTGCGCGTCGTCGTGGTATTCTTCGGACGCAAAGATGTAGTCAAAACTGATTTGGCTGGTGAGTGGCGTAAAATCGAATTCAAGCGAGGTAGCGTTGACCGTATTGTTGATGCCGAGCACCTGTTCAAGTTCTGAATCACCTGTCCAGCCCGAATTGCCTTCGTCTATAAGCGAGGTATTGGGACCTTCGGCCAATTTGGCCCTGGCCGTACTCAGGATAATGCCGTCCGAAAAAGGAAATCCGCTCGCGCCAGCAGTAAAATAACCGTAACTCTGCTGGCCACCGCTGTAAGTATCCCCACTCACCCGAATGTCGGCCACATTGGCACAAGGACTGTTGATGAGTACGTTTTGCACCAATTGCTGTGCCGTATAAGTGTCATCCACGGTCAGGAATTGCCCAAAAGACGAAACAGTGAAACAGCAAAATAATATGGTAAGCAGCGTGTTTTTCATAGCGATTCTAAGCATCGCCAAAGATACCTACAAATCTCGTTTCTTGAGCAATTTGTACGACATTAACACGAAAATAACCGTCCAAATGACCACAATCAGAATCGAATACCAATGTACGCCGTAGTCTTTAACATTTTCAACGCCAATCTGAGTTCCGATAGATTTCACAACCGACAGCCTCGAAAAAGGTTCCTTAATCAAATTGGCCATCGATTCGAGCGGGAAAAGTGGGATGATGTATTGGTCGGCGATACCGCTGTTGGGCATAACGTTTCCGCGAAGCGTGCCGGCAGCAATGAGTTCAATGATTTGCCAAACCAGTAAAAAACCGATGGCAAAAGCCGAACGTTTGATCAGGATGCCCAGAAAGAGGCAGAAACTAAAAAAACCGACGAGTTTAACAAAGTAAGCAACCAAATATCCCAGGTCAGAAAACACAATCCCCAATTCGGTATAGGATGAAAACCCATAACCCAGAATCAGTGACATCACGAAAATGAAAACCGTAGAAACCGCCGAAAAAAGCACTACAGTGAGAAATTTCGAGGCAATGAATTCTTCTTTGCTCAATCCGTCGATGAGGTTCTGTTTGAGCGTACCATAGCTGTATTCATTGGCCATCATCGACACGATTACAATGGCCAGGAAGAATTTGAGCAAGGAAGCGATAAAGGTGTTGAAGTGCCAGATGTATGGGAAATTAAAAATCCCCATTTCGGCAAAATGCAGCGTGAAATTACCAATCTCAAACTTGATCGAGGCAATCAAAGCGATAAAGGTCAGCAAAATAAAATACGATAAAACCAGTATGCGGCTGGCCCTGTTTTTCCAGATTTTCTGGAGTTCTATAGCGAGTAGTCTTTTCATTGGTTTACTTTTTGGCGGTGAGTTCAAGGAATTGTTCTTCCAGGCTATTGCGGCGCTCGGCAAGATGGCTCAGCGTGATGCCGTTCTCAAAGGCAAAACGATTGAGCGCTGCGGCTTCGAGTGGCGATTGCAGGTACATCAGCAGTTTTCCGTTTTCCTGTACGGTCTTGGCCGACGCAGGGTGTTTGTCGAGCACGGCTTGCAACGCATTCAAATCGTCGGCTTGCAACTCAAAGAAACTTTCGCTCGCCGACATACCACCAACGGTACCCGAATACAGCACTTCGCCTTTGCGCAAAACCATGACGTGGGTGCAGACTTTTTCTACTTCATCGAGCAGGTGCGAAGCCAACAATATCGTGGTTCCTTGTGAGGCGATATTTCTGATGATGTCCCTGATTTGATGGATTCCCTGCGGATCGAGCCCGTTGGTGGGTTCGTCGAGGATCAGGATTTCGGGATCGCTGAGCAGCGCCGAGGCAATCGCGAGGCGTTGTTTCATCCCAAGTGAGAAAGTGCGGAATTTGCTGTCCTGCCGTTCAAGCAAGCCAACCAAACCCAGCTTTTCATCGATTTTTTGGTGTGGGACGCATTTGATTTTACAGACGAGTTCGAGATTTTCCCTCGCCGACATGTACGGGTAAAAATTGGGCCGTTCGATAATGGCGCCAACGCGTTTGAGCGCTTCGTGCGTTTGCATCGAGCCGCCAAACCAACTGTAATCGCCCGAGGTTTTGTTGACCACATTCAGGACAATGCCCAAAGTGGTCGATTTGCCGCTGCCGTTAGGACCGAGGATGCCGTAAACGTTGCCTTTGTGGATGTCGAGCGAGACGTTCTTCACGGCTTGTACGCCGCCGTAACGCTTGTTGAGGTTGCGGATAGAGAGGATGGTTTCCAACTGATTCGTTTTTGATTGATTTTCGTTAAAACGAACAAGATATGGAAATGTTACCGCAAAGCCAATTTTTTTAAATCGCGGGATGTCTTTTTTGGTAGAGGTGCATCAGCGTTTCGTTGATGTCTTTGAGTTCGGGCGTCATGAAGATGCGCTCACCTTTGGCGTCGTTGGTTTGTTCGAGCCTGCACACGGGGCATTGGTATTCCTTGAAATGACCAGTAACGTTGCGGGTTTTCACAAATTGGTGGCCAAACATCATACACCACATTTTTCCCAAAGCATTTTGTTTGTTTGTCGTTGCCATTGTTGTCAGATTTAGAATGGCGTAAACCTATTTAAATAACTGAAAAAGAGCAAATTATATCGACAAAATGCTTGATTTTAAAATTTTCGTAAAATAAGACTTACAAATACGAAACAAAAAATCCCCGAACGTTTTCTTTTCGGGGATTGGTATTTATTGTGCCGGTGTCGTTAGCTTTTCTGCTCCTTATTGAAATACACCAAATAGTAGTACATCTGTTTTTCCTCATCCCAGCCTTTTTCTACATATTTTTCTGCGCTTTCGGGGTTGATGAAATCCATTTTAATCTGGATGTGCGTATCGAGGTTGATTACATTCTTAATCGATTTGCGCGCATCCGAAACCGCAGCATTTGCAATCGGGAATGTCGTGATATCCTCAATCGAGTATTTCTCGCCTTTGTCCACTTTATAATTCTTGAACTCTGGAATCAAATCGGGATTGTCTAAAACTTCATTGAGGAAATTGGTTTCTTCAAACTGGTCATTTTTTGCAAAATAATTCACCGAACGGTTCATGAACATCACTTCCTCTTTTTTGTCCTCAGCCGGAAAGACCACATCTTTGGCAAAACCCTGGCAGAATTTGAGGTATTTCTTCGTGATGAAATTCTCGTCCTCAAAAGCATCCACAGAAAGGAAATGCTCGAGCCAATAACGCGCGTCGTAACGGTTGCTGTCTACTGTCAAAATCTTGTAGCCTTCTTCTTTTTTATGGTTGAAAATCAAACAGCCTTTGTCGAGTTTGTTGAGGTTGATGCCTTGTTGCAGGATCATTTCGAGCGTGTTGCCGCGTTCCTCGAACTGCATGAAATCGGCCTGCAATTCACTTTTGAAAATCCCGATCGCATCTACGACATTGTTGTCAATGTTGAGGTTGGTCAGGTAAGCCACATACACCTCGCCGTTCTTGATGTGCGGATGGTTCGACTGCTCAAAAAGGTGCTGCGTAATTTGTTTGGACACCGCATGTACGTTGGATGGATTCGTGAAAATCTCGGTCGCATATTTGTACATATCGTTGTAATCGAGATCCACCTCATGCGCAAACTGGAAGTAATTTTCTTCTTTTTCGCGAAATGGCTTGAAAAAATATTCCTTCAAAAGCGGCACCACTTCATCATTGAGCGCATACGGCTGGTCTGACAGGAAAGTGTTTTCATTTCGGCTTTTGTTCCCAACGCGGTGGATGGATAAGGTTTCGATGTGGGTGTTGAAAAGGTTG
>DLHP01000003.1:49744-60758 GCA_002483285.1 Flavobacterium sp. UBA7665
CTGAGTGCCTGAGTGCCTGAGTTTATGCTGATGCGGATAATTTTCGCGCAAAGGTTTTAATCATAATCTCGATTTCCCGACTGTTCTCATAGAGCAAGTTAAATTCTGGTTCGTTTAAATATTGAATGTTTTTTGCAATTTCAATTTGAGTTTGAAACTCATACAAAGACCCGATAGCAATTGATAAATATCGGGCCAATTCATTTCTTGTTTCGCGGCCGTATCCTTCGGCGATATTGGAAGGAATCGAAACGGCACATCTACGCAATTGCGAAGTCAAGCCATAAATTTCCGATTGTGGAAACAGTTTTGTTTTTTCATAAGTTGCAGTAACCAGCAACATCGATTTTTGCCAAATCAGCAAATCCCTGAATGTTTTCATCTCGGCGTATAATTTTTAATAAAGGCTTGTATATAATCTTCAATATGTATTTTTGCACTCAGGCACTCAGGCACTCAGGCACTCAGGCACTCAGGCACTAATTCCAATTCTCCTCAAACCCATAATCCTCAAAGTGTCCGCCTTCTTCATCATTGTCAAACATATCAAGGTCATCCTGGTCGAGGTCGTCTTCAAACTCACCGTAGATTTCGTCGTTCATGTCGGCTTCGAAATGTTTTTCTGCGGCGCCGTCGGGCATGATGCCGTGTGTGAATAGTAAGCTTGGGTAGGTTTCGCCTGCGGTAATTTCTTCGATTGCAGCCAATTCTACGAGAAAAGTCCACATGTTGAGGAAATCGTATACGTAAATGATTTTGGTGTTTTCTTTGTCGAGGATGTCCGAGAGTACATAATCGCTCATGATTTTTTGCTCTCCGGGCACGTCTCCGGTATCAAAAAGCGAAATTTCGTCTTCCTGGTTCCATTTGTCGTCGCAGGTATAAAAAGAGGCGATTTCCATGCCGTCAAAGTCAAAAGCGTTGACGATTGCGTTGTGCAGATCTTCTAATGTATCGTCTTCGAGTATCGCGATATCCCTGAAAATATCGTCTTCGGTGTCGAGAATCACCCTAAATTTATAAACCATAACCGTTTTATTTATGAAAGGCACAAAGGTAAAATTTATATTGCTTTACCCGCCAAAAGTAATCAACAAAAAAGCAAATTTATTTGGACAGGAATTTATCCCTGAATGCTTGGTGAATGCGCGTTTTGAGATGCACATGCCTTTTGTGGTTGGGGTAATGCCTTTTCATCGTGAGGTTGTTGAAAACTAAAGCCACCACGAGCAAAATAAGCGCCCCGGTCAAAACCGGCGACAGCACATACCAATACCCCAGGTTTTTGATTTCTGCCGAACCCGTGACGGCAATCAGCGCCGTAGCGCCGCCCGGCGGATGTAGCGTTTTGGTGTATTGCATCAGCACAATGGCAAACGATACGGCCAATGGCGCGGTAAGCCATAAGATGTCGGGCACGACTTGCTGTACGGTTACGCCAACCAGCGCCGAAACCAAATGTCCGCCAATCAGGTTACGCGGTTGCGCGAGCGGACTTTGGATGACGCCGTAGACCAAAACGCTCGATGCGCCAAAGGATCCAATCAGGTAGACCACATCCGACTGCGGCAATTGCCGTGATTGTAAAAATGCAATGATACCAATACCAACAAACGATCCGATAAACGCCCAAAAGTTTTCCCTGAAATCCACCAAGGTTTCTTTGTATAGGATGTAACGCGTTTTGCGGTAACCGCGCTTTATTTTTTGTGTCGGCATACTAGCTTTTCTGGAAGGTGTAAACGGTGTAAGGGCAGAGTGTTTTGGCTGTATATTTGGATACGAGACAAATCAGCAGAATCGGGAAAAACAGCGTGTAGTCATCAACTATCCCGCAAACCAAAAACAAGGCTGTAAATGGCGCATGGATGCTGGCACTAAGCATGGCTGCCATACCCAAAACCATGAAATTCACCACAATCACCTGCGCGCCCAAATAGGTATTGAGCAACAAGGCCGTGAACAATCCCAGGAAAGCGCCCAGGAACAAACTCGGCGCGAAAATGCCTCCGTCACCGCCGGCCGCCAAAGTAGCCGAGGTCACCACGGGCTTGAGCAGCAAAATGGCTATCATCACAATCAAAAACGGCAATGAAAACACTTGTGGGAATTGTAGCAGGCCTTTAATCGCGTGGTATCCGTCGCCGTACAATTGCGGTAAGAACAACAATGCCACACCCAAAAGCGCCGCACCAGCCAAGATCCGGTAAAAGTCGATTTCAATCCGGGCCAATAGCGACTTAAAAAACAATACCGTTTTGGTCAGGTAAACCGAATGCATCCCGGCCAAAACACCCAACAGCACGAAATACGGAATGGCATAAAAGTGCCAAGTGGTTATTGTCAACGCAAACAACGGTGGTTCTTGAGCTAGGTAGAGTAAAGCCGAAGCCACAACAACCGCAAGTATCGTAGAAAGGAAAAACACCCGCGTCCTTTTTTTGGCGATGACCTCGAGTGCGAACAGTATGCCCGCTGCCGGACTGCTAAAGAGTGCGGTTATGCCGGCGGCCACACCGGCACAAATGAGTTCGGTTTTGTATTGTCGGAAAAAGTTCGCTTTTTGCTGTGCCGCCGACCCAATGGCTGCAGAAGCGACCACGGTCGAAACTTCTATTCCGGTAGAACCTCCAAAAATGACCGTCAAAAAACCGTTGATGAAATGCGCCGGGATTTTGTACAAGGGCAGGTTTTTGGTAGAAGATTGCGTGCTCTCAAAGATTTCGGTTATGCCTTTGTTAGACTTTCCTTTGAATAAATATTGCCTCAGGAAATAAATGACCGCCAATCCGAAAAGCGGGAACAACAGGAAGTAAATAGCGTGTTCACTCGCTTGCCTGAAAAAGATTTCCTCGTAATGTTCTGTAATGTGTTTGAGGGCGAGTGCCAGGAAAGTAGACAGAAATCCTACCAGCAATGAAGCGATGACGAGTTTTTTGAGTTTGAAAAACGCCAGGTTTTTTTTGATTTTGGTAACGGTGTTCATGAAAAAAAGGATTGAAACACAAAGTTACACAACACCTTTTAGAATGTTTCCCAATTAGTTTCTTTTTGTGATTTTCTAGTTGGTCAACGCTCGTAGAATTCAATGGGTAAACCATCCGGATCATTGATGAACGTAAATTTTTTTCCCGTGAATTCGTCAATTCTTACCGGTTCGGGAATTGCGTTTTTTGAGGTTAGGAAATCCACCGTCGTTTCAATATTGTCGACTTCGAAAGCCAAATGTCGCAAACCGGTCGCTTCGGGACGCGAGACGCGCTTGGGCGGATTGGGAAACGAAAACAGCTCAATCACATAGTTTTCGTTGAGCGATAGGTCGAGCTTGTAGGATTGCCTTTCGGCGCGAAATACTTCACGGATGATTGCCAAACCCAGCACTTCGGTATAAAAACGCTTGGATTCCTCGTAATCCGAAACGATGATGGCGATATGATGAACAGCATTGATACGAAGCATGGAATAAAAACTTTGTTTGGGTAATAAATCAAAATTGCTTCGCAAGCGAACTGACGAAGCAATTTTGAGTTGTAAAGAAACGCCTTAACGAATCGGGCATTATTTTTTATCGCTACACAAGCCACCGATTTCGTGGTAAATGTCGTGTAATTCGGTTAACGCTTTCATCAGCTCGGCATCAGTAGCTTTGTTCACTACCATTTTGTGCAAGGCGCGGCTTTTGAGCTGGAGGCGCTCGGCGGCACCAAGGATAGCAGTGGTGCGGTACTCGGCCGGAATATCCGATTTGAGAAGCGCCGACGATTTGTCATACAATTCCTGAGATCGGGATTTAATCGGTGCAAAATTGCCTTCTTCGGCCGGATGGAAAGTTTCAGAAACAACGGTGTGCAATTCCTTGATTGCAGGCCATTTTTCGCCTACCGATTGTGCAGACGTTGCAGCAGATGCCAATACAAACAGCATCAAAGCCAATAATTTGATTTTCATGAGACAGTAATTTAATGGTTGAGTTAAGAGTAACAAATATAAATATTTATTCGCAGTACAACCGAATCTGAGCCGCTTATTTACAATCGCGAAACTATGTTCAGAAGCCACGCGGATAACGGCGTCCGTTTAAAAATTTTCCAATAAAAGTATTGCGAACCAGATAGTTGTACGACAAAACCGTAACCAAAACCGTAGCCAGCATCACCGCCAAAAATTTAACAAATACCGGCAGGTCATAAGCCAGCAAAAGCGATTGGAAGTAAATGACCATGGGCATGTGGATCAGGTAAATCCAATACGAGCCATCCGAAAGGTATCGCGAAACCCGTGACGGTTTGTTGAAAAACTTAAGGAAGAAGCCAATAATACCAAAAGTGAAAAACCAGGTATTGAACGCCAGCAAAATAATCAGGACTGCCTGACATTGTTTTTTGAGTTCTGCCGAAATGCCGATATCCCTGTACATTTCAAGACAACACCAACGCGCACCAAATAGTACGATGGCAAACAACAGGTAAATCGGCACCTGCCTTTCAAAACGCAACAGTTGTCCCTTGATGCCATAACACAGCCAGCCAAACAGGAAGAAAACGGCGTAATAAGTATAAAAACCCAAATCAGGTAAAAAGGAATGCGCTGCCTCCACTTCAAAGGTATCCATGATCCACAAACACGCCAAGGTTGGGATGGCAAAAAGTAGCGGTGCGGCCGGTTTATGGAATAACCTGCCAAACCAATGAATCCATTGGTTTTTTGCAGCGGGAAACCATTTTTCTATGCAATAAGCCAGTAATACTACCGTGAGGCAATATAAAATCAAATAATAAAGGAACCAAAGGTGCGCCGTTTGGATAGAGGCGAGCCTGATATCGCACACTGCAGACCAAGCCACGGCATAACGGTTCCCTAGTTTGGCCAGGCTCATAGCAAAAAAGTTGAGGCTAAACACATGCATCGGCACAATGACAGCAATACCTGCGATAAACGGATAGACCAAACGGTGTAAACGATTAGCAACCAATTTCCCAACGCCCCTTTCAAAATAAATCAGCGCCGTAAAAAAGCCACTGATTGAGAAAAAGACCGGCATCCTGAAAATATGGATGAAGTCACCGAGGACATTAAAAGCAGGCGACTGGCTTTTGGGGTCGCTGAAAAAAGACGCTTCATGGAAGATATTGGCCTGATACAGCATGGACGCATGAATCACAATCCCGAGCAATACCATGACGGTACGGATGGCATCAAAAGCGTATATCCTGTCTTTAACGGGTTCCAAATGGCAGGTGTTTAATAACCGTTTGCGCGTAAAGATAGTGTTTTTACTATCTCAGGCTTGCACCGAGTTCGGTCGCGAAATTCTTCTGCAGTTTGTTCATGACTTTGTCGATCTGCTCATCGGTGAGCGTCTTGGCATTGTCCTGGATGGTAAAACTTACCGCATATGATTTCTTGCCTACGGGAAGGTTTTTTCCTAAATAAACGTCGAACAAACGGATGTCCTTGAGCAATGACTTTTCGGTCTGCCGTGCGATTTTGTAGATGGCATCAAAAGCCACATTTTCATCGAGCAGCAACGCCAAATCCCTTCTAACTTCAGGATATTTTGGGATTTCAGCAAATTTGATTTTGTTCGAGACCAGTTTAAGCGCGATGTTCCAGTTGAAATCGGCAAACAACACTTCCTGCTTGATATCGAAATGTTTGAGGATCGATTTTTTCACGGTACCATATTCTACCAACAATTCTTCGCCTGCAAACAAGGCGACACCTTCTGCAAATACATCCGATTGCACGGGTTGCGTCCTTACTTTTTCAAGGCCGAGGCGCGAAAGTATCGCATCGATATAGCCCTTGAACAGGAAAAATCCCGATGGCTTGGCGGCGTCAATCCAACTTTCGTCGTTGCGATTGCCGCTTACAAACAAGGTCAGGTGTTTGTTTTCGGTAAAGTCCGACCCGAATTTGTGATACGACTTGCCAAATTCAAACAATTTCAAGTCCGAATTCCTGCGGTTGATGTTGTACGAAACGGCTTCCAACCCAGAAAACAATAGCGATTGGCGCATCACCGACAGATCATTGCTGAGCGGGTTGAGCATCGCTACATTATTTTCTTCCTGAAGCATATTGGTCAGCGCGATGTACTCGGGCGAGGTCAGCGAATTGGCCATCATCTCGTGGAAACCCTGTGAATTGAGCTGGTTGCCCACGATATTCTGTACTTTGTAATCTTCGGTACGCGATGAATTCGATACCGTAGCGTTGAGTTTTTTGGTGAAGCTGATGTTGTTGTAGCCATACACACGCAGGATTTCCTCGATCACGTCGATTTCACGCTGCACGTCTACGCGATAGGCGGGAATGGTGAGTCCCAAACCGGCATCGGTAACGCTGTTGACTTTGATGTCGAGGCTCGCCAAAATCTTCTTGATGATTTCCTTGGACAATTCCTGGCCGATGAGTTTGGCCGTTTTGGCAAAATTCAAAAACACCGGGAAATCCTCAATTTTCTTAGGATAAATGTCAATCACGTCCGACGTAATTTCGCCACCTGCAACTTCCTGGATCAGCAAAGCCGCGCGTTTGAGCGCATATTCGGTAATCGTCGGGTCGATGCCGCGTTCAAAACGAAACGACGCATCGGTACTCAAACTGTGTCTTTTGGCCGTCTTGCGGATGCTGACTGGGTTGAAATACGCGCTCTCGAGGAAAATGTTCGTCGTATTTTCGGTCACGCCCGAATTTTTCCCGCCAAAAACCCCTGCAATACACATGGGTCCGTTGTTGTCGCAGATCATCAGATCTTCTTCGTGTAAGGTACGCTCTATATCGTCGAGCGTGGTGAATTTGGTTCCGGCCGGCAAGGTTTTAATCGTGACTTTTCCGGTGATTTTAGAAGCATCGAAAGCGTGCAGCGGTTGGCCGAGTTCATGCAGCACATAATTAGTTACATCGACTATGTTGTTCTTTGGATTGAGTCCGATAGACTTCAGGCGGTTCTGCAACCATTCGGGCGACGGTTTTACCTTAACGCCAGAAATCGTGACACCACAATACCTTGGTGCGAGTTTAGAATCCTTGACATCCACATCAATTTTGAGCGTGCGTTTGTCAATCCTGAAATTACTCACCGATGGCGTAATCAGTTCAGTATTCACACCACTTTGAATGAGTCCGGCGCGCAAATCACGTGCGGTTCCCAAATGGCTCATCGCGTCGGCGCGGTTGGGAGTGAGGCCAATCTCGAATATTTCGTCATTCTCTATCTTGAAAACTTTGGCGACCGCGGTTCCTGGTTTTAGGTTGGCATCGAGCACCATGATGCCGTCGTGGCTTTCGCCAAGCCCAAGTTCGTCTTCGGCGCAAATCATGCCGTTGCTTTCCTCATCGCGAATCTTGCCCTTTTTTATCGTAAACGGATTCCCGTCTTTATCATACAATACGCTGCCGATGGTGGCCACCGGCACTTTTTGCCCCGCCGCGACATTGGCTGCGCCGCATACAATCTGTACCGGAACGCCGTCGCCCAAATCTACGGTAGTTACCTTGAGACGGTCGGCATTGGGGTGTTTTACGCAAGTCAAAACATGGCCAACGACTATGCCTTCTAGCCCGCCTTTGACCGATTGGTATTTTTCAACGATTTCTACCTCCAAACCAAGATCGGTAAGCAGTGCAGCGATTTCGTCAGATTTCCAGTCGATTTTTAAGAATTGTTTTAACCAGTTGTAAGAGATTTTCATTTCAAATTTTTTAATGCGGCGCAAAGATAATAATTGTCGCGAAAGGAAACGGCAAATCCCACCATGAAAAATCGACAAAATACACTGGCTAATATTGTAAAAATTGTGGCCAATACTGTAATGTAATTAGAGGCCCAGGCCGATAGCTTTGTGAAAACCAAAAATAAACCACTATGGAATCCAAAGGAAGAACACCAGAGCATAATGCCAACGAGCAAGGCTACAAAGTAACCGGCGACGGCAACGTACCCAACGAGGCTGCGTCACCGGGCAATCGTTCGTTCGACGAAAACCCGCATAGCATCACACCAAAGTCGGCCCAAGACATTCCGGGAACCGAGTTCAATACCGGTGATAAAGCTTTCCATGACAGCAGCAACGACAATTTCGTCAAAACTGTTTCAAACCACCACCATGCCAAGCCGGCTGAGAATTCCGATTTGAACCGTCATGTTAACATGAGCTATAAAACACCCGACGGCGACCGTTAAGAATCGCTTATTTTTTTACCACTAAAATTGCCGATGCCGTAACAAACAACCGTTAAAATTACAGCATTGGCATTTTTATGCTATCAACTGAACAAATTGTGCTACTCTAATGTTTTGGCTGCGAGTAAATTTGAATCGAACCAAAAACTATTTTAAAATGAGTAACATCGCACAAAGGCCTGAATTTAAGGCACAATATGACAACTACATTGGTGGCAAATTCGTGGCGCCGGTAGGAGGAGAATATTTTGAAAACATTTCCCCGATAGACGGAAAAGTCTACACCAAAGCCGCACGCTCCGGCAAAGCAGACATTGACTTGGCACTCGACGCCGCACAAGAAGCTTTCAAAAACTGGGGAAAAACATCAGCCGCTTACAGAAGCGGCGTGCTCAATAAAATCGCAGACAAGATCGAAGCCAACCTCGAATACATGGCCGTCGTAGAAGCCATCGAAAACGGCAAAGCCATCCGCGAAACCCGTGCCGCCGATCTGCCGTTGGTCATCGACCATTTCCGCTATTTCGCGGGCGTAATCCGCGCCGAAGAAGGTAGCATTTCAGAACACGATGAAAATACCGTTTCGATTTGTATGATCGAGCCGCTGGGAGTGGTAGGTCAAATTATCCCGTGGAATTTCCCGTTGCTTATGGCCACCTGGAAAATCGCACCGGCACTCGCCGCCGGAAATTGCTGTGTGGTGAAACCGGCCGAACAAACACCAACTTCGATTATCGTCCTCATGGAACTTATAGGCGACTTGTTACCGCCGGGCGTTTTGAACATCGTCACCGGATTTGGCCCTGAAGCCGGCAAACCACTCGCGCAATCAGAGAAAATCGCCAAGGTATCGTTTACCGGAGAAACCACGACAGGGCGACTCATCATGCAATACGCTTCAGAAAACTTGATTCCTGTAACGATGGAACTCGGCGGGAAATCCCCAAATATTTTCTTTTCCTCGGTCGCCGATGCCGACGACGCTTTTTTTGACAAAGCCGTCGAAGGTGCCGTCATGTTCGCGCTCAACCAAGGCGAAGTTTGTACCTGTCCGTCAAGGATTTTGGTACAGGAAGACATCTACGACAAATTCATGTCACGCGTTATCGAGCGTACCAAAGCCATTAAAACCGGGCATCCGCTTGACGGTAGCGTGATGATGGGCGCACAGGCCTCCAACGACCAGTACGAGAAAATCCAGTCTTATCTTAAAATCGGTAAGGAAGAAGGTGCCCAAGTGTTAACCGGCGGCGACATCAACCAAATGGAAGGCGAAATTGCAGGCGGTTACTACATCCAACCCACCATTTTCAAAGGACACAACAAAATGCGCATTTTCCGGGAAGAGATTTTTGGGCCGGTGACCTGTGTGACCACGTTTAAAACCGTCGAGGAAGCGATTGAAATTGCCAACGATACCATGTACGGACTCGGAGCTGGCGTCTGGACCCGCGACGCGCATGAATTGTATCAGGTGCCGCGCGCCATCAAAGCCGGACGTGTTTGGGTCAATAATTACCACGCGTATCCCGCGCATGCGCCGTTTGGAGGTTACAAAAAATCAGGGTTTGGTCGCGAGAACCACAAGATGATGCTCGACCATTACCGCCAAACCAAGAACATGCTGATTTCTTACGACAAAAACAAGTTGGGTTTCTTTTAATAGTAAATTTTTTGGTTAGTAGAACCTGGCGGTGCTCTTGGCTGCCGGGTTTTGCTTTTTGTTTGTTTTCCTTGAAATTAACAGTTGGTGGGGTTTTTCTGCTTTGAGGTTTGTGTAGAAATTCCTAGATTTCCTTCAGGGAAGGGGCAATTACGTCCCTAAAAATTTATGAAATACCCGAGATGCAGAAAATCTGGATATATTCAAAAAGAATCGAAAGACATTATTTTTTATTCTGAAGCCGGGAACCTGCTGTTCGTTAACCCTAGTGAAGAGAACTGACGAAGCAGCTTTTGTCGGCCAAAGAAGCCGAAAAAAACGATGCCATTTCCATCAGGTGTAGGGCATCTGGGTCAGTTTAATATTGAGCATTCCTTGATTGGCATCCAAGCTTTAAAAAAGGTTGAATTAATGTTGACCCGAACGCTAGCAAACTGGCGCAGCAATGTTGAATTTTGAAGTTTCAGGAACACTATTTCCACCTTAAACCACAGACTATGACACCAAGAGTCCTTATAACACCCGAAGCAGCCGAATTAATCGCGATGCTCCAATCCAAATTCGGTGCGCTCATGTTCCACCAAAGCGGCGGTTGCTGCGATGGTTCGCAACCCATGTGTTTTGAAAAAGGCGATTTCAAGCTCGGCCAAAGCGATGTCTGTCTCGGCACAATTGAGGGTTGTGAGTTCTGGATGAGCAAAGACCAATTTGAATATTGGCAGCACACGCAATTAATCATCCATGTGATGGAAGGCCGCGGTTCGAGTTTTTCAATAGAAATTCCTTATGGTAAAAGGTTTTTGACGCAGTCGCGGATGTTTGTGTTGGAGGAAGTTGAGGATTTGGAACCTTTGCGGTTCCATAACGACTAAATTTTCTTTTGCCAAGCCGCAAATCGAAGATTCACCGAACACCGCTAACAAATATTAGGGGAGTGAGGTAAAAGAAACAAAAAGGCTTTTCTTTTGTCTTGATACAAAAGAAACAAAAAATCAATGGCCTCCGGATAAAAAGCTAAAAACTACCTCGCAAAAGCGGGCGCTTGCTGAGCCGTTCGCCTTACAGACTCTCTCTTAACGCTTCGCGCTGCCGCTTTTTCTCGTTGTTTTTCACGCTTTTTCCCCGAATGGCCAACCAAATAGGAAGTGTTTATTTTATTTTTC
>DLHP01000015.1:0-4053 GCA_002483285.1 Flavobacterium sp. UBA7665
AGTGCAAAAATACTTATATAATTAAAGCATCAAAAAAATGAAGTTTTTTTTATCCACAATCTGAGAAATCTCAGGCACTAAGGCACTTTCTAATCTTTCTTCAAAATGTAACGGATTACATACTCTGCCGCATGCAAGCCAAAAAGCCCCGGCATATAACTGTTCGTGCCGTAAAACGACTTTTTAAAATTCTTTCCGTCGGTTGTTTTGAGGCTGCTTTCGTCCTGGATTTCGGATGAGAAAACCACTTTCACGCCTTTGTCAATCTTCACTTCCTTGAGGCGTTTTTTGATGGTTTTCGCGAGGAAACAATTTTGGGTGTTGCTAATGTCGGCCACTTTGACTTTCGCGGCTTCCATTTTTCCGCCTGCGCCCATACTGCTGATGATCTTGACTTTTTTGCGTTTGGCGGCGATAATCAGGTTGAGTTTGGGCGTGACGCTGTCGATGCAATCCATAACAAAATCATACTCATCGCTAACGATTTCAAAAGCGCGTTCGGGCGAGAGGAATTCGCGGATTTTGGTGAGTTGCAACTCAGGGTTGATGTCCATAAGCCGTTCGCCCACCACATCGATTTTGGGTTGCCCGACCGTAGAATGTAAAGCCGGCAATTGGCGGTTGATGTTGGTAACGTCTACTACATCGCCATCTACAATGGTTATTTTGCCCACGCCGGCGCGCGCGATGAATTCGGCTGCGAACGAGCCAACGCCGCCTACGCCTACGATTAATACGTTTGCGTTTTTTAGTTTTTCGAGTCCTTGTGGTTTAAAGAGCAATTCTGCCCGTTCGGTCCATGCTGCCATAATTATGATTTTAGACGCGCTACGCTTTGGACACGCTGCGCTTTAGACACGCTGCGCTTTAGACGGCTGGCGTTTTGAATACTTTTTTGAAATTGGTGTTTACGGTTTGCTTTAGAGTTTCTAAATCGATGTTCCTATATCTCGCGGCGAGTTGGTAGACTTCGCGGATGCCTTCTTCGATTGTATCGGTTTCGAGGAAAAAGCGGTCGTTGGGCACGTCTTTGAAAACGCTTTCGAGTTCTGGGTTGCGCAATAGGTACTTACCGAACGAAAGGTAAAAACTGTTATCGAGCAGTTGCTGTGCCAATTCCTCACTTTTCGAAAAGCCGTGAATAATCATTGGGACAGAAATGCCCAGTTGTTTTTTGAGTGCAATAGTTTCCTGGAACGCCGCCACACAATGGATCACGACTGGTTTGCGGTATTTTTCGGCGAGTAGCAGTTGCTTTTCAAAAACTTCGAGCTGTAAGTCAAACGGTACTTCTATGCGCTTGTCGAGCCCACATTCGCCGAGTGCCAGGCAATTTTCAAACGGCAATTGGTGTTCGATAACTTGTAATTCTGCCGTAACGTTTTCAACCACGATTTTCCACGGGTGGATGCCGATGGAATAAGTCGGGATTGCGGCGTCGAACTCGGCGGGATATTGGTTCACGAGTTCCAGAATCCCCGACGAACCCGTGTAATGGTGCGTATGCAGGTTGAAGAATTCCATTAGTCGTGGAATTTTTTGACGCCTGCGCGGATTTCTACAGCGAGGTCATTTTCTAAAGGGACAATCGGACACGAATACTTGTGGTTGTACGCGCAATACGGATTGTAAGCGGTATTGAAATCAATAAGCATTTGATTGCCTTCTGGGATTTTCATATCGATGTAACGCCCGCCAATGTAACTTTCCTTGCCGCAAGTCAAGTCAGAAAACGGCAAAAACAGATGGTCTTCGTAACCCGTTTTTTTGACCAGGTCGATATTTTGATACAAGTTCAATTTTAGCTTTTTTCCGTCGAGCGTAAAATGCAATTCGCCATATTTCACGTACTCGGGCAACCTTGAACTACTGGTCTTCATTTTGAAAACTTTCTCGTTCGGCGTTCGGATAAAATCGGCCACGACCGCAAATTTGCCGTCGATTGGGTAAAAGTCGAGCGTTCTGAAGGCTGCGAAATCTTCGTCGGTAAGGGGGCTTTCTTTTTTGTCGGCGTATTCGCTGTTGATTTGTTTCTGGAAGGCTTCGGATGCAGATGCCGTCCATTTTTCTTGCGCCTGCAGTTGGAATGTCGTGGCAAACGCCAAAAACAAAAGGAATCTTTTCATCGCAAATCTTTTTACAAAAATAGGCTAAAAGTTGCCGATTGGCCAAGGCGAAAAACCACAAAGTTGTTATCTTTGCTACACAAAAACCAACTTCTCCAAATGCTTTTAAAGGCACTCCAGCGTTACCACTCTAATTTCAAGGGATTCTCAAGGGAAATCTGGATTTTGACCATCATTACTTTTATCAACCGCGCGGGCACGATGGTACTGCCGTTTCTGTCTAAATACCTCAATGAGGATTTGCATTTTGATTTGACCGATGTGGGGTCGATTATGATATTTTTCGGTCTGGGTTCGATGCTGGGTTCTTGGCTTGGCGGGAAATTGGCCGATAAGATCGGGTTTTACAAGGTCATGGTTTTTAGCCTGTTCACCAGCGGTGTACTGATTTTCCTGCTGCAATACATCACTTCATTTTGGGGATTGTGCTTTGGGTTGTTTGGCGTAATGACCGTGGCCGATATGTTTCGTCCGGCAATGTTCGTATCGCTTGGCGCTTACTCGAAACCCGAAAACCGCACGCGCGCGTTGACTTTGGTTCGGCTCGCGGTAAATTTAGGGTTTGCGGCCGGCCCGGCTTTGGGTGGATTGATCATCATGGGTATTGGTTACAAGGGAATTTTTTGGGTCGATGGCGCTTCGTGTGTTACGGCCATCCTGATCTTTGCGTTGCTGGTGAAAGAAAAGAAAGCAATCAGCCAGCATAAGGTAACTTCGGATGTAGCACCGGTTGACTCGGTTTTCAAGGACAAGATTTTCTGGATTTTCTTGTTCATCTGTTTTATCACGGCGATGATTTTCTTCCAGATCTTTACCACTTTGCCTTTGTACCACTTTCAGAAATTTGGGCTCACCGAGTTCCAGACCGGACTTTTGATGACACTCAATGGACTGTTGATTTTCTTCCTCGAGATGCCCATCGTGACCATCATAGAACGCAAACAAATCAACAAACTCAAGGTGATTTTGTGGGGTTCGGTGCTGATGGCGGTGAGTTTCTACGTGTTGCTACTTAACTTCTGGGCAGGCATTTTAATTGTGAGCATCATTTTCATCACTTTTGGCGAGATGTTCATTTTCCCGTTCTCGAATTCTTTTGCGCTGAGCCGCGCGCCCAAAGGTCAGGAAGGCAAGTACATGGCGCTGTTTACGATGAGTTTTAGCCTCGCGCACATGTCTAGCGCCAAAACCGGGATGGGCATCATCGACCACTTTGGTTATCAGATCAACTGGCTCGTGATGGGAACACTCGGGATTATTTCTGTGGCGTGCTGTATTTGGCTCAAGGATTTGGTGCGTAAGGAAAAACGATTATAGGTTTCTTTTGATTTCGGCCAGCGGAAGGTTGGTCGTAATCAGTTTTTCGACAATCGTTTTGCGCAAATCTTCAATTTTTCCTTCTTTATATCTCGCCCAGGAATCGGTTTCGAGCAGGTTGCGGATTTGTTTGACGATTTTGGTGGTCTCTGATGCCGTGCGCAAAACCGCATTTTGATTCGTAGCGTTCCCGATGTGCTCGTACTGGACCGAATTACTGGCGAAATCTACCGTGATGAAATACAGTTTTTCTGTTTCGTTGTCCATGTGGAACGCGCTCCATAAAGCAAAACCCAGTTTGGTTCGCGACAGATTTTGGCTGTTTGCTTCAAGTCGCCAGCGGCAATTGGCCACCCGACTCCAATGGTTCGAAAGACGATAGACACCGGTTTGGGTGAAGTAATACGTGCTTCCGGATTTGCTTTTAAAATCGGGTTCGCGGTTTTCTGTTTCCTGAAGCGGTGCTTCTTTGAAAATGCAGAAGGTGTGTTTGTGAAAGTTATATCGGTTGTAGGTTTTCATAAAACTATTGCGCGAAGATACGCGAAGGAAACGCAACGATTTGCAAAATTTAGATAGAAAAGTTGAACACAGATTACACAAATTTCAC
>DLHP01000015.1:4060-8672 GCA_002483285.1 Flavobacterium sp. UBA7665
GTGAAATTTGTGTAATCTGTGTTCTAAAAGCTTAGCAGATTTTAGCATCTCCTTCGCATATCTTCGCGTAACTTAACCTAACAATTTCTTTAAATCCACCTTTAAAACGGCAGCAATTGTTTAACTTTGCCCGACTTAAAACAAAAATAAGATGTCGAAAGGAATATACACCGGAATTATTGAAAAAGATGCCAACGGCAATTACTTTTGCGGCGAATACCTGCTCGACTACCACATGGTTTCTAAGGGTTTTAACCTTGGCGACAAAATCACGGTCAAATCGTATATCACCAACCCGAGTGATAAGTCGTATGCGGAGTATCCGAAAAAGTCGCGGGAATTTGCTTTGTTTAATTTGAAACCTTAGAGACGCTTCGCTATAGAGACGGCTGCGCCTACAGAGACGCCCTGCGGGCTTTAGAAACGCCCTTCGGGCTATAGACTTGGAGCGCCAGAATCTTTTGGGTACTCTATATATTATTACTACATTTCTGATTTTATCAAATTGGAATCCTACTACTACTTTTTGAAACATTCCCCGAATAGCCCGGTTTTTTCTATAGGCGCAGCCGCATCCATTCCTTAAATTTTCGTTAAATAACTATTTTTATAGTTGCGTAACTAGAAATATAGTTGTAAGTTTGGATTGTGGTTGGGGGATTACTCAAATGCGTTAGGGATTGAAGTGGAAATCCTTTTATAAAAGGACTTGCCACAGCGTCAGCGAAGGCAATGCTTTTAAAAAAGATTGCAGCGGAAAGCCCGGCCGAAGGCAACGCCCCACTAAAAATTAAAACGAAAAGGAAATCATGCAAAAGTTAACGAACAAAGAAGAAGAAATCATGCACATTTTGTGGAAGCTTGAAAAGGCTTTCGTTAAGGAAATGATGGCTGAGATTACCGAGGAACAACCGCATTACAACACGCTGTCGACGATTGTGCGCAACCTCGAGGAAAAGGGTTTTGTGGCGCATCACGCGTTTGGGAACACGCACCAGTATTATCCGGTGGTGAGCAAGGAAGAGTATCGCAAGAAATTCATGAACACCGCGATTGATACGTATTTCAACAATTCGTATAAGAATATGGTGTCGCATTTTGCTAAGGAAGAGAAGATTTCGGCGGAGGAATTGCGGGAGATTTTGGCGATGATTGAAGATAAAAAATAGTTGTAAGCTTTAAGCGGATATCTGACAACCAAAAAAACAAACCATGGAAACAATATTCCTTTATCTATTAAAATCAAGCGGTCTGATTGCCGTATTTTTCCTGGCTTATCATTTCCTGCTGCGCAAAGAGACTTTTTTTAAGAGTAATCGGTGGTTCCTTTTGTTAGGGTTAGTTACTTCGATCGTACTGCCACTGGTTACTTTTAAAAAGATTGTTTGGGTAGAACCGGCGCCTTTAGCTGGCGCGGTGAATTGGGCGCCATTGCAAACCACGCTTGTACAAACACCCCAACCGCCACAAGGATTTACCATTGATTGGCTATTGGTCGTTGCAGGGATTTATGCCATTGGGATTTTCATTTTCCTGTTCAAATTTGTGTTTGATTTTAGTGGGCTCATCAAAGCACTCAAAGGCAAAACCGTGACGCAACAGGCCGATTTCAAGTTCATTGACGTGAATGAAAAAGTGTCGCCGTTCTCCTACTTCAATTATATCGTGTACAATTCATCGATGTACACCCAGAATGAACTCGAGAATATCCTGGAGCATGAAAAAGTGCATTGCGAGCAAAACCATTCGGTGGATGTTTTGGTGGCGCGTGTTTTTTGTATCGTGTTTTGGTACAATCCGTTTGTATGGTTGTACCAGAAAGCGATTTTGCAGAACCTTGAATTCATTGCCGATAGCGAGGCCTTAAAAAAAATATCCGACAAACGTGCCTATCAAATCACGTTGCTCAAAGTTACCACCCACGATAATTGTGTGGCCATTACCAATCATTTTTATCAATCATTAATCAAAAAACGAATCGTTATGTTAAACAAAAATCAATCGAAACAATCCAATGCGTGGAAGTATTTCTTAATCGGACCGGTGCTTGCGGCTTTCCTGTTTTATTTCCAGGTAAAAGTCATTGCACAGGAAAAAGACAACCCAATCGTTGCTGCCATTGGTGCGATGGCGAGCCCTCCAAACATTGTCATCAATAAGAATACTACCGATGCCGAGCTCAAGGCGCACTCGCAACTCATGAAAGAGAAGTACAATGCCAAGCTCAAGTTCTCTAAAGTAAAACGCAATAGTGCCGGAGAAATCACAAGCATCAAGGCCGATTACAGTGATAAAGACGGACACAAGGCTACTTACGTCATTGCTGGTGACGAAGCAATCAAACCCATCAGCATCAACCGCAAAGACAACGGTAGTTTGGCCTTTGGCAATACGCAAAAACAATTGCGCATTTTTTCTAAAGGTGGTGCCGACCTGCCCAATCCAGAAGATCCAGCCGCACCGGTTGATCCCGAAGATGCCGAAGCTACTGCCTACGCCTACTCTTTTGAAGTTCCCGAAGCGCCCGAAGCCCCAGAATTGCCAGAATTGGAAGAGCTTGACGATATGGTCAACGTTGGAGATGTGAATGTCGTGGTAAAGACGTTGGGCAAAGATGGCAAGATGAAAATTATCGTTAACGGAGAAGAAATGAACATTGATACCGATAAGATTTTAGCCGATATTGACATTGAGAAAATACAAGACCAAGCCCGCAAAAGTGTCATCATCGCCAAAAAGCAAATAGAAGCTGCGCGGCCTCAGATGGAACGGGCCAGAAAACGTGCTGCCGAAGCACGAAGCAACTCAGAAGATGCCCGCGAAGAAATGGAGCAAGCAAGGGAAGAAATGGAGCAATCCCGCCGGGAACTTGAAGAAGCGCGCAAGGAACTTGAAAAATCAAGGCAGGAATTTGAGCGCGAAAGGGAAAAATCGGCAGTAAGAAGAGCTGCTAAAAAGAAATAGGTTGCGTTTAAATAAAGTTTTGGAAAGGTCGTCATTGGGCGGCCTTTTCTGGCTATTGTAAGACGTTACAACGATGCTTTACTTAGCCTTATTTTAACCAGCTGCCGTAACTTCACGTAGCGTTTTCATGTCGGAGTGAGTTTAGGCATTTGGCCCGACCCACGAACAGAATAGTTTTTTACCTTTGGGCCATGTTTAAAATCCTTGCCCAACTTAACAAATTATTGTTGCCGAGTTTCACCAAACGTCGGCTCGACTTAGCCAAGGCCAAAAAATGGCAGCTGGCGTTGATTGGCTGGCGCTATTATGTGACCAAACGCGCTTTGGAGGAATGAGGCCATTCAACAATTCAAAGTAGGCAATCGACTCGCGTTGTTCACCTTACGTTTTAGAATGCTTTTTTGCGATTGTTAAAATATTTTTTAAGTTTAATGTTTCTTTTCCAATCCATTACAAGAAATATTATCTTAAAAAACTCCAAACATGAAACAAATCTTTTGCACCCTGTTCGTATTGCTGGCATTTTCTTCGGTCTCCCAGAACCTGCAGCCTGGCTTTAATAAATCAGAATATCGCGAACTCGTCCTGGCTTTTTCGCGTTGGAATGACAGTACCGGCTATCATGGCATTCCAGAATCCAAGGTTTACAAAACCATCTATCGCGCTAAGGAGAGAGGCCTCCTGAATTGTTGGGAAATGTATGAAGCCACCGGTCACAGCGTGATCAGCATTCGAGGAACCAGGGATTACGCCTTGAGCTGGATGGCCAATTTTCATGCAGCGATGATTCCGGCAAAAGGACAGCTCAAACTCAGCGATTCGCTCACTTATGATTATCATTTCGCCAACAACGACAAGGCAGGCGTACATGTGGGTTGGGCGGCATCCTGTGGTTTCCTGGTACCCGATGTCACCGCCAAAGTTTTAGAGCAATACCAAAAAGGCGTTCGCGACTTTATCATTTTTGGACATAGCCAGGGAGCGGCCGTTGCTTTTTTAATGAATGCCCAACTCAAATACTATCAGACAACGGGCAAACTTCCTAAAGACATTAAATTTAAAACCTATTGCAGTGCGGCGCCCAAACCGGGCAATCTGTATTTCTCGTACGATTATGAAGCCGACAACCAGATTGGGTGGTCGTTTACGGTAGTCAATGGTGCCGATTGGGTTCCTGAACTTCCGGTATCGATCCAGTCTATTGGCGATTTCAACAAAACCAACCCGTTTAAAAACGTACAGGAAATCATCCAGAAAAGACCGCTTTTAGAAAGGCCGATCATGGAGTTTGTCTACTCAGAATTGACCAAATACAACCATAAGGCGGTCAAAAAATACCAAACTTATCTTGGGCATTTCGTGGCAAAGGCCATTGGAAGGAGCTTGAAAGGTTTTGAAGACCCGGAATACCTACATTCTAATTATTATGTACGCTGTGGCACTTCGATAATCTTGAATCCCGATACGCAATACTACGAGAGTTTTCCGGATAGTGACAAGGCGGTTTTGGTGCATCACAACCTTAAAGCGTATTTGTATTTGTTGGAGAATCTTAAAGTTTAGTGTTGGGTTTGTTTGGAAAGTGAGTGGTTTTTGGGCGGATTGCAGAAGCTGTTCAATCGTTGTGGAAATGCTTTTGCTGTTGGAG
>DLHP01000015.1:8698-52062 GCA_002483285.1 Flavobacterium sp. UBA7665
TCTAAATGAAAAGCAGTTGCAATCATAGTGGAAATACCTTGCTGTTGCAGTTTTGCGAGTGGATTGCATATCCGGAATGAGATTTGTAGTCTAAATTAAAAGCCGTTTCAATCTTAGTGGAAATGCTTTTGCTGTTGGAGTTTTGCGAGTGGATTGCATATCCAGAGTGAGTTGCGTAGTCTAAATGAAAAGCAGTTGCAATCTTGGTGGAATGCTTTTGCTGTTGGAGTTTTGCGAGTGGATTGCATATCCAGAATGAGATTCGTAGTCTAAATGAAAAGCCGTTTCAATTGCTGTTGAAGTTATTACGACTGGATTGCATATCCAGAATGAGCTCCGTAGTCTAAATGAAAAGCTGTTTCAATCTGCGATTGAAACGCTTTTTGCTTTCCAGAAATGAATTTTACGAGCGAGCTCGACATTCATTTCTGGAAAGCAAAAAGCCCGAGTAAAACTCGGGCTTTTCTATTCTTAAGTGACCTCGACTGGATTCAAACCAGTAACCTCTTGAGCCGTAATCAAGTGCGCTATTCAGTTGCGCCACGAGGCCTTTTTTGTGGGTGCAAATATAGGTATTAATCTTGCATTTGCAAATCAATTGTAAATAAAATTTCAGTAATTTTCGTCGGGCGGTTGGCATTGCTACGTATTGATTGGTATTAAACAATGTGCTTTTTCACAACGGTTTACAGAATAAGCTGAAAATGATGCGATTGCCACACAAAAAAACCGACAACCCAATCAATCAGTGTTCCTCCGGCTAAATTGTTAATTTTTAAGCCAATCTATTTCTTTTTATCCTCGTGGTCCTCAAAGGTAAATTCACGCAACTGCGGCGCCTTGAAAAACGTAAATGCAATTACGCCCAAAGTAATACAACCTCCGGTCACTACTGCCCTTACAGTACCCAACCAATGCGCCATGACGCCACTTTCAAAATCACCCAGTTCATTGGATGAACTGACAAACATTGTATTTACGGCGGCCACACGACCACGCATCTCATCGGGTGTGACCAATTGCAGGATGGTACTCCTGATAACCACGCTCACCGCGTCGAACATACCTGAAAGTAAAAGCATCAGAAAAGACAGGTAGAAGTTTTTTGAAAGTCCAAAGATGATAATCGATACCGCAAAACCCGTCACGCACAAAAACAACTTACGTCCCGGATACGTCCTGAGCGGCAGGAATGCGAGCAAGCCCAATGTCAACAATGCTCCAATTCCCGGAGCCGATCGCAGAATACCAAACCCCATTTCATTGACATGCAAAATCTCTTTCTGGTACACAGGCAGCAAGGCCACCGCGCCACCAAACAACACCGAGAACATATCCAGGCATTGGGCCGCGAGCAAGGTCGGTGTTTTTAGCACAAACCGCAAACCTTCGGTAACACTCTGCAAAACCGGTTCTTTCACTTTTTTTAAAATCGGCTTGACCGCAATGCGCAATAATGGATAAAACAAAATGACTTCGAGGATGACCACCGCTAGTAATCCTGCCGGGACGCCCATCGAAGCGATAGAAAATCCGGCTGCCAATGGGCCGAGCACGGCGCCCATCTGCCAAGCCATACTGCTCCAACTGGTCGCGTTGGGGTAATGTTCGCGCGGAACCACCATCCCAAACAAGGCAAACATCGACGGGCTGTAAAAAGCGCGTAAGGCACCTCCGATAAATATAAAAAAGTACACCAACGCACTGATTGAAGTAACAGAAAGGCTTGCATGTACCGCCGGCAATGCAACGGTGAAAAGGCAAATCCCAGTAATCAGGTAGCCAATCATACAGGTAAATACCATCTTGCGCTTTTCATTCTGGTCTACGACATGGCCGGAGAAAAACGAGCAGCCGATGGCGGGAATCACTTCGGCAAGGCCCACCAATCCCAATGATAATTTATCCCCGGTGATTTCAAAAATCCAGTAATAAATAATGGTTGTCTGCATGTTGAGCGCAAAGATAATCCCAAACCTAAGGGTAAGATAGGAAACAAATTCTTTGATCTTGAGCGATGGATTTTTCCCGAAAAAGCCCGAAGCAGGAAAAGGCGTTGTGTTTTTCGACATGGACACTGGCTGTGAGATGAGCCGGCAAAGTTACTAATAATGTCATTCGCAAGTGAGAACGACACAAGAGATTTTCGTCAGAACGGCGAAGCAGTCTATTAAAATTTGGCAGATTCCCCTCGAGGTGAGAACGGCAGACGCACGCAAATCATTATATTCGCCAAATGAGCAATTACGTCCTTGATGCCACGTACCAACACCTGACCTACGCGACAGACGACTTGAATTTTACCGATTTTGAACGCTGTACCTTTAGCCATTGTAACTTTTCTGCCTGCACTTTTCTCGCGGTGACTTTTATAGACTGCACCTTTACCGATTGTGTTTTTGATGGTGCCAAAATCAACTATGTAGCGTTGCGGACAGCGGCTTTCATTCGTTGCCAAATACGCGAGGTTAATTTCTCCATGTGCGACAAATTGATTTTTGAGATTTCGTTCAACCAATGCATACTTGATTTTTCAAAATTCTATACACTCAAGCTCAAGGCAACCCCGTTTTTAGATTGCAGCCTGGTTGCAGTAGATTTTATGGCAGCCGACCTAACCGAAGCGATTTTCGATAATTGCGATCTGTACCGTGCCGAGTTTGCCAAGGCAATTGCCCACAAAGCCGATTTCAGAACGAGTTGGAACTACACCATCGACCCCGAAAAGACAAAGATTAAAAAAGCAATGTTCTCCCGAGCCCAAGTGAAAGGACTGTTGTACAGGCACGAAATCCAGGTAGCAGACTAGATTTTTTTCTCCATTTTATAATCTTCCATGAGATAACCACGCCCGATATCGATGTCTTCTTCCCCGACGATTTCAAAACCGTGCTTGCGGTAAAAGATTTGCGCCTTGTTGAATCGGTTCACGTTGAGGGAAATGACTTTGGAGTGGTTCGCCATCGCCCTGTTTTCAATGGCTTCCATCAACAACTTACCTGCGCCTTTACCTTGCGACTGGGGCAACAGGTAAATTTTGTGCAGCCGCGTAACGGGTAGTGTTTGATAATTGTGTTCGTAGGAAGCAAACCCGAGTGCCACATCATCTTCGGTAAGCAACAGGAAACGGTGTTTTTTTTGGGTATAATTTTCAGACAATGCCACTTCAGAATAAAACGCATCGAGCATGTATTGCAATTGTTCGGGCGACAAAATTTCGCCATAGGCATCGGGCCAGGTTTGGTAGGCGATGTCTCGGATCGTGGCAAAATCGGCTTCATTGGCTTCACGGACGGTCATCATGTTTTATTTTTTGGAAGATAAATCGAAAATTTGGCGCCTTCATTGGGCCTGGCCTTGACCTTAATAAATCCGTTGTGGTTGTCGGCTACCCTTTTGCAGATGGCCAAACCCAAGCCAGTTCCCGAATATTTGGCGTCGGTTTCAAGCCGTTGGAACAGGTAAAAAATCTTACCCGCGTATTCTTGTTTGAAACCAATGCCGTTGTCGGCCACGACAATCTTATGGTAGTCATCCTCGGCAACCGGTTTGCCATTGTGCATCTGGCGCGACGCAATTTTCTCGGTTTTGATGTGGATTACGGGTGGTACACCTTCCCTGCTGTATTTTAGCGCGTTGGTGAGAAGGTTGGTAAACAATTGCTCGAGCTGGAAACGGATGCCGTCTACTTGTGGCAATTCACCGATATGGATTTCTGCTTTTTTCTCATCGATGGTTGTAGCAAGATCCTGAACGACCTGCCGCGCGATGTCACCCAGCCTGATGGGCTCAAAAGCCTTATCGCCTTTAACCGTGCGTGAGTAATTGAGTAAATCAATAAGCAAAGCTTGGGTACGGTTGGCGGCCAGCTTGATTTTTGAGAAGTATTCGCGTCCCTGGTCTGAGAGTTTTTGGGTTTCATTTTCCTCGAGCCTCGAGATGAACATCTGGATTTTGCGCAGCGGCTCCTGCAAATCATGGCTCACGATGTTGTTGAACGACTCGAGTTCTTCGTTGATGGATTGGAGTTCGCGATTGTTTTCCTCGAGTTCGCGCGTATTGAGAAACTGCTCGGTGATATCGTAATTCACGCCAATCTTAACGGTCTGGCCGCGACTGTTTTTGGTAAAATTGCCCACCGCCATAATGTAACGTGTTTCGCCAGAGGGCAGGATATAACGGCACATGGCTGATGTCGGTTCAAGGTTTTCGAGCGAATCGTTGTGCACTTTCATCATGCGCTCATAGTCATCGGGATGCAGGTATTTGCCCATTTCGAGCGCATCTGGCTTCGCTTTGTCGGGGTCGATACCCATGAGGCGGTAAAAATTATCAGAGAAGGTAAAACTTTTGGTTTCGAGGTTGTATTTCCAATGGCCAAAACCTGCAATCTTTTCGGCATTGTTGAAAGAGTAGTTCAGGAATTTGAGCTCGTCGTTGGCGCGTTGCAACTGGTGGATGTCGACTTTCATCTTATTGAACGACAGCAATAAAATCAACAGCGAAAGAATGACCAGCAAAAACGCGGTCGCGGCCGAATCCTGCAACTCAAAATGGTGGTTGGAGTTGTGGTACCGCACCTTAACGCGCTCGCTGTTGATGGTCTTGTACACAAAGGCACGCATATCGTCGGTACAACTGCTGCTTTCCAGCAGTTTGGCATTAAGTTCGTTGAAATCGACTTTCTTGGCCTTGGCAATGGTGACGGTTTCGCGGAACAACTCAAACCGGTAATCGATGAGCTTTTTAAGGCTATCGATGTCTTTGGTGCGCAAAGCGTTGTTGGAAGCGAGTTTGTTTAGGTTTTTGAGGTTCAACTCAATACTTCCGCGGCTCAAAAAGCGATTGCGGATGTAATTCTCGTCTTTGGTGATAATGAAACTGCGCAGGTTGGTCTCATAAATACTGATTACAGAAAGCAGTTTCTCGAGTTCAAGCTGGGTTTCATTGGAGTTGGCAATGACTTCAACCGATTTGTTGAGTTCCTGCATCTGCGCGTAAAACACCGTGGCGATATAACAAATCACAAGAATGGCGATTCCCAAAGCGATTTTAAAAACCTGCGAATTCTTATATAGCTTCAGGAATTTCATCCTCAAAGGCTTTATATGCTGAAGAAAAATGTTTCTTTATTGAGTCCTGAGGAATGGAATTGCCAGTTCATGTGAACCACTTCCTTGATTACTTTTTTTAACTCAGAAAAATCATTGGGCTTTTTGATATAGATGTTGGCACCTTCTACAAAGGTATTCTCAATGTCTTTTTCTGACGATGACGTAGAATAAATGGCAACAGAAACATTCTTAAATCGTTGGTCTGCGCGAATTTCCTTAAGGCAATCTAAACCATTTTTGTATGGCATGTTCAAATCCAGGAATAGGATGTGCGGCAATTGGGAATCCGGATTGTTCATGTACTCCATCAGGTCTTTTCCGTCGTTGAAGAGCGTAAGCTGATTGGTCATCTTCAATTCAGCAATCGCTTCGCTGAAAAAGGTGCGGTCATCTTCATCATCATCCGCCAGAAGAATTCTCAATGTACTTTCGTTTGTGAGCATAACGTAGGGTTATTTTAATTGTTGGTTAATTTTCTGCGTTTGTCTACAATTCTCTTGAACATAGACGGCGTAAGCCCAGTGACTTTCTTGAACTGGCTTGACAGATAGGCCACACTGCTGTAATTGAGCTTGTATGAAATCTCGGTCAGGGTTAGTTCTTCTTCGATAATCAATTTCTTGGCGCGTTCTACTTTCTGTATAATGATAAAATTCTCTATAGACGTATAGGTGTTTTCAGAGAAAATATTGGCGAGGTGCCCATAACTAAAATTGAGCTTATCCGAAAGGTAATGCGAAATGGTTGTATTGGGCATCTTATCTTTCTCATACACCATCTCTACTATGGTATCCTTGATTTTCTGGATCAATTGTGCTTTCTGGTTGTTGACGATGTTGATCGAATATCTACCCAATGTCTGCTGCAGCTCGGCAAAAGTTTCTGCGGGCACTTCGTCACTAATCTCTATTTCGCCCAAATCCAGCAGTTGGTATTTGATTTCGAGTCTCTCGAGTTGCTCCTGGAGAATGACACGACAAGCCATGATTCCGTCGAAATTAATGTAAAGCTTCATAAAGTGATTTTAACTAAGTTTTGCATAAATATAATTGAAAAATTCTACACGGCGAGAATCAGCGGCGAATTAAACGATGAAATGCAACAGTTTTCGTGGGCTTTATCCTAAAAAAATCTGATAAAGCCTTGAAAATTAAGCCGATTAAAATTTTCATAAAATTTTGAGGGTCGCTATCCGTGGATGGTTTCGCTTTTTCCGTATTTAGCGATTACCGACGCCTCGAACTCTAGCCATTCGCGCCAGCGTTGTTCTACGTCAATCCCATGCCCGTATTTCCTGGCATAAGAGATGAAAGTCGTGTAATGTGCCGCTTCGCTTTCCATAAGGTCGCGGTAGAATACCGACAATTCGGGATCGTTGATGTTTTCAGAAAGCACCTTGAAACGCTCACAGCTCCTGGCTTCGATCATGGCCGAAAACAACAACCGTTCTACAAGCCCCGAAACCCGGCTACCCGTGTTGCTGCGCTTCATATATTGCGCGAGTTCACCTACATATTCATCTTTGCGTTCGCGGCCCAGTTGAAGCCCGCGTTTTTTGATGATTTCATGTACCATGTCAAAATGCTCGATTTCTTCCTTGGCCAAGGCAAGCATATCGGTGACCAAATCCGGGAACTCCGAGTTGATTGTAATGAGCGTAATGGCATTCGATGCCGCTTTCTGCTCACACCAAGCATGGTCTGTAAGGATTTCAGAAATATTCTTTTCTACGATATTCACCCAACGCGGATCGGTAGGCAGTTTTAATCTAAGTATCGACATGTTATGAGGTGCTAAAAGTGCCCCAAAATTACAACAATAAACCCATTGCCCATTAATTTTTAACCCGGTTTTTTTCGGCATCGGCACCCGTGGCCTGGTAATCCTTGGTTTGAAATGCTTTACCAAAACTGTAAGTAAAAATGAGCGCCACGTTGCGCGTATCGGCTTTATTGACCCAATTGGCATCGGTCAATCTGAGGTTGTTGATGGTTCCCGTGTTGATGTTGGTGTAAAAGAGATCATTACCCGTCAATTTCACACTCGCCTTGCCTTTCATGATTTTTTTCTGCACGGCAACATTCACATAACCGCGCGCACCCAGTGTAAACTGAGACGAGACGATATTGGTGTGGTAACTCCCCGCCAGTTCGGCCGACCAATCCTTAGGGAACTTAAAACTGTTGGTGGCGTTTACAGACCAGAACGTACCCGACGAATTGAGTGTCTCGGTATACAATGGGCTATTGAACAACATATGGGTCACCTCCGAATACAAATTGGTCGAAAGCCATTTGGCAAAAGGGATATCAGCGTTTACGTTCACACTGTAAAACTGGCCTTTCCCAATGTTTCCGGGACGGCTGTAGTAAATACCGTCTTTGATTTCTATCGTTTCGGCAATGTCATCTTTGGAGTAGCCGTAGCTTGCTGTGGTCGAAAAGTATCCCTTGTAACGGTAGGAAAGTTCAATATTGTGCGAAAAGGTTGGGCTCAGATACGGATTCCCCGCATAAAAAGTAAACTTGTCGAGCGGACTCACAAACGGGTTTAAATCCTCATAATAAGGACGGTTGATGCGTTTCCCGTAAGAGGCTACAAGTTGGTTGTTTCCGATTGAATCGAGTTTGTACTGCACATAAACCGTCGGGAACAAATTGGTGTATCGTTTGGTGAACTTTGACGCGGCTTTAATCATATTCCCCAATTGATTCCCTTTAGACTGGGTGTGTTCTACTCGCAAACCCGACTGGAAATTAAACCTCCCGAAACCGGCATTCCAATTAACATACGCCGCATGAATAGTCTCATCGTACTTGAAATGATTGCTCATGTCATAATTGGGCATCTTAATCCCGCCAATAACATCGTTGTAATCGGCAATATTGTCTGTTTTAGAGACACTCATCTTATAACCAGCCTCGAACGCACCGTCATTCTTGAGCGGTAGCGCGTAATCGGTCTTGAACGAGTAGATATCAATATCCGCGGGCAAATAACCCACCGAGGCATCCTGGCTGCTCAAAATATTATTGGGTTGGTACACGAAATTATTAAAAGTCTGGTCTGTGGTATTGCCGTAATTGAGGTAATCCAAATCGGCAGTGAGCTTCTGCCCTTTTTCATTGAAATCGTGGCGGTAATTGAGGTTGACGCCCAGATTCGAGAAATCGTCCTTTTCGATATTCTTGGCCACAATCGTCGAGTCTACCACACCCAAAGGACTGCTGAGCACACTGCTCACATCCGAAGTCTTTTTCGCCGATTTAACGATTCCGTTCACGCCCACGCCAATGGTAGTCTTATCAGAGACGTAATAATCCATCCCGACTTTGGCGTTGCCCGTATGCACTTTGGTTAGCAATATGCTGTTCTGATCAAAATTGCTTCTTGTGGACAGGTCAGGATTTTTAAAACGTCGGTAAATGTAAAGTTCGTTGTTGGGCTGCGCATAGCCGTAACCCACATTCCCGTACCAACGCACCTTATCATTGAGGTAGTTCAAGTTGAGTCCCTGACGCGTAAAAGTGCGTTTGCCTTGCGACACCCGCGCCGTTGCACTACCGTTGAATCCCCTGGCTTTTGTTTTTTTGGTGACGATATTAATCACGCCGGCGCTTCCGGCTGCATCGTATTTGGCTGGCGGATTGGTCATGAGCTCGATTTGGTTGAGTGTACTCGCCGGCAGCGATTTGAGATACGCCTCGAGTTCGGCACCAGAAAGATACGTAGGTTTGTCATCGATAAACACCGCAACGCCCGATTTCCCTTTAAAGGTGATCGTCCCGTTTTGATCCACAATGATACCCGGTGACTTCTCGAGTACATCCATCGCATCGCCTCCTGCCACTGACAGCATCGCATCTACATTGACGACGGTTTTATCGATTTTGTGCTCCACCACTGGCTTTTTCTTCTGTACCGTGACTTCGTTGAGTTTATTGGCAGCCGCGGTTAAAACAATCGGCGGGATTTGGATTTGCGCGCCTTCTGTAACTTCAATCGCATCACTCAAAAAAGATTCGTATGAATCGGCTTCTATACTGAGTTGGTATCGTTCGGGTTGGAGTTGGTCGAATTCAAAACTGCCATCGGCATTAGAGATTTGCGTCTTTACCAGCGATTGGTCTTTGGATAGTAGCAGCGAGACAATTACCGCCTCGTTTTTGCCAGCCGGAAATTGCAGTTTTCCGTTAATTTTTGAAGTGTTCTGTGCGTAAAGCATGCCATGGAAAAGGCACAAGCAGTAAATTGCCGTTTGGATTGATTTTGTCATTTGTTTGTTTTTTGATTTTTTCCGCGGCAAGCCTAACAGTTGGGCGGTGCCACGGCTGATGATTGAAACTAAAAACTGTTGATTGGTCTGTCTACACTCAATTTGTTACGGGTTCAGGTTGATTAATTCCTGAGGTCGGTATGGTCCGAAATTTCATAATTGTAACAAATCGCATGGAATTTTTGGGTGAGGTATTTTGCTTTGAGCTTGCGGTATTGGACCTCAGGTTGCACAACGCCATTCACGATCAGGTTTATTCTTGACAGTTTATACGAGAGGTTTTTGGCACTGCTAATAATTTTAGCCGAAATAAGGTCACTAGTCAAAGAGCTGGTAATGTCGTTAGAATTAATGTCTTCGGGCAGGTCATCACCACTTATTCCGGTGCGTAGTGAAACGGATTTTCCTTCGGATTCTTCCTTGTGATACGTGGTTTCGGTCTTATTATCGGTACGCGTTTTTGATGTGACGATACGCGTTATTTTAGAAGGCGGATTGGGTGCGACAATACGCTGGGCAGCATCGGTATGCATTTGGGCTTCGAGCACAGCAATCCTCGCATCTTCGGCAGCGACCTTTTGATCTTCAATAGCCGCTTTGGCATCGGCAATCGCAGCTTGTTTGTCGGCAGCCAAAGCAAGGGCATCGGCTTTGGCGAGGTTGATGCTGTCTTTTTTGGCAATTGCGTTTTCTGATTGCTCGTTAGTCATCGTGGGTCGCTCGGCAATTTCTTGATCGGCTTTTTTCGAACAAGCCAGCACCACCACCGCAATCAGCACCAAACTCGCAGCAAGGAAGGCTTTCTCGATCACATCAAGTGATTTGTTGTGGTTGTAAATGATGCGTTTGGCGCGGTTGAGCAAATGCGCTTTTTTACTTCCAAAACCCATCGCCAGGGTGCTTCCATTCATTTGGTATTCTTCAAAAGAAACCAATGCATGCACGAACTTCGTCTTGTTTTGCATAATCGCAATGGCCATGTCGTCGCAGCAGTTTTCGCGTTCTTCCGTTAAGACCGCAGACACCCAAAGCAAACCGGGATTGAAAAAAAAGACGGTTTCTGCGAGTCGCTGCAAAAGGTTCATCCCATAGTCCTTGCGGCGGATGTGTGCGAGCTCGTGCAACAAAATCGCCTCGATTTGCTCATGTGGCAAGCTTGAAAGCAAACCAATCGGCAGTAGAATCATTGGTTTGAAAAATCCGGTTACCGAAGGCACCTTCACCAAGCCCGATTCTAATAATACGATTGTTTTTTGTAGCCCGATCTGTTGGCTTAATGCTGATACTTTTTCACTCCAACACTGTGAAACCGCTTGTATTTGGTAATTTCGGATGCGGTACACTTCGCCAAAACTCCTAAAAACCCCAAAGCATTTCACACTAAATACAACAAACCACAGCAGCGCAATAAAGTTGGCGTTGCGGTTGAGGAAGTCTATAAGGAGCATTGAAATATCGATTGGCGCTTGGGCATCATTCCCTACCATTATATTTCCTGCGAGCATGGGCAAGTTCAATCGTGTGATTTCCTCCAATTTTTCATCGTGGAATTCATAATTGAAAGTCAATCCGGCAATCGTGAGAAAACCCACATATAAAAAGGCAAGTGCATTGTATCGCAACGCAGGACGCGACTTTTTCGTCAGCTCGATAAACAATCCGGCAAGCAAAGCCAGGATCAATCCCTGCCACACCGAATGGATCAGTGTCCAGGAAATCGCTTGGAGTAAAGGTTCGTTGAAGTGCATATTATTTATTTTCGAGTTGGTCGAGCAGGTTTCTTATTTCGGCAATCTCTTCCTTTGATGTTTTTTTGTTTCCGAGCAATTGCAGCATCAGGCTACTACTCGATCCATTGTACATCGCGTCGACGAATTTTTCAAGTAGGAAACCTTTCGTCTTCTTCTCCTCGATCGCCGGGCGGTAAATGTGTTTCATGCTCGATTTGTCGGTGAGCAACATTTCTTTCTCGGCCATGATCTGCATGAGCTTGAGTGTCGAGGTGTACTGTACAGCACGTTTTTGCTCGTTGAGTTGGTCGTTTACAAAACGTACCGTCGACGGGCCGAATTGCCAAAGCACTTGTAAAATTTCGAGTTCTGATTTGGTGGGTTCTGATTGCATGTTTTCAATTTTCATAATTCAAAGGTAGGAAAATTTTCGTACGAACAGATTGCTAAGTGTTAAATTTTAAAAAATTATTAAAATACAAACACAGATTTCACAAATTCCACAGATTGACATCACATAAAAATCGGTGAAATCTGTGCAATCTGTGTTAAATAAAAAAACCCGCTGATTTAGCGGGCTTTTATTTATATAAAGCATTTGTTAGAAAACAAACATCGCTCTTTCGCCCATCATTTCATTGACTTCCTCACCTACCTGCGCGATGATTTCTTCATTGGTGTGGTTCATCAAAACGCGGTCAATCATGTCGACGATGGTTTCCATATCGCTTTCTACAAGGCCGCGTGTGGTGATTGCCGGTGTCCCGATTCTAATGCCCGAAGTTACAAACGGCGACTTGTCGTCAAAAGGAACCATGTTTTTATTGACGGTGATTTCGGCTTTTACCAAGGCGTTCTCGGCTTCTTTACCCGTGATATTTTTGTTCCTCAAATCGATGAGCATCATGTGGTTGTCTGTTCCGCCCGAAATCAGGTCGTAGCCGCGTTTCATGAACGCTTCGGCCATCGCCTTGGCATTTTTCTGGACTTGCATCGAATAGTGGAAAAATTCATCCGACAAGGCTTCTCCAAAAGCCACCGCTTTGGCTGCGATGATGTGCATGAGTGGACCGCCTTGGTTTCCTGGGAAAACGGCCATGTCCAATAAGTTCGACATCATCTTCACTTCGCCTTTTGGCGTGGTCAATCCCCATGGATTTTCAAAGTCCTTACCCATCAAAATCATACCGCCTCTTGGTCCGCGTAAGGTTTTGTGGGTAGTGGTCGTTACAATATGGCAATGCGGAATCGGGTCGTTCAATAGTCCTTTGGCAATCAATCCCGCCGGATGCGAAATATCACCAAACAACAAAGCGCCTACACTATCCGCAATTTCACGGAATCTCTTAAAATCCATGTCGCGGCAATAAGCCGAAGCTCCGGCAACAATCATTTTTGGCATTTCGCGTGTAGCGATCTCCTGAATTTTATCGTAATCAAAACGGCCGGTTTCTTTTTCTACACCGTAAAAAACAGGGGTATATAATCTTCCCGAAAAATTAACCGGTGAACCATGTGTAAGGTGTCCGCCGTGCGAAAGGTCGAAACCGAGGATTTTGTCGCCGGGTTTCAGGCAAGCAAAATAAACGGCGGTGTTGGCCTGTGAACCCGAATGTGGTTGTACGTTGGCGTACTCGGCTCCAAATAAAGCTTTCGCCCTATCGATGGCGATTTGCTCTACAACATCCACCACTTCGCAGCCTCCGTAATACCTGCGTCCGGGATAACCCTCGGCGTATTTGTTGGTGAGGCACGAACCTGCCGCTTCCATAACCTGGTCGCTTACGAAATTCTCCGAAGCGATAAGCTCTAAACCGTGAATCTGCCTGTCTTGTTCCTCTAAAATTAAATCGAATATTTCTTGGTCGTGTTGCATCTTTTTATTTTGTTAAAAACTGCTCAAAATTACGAAAATGGTTTGGTAAACTAACATATAATAATATATTTGGTAAATGAATTTTCAACAACAAATCAACACCAACAAATGCCGATAACTGCCAATGATCCAGCGAGAAAATCCTGGATTGAAGTTCCCGCTGACAGCGATTTTCCGATACAAAATATCCCTTTCGGGGTTTTCCTAACCAAAGACGACGTGATTACCATTGGTACGCGCATCGGGGATTTTGCAATCGACCTCGGCGCCTTACAGCAACTCAATTATTTTGAAGGCATCGAGCTCACCGATGATATGTTCATGCAGGACACGCTCAACGACTTCATTTCTGACGGAAAGAAAACCTGGCGGCTCGTGCGCAACCGCATCGCCGACCTCTTTGACGCCAACAACGCCGAACTACGCGACAACAAAGAACACTGCGAAATCGTAGTCTTTAAGATGGACGACGTAGAAATGCAACTTCCCGTACTCATTGGCGATTACACCGATTTTTATTCGAGCAAGGAACACGCCACCAACGTAGGTTCCATGTTCCGCGACCCGGCCAATGCGCTATTGCCCAACTGGCTGCATATTCCTGTAGGTTATCATGGGCGCAGCTCCTCAATTGTTCCTTCGGGAATCCCGGTACACCGACCCATGGGTCAAACCGTAGCGCTGGGCGAAACGACGCCGGTTTTCGGGCCATCACGTGCGATTGATTTTGAACTCGAAACCGCTTTCATTACCACCGACGCCAACATCATGGGCGAAAATATTCCCGTACACGAAGCTGAAGACTATATTTTTGGGATGGTATTGCTCAACGACTGGAGCGCGCGCGACATCCAGAAATGGGAATACGTACCGCTCGGGCCGTTTTTGGCCAAGAACTTCGCCTCGTCTATTTCACCGTGGATTGTGACTATGGATGCGCTAGAACCCTTCCGTACCAAAGGTCCCAAACAAAATCCGGCGCCACTGCCCTATCTGCAACAAAAAGGCAAACACGCGTTCGATATCTGTTTAGAAGTTGCTATCCAACCGGAGAATTGTGAAGCGACTGTCGTTTCAGAATCCAATTTTAAATACATGTACTGGTCTATGAGCCAGCAACTCGCGCACCATACGTCAAACGGTTGCCGCGTGAACTCGGGCGATATGATGGGTTCGGGAACCATTTCGGGTCCAACACCCAATAGTTACGGGTCGATGCTCGAACTCACCTGGAACGGCAAAAATCCCATCCCGATGAAAGACGGCACAGAACGCAAATTCATCAACGACAACGACACGGTGACCATGAAAGGGTATTGCAAAAACAACGAAGTCCGTATTGGGTTTGGTGAAGTGAGCAGTAAGTTGTTACCGCCATTTGTGCGGAAGTAACCCAAATCTAAATCAAACAAACATGAAAAAATTTTTGTTGGGCAGCATTTGCCTATTACTTTTTACTGCGTGTGGCGGCGATGATGATCAACCGGTAATCCCGCAGCAACCGCAACTCCAGAAAGGCACGTTGGCCTACTTGCGCGATTACATGGGCGAATTGGCATATAGTAACGTCGTTGCACATGACTTCCCGATCATCGTGGGCCAGAATCCTCCCATCATTGACAACAGTTTTGAGGTAACCGGTTCCAAGATTTACCAGACCAATGTTACAGGTGAAAACACCGGAGCCAATTCGGGAACCATCAACATGATTTTCCAAAACCAAAACAATACTTCGCTTACCCTGGATTACCAAAGCAAACACCATATCACGATTGGTACCGCGCATACAGAAAACAATTCCCAAAGCGGTTACCCTGTGATTTCGGGCGAAGGCGATAATTTCACCGTTGTGGCCAAAGTCGAAGCGCTGACCGGGATCGACAAACAAGCGCGAACGATTCATATCATTTCAGGGACGATGAGTGACGAAGGGATCAAGAATTTCAGGATGCTCGTCGTGATGATTACCAACAACGGCAACACGACGTATTATTTCGAGAACAAGAAATCGCGCGTCTATACCGATACCGACGGAACCGTTGCTTTCTGGAACTAAATCCAATCCTACATTTAACGAAACGCACTTTTTATAGGGTGCGTTTTTTTATGGCGCTGCCTTAGGCCCAGGCTGTTCGCACTCGCTTTTTTGCTTCATACTTCAGCAAAAAGAGCTCAAACAATGCTTCCATCCTTAGCGCGAGCCAACCGGAGCAACAAGTCATACCTTTGACTCCAGCACAAACGAGCAGCTCCTAAATCCTTTCGGCCAAAGCCACGGCATCAATTGCGTCGTGGGAAACATCATAAACCGATTTCCCATCCTTAATTACCAATAACTGCGGCGATTGGTGCAATACCTTAAACTTTTCAGCAATCGCATCAGAAATGTCGCGATAAGCCAACAAGTCCAGGAAATACGGCGTAACTTTATCTTCAAGATTGTACTTGCTTTCAAACCGCTTGAGCACCATGCGGCTGATACCGCAACGCGTGCTGTGCTTGAAAATCAAAACCGGGCCTTGGTTAGAACGGTCTATGATTTCATCAAGCTGCACCACTGATGTCAGCGCAATCCAATTGACGTTTGACTTTTCTGGCTCGGAATGTCCTCCGAATATATTGTTTAAGAAACTCATAATGGCATTTTTAAGACAATTTGACGTTTAAAAATAGCCAAAACCCACACTTTCAAGACATTTTGTCTTGATTTTCGCCTTGGAATGTAAATTGACTATCGCCCCACAAATGTAACCCATTTCAAACCCGAATTATAACAATAAAACCCTAAAAAATGAACCTCAATAATTTTACAATCAAATCACAAGAAGCGCTGCAACAGGCGCAACTATTGGTTCAGGCAGCCGAACAACAACAGATTGAAAACGAACATTTGCTCAAGGCAATCTTTGAAGTCGACGAGAACGTGGCACCGTTTATCCTTAAGAAACTCAACGTCAATTTGCCTTTGTTCAAGCAAATCCTTGATAGCACGATACAAAGCTTCCCCAAAGTTTCGGGCGCGCAGATTATGCTCTCAAGAACCGCAAACACCACACTCAACGAAGCCGAAATCATCGCCAAAAAAATGAACGACGAATATGTTTCGGTCGAGCATTTGATCCTCGCGATTTTCGCTTCCAAAAGTAAAGTCGCCCAAATCCTAAAGGACCAAGGCGTTACCGAGAAAGGACTCAAGGCTGCGATTGACGAATTGCGCAAAGGCGAACGCGTCACATCGGCTTCTGCCGAGGAAACCTATAACGCACTCAACAAATACGCAAAGAACCTCAATGAACTCGCGGCCAATGGCAAACTCGATCCCGTAATCGGCCGTGACGAGGAAATACGTCGTGTACTACAGATTCTTACGCGTCGCACCAAAAACAACCCGATGCTCGTGGGCGAACCCGGCGTGGGTAAAACCGCAATCGCCGAAGGCTTGGCGCACCGTATCGTAGACGGCGACGTACCCGAAAACCTCAAGGACAAGATCATCTTTTCACTCGATATGGGCGCGCTCATTGCAGGCGCAAAATACAAAGGGGAATTTGAGGAACGTTTGAAATCGGTAGTCAAAGAAGTTACGACTTCCGAAGGCGACATCGTTTTATTCATCGATGAGATCCACACACTCGTTGGGGCCGGCGGTGGCGAAGGCGCGATGGACGCGGCCAACATCCTCAAACCCGCTTTAGCGCGTGGCGAATTGCGTGCAATCGGTGCGACGACACTCGATGAATACCAGAAATATTTTGAGAAAGACAAAGCGCTCGAGCGCCGTTTCCAGAAAGTCATGGTAGAAGAACCCGATACCGAAAGTGCCATTTCAATCCTTCGAGGCATCAAGGAAAAATATGAAACGCACCACAAAGTACAGATCAAGGACGAGGCGATTATTGCCGCCGTAGAACTTTCGCAACGCTACATCACTAACCGTTTCCTTCCAGACAAAGCCATCGACTTGATGGACGAAGCCGCATCGAAACTACGTATGGAAATCAACTCCAAACCCGAAGAACTCGACGTACTCGACCGCAAAATCATGCAGCTCGAAATTGAAATCGAAGCCATCAAACGCGAGAACGACGAGAGCAAACTCAAAAACCTCGGTATGGAACTCGCCAACCTCAAGGAAGAACGCAACGAGATTTTCGCCAAGTGGAAATCAGAGAAAGACGTGGTAGACAACATCCAATCGGTGAAAACCGAGATTGAGGATTTTAAATACGAAGCCGAACGCGCCGAACGCGAAGGCGATTACGGAAAGGTAGCCGAAATCCGCTACGGGAAAATCAAGGAAGCCCAATCCAGGCTCGATGAATTCCAAAAACAACTCATTGAAAACCAATCGGGAACGTCATTGATTAAAGAGGAAGTGACGCGTGAGGACATCGCCGAAGTCGTCGCCAAATGGACCGGAATCCCGGTAACGAAGATGCTCCAGGGCGAACGCGAAAAACTACTCCGCCTCGAAGCCGAGCTGCACAAACGCGTCGTGGGCCAGGAAGAAGCCATAGAAGCCGTAAGCGATGCGGTACGCCGAAGCCGCGCGGGATTGCAGGACATGAGAAAACCAATCGGAACGTTTTTATTCCTTGGGACTACCGGCGTGGGTAAAACCGAACTCGCCAAAGCCCTTGCCGAATACTTGTTTGACGATGAAAATTCAATGACGCGTATTGACATGAGCGAATACCAGGAACGCCACAGCGTTAGCCGTTTGGTAGGCGCGCCTCCGGGATATGTGGGTTATGACGAAGGCGGTCAACTTACTGAGGCTGTAAGGCGTAAACCATATTCAGTTATATTATTGGATGAGATTGAGAAAGCGCATCCCGACACTTTCAACATCCTGTTGCAGGTACTCGACGAAGGCCGACTCACCGACAACAAAGGACGCCTCGCCGACTTTAAGAATACAATCATTATCATGACTTCGAACATCGGGGCGAGCATTATCCAGGAGAAATTCGAGAACCTCAAAGGCGGTATCGAAGCCGCGACAGAAGCGGCAAAAACAGAAGTGCTCGGATTGCTTAAACAAACCGTGCGGCCAGAATTCATCAACCGTATCGACGAGATCGTCATGTTTACGCCACTTACCGATGCCAACATCGCGCAAATCGTTGGGCTACAACTCAAAAGCGTCACCAAGATGCTGGCACAGCAAGGCATCACGATGGACGCCACGCCAGAAGCGGTCAAATACCTTTCAGAAAAAGGCTTCGACCCACAATTTGGTGCCAGACCGGTAAAAAGGGTCATCCAGCGTGAGGTGTTGAATTTGTTATCCAAGGAAATCCTCGCGGGGAAAATTGCCACAGACAGTATTATTTTACTCGACTCGTTCGACGGACAGCTCGTGTTCCGCAACCAGTCAGAATTGGTAAAATGAGTTTTTCATAATTAGTTTGGTTAATGAAAAGCGCCGAATCATAAGAGGTTCGGCGTTTTTTTTGCTGTAGTTAAAAAAAAACAATTTGTTAATTTTAATTCCTTATTTTTGAAATCTTTAAGTCAAAACAAGATGAGATCAATTGTACTTTTCCTGCTGGTTTTTGTAGCCACAGCGCAGGCACAAACCCCTGAAAATGATGTGGCTTCGGCAGCGACGTCGCAAAAAACCTACCGCTCCACAGAAGTAGACGTAAAACCACAACTCAAGGATGGCATGTACACGCTATCGATGTTCATCAGTGACAACTTTCAATTTGCAAAAGACATCAAGAACAAAAAAATAACTATTTTCTCGAGTTTCGTTATAGAACCCGACGGCAGCATGACCGACATCAAGGCATTTTACGTGAGCGTGAAAGATTATATAGAAAGCAACGTGGTCAAGATTGAAACCCAAGACCAAAAACTCAATGAAGCCGACCAGATTGAAAGCATGAAAGGCGAAACGGTGCGCGTACTCAACCTTTTCAAGGAAACCTGGATTCCGGCTACCAAAGACGGTAAACCGGTGCGTTGCCTTTACAATTACCCCATTAATTTCAAGATAGAATAACAAATTCAAATTTCAAGATTCGAATCCAAAAAAAACTCCAGCGTTTGCCGGAGTTTTTTGTTTTTATCTTATGCCAGTTGCGCGTTTGTCTAAAGGTCATCATTGATTTCGGTTTCCTCTTTTTTTATCGGATGGTCGTTTTTATTCAAAAAAACTTCGAGTTCTTCTTCGTCTTTTAGGTTCCGCCTCACGAGAAAAACAACCAGGATCGCCGCACAAGCGATTACCCCACCAATAACCAACCAATTTGCTTCCATAACCGTTCGTTTGGATAAAGTTACAAAACCAGACGGTATACGCTTTCATTACACATTATCAAATAGTTAACTTTGAATGCTAAATACGAGCTGTTATTTCTCGCGTTTGAAAACGTACTGCTGCCCTTCCTGTACCAACGTCACTTCGGTCTTGGATTCATTGAACCGGAACTCCATATCGGCCTGACCGAATTTAAAACGGTCCTTGCCCGAAACTTCTAACGGATAAGCGCCCTGTCCCGCAATCTGGAAAGACAGTTTGTTGTTCTCTTCAGAAAAAGTGATTTTTGGCGCGGCAGGATTCATCGCAAATACGCCGGTGTAAGGCGCCACAATCACATCTTTCTCGAGTTGGCTCAGCGCCGCGGTCCAGGTGTTGTTGGCGGGGTTGAAATCGGGTAAGGCATGGTCTGGGTCGAGTGTGATGCTTTCTATTTCTTCAGTAACTTCTGGCTTAAACGTCCAAGTAGTATTGCGCATCCAAATCTCTACCGGCAATTTCACGCGCGTGGTTTTGCCGCTTTTGGTTTTGATGTCCATAATAACCGGCATGGCCATTCTTTCGAGGTTGTCTATCGTGACGTTCACGCCTTGCGTAGGGTCGTTCTTGACATATTTCACTTTGCTGATGGCTTGGTCCAAACGCCAATTGTTGAGGAACCAGCCGCGCCAGAACCAATTGAGGTCTTCGCCTGCTACATTTTCTATCGTCCTGAAAAAGTCATCGGGTTGCGGATGCTTGAACGCCCAACGCTCGATGTAGGTCCTGAAAGCCCTATCAAAACGTTCCTTGCCCAACACCTGTTCGCGCAGCATTTGCAATCCTGCCTGCGGCTTGTAATAACAAAGAAACCCTATGTGCTCTTCTTTCATCACGTCGGGCGTGGTAAAAACTGGCTCCATGCTCGGATGGGTCATCGTCGCGCCGCGTTGGTTCATATTGACTGGTGCATCTTTGTATTCGCCATTGTTGAAATCGTCTGCGCTTAATGAATTAATGAACTGGTTGAAACCTTCGTCCATCCACGCAAAAAGACGTTCGTTAGAGCCTACTATCATTGGGAACCAGGTATGTCCAAACTCGTGATCGGTGACGCCCCACAATTCTGATCCCGCCGACTGGTAGTGGCAGAAAACAATACCTGGATACTCCATCCCGCCTTCGTTTCCGGCTACGTTTGTTGCTGCCGGATAAGGATATTCATACCATCTTTTGGAATAATTCTCAATACAATATTTGGTGTATTCGGTAGAACGGCTCCATGCCTTTTGCCCATCGCTTTCTACCGGGTAGGCAGAAATGGCCATTGACTTTTTCCCGCTGGGAAGGTTGATTCTGGCAGCATCCAGGATAAATGCGCCCGACGAGGCCCAAGAAACATCACGGGCATTTTTGATCTTGAACTTCCAGGTTAGCGTTGGTTTTGCCGTAGGCCGCGAATTGGCTTGGGTGACTTCGGAAGCCGAACGGACAATGACGGTTTTGTCGCTTTGTTTGGCGGCTGACCAGCGTTGTTGTTGCTCGGGCGTGAGCACCTCGGCAGAATTTTGTAACTCGCCAGAACAAACCACGATATGGTTGGATGGCGCCGTGATATCCACATCGAAATCGCCGTATTCGAGGTAAAACTCGGCACCAATATAAGGGTTTACGTTCCATCCACGCACGTCGTCATACACACACATCCTCGGGTACCATTGCGCAATAGTATAAATTTTACCGTTTTTGGTATCGAGGATTCCGGTACGATCCGATCCGTATTTTGGGGAGATGTATGAAAAATCAATCTTGAGTTTGATGGCGTTTCCGTTGGCCGGAAGTGCTTTGGGCAACATCAGCTGCATCCGGGTGTCTTCTATGATAAAAGGCACTTTGGTTTCTGTAGTGCCGGTTTTTGTAGCAGCGATAATGCTCACTGATTTGATTTTAAAACCACCATCGAGGATTTCGCCCTTAGTACCACCACGGCTTCCATCCAACGGAATCACCGCATTGCCTCTCGAGTTTTTGGCGAATGCATTCTGTTCGAGGTTCATCCACAAAAAAGAAAGGTTGTCGGGACTGTTGTTGGTATAGGTCAGGATTTCGGAGGCCGAAATTTCATCGGTCTTGTCATTGAGATTGACCGACAATTTGTAATCGCCCCTGTTTTGCCAGTATTTCGCACCGGGTTGTCCGCTCGCCGAACGCGTCTCGGTACCGTCCTTGGTATAGAATCCGGGAGCGAACAAAGCGTAATAATCATACTTCGAGCCGGTGGCCGATTCCTGCGCCATGAGGCCCGGAAGCTGAACAAATAAAGCCAATACAAAAATAGCTTTAGTGATTTTACTTTTCATAAATACTGGAATTTAGTTTGCCGTTGGTCGCAACAGCCGCGGCAAAGTTACAAACCAATTGCTATAATCCTAACGCTATGTTCAGGTGATACCCTTTACAAAGGATTTGCGCCGTTGATTTCAGTATTAACGAAAAGTTATTCCCCATAGGCGACGCGCCAAATGGTGTTGGTCTTGTCATCGGTCATGAGCAAAGCGCCATCTGGCGCGACGACAACGCCCACGGGTCGTCCGTAGACTTCATCTTTATTGGGATCGGCGATGAATCCCGTAAGGAAATCCTCGGCAGGCCCAGACGGTTTTCCGTTTTGGAACGGAACAAAAACCATACGGTAACCCGATAATATTTTGCGGTTCCAGGAGCCATGTTGTGCGATGAAAGCGCCGTTCCTGTATTTCTCAGGAAATACCTTCGCGGTATAGAATGCAAGCCCAAGCGAGGCGGTGTGGGCTACGAGCGCAAAATCGGGAACGATTGCTTTTTTGACCAAGGCGGGCTGTTGTGGTTTGACACGCACATCTACATTTTTCCCAAAGTAAGCATACGGCCAACCGTAAAATCCTTTGTCTTTGACCGAGGTAAGGTAGTCGGGTACCAAATCATCACCGAGTTCGTCGCGTTCATTGACTACCGTCCACAAGGTTTTGGTTCCCGGCGCCCAACCCATGCCTACAGGGTTTCGCAGTCCCGACGCATAGACGCGCATACCGCTTCCGTCGGGATTGACCTCAAGGATACGCGCACGCATTTTCTCGTTGTCGAATCCGTTCTCGGCGATATTCGATCCCGAACCGATAGCAACGTAAATCTTAGAATTATTCGCGTTGGCGATGATGTTGCGCGTCCAGTGGCGGTTGTGCTTTCCGGCAGGTAAATCGAGTATTTTTATACCCTTTCCCGTTATACTGGTCTGCCCAGCCTTGTACGGAAATCTTAGCAACGACCCCGAATTCGCCACGTAAAACCAATCGCCGATTACGAGCATCCCAAAAGGTTGGTCGAGTCCTTCGTTTGCAGTCAGGAAGGTAAATTTGGTTTCGGGTATGCCGTCCTTGTCGGCGTCACGCAATAAAGTAATCCGGTCTGCGCTGTTTTTGAGATTGTTGGATCCGCCTGCGCCAATCAAAGCCGCGCCGACTTGTTTGGCCGGGCTGTAATTGGAGTTGCTTTCGGCTACAAAAACGTCACCGTTTGGTGCGACGTAGAGCCAACGTGGGTTTTCAAAACCGTCGGCATATTTGGTCACTGTGAAACCTTCGGGCGCTTGGGGTTTTCGTCCGTCGACCCAGCCGAGTACTTTAGAGTAATTCTGGTGCGATTCATCTGGTTTTGGCAACGGATTGGTGGGTACGTCGCTTTGCGCGAAAACTGAAAATGGTAGTAGTGCAAAAAGTAAAAATTGTAGTTTCATAGTATTGGATTTAAAAAAGGGCAACCCGGTTGGATTGCCCTAGTGTTTTAAAGGCCTTCAAAAAATTCGGATTGGTTTTTATTCAATTGTGGGGAATCGCTCTCGGACGATTCCTGTTTTTCCTCGCCGGTTTCTTCGGGCGATTTCTGGTGGTGTGCCGTTAATGGCTGTTGGACGCGGTCATCTTCGTTAGAATAATGGCTTAAATCCTCGTTGGCGCTTCCTTCCCTATTGATTTGCTCATCGTCGGGATTTTCAAAATTGTTGTAACGATTCGGGTCGGTGTCGAGCCGTTGGTTTTCTTTTTCGGTGTACTCGGGAACTACCGGCTGTGCAGGGTCATTGGTATTTGGGTGGGCAGTAGAAAATTCCTCTGCAGTGTGGTCGTGACGATAGCTGTGTTCGTCCTTATGTTGATTTTCCATAGTGTTGGTAGATTTAAATAATTAGTGTGTCGTAAAGTTAGTCGACACCCAAACCGATTGAATTACAGGATTTTCAACTAAGCTTACAATATTCAATGGCGTCAAATCCTATAATTTTTTGGCGGAATCGCATAAAGCAAAAACAACGCTTTCTCCTGAATTTTAAACCCACTAAAACACAACACATTATGCGATCGATTTGGACAGGCGCCATCAGTTTCGGGCTCATTAATATTCCTATAAAATTATATTCGGCGGTTCAGGAGAGTACGCTCGATTTGGACATGCTCGATAGCAAGGACCATTCGCACATCAAGTTCCAACGCGTCAACGAAAAGACGGGAAAAGAAGTCAAGTTTGCCGATATCGTCAAAGGCTACCAAGTCGATGACAAATACATCGTGCTCGAAGACGCCGATTTTGAAGCCGCCGACGCCGAAAAAACCAAGCTCATCGAAATCATAAATTTTGTCTCCGAAAAAGAAATCGACAGCATTTATTACGAGCAGCCTTATTATGTTGAACCCGACAAAAGCGGCAGCAAAGCCTACGCCCTATTGCGCGATGCCTTGGAGAAATCAGAAAAAGTGGGCGTTACGACCTTTGTTTTGCGCAACAAGGAATCGCTCGCGATTTTAAAACCTTACGGCAATGTGATCGTGCTCAACCGCATCCGCTTTGCGCAGGAAATTCGAGACACGTCCGACCTGAAGTTGCCTGCGGCCACCAAAACCAAAAGCAAGGAAATAGACATGGCCAACAAGCTCGTAGAACAACTCACTGAAAAATTCGACATCTCCGAATTTAAGGACACCTACACCGAAAAATTATTGAAAATCATCAAGGCCAAAGCCAAAGGAAAGAAAACGGCCACTCCAAAAATGAGGGTCGTACACAAACAAAGCAACGACTTGATGAGCATGCTCAAGGCGAGCCTCGAAAACAAAAAGGTAAAAAAATCTTCGTGATTACTTGCGTTTCAAAGCTTTCGCAACCCCTTTGAGCAGTAGTGGTTTCATTACTTTATACCCTTCGAGGTTGGGATGCACGCCGTCTTCGGCATAACCCTCGTTCATACCGTTGCGCGCATCTTTCATCGCCGAATGGTAATCGATATAAGTAATTTGGCGCTTGGCGGCATAGCTTTTTAGCATCGCATTGAGCTTTACAATTTTCTCTGCCGGCGCAACTTCGGGACGCCACTTGAAATGGTAAGCGGGCAGAACCGAACACAACACCACCTTGATTTTATTGGATTTGGCGAGTTGCACCATCGATACGATATGTCCAAAAGTATCTTCGAGAGCAACCGGACCATCGTTGAGCGCGATATCGTTGGTTCCGCCCATGATAACGACTAGCGCCGGCCGAAGATCAATCACATCTTCCCTAAAACGAAGCAACATCTGCGCGGTGGTTTGACCGCTGATGCCACGGTTGACGTAACTTTGGGTAAACAATTTGCCGTCGATGACTTTCCACAATTCGGTAATTGAATCGCCCATCAATACAATCCGGCGGGTGTCTGGTGTAGTTTGCAGCAAGGCATTTTCGGATGCATATTTCCCGACAGGTTTTGAATCGGTGTCACCGGGTTGGGCATAGGCCGAATAAATGCCAAATAGTAAAAACATAAGGATTTTCTTCATTGGATAAAGGTATTTATTCTTTAGCATCCGATTCGATGCGTTTGATGATTTTTAGAATGTTGGCGCCTTTGCCTAAAACGGGCTTCCATAAATCGCCTTTCTTTTCAAGCCTCTCCAGTATGTTGTGGATGGTGAATTGCCAAGGCGAAAGCTGCGGGTTCACTTCATCCCATTCGAGCGGCGTTGAAACCGTAGCGCCATTCTTGGGCCTTGCCGAATAAGGGGCCGCCAAAGTCTGTCCCGCACGGTTCTGTAAAAAGTCGATGTAAATCTTACCGTTTCGTTTCTTGATCGTACGCTCGGTAGTCGTGGTATCGGGCAAGCGTGACTGGACTTCGTGCGCGATGAGTTCGGCAAAAATCTTCACAGTGTCGTAAGTGTATTTCGCCTGAAGCGGAATGTAGACATGCAAACCCGTCGCACCCGAGGTCTTGCAATAACAATCGGTCTCGAGTTCGTCCATAATCGCCTTGACCGTAAGCGCGGTTTCAACGACGGCCTCGAAATCATTTTCCTTTGCCGGGTCGATGTCGATGACCACCCAATCAGGATGCTCGGGCTTTTTAATCGTGGAATTCCAAGGATTGATTTCTATACAGCCCAAATTGGCCATGTACAGCAACGTGGCTTTGTCGTTGCAGATCAGGTAATCGATGTCGGCGTCGTTCGATTTAGAGTAAACTGATTGGGTTTTGAGCCACGACGGGACTTTCTCGACATCAATATCCTTTTGGTAAAAACTCGGGCCATTGATACCGTTGGGAAAACGGTTCATCGATTGTGGGCGGTTTTTGAGATAGGGTAAAATGTAATCGGCAACTGCATGGTAATATTGTACAATCTCGCCTTTGGTGACGCCGTCTTTAGGGAAATACACCTTGTTCTGGTTGGTTAAATGCAGCGTGATTTTCCCGACCTTTAAATCATAATCATCTTCAATTTGCTGTTTCATGGTTTTGGATTTGGATTGCGTTGTTGCCTGCGCGTGTTTTACTTCGGATGCTTTCTTATCGACGCGCAAACCCGTATACACGGGATGTCTCAAACTGCCGTCTTTGGTCCACTCGGTGAATTTGACCTGGCAAACGAGTTGCGGTTTGACCCAATGGATTTTGCCCGGCGCGGTTATCTTTTTTTCGATTGGCGACTTTGAAATTTCTAGCTTTTGAAATTGAGCATACAGTTCCTTTAGTGCAGTTTCATTGAATCCGCTGCCGCAATTGCCAATGTACTCGAGCGTATCGCCCTTGTATTGCCCGAGCAGTAACGACCCGAAATAATTGCGCGTTCCTTTGGGTTCTGTGTAGCCGATGACGATCGCTTCTTCGCTTTGGATGCTTTTGATTTTAAGCCATTCACCGCTGCGTTTGCCCGCGCGATAAGGGCTATTGGCGTCTTTGGCGATGATGCCTTCGAGGTTTTCCTTTACTGCTTTTTCAAAGAAAGCGATTCCTTTTGCCTCGATATGATCTGAATAATATATGTTGTCGAATTTGTATTTCGAGAGTAACAATTTTAGTAATTCCTTTCGCTCCACGAGCGGTAACTGGGTAGTATCGTGCCCATCGAGTTGCATGATATCAAAAACGTAATATTGGAGTTTGCCTTTACCGGTTTTCTGGAAACTTTGCAGCGACTGGAAATCGCTTTTCCCGTCCGACTCCACTACCACTTCCCCATCGATTACGGCGTTGTGGGTGATTTTTTGCAGCGAATCGGCTATGGTTTTGAAGTTTTTGTTGAACGACAATTCGTTCCGGCTAAAAAGGTTCACCTCACCGTTGTCAATCACGGCAATCGTGCGGTAACCGTCGTATTTGATTTCGTATACCCAATCGGTGTTGTCGAACGGCTCGTCTGCAACGGCGGCCAGCATCGGCGCAATGAATTTAGGTTCGGCCAATTTTTCAGATTTTTCTTTTACCGACTGCTTTTTTTTTTCGGTTTTGACGGGTGCTTTTTGTTTTGCTTGTTTTTTTTCGAGGCTTTCTAAAGTTACTTGGGAAATAACGGATTTATTTTTCTGGAGCACGTCATCGTCTGAGGCGTACTTGTCGTCTTTTTTGATGAGCAACCAGGCATTTTCCTGCTTGCCGTTCCTGATCTTGATAAGTGCAAATTCGCCTTTGAGCTTTTTGCCTTTGAGGACGAAACTCAGGTGGCCTTTGTGCAAGCCGGCGCGCAAAGTTTTCTCGACATCCTTTGAATCGCCGTCGGTTGCGGTGTAAGTGCCGTTGTCCCAAACAATCACATTGCCCGCGCCGTAATTGCCTTCGGGAATGTTGCCTTCAAAATCCTTGTAGTCGTACGGATGATCTTCTACCATCATCGCCAGCCGTTTGTCATCGGGATTGAGCGATGGGCCTTTGGGAACTGCCCAGCTCAAAAGTACGCCGCCGAGTTCGAGCCGGAAGTCGTAATGCAAATGCGACGCGGCATGCTTCTGCACGACAAATACCAATTCTGTTTCGGATTTTTTAACCGTGCCTTTGGGCTCGGCGGTCTGCTTGAAATCGCGTTTCTGTTTGTATTTCTCTAATGCCATGACTACTGCAATTTACCTATAAATTTCACGCAATACGGCTCAAAACCAGTTATGTGATTCGGAAATTTCGTTTAAAGATTTGAAGTTGTTAAAGTTTGGTAATTAACTTTTGTTGAAGGATTGTTTCTACGCCCGTTTCGTAACTTTATCGCACTTCAAAAAGCAAGTTCCCCATGTCTGAAAGAATCCGAGAAAAGCTGCAAATCCTTGCGGATGCTGCCAAATACGACGTATCCTGCTCGTCGAGCGGCAGCAATAGAAAAAATACTTCCAAAGGCTTGGGCGATGCGAGTTCGTCCGGGATTTGCCACACCTATACTGAGGACGGCCGTTGCGTTTCGCTGCTCAAAATCCTGCTCACCAACCATTGTATTTTTGACTGTGCGTTTTGTGTGTCGCGCAAGAGCAACGACGTGAAGCGAGCGGCGTTTACCGTAGAAGAAGTGGTAGAATTGACGATGAGTTTTTACCGCCGCAATTACATTGAAGGATTGTTCCTGAGTTCGGGCATTTTCAAGAACGCCGATTATACGATGGAACGCTTGGTTCGCATTGCCAAGAAATTGCGGCTCGAGAACAATTTCAACGGATACATTCACCTCAAGACCATTCCCGGAGCGAGCCAGGAATTGCTAACCGAAGCGGGTTTGTACGCCGACCGTATGAGCATCAACCTGGAAATGCCCACCGAAGCCGGACTTAAATTACTTGCGCCCGACAAATCGCATGAGGATGTAAAGAAGCCGTTGTCGTTTATACAGGAAAGCATCGTTGCGTTGAAAGATGAAAGAAAAATCATCAAACACGTCCCAAAATTCGTCCCGGCCGGACAAAGCACGCAGATGGTGATTGGCGCGACACCCGAAACCGATATGGAAATCATGTACAGCGCCAACGAATACTATAAAAATTACGACCTCAAACGTGTCTACTACTCGGGTTACATCCCGATCAGTTATGACGACCGCATGCCCATGATTGGCAGCCAGCCGCCGCTTTTACGCGAAAACCGTTTGTACCAGACCGATTGGCTCATGCGCTTTTATGGCTTTGATGTACACGAAATTTTGAATGTCAAGAACCCGCATTTGGATGTGGATATCGACCCGAAGTTGAGTTGGGCGTTGCGCAACATGGACCAGTTCCCGATTGACATCAATACGGCGGATTACCGCATGATTTTGCGGGTTCCCGGCATTGGCGTGGGTTCGGCCAAGAAGATTGTAATGGCGCGTAAATTTGGGCGTTTGCGATCGGAGCAATTGCAGAAAATTGGGATTGCGTACAACCGAGCCAAACATTTTATTCGTTGTGCCGACAGCATTTTACAACTTAACACACCCGATGCGTTGCAGGTAAAACATACAATTTTGTCGGACAGCCAGAGTAAATACCTTAAGGTGCCGTTGAACCAATTGAGCTTGTTTTGAGATGGATGTTGTTTTGCGCGAGGGATGGCAGCGGTATCCTTTTGCGGAGTTTACGAAGCAAAAGATTTAGCGGACAGCCTGACGGCACAAAGTGTTGATGGAAAATGGGATGTTGATTGCCGGCGCGCCCGAAAAACAGCAACAAGGTTCAGGCTACAAGGTACAAGCCTGTTGAGAACTTGCTCCCTGAACCCTGTACCCTGAACCCTAAACCTTATCCATCATGACCACTTATATTTTCGACGGTTCACTCGAAGGCCTACTTACAGCGATTTTTGAGTTTTACGAGCGTAAGCCTGGCCCGATCAGACTTGTCGCACAGTCGCACTATGAACCGCAGTTGTTGGGAGAAACGCTTGAAGTCACGAGTGACGAGGCCAAATCGAAACGCGTGTGGGACGGCCTCAAAAAGAAACTGCCGCCCGATTGGCTGTTGCGGTTTTACAAGGCGTATTTGTCTGAAGATCCCGAAACCTTCCGGCAACTGTTTGCCTTTGCGTGTTATATTTTTGACCATGAAAAGGGCGCCGAGCAAAATTTTGGGCACCCAGCGGTATTGGCTGTGACGCAGATGGACCGGAGCGTGAACCGCGAGAAACATCGGATGAAGGCGTTTATACGGTTCCAGGAAACGGCCGATGGGATTTTTTATGCAGGTGTAGAACCCGATTTTAATGTATTGCCGTTGATTTCTAATTTCTTTAAGAACCGATATGCCGACCAGCGCTGGATTATTTATGACCTCAAACGCAAATACGGTTTGTATTATGATTTGGAAACGGTGACCGAAATTCAATTGGACTATGCGCCCGAGATGAAACCGACTACTCCGCTGTTGCCTGAAAACGCTTTGCAGGATAAGGAAGGATTGTATGCTTTGCTGTGGAACGATTACTTCAAGAGCACGAATATTCCGGCGCGCAAGAACATGAAACTGCACATCAGGCATGTACCCAAACGCTATTGGAAATTCCTGACTGAAAAGCGTTGAGGCTTGAAAACTTTAAAAATGCGAAAAGCCACCTCTTGGAGGTGGCTTTTTAATGCTGCTAATAGTCGGTTATTTTTTAGGCGGCGTAACCGTTGTGCCATCTACGCGTTGTGTTCCTGATGGTGGGGTGTGGTCTATGTCAGTGTTATCGATTTTGGTGTTTCCCGGCGTAGTAACGTGTTGGTTGGTGTTGGCGTTGCCGTTGATGGTGCTGGGCTTGGTATCGTTTTTTAAAGGCGGCGCGACTTGCCCTCCGGGTATAACGGCACCTTGCGGAATATTTGTAGTACCGCCTGGTGGATTTTGTTGATTTTGTGGCGTGACAGGCACCGTCGCTTGTGGCGTGACTGTGGTATTGGGTCTATTGGGATCGGGTTGTGTTGGGTTTACCGGATTGCCGCTTCGATTGGTTTGCGCGTGGATGGCAACACTGCCCAAGACCATTATTAGGATTAGGATCTTTTTCATGTCTTTCTTTTTATGGGTTGATTTTACCTTCTATTGAATCGTCGAAAGTCTCTCCGACTACCGCACCATACGCGCGCTTAATCATGCCGACTGCCATGCCGTTTTTGGTGTCCCAGTAGTAGCCCTCGTTAGGAGATACTTTAATTACTGTAATTCTTGGATCATCTTCGCCTTCGGTAAACCAATTTTTCATGGTGGGATCCCAAAGTTCTTTGATGCGTTGCTTGTCGGTAGATATTTCTGCGGTGCCATAAAGGGTCATGAAATCGCTATACGAAGAGCCTTGGAACAGCAACTGTACGCGGTTGTCTTCTTGGATTTCCTTGTTCTTGTGGCTGTCGTTGGCGCTTAAGAACCACAGGTTGCCCTCGTCGTCTATTTCTTCTGCTGCCATTGGGCGCGTTGCGAATGGTTTGCCGGTTTGTATTGCCGTACAGAAAAAAAACGATCCGGCTTTTTTAGCGAGTTCTTTTATTTTTTCGATGGCTTCGGGGCCGTAAACATCTTTAAGGTTTTCTTCTTTTTGGTTTTTGTTGATACTGTCCATAGCGTGAAAATTTTAATTATTGTTTTAGATAAAATTAGCGCTCGCATCGCCAAACCCGTTATGGGATTGACTGGATTTATTACGTAATTTTAAAACCGCGACGCAACCTTTACGCTGGTTGTCAATCTATCAGTCATCAATCAGAATCTTAAAAAGATGAATAAAATTACTCTTGCTTTATTGATGCTCCTGCCCTTTTTTGCCGTGTCGCAATCTTTTGAATGGGTTAACACGCCAACCATCAACTTTTCCTGGAACCCCAATTCCATCGCCTACGTCACCACTTGCGACGCTGCTGGAAACGCTTACCTGGCGGGATATAAAGAAAACGCATTTGCCTACAATGAAATCATGGGTGATGTCTATTTCAACAAATATGACGCGGCGGGCAATGCTGTATTTTCTAAAACCATTAGCGGTCGGGTTTCTGTCTCCAAACTACTGGCAGATTCAACGGGAGCCATTTACCTGTTGGCCTTTTATGTAAATGCCCTCACGGTAGATGCGCTACAACGCAACACAACCAACCAGGGCGAACAACCCATCTTGATTAAATTTGACGCCGACGGCAATTTGCTTTGGCATTACGAGCCACAAACCAACGGTGAGCCAGTGGCGTCTTGCAAGGCGATGGCCATTGACGCTTTAGACCAGATTTACCTGGGCTTTAACGATTACGAGCACGCCTACATTGAAAAATTGAATTCTCAGGCCGAGCTGCTTGGAACGATTGTCCAACAGCAAGTTCGCATGATCAGCTCGGTAAGTGTTGACAATCAGGGCAATGTTTACAGCGCTGGCGGTTGTGCCGAATTCAATTCGGCTTTTGCCGGAGTGCCAGTACCGGCACCTTTTACTTATACTACTTACCTCGCAAAATACAATGCTGATGGCGTTTTTCAATGGGTTAAATATGTAGAAGATATCACCTGTCCTGAGCCGCAAGTCAAAGCGATTGATCCCGATACTGTTTATTTCAGTTCTTATCTTTTTGGGAGTTTCGCCTTTGGGGATTTTATTGCCGAAGGGCCAATCTCCGGGGCATTCTCGGACGCATTCATCACCAAACTCAATACCGATGGCCATTACCAATGGATTAGGGAAGTACCGGGCGCGGGTTATCTTGCCACGGGAAATCGCGATTACCTTACGGCCGATGCCGCGGGTAATGTATACTTTTCGGGCAAGACGCGAGGCGACGTAAACTGGGATGAGCAACACCAGACTTCGACCGCCGGATTCAACAATGACGCGTTGTTACTCCAATACAATAGCAATGGCGAACTGTTGATGGCACAAACCGCGGGCGGAAGTTCTGAGGACCGTTTTGATAGTGTTGCGGTAGGATCAAACGGAGAAATCTACGTGTCGGGCATGGCAAGCGGAAGTGCCTCGTTTGGAAGTTTTAATCATGATGCGCCTCCGTTTACTTACTATCCGTTTGTTGCAAAAATAAACAATGGCACTCTGGGAGTCGCAACTACTACACATTTATCGGTTGGATTGGCTCCGAATCCGGTAGAAAATAGCTTTCACTTGACCGGTATAAACGGCAGTCATCAAGGCGCAATTTTCAATATGCTGGGCCAAAAAGTAAAACAGTTTGAGGTGATAGGAAACGCGCCGATTGACATAAGCGCCCTGGAAAATGGATTTTATCTCGTAGCAATTGACGAAACCCGTTTGAAAATTTTAAAGAAATAAAGTATGCCGCCTGTTCCTTACGATCTCTAACAGGTCGGCTACAAGGTAACCCAGCACAATGGTCATGGCCATAGAAATGAGGGTATGTCCTTGCGGAAATATCCTGAGCAGCGAAAAACTACTACCCGCTGCAAAACCAACAAAAATGCTCCCTGAACTCATGGTGCCGACGAAAGCAGCATGCGCCAGGGAGCTTTTGTTGTAAATTAACTCACTTAACCCAAACCAAACCCGGATACCTTGACCTAACGCTCCCAAAATACCACTAATAAGAAGAGTTATAACTACATCGTAATTATTGGTAAAGGAATCCATCGGCATTGGTTTAATAGGCTGGGATAAAATTACATTTATATAATCCCAACCAATTAGGGAAAACCCTATTTTTGAATCAGGTTTTCCCCTAGTAATTTTATCAGTCAAAACCCCATCTTTGTTTAAACCAATAACAACTAAATCTATAATCCCCATGAAAAAAGCAATGCTACTCTGCGCGATGATCCTCCTATTGGGTTCATGCAAAAAAAAGGAAACACCTGCCAATGATCTCCCACAAGGTATCTTATCTACCGAAAGCGCTACCGCCGCAACAGATGACTGTAGCTTCTTTGATCCGTTAGACTCTTTGGATACTGCCGACCAGGTAAAATGGTTGCGCGACCACCAAAATGAAGCTTGTTTGCCAGAGTATGACCAATGCCGTGAAAATGTCCACAAGATTACGCAAGCGGTTTATCAGCAAGCGTTACAGGAATATTGGGGTGCCGTAGAAGTTGTGACCACAGAAATACGTCTCGGCGATATTGAAGCCCTTTCAAACCAGTCTAAATATGCCCAGTTCATCTCCGCCGAGATCAACGGCAACAAAGTCGTGAAGTTGACCGCTACCGATAATTTTACGCAAACACCTACCTGCTATTCGGTACCGCTGTTTTACAGTATTCAACGTCTCCACAACCTGGACTCAGAAAGCTTGTTGGTTTTTACGGCAGGCAAGAAAGATGGTAAGGAAGTAATTTTGTTTAATGTGAAAGGGACTTCGGATTATTATGATATGTCAGTTCAACCTGTGTAATCTTTAGGTTAACGTATGATTCGAGCGTTCCTATCCAGCATGTCGCTTATACAAGCCTATGTGTTTATTACCTTTTTTGTTGCCCTTTTCTTTTACAAACAGAAAAACAGAATTCCGAAAACATTGTTGGCGATACTGTTTATCAATTTTGTGGCAGAATTGGCGTCACTCTTATTGGTAATTAACCATATGCAAATAGGAACGCTCATTTCTATAAGTTCTTTTCTACACAACTGTCTTTGGTTATTGCTTTTATTAAAATTGGTCAAAAGAAGACCTTTATACCGTTTTCTATTTTTGATATTTTGTGCTTTCGCTATCGTCAATTTCTTTTGTCTTGAGGGAATTATGTCTTTTAACACCAAGACCTTCATCTTTGGCGCCTTCTTTTATCTGGTTGTTTTTATCTATGAAAGCTTTTATGAACTGCAGAAAGAACGATTCGATTTTTTTGTTTCCAACAGTTTTTTGATGCTTTCGGCACCAGTCCTATTTTTTATAGGGCTTAGCGCAGTTTTCGGATTCAAAGACGCAAGATTAGGGAACACCATTCTATTCGGACATATCTTTTTGTATCAGTTTATTGTGTATTTTGTCAATATCTTTTATTACTCGTTGATCATCGTCTATATTTATCGTGAAAAGAAATTGAAAGATGCTGAATAATCTCGCCTTTGGAATCGCCACCTTACTCATCATTATAAGTCTCATTGTAATGTTCTGTATTCTGTTGGTTAAACTCCACATCCGGAAGATAAAAAACTACACCAAAGTCATCTATGAAAAGGACCTCGATTTTCAAAAAGCCATCAATACCACGATTATAGAAACCCAGGAACAGGTCTTAAACAACATCTCACAAGACCTACATGACGATGCGGGCCAGCAGTTAACTGCCATCAATTTCCAGCTCGAGAACCTCAAGATTGATGCGCCGGAGTTGCGTGAGGTTTTACAGCCCATTTCGTCGTCGATTGCAGGATTGGCGCAATCGGTGCGTAGCCTCAGCCACTCGCTGAACAATCAATTGCTCACCAAACAGGATTTGTTCAAAGCCATTGCTGCCGAAGCCGAGCGCCTCCAAAAAAATCTTGCATTCCCTATCCAGGTGACCATTGATGACGAAATCAAGAAAAACTTCACGTCCAATGAAAAAATCGTAATCTACCGGATTTTCCAGGAAATCATGAACAACATCCTCAAGCACGCCGCAGCCGACGCCGTGACTATCGAGCTTACCAACCATTCCCAATTTCAAATGAAAATCACCGACAACGGCCGCGGATTTGACGTGTCTAAGACCACCAACAATATTTCGCTGGGTTTGGTGGGCATGGCCAAACGCGCCAATTTCATCGGATATGCGCTCGAAATCCAATCACAGCCCGGAATCGGCACCACCATCACCTTAAACGAGAACACACACTAAAATGGAGAAAATTACGATTGGCATTATTGACGACCACAAAATTGTAAGGCAAGGCCTCAAGGAACTGCTGCAAAAAATCATCAACTGCAAGGTGACCCACGAATACGAAAACGGAAAAGATTTCCTTGCCGCATTGCCCATGGATCCTGCGCCTGACTTACTGGTACTGGATTACTCCATGCCAGGCTTAAATGGTATCGAAGTCTTAAAAATACTCGAAAAAAGAAAAGAAGAGTACAAAGTGCTCCTACTCACACAGCACATTGACGAACAGGTGATTGACGAGGCCTACCACTACGGCGCGCGCGGTTTTCTCAATAAAAACTGTACCGCCGATGACCTCAAATTCGCCGTGCAAAACATCATCAAGATTGGATACAACAATATCACCGAGGTACTCAAAAGGATTAAAAACTACGAAGATCCGATTCTTGAAATCAGGCCCAACCACGTAGTATTGTCAGACCGTGAATACGAATTCCTCGAGCTCGTCTGTGATGAACGCGAACTAACCTACGACCAAATGGCAGAAATGATGAACCTTTCTATTAAAACGGTCGAGAGTTACAGGACGGCCATTTTTGAGCGTTTCAATATCAAGTCTAAGGTTGGATTGGTGTTGTTCTCGTATAAATACCAGTTGACTAGGCCATTTCGCTAAAGAATCGCATTGGCAAAAAAACATTGGTGAAGGTAGGCGCTAGGATTTGATTGATTTGGCCGATAACGGGAAATAAATGTCAAACGTCGCACCCTCACCCACCGCGCCGTTAGCCGAGATGAATCCGTTGAGGTTATCTACAATTTTCTTGACAATCGCCAGCCCAATCCCAGTACCCACATACTCGGTCTTGCCATGAAGCCTTTGGAAAACCTCGAAGATTTTTTCGCTGTACGCGGGATCAAAACCAATCCCGTTGTCCTTGACACTGATATGACAGTAATCTATTCCTTCCCTAAGCTTCTCATTGTTGAAATAGCCTGAAGGATGGATTTCTCCAGTAATTTCAATTACCGGATCTACACCATCCCTGGCAAACTTAAAGGAATTGCTGAGCAGGTTTTGGATGAGTTGCTTGAATTGAAAAGGAATCACATCGGCCTTGCCGAGTTCGCCAACGTTGATTGTTGTGTTTTTGGGCAGCAGTTCCTCGCCCATATCGTCAATCACTTCACTAACGAGTTTATTGAGGTCGGACTTGACATATTTTCGCTCGGCATCACTGGTTCGCGAATACACCAATAGATCTTCTATTAGTACCTGCATGCGTTTGGCAGCGCCTTGCATCCTCCTGAAGTTGTCTTTGGCATTCTCCGATAGGTTGTCATACTCCATATCCTGAATGCGCGAAGCAAACGTCTGTATCTTGCGCAACGGCTCCTGTAAATCGTGGCTCGAAATGTAGGCGAATGATTCGAGTTCCTTGTTCATTTTTTCGAGTTCGGTATTCTGCTGTTGGAGTTGGGCAGCGTTGGCTCTGAGTTGTTCGGTGATTTCCTTCTTCTCGGTCAAATCATGGGTTACTTTAGAAAAACCGATGACCTCACCTTCGGCATTGTGAACTGCTGTAATGGTAATGTTTGCCCAAAACCTGTCGCCTCCTTTTCTAACACGCCAACCTTCCTGATTGGCCCTGCCGGTCTGCCTGGCTTGGGACAAGAGCTGTTGCGGCAAGTTTATTTTCCGGTCGGCCTCTGTGTAAAATGTAGAGAAGTTCTTGCCAATGATCTCGTCGGCACGGTAGCCCTTGATTTTTTCTGCGCCTTTGTTCCAGTTTTCTACAACACCTTGCTCATTGAGGTAAAGAATGGCATAGTCCTGTACCTGGTCTACCATCAAGTGGTAGCGTTCTTCACTTTTGGCGAGCGATTCATTGAGTTCCTTGAGTTCTTTGGTGCGCTTGCGAACTTGTGTTTCAAGCTCGGTGGCAAACATTTTCTGCTCTTGGATATCGGTACTGGTGCCAACCCACATCTGAATCTGTCCTTGGCTGTCACGCTGCGGAATGGCGCGACTCAATTGCCAACGGTATTCGCCATCGTGCCGCAGAAAGCGATGCTCGAAGATAAAAGGAATCCCGTTTTGGACGGCATGCATCCATGCTTTGCTATTTTCTTCGCGGTCATCAGGATGAACAATACTCAACCAACCCTCTTTTTCAAGGGATTCGGGTGTATGCCCCGAAAAACTATAGACCGACGCATTGTAATAATCTATATTCCCCTGGATATCTGCAGTCCAGATGTGTTGCGGCATCGAATCGGCGAGTAACCTGAACTTGGCCTCACTGCGGGTGAGTTCTTCTTCGTGTAACTTTTCGGCAGTAATATCGCGGATGGTTCCCACCATTTTTTCGGGTTCACCATTTTCATCGTAGAAAACTTTGCCACGGCCGTCAAACCAATGTATCGATTGGTCTTGCCAATAGATACGCGCTTCATAATGCAAAAATCCGGTTTGGATTGCTGCTGCAAAAGCCTCATTCCTGGTGGATAAGTCGTCTGGATGCAGTCGGGCGAGCAAGTCGGCATGCTGTACCACCGTGCCCGGCGGAAAATCGAAAATAGCCAGGTAACGCTCTGAATAGGCCACTTGTCGGGTTTTCATGTTGAGCTGCCAGGTACCCAGCTCGCTCGCGTCAATGATGATATTTAGTTTTTCCTCGTTTTCTTTGAGTTGCTGCTCGGCGACGACTTTCTCGTGAATATCCATGCACGCGCCAATGAATCCTTCAAACTCGCCATTGGCGGCAAAATGTGGGGCCGCTTTCTCAGAAATCCAGCGGTATTGCCCATCGTGCCTGAGCAAACGGTATTCCATATAAAATTCCTCACGCCCTTCAAATGCCGAACGACAAGTAGCCAGAGATTGTTCTAAGTCTTCGGGATGTACGCCTTGTGTCCAACCCTGTCCCTGTTCTTGTTCGAGCGTCCGTCCGGTAAACTCAAGCCAGGCAGAATTGAAAAAATGACAGAATTTACGGGTGTCCGACATCCAAATCAACACCGGCGCATTGTTGGCCACATTCCTGAATCGCTCTTCCTCCTTTTTGAGCAACGCATCGGCTTTGCGCGTTTCGGTGAGGTCGGTACAAGAACTGATGTATCCCGAAAAAGTCCCATCGCCATGAAACAACGGGGAGACTTTGGCCAGTAAGGTGCGGTATTTTTGGTCGCGATCGAGCACCCTGAATTCGCCTGTAAAAGCAACCTGCTTTTCAAAAGCTTCCCGGTAACTTGCGATATAACCGTCGCGGTCTTCTGGATGGATCAAATCTGCCCACCCGAATTCGAGCAGGTCTTTCATTAAACGCCCCGTTAAATTTAACCAGGTGGGGTTGAAATAAACCACATTGCCGGTTTCATCCGCCACCGCAATTAGGATGTCTGAGGACTCTGCCATTGTACGAAACCTTTCCTCACGTTCTACTATGCTTTTTCGGTTATTAACCTCTTGGGTGGTTTCATTACAGGTGACCAGAATACCTTCAATGTGCCCGAGTTCGTCATGAACAGGGCTGTAGCTGAAAGTCCAGTAACCCTCCTGGATTTCTCCGTTGCGGTAAATAGGGATCAGTTGGTCTTCGCGCCAAATGGCTTCGCCAGTAGTTCGTACCTGGTCAATAAGCGGTTGGATGGTGTCCCAGATTTCGGGCCAGGCGTCACGAGCAGGCATCCCCAATATTGACGGGTGTTTGCCATTGACTCCAAGACTTGGCCGATACGCGTCATTGTAGAAACTAATCAGCTCTGTTCCCCACCAAAGAAACATAGGGAATTTAGAATTGAGAACGATATCGAGTGTGGTCTTTAAGCTTTGTGGCCAGGTTTCGGGTGTGCCGAGCGAAGAGCCCGACCAATCTTTAGCGCGCACAAGTTGGCTCATTTCACCTCCGCCTGAAACAAAATGTGAACCGGTAGAAGAAGCGCTAATTTTAGTCATGCGGGGATTTATTTTAGAATTCGGAAAGCAGTTGTATCGCCTCCCTATGCTTAGGTGTTTTTTGCTCTCTCGAAAATACTAAATTAAATTCAATATCCAACAGCAGCCATTTTTCAAACCCAATCCTTGCTATGGGTCCTCGTTTTGCAGCTGCTCTTCCTTTTTCTCGAGCAGTTTAATCTCTGTCTTTTCCATTTTTATGGCTTGTCGCAAGAGCGCAAAAAGGCTCATATAAATGTTGGCAATCCACACCAGCGCAAAACCCGCAATCAGGTAGCCACGCCAGTCATCGAGAAGCAACCGATAATTGGTAAGCAGCAATACCGCAATGGTTACATAATGGCTAAAACAGTATTCACAGGTGAACAGATAGAAAAACTTGCGCGACAGCAAACGGTGGTCGGCTTGGCTTCGGCGCACGCAATACTCGTGTGGCTCGCGAAAGATCTCTTCATGGGTGACGGTCCAGGCGATACAAGCTATGGGGATCGCGAGCACAAAAAGCCATTGGAGTTGCATGGTGATGTCCATTAGGTAGCATTTTAATCAAATTTAGGCAAATAAAACCGAACGCTATCCTACAAGTAACAGTTGATTGGAATTTTATAAAACACAAATCCCACCGATTAAAACTGGTGGGATTTGTAGAATCCGTATGTGTTGAGCGGTGGTTACTGCTCGAGTTGCTTTTTGAGATTTTGGGAGGTTTCGTCCATATCCTTCAACAGCATTTTCTTGAGCAACGGCGCCATCGCATTCATCGGGAATGGCATCGAGGTGTGGAATGTCGTGGTGACTGTGGTTTGTCCATCTGGCGTAGGCTCGGTCATTGCCACCGCGTAACTGGTTCCCTTGAATGGCTTTTCAAATCTTATTTCTACCTCATAGCCTTGGCCGGGAAATAGTTTGGTGATTTCCTGCGCGCCTTCGCCCACGTTTTTGAGTTCGCTTTTCCAGGTCGAAGTAAATCCAAGTTCGCCATCGGTTCCTTTGTACACGATGTTGAGATTGGGGTCGGCCATGACCCATTTGCTGTAATGCTCCTGGTTTTTGATATGACGAATGTAATCAAACACCTGTGCCTGCGGGCGATTGATCACAACCGATGAGGCGAGTGTGTACTTTTTCGGCATGACCGCTGCAGCCAACAACAGCAAAACAATTAATCCTAGAAGGGCAATGAGTATGGTAGTCAGCATAATCAAATCGATTTATGGTCGTTGATTTTATGGTAATAAATGTAAGAAACCGCGAGCACCGCAAAAACTATCAAAGGGAAAAACGTGTCGCCGCCCAAACCGTCTACCGCCCAATGGCTTACCGAAGCGCAAATGAAATCGATACCAAACCCGGCGTAAGCCCATTCCTTAATGCGTTTTGGAACTTGTGGGACGATCAATACGATAGCACCTATTACTTTAAAAACGACCAGCATCAACCCAAAATATTCGGGATAGCCCAAATGGCGTATCCCTTCCTTGGCCATTTCTGATTGGCCGGTCAATGCAGGCAGGACGCCTTCGAACAAAAAAATGAGCGTCGTGGCGGTCCAATAAATGATTTTGTCTTTTTTCATGAGGTTTGGTTTTAGTTGGTTTCTGTGTATTTCTTGAAATTATCGAGTATGGCCTGCCAGCCGTCACGCTGCATTTCAATTGGGTTTTGGTTTTCGGGATCAAAGGTCTCGGTGACTTTGGTATGGCTGCCCTGGCTTTCAAAAATGATCGCCACCTTCCTGCCATCAGGCATTTCGTAGGCAATGTGTTTGTGGTGCTCTACCATCGTGTAAACGCCCTCAAAGTCAAACCCGAAACTGCCGTCTTTGGCTTCCATACGCGTCATAAACTTACCTCCTGCACGCAGGTCATTGTTGGCTTTTGGAGCGTGCCAGTCGTCTGAAGCGCTGCACCATTGGGTGATGTGCTCGGGCGATGTCCAGGTTTCCCATACTTTTGCTATTGGTGCGGCCACTTCGGCCATCACTGTAATTGGTTCTAAATTCATGGTTGGTTATTTTTTGGTTGAGTTTGATTTTTCTTTGTTTTGGTTTCCCTTAATCCGCGCGCGGATGATTTTCTTGAGTAAAGTCACTGGTAGTTTGTCTTTGTAAGGCAACTGTATCGCGCCCGAAGAGGTTTTAAATCCTTCCAGCTCCTTTGAAAACTCTTCTACCGTATGGCCATTCCACGGATAAAACCCGCAGTGCTCCTTCCAGGCCGCAAAACCAACGAGCATGCCCTGTAATTTAAACGCCGGCATATTGTAGCTGATGGTCTCTTCGGCTTCGGGTGCTACAGACCGAATAAGCTGGCGCACTTCTTCCAACCTGTTGCGAATGGCCTCGGGTTGCAAAGCGATGTACGCGTCGATGGTTGCCACTTTTACTTTGTTCATATTGTTCATCGCTACTTTTTTTAGCAGGGTTGCATTTTCGTGGGATCCATATAAAGCATGTTCCAACGGTGCCCGTCAAGGTCGGCAAAAGCGAATCCGTACATCCAACCCTGGATGCTTTGCGGCTTCCCGAATACATTCGCACCGGCTTTTTCGGCCTTGGCTGCCATCGCATCTACCGCTTCAGGGCTTTCGGCATCAAAGGAAATCATGATTTCACAGGTTTTCAACGTATCGGTCAACGGAAGCTGCATAAAGCCCTCAAGCGTGTTTTCGTCAAAAAGCATGATTACAATGTCCTTTTCTCCAATAGTCATGCACTCGCAAATCGCGCTGTTATGACTTTCCCTAAATGCAAAACCGAGTTCAGAAAAAAATGCCTTCGATTTTTTTAAATCCTTAACGCCAAGATTGAACCATACTTCTTTCATAATAAATTGATTTTGATAGTTACTATTTTAGTGCAAATCATGAATTGGATCTTTTTGCGACGCAATCCTAAAGTAGCGTTCTCAACTTTTGCGGTTTTTGGTGCGTATCAAAACTAAAGAAATTGGTTCCAAAACCCAAATGTGTTGCTATAAAAACAAGGTCAAACACCGTCGCGCCAGTTCGATTTGGTAAAGGTATTGGCAAATTTTGGCATCCATAATGTGTAAAAACGACAATGTAAAGGGTTGATTCCGACAATATGATTTTGCATCTTTGCTACATGAAACACATCAGCATCTTAGTTCCAGAAACGGCAGTCACCGCGGCCATAGTCGATCCGCGTTATATGTTTAGCGCTGTGAATGAGTTTTTTAAATCAGCGGGACATGAACCTTTTTTTAAAATCCAACTGGTTGGGCTTACCAATGAAGTAACCATCAACGACGGTTTGGTCACCATCCGCCCTGACCTATTGATTGACCAGGTACTTAAAACCGACCTGATCATCGTGCCCGCGCTCAGCGGCAGTATGGAGATTGCGCTGCAAAAGAACAAGGATTTCCTTCCCTGGATTGTGAGCCAATACAAAAACGGCGCAGAAGTCGCAAGCCTTTGCATCGGCGCGTTCCTGCTCGCCGAAACTGGCTTGCTTAAAGACAAATCGTGCTCAACGCACTGGCTGTTTTCTAACGATTTCCGCGATCGTTACCCCGATGTAAGGCTCGAACACGAAAAAATTATCACCGAACAAAACGGCTTGTACACGAGTGGCGGCGCAACTTCTTATTGGAATTTACTCTTGTATCTCGTGGAGAAATACACCACGCGTGAAATGGCGATCATGGCCTCCAAATTCTTCTTGCTCGAAATGGAACGCAACAGCCAGTCGCAGTTCATTATGTTCAAAGGCCAAAAAGAGCACGACGACTTCCCGATTGTTAGGGCACAGGAATACATCGAAGCGAACTACAATCTAAAATTAACCGTAGAAGAAATAGCAGATAAGGTAGGTATTGCAAGGCGCACCTTTGAGCGTCGTTTTAAAAGAGCCACATCCAACACCGTGGTAGAATACCTGCAACGCGTCAAAATCGAGGTCGCCAAACAACAGCTCGAAACCGGACGCAAAACCGTCAATGAAGTCATGTATGAGGTGGGTTATACCGATACTAAGGCGTTTAGGGAGGTGTTTAAGAAAGTGACGGGGATGTCGCCGATTGATTATAGGAATAAATACAATTGATTTTTTGGGAGCTGTTTCCCGCTTTCCGCTGCTATCTTTTGCTCGTGCCTCGCAAAAGGATATCCGCTGCAATC
>DLHP01000011.1:0-66995 GCA_002483285.1 Flavobacterium sp. UBA7665
AGACCGCGTTCTGAGGTAGTTTTCAAGATTGTGATTTAGTCGCTAGGCCTTTTTGCAACTTTTGTGGCCAGACAAAAGTTGATAAATAGCCCCGATTGCAGCGGCATCCTTTTGTTCCGCTTCTTTAGCGGACAAAAGATATAGCGGAAAGCGGGATCAGCTTCAAAAAAACAAAATTCTTTTTGTAAATTTGAACAACAAATTCACCACCATGCTCAAGCAATTCCTCAACCTCAAACTCTCGCAAAAACTCTCTCCGCAGCAAATCCAGCTCATGAAGCTGATCCAGTTGCCGACGCAGGCTTTTGAGCAGCGGCTCAAGGAAGAAATGAATGAAAATCCGGCGCTTGAAGGCGGCAACGAAGAGGAAGAATACGAGAAAGACGAATTTGAACAGGAAGAAGAGTTCGACGATTACGACGACAATGAAACCATCGAAGCCGACGAAATCAACATAGACGAATACCTGAGCAACGACGAAACGCCCGACTACAAACTCCAAAGCAACAACTATAGTGACGAGGAACAGCGCGAATCGCCATTGGCCTCGCAGGTGAGTTTTCACCAGGATTTGTTGGGCCAGCTCAACACTTTTATCTTGTCTGATAGCGATCGCGAGATTGCAGAGTTTCTCGTGGGAAGCATTGACGATATGGGTTACATCCGCCGCAGCATTGCCGACATTGTAGATGACATGGCTTTTACGCAAGGCATTTACACCGATGAGAAAACCGTAGAACGCATCCTTCATATCATCCACGAACTCGAACCTTCGGGTGTGGGCGCGCGCGATTTGCAGGAATGTTTGCTGTTGCAGCTCAAACACAAAACGCCCACCGAATATGTGGATTTGGCCACGGATATCATCGAGAACCAATTCGATGCTTTTACAAAAAAGCACTACGACAAACTACAGCAGAAATACGGCGTATCCAACGACCAGCTCAAAAAAGCGATCCACGAGATCGAAAAACTCAACCCCAAACCGGGCGGTTCGGCAGCCGGAACTCGTATTACTGAGAATGTGGTTCCCGATTTTCAGATCCGGATTGTGGAAGGCGAACTCGAACTCACACTCAATGGCCGCAATGCACCCACGCTACATGTATCGCGCGATTACAAGGAAATGCTGCAGACTTACAAAGACTCGCGCGACAAATCATCGCAACAGAAAGACGCGGTGCAATTCATCAAGCAAAAGCTAGACTCGGCCAAATGGTTCATTGATGCCATCAAGCAACGCCAGGAAACTTTGCTGGTCACGATGAATGCGATCATGCATTACCAAAAGGAATATTTCCTTGAAGGCGATGAAACCAAATTGCGCCCGATGATTTTAAAGGATATTGCCGATACCGTTGGTCTAGACATCTCGACGATTTCGCGCGTGGCCAATAGCAAATATGTAGAAACGCCTTATGGCACCAAGCTTATTAAGGAATTTTTCTCAGAGTCGATGAAAAATGACCAGGGCGACGATGTTTCGACACTTGAAATCAAGAAAATCCTGCAGGATATTATTGAAGAAGAAGACAAGCACAAACCGCTTCCCGACGACCAGCTCGCCGAAATGCTCAAGGACAAAGGCTACCCGATTGCGCGCAGAACTATTGCCAAATACCGCGAACAGCTTGATATTCCGGTGGCGCGCATGCGTAAAAAAATGTAAGTGTTGAGAAAAATCCTGCCGCTGTTTTCGTATCTGTTCCATCCGGTTTTTATACCCGTTCTGGGGACACTCGCCTATTTTTTTTGGGGAAAGAATTATTTTGAACCCGCACAACAAATCCTTATCGTATTGCAAATTGTAATCATCACCATCCTGATTCCGATGGCGTTCATTTACCTGTTGAAGACGTTGGGAAAGGTAGATTCTATAATGATCGCCGACTTGTCGCAACGCAAAATCCCATTAGTGATCCAAATTGTATTAATGGTTGTCCTGCTGCGTCAAAGCATCACCATTGACCGCATTCCCGAATTGTTTTTCTTTTTTGCGGGCGGTATCCTGAGCGCGTTGCTGACATTGATTTTGCTTTTTGCCAAAGTGAAGGCGAGCCTGCACATGATGGGCATCAGCGCGCTGACGGTTTTTACGATAGCCCTGAGCATTTACAACCAGGTCAACCTGATCAATGTAATTGCGATACTGCTATTGGCCAACGGCCTGGTGGCGGCCTCCCGGCTGGAAATGAAAGCGCATACCGGAACCGAACTTGTGATCGGTTTCTTTTTCGGGATTATCCCACAATTGGTGCTGTTGTACTGTTGGCTATAAGATGTAGAACATCAGCCCGAGGTTGAGCGAATTGAACTCGACTTTCTCCCCTTTAAATTTGGCTTTAGAACCATAAAGCGGCGTGACTCCGTAATACCCATAGAAGTTCCAGGTATTGTAACCCCAAACCACGTAAGTACCCACCTGGAATTTATTGATGTCGGGATTCTTGGTTACGGTGATGTTGTAAGTGGCGTCTACGTAACGCGATTTGTCCATCACGAGGTAACTGAGCTTGATTCCTGAATAAATCCGCCAGAATTTATGGCTTTGCGGCGTAGAAGTGCGCCAACGGATTTCTATGGGTACATCGATAAAAACCTGGTCGAGTTTGTTCTTTTGGTAACTGACACCTTCTGTAATGACGTTGTATTGCGGCACTTCGTCCTTTTTAGAGATGACCAGATTGTGAAAGTATTTGTTGTAGGAAACGCCCAATCCGGGTGCAATGGCCCAAGTCCGCTTTTTGTTGATCGGGAAATCGCGCAAAAAACCACCCGTAAAGCCCGAATTGAATTTATTCTGCGAAATCCCCGATGGCCGGTTGAGCAAAATGTTATAAGAAAAGGCTAAGTAGAATTGGTCTTCGCGGTACAAGGAGTCGTTTTCAATCATCGGGTAAGGCAATTTCTTGTCGTTTTCTTTTTCCTGTGCAAAAAGGCCCAAGGTTGCCAATAAGAGTAAACTGCCCAAACCGAATTTCATATCGCTTATTTTCTGGCCTAAAATTACAAAAAATCACCCATACAAATCTGAATATTAAACTGTAAATTTGTCTTTCGCACAAACTGCTTTTTTGACTATTTTTCTAACCAAAACCGGGATCATGGAAAAAGAATTACAAGAACAATACGAATACGCGAGAAAAAGGATCCATCAAAAGAAAACCCTCTATTTTCACTTTATCCTCTTTCTACTCGGCAGTTTATTCATGTATGTGGCCAATGCTTTAATGGAGGTTGGCGCGCCTACCATTTGGTACACCTGGGCCATCGCCGGCTGGCTGTTCCTGCTGATTTTACACTTCATCAAAGTCTACATCACTGACCGCTTCATGAACAAGGATTGGGAGCGCGAACAGGTCGACAAACTCGTGACCAAACAACAAAATCGTCTGGAGAAAATCAGACAAAAAACCGCAAACGAAAGCTAACTATCTCATGATTGTAATGATTGCGGCGGCGGCCGAAAACAACGCGCTCGGAAAAGACAACCAACTACTCTGGCATCTCCCCGACGATTTTAAAAGGTTCAAGGCACTCACCACCGGACATTACATCATCATGGGCCGCAAGACATTCGAGAGTTTCCCCAAACCTTTGCCCAACCGGACGCATGTGATTATCACCCGACAAAATGATTACCAATACGAAGGTTGCATCGTTGTGGACTCGATAGAAAAAGCCATGGCTGCAGTTCCAAAAAACGAAACAGCGTTCTTAATTGGCGGCGGCGAAATCTACCAACAAGGATTGCCTTTTTGTGACCAGATAGAACTCACGCGCGTACACGAATCGTTCGAGGCCGATACTTTCTTCCCCGAAATCGATGCTTTGACCTGGCGACTGATAAACGCCGAAACCCACCCAAAAGACGAAAAACACAAATACGATTTTACTTTCGAAACGTATGTACTAAAAGAACTGTGAATGTTGAATGAGGTTACTGACCATTCACCATTGCTTCGCCAATTCGCTATTGCTCGTGCCACCATTCATAATTCATAATTGTTTCTATCTTTGTCAAAAATTCGAAATGCCAAACCCCGTCACGCCTTATAAAAATTCTGAGCTGCCCAAAAAAGAACAGGTCACTCAAATGTTCGATACCATTTCGGGCAACTATGACAACCTCAACCGCGTGATTTCGTTTGGGATCGATGTCAAATGGCGTAAAAAAGTCTTAAAGCTTGTAGCCGATAAAAAACCCGAGACAATCCTCGACATCGCCACCGGAACCGGAGATTTAGCGATTCTTATGGCGCAAACCGGCGCGAAAAAAATCACCGGTTTTGACATTTCTGCCGGCATGCTAGACATAGGCAAAAAGAAAATCGAGGCCCGTAAACTCTCCGACCGCATCGAGATGCTGCTGGGCGATTCTGAAAATATGCCTTTTGAAGACAATAGCTTTGATGCGATCACCGTAGCGTTCGGAGTGCGCAATTTTGAAAACCTCGAAAAAGGGCTTGGCGAGATCCTTCGTGTACTCAAACCCGGCGGGATTTTCGTGATCCTCGAAACGTCGAACCCAACCAAAACCCCTTTCAAACAAGGCTATTGGTTTTACACCAAATACATTTTACCGCAAATTGGGAGATTGTTTTCTAAAGACAACGCCGCTTATGGTTATTTGTCTGAGTCGGCATCGGTTTTCCCGTTTGGCGAGGCGTTGAACAATATTTTACGCAAAGTTGGGTTTATAGAGGTGGCCGCGATGCCGCAGACTTTTGGCGTGGCAACCATTTATTCAGCTTCTAAAAAATAATATGAGAAATACGTTTGTTTTACTATTCCTGTTTTTGGCCTTGGCGGTAAATGCCCAGGGCGCGCGGGGATTATTCAGCAAGGACCCGATCATCAACCATGAAAATTTCGACAAGCAGCGCGTGCATTGGGGTTATTTCCTTGGATTCAATTTTTACGATTTCAAGTTCGCCTACAAGCAACCCGGCAGAGAAATCCTTGTGGATCGCACCACGGGTTTCGACGTGGGACTGATTGGTAACCTGCGTTTGCACGAATACATCGACTTGCGTTTTGAACCGGGTTTGTATTACACGCAACGCAACCTCACCTTTCCCGGTTTCACTAAAGAAATCGATACGAAAAGACAAGTGGGCGCCACTTACCTGCATTTCCCGTTGCTGCTCAAATTCTCTTCGCTCAGGACCGGAAATGTAAGGCCTTATTTGCTAGCCGGAGTTTCCCAAACCATGAACCTTGGCAGCAATGAAGCGTCTATAGACGACAACAAGCAACAAAAATTCAGGGTCAAGAAAATGACAAGCAATGCCGAACTGGGTTTTGGGATTGATTTGTACCTGGAATACTTTAAATTCTCGCCTTCGATCCGTGGGGTTTTTGGCATGGGCGACGAACTCATCCGCGATGCCGACCCCAACAGCCCTTGGACAAGCAATGTGCAGTCGATGAAAACCCGCGCGATTTTAATCAACTTTGCATTCCACTAAGAACGCCTGAACTCGCTCAGCACAATCGCAGCAGCGGTAGCCACATTTAAACTTTCTGTTTGTTGCAGTTTCCCAAACCTTGGGATGGCAATTTTATGGCTTACCTTTTTTTCGATTGCCGGTGAAATACCATTGGCTTCGTTTCCTAAGACGATAATGCCTTCACTTGGCAATGCTTCGCTGTAGATGTTTTTTCCATCCATGAAAGTGCCAAAAACTGGAAGTTTGGTTTGTGACAGGAATTGCTCGAGATCCACATAATGCACAGCAACCCTTGCTAGCGAACCCATTGTGGCTTGGACCACTTTGGGGTTGAAAACGTCGACCGTTTCGTTAGAACAAACGAGTTGTTCGATACCAAACCAATCACACAAGCGCAAAATCGTACCCAGGTTTCCCGGATCGCGAATGTCATCGAGCGCTACGATTAGACCGTTTTGTAGCATGGGCGACTCCACCGGCATTTTAAAAACCGCAAGGCAATTGTTGGGTGTGGATAAGACGCTGATTTTTTTGAGTTCACTTTCGCTGATGGATACTTTCTTATTGGATGGAACGCTTTCAAACAGCGGCTCGGTTTCAAAAAGTTGGTCTAGTTCAAAAGCCGATTGCAGCAACTCCGAAATCACTTTCACACCTTCGGCGAAAAACAATCGGTGGGACTGCCTGTATTTTTTTTGCTGCAAAGCCGTTATTAGTTTGATTTGGTTTTTACTAAGCATAAAAAAATGTACTTTTGAATTAAATATGTCGAAACCCTTGAGAAGCGCCGGTACAAAAATATCATTATTTATTCTAATTGGATTATTTATCTCGGCCTGCGACACGGTGAAAAAGGTGCCCAACAACAAGAAATTGCTCACCAAAACCCAGATTGTCGTCAACGATAAAAAGGAAACCAGCGAGAACATCCAGAACCTTTTGTACCAAAAACCCAACTCATCTTTGCTGGGTTACCACCTTAGGCTCAACCTGTACAACCTGGCCAAACTCAACCACGACAGCCTTTACCAATCCAAATTTGTTAAAAATCCAGAAAAGTACCGCCGCAAGTCCAAATGGCTCTCTGCCAAACAGGTCAACCGATTGGGACAGTCGTTCTGGTACGCCGGCATCCATAACTTTCTTAGGGACAATGGCGAGCCGCCGGTAATCATAGACCCAAAAAGCACACAAAAATCGGCAACCAGGCTCAAATCGTATTATTTTAACAATGGGTATTTTAATGTCAAGACGCGTTTTGAAATCGATTCACTCAAACCCAAAAAAGCGGCCATCAAATACTTTGTAACTACCGGAAATCCGTTTTTTGTAGACACGCTCAAAACCACCATCTCCACGCCAGTGCTCGATTCGATGTACCGCTCACGCATGTCGAATTCCTTTATCCGTACGGGCAAACAATACAAGACCGAGGATTTTGAGAATGAGCGCAACCGCATCACGACGCATTTTCGCAACAACGGCGTGTACTATTTCCAGCCCAACAACATCAACTTTGACATTGATACGCTCAACGCCAATTTCAAGGCGAACGTGAATATGAAGATCACCGATTACTCTTATCGCGAGGGCGATTCTACCACAACCGTTCCGTTCAAGCAGTACAAAATCAGCCAGGTGAATATCTATACTGATTTCCCGCCCAACAAAAGCCGTCCGGGTTTTGAGGACACCTTGCGCACCACTTATCGCAATTTCAATCTGTGGGGATCCAAGAAGCTAAAATACCGGCCACGCGCCATTACCGATGCGGTTTTCATCAACCAAGGCAATTTGTTCTCTGACCTGCGAACCACCTTGACCACGCGTTACCTGAGCAACCTCAAGATTTTCAATTACCCCACGATACAATATATTGTAGATCCTGCCGACACCTTGCAAAGTTCATTGATTGCTAATATTTACCTGCAACCCCGCAAAAAATACAGTTTTGGTGCCTCGCTCGACGTGACGCATTCTAACATCCAGGATTTTGGGATTTCGGCTGCGCCCACACTCACCATCCGAAATGTGTTCAACGGCGCGGAAACCTTCGAGATTTCGGCACGTGGCAACATCGGTTCGTCTAAGGATTTGGCCAATCCCAACGATGCTTTTTTCAATGTATCCGAATACGGGGTCGACCTGAAACTCAACTTCCCGCGGATTTTCATGTTCTTTAAAACAGAGAAGATCATCCCCAAAAGCATGATTCCGTCTACGACGCTGAGCATGGGTATCGCTAAGCAGGAAAACATCGGGCTCGACAAGGAAAATTTCACGAGTGCACTGTCTTACAATTGGTCGCCCAAGCGGAATTCGAGCGCGCGGCTTGACTTGTTCAACATCCAATACGTGAACAACGTCAACACGCAGAATTACTTCAAAATTTACAGCTCTTCGTACAAAACGCTCAATACGCTGGCGCAGGCTTACAATGTAGATCCTTCGCTTTTTGTGGATCCGAATGCGACGGTAAAAGAGCTCAAGATCGACGAAGGCGTGAATGCTTTCATCAATTCGACAACCGGCGCGAATGCCACGCCCATCACCATCCCAACCACCGAAGGCGACAGGAAAACCATAGGCAGTATCGCACAAAGGAGGGAACGCCTTACCGAGAACAACCTGATTTTTGCATCGAACTTCTCGTTTACCAAAACGACCAAAACCGACACCAAGGACGAGAATTATTACGGGTTCAAGACCAAAATCGAATCGGCGGGGAATTTCCTTTCGCTGATGTCCAGGTTGGCCAAAAATGACAAAAACGACAAGGGCAACACCGAGATTTTCGGGCTCGAATATTCGCAATACATCAAAGGAGAATTCGATTACATCAAGCATTGGGATTTGGGTCGCAAACGCGTGCTGGCCTTTAGGAGTTTTGCCGGGATTGCCATTCCGTACGGCAACTCCAACAGTATTCCATTTTCGCGAAGCTATTTTGCGGGCGGAACCAACGACAACCGCGCCTGGCAAGCGTACTCTCTCGGACCCGGAAGCACTGCCGCACAGAACGATTTCAACGAAGCCAACCTCAAAATTGCCATCAGCGCCGAATACCGTTTCAATTTCTTTGGGCAGTTCAACGGCGCTTTGTTTGTAGACACGGGCAACATCTGGAACGTACTCGACAATGTTGAGGATGAAAAAGCCACCTTCAACGGGCTGAGTTCGCTTGAGGATATCGCTGTAGGTTCAGGGCTCGGATTCCGCTATGACTTCAATTTTTTTGTGGTACGGCTTGATTTTGGGTTCAAGACTTACAATCCGTCTAACACCTCTGGCAAGAAATGGTTTCGCGATTACAACTTCGGGAATTCGGTGGCAAATATTGGCATCAATTATCCGTTCTAAATCGATAAAATTATTATTTTTGTTGTCCCGAATAGTCGGGATAATTTTAAACCAACATACGATGGCTCACAATATAAAACCAGGGGTTGCCACAGGAGACCAGGTTCAGGAAATTTTTGCCTATGCCAAAGAAAAAGGCTTTGCGCTTCCGGCGGTAAACGTAACCGGATCCAGCACCATTAATGGAGTCCTTGAAACGGCGGCCAAACTCAAAGCGCCGGTAATTATCCAGTTTTCTAACGGCGGCGCGGCGTTCAATGCCGGAAAAGGCTTGTCTAATGCGGGAGAACAGGCGTCGATTGCAGGTGCGATTGCAGGTGCCAAACACATCCACGCACTCGCCGAAGCCTACGGAGCCACAGTCATCCTGCACACCGACCACTGCGCCAAAAAATTATTGCCTTGGATTGACGGTTTGCTCGAAGCTTCAGAAAAGCACTTCGCCGAAACCGGAAAACCATTGTACAGCTCACACATGCTCGACTTATCCGAAGAGTCGATGGAGGAAAACATCGACATCTGTAAAAAATACCTCGAGCGCATGAGCAAAATGGGCATGACCCTCGAGATTGAACTCGGAATCACAGGTGGTGAGGAAGACGGCGTTGACAATTCGGGTGTAGACCATTCTGAATTGTATTCGACTCCAGAAGACGTAGATTATGCTTATACCGAACTCATGAAAGTAAGCCCGCGTTTCACGATTGCCGCAGCTTTCGGAAACGTACACGGCGTTTACAAACCCGGAAATGTAAAACTCACGCCAACCATTTTGCGCGATTCACAGGATTACATCCAGAAAAAGCATAGTCTGGGTAAAAATCCGGTGGACTTTGTGTTCCATGGTGGATCGGGTTCTACGCTCGAGGAGATCCGCGAAGCCATTAGCTACGGCGTCATCAAAATGAACATTGATACCGATTTGCAGTTTGCTTTCACCGAAGGTATCCGCGATTATATGGTAAACAATATTGAATACCTCAAAACCCAAATCGGGAATCCAGACGGTGCCGATGCTCCAAACAAAAAACACTACGACCCACGCAAATGGGTGCGCGAAGGCGAATTGACCTTCAACAAAAGGCTCGAACAGGCGTTCGCCGATTTAAATAACGTAAACACTTTATAAATGGTGGATTGTGAATGGTGAATGCCACGCATAATTCACCATTTACAATTCACAATTCACAATTTAAAGATATGGCTTGGTTTAAAAGAACAGAAAAAGGGATTACCACCGCAACCGAAGATAAAAAAGACGTTCCCAAAGGCTTATGGTACAAATCGCCAACCGGAAAGATTGTCGACGCCGATGAACTCGAACGCAACCTTTGGGTAAGCCCTGAAGACGACTTTCACGTTCGTATCGGAAGCGCTGAATATTTCGAGATTTTATTCGACAACAACACATTTAAGGAGCTCGATGCCAACATGACCTCAAAGGATCCGCTTCATTTTGTGGATACCAAAAAATACTCTGACCGTCTTAAGGATGTGATGGCCAAAACTGGTTTGAAAGATGCCGTACGTACGGCAGTCGGCAAATCAAAAGGCAAAGACCTTGTGGTTTGCTGTATGGATTTTGCCTTTATCGGTGGATCGATGGGCGCTGTAGTTGGTGAAAAGATTGCCCGTGGGATTGACCATTCTATCAAAAACAGAATTCCGTTCGTCATGATTTCTAAATCGGGTGGTGCCCGTATGATGGAAGCGGCTTATTCGTTGATGCAATTGGCCAAAACGTCGGCTAAATTGGCGCAACTCGCCGAAGCCAAAATCCCGTACATCTCTTTGTGTACCGACCCAACCACCGGAGGAACGACCGCTTCTTATGCCATGCTGGGTGACGTGAACATTTCTGAACCTGGCGCGCTAATTGGTTTTGCCGGGCCACGTGTGGTAAAAGACACCACCGGAAAGGAATTGCCAGAAGGTTTTCAAACTGCGGAGTTTGTATTGGAACATGGATTTTTGGATTTCATCGCACCGCGAAAAGAACTCAAGGACAAAATCAATTTATTTATTGATTTGATTGAGAATAATGAAATAAGATAATTAGAATCCCGGATTTTCCCCGGGATTTTTTATGCTGTAACGTTATGAACACTTCTTTACTCTATCGAACCGATGCGTGGCTAATCATAGCGCTGCTTTTTATGCTGATGCTCGTTTTCAATGCGCTCGGCTTTAAGTTCAGGCAACACCATCTCAAAAAAGGCGTAATCAACGAAGCACTGAATCTGGGCACTATAGAAGGTTCCTTGCTTGGGTTGATTGCCTTGTTCCTGGCGTTCACCTTCAACATGGCGGCAAACCGTTATGACGAACGGCGAAAAGTAATTGTAGAAGAAGCCAACGATATCGGGACGGCCATCCTGCGCGCCGACCTGTACCCAGAACCCACTCGTTCAAAACTCAGGGTCGATTTTAAGCATTATGTAGAAGCCCGAATCGCTTATTACCATGCCGGAATCGATGCCGACAAAATTGAAACGGCCACCAAAAACGCGAACTTTTATTCTGATCGGCTCTGGAAGCAGGTTACCGAGTCCGCTCAAAAACCCGAAAATGTCCTGCGTTCCCAAATGATGGTTCCGGCAATGAATACGATGATAGACGTGGTCACTACACGCGCCGCGATTAAAGATGCCACCGTTCCCGAATCGATTATTTGGTTGCTGTTCACGCTGATTTTGTCGTCGGCGTTTGTAATCGGCTATTGCAACGCACCACATCGGATGAACCGATTGCTTGTAATCATTTTCTCGATCATGATTGCTTTAACGGTTTTCTTAATCCTTGATTTAGATCGACCATCGAGAGGCTTAATCAATGTCGAACAGTCCGAACAAGCCATCGTCGCTTTGCGGAAGTTGTTTTAGTCACATTCCCGTCCGGATGGCCTCTACCGGATCAAGATTCGAAGCCGAAATCGCCGGTAAAATTCCCGAAACGAGCCCGATAAACGCCGATACCAAAGTGCCGAGCATTACATTGCCGAATCCGAGGACAAACTCAAAATCGAGCACATTGGTCAGCACGAGTGTGATGACCCAAACCATCAACAGCCCAATGATTCCGCCGATTACCGACAAGATGATGGCTTCAAAAAGAAACTGGAACAAGATGAATTTGTTCTTGGCGCCAAGTGATTTCTGAATCCCAATCAGGTTGGTGCGTTCCTTGACCGAAACAAACATGATGTTGGCGATTCCAAAACCGCCCACGAGCAGTGAAAATCCGCTGATGATCCAACCCACGATATTGAGTTGGCCCACGATATTGTCAATCAGGTCGGTCAGGCCAGAAAGGATATTGACAAAAAAGTTGTCGATCTCGTCTGATTTGACGCCTCGAAATGACCGAAGTTTTTGCGCAATCTCTCCTTTTAAGGCCGGAATGTCGGTACCTGTTTCGGGTTTGATGATGATTACAGGCAGCATCGTTTCGTTGTTGTCGCCATAAAGTCTGCGGATAAAATTCGACGGCAGGAAAACAGAGGTGTCGTCGCTATCGCCCATTCCCATATTCTGCCCTTGCTTTTTGGTTACGCCAATGACCGTAAACCGCTGTCCGAAAAGGCGCACGGTTTTCCCAATGGGATCAAAGCCATCAAATAGGCTCTGCGCAATCTCATTGCCCAACACCACCACAGCTTTGCCAGAATTCGACTCCGATTCGTTGAAGAAACGGCCCGTCATAAATTCTACGCGCTGGATATCGGCAAACTCCCAGGTGACGGGAACGGTATTGATGTCGGCCACCGTTTTAGATTCGTATTTGACACTCTGCCGGTTCATGAAAAACTGGAAACAGAAAAAATCGGCGTGGTTCAGGTTATTTTTGAGGTAGGTGTATTCTTCGTAGGTAACTTTGGGGAATTGCTCCATTTTCCAGCGCGGCACTTCGGTTGGACCAAAAGGGACGCTGGTCAGGTAAATGGTGTTCTTGTCTAAAGTCGACAGGTCTTTCTTGATTTTTCGGTCTAGCGAATCTACAGCGGCAAGCACGGCTATGATCGAGAAAATCCCGATGGTCACGCCCAGCAACGAGAGTATCGTACGGAGTTTATTGTTCCGCAGCGCGTTCATTGCGAAACTGAAACTCTCTTTGAGCAAACGGAAATAGACAATCATAAGCGGTGTTTTGCTCAACAAATTTAAGACATTCGATTGCAAAACACCTGCCCGTTGAGAAAATATCTGTTAGAATTTCGTCTGTAGGACACTTCCTCTTTTTGACTGGTTATACCGTTTTTACAGAATCTTGTACAAAATTAATTTAATGACCAAAGTAGAATCGGGCGAAACATTAGGCGGATAGCCCTTTCTTTTTACCAAATGCGGCGCGGCAATAAGCCGACGGATTTCGCCTACTTTCATTCCGCGCAAACCCTCGTCAACGGCTTGGGTCGCTTGGTTGCCCCCGATTAAGACCTTGACCGGATTTTTGGAATTCTCGTTAGAATACAACACCGTTCCGTTTAGGTAACTCGTAGTTTCGAAAAGCAAAATTTCATCGCCTTCATTTGCTTTTTGGCCTTTGCCTTCTTGCAGGATTTGATACCGCAAGCCCGATTGGGTTTGCACCACGCGATTGGAACAGGCCGCCGATAGCACGAACAATAAGACGAATGGGATTTTTCTCATGGCATTCTTGAATTTAGGTCGGTCAACAACCGTCTTTACTTGCATCTCTGGTAATGTTGATGAACGATTCCCCGTTAAACTGGAACGCGCCGCCCGAAGTACCAATCCACAGTGTCCCGTTTTTATCTTCAAGGATGCTTTGTACATAGCTGTTAAGCAAGCCTTCGGTTTTTGAAAAATTCTTGAACGTTTTTCCGTCGTAGCGCGTCAGTCCGCCGCCGGCGTTACCAATCCAGAGGTTTCCGGTTTTGTCCTCAAAAATAATCCAGGCAAAATTATTGCCCAGTCCGTCTTTTTGGTCGAAAGTGGTAAACGGATTCCCAATCACAAACGATTTCCCATCGAAACGGCTGACACCTCCAAACCGTGTAGCAAACCAAAGGTTGCCCTGCCGATCTTGTATGGTACACTGTATAAAATTGTCGCACAAACCGTCGGTCTGAGAAAAATTCACTACCGATTTTCCGTCGTAGCGATACACACCGTTGCCGTTGGAAGCAAACCAGATATTTCCGGCCTTGTCCTGAAAAATATTGTTGATGAGTTTTGCGGCAGGATAGGCTTCGGGTCGTTGGCTCAGATCGGCCTCGGGCAAATAAAAATCAGTAAAGGTTTTCCCGTCATATCTTGACACACCGCCTTCTGTGCCAAACCATAAGGTGCCCGATCGATCTTGCAATATACTCCACACCTGCCGATGCCTGAGTCCATCATGTGCATTGAAATTTTTGAACCGTTTGCCATCATAGCAGCTCACGCCGTTGTCTGTAGCAAACCATACGTTGCCTTGGTTGTCCTGTATAATACCACGGACAGCGTCGCCGGGAAATCCGCTGCGCAAATCGGTGGTTGAAAAATACGCGTAGTTTGCTCCGTCAAAACGGCAAACACCCTCGTCATTGGTGCCAAACCAGATATTTCCAGCCTTATCCTGAAACATCCTGCGAATGTAGCGGCTGATTTGCCGCACCGGATTGGGCATCGGCCCGATAAATGGCGCATCTACGTTTGTGTTAGTGGCGGCAATTGTTTTTTCGGCGGTTACCGGACGGCTTGCTTTTTGTCCGTTGCACGAAGTAATGGAAATGGATGTGATTAGCATCGCGCCAATCAATAAGCGTGGATGTTTTTGAACTATTCGTTTCATGATTGCTGATTTTCAAAAGGTTGATTGGGACAAACCTACAATTCATCCCTTGATTTGAATGCTGCGCCGCTGTAAAAAGAAATGTAAATTTTGTAAATTTCGCTTCCCATATGCAGGTGTCGATTAAAAATTTGGGACTTTTGGAACATGAAAACCAAACACCTACTTTTATCCCTATTGCTTTTGCTTCTCGCTATTTTTGGCATACTCACAGCCCAAATCACGCAAGACGATCATTTTAGTCTGGCCAGACGTGAAATTTTGATGCGCAAAATAGGCCATGAGATGCTGTTGAATGCAGGCGACAGCACTTCGCGCGTACTGCCGGTCACCAAACTGAATGGGGAAAAATACCGACTTCAATTTGAAAATCCTTTCAGGTTTGAACCAGACACTTTGGTGAAAATCATCCAAAAAACAGTGGCTTATCACGAAACTTCCGATTATATCGTTAACGTTCTGGATTGCTCCAAAAATACTGTGGTTTATGGCTACGCGATGGCTGCCGACAAAAAGAACGATGTGCTTTCTTGCCTGGGGCGCGAACAGGTTTCGGCCTGTTATCTGGTAACTGTAGAATTTGGCAACGTCCCATTTGGGATGAAGAAATACGCTGCAGCCGCTTCATTATTGGCATTCGTGGGTCTGTGTCCGTTTGTCGTGCTGGGCTATCGGAGTAGAAAAACCACTACTCCAAAAATTCCAAAAGCAGCAAATCAGTTGGTTGCAATTGGTAACCTTCTTTTCGACAACGACCAAAAACAACTCATCACTCCGGACGAAACCCTAAAACTTACCGCAAAAGAAACCCGACTGCTGGCCATTTTCGCGCAAAACCCAAATGAGGTCATTGACCGCTCGCGTTTGCAAAAAGAAATCTGGGAAGACGACGGCATTATAGTGGGTAGAAGCCTTGATGTGTTTATCTCTAAACTGCGCAAAAAACTCGAATCAGACGTGAATGTGCAACTGGTCAATATCCACGGGAAAGGCTATCGGTTGCAGATTGACGCTGGAAAAATCTAGCAATTGGGAAACGATAGGTTATCAAGCTTTATATTCGAGTGCGAACCTATATTCGACACATCTTATCCTGGTGGGCAACACTCTTAAAAACAAAACTTTTTAAAATCATCTAGTTTTTCTACAGTGCCGTTTTTTCAGAATTTTTTAGGGATGTAATTTCCCCTTCCCTGAAGGCAATCTACAAATTCCTGCAATATTCTCAAAGCAGAAAAACTACATCAAACACTAAAATGCAACCTATTTATTTATCGGGAAACGCAAAAAGCATAACCATGTTCATTGCTTCAAAAACGCTTCAAAAATTCGAAAGTTTCGTGCTGCTTTTTGCATAGAAAAAAACTACTTTTGCAGCTTCAACACAACTACAACATGAACAACGCAAAAACCATCCAATCGGCCCTCATTTCGGTCTTTTCTAAAGACGGCCTCGAACCCATCGTTCGCAAATTACATGAACAAAAAGTCACGCTTTATTCTACTGGCGGAACCGAAGATTTCATCAAAAATCTAGGCATTCCTGTAGTCGCTGTAGAAGACGTGACATCGTACCCGTCTATCCTTGGCGGACGCGTCAAAACCTTACATCCAAAAATTTTCGGTGGCATCTTAAACCGCCAGGACCATGAAGGCGACGTCAAACAAATGCAGGAATATGACATTCCGCAGATTGATTTGGTGATTGTCGATTTGTATCCGTTTGAAAAAACAGTTGCTTCGGGCGCATCCGAAGCCGATATTATCGAAAAAATCGACATCGGCGGCATTTCCCTGATTCGCGCTGCGGCGAAGAATTTCAGGGATACTGTAATTGTGGCTTCGGTTGACCAGTATTCAAAGTTGCTCGAGCTCATCACCAACCAAAATGGCGTGACGACTTTAGACGATCGTAAAATGTTTGCGACCAAGGCATTTCACGTGTCCTCGCATTACGATACTGCGATTTTCAATTATTTCAACACCGACGACACTTATTACAAACAAAGCATTTCGGGCGGCCAAGTGTTGCGTTACGGCGAAAACCCACACCAGAAAGGATTTTTCTTTGGTGATTTCGACGCGATGTTCACCAAATTACACGGCAAGGAACTCTCCTACAACAACTTGCTGGATGTTGATGCAGCGGTAAACCTGATCCTCGAATTCAAAGAAAACGAGCCTACTTTTGCGATCCTCAAACACAACAACGCTTGCGGCCTCGCTACCAAGCCCACGATGAAGGACGCGTACGTCACGGCTTTGGCCGGCGATCCGACTTCGGCTTTTGGGGGAGTTTTAATCGCAAATGGCAAAATTGATGAAGCCACCGCGACCGAAATCAACCATTTGTTTTGCGAAGTGGTGATTGCTCCCGAATTCGACCAAAGAGCGATTGAAATCCTCTCGGAGAAGAAAAACCGCATCATTTTGGTACAGCATGACATCGACTTGCCGCAGAAACAGGTACGTACGGCGCTCAACGGATTACTTGTGCAAGATAAAAACAACCTGACCGACAATAAAGCGCAGTTAAAAACCGTTACCGTAACAGCTCCGACTGCCCAAGAAATAGACGACCTGCTTTTTGCATCTAAAATCTGCAAGAATACCAAATCGAACACCATCGTTTTGGCCAAAAACCAGACCCTTATCGCTTCGGGAACCGGACAAACCTCACGTGTGGATGCTTTAAATCAAGCCATTGAAAAAGCAAAAACCTTTGGATTTGACCTGCACGGCGCCGTGATGGCCAGCGATGCATTCTTCCCGTTTCCGGACTGTGTGGAGATTGCAAAAAACGCCGGAATCACAGCCGTAATTCAGCCCGGAGGCTCGATAAAAGACCGGCTCAGTATTGATTATTGCAATGAAAATAAAGTTGCGATGGTATTTACGGGCACCCGTCATTTTAAACATTAATTTGTTTAACTTTGGTGCGTTAAAAATTAGATAACTATTTAAAACCCTGATAGAGACTTATGGGATTTTTTGATTTCATGACCGAGGATATCGCCATCGACCTTGGTACCGCTAATACCCTGATTATCCACAATGATAAAGTGGTTATTGACAGCCCATCCATTGTAGCCCGCGATCGCGTTTCGGGAAAAATCATCGCCGTTGGAAAAGAAGCCAACATGATGCAGGGAAAAACCCATGAAAACATCAAGACCATCCGTCCTTTGAAAGATGGCGTTATTGCCGATTTTGATGCTTCGGAGAAAATGATTTCGATGTTCATCAAATCGATTCCAGCACTTAAAAAGAGAATGTTCACACCGGCGCTTCGCATGGTCGTTTGTATTCCATCGGGTATTACCGAGGTAGAAATGCGTGCGGTAAAAGAAAGTTGCGAACGCGTGAACGGAAAAGAAGTATACCTGATCCACGAACCTATGGCTGCGGCAATCGGTATCGGCATCGACATCATGCAACCTAAAGGAAACATGATTGTGGATATCGGTGGTGGAACGACAGAAATCGCGGTTATCGCTTTGGGCGGAATCGTCTGCGACAAATCGGTAAAGATTGCGGGTGACGTTTTCACGAATGACATCGTGTATTACATGAGAACCCAGCACAACCTTTTCGTTGGGGAAAGTACCGCAGAAAAAATAAAAATCACCATTGGCGCCGCGCTCGAAGAACTCGAAACCCCACCAGATGAAATGTCGGTACAAGGTCGTGACCTTTTGACCGGAAAACCAAAACAGGTGGATGTTTCTTACCGGGAAATTGCCAAAGCACTAGACAAATCGATCCAGCGTATTGAGGATGCGGTAATGGAAACCCTATCGCAAACCCCACCAGAACTCGCGGCAGACATCTACAACACGGGTATTTACTTAGCCGGTGGTGGTTCGATGCTTAGGGGATTGGACAAGCGTATTTCGCAAAAAACAGACTTGCCGGTTTACATCGCCGAGGATCCGTTAAGGGCCGTTGTTCGCGGTACGGGAATGGCGCTCAAAAACATTCCTAAGTTCAGAAGCATCTTAATAAAGTAGGGGATAACTATTTTAAAACTGCGAATTGGCGACCGACCGAATTTCATACATTACCACTGAAATGGGTTCCTGAATACTGAACATCGAATACCGAAGAGAAAAATGCAGCAAATATTTAATTTTATCTTTAAAAACAGCTACCGATTGCTGTTTTTGCTGCTTTTGGTTGTATCGTTAACCCTCACCATCCAATCCCATTCTTATCACAGGAGCAAAGTCATCAGCTCGGCCAATTTTTTGAGCGGCGGCGTGTATGAACGCATCAACAATATCAATGAATACCTGAGCCTCAAAGGCCAGAACGACGAGCTTGCGGCAGAAAACGCACGTTTGAAAGCGTTGCTCTACAATGCCAAGGACACCACAAAAATCCCGATTGACAGTATCAAAGGCGTCGACAAAATCAACCTCATCGCGTCTAAAGTAATCCATAACTCATATAACGTTTACGAAAACTACCTGACCATTAATAGTGGGTCGGCGGCGGGCGTAAAAGCCGATATGGGCGTGGTGAACAGCGCGGGGATTGTGGGAATCATCGACAAAACTTCTACCAATTACGCCACGGTATTGAGCATCCTCAACGTCAAATCGCAAATCAATGCCAAAATCAAGAAGTCTAACCATTTTGGCTCACTCATCTGGGATGGAAAAAGTACCGGATTTGTGCAGCTCATTGACGTACCACGATTGGCTTCGGTTCGCAAAGGCGATACGATTGTGACCGGTGGACAGTCCGTGATTTTCCCGCCCAATATCGGCATCGGAACTATCAACAATGTGTATGTAGACAACAAGACGAACTATTACACGCTCAACATCAAGTTGTTCAACGACATGACCAACCTGGGCCATGTCTATGTGATTAAAAGCAAGGACCGCGAAGAATTGATCAACCTGGAAAAGAAAGACCATGAATAGCGCTTTGTTGGTCAATATTGCCCGTTTCATTTTGCTGCTTGCGGCACAGATCCTTATTTTTAACAATATGCGGTTTTTGGGGTACATTAACCCGTATCCGTACATGTTGTTCATTATTTTGTATCCGGTGAATGGCAACAAATACGGTTTGCTCGGCGCTAGTTTCTTGTTGGGGATTATCCTCGATATGTTCTGCAATTCGGGTGGCGTACATGCGGCGGCCTGTATTTTGTTGGCGTTTTATAGGCCTTACATCTTCAAGTTTTCGTTTGGCCTCAGTTACGAATACCAAACCGTAAGGCTCAACGACGTGCTTACGCCCGAGCGTTTCTCGTTCATCCTGATTGCCGTAGTCATCCACCATTTTGTATTGTTCCTGCTCGAGATTTTCAAGTTTACTTTCATCCTTGAAATCCTGCTCAAGACTGTGGCGAGCAGTATCTTTACGATACTCTTGTGCATCATCATCATCTACATCATTAAGCCTGGCAGACGATGAGAAAAGTACTGTTGCCCACCATCATCATCATCGCGACGATTTTACTCATACTGAGGCTTTTCTATTTGCAAATCATAGACGATACCTTCAAACTCAAGTCTGACAACAACGCAATCAAGATCCAATACGATTATCCCGAGCGCGGTTACATCTACGATCGCCACGGCAAACTACTTGTGGCCAACCAGCCTTCGTATGACATCATGGTGATTCCTAGGGAAATGAAGAATATTGACACGCTCGAATTCTGCCAACTCCTCAACATCCGCAAGGACGATTTCATCAAGATCATCGCCAAAGCCAAGGTCTACAGTCCGCGTTTGCCGTCTGTCTTCCTGCCGCAGCTCAACAAGTTAGAGTATGCCGCATTTCAGGAAAAGATCAGGAAATTCCCAGGGTTTTATATCCAGAAACGTTCACTTAGGGATTACCAGGTGAAATTCGGAGCCAATATTTTTGGGTTCATTACCCAAGCGAGCGAGAAAACCATCGAGAAGAACCCTTACTACAACAGTGGTGATTTGCTGGGTAAACAAGGTGTGGAGGAAAGTTACGAAACCATCCTGCGCGGTATCAAAGGAGTCAAATACATCCAAAAGGACAAATTCAACCGCGAAATCGGTTCGTACAAAGACGGCGAGTTTGACACGATTGCCAAACAGGGTGAAGACATCCACCTCACTATCGATGCCGAGTTGCAGCAATACGGCGAAGAACTCATGATCCACAAACGCGGCGGCATCGTGGCCATTGAGCCTGCCACCGGAGAAATCCTTGCGTTGGTTACCGCACCTTCGTACGACCCGGCTATTTTGGTGGGAAGGCAGCGTTCTAAAAATTACACGATGCTTTACAACGACTCGATTGCCAAGCCTTTGTACGACCGTGGGCTGTTGGCCGAATATCCGCCGGGCTCGCCGTTTAAAATCCTGACCGGACTGATCGGTCTGCAGGAAGGCGTAATCGATGAGAACACCACCGTTTTTTGCCGCCACGGATTTAGTTATGCGCGCGGCCGATTCATGCGTTGCCACTGCCACGGTGGTGCCCTGCAATTGCACCGCGGAATCTATGAATCTTGCAATGCCTATTTCGGGACGACGTACATGCGGACCATCGATAAATTCGCGCGACCTGCCGATGGTGTCGATGTGTGGAGCAGGCACCTTAAAAGTTTCGGGCTCGGCGAATTCATGGGCTATGATTTGCCTACGGGAAGACGCGGAAAAGCACCGACCTCCAAAACCTATAAACGTATTTACCCCAACGGCGGTTGGCGCAGTACGGCCATCGTATCCAACGCGATTGGTCAGGGCGAGGTACTCATGACGCCAATACAACTCGCCAATATGATGGCGGCGGTGGCGAATCACGGCTACTATTATACGCCGCACATCATCAGGAGCATTGAAGGGGAAACTATCGACAAAAAATACCGCACCAAACACGTAACAACAGTCGATCGCAAATATTTTCAACCGGTAATCGATGGGCTTTTCGATGTGTACAACATGGGAACAGCACATGCGCTTCAGGTAGAAGGAATCGAAATTTGCGGTAAAACCGGAACTGCCGAGAATTATGCCAAGATCAACGGCAAACGCGTGAAACTTCAGGATCACTCTATTTTCGTTGCTTTTGCTCCGCGACACAACCCAAAGATTGCGATTGCAGTACTCGTAGAAAATGGCTATTGGGGCGCGCGTTGGGCCGGACCGATTACGTCGTTGATGATTGAGAAATACCTACGCAAGAAAATTACTCGGACCGATTTAGAGAAGCGGATGCTCGAAGGCAGCCTCGAAGCCGAATACGCCAAATACACCGGTAAGAAAGAAACCGACAGTCTTTTGTTGGTGAAACCTGTCGCGCCCAAGGCCGAAGACAGCGAAACAGAAAATTAACGGGCCATGAAAAACCAAAGCGTAACGAACAACCTGGACTGGATCAGCGTCTTTATCTACATCACACTCGTGGTGATGGGTTGGCTCAACATTTATTCGTCTTCGCTCTCATTGTCGGCCGACAACAGCAACATCTTAGACCTGTCGCAGTTTTACGGCAAGCAATTGCTCAGCATCGGGCTCACCATTCCATTGATATTCATTGTACTGGCAGCCGACGGGAAGTTTTACGAAAAGTTCGCGAGTATCATTTTTGTCATTGCACTGCTGTCGCTCGCGGGACTGTTCGTATTCGGGAAAACCGTAAAGGGGCAGGCCAACTGGTACTCCTTTGGCTCGTTTGGTTTGCAGCCGTCTGAATTCGCCAAAGCGGCTACTGCCCTAGCCCTCGCCAAATACCTTAGCGACGTGCAGGTCAACCTAAAGGACCTCAACCGCCAGATCCAGGCACTCGGCATCATATTTCTACCGATTTTATTGATTGCGCCGCACGATCCCGGAAGTGCCTTGATCTACACGATGTTCATCCTGGTTTTGTACCGCGAAGGACTGCCAGCCTGGTACCTCTGGACGGGTTTCATCGCCATTATCCTTTTTGTATTGTCGTTGGTTTTTGAACCCTGGGCGGTGGCTTTGATGGCTTTGGTGGGAATTATCCTGGTACATCTCAAGAGCCGTATCGCCGACAGGAATTTGGTAGCCAGCGCGATTGTATTCGTGCTGATTTCGGGCTTTGTGTTTTCTGTAGATTATGTGTTCGATAATGTGTTCAAGCAACACCACCGTGACCGTTTCAATATCTTGCTGGGCAAACAAGTCGATATGAAAGGCATTGGGTACAACACCAACCAGTCCGAAATCGCAATCGGATCTGGTGGATGGTTTGGCAAAGGATTCCTCGAAGGCACGCAGACCAAAGGCGGATTCGTACCCGAACAACACACCGATTACATTTTCACCACCGTGGGCGAAGAATGGGGTTTCTTTGGATGCCTCGTGGTGATTGCGTTGTTCATTGGGCTTATCTTTAGGGTGATTTACCTAGCCGAGCGACAGAAGACCAAATTCAGCCGCGTCTACGGTTATTGCGTCGCCGCGGTGCTGTTCATCCACTTCTTTGTGAACATTGCCATGGTAGCCGGGATTTTCCCTACGATTGGGGTGCCGTTGCCTTTCTTTTCCTACGGAGGTTCGGGACTTTGGGGCTTTACGATTCTGCTGTTTATCTTCTTGAAGATGGATGCCAATAAAGTCAATGAGTGGTAGTTAGAAACTCCAATCTTTATAATCAGTCCTTTTTTCCAACGCGTTTTCTGTAGCATCGTCTAACTTGGGGAAAAAATCGATGCCTGTTCGCTTTTCTAACGCATCCACCGACACCACAAACGCATACAACGGCTGTTCACTTGCACGATGTGGAACCATAAACGCAATCACCTTATAATTGCCGGGTTTGCCCCGCAATAGGATTTTGTAGAAATAATCGGGTACGGCAACTTTTTCCCTGCCGATGGTTTTGAGCTTGCCCGACAGTACGCCTCCGGTGACTACGTATAACCCATTGTATTTACTGGCCCAATAACGCGATTTCTCCTCAAGTCGGTTCCAGACGCCGTCATTAAAATCATGCTTTTGCGGGCTGATGTTGGAGGTGTAAAATGTTTCGTCAAAAGCGGCTTTCGAGAATTTCATATCCGCGGCAGCACACAGATGGCCTTTGTCGTAACCCGAATTTTTGTAGTTCTTATAGTCGGCAGATTTGGTGGTCACCTTGGGATCGGAAATAAAATACGGCCGCTTAAAATTGGCGTTGCCTTGGTTTGGCTTGAGCCAATACGCGACCCATTCTGCTTGTTCGTATCGCTCGGCGTAAGATAGCACATATTGGTTGTGCCTGACGATTTGGTGCGTAGTCGACACTGGGAGCAAGTCGGGCGTCTGCCAGGTTTTAATTTGAACCATCGGAACCTGGGCCAGCGAAAGCACGGCTACAGCAAAAGCAATCAGGGCAATAATGGTACGTTTTGTTTTAGGCATAGCAACGAATTGGTTTGAAACGAAGATACACATTTTGATAACCTAAGAATCGGCACGGGAATCCATTTTTCTGTACTATTGTGAATTGTACTGATGCTTAACCCCATCGTTACTCAGTCAGAATAAGCTTTCTCCATTCTACCCTTATAAAAAACGCCCCGTTCTCACGAGGCGTTTTTTTATGATTTCACTAATTTCTCCTTTTTGATTTTAGTGACCATGTTCTTCTTGATTTCTCCGGCTTTCTTGGGCTGAAGGTCATCGAGTACATTGAGCGCTTCTTCTACATAAATGTCTTTGGAAAGGCTTTCGTGCCACCTGTCTCGTTTTTCCTTGAGCGAGCTGTCGTTTTTCTCGGCTTCGAGTTCATACGGAAGCGAATTGAATTTCAACGAATTCTGGTAGTCGGCGATAGACTTGTATTTTTTAGCCTTCTCCTCAATGGCGTTCTGCTCGGCCTTGAACTGGTCAATGTTGAGGCTGTACACGTTTTCCTTATTGCGGTCATCAATCCATTTGGCATTCTCATCGATGAGCTTGAATTTTGGGTTTTCGGCGATGCGTTTCTTGCTGCTTTCAATCGCGGCGTCAAAATTTTGCTGTTTGTCCCAGAAATTGAATTGCGCCGGGTCGATCTTGTCATAAGGCATCGCATTATCGATATCGCGTTCACCCATTTTGAGGTATGCGTAACGGTCTGGAATCGCGACATCCGAACTCACGCCCTCAAGCTGCGTAGAACCGCCGGTAATCCTATAGAATTTCTGCGTTGTGGTTTTGAGCGCGCCCAAATCTCCCACGCTGTTTCCGCGTACAAATTGGTTCAGGTCGATCACATTCTGCACTGTTCCTTTACCATAAGATTGTTTGCTGCCGATGATAATTCCGCGTCGGTAATCCTGGATTGCGGCCGCCAAAATCTCAGAAGCCGAAGCTGAGAAACTGTTCTGCATAATCACCAGCGGGCCATCCCATTGGATTTTCTTATCGCGGTCAAACAGCACTTCTTTCTTTTTCCCCGCCGACTTGATCTGTACAATCGGGCCATCTTCAATAAATAGTCCCGCAATGTCCACTACGGTTTTGAGCGAGCCACCACCGTTGTCGCGCAAGTCGATGGCAATTCCCTGCACGCCTTCTTTTTTGAGTCGCTCCACTTCTATGGCCATGTCTTTTCCGGCGTCACGGGCATCGTTATTCTCAAAATCGATATAGAATTTGGGCAGGTAAATGATACCGTACTTCACGCCGTTTTTCTCAACAATGCTCGATTTGGCGTAGGTTTCCTCGATTTCTACGATGTCTCGGATGATCGAAATGACCACGATGGTTCCGTCTACTTTTTTCACCGTCAAGCGGACTTCGGTACCTTTGGGACCTTTAATTTTTTTGACGACATCATCGAGGTGCATGCCCACGACATCAACAGCGTCCTGGCTGCCTTGCGCCACTTTCATGATGACATCACCGGCTTCGAGCTCTTTGCCTCTCCAGGCCGGTCCGCCCGAAATGAGTTCGGACACTTCGGTGTAATCGTTTTTCTTTTGCAGTCGCGCGCCAATTCCTTCGAGTTTCCCGCTCATGCTCACGTCAAAACGCTCCTTTTCATCGGGTGGAAAATAATTGGTGTGCGGATCAAAACGCGTGGCGATGGCATTCACATACACCGAAAACCAGTCGTTTTGGTCGAGGTCATTGATAAAATCGAAATATTCGTTGAGTGATTTGAGCGAGCTTTCGCGCGTCTCTTTCTCGAAATCTTCAAAGGTTTTGTTTTTGTCCTTGTCTGAAAGTGTCACAGGATTTTTTCCGGTCTTATCCTTTTTGTTCTTGTCATTGACCACGCCATTTTTAAGATCTTCCTGCATTTTGAGCTTGTCGGTCAACGAGGAAAGTGTAGACAGCTTGATTTGCTTGCGCCATTTTTCCTTGAGTTCGGCGACAGTCTTGGCGTAAGGCAACTTTTCATAATCGGTGTTGAAATCTTCCTTGACCGAATAATCGAAAGGCTTGTCGAGTACTTCCTTGTAAAAGTCCTTGCTTTCGGCGATGCGTTGCATCAAACGGTTGTACGTCAGGTTAAAAAAGGCCAGGTCTTTGTTTTTGATCTGGTCATCGATTTGGGTTTCGTACTTCACAAACTCATCGATATCGGATTGCAGGAAAAAACGCTTCGAAGGGTCGAGCGCCTCGATGTAATCCTTGTAAACACCTTTAGAGAATTTGTCGTCGATTACCGCAGGATCATAGTGTCCGCGCTCAATGACAAAAGTGAGCAATTCCAATAGCAGTTTGTCTTTTTCGGGGTCGCCCGGATCGCCTTTGGGCATAAAACTGAAAAGCCCCACACACAAGGCGAGTACAACCAACAGTAACTTATAATTCCTTTTCATATGTTGAATAATAGCGTTCATTAAAAAAATTTGAACTAAATTACGTAAAAAAGCCAGCAGGGGTCGCTTGGGCAGGCTAATTTTTTGTTAAAGCTGCTAATGTAATAACTTCCCCTTAAAATTGCTTATTTTTGGCGATTATTTACCATGACAAAAAAACCCATAATACTCGTTACCAATGACGACGGAATCACCGCTCCGGGCATACGCGCGCTGGTTGAAGTGATGGCCGAAATCGGCACCGTAGTAGTCGTCGCACCAGACAAACCGCAAAGTGCCATGGGCCACGCGATCACGATGAACAACATGCTTTACCTCAACAAAGTCACCCACGACAAGGTCGAGGTTACCGAGTACAATTGTTCGGGAACTCCGGTAGATTGCGTCAAAATGGCCATCAGCGAAATCCTGCACCAAAAACCTGATTTGTGTGTTTCGGGCATCAACCACGGATCGAATTCGTCGATTAATGTGATCTATTCGGGAACGATGAGCGCCGCGGTAGAAGCCGGAATAGAAGGCATTCCAGCCATCGGGTTTTCGCTGTGCGATTACGATTGGAACGCCGACTTTGGACAAGTGAAATCCTTCGTCAAAAAAATAGCGCTCGAAACCCTCGAGAAAGGTTTGCCGGTTGGAACAATACTCAACGTCAACTTTCCGAAACTGAAAGAGCAAGAAATCAAGGGCATCAAAATTTGCCGTCAGGCCAAGGCATACTGGGCCGAAAAATTCGACAAACGCCAAACCCCACAAGGTAAAGATTATTATTGGCTCACCGGCGAATTCGTCAACCAGGACCACGGCGAAGACACCGATGAGTGGGCACTCGCCAACGGCTACATTTCTGTGGTTCCGGTACAGTTCGATATGACCGCGCACCACGCCATGCAAGAACTCAACACCTGGAATTTCAATGCGAAAAACTGATCTTTTAATTGGCCTTTTTATAGGAATCGCTTCGGCTGTATTGGGCTGTTACGCTTTCGTGGAAGTGTTTACGCCGTATCGTTTCATGGATGGTATTGCCGTTTTCAGGGCGCAACAGCTTTTGGGAAAAATCATCACTTTGGGTGCGATTCTCAACATCGGGATTTTCTTTTTATTGCTTAAATTCAATAGAGACATGATGGCGCGCGGCGTAATCCTGGCCACCATTTTACTAACCATCGTTACCTTATTCGTTTAAAGATGAAATATTATATCATTGCCGGCGAGGCTTCGGGCGATTTGCACGGCTCGAATTTGATGAAAGCATTGCAGCGCGAGGATCCGCAGGCCGACATCCGCTTTTGGGGCGGCGATTTGATGCAGAGCGCGGGCGGAACCATGGTCAAACACTACCGCGAACTGGCTTTTATGGGATTCATCGAAGTAATCTTCAACCTCAAGACCATCCTGGGTAATATCAAATTCTGCAAACACGATATTGAACAGTTCAAACCCGATGCAATTATCTTCATCGACTATCCGGGCTTCAACATGCGCATTGCCAAGTGGGCCAAACAGCGCGGCATCCCCACGCATTATTATATTTCGCCACAAATTTGGGCCTGGAAGGAAAACCGCATTGCGGCCGTTAAGCGCGATTTTGACAAATTGTATGTGATCCTACCGTTCGAGAAAGATTTTTACGAAAACAAACACCATTTCCCGGTCGAATTTGTGGGCCATCCACTGATTGATGCCATCCACAACCGCGTCGAGAAAAGCCAAACTGATTTCATCCGCGAAAACGAGCTCGAAGACAAACCCATCATTGCCATCTTGCCCGGAAGCCGCAAGCAGGAAATTACCAAAATGCTGTCGGTGATGCTCAGTGTGGCCAACGACTTCCCTGATTTTCAATTTGTAATTGCCGGCGCACCCAGCCAGGAACGTGCTCTTTATGAACCGTTTCTCAAAAACAAACAGGTGCATTTGCTGGCCAATAAAACTTATGATTTGTTGAGCCATGCTTCGGCGGCACTCGTCACTTCGGGTACGGCAACACTCGAAACCGCTCTGTTCAAGGTGCCCGAAGTGGTTTGCTACAAAGGCAGCTGGGCATCGTACCAGATCGCCAAGCGTATCATCACGCTCAAATACATTTCGCTGGTGAACCTGATTATGGATCGCGAAGTCGTAACCGAGCTCATCCAGGATGATTGCAACACCAAAAAAATCAAAACGGAAATGCAAAAATTACTCGATCCCGATTACCGCAAAAAAATGTTGGCCGATTACGATTTGCTCGAAGAAAAACTGGGCGGAACAGGTGCGAGCGAAAAAACTGCAAGATTAATTGTACGAAATCTAAAATAGTGGCGTTACAATATTATTTACTAAATTTGCCCTAAATCTTATAACTTTTGAAATACCTAGTCTATCTTTTCGTAATCGCCTTAAGCTTTGCCAGTTGCAAGCCCACTTCGAATATTGTCACGTCAAAATACGAAGCGCAAAAACGAGGCATTTACCAAGCGCCAGAAAACAGGCGTGTGGCCTCCAAACCTGCTCCTAAGGCCATTTTGAAAACTACTTCCGCAAGAAGCAATTCTACCGACACTTACACTGCGTCAAATAGCCCGGGCACTTACTCCGAAGCCAGACGCGCCGAAACAAAAAAATCTGAAAGACGCCGCAATGTCGTAGATCGCAACGAAGACGATTATGTAATCAACGCCGACAACGCCAGTTATATGGTCAAGCAACTCATCAACGTCGCTTCGGAAAATCTGGGCGCCGACTATCGCTCGGGCGGCACCACACCAGACGGATTCGATTGCTCTGGATTGATGTACAGCACTTTCCAGAAATTCGATATTACTTTGCCGCGTTCTTCTAATGATATGGCCAAAATCGGGCGCAGGTTAGACAATGATGAAATCCGAAAAGGGGACCTCATTTTTTTCAAGACCAACGGCAGGAGCGTAATCAACCATGTTGGGATGGTTACCGAAGTGTCGGATGACGAAATCAAATTCATCCATTCCTCTACGCAAAAAGGCGTAATCATTTCCTCAACCAAAGAGGCTTATTACGGCAGAACTTTTGCACAAGCCAACAGAATTCTAGAATAACTACAGCAAACGCATTTTCTGATGCCTTACTTTTATGGTTATGAAAGTATTGCATTTCCCATTGGCTAAAGTCTCGTTGTGCTTTATGGCTGGTATTGTTTGTTGCCATTTCCACTCCTGTGAACCCTTGTGGATTTTAATTGCATTGGTTTTTTTGTTGGCTTTGCTCGTGTCTGTTCATTTTCTGGCGACCGCGCATCCTAAAACCAAATGGATTTTTGGCTTCGTGGTTGGTGCTTTTTCTTTTACGTCGGGCATCGGCGCCTTGTCCTTAAACAATGCCAACTTCGAGCAAAACCACTACATCCACCATATCAAAAAATCGGGAGAAAATCACCAGTTGACGGTGACTTTGCGCGAACGACTCAAAACATCAGCTCGTTATTCTCGATATGTGGCAAACGTCGAAAGCACCGACAACCGCCAAAGCAAAGGCAAAATCTTGTTGCATTTTGACAAAACGCAATTTCCCGACTATTTTAGGATTGGTACCAACCTGCGCGTTTCGGGAAAAGTTTCCCTTCCAAAGCCTCCAGACAACCCCGACCAGTTCGATTACGGAAAATACCTCGCCAACAAATCAATCCTGGCGCAAATGTACCTCTATGAGCCTGTATCGATCGACTACCACTTCGATAAGGATGCGTTTTACTATGCCGATGCGCTACGAAACCGGATACTGAGTAACCTACAAAAAGCGCATTTCAACCCAACTGGACTCGCGGTAATCGCAGCCTTGATCCTTGGGCAACAGCAAGACATTTCGGCCGACATCTTACACGATTATCAATTTGCAGGCGCCATCCACATCCTTTCGGTTTCGGGTTTGCATGTTGGATTTATCCTGTTGTTCCTGAATTTTGCGCTCGATCGTCTCCCAAAAACCCGTGCAACTGCGGTACTAAAACTTTGCATTATTTGGTGCGCACTTTGGGGTTTTGCAGTACTGGCAGGACTTTCGCCATCGGTGGTGCGGTCGGTGACGATGTTTTCGTTTGTGGCCTTGGGCATGCATCTCAAACGGCAAACCAACATCTTTCATACCTTATTGGTTTCGATGTTGCTGATTTTACTATTTGAACCGTCGTTTCTCTTTGACATCGGATTCCAATTGAGCTACCTGGCGCTATTTTTCATCTTGTGGCTACAGCCTATTTTCCTCAAATGGTATAGACCCGACAACCCAATCGCAGAATATTTTTGGCAACTGCTGACCGTTTCTTTCGCCGCGCAGATCGGGACTTTACCGCTGAGCTTGTACTATTTCCATCAATTTCCGGGCTTGTTTTTCGTGACCAACCTGATCATCATCCCGTTTTTGGGCGTTATTATGGGATTGGGCGTAGTAGTCATGCTGCTGGCGGCCTTGAACTGCGTTCCGGCTTTTCTTGCCGTGCCTTTGGAGTGGAGTATTGCCGTGCTCAACAAAATCATTGGCTGGATCGCTTCGGTGGAGTCTTTTATTTTTGAAGACATTCCGTTTAATGCTGCGATGTTGGTGAGCGCCTACCTGTTAATTGTCGCGCTGGTGTTTTGTTTTGAAAAGTGCAATTTGGGTAGATTGGCTTGGGCGTTGGCGGCATTGCTCTTATTTGAATCGGGCTATTTCGCGTCAAAGTGGACGCGGCGCAACGAACAGGAATGGATTGTCTTCAACGCTCGAAAAACAACCCTAATTGCCCAGCGCGATGGCGATAAAGTAACCATCCGCAGCAATCAATCCAAAGACCAAAAAAAATTGCTCGCGCCTTTCCTCATTGCCAATTTCAGCGAAATCACCGCAACAAAGCCTTTACAAAATACCGCTTATTTCAAATCTCAAAAAATCCTGTTGATTGACAGCCTCGCTTTGTACCCAAAGGATGTTTGTCCCGATGTCGTGTTGTTGCGCCAATCACCAAAGATCAACCTCGAACGCTTATTGGCCGATTGCAAACCCAAAGTGATTATTGCCGACGCGAGTAATTTCAAGTCCTACGTAAAACGATGGGAACGCACTTGCAACCAACAAAAAATCCCTTTCCATGCTACTGCCGAAAAGGGATTCTATAGGTTGAAATGAATTTATTATTTCTTCTGCGCGAGAATTTGGTTGGCGCCCTCCAGCCATTTGGCAGGGCCGCCGGCCACATACCCGGTGCTGCCTAACTTATCGAGGTTGACTTTACCGTCTTTCTTAGTTGGCGTGGCAAACCAAACCGTTGGATAACCGCGAACCGCGAAAATCTGTTGCAATTCATTATTTTGTTGTGCGATTTCGGGTTGTTGTGGCGACCTTCTCGGGAAATCGAGTTCTACCAAGATGACGTTGTCTTTGGCCCATTTGGCAAAATCCGGGGTTTTCAAAACCTCGTTCTGCAAACGGATACACCAACCGCACCAATCACTTCCTGTAAAAAACAACAACAATGGCTTTTTTGTTTTGATGGATTTGGCGACGGCTTCGTCCATTTTGGTTTCCCATTTCAGTTCTTGTGCATCCACCGAAATCGCGCCTAAAACAAGAAACATGGTGATGATAATCTTCTTCATTTTACTCTATTTTAATTTTTAGTTGTCTTTTAACTTCAATTCTAGCTTCGCCCTCTTGTCAAAAATAATACCAGCGCCTTTTACCGCACACCTTGCATCAGCTTTTTCACCATTGGAGAAATCAAAATTAATACAATTCCGGCAATAAGCGCATATATCGCCAATTGCTTATATCCGTCAGCATATACGATCAATTTATCAATGTTGGATGCGTTCTGGGAAGCTTCTGCAATGTTGGCCCCCAAAAGTCCTGCGAAATACTGGCCGTATGCGCTCGCCAGGAACCACATTCCCATCATGACTGCTTGTAGTTTCAGCGGTGAAAGTTTGGTCATCGCCGACATTCCGATTGGAGATAGGCAAAGTTCGCCAAAGGTAATCACGAACCATCCAAAAGTAAATAGTCCGAGCGAGGTAATCCCTTGCGCGTTGGCGAAGAATTTCGTGTAGTAAAAAACATAGAAACCACCGGCAAGGAACAAAAACCCAAGGCCGAACTTTACAACAGTGTTGGGTTCTATTTTTCTTTTGGCCATCCACAACCAAATCAGCCCCACCAATGTGGCAAAGCCGATGACGAAAAGTGAATTGGCCGAATTGTTTACGCCATTGGCGCTTAACGGGACACCCAAAATATCGTTGTTGAGATTGTTCGCCGCAAATAAGCTCAACGATCCGCCGCTTTGTTCAAAAAATGCCCAAAAGAAAATCGAGAAGATGATAAAAATCAACGCGGCAAGGAGTTTCTTGTTCTCAACCGCCGAAAAGTTTTTCATCTCATAAAACAAATAAATGATGGATGCAGGCCCGATCAACATCATGAAATAGTCCGTATACCTTGTATTGGCCACCATCACAATAATTATCGGGACAATCAAAAGTGAACCGGCGTATGTAGCCATCTCCCACATTTTTCGTTTCGCCGTTTCAAAGTGCGGTAACGGAGTAAGACCAATAGGCCCAAGGCTTTTTTGGGTTTGTGTAAAGGTGAGCAAGCTGATAATCATCACCAGCGCTGCAAACCCAAATCCGACGTTCCAGCGCAGGTTTTCGGGTACCAGGGACTGCCAAAGCGAACCTTCGGCAACGGCGATACAAATGTAGCCTCCAATCAATGCCCCTAGGTTTACACCCATATAAAAGAATGAAAAACCGGCATCGCGTCGCGGATCGCCCTCTTTGTACAACTGGCCCACCATAGAAGAAATATTGGGTTTGAAAAATCCCGTGCCTACAATGGTAAACCCAAGCCCGATGAAAAAGAAATTGACCGGGTCTATGGCCAAAATAATGCTTCCTACAATCATGAGTATGCCACCCCAGAAAAGCGATTTACGAAGTCCCAGGATTTTATCGGCAAATAATCCGCCGATAAAAGTAAAGGCATAAACCCAGGCTTGCGTGGCCCCATATTGCAAATTGGCGATCTTTTCATTCATCCCCAGTTGCCCAACCATGAACACAACGAGCATCCCGCGCATGCCATAGAAACAAAAACGCTCCCACATTTCGCTAAAAAACAGATACCACAATTGTTTGGGATATTTGCCTTTAAAATTTTGGATTTGCTCTAAATCGGTTACTGGTATTTCTTCCATAATATTTTAGTTGATGCCTTTTTCGGCCATGACTTTATTGAGTTGCTTGACTAAGAGGAACATGAGCGCAGTGGCAAACAACAGCAAGCCGAAGTTCACCCAAAAGAAATGACTTTTGTCGCCATAAGTATCCCACATACTGGCCAATACACCGCTGAGTTTGTTTCCGATCGAGGTCGATAAAAACCATCCGCCCATCATCAGTGAAGTGATATTCCTCGGGCTGAGTTTAGACACGATCGACAATCCCATAGGACTTAAGAACAATTCCCCAATCGTGATGATCCCGTAATTGGCTACTAGCCACCAAACGCTGACTTTCTCTGCGCCGTTGCCTCCTGCCTTAACTGCGGCCACCATGACCAATACCGACAATGCCGAAATCAACAATCCGAATGCGATTTTGGTAGGCGTGGTAGGTTCTTTTCGTCGGCTCCGGAGATAGGTAAAAAATGCAACGACCAATGGCGTCAGGATGATCACCCAGCCCGGATTGATCGATTGGCTCAAATTGGCCGACCAGGTATAAATTTGGTTGCCTTCCTCGGGCAATTTGTCCTTGTGGACGTTGCGGAAATAAAGTGGATAATCGATCTCCTTAATGACTTTTCCATCCTTCTTCTGGATCCGGAAAGCCTCGTCGTACAACGCCACCGAATCTTTGCTGTAAGTCAAAGTATCGGCAAGTACTAACTTGGACGCGATTTGCTGCGAAGTCCCATGCAATTGCCTGTCGGTATACTTATCACCCCAATTGTTGAGCGCCGAGCCGTTGAGCTTGAAAACGGCCCAAAATAAAATGACGACACCAAAAATCGCGAGCAAGGCACCTATTGGGCGCTTGTCTTCGACCTTGGCTTTAAAATACAGGCTTCCGTAGAAAAAGATTACAGGAATACACGCGAAGATAAACGCGTCGGTACTGTCGGATCCAAAAATAGAACTGTTGGGGTTTGAATCAGAAGTCACACCGCTGATGAACCAGCCGATGATTCCAAAAACCACCGACGGCAACAAGATGAACAAAACAATTTTATAAAACGGCATATCGCCGGGCTGGACGCCTTTTTTCTCGGTTTTGTCGCCATAGTGTTTGGTGCCCAAAAGGAAAACCACTACTCCGATAAGCATCCCGACTCCGGCTGCCATAAACGCATACTGCCAGCCAAAAAGAATCTTGAACGCTGCGCCAAAGAAGTTGCAGATGAACGCGCCCACGTTGATTCCCATATAGAAAATGTTGTAGCCTTCGTCCTTTTTGTCTTTGTATTGGTCGTCGTTGTAGAAATTTCCGAGTAAGGTTGAAATGTTGGGTTTGAAAAATCCGTTACCCACAATGACCAGCGTCATCGCTACGTACAACATCGTGAGGTCGTGGATACCCATCATCATGTAACCCGCGCCCATCATGAGCCCGCCGACGACAATGGATTTCTTATAACCCAGGTAACGGTCGGCGACAAGCCCTCCGATAAATGGCGTGAGGAACACCAGCGCGATGAAAGTGCCGTACAAATCGGAGGCTTCTTTCTCGGTCATGGCAAATCCAGCTTCGACATCTTTGAGATAGAGCGTGAAGATCCCAATCATTAAATAATATCCGAAACGTTCCCACATTTCGGATAAAAATAAATAAGGTAAAGCCTTTGGATGTTTGTTCCACATAAGCGTTGGTTTAGCGGACGCCGTGCATTAGTTTCTTCAAGACCGGTGTCAATGCGAACAATACCACGGCTGCCAATCCGCAAAGGACTACAAACACCATGAAAAATTCAAACAGGTTGTGGATTTCAAAACCGGCAAAGATTGGATTGTGGTCGGGAATTTGGTTTTTAGACAACAACGCCAATTGCTCTGCTGTTGGAGTAACCGTTTTGTCAAGTACTGCCTGCAAATCAATGCCAAGTTCTTTTGCTTTCATGAATTTATCGCCAGTTGCCGGCATGATAGAACCCAAGGTTCCAGCCAACGCATAACCTGATGCATTCGACAAAAAGAAAACCCCGTACAATAACGATGAAAAACGTTTAGGTGATAGTTTACCTACCAATGACAAACCGATTGGTGACAAGCACAACTCGGCACAAGTCTGGATCAAATACAACAAGATCAACCATTTGATGGCCAAAAGCCCACTGTTGCCCAAATCTTTCACATTGTAGGCGATTATGAAATAACTCAAGGCGATCAATGCCAAACCAACCGCTTGTTTTACAGGCGAAATTGGCTCACGGTCTTTGCTTCTGAGGTAATCCCAAAGCATACTGAAAGGAACAGCAAACGCCACAACGAACAATCCGTTGAAGATTTGCACCATCGATGGCGGCATATTCCAGCCAAAGAAATTACGGTCGGTCTGGTTGTCGGCGATGAAGGTCAAAGACGATCCGGCCTGCTCAAACGCTGCCCAAAAGAAAATGATAAAGAAGGCTACGATGTAGATAACAAAAATACGATCGCGTTCTACTTTGGTTAAAGACGAATCAGAAACGATCAATCCGGCAAGGGTCAAACCACTCGAGTAAATCAAAGTGTAGATTAAGTTCTGGTCGAAAACGAAGTGAATGATTGCACCCAACACCAAAAACATCGCACCGGCAACCATCAAGGCTGTTGACGAGAAAACTGCTTTCTGCGATTCACCTTCTTCATAATCCTCAGCAGCGTTTTTAGAAGGCAATCCACCCAAAGGTCGGCCTTCTGGCGTGACCACATATTTGTTCTTAAGCACATAAAACAATGCGGTTCCGATAAGCATCGCTACAGAAGCAGCGAGGAATCCCCATTTGAATGCGTGGATGTCGCGAATACCATCGGCATCTTTAACATCACCCACAATCGGGCAAATCAATTGTCCAAGGAAAGCACCGAGGTTGATTCCCATGTAGAAAATGGTAAATGCAGTATCGAGTTTACTCTTTTCCTGTTTTGGATACAAGCTGCCCACCATCGACGAAATGTTCGGTTTAAAGAATCCGTTCCCAAAAATAATGATGCCCAGTGCCGACCACATCAAGGTATTGGCCAAGCCAATGTTGGTCCCGAAAATGCTCGCACTCGCAAACAACAGCATCTGGCCAATGGCCATCATGAGTCCTCCCAATAAAATACAGTTGCGATTCCCGAAGAAACGGTCGGCGATAAACCCGCCAAGCATGGGTGTCAGGTAACAAAGTCCGAGAAATCCGCCATAAATAAGCGACGCATCTTCTTCCTTCATCATCAGCGAATTTACCAGGAACAAAGTCAGGATGGCACGCATTCCGTAGAAGTTGAACCTTTCCCACATTTCTGTTCCAAATAATACCCAAAGTCCTTTTGGATGTCCTGTTTTTACGTGAGTTTCTGTCATTACGATTGGTTTTAATTAAAGTTTGGTTATAAATTTTCTTTGATAAAGTTAGTCAGTTTGTTGAACAGTTGGATGCGCGTCTTACCACCATAAATCCCGTGGTTCTTGTCGGGGTAAATCTGCGAATCGAACTGTTTGTTGGCCTGGACGAGCGCTTCCATCATCTGCATCGTATTTTGCACATGCACATTGTCATCACCCGAACCGTGGATCAAAAGCAGTTTCCCTTTGAGTTTGCCCACATGGTTGATCGGCGAATTGTCATCATAACCCGACGGATTTTCCTGCGGCGTCTGCATATAGCGTTCGGTGTAAATCGAATCATAGAAACGCCAGTTGGTCACCGGAGCCACCGCAATGGCCATCTTGAACACGTCGGCACCTTTCAAAAGGCAGTTTGATGCCATGAATCCGCCATACGACCAACCCCAGATTCCGATACGACTTTTATCAACGTATGGATAATTGCCGATTACTTTGGCTGCATCGATTTGATCTTCAACTTCATATTTACCGAGTTCTTTCTGTGTGACTTTCTTAAACGCGGCACCTTTAAAGCCCGTTCCGCGTCCGTCGACGCAAGCTACGATATAACCTTGTTGTGCGAGCATCTGGAACCAATAATCGTCGGTGCTGTTCCAGTCATTGTTGACCTGCTGTGATCCCGGACCTGAATATTGGAACATCAAAACCGGGTATTTCTTTGCGGCGTCGAAATCTTTGGGTTTTAGGATCCAGGCGTTGAGTTCATTGCCCTCGTCGGTCTTCAAAACGAAGAATTCCTTGGCCGATAGGTTGTAGTTTTTGAGTTTGCCAGCCAATTCTTGGTTGCTTTCAATAACCTTGATTTGCTTGCCTGTTTTGGCTTCGTTGAGCGTAAAAGTGGTAGGAACAGTGGCGCTTGAGAATTTGTCGATGAACAAATCAAAGTTCGGGCTAAAGGTAGCCTCATGCGTCCCGGTTTCGGCAGACAATCGTTTTTTGTTCTTGCCGTCAAGACCGATGCGGTAGAGATCGCGATTGATTGACCCGTTTTCCACCGATTGATAAAACACCGTATTCGACTTTTCGTCAAAACCGTAATAACCCGTTACTTCCCAATTGCCTTTGGTCACCTGGCTTTTGAGCGTACCTTTTTTATCATACAGGTAAATGTGGTTGAAACCGTCTTTCTCGCTCGTCCAGATAAAGCTGTTGTCTTTGAGGAACGTGAGGTTGTCGTGTACGTCAACGTAGGCCTTGTCTTTCTCGTTGAGCACCACTTTCGCAGTAGCGGTATTGCCGTCGATGAATAACAAATCGAGGTTGTCCTGGTGGCGGTTCAATACCTGTGCACACAATACATTTGCGTCTTTGGTCCATTGCATGCGCGCGATGTAGAAATCGTTGTAATTACCGAGGTTGACCTTTTTGACCGAGGCTGCTGCAACGTCATACAAGTGCAGCGAAACCACCGAGTTCTTCTCGCCCGCTTTCGGGTATTTGAACGTTTCTACCTTCGGATACAGTTCTTTGTGGAAAACCGACATCGAAAACTCCGGAACCTCGCTTTCATCAAAACGGATGAACGCTATTTTTTTGCTGTCGGCGCTCCAGTCAAAGGCGCGTACAAAAGCGAATTCTTCTTCGTAAACCCAGTCGGTGATACCGTTGATGATGCTGTTCTTCTTGCCGTCGGTGGTAATTTGAGTGATTTTTTTAGAGGCGATATCGTACACGTACAGATCATTGTCCTTGGCAAATGCGATTTTCTTTGCATCGGGCGAAAGCGTTGGTTCCTGCACTTGATCGAATAATTTGGTGAGCTGTTTAGACGCCGTGTCATAGAGGAAATAATCGGCGGTAAACGAATGGCGAAAAATCGGGTTGGAATTATTGGCAATCAGGATCTTTTTTTCATCCGTAGAAAACGAATAAGCATCGATACCATTGGCCAAATCAGGGAAGTTTTTAGAATCGATCAAAGTCGAAATCTTGTTGAGGGTACCAAAATCGTACAAGTCAATCTGCATGCTGCGCGTGGCGCGATCGGCGTTGAGAACCGTATACTGGTTGGTGTTTTTCATCGATTGGAGCTCGTCCATTCCTTTGGCCCTAAAAGCACCCGAATAAATCTCTTCTACCGATATTTTTTGCTGTGCGACAACCGCAACGCACAAAAATAAAAGCAATGCGGTAAACCTGTTTGTTTGCGTCATTTGTTTCATAATCTAAAAGCCGTCAATTTTAGTGAAAATTTTGGATATAATACTACTTTTTGGTGTTAAATGCACTTTGGTGCATCACCGCATGGGACGCTTTTTTTGATATTTGTTACAGCACAAACGATTATCCGAACAGGTTCAATTGCCCGCCTTTGTATTGGCTGTAGAGCGAATGGTTGAGCGTTGGAAATTCCTTTCCCACAAAAAACTTCTTTCGCGCGAGTAAGACCTGCGACCGGATCATCTGAGCGAGCTCGCCTTCGCCACGCATGCGGTCTACGAAACGACTGTCATTTAACTGGCCGCCGTGGCAGGCTGCAATCTGGTGCAACACCTTATCGGCGCGGTCTGGCATGGCCTTGCGGATCCAATCGGTAAAAATTTGGCCGATCGCGCCATTGAGCCGCACAACGGTATACGCGATAGAAAGAGCGCCCGCATCGGATGCCGCCTTTGCGAGCGGTAAAATCTCATGGCTGTTGATGCCGGGAATAATCGGCGCGAGCATCACGTTGACGGGAATCCCGTTTTGCGAAAGTGTACGTACCGTCTGCAACCGCTTTGCAATCGTGGCCGTCCGGGGTTCTAGCAGCAACCGCGTCTTTTCATTGAGTGAAGTAATCGAAATATTAACGCCAACCAGGTTGTCTTTGGCCAAATCAGCCAGTAGGTCGAGGTCGCGCAGCACCAGCGCATTTTTGGTGATAATGCCCACCGGATGCCGGTATTTGTAGAAGATCTCAAGGCATTTGCGTGTGATTTCAAACTGGCGTTCGGCGGGTTGGTAACAATCGGTATTGCCCGACATCACAATCGTGTGCGCCTGCCAATTTTTACTCTTGAGTTTTTCCTCGAGCAATAGCGGCGCATTTTTCTTGACGAGGATCTTGCGCTCAAAATCGAGACCCGCACTGTAACCCCAATATTCATGGCTGTTGCGCGCGTAGCAGTACACGCAGCCGTGTTCACAACCTTGGTAAACGTTCATGGAGTAGCCCATGCCAACATCGGGACTTTCTACCTTATTGACGATGGTTTTGGGAAACACTTCAAGGAAGCTGGTCTTGTTGCTGTTGGGGTGGTCGCCTTCAATGGAGCAATAATTCAAAAAGTCGTCGAGCATTTCCTGGGAATGCTCAAAAAAGCGATTGTGCACATTGATTTGTGCGCCGCGTCCGTTGATATATGGGCTTTGTTCATTCATGAGTGGGTCCTGAAAATTACGGCTTCGGCAGGCTAAAATGAAATGGTTGGTGTTAAAAATTGGGCGCTGTTGATAAAATTTAAAATGCGCAAACCAGCCCTTATATTTGCCGAAAACTTATCTTTGCCGTAAAAGGATTTAACATGGACGAAGCCATTTCGGGATTTTCAAAACTGTCTAAAGAAGACAAGATCAACTGGATTGCCAACACCTATTTTTCAAACCCAAACGAGGCCGTCTCGCTGTTGAAGAATTATTGGAACGCCGACGAGAAACTCCAACAACTCCATGACGAATTCATAGAAAACACCATCACTAATTTTTATCTGCCGCTGGGCATCGCGCCCAATTTTTTGATCAACGGCAAATACTATACGATCCCAATGGCCATCGAGGAAAGTTCGGTGGTGGCAGCAGCAGCCAAAGCCGCCAAATTCTGGGCATCGCGCGGCGGATTCAAGGCCACGGTGATCAATACCGAAAAAATCGGACAGGTTCATTTCATTTACAAAGGCGATGTCTCAAAACTCGAAAGTTTCTTTACCCAAACCCGCGCTAAGTTTTTTACCGAAACAGACAACCTGACTAAAAATATGCGCCAGCGCGGCGGCGGTATTCTCGATATCGAACTGCGCAACAAGACCCACCTCATTGACCATTATTTCCAACTTCACGCCACTTTTGGTACCGGCGATTCTATGGGTGCTAATTTTATCAATTCGTGCCTCGAACAGTTTTCAAAGACGCTTAAAGCCGAAGCGCTCGCTTACGATGCCTTTGACGAAACCGAGAAAAATATCGAGGTCGTGATGAGCATCTTGTCGAACTACGTTCCCAATTGTACCGTACGTGCCGAAGTTTCGTGCGCAGTCGACGCGCTTGCAGAAAAAAACATTCCCGACCCGCAGGAGTTTGCCGAGAAATTTGTGCGTGCCGTTCGCATTGCCGAAGCCGAACCCTTTCGCGCCGTGACCCACAACAAAGGAATCATGAACGGTGTTGACGCCGTCGTTTTGGCTACCGGAAATGACTTCAGGGCGGTGGAAGCCGGCATCCATGCGTATGCAGCCAGAAATGGGCAGTATTCGAGCTTATCGCATGCCAAAATTGAAGACGGCATCTTTACGTTCTGGCTTGAAATCCCATTGGCGTTAGGTACCGTTGGCGGCCTCACCGGTTTGCATCCGCTCGTGAAATTTGCTTTGCAGATGTTGGAGCAACCCTCGGCAAAAGACCTCATGCAGATTGTGGCCGTTACCGGACTCGCACAGAATTTTGCGGCGTTGCGTTCACTCACCACTACGGGCATCCAGGAAGGGCACATGAAGATGCACCTTAACAACATCCTCAACCAGTTCCTGGCTACCGATGACGAACGCTTACAGGTCAAGAAACATTTCAAGACCCATGTGGTATCACATGCGGCCGTAGTGCAGTTCATAGAAAACCTCAGGAAATAACTTCATCCAACACCAAAAAGTGCCACAAACCTTCTACAGCAACGGCAAACTTTTAATCACCGGCGAATACGCGGTGCTTGACGGCGCAAAGGCCTTGGCATTGCCCACCAAGTTTGGGCAGGACCTCGTGGTAGAATCAGGAACGCAGCAAACCTTGCACTGGAAAAGCTTTGAACACGACCGAAAAACATGGTTTGAAGATACACTCTCATTTACAGCGATTGCCGAATCGCAAACTTCGGGAAACAAAGTGCGGGACACGCTGCTTACCATCTTACATCAGGCGTTCGCGATGAGCCCAAAAATGTGGGATGAACCAGGATTTGTAGTAGAAACGCATTTGAATTTCCCGAGAAATTGGGGTTTGGGTACTTCTTCTACGCTCATCAACAATATCGCGCAGTGGTTTGGCATTGACGCCTATGAGTTGTTGTGGAAAAGCTTTGGCGGCAGCGGCTACGATATCGCCTGTGCGCAACACGACAAGCCAATTGTCTACAAGCTGCAGCACGCAAAGCCCATTGTAGCCGAAGTAACTTTTAATCCGCGTTTTAAAACCCAGCTCTACTTTGTCTACCTGAACCAAAAGCAAAGCAGTAAGGAGGCAATTGCCGCATACAAACAGCAACCCAACAAGGCGTCGTTACTTTCAGAAATCGACCTGATTACCCATGCGGCTTTAACGGTGACTGACGCGCATGATTTTGCCGCACTACTCGAAAGCCACGAAGCCATCATGGCGCAAATCCTAAAGCTTGAACCGGTCAAAACCAAGCTGTTTCCCGATTTCAAAGGCAGCATCAAAAGCCTTGGCGCTTGGGGAGGCGATTTTGTATTGGTAGTTGCCGCACACGACCCAACGGAGTATTTCAGAGCCAAAGGCTTCGACACCATTTTACGCTACCAGGACATGATACTATAAAAAAATCCCGACACACAGGCCGGGATTTTTATGGGGATGATTTTCAATTAGAAATTGAACTTCAATCGGTTGTCTTCTATATCAGCATCTTCTTTCAACGCTGGGATAACCCTTCCGGAGTAACCGGCCACTTGGGCTTTCACCTTGTTGACATACTCTGAGTGGTTTTTCAAGGCTGGCGCTTTGGTGATTGCAGTTGGCTTAACTACGTAAACGCCTGCGGTACCATCAATTGGAGCAGATACTTTTCCTGTCCCGATTGCGAAGGCAGTACCTACTACTTTCTTCTCAAAACCTGCACTTGGGATGTTTGGATTCTCGATTGTCAAATCAATAGCTTGCTGAACGGTTGAACCCGAAGCAGTAGCGATCGCCTCTAAAGTACTTCCTTTCATCTTAGCCTTAAGCATTTCTGCTTTCTTCTTATTTTTGAGGATCGGCTCGATGCCTGGTCTTGCATCATCAACAGCCATCATTCCTTTTTCATTCACCTTTTTAAGCTTGGCAATGACGTTGCCCATGTTGGCTACTTCAAAACGTTTAACATTGCCTACGTTGGTTCCTTTTTCAAATGCCCAACGCACGATTTGTCTTTGTGAACCGACACCGCCAAACATTTCGTCCATCGCTTTTACTTTCACCGAAGGATTCACGGTAAGTCCTGCTGCTTTGGCTGTTTTTTCGAAATCTTTGCTGTTTGCGTCCATTTCAAATTTTACCGCTTTGGTGTACAATTGGTCGGTCGTAGCTTCGGATGCTTCGATTTTGCGCGCAATAGTCGCCAAACGAACGGCATCTTGCTTGTCTGTAATGTTGATGATGTGGAAACCAAATTCTGTTTCTACCAAGCCTACTTTTCCAACAGGGTTGTTGAACACGAAGTCATTGAATGGTTTTACCATACGACCTTGCTCAAAATAACCCAAATCCCCGCCTTGGTTCGCTGATGAATCGTCGGAGTTGGTGAGTGCCAACATCAGGAAAGTAGATGGATTGGCTTGTACTTGTGCCAACAAAGACTCGGCTTTCGCTTTGGCTTGTTCCTTGGTTCTCTTTTCTTTTTTGTTTGGTACTTGGGTACCTTCCCAACTGATTAGGATGTGGCTGGCCTTTGCAGTAGCGCCGGCTTTTCTACCCACCGCTTTTGAGATGCAGTAGTAGTTGTCACGCATATAAGGACCATAAAGTTCTCCAACCGGAAGATTGAACAACGCCTCAGCGTGTTGTACCGGCAAATCTTTTTTAGCTACATAAGTAGAATCGTAAGGGACGTCAGAATTCGCGTTTACGAATTCGATGTTGTTAGCAGCGCCTTTGAATCCTGGCAAAGTATCGTTTTTGCCGGTTGACTCGTTGTAAACCACGCGGCTGTTGAGCAATCCGTCGATGCTTTTCTTGATATCGGCCTCGTCGGCAGCAGAAGGTTTGTCTTCTACGAGTACGTACTCTACTTCACGGGTTTCCTCCGATTTGTAACGTTTCTCGTTTTTCTTCATGTACTCGGTGATTTCGGCATCCGAAATTTTCACGTCGGCATCCTTGATCGTCGTATATAAAACGGCAACATAGTCAAAACTCACTTTGTTGGCTTCCATTTCATATTTGAGTTTGCCTTCGGCGTCTGTAGTGTACATACCCGCTTTTACCAAAGTATTGTAAATCTGGTATTTGGCATTGAGCTCTGCGTCTTTTTCGCGGTCCTTAATATATTGTGCCTGCTCAGGGTTTGATTTGAAAAACTCCTTGAACTTGGCTACATCAAATTGGCCGGCAGTCTGGAACGTTGGGTTTTGGCCGATGTTGGGATCACTCTTGAAAGTCTCCATAATGTGTTTCTCACCAGTAAGGATGCCCAATTTCTCGAATTGGTCAGCGAGCAATGCAATAGAAACCTCTTGGTCCCAAACACGGTTTACCGCTTGGGCAGGCGTCATGCCTTGCTGTCCGCTTTTTTCAACATTGCTCACTTTGATTCGGAAATCCTCAAACGCGATATCTTTCCCGTTCACGCTTCCTACGTATTTACCCATTTGGTTGAATCCTCCTTGATTGAATAAATCGCCGATGATAAATGCTAACAAACAGAAACCAATAACCAATATTAGAAGTAGTGACCGTTGTCTGATTTTTTGTAAAACTGCCATTTTTATTATTGTTAATTTTTAATTCAGTTTGCGAAAATACAATTATCTATTTAATAACCATATTTATGCACCTATAATTTGCACGAAATTTTATTTTTTTCAGAAAACCTATCCGATGGCTTTCATTTTGACCAATTCTATCTTCTTATTGGTGGCCTGCTCGATGGTGAAATGGTATTTTTCTATGACAATCTGCTCGTTCGTTTGAGGGATATCTTTGGTGAAATCGACGATAAAACCGCCCAGTGTGGTGTACGAATCGCTCTCGGGCAAATCCAGTTTGTATTGCTCATTGAGATAGGCCACATCGAGCCGTGAGGAAAACAAGTATTCTCCTTCGGCGAGTTGCTGCTCGGTGTGTTCTTCTTCGAGCGCATCGTGTTCGTCCTCGATTTCACCAAAAAGTTCTTCGACGATGTCCTCCACGGTAATCATGCCTGCCGTACCGCCATATTCGTCGAGCACGATGGCAATACTCTTGCGCTTTTTAGTAAGCTGTTCGAGTACGTCTTTGATAAAAATGGTTTCGGGGACAAACTCTACCGGGATCATCACCGACTTGATCGTGCGTGGTTTCTTGAACAAATCAAACGAATGCACATAGCCCAGGATATCGTCTAGCGAGTTTTGGTACACCAGGATTTTAGAATAGCCTGTGGCGATGAATTTCTCGCGCAGTTCGGCTACCGAATCGTAAATCTCCACCGCCGAAATCTCGGTACGCGGCGACATAATATCGCGCGCCTTCACACCCGAAAACTCGAGTGCATTCTGGAAAATCTGGATTTCTGAATCGAGGTTTTCATGGTCTTCTACGCTACTCATCTGCTCAGAAATGTAATTGCCGAGTTCAATTTTTGTAAAAAAGAGCGGGATTTGGTCGCCTTCGGTCTTGAAGAATTTTTTGAGGATGAAATCTGAAATCCAAATCAGGAAGGTCGAAATGAAATAGAACAACACGTAAAAAAAATAGGCGGGAACCGCAAAAATCTTGATCAGGCTGTTGGCATAAATCTGGAAAAACACTTTTGGAATAAACTCCGACGTGATCAAAACAACAACCGTAGAGATTGTGGTTTGGATGAGCACGTTTGAAACGCCGTTCAATCCGTAACCCAAGCCTACAAACCAATGCATGATGAGTTCGCCCATGAAAAAACCGTAAACGACCAGTACAATGGTATTGCCGATAAGCATCGACACGATGAACTGCGAAGGTTTTTCTGTTAGTTTGGTGAGGATTCCCGACAGGAAATTATCCTGCTTCTTCTCTATTTCAAGATAGATTTTATTGGAGGATACGAATGCGATTTCCATTCCCGAAAAAAAGGCAGCCAATATCAGACAAATGATGATGATGCCTATTTCCATGGATTAGGGCTTCTTGTTTTGGTCTTCGAATTTTCTGGCAAAACGCCTGCGGAAGAAAAACATGAAGATGGCCAGTCCCGCAATGATAAAACTCAACCAGGGTTTTTCGGGCTGGTTCCATTTAGAAATGCCGTCATAGATAAAGTACAACCCAAAAACAAGGTAAACGTATTGCGTAAATTTTAAGTAATTCATGGTTTTTTATTTGTTCGGCTCATCGATGGCGCCGTTGATGCGTTGCGAGTTGACGATTTTGAAATCTTTGCTAAAGTCTATCCCTTCTCCGTAGGAAACGCCTTTGGGGTCTGTAAATTTAAACTTTTTTTCTGTAAAAAACCATTCGTTTTTCTGGTCAAAATAGAGCTGCTCGGTCTCCATGAGCTGGCCGGTCTCGTTAGAGATTTTCACGTTGCGCTGCAAGTCGATGATGTCTGTCCCCTTAAAGGTGACGCCGTAGTCGGCATGGATGTAGGTCTTTTTGCCTTTGTTGTCAAACATGGTCACATCAACGCCTTTTGGGAACTCGGTAAACGGGAATTCGACCGCGGCGTAATCGAGCATCTTTGGGCTTTTCAGGATCGATTTGATGCGTCCCGAATCGGTGTATTTGAGATTGAAGTCGTCGGCTTCCCCACTCGGGATAAACTCAGAGTAGTTGATTTTCTGCACCTCCTTGAAATTGCTTTCACAACTCCACAAGAATGCCACGGCAAAAACAGCCGCAACCGGAGCAAGCAATGAGGGCATTTTTATACGCATCGGGCGCTGGGTTTAGTCAAATTTACTGCGTACAAACCATTTGTCGTTGAACGAAAAGCTCATGATGACATTGGTGTAATTCTCCTCTACCAGGTTGGCTTTGGCGGTTCCCCTGCGGCCGTACTCTACACCAAGGTTGATATTCGAGAACAATCCGCCGAGCGGAAAACCAAATCCGCCGGTCACCGCGTAATCCTTGATAGACTCCTGGCGGATCACCAATCCTGTTTTTTCATAGCGGAATCCTGCGCGGTACGTCACACGCTTAAAGTAACCCGAGAACGCACTGTAATTGGGCACATAATAACCTCCCACGCTGTATTGGAAACCGTTTTCAAAGCTCGCTTGGTTCAGGTCAGAAAATCGGTTGCCAAAACTGCTGCTCTGCTTTAGAAGTAGTTCAGTACCCAACATCCATTTTTTAGCCTGGCCGTATCCCAAACCAATGGTAACCTGTGTAGGCAATTTAACAGTGTTCTTATTGGTAATCGGGTCGAACGAATCTAAAATAACAGGCGTAGTGCCTTCTAGCGCAAATTGCACCGAAGAAACGGTCCTGGTGTTGTTGCTGCGTAAATTGCTTTGCGGTGTCACCGAGACGCTGGCAGAAAGGTTGCGCTTGCCCCATTTTCTCTGATACATCGCACCGAGCCTAAAGCTCAATCCAGACATTTCTGACCGATTGACCTCCATGGCTCCATTCTGGACCTCAAGGGTCCTTAAGTATTGGGTGTTGGTGGTTTCTATGCTCCCAAAATTGTACAACACGTCTACACCAAGGCTCAGGTTTTTATTGATTTCATATCCATAACCTACAAATACGCGGTTCAATCCACCTTCTCCATTGTAACGCAAGATTTGGTCTGCGTAATCGCCCGTGCTCACGCGATACCCCACCGATGAATACGGCAAAAGCCCTAATGCCACCGTTGCTTTCTTGAAAAGCGGCATACCAATGGCCATGTAATCTACGGTTGTACGCTGCGCTTTGTCGGTACCTTCATAAGATTCGAGGTTGGTCTGGTTGTAACCCGCACCAATTGTAAAGGTAGACAGCTTCAAGCCCGAGTAAGAAGCGGGGTTCTGCAAATTGATGTGGATGCTATCCGAAAAAACAGCAACACTACCCATCAAACGGTTTTCGACCGTTCCCTTGAAGCGGACATCGCCGATACCGTAAAATGAATAGGGAGAAGAAGTGGCTTGTTGCGCAAAGGTTGCCAGCGAGAAAAGTACGAATACCGGCAGGAAGATTTTCTTAATCATTTTTGATTTTGTGTTGAAACGTTTGGTTCAGGCTCTCTAAAAGAAAATTTGAATTGGCAAATATGGTATTTTTTAATCGGTTAGCCAAAAATTCGGCATCACCGCCAGTTAAAATTATTATAAATTTTGGGTAGCGTTCGCGGTACTGCCCAATGAATCCGTCTATTTCATGGGCCAAGCCCTGTACGATTCCCGAGTGGATGGATTGGTCTGTAGCGTTCCCGATAAAATCCTGCGGCGATTCCTTTTGAAGCAACGGCAACTTGGCCGTAAACCGGTTCAGCGATTCATAGCGCAACCGCAATCCGGGCGATATCGCGCCACCCAAATAACGATCGCCTGCATCGATGAAATCATAAGTCACGCAAGTCCCAGCATCGATGACCAAACGATTCTCGTTGGGAAACTTCCAAACGGCGCCCGCGGCCAACACCATACGGTCTATACCTAAGGTTTGTGGCGTAGTGTAGCGGTTCTCAAACGGGAAATGGTCGTGGTGCGAAATAAAGTGGATATTGGTACTCGAAGCAAACGACAAAAACACTTCTTTATCGATCCCGCCTACCGAAGCTACGATCCAATCTCGGCAATCGGGGTAGGTCTGCAAAATTTTCGACAAATTAATTTCGAGTTCGGTTTTGTCAAAAACCAACTGCACCAAAATGGTATCGTGCTTAAAGACAGCAGCTTTAATCCTGGTATTTCCGATATCAACAGCGAGCAGCATACGATTGGTTTGAGGCCGCGAAGTTACGAATTGATTTTTTTTAAAATTTGTTTTGGATAAATTAAAAATCGTCCTATATTTGCAGCCGCATCAAGCGAACGGTACCTTAGCTCAGATGGTAGAGCAATGGACTGAAAATCCATGTGTCCCTGGTTCGATCCCTGGAGGTACCACAAACCCGAAATGAAAGTTTCGGGTTTTTTGTTTTAAAGAAATCACAAATGCACTTCCCACACCGCGATTTATACCTACATTTAGTAGACAAGCTAAATGTGCATGGAAAAGCGAAAAAAAATCATCCTCGGCGTCCTAATCTTTATAGGCCTCTTACTCCTAATCAGTATCGGCGTCAATTTTTGGATCAAAACCCAACTACCCAAACTCATCAACAAGCAAAGCGAGGCTTACGCCATTGCGTATAAAAGCATCGACGTAGCCGTATTTTCGGGCCATGTCGATATCACCGATGCCACAATCGTTCCGCGGGCCACACTCAACGATACCGCCAACAAAGCCGGGATTTACGTCAAGGTCAAAAAAATCCAAATCCGCAATTTCAAAATTTGGAGTGTACTTTTCAGCGATAAAATTTCGGCGAGAAGTTTGTCGTTGACCTCGCCCGAAATTACTTTATACCAAAAAACCGATAAAGACAAACACCGCGAGAACCTCAAAGATGATGTGATCAAACCGTTTGAAAAAATTATCTCGGTCTCGGATTTTTTCATTTACAACGGCGATTTCAGGATCATGGCTGCGCAAAAAAACAAAGCTGTTTTGGCCGTAACCAATGTTAACCTTTCCATTGACGGGATCAAAGTAACCGATGCCATCCTCAAAAGCAAAATCCCATTCGGCTATGAAGCCTACAAACTTTCGTGCGACAGCCTGTATGCGAGCGTAAGTCCCGCTTACGACGTCATCAGCAAAAAAATACAATCCACCAACAAGGATTTGCATATCGCCAAACTGCGATTGGTGCCTACCCAAACGCGGCGGCAGTTTGTAAAAAGCCTTAAAACCGAGAAAGACCAATTCAACGTTTCGGCTCAAGACATCACGCTGCAAAATCTTGAGTGGGGTTATAAGGGCGACGATTTGTTTGTGCGCACCTCACTGGCCACCATCAACAACTGCCACGCCGACGTGTACCGCAACAAAATGCCAGCCGATGACCTGACTAAAAAACTGTTGTACAATAAAGTGCTGCGCGACCTCGACTTTGAGCTTCAGGTAGACACTTTAAAAATCAAGAACTCGCTTGTGGTGTATGAGGAGGAAAAGTCGTTTGACAAAGGTTCGGGTAAAATAATCTTCAACAAGTTCCATCTCACCGCCACCAACATTTGCAGCGGGTTCAATCGCCAGAAAGCCGACGACCTCAAAATCAAAATACAATGCCTGTTCCAGGACAGTTCGCCGCTGGATGTAGACTGGTCGCTCAACATCCTGGATAAAACCGACGGCTTCAGCATCATGGGAACCGTACGCAATTTCAATGTAGAAAAAATAGACCCTTTCTTAAAACCATATATGAATGCGTCGGCCAAAGGTGTCCTTGACCAGGTACATTTTAAATTCAAAGGGAATGACCTGCGCGATTCGGGCCAGTTTGCCATCAAGTATGACAACCTCAAACTCAAGATTTACCAAAAAGACGACCGCGGCAAAGTGAACAAACTCCTCACGGCGGTGGGAAATTTACTGGTCAAGAATGACAGCAAAGGCCAAGTGAAAAGCACCGATGTGGCGCTCGAGCGCATCCCCGAAAAGTCATTTTACAACTTCTTGTGGCGCAGTGTGGCCGAGGGACTCAAGAAAACGTTGATCTAACTCGAAACCCAATCCACCGCCGCTTCAAACTCGTTTTTTTTAAACCCTTTAAATTCACCCGGAATTAGATAACTAAAGGCGTTGGTGAATTTGATGATCTTTTCAGAATCGGTCACAATGGCTGCACGGTGCCATTTGGTTATATTCTTCAGCCCCAGTAACGCGTCCTGAACCCAGGCTCCGGCGGTGAAATTTTCAAGATCGGTATCCAGTTGTAACAGGAAATTAAGTTCACCTTCACGCGCCACGAGTCGATCTACCTGGGGCATCACTACGTTTTGAAAATCTTCTTGCGTCACTTCGCCTGCCGCGCGAAACGCCACTATATTTGCGGGCACATTGAGCATCAATTGTATCATGACTTTGTTGTTTTGAATGGCAAATCGCCAAATCGTTAGCCACAAATTTGCGGGAAAAGCGTCGAAAATGCTTTATAGCTTTCGCCGAATCGTTTACAGAATTTGGGAATGGTTCTTTTTTGGGCGTGCCGCGAGCGGCCAGGCTGTACGCTTTTATCTTTTTACCCTGCGGGATAAAAAGGATAACCGCTGCCATCCTTCACGCGGGTGTCACCGGCGGCTCACTTCAAAAAATCGATGTTGCGTTGCAAGCCCGAAAACTTGGTGCGCTTCACCGCCGAGTCCTTAAAAACCTTATTGAAAGTTTCCTGTGTAATCTCGTCCCAATCCTTTTTGGTCATTGCCAGCAAATCCGGGTTTGGGTTGAACAAGGGTTCGCTGTGCGGTTTGGAAAATCGGTTCCAGGGACATACATCCTGGCAAACGTCGCAACCAAACGCCCAATCATCGAACTGGCCTTTCATTTCCATGGGTAAGTTGTCCTTGAGTTCAATGGTGAAATACGAGATGCATTTGCCGCCGTCTACTACATAAGGCGCTACGATGGCTTGGGTTGGGCAGGCGTCGAGGCAGGCGGTACAGGTTCCGCAATGGTCGGTGACAGCATGGTCGTAGTGGAGTTCAAGGTCTACGATGAGTTCGGCGATGAAATAAAAGGAGCCCGTTTTCTGGGTAAGCAAGTTGCTGTTCTTGCCTATCCAACCGAGCCCGCTTTTGGCAGCCCAGGCTTTATCCAATACCGGCGCCGAATCTACAAACGCGCGTCCGTGGACTTCGCCGATGGTTTCGCCAATCGAATGCAGCAATTCTCTTAACTTGTCCTTGATCACGAAATGGTAATCCTGCCCATACGCATACTTCGATATCTTGTAGCTCTCGGGGTTTTGGGTTTGGGCCGGATAATAATTGAGTAACAACGAAATCACACTTTTGGCACCGTCAACGAGCAAAGTCGGGTCGAGGCGCTTATCGAAATGGTTTTCCATATAGGCCATTTCGCCATGCATTTGGTTGTTGAGCCAGTTTTCTAAGCGTGGCGCTTCGGCTTCGAGGAAACCCGCTTTAGAAATACCGCACGACAAAAACCCGAGGCGCTGAGCTTCAGACTTGATAAAGGCGGTGTATTTTTCTTTGTTGTTGATCAAGGCTTTCTGTTTACTACAAAGTTCGCAAAGATTTTCTCTTGTTTGGTTTTAATCGAAAGCTTTACCGCAAAGAGAAACGCACCGTTGCCCCGACCGGTTTCAACGTAATTAACGGATTGAACTGCACCGTTGGACTACTGCTTTTGATGTGGTATTTCCCCACAAGGTAAGACAGTGCCAATCCCATTTCATACATCGCAAATCCCATCCCGATACACATGCGCGGCCCGGCGCCAAACGGATAAAAATACTGCATCGACTGTTTGCGTTGCTCGCCTAAGAATCGTTCGGGGTTGAACCGTTCGGGGTTTTCCCAGTATTTGGGGTTGCGGTGCAACTCATAGAAAGACACTCCAATCAGGGTGCCTTTTTGAATGTGGTAGCCCAAAAGAGTGTCATCCACAATATTTTCACGGTCGGTGATCCAGGCGGGTGGATAAAGCCGCATCGATTCGTTGATGACCGCGTTGGTATAGGTCATTTTTTGGAGTTGCTCCACGACGTCTTGGGTTTGTGATGCAATCGCAGTCACTTCCTCGAACACCTTCTGCTGGATTTCGGGATGGTTGCCCAACAAATGCAGGGTAAACGTGAGCGCGTTGGCCGTGGTTTCGTGGCCCGCAATGAACAGGATTTTGATTTCGTCGATAAGTTGTTGCGTAGCCATAGGCTGGCCGGTATCTTCATAACGGGTGTCGAGCAACATGTCAAGCAGGTCATTGGGTTTGCTACCCGATTGAAGGCGCTGTTCAATGATTTCCTGGATAATCGCGTTGGTTTCGAGCGCCATGTGTTGGTGCTTTTTAACCTGTCCGCTGAGCTTGTACCACCACGCTTTGTAGGGCGTCCGGATTTCCTTAATCAGGAACTCCTGCACCTCGCTGATGATCACTTTGAGCCGTTCCATTTTAAGATCATCCGCCGAAAGCCTAAACAATGATTTCGCCACCACGTTAAACGCCAATTGGTTCATCACAGGGAAAAGCGCTACTGCTTGGTCTTGGGGCAAATCTTTGAGTTCCCACAAGATGGTCTGCTGCATGTTCCCCGCGAGCTGGTTCATTTGCTGCTTGTGGAATGCGGGTTGGATGAGCCGACGTTGCCTGAGCCAAAAATCGCCATTGACCGTGAGCAATCCGTGCCCTAGGTATTTGGAGATAAACTTGGTCTGCAACTCTGATTTCTGGTAGTTTTTCTGCTGCTGTTGCAGGATGTGCAGGGCCACGTCATTGTCTCGAGAAAGGATGACGTGTTTGCCGCGCCCAATCCTGAGCGAAAAGGTATCGCCAAAGCGGTCAAAAAATTCCTTGTGGAACGGGATGGGATTCTTACGGATGCGCTCGGCCTTTAGTAAGAAATGCACTATCGAGAGTTGCTTGGGATAATGGTATTTCTTTTCAGACATCATGCATCGGTTTTAAAAGAGTCCTCCTTGAAGATTGGTGTTGATTTTGCCAAGGTGCCTATAGGCTTTCTCGGTGACTTCGCGTCCGCGTGGGGTACGCATGATAAATCCTTCCTGGATCAGGAACGGTTCGTAGACTTCCTCGATGGTTTCGGCACTTTCTGAAACGGCGGTGGCCAGGGTTGAAATCCCAACCGGTCCTCCTTTGTATTTGTCGATGATGGTGCTCAGGATTTTGTTGTCCATTTCATCAAGTCCGTGGGCATCCACGTGTAACGCCTTGAGTGCATAACGGGCAATCTCGATCTCGATTTTCCCGTTGCCTTTGATTTGGGCAAAATCGCGTACTCGGCGCAAGAGTGAATTGGCGATACGCGGCGTACCGCGGCTGCGCCCTGCTATTTCTATGGCAGCTTCCATCGTAATAGGCATTTTGAGGATGGCGGCGCTGCGTTGTACGATGGTGGTGAGTAATTCGGTGGTGTAATATTGCAACCGGCTTTGGATGCCAAAACGCGCGCGCATCGGAGCCGTAAGCAATCCCGAGCGTGTTGTGGCACCGATTAAGGTAAACGGATTGAGGTTGATTTGTACCGTGCGTGCATTGGGTCCCGATTCGATCATAATGTCGATCTTGAAATCTTCCATTGCCGAATACAGGTACTCTTCGACGATTGGGCTCAAACGGTGGATTTCGTCAATGAACAGCACATCGCGGTCATCGAGGTTGGTGAGTAATCCCGCGAGGTCACCCGGCTTGTCTAAAACAGGTCCTGAAGTAATCTTGATGCCAACGCCGAGCTCATTGGCCAAAATGTTGGCCAAAGTGGTTTTCCCCAATCCCGGAGGCCCGTGAAATAAAGTATGGTCTAAAGCTTCATTGCGTTGGTTGGCGGCTTCTACAAATACCTTGAGGTTCTCGAGGATCTGGTCCTGTCCGGCAAAGTCGTCAAACGAAAGCGGCCGGAGCTTTTTTTCAAGGTCGAGTTCTTCGGGTTTGAAGTTTTGGTTGGTGGGATCGAGGTTTTCGTTCATGCTACAAATATAGCTAAATGTGTGGCGCAAATAAAAATGCCTTTCGTTTCGGAAAGGCATTTTCTATGTTTTGATGTTAGTGGTGTAATTCTTCTTCACCTGGCATCATCGGGACGTTCTGAGGAACGAAATCTTCTTCATGACCCGGTTTGCTGTAATCGTATGGCCAACGGTGTACGTGAGGGATTTCTCCTTCCCAGTTTCCGTGGATGTGTTTGATGGGCGCTGTCCACTCTAAAGTAGTAGAACGCCATGGATTCTGTACAGTGCGTTTTCCGTAGAAGATGCTAACGAAGAAGTTGTAGAGGAACACCAATTGGAAGGCTCCACCTACCAAAGCGAAAGTGGTCATCAACACGTTTACGTTTTGCAAATCATCGAACAACGGGAAGTTGGTGTTGGTGTAGTAACGTCTCGGGAGACCAGCCAATCCGATGAAGTGCATCGGGAAGAATACGCCGTAAGCGCAAACCGTAGTGACCCAGAAGTGTACAAATCCTAAATTCTTGTTGAGCATCCTTCCGAACATTTTAGGATACCAGTGGTAGATCCCGGCGAACATCCCGTAAAGGGCAGAAATACCCATTACAAGGTGGAAGTGTGCCACTACAAAGTACGTATCGTGAACGTTGATGTCAAGGGTGGAGTCTCCGAGGATAATTCCGGTAAGACCTCCGGTAATGAAAGTCGAAACGAATCCGATTGAATACAACATGGCTGGGTTCATTTGCAGGTTACCCTTCCATAAAGTGGTAATCCAGTTAAAGGCTTTTACCGCCGATGGAATCGCAATCAACAAAGTCGTAAAGGTAAACACCGATCCGAGGAATGGATTCATACCCGACATAAACATGTGGTGACCCCAAACGATTGTCGAAAGGAATGCGATAGCCAAAATCGACATAATCATCGCACGGTAACCGAAAATCGGCTTACGTGAATTGGTTGCCATAATTTCTGATACCAATCCCATCGCTGGTAGGATTACTATATACACTTCGGGGTGACCCAAAAACCAGAACAAGTGTTCAAAGAGTACCGGTGAACCGCCTTGGTAGTGCAATACTTCTCCGGCGATGTAAATGTCTGAAAGGAAAAATGAAGTTCCGAAACTTCTGTCCATGATGAGCAAAAGCGCGGCCGACAAAAGTACCGGGAACGATACGATACCAATCACCGCAGTGATAAAGAATGCCCAAATAGTAAGTGGCAATCTGGTCATCGACATTCCTTTGGTTCTCAAGTTGATTACCGTTACCACGTAGTTCAAAGAACCTAAAAGTGAAGAAGCGATAAATACAGCCATAGAAACCAACCACAAAGTCATACCTGTACCCGACCCGCCAATAGCTTGCGGTAAGGCACTTAACGGTGGATAAATCGTCCATCCTGCCGAAGCTGGTCCTGACTCTACAAATAGTGAAGAGACCATGATACAACTAGACGTAAAGAACAACCAGTAAGACACCATGTTCAGGAAGCCCGACGCCATGTCTCGCGCTCCAATCTGAAGCGGAATCAAGAGGTTACTAAAGGTTCCAGACAAGGCCGCCGTCAATACAAAGAATACCATGATGGTTCCGTGTATGGTAACCAGCGCCAAATAAATGTCATTGGTCATAACGCCGTTTGGTGCAAACTTGTCCCCCAAAAGGAAGTTGAAAATCTTAAACGACTCTTCGGGCCAAGCCAATTGCATCCTGAAAAGCATGGACATTCCAACCCCGATAATTCCCATGATGATACCTGTAATGAGGTATTGCTTGGAAATCATCTTATGATCGATCGAAAAGATATATTTGGTGATGAAAGTATCTTTATGGTGGTGTTCATGATCGTGATCATGTGCGTGGTCGTGAGCGTGATCGTGAGCTTCTGCTGACATAATTGTTTACTTTATATGTTTTTACTTTAATTCTGGAGATCTTATTTTGCCGCAACTGCGGTAGCCATTTTAGAGGTATCGGCCGGTTTGGCAGGCGCATCAGCGGGTGCATCTGCAGCAGCCGAAGCTTTTACTTCTTCAACAATTGTTGGCTTTGTAGCCAACCATTTTTTGTACTCGGCTGGCGTGTCCACCACAATTTTCATTTGCATGTTGTAGTGCGACGACCCACAAATTTTGTTACAAAGCAATAAGTAATCGAAAGTGTAGGGATCTAATGCTGCTTCGCCTTTGGCTACCAATTCTGTACTTTTCTTGGCACGAATGGCGTTGATGTTGGCCACTTTCTCTTGCATGAAGGTCATGTCGCGCATTTCCTGAGTGGTATGAATCGGCTCGAACGCAAACTCGGTTACCATTCCCGGAACACAGTTCATCTGTGCGCGGAAGTGTGGCATATAAGCCGAGTGCAATACATCCTGCGAACGGATCTTGAAGTGAACCTTTTTCCCTTTTGGCAAGTGGAGTTCGGTTACTACTTTGTCATCTTGGGCATATTTGTCGCCCATGTCTACTCCTAGTGAATTGACCCCTTCTATATATCTCACGTTGGCTTTCCCTAAAACTTCATCTTCACCGGCATATCGGGCAGTCCATTTGAACTGTTGGGCATAGAGTTCTATAACCACTGTATCTTCATCGTCCTCTACAAACATAATGTTGGTCCAGGCGTATAGTCCGTAGAGAATCAAACCCGCCAAAACGATAGCCGGGATGACGCTCCAGATGAACTCGAGCCTGTTGTTGTCGGCAAAGTATAGCGCCTTTTGGTCTTTTCTTCCTCTGTATTTAAATGCAAACCAGTGCAGCAACGCTTGTGTAATGGTTTGTACCACAAAAATCAACACCCAGGTGATGTTCATGAGGTTGTCTACCAGGCTACCATGTGCCGATGAAGGCGTATGCAAAACCAAGTGACCCCATTTGAGCAAACTGTAAATGGTCAGGATGTAGATGAATCCCAAAAAGGCAAACATCAAATAACCCTGAAGGTTATTGTCCTTGTCATCGGCTACCTGAGAATCGTTGGATTGGGCACCTACCTGAGTTAAATCGAATATTTTAGTCAATTGCCATAGTGCAACAGCCAATAAAACTAAAACTATAATTACCAACAAACTTGTCATCTGTTTTTGCTTTAAATATTAATAATGAAAATGTTTACTTTCTTCAATGTATGGATTTCTTTTGGGCAATAACGGCGCTTTGGTCAAAGCGGTAAAGACCACAAAAATGAACAATCCAAGGAAGAATAATACCGAACCTATTTCGGCTACGCCGATGAACCATTGGTCGCCCACTGTTCCAGGCATAATCATATTGAAGAAATCGATGTAATGCCCTAACAAGATAACCGTTCCTGCCATAACCAATACCCAGGTAATTCTCTTGAAATCGGTGTTGATCAGGATCAAGATAGGAAATACAAAGTTCATGACGACCGCGCCAAAGAAAGGCAGGTTGTACAATTCGATTCTAGTCACGAAATAAGTAACTTCTTCGGGAATATTAGCATACCAGATCAACATGAATTGTGAGAACCAAAGGTACGTCCAGAATACACTGATACCGAACATGAACTTGGCCAAATCGTGGATGTGGCTGGTGTTTACGTGCTCTAAATATCCTTTACCTTTAAGGTACAAAGTAACCATACAAATGGTGGTGATACCACTCACGAAGAAACTCGCAAACACATACCAGCCAAACAAGGTACTAAACCAGTGTGGGTCTACAGACATGATCCAATCCCACGACATGATAGATTCGGTTACGATAAAGAATACGAGGAATCCTGCAGACATTTTGAAGTTTTTCTTGTAGAACGAATCATCGTTCGATTCATCTTGTGCCAAACAGTTTTTTCTTGAGAAGTGACGATACAAGTTCCAACCAATAAGGAATATGGCAGCCCTTGCAATCCAGAAACCAAAATTGAGGTAACCCGATTTGTTGGCGATAAGGTGGTCGTAATTGGCATGCTTAGGATCGGTAACACCTTCAACCATCCAAGGAAATAGGTGGTTCATGTGCATTCCGCAAAGAATCAGCACCACAAAGAAAATCACCGAACCTACCGGAAGGTAAGCCGTAATTCCCTGCATCACCCGGAACAATACCGGGGACCAGCCAGCCTGTGCTACCTGTTGAATCGCGTAAAATGCCAAAACACCCATCGCAATCAACATAAAGAAAATACAAGCCACGTACAATGCAGCCCAAGGCTTGTTTTGCAACTGGGTCAATACGTGTTTCAAATGGGCTTCGTGCTCGGCATGAGCGTCATGCGCTTCTGCTTTTTTCTCGTGTACGGCAGGCGCTTCTTCGTGTGTTTGCTCCGCTTGTTCGCTAACGCTCGAGCCGGCTGCTGCTACTTCTGTAGCAGGAACAACTGAAATCGTATCGGCGTGCATCGTATCAAGATTTTTTTCTGCTACGTTGGCTTCGGCGTGGGCTGCAACTGTTGCAGCAGTATCAGTCTTCGCTTCGTGGGCTTCGTGAGCCTCGGCTGCGGGCGCCGCTTCGTGGGCATCGTGACCTGCGGCTTCGTGTCCGACAGCTTCGTGTCCTCCGCCGTGACCGTGGCTTTGGGCAGCAAGGATTTGCTCCACTTCCTTAATATCTTTTGGTGCAGTTAAAAAACCATATCCTATCCCAAGGATACCAAGAACCATCAGGATAAAAGAAAATGTTTTTAATTTACTTGAAAATGTGTACATAGCTAATTCAGATCAGTTTGTTCTACAATTTTAATTACCGTTTTTGAGTTTCATCACATAAGCTGAAACCAACCAACGCTCGTGCGTGTTCAATTGATTGGCATAAGAACCCATTGAATTTAGCCCGTATGTTTGTACATGAAAGACACTGCCTTCAGTAATCGGACGATCCTTATAACTTGGAACTCCGAGGAATTTGCCTTGTGTCACTAGCTTTCCTTTTCCATCTCCGGCATTGCCATGGCAAATCCCGCAATAGATTTCGTAAAGCTGTTTGGCATTGTTCATATCGACTGCCGTAGAATCAAGTGGCGACTTAAGGCTGGATCTTGCTGCTTCGAGGCCTGCGGTGGTATTTGGATACTCATAAACCTCATATCCGCGATTGATGGTTCCCGCCACCGGAAGTTGTCCTTCTTTACCATTTTTGAAAGCACCCGACTCTGAGTATGTCTCATAACTAACGCCTTCATACATATTGGGCATGTATTGGTAATTTGGCTGCGACTTGTCATGACAAGAAGAAACTAAAATAGCCAGGCAAACTAAAAGTGATATTTTATATACGCTTTTCATAGGATTACTCATGATCGTGCTTTTCAATTACTTTAACTTCTACCGCTCCGGTGTTTTGGAAGAATGAAACCATATCGGACTCATTGTCTTTACCGCCAACCGAAACCTCCATTAAGAAATGGTCGTCTGTGGTTCTCACGTCCGGATTTTCTGCTTTTTTGAATGGCCACAACTTACTTCTCATGTAGAAAGTAATTACCATTAAGTGGGCTGCGAAAAATACGGTCTCTTCAAACATAATCGGCACAAACGCCGGCATGTTCTGGATGTAGCTGAAACTTGGCTTACCTCCAATATCCTGTGGCCAATCCTGGATCATGACGAAATCCATCAATGTGGTTCCGAAAGTGAGCCCGCACAAACCATAGATAAAAGCGCAAATAGCGATTCTGGTGGTAGCCAATCCCATTGCCTTATCAAGGCCGTGAACCGGGAAAGGGGTAAAAACTTCTTCAATATGGTGATGTGCGGCCCGTGTTTTTTTCACGGCGTCCATCAATATTTCATCGTCATTATAAATGGCGTAAATAACTTTATTACTCATGGTGTGAATGTTTTTGTCTTTCTCTAATGTAATTTTCTCCGGTGGCTTTGAGGATTGTCTTAACCTCCGCTTGTGCAATCACAGGGAATGTCCTGGCGTAAAGAAGGAACAATACAAAGAAGAAACCGATGGTACCAATGAAGATTCCGATATCAACAAATGTTGGTGAAAACATCGTCCATGATGACGGAAGATAATCCCTGTGCAACGACGTCACGATAATTACGAAACGCTCGAACCACATACCGATGTTTACCACAATCGAAATGATAAAGGAGAACATGATGCTGGTTCTTAATTTTTTGAACCACATGAACTGTGGAGAGAATACGTTACATGTCATCATCGACCAATACGCCCACCAGTAAGGTCCGGTAGCACGGTTAAGGAACGCATACTGCTCGTACTCGACTCCAGAATACCACGCGATAAATAACTCAGTGATATAAGCCACACCAACGATAGACCCGGTGATCATGATGATGATGTTCATGAGTTCAATGTGTTGGATGGTGATGTAAGCTTCCAGATTAGAAACTTTTCTCATGATGATGAGTAGTGTGTTCACCATTGCGAATCCTGAGAATACCGCACCCGCAACGAAGTAAGGCGGGAAAATGGTGGTGTGCCAACCCGGAATCACCGAGGTCGCAAAGTCCATCGATACGATGGTGTGTACAGAAAGTACGAGTGGCGTTGCAAGTCCGGCGAGAACGAGGGAAACCTCTTCAAAACGTTGCCAGTCTTTGGCGCGTCCTGACCAACCGAAGCTCAGGATGCTGTACACTCTTTTTTGGAATGGATTGATTGCACGGTCGCGGATCATGGCGAAGTCAGGCAAAAGTCCCGTCCACCAGAAAACGAGTGAAACTGAAAGGTAAGTCGAAATCGCGAATACGTCCCATAAAAGTGGCGAGTTAAAGTTGACCCAAAGCGAACCAAATTGGTTCGGGATTGGCAATACCCAATAGCCTAACCACGGGCGACCCATGTGGATGATCGGGAACAAACCTGCCTGGATTACCGAGAAAATCGTCATCGCTTCTGCAGAACGGTTGATCGCCATTCTCCATCGCTGGCGGAACAATAAAAGTACAGCCGAGATTAGTGTTCCCGCGTGACCGATACCTACCCACCAAACGAAGTTAGTGATATCCCAAGCCCAACCTACTGTTTTGTTCAATCCCCAGGTCCCGATTCCCGTAGAAATGGTGTAGATGATACAACCCAATCCCCAAAGGAACGCGGCTAATGCAATTGAAAATACAATCCACCAGTGTTTATTGGCTTTACCCTCGATCGGCGCGGCAACATCAACTGTTACATCGTGATAGGTTTTATCGCCTATTACTAAAGGTTTTCTAATACTTGAGTCGTATATATGAGACATAATCCTTTATATTGTTTTTAATTTTTCTTAAGTATTTCTAACTTTTACGTGGTAAAACACGTTTGGCTTGGTTCCGACATGCTCCAATAAATGGTACATCCTGTCATCTTCGGCAAGTTCGGCCACTTTGCTTTGTTTGTCATTCACGTCACCAAAAATCATGGCTCCGGAAGAACAAGCAGCAGAACAAGCCGTTTGGAACTCACCGTCTTTAACAGCTCTTCCTTCGCGTTTGGCCGTCAGGATAGTCAATTGCGTCATTTGGATACACATTGAACATTTCTCCATAACCCCACGCGAACGAACGTTAACATCCGGATTCAAGACCATACGGCCCAAATCGTCATTCATATGGTAATCGAATTCGCTGTTTTTGTTGTAAAGGAACCAGTTGAAACGACGTACTTTATAAGGACAGTTGTTGGCACAATATCTCGTACCCACACAACGGTTGTAAGCCATGTGGTTTTGTCCCTGACGCGAGTGCGATGTCGCAGCAACGGGACAAACCGTTTCACACGGTGCGTGGTTACAGTGCTGGCACATCACCGGTTGGAACGAAACCTGTGGATTGTCGTTGGCTTCCTCCATTTGGCCGAAACCGCCCAATGAGCCTTTATCGCCGAACAAACCTTTAAAGTTTTCCTTTTTCTCGTTATCGTGCTCGAAAGTATCTTCGGAAGAATAATACCTGTCAATACGCAACCAGTGCATATCGCGACTTCTTCTCACTTCTGATTTTCCTACTACCGGAACGTTGTTCTCAGCGTGGCAAGCGATAACGCAAGCGCCACAACCGGTACAGGCATTCAAATCAATCGAAAGGTTAAAGTGGTGACCAACAGAACGGTCAAAAGAATTCCACAAATCGACTTTAGTAGCCTCTACTTCCTGGTGGTCTAAAGATACCATAGGTACCTCATTCCACTCTTTGGCGTCTTGGGTATTGAAAATCGTAAGTGTAGTTTCTTTGATGATATCGCCCCTACCCATCAAGGTCTTTTGTCCTTGTACACACGCAAATTCGTGCATACCAACACCTTTCTTAAGGGTTACGGTCTGTACATCGTTGAAATCTTTATAAAAAGCGTAGGCATTGACTCCTACTTGCATTTCTTCTTTTAAGGCTGCTTTCTTACCATAACCGAAAGCAAGACCAATAGTGCCTACCGCTTGTCCTGGCTGGATAATTACAGGAACGTTATCGATGCTCACACCGTTTACGGTAAGTGTAGCGTAACTTCCGTCTAAACCTCCGTTGGCTACGATGGCATTTTCCAAGCCCCACTTCTCAGCATCAGCTCTTGAAACGGTAGCATAGTTGTCCCAGGAAACACGGGTAATCGGATCAGGGAATTCCTGCAACCAAGGGTTGTTGGCTTGCTGCCCATCGCCCAAACCGGTTTTGGTGTACATTACGAGTTCGGTTCCGTTGGCTTTCGACGCCGCGAGTGCGTTGGCGGCTCCTGCGAAATCGGCAGTGCCACCGGTAGCTCCGGTAGGTGCGCCAACGTAAATTCCGTCGTGCAACACTTTATTCCATGAAGCACCTGCAGCGTTCGCCGCAGCATTTGCTTTTAAATAATCGTAAAAAGTCCCGCCGTTACCGTTCCATGACAACAAAGCATCCTGGAATTGTTTGGTATCGAATAATGGACGGATGGTAGGCTGCGTCAAAGAATAAGTTCCTTTGGTAATCATCACATCGCCCCAAGATTCAAGGTAATGTGGTGCCGCTGCCGCAATAGTTGTAACCGACGCGGTTTCATCTTCTTTCAAAGAAAAAGTAACAGACAATTTGGTTTTCTTTAAACTGTCGGCGAATTCCTTTCCGTTCGGTAATGTATAAACCGGGTTCACACCGCTCATGATGAGTGTGTGTACGCTTCCCGCTTTCATATCTGCTAAGAATTGGGCCATCTTTTCATTCGACCCTTTTCTGATTTGTCTGGTTCCGACAGTAGTAAATGCCGTACTTGCCAAAGCTTGGTTGATTGCAAGCACCAACAATTGTGCGTTTTTATCCTGGATTCCACAAACCAAAACGCCATTGCTTCCGGCTTGTTTGAGTTGTTGGGCAGCTTTCATTACCGCATCTTCATTGCTGATTTTTGAAGTCCCGATTGCGCCTCCCGAAATCACGTTGTAAATTTTAACCAAAGCTTGTTTTTGCTCGGCAACGGTCATTGGGATGCGTTTGTCGGCAGCAGCTCCGGACAAAGTCATATTGGCTTCGAGTTGGAAATGCTTGGACATCTTTCCGTTTTTCGGAACGCGCCCTTTGGCGTAACCTGAGTCATAGCTTCCGCCTTGCCAGTCTCCTAAGAAATCAGCTCCAACAGAAACGATTACGGCAGCTTTTGAGAAATCGTAATCCACCAACGCTCTTTCACCATAAACTGCTTCGAAAGCATCCAAAGCTGCTGAGGAAGAAACCGCATCATAAACGACGTGTTTCGCGTTAGGGTTTTTTGCGATGAACTCGGCAATTAGTTTTTCTGTAGATGGGCTCGCCAAAGTATTGGTAAGCAAAACAACCTGTCCGCCTTGCGCTTTCGCATCGGCCACACTGGCTTTTATTTTTGAATCGACTTCACCCCAAGTTGCAGTTTTACCAGAAATCTTAGGTTGCTTGAGACGCATGCTGTCGTACAATGACAACACCGACGCGTGAACCCTGGCATTTGCAGCAAATTTAGCACCTGGCAAAGTGTTGTTCTCTATTTTGATCGGACGGCCTTCGCGGGTTTTCACCAAGATGTTGGCAAAATCGAACCCATCAAACACAGTAGTTGCGTAAAAATCGGCAACTCCCGGAATGATATTGTCAGGCTGAACTACATAAGGAATCGACTTGTGTACCGGACCTTCACAGGCTGCAAGCGTGGCTGCTGCAGTTGAAAATCCAACGTACTTCAAGAAATCACGACGGGTGGTTGAACCTGATAAATTCTCCTTGTTACCAAGAAATTCATCGGTTGGGATTTCTTCCACGAATTCGTTATTTCTAAGCGCCTCAACAATAGAACTATTTTCGTTTAGTTCTTCAACACTTTTCCAGTATTTTTTGTTTGATGACATCGTATATAAATATTAGCTTCTTAATAAATTGACTAGTAGTGGCATTTACCGCATTCCAAACCACCCATTTGCGCAGCAGTGAGTTTGTCTACGCCGTATTTTTTGGAGAGTTCTTCGTGGATTTTAGTATAGTATTCGTTGCCTTCCATTTTCACATCGGTTTTGCGGTGACAATCAATACACCAGCCCATCGTTAAAGGAGAAAATTGTTTCATAACCTCGTAGGTCTGAACCGGACCGTGACAAGTTTGGCATTCAACTCCAGCGACGGAAACGTGCTGCGAGTGGTTGAAGTAAACAAAATCAGGAAGATTGTGAATGCGAACCCATTTCACCGGCTGGGTTTTGCCTGTATATTTCTGCGTGGCCTGATCCCAACCCACAGCAGTATACAATTTTTGGATTTCTCCGTCGTAGAATGCTTTTGAATGCTCAGCAGTTGCAGTAGTGTCAGAAACCTCTGCGATATTTTTGTGGCAGTTCATACAGATATTCAACGAAGGAATACCTGCGTTTTTGCTCACACGCGCTGCAGAGTGACAGTATTTACAATCGATTCCGTTACTTCCGGCGTGGATTCTGTGCGAATAGTGAATGGGTTGGATAGGCGCGTAGTCCTGGTCTACCCCGATTTGCATCAGGTAACCATAAACGAAATAGCCACTGGCCAACAACAAAAAGATCGATGTAACCAAAACCAAAAATTGATTCCTTGCGAAAGCTTGCCAAATCGGTATGGTTGGTTCCTTTGGGCTTACTTCAATTCCGTTGCTTTTTGCTACCCTGGTCAATACATTGTTTACCATAAACAACATCACAACCAGAATCAGCATAACCACCGACAAGGCACCAAGAACGACATTGTTTGAAACACCACCTTCTGCAGCTGCCTCTGTTCCCGGAGGTCCGGCAGTAGGCTTAGCAGGCTCCGCCTTTGGCTCAGAGGTGTAGGCAATAATGTTATCGATATCAGCATCAGACAATTGTGGGAACGGCGTCATTACTTTTTGACCATTGTCAGCAAATAATTTTACCGCCACAGGATCGCCAGATTTAATCATGGCAGAACTGTTTTTCACCCATTTGTAGAGCCAAGCCATCTCGTGCTTTTGGGCAATTCCCCGTAAAGCAGGACCAGTAGAAGCTGCGTCGAGCTTATGACAGGCGGCACAATTGGAATTGAAAAGTTCTTTTCCTTTGACAGGATCTGCGCCAGAAGTTGCAGCGGGAGCCGCGGCGGCTGGAGCTTCGGCTGCCGGAGCAGCGGTTTGAGCAATTGAAGTTAAGGAGAAAGTCAGAACGAATGCCAGACTAAAAATAAAGATCCTTGAAATCGAATTATGGTTACCCACTTTTTTCATATTATCTAATGATTATCGACTAAAATTGGTTGGATTTATCTTACTAAAATGCAAAATAAACCCAGTCTTGTTTTTAAAAACCTGCACAAAAATACGACTTAAGAATTATTCTCAAAACCTTAAAATACTCTTAAATATCAATTTATATCAATTCTAAATAATATTTGCTACCCGCGTTAATTCTAGAAATATTACATTTGTATTAAAATCACCGCTTTATGAGAATTTTAAGAAACCAAACCTGCTTTTTAGTTCTTTTTGCCTCAGCGTTTTGGGGTACAGATTTGTCTGCTCAAACCGGAAATATCACTTTGATGCAAGACCCAAAATTCGAGCAATTATTGAACGAAAAACGCAAAATCAATTCTTCAATCACAATCAACGACCGATACAAAATCCAGATCTTTAGTGGCGAAAGTGAAAACGCCAAGAAAGCACTCACTGAATTCAGGAAAAGCAGCCCTAATTATGACGGCACGATTGTTTTTAACACACCGGTTTACAAAGTATGGATTGGCAATTTCAAAACCAGAATTGAAGCCGAACGCAATCTGGCAGAGTTTAAGAAGAAGTATCCGAATGCGTTGTTGATTAAGCCGAATAAGTAGTGCCTGAGTGCCTGAGTGC
>DLHP01000011.1:67091-116417 GCA_002483285.1 Flavobacterium sp. UBA7665
CTGAGTGCCTGAGTGCCTGAGTGCAAAAATAGCTACAAAGCAAAAAAGCGTCCAAATTGGACGCTTTTTTTATTCACAATCAGAGAAAAATCAGGCACTAAGGCACTACTTCTCTCGGGTATTATTTCAACTTTTTCTTCACTGCAACTTCCTGGAACGCTTCGATCAAATCAAGTTGTTCAATATCGTTGTAACCTTTGATTTGGATACCGCAATCGTAACCTTTGGAAACTTCCTTGACATCGTCCTTAAATCGCTTCAGGGCCGTCAATTCGCCGGTGAATACCACCACGCCTTCGCGGATGACACGGATTCTTGAGTTCCTAAAGATTTTTCCGTCGGTGACCATACATCCTGCAATCGATCCCACTTTTGAAATCTTGAAGATTTCGCGGATTTCGGCCGTTCCTGTGATTTCTTCCTTCATTTCCGGAGAAAGCATACCTTCCATCGCGTCTTTCAAATCGTCGATCGCGTCGTAGATAATGGAGTAATTACGGATATCGATTTCTTCCTTATCGGCCAACTGTCTTGCGTTTCCGGCAGGACGTACGTTAAACCCGATGATAATTGCGTCTGATGCCGAAGCCAACATTACGTCGGTTTCTGTAATCGCACCTACGCCTTTGTGGATGATATTGATTTGAATTTCCTCGGTAGACAATTTAGAGAACGAGTCGGATAACGCTTCTACAGAACCGTCCACGTCTCCTTTGAGGATGATGTTGAGTTCCTTGAACTGACCGAGCGCGATACGACGTCCAATCTCGGCCAATGTGATGTGGCGTTGGGTACGAACCGATTGCTCGCGCATCAATTGGGTACGTTTGGCCGCAATGGCTTTGGCTTCCCTTTCGTCTTCGAACACGTTGAATTTGTCACCTGCAGTCGCTGCGCCATCGAGTCCTAAAACTGATACCGGTGTCGATGGTCCGGCAATTGTAACCACATGGCCGCGCTCATCGTGCATCGCCTTGATTTTTCCGTGGTGTTTTCCGGCAAGCATATAATCGCCTACCTTAAGGGTTCCGTTTTGTACGAGAATCGTCGATACATAACCTTTTCCTTTATCTAAAAATGCCTCTACTACAGTTCCCGAAGCGGTCTTGTTTGGATTGGCTTTCAAGTCTAATAATTCGGCTTCGAGCAACACTTTTTCAAGCAATTCCTTGACACCGGTTCCTGCTTTGGCAGAAATATCATGCGATTGGATTTTTCCACCCCAATCTTCAACCAGCAAGTTCATACCGGCAAGCCTTTCCTTGATTTTCTCAACGTTGGCGTTGGGTTTATCGATCTTGTTGATGGCAAAAATGATTGGCACATTGGCTGCCTGTGCATGGCTGATGGCCTCTTTTGTTTGCGGCATGATGTCGTCGTCGGCAGCGATCACGATGATGGCGATATCGGTCACCTGAGCACCACGGGCACGCATCGCCGTAAAGGCTTCGTGACCTGGTGTATCGAGGAACGCGATTTTCTGGCCATTGTCCAAAGTCACTCCGTATGCACCGATGTGCTGGGTGATTCCACCCGATTCGCCGGCGATTACATTTTCCTTACGGATGTAATCCAGAAGCGAGGTTTTACCGTGATCGACGTGACCCATTACGGTAACGATTGGCGCACGGGTAACCAAATCTTCTTCGCGGTCTTCTTCGATGACCATGTTGTCTTCAAGGTCGGTGGTGATGAATTCTACTTCATAACCAAATTCGTCGGCCACGATAGTTAAGGTTTCGGCGTCGAGACGTTGGTTCATGGTTACCATGATTCCGAGTGACATACAAGTTCCAATGACTTTGGTAATCGGCACATCCATCATGATGGCAATTTCACCAACGGTAACAAACTCGGTTACTTTGATGGTCCTGCTTCCTTCTTCGATCGACCTTTGCTCGTCATCCGACTTCTGGCGGTGCGTATCTCTCTTATCACGACGGTATTTTGCCGCTTTGGATTTCCCACCTTTACCCTGCAATTTCTCGAGAGTTTCACGGATTTGGTTTTTCACCTCTTCCTCAGTAGGCTCTACTTTAGCAACAATCGCAGGTCGGTTTCCTTTGACAAATCCCGGACGTGGCGCTCCTGGTTTAGCACCTGGGCCACCTGGCTTATTGCCTTGATATCCGCCTGTCGATCCAACCGGACGGTTTTCACCCGGTTTGGTAGGAATGCGCTTGCGCTTGTTTTTATTGGCCGCGTTGTTGGCTGCCGCAGCACTGGTTCCTGCGGCGGCTTTCGGGTCTTCTTTTTTCTTTTTTGGCTTGTCAAACTGCGACAAGTCTATGGTTTGTCCGGTTAAGGTCGCGCCTGATAATTTTTGATACTGTGTTGTAAATTCGTCTGGCGTCTGCTCTTCGGCCGCTGGCGTGGCGGCTGGTTTAGCTGCGCCGGTTTCGGCTGTGCCTTGCGTTGGTGCCGCAACAACCGGTGCTTCTGGTTTGGCCTCTGCTGGTTCTGCTTTCGCGCGGTTGGCCGCAAGAACTTCTGCAGGTTTAGCTGCGCTCAGTTCGGCTGCGCCTCGGGTTGGCTCGGCAGGTCTCGCCGGATTCAAATCAATCGTCCCAACCTGTTTAGGTCCTGTAACCGTAGCTTTGGCTTTGATTACTTCGAGCCTTTGACGCTCTTCATCGAGTTTGCGTTTGTCTTCGATTTCCTTTTCGCGTTCAATACGCAGCGCTTCTTTTTCCTTGCGCTTTTCCTCGCCCACTTCTTTAGAAGCTTCTTTATTCCCCTTGTCGCCGGCAAATTGGCTTTGCAGGATGCTATATTCCTTGTCAGAGATCTTCGCGTTCGGATTGGACTCAATGGCAATGCCCTTGTCCTTGAGGTAATCGACGGCGCGATCCAATGAAATATTGAATTCCCTTAAAACCTTGTTTATTCTTATTATTCTTTCTTCAGACATAAAATCTTTTTGTTGTTACTAGAGTCGTGTTGTTGTATGTTGTGGTAAAGATAGTTAGCTGTTGAATTCTTCTTTTAAAATGCGCATTACATCGAGGATGGTCTCTTCTTCAAGATCGGTTCTTCGTACCAAATCGTTCACATCTTGTTTGAGGATGCTTCGGGCGGTGTCCAATCCTATTTTAGCGAACTCATCGATTACCCATCCATCGATTTCGTCCGAAAATTCTGTTAATTCTACATCATCTTCCTCTTCTGCAATGTTGCCTTCGCGGATGACGTCGAGTTCATACCCGGTTAACAATCCGGCGAGTTTGATGTTGTGTCCGCCACGTCCGATGGCTTTAGAAACTTCTTCTAATTTCAAGAAAACTTCGGCTCTTTTGGTTTCTTCGTTGATCTTGATCGAAGACACTTTAGCAGGACTCAGCGCTCTGGTGATGTACAACTGGTTGTTGGTCGTGTAATTGATTACATCGATATTTTCGTTGCCCAACTCACGAACGATACCGTGGATACGCGAGCCTTTCATCCCAACGCAGGCACCAACAGGATCAATACGATCGTCGTAAGAATCTACGGCTACTTTGGCTTTTTCTCCCGGAATACGCACTACGTTTTTCACCATAATCAATCCGTCGAAAACTTCCGGGATTTCCTGCTCGAATAATTTTTCGAGGAATTTCTCTGATGTCCTTGACATGATAATCTGTGGCTTATTGCCTTTTAGCTCAACGTTTTCAATGATTCCGCGGACGTTATCGCCTTTGCGGAAGAAGTCTGACGGGATTTGTTTTTCTTTTGGAAGCACAATCTCGTTGCCTTCGTCATCTACCAAAATTACAACTCTTGGTCGAACATGGTGCACTTCTGCGGTATAAATTTCACCAATCAGGTCTTTGAACTGCTTGTACAGGTTGGTATTGTCGTGCTCGTGGATTTTAGAAATCAGGTTCTGGCGCAAGGCCAAAATCGCCCTTCTTCCCAAATCGATGAGTTTTACTTCTTCTGAAACTTCTTCGCCAATTTCAAAATCGGGCTCGATTTTCCTGGCTTCGGTTAGCGTGATTTCTTCATTCTCGAGATCGAGGTCGTCATCAGCTACAATGACGCGTCTTCTCCAGATTTCCATATCACCTTTGTCTGGATTGATGATGATGTCAAAATTATCATCCGATCCGAATTTTTTCTTCAATGCATTTCTAAATACATCCTCCAAAATCGCCATAAGCGTTACCCGATCAATGAGTTTATCGTCTTTAAACTCTGAAAATGATTCGATTAATGCCAAATTTTCCATGTCAACTCTCTATTTAAAATGTTACTGTAACAATTGCTTCTTTTATGTCTGAATACGGTAGTTCCAATGTTTTTTGTACCGTCTCTTTTCCTTTTCCGATTTTTTTGGGCTCACGTGCTTCCCAGGCGAGTGTAATTGACTCGTCGGTGGCGGTTGTAAGTTGGGCTTCGATGGTTTCGGTGGCCGTTTTTACAATTAGCGTACGCCCGATATTCTTCTTGTATTGCCGGGTTTGCTTGAGCGGCGAACCCACTGAAAACGAAGCGACTTCTAGTGAAAAATCTTGTTCTTCGCGATCTAGGTTGTGTTCAATGGCTCGGCTGATATCAATACAATCCTGCAACGACACGCCGTTGTCGCCGTCTAAAGTTACGATAATTTTGAATGCATCGGTAATGGTTAGGTCAATTAGGAAAACCGATGGCTTTTCTTTTAATCCTTCGCTGAGCAATTCGCTTACCTTTTCTTTAAATGTCATATTGTGTATAAAAAGAGGGAAGCATTGCTTCCCTCATTATCTAACGGTGTATAAATAACGGCGCAAATATAGTGTTTTTTTTGTAATTCAAAAATGATTGGAGATGTAAAAAAAAATAGTACCTTTATTGTATCATTTTAACCCTAATATTTATACAATTTCTTACACTTCTTATTATGAAAAGAATTTTAGTTCCTACAGACTTTTCCAAACATGCCGAATACGCACTCAAAGTAGCCGCACAAATCGCCCGGGAAAATGACAGCGAAATCATTTTGCTTCACATGCTCGAATTGCCACACCAGGCTGGAGATGCAATAGGTAGCGGACACCAAATTCCAGAAATTATGTTTTACAAAGACCAGGCAATCAGAAACCTGGAAGATTTAATGGATGTGGATTATTTGAGTGGACTCAATGTTTCTGAAATTATCCAGTTTGAAAAAGCTTTTGAAGGAATTCTAGCCGTAAGCAAAAAAAACAATATTGATTTGGTTGTAATGGGCTCTCACGGAACCAGCGGATTCCAGGAAATGCTCATCGGATCTAACACTGAAAAAGTTGTTCGCTTTTCTGAAGCTCCGGTTTTGGTGATCAAAAATGAAAACAGCAATTTTAAAGCGGCCAATTTTGTATTCGCTTCTGATTTTTCTAACGAAATCAAAAAGCCTTTTAGACAATTGCTCGAATTTGCAAAGGCATTCAAAGCCGATTTAAGCCTAGTAATGATCAACACACCCAATAGCTTTAAACCAACCCATGTTGCAGAAAAAATCATGTCTGACTTTATGAAAGAGTTTGATTATCCTAACCACACTTTACACATTTACAACGATGTGAACATCGAGAAAGGCGTACTCAACTTCGCCAATAGTGTATCTGCCGATTTGATTGGTATGTGCACCCACGGAAGAACCGGCTTCTCGCACTTCTTCAACGGAAGCATCAGCGAAGACCTCGTAAATCATGCGGTAAGACCGGTGATTACTTTTAAGATCTAGGTTTCCCTCATAGAGATTCAAAAATCCCAAACTCCAATTAAACCTGGAATTTGGGATTTTCTTATTGGAACCACTAGCAATACGCGTTAAAATAATAATCCCCGACCATTGCTGATCGGGGATTGAAGTTGGCCCACTAGGACTCGAACCTAGAAAGACGGCACCAAAAACCGTAGTGTTACCATTACACCATGGGCCAATTCCGTTGCTGTTAAGCGAGTGCAAATTTAAAACAAATTTTATTTTCAGCAAGTATTTCCTATTTTTTCTTCAAAATAATTTTAGTGTAACATGTTTGTCGTCGTAAAGTCTTTTGCAGCAGGAATCAAAAAGCCTGAGTACTAAACATTAGTATAGAATTTTTGTTAATGCTTATAGGGTTCCGCAAAAAAATAGTTTCTTTGTATCACAAAAAAATATCCTGAATCCGTATGATGACATTTAATTTCAATAAATGGAATACAATTGCCGGCTGGACTGCTTTTGCCGTCGCTTTGGTTACCTATACGCTCACCGTCGAACCCACCATGAGTTTCTGGGATTGCGGCGAGTACATTGCCACAGCCGCCAAACTAGAAGTGGGCCATCCGCCAGGAGCGCCACTATTCCAGATGATAGGAGCGTTTTTCGCAATGTTTGCCACAGACAAAACCCAAGTGGCATTGATGGTCAATATGATGTCTGTTTTTTCGAGCGCGTTTACCATCTTGTTTATGTTCTGGTCCTCCACAATGGTGCTCAAAAAAATAATCTCACGGTTCTCAGATATCAATAACAACAATGCTGTGGTGATCCTGGGTGGTTCTTTTGTAGGCGCTTTGACTTATACTTTTTCAGACAGTTTTTGGTACAATGCCGTAGAGGCAGAGGTGTACGCTATGGCAACCCTTTTTATCTCACTGATGTTCTGGCTTGGACTGAAATGGGAAGAAGATATGGACACTTCAAGAGGCAACAAATGGCTCTTGATTATCTGCCTGGTAACCGGGCTTTCATTCGGCGTGCATTTTATGGCATTGCTTACCATCCCGTCGATAGGTTTCTTATATTATTTTAAACATTACAAAACCATTACGATCTCTAATTTCATTATTGCCAACGTGGTGGTAGTAGCCGTACTGCTGTTCATTTTCAAATTGTTATTGCCCTGGACCATGGCGTTCTTTGGGAAAACAGAAATTTTCGCGGTCAATAGCCTCGGGCTTCCATTTGACTCGGGAACCGTTCTCGCCACCTTGTTAATTGTCGCTTTCTTCTATTTTGGACTGCGTTACACCAGAAAGAACGGACATGTTTTTTACAACACCATCATCCTTTGTATCCTTTTCATCTTCATTGGTTTCTCTACCTGGATGATGCTCCCTATCCGTGCCAACGCCAACACACCCATCAATGAGAACAAACCCTCAGATGCAGCCGAGGTTCTCGCCTATTACAACCGTGAACAATACGGCGTAAATCCTTTATTTTATGGTCCGCAATACACTGATTCCTTTGTCGGATTGGATGAAGATACGCCTTACCTCGACAAAGCGCCCAACTACGAAAGGGATTATAAGACCGGCAAATACGTCATCACCAACAACTACAAAAATGCCGAGCAGAACTCTGATGACAACCAAAAAGCCATCTTGCCGCGTCTTTGGAGCACCGAACACATCGAAAACTACATCAATTTTACACACGTTCCTGAGTTCAGGATCAAGCCCGAATACTCCGAAGAGCAAGAACTCATCGACGTCATTGCCGAATTTAGAAAAGCCTACGCCCAGCAACAAATAGATACTGAAGGCTACATTTCATTCCTCAAAAGTTACGGTGAATACCTCGTGATTGAAAAACCCACGACCTGGGACAACATCAGCTTCATGTTTGAATACCAGTTTGGTTATATGTACTGGCGTTACCTGATGTGGAATTTCACCGGCAGGCAAAATGACATCCAAGGCAAATACGACAACCTCGACGGCAACTGGCTCAGCGGTATTAAGTTCATAGACGAGTCGCATTTGGGCTCGCAAGACAACCTCCCAGACGATGTCCTGAACAACAAAGGGCGCAATGTGTATTACTTCTTGCCGTTCATCCTCGGTTTGATTGGCCTGTTTTACCATGCTAACAAAGACCTCAAGAGTTTCTATGTATTGTTCACGCTGTTCCTGTTTACCGGAATCGCGCTCAAGATTTACCTCAACGAGCGGCCATTCGAGCCACGTGAACGCGATTATGCGCTTGTAGGTTCCTTTTATGTGTTTGCCATTTGGATTGGTTTTGGTGTCTATGCGATTTACGACACGCTCAAAAACTTCATACAACCAAAAATTGCGGGACCTGCCATCATTGCGGTGAGTTTGCTTGCCGCTCCGGTTTTAATGGCGTCGCAAAACTGGGACGACCATGACCGTTCTAACAAATACACCGCAATTTCTATGGCCAAAAGCTATCTGAATTCGTGTGAACCCAACGCCATTTTGTTTACGATCGGTGACAACGACACCTTCCCGCTTTGGTACGCCCAAGAGATTGAAGGCGTGCGAACCGACATCAAGATTGTCAACACCAGCCTTTTCATGACCGATTGGTACATCGACCAAATGAAAATGAAGACCTATGAGGCCGACGGTGTCCCGATTTCATTCACACACGATCAATATGTGGGTGACAAGCTAGATTACGCCGTTTACACTGCCAAAACCGAAGCGCGGTGGAACATCAAGGATTTGATAGAGTTCATCCGTAGTGACGATCCGCGCACGACCGTAGAAATGCAAAACGGGCAAAAGATCCATTCCTACCTGACCAATAAAGTTCGTATACCAATTGACAAAAACACAATCATACAAAATAAGGTGGTTGCTCCTAAATATTACGACTCGATTGTGCCGTACATTGACATTGAGATCAAAGGCCCGGCCTTGTACAAAAACCGATTGATGATGCTCGATGTGCTCGTAAACAACAACTGGAAAAGGCCTATCTATTTCACCGGAGGCAGCTTTGGCGATGATGATTATTTGTGGATGAAAGATTATTTGCAGCTTGACGGCATGGTTTACAAACTCGTTCCTATTCGCACAGCAATCCCAAAAGATGGTAGCCCGCTTGATATGGGCCAGATCGACTCCGAAAAAATGTACAACATTGTCATGAAATGGGATTGGGGCAACGGCGAACTCAGCACCATTTACCACGATCCCGAAACCCGCAAGAACAGCATTTCATCGCGTACCAATATGTCACGCCTTATGGAACAGCTCATCAACGAAGGCCAAAAGGAGAAAGCCAAAAAAGTCATTGATTTGGCAATGACCAAAATGCCGTTGGAGTATTTTGGGTATTATTCGCTACTGGATCCGTTCGCCGGCGGCTATTATGAAGTTGGCGAGAAAGCAAAGGCAAGACAGTTACTTGATCAGCTCATGACCAAATACAAACAGAACCTCAATTATTATCGAGGATTGAACGCCTCGGAGCAAAATGACATCATGATTGACATCATCACCGACATTGAACGCTACAGGGGATTACTTGAGGTGATGAAAGACCGCGGTGACATGGATTATTATAATCAGAATAAGAAAGTCTTCAACTCTTACAACGAAATGTTCCACCGTTTCGGAAGGGACAACGAATAACAAAAAGCAAAGCAGTACCCTCAAAACGTACTGCTTTTTTTAATTGCAACAAATATGGGTTTCTATTGGGTAAAAACCAACCGTCTCATTAAAAAGGTATTCCCTAACTATGTTTGGGACATTCCCAACGACTCGAAAAAGGTTTTCCTTACTTTCGACGATGGGCCAACACCCGAAATTACCCAATGGGTATTATCCCAACTCAAACAACACCAAGCCAAAGCCACTTTCTTTTGCATTGGCAATAACATTGAGAATCATCCCGAAATATTCCAAAAGTTATTAGCCGACGGGCACGCCATTGGCAACCACACATTCAACCACCTTAACGGCTGGCAACAGCAAAACGGGAAATACCTTGAAAATATAAAAGCCTGCGCGGACGCGATTAACAATCGAACCGCAGAAACGCGATTGTTTCGCCCACCATATGGCAAAGTCAAACGATCGCAAGCCAAAATGCTAACAGCGTTGGGATATAAAATTGTGATGTGGGATATTCTAAGTGCCGATTTTGACCACCGCATTACGCCACAGCAATGCCTGGACAACGTCATTAAAAACGTACAATCGGGCAGTGTGGTGATTTTTCACGACAGCGTAAAAGGTTTTAAAAACCTCGAATACGTCCTGCCAAAAACACTGGAATTTTTAAAAGAAAATGGTTATGAATGTGTGGCAATCGATTAGAGTTGCTCCTGCACCAAACCGATGATGGTGTTGGCATCTAATTCTCCGGATTGTCTCCAGATCATTTGTCCTTCCTTGTAAATCATTAAGGTAGGCAAACCTTTGATGCGAAGTGCATCGGCAAGCTCCTGGTTTTTATCCACATCAATCTTGATTACCTTGGCTTTATCGCCCAAGGCGGCAGCAACATCGCGTATTACCGGATGCATAGACACGGATGACTCGTTCCAATCGGTGTAAAAATCGATCAAGACCGGAACCTGAGCATTAATAAGTTCTCCAAATTTTGACATAAATTAATTCTTTAGTCTTCTTGTTGAGATATTAAGATACAAATGTAGCATTTTTAACTAATTATGCTAATTTTTACCCTTTTTTTAGTTGAATGACCGTTATTTCGGGCATAATACCCACCCTGCCCGGATAAGCGTGAAATCCGAAGCCACGGTTGACATAAACGTACCTGCCAAACTCTTCGTACAACCCTGCCCATTGCTTGTACATGTACTGCGCGAGGCTCCATTTAAAATACCCCGGAATCTCGATTCCGAACTGCATGCCATGCGTATGGCCCGATAAGGTGAGATGAAAGTGTTTTTCATGGCGTTTGACTTCGTACTCCCAATGGCTCGGGTCATGACTCATCAACACTTTGAAATCTTCCTTTGCCAAATGTTGGGCCGCCTTTTGCAAATCGCCAGCCTGTTTGAAATTCTTACCCCAGTTCTCTACGCCCACCAAGGCAATCTTATCATCGCCTTTTTGGATGTAGGCATGTTCATTGAGTAGCAATTTGAACCCGATGTCACCATACAGGTTCTTGATTGCGGCAAAGTTTTCTTCTTTTTCGCGCTGCGATGGCCAGTCGATGTATTCGCCGTAATCGTGGTTGCCCAAAACCGAGTATTTCCCGTAAGCATGTGGCTTGATGCGGTTGAAGGTGTCGATCCACGGATGCATTTCTGTAGCGTGCGTATTGACAATGTCTCCGGTAAATAAAATAATATCCGAATCCTGCTCGTTGACCAGGTCAATCGCGTAATTGATTTTTTCGGGATTGTCAAAACTGCCCGAGTGGACATCAGAAATGTGCGTGATGGTAAAGCCGTCGAAGGCATCGGGCAAATCAGGGAAGAAAATGCGTTGTTTGATGACTTTGTAGTTGTATTTGCCAACCGTCATTCCATAAATCAATGACAAAAACGGGACAGCCGCCAAACCCAGTGCAATCTGGCTGATGAACTTTCGCCTGTTGGGAAGAAAATCCCTTGTCGTGTCCGATTCGATAAAATAACGCGCCGCGCCAAAAACTACGCGGTAAATGTCTTCGCCGAATAAAATAAGTGTAGCGACAATTTTAGGGATGTAAACCAGTAACAAAAGACCCATGGTCAAAAGGGTTTGTTTGGTCTGGCCTATCGAGCGGTCGAACTGCGTAAATGAATAAACAATAAACGCAAAAAGCAACAAACTGATGATCTGGTATAAGGTCAACGCCCACCGCAGCCTAAAAACGGTTTTGAATGCCTGAAAAGCATACAGTTCTATAACGCCAAGAATAAAACACAGGACTAAAAGCCTAAAGACCATGCTGGAAAAATTTACACAAAATAACGAATTCCCCCAACGCGAGGGCTTTTTATTATCATAAATTTAACTCGTGATCAACGGTCGTAAAACCAGCCTGTTAATTCCAGAAAATATTGTAAAGATTTAGGCTGATGACCGTAAGGACAATCGTAGCAAAAAACAGCAGTCGTACATTGTAAATTTTAATCATGACATTGGGTTTTATGGTTTTGACCTATTTACGTTAAATATGCGAATGTGGTTTCGATGCTACTTTTTCCTCGAGGTTCGCAGCAAATTAAACACAGCCTGGCTCTTCAAATACAAAGAGTTGTTTCAAAAGCTTTGTTGTTTCATAAAATTTTATAGATTTAAACGCTTTTTAACAACTGCCCGGTGAATTGTTTCTTAAATACGGTCTTTGCGTTGCTATTGCTGTCTCTCTGTGGTCAGCACGCAACGGCACAATCCATTCAGAAACCCGCGTCGGAATGGCAAGAAGAACAATTGAAGCTCTTGCTCGACAAAGCCTTTCACTATATCGAGAACGACAGCGACAGCGCCACCATTTTCATCAACCAGGCCAGCGAATTTTCTAAAAAAAACCGACTCAAGCTTGGCGAAGTCAAAGTACTCGAGGCCGAAGGCAATTATTACGGACTGGTTAAAAACGACTACAACAAAGCCACCGAATGCTTTCACAAAGGCGTCACACTCTGCGAGAAACACCAGCTCAACTACACCAAAAACCTTTACCATTCACTCGGCGTACTGTTTCATGTGACAGACAATTACGAAAAAGCCAAATCGTACTATCTCAAGGCTGTTCCGCTCGAGCGCAAAGAGAAAGACACGTTACTGCTCGTACGTAGTCTCATCAACCTGGGCTCGATCTGTTCAACCAATGGCGATTACCGAAAAGCCGAGCAGTACTTCCTGGAAAGCCTAAGTTACCCGAGCAATTTCGAGGCGCGCCGCACCACTTTTGCCAATCTCGGAAACATGAAAATCCGTGAGAAAAAATTTACCGAGGCACTGCTGTACCTCAACCGCGTCGTACAAATAGACCCGAAAACCCAGTTGGGCGGCGATGCCATAGAGTATTCGTTCCTACTCGATGCCAAGACAGCAGCACGCGATTTTACCGGGCTCGACACCATATTGCCGCGCGCCAACGAACTCTATCGGGAATGCCCGGACCTGCGTGACAAAAGCATATTACTCAAATCGATTGGAAACAGCTATCAGTCGATGGGCAATTTCAAGAAAGCGGCCGAGCTCAAAGACGAATACCTTACCATCTACGACAGCCTCAAGTCCAAGCAACGCGATGAAGTCGTTTATGAAATGGAGACCAAATACCAAACCCAAAAAAAAGAAGAAGAGATTGTAAAACAACAGAAGGAAAAGAATAGGCTGCGGCTGTTTTTCATCATTTCGTGTTTTACCATTGCCTTGCTCTGCTTTTTGGTCTACCAATTCTTCACGCAAAAAAACAAACTCAACAAACAAAAACAGCTGCTGGAAATCGCCGTGGATGAAAAGAATATTTTACTCAAAGAGACGCACCATCGTGTGAAAAACAGTTTCCAGATTGTGTCGAGTTTGCTGTATTTGCAATCAGAAAACATGAAAGACAAAGAAGCGGCCTTGGCGGTAAAAGAGGCGCAAAACCGTGTCAAATCGATGGTGCTCATCCACCAGAAACTATACAGCAAAGACCAATTGATTGGGATTGAAACCAAAGAATACATAGAAGATTTGGTCAACGACATTATAGAAAACCAAACGGGCACAATCCCCAACCTAACCACCCATATTGACGTTGAGAGCACTGTTTTTTCTATAGATTCGATTACTCCTTTGGGATTGATCATCAACGAACTGATCACCAATTGCATCAAGCACGCGTTTCCTGTCGGCGTGAAAAACCCAAAAATTGCACTCGAATTTAAAAAACAAGGTGATAACTACCTTTTGAAAGTGAACGATAACGGCATCGGGTTCTCGAATGAAATCAACGAAAACTCGTTTGGGATAAAACTCATCCGTGCCTTGGCTAAAAAACTCAAAGGTAAAATTGCGCTCGAGAACAACGGCGGAACCCATTTCGCCATGGAAATTGTTAAATTTGAACAAATGTCGTAAACCCATGTCAATCACAATTTACATCATAGAAGACGAGCCACTAATTGCCGAAACCATCAAAACGGCTTTAGAAAAAGTGGGTTACACCATCGTTGGGATGACCGATAACGGCAAAGAAGCCTTGTTCGACATTGAAGAACTACAACCCGATTTGATTTTAGTAGACATCACTTTGGACGGCAAAATGGACGGGATTGAAATGGTAGAATACCTCAGGAAAAAATCAGAAGTGCCGTTTATTTTCCTTACTTCCCACTCCGACGAACAAACCTTAGAGCGCGTCAAGCAAACCGATCCGGCCGGATTCATTGTAAAACCGTTCAACGAAAAAACACTGCAATCCAATATTGAATTGGCGCTGTACAAGCATAAAATGCAAAGACAAACAGTTTCGTCTAACGAAGAACTGAACTCGTTTTTTGTAAAAAACAAAGGGGAACTCATCAAAATAGAATTGGACGACATTTTGTACCTCGAGGCTTTCGATAACTATTGCAATCTTTACACTTCGTCCCAAAAACACCTCATCAGCCACACGCTCAAAAGTGTCGAGGAGAAACTACCGCCGCACAAATTCATCCGGGTGCACCGGTCGTATGTGATCAATGTTTCTAAGATCAAATCGCTACAGGACGGTTATATCTTTATAGAAAAAAACAAAGTCCCAATGAGTGCTTCTAACAAAGAAGAGCTCATGAAACACATCAACCTGCTCTAATTTCCCTACCCGGAAAAATACCGCATTCACTAAATTTTTAACGGGATTCACCAAAAACACCTTTAGGTAAGCTATTGACTTGAATAGCTTTACCAAAAAAATCCATGTTTCCCATCCCACAAAAAAATCAAATCATACTGCCTATCGCGACAGAAGGCCTGTATGAAATTACCATCACGTCTAAGGACAACAAAACGGTCTTTTCTGATTGCATCATTTCAAAAAACAAGAAAATAATACTAACCGGATTCTCGAGGCATTTGTACAACGTAACCATTTTGCCCATCCTACTTCCTAAAACCATTTAAAATCTGCGCCATGAAAAAAATCATACTCTTCTTTTTATTAGCGGTAACCGCCATTGGGCAAGCCCAGGTTGGTGTGAACACGACCAATCCGCACGCCTCGTCGATACTCGATGTTTCGGCTACCAACAAAGGGGTTTTGGTGCCCCGGGTGAGCTTGGCCAATGTCACTACAACCATGCTTGACGGAACGAACACCGCAGCCACCGGACTGCTCATCTGGAACACCAATGCCGCAACAGTCGGCGGAAACGGCACCGGCTTTTACTTTTTTAATGGCACACAATGGATGCCGATTACACAAACGAGCACTATCGACCATGACATTTATGAAGTGGGTTCTACCAATCCGCCCAATGCCATCACCGACAATAAATACACCCAAGGCACGCTTACCATCGGGACCAACACAGCGGCAGCTGGTGTTTTGGATATTGACAACGCGACCAAAACAACCAGTTTAAACGTCAGTAATACCTATACAGCGAATCCGGTGGGAATTGATGTCGACTTGAACACCACTTCAGGTGGCAAAACCGGAATCAACATCGCACAAAGCGGCACATTCGCGGGGTACGGAGGAGTTGGCGCTATGATTAAAACGTCAGACAACTGCAGCGGAAATTACAATCGATTTGTGATGTACAATGTGCTCAACGGCTCGTCGACAGACCCCAGCCTTTCGGCATTTGGAATCCGTAATGCTTTTACCGGAAACACCTTTGTAGGCGACTACACCGGGATCACCAATCTTGATTTTACTACCTCCAACGGCAATAGGTATGGAACCTACAATAATTTCAACGGAACCGGAAATGGCCTCCATTACGGCCTTTACAATTCACTTTCAGGAACAGGAAGTGGTAACAAATATGGGGTGTTCAATACCATTCCAGCCACTGCTGGCGGAACCCACTACGGCATCTATTCGGATGTTTTAAAAACCGGAAGCTACGCCGGCTATTTTTTAGGCAATGTCGCCATCGGAACCTCGGCATTGAACCACTACATCCTACCCGCTTCGCGCGGAACCAACGGTCAAATCATGCAAACCGACGGCTCGGGAAATGTCTCTTGGGCCAACAACGTCACCTCGGATGCCGATTGGTTCGAAGTAGGCGGAACCACTCCAGCCAACGCCATCACCGACAACATTTACACCTCAGGCGACGTTTCTGTTGGAAAAACAACCGCAGCCACAGGCAAATTCGACATTTCAAACAGCGCCAAAATGAACACTTTGGTGCTCGACAACACCACAGCCACAGCCGGAATCAAAAGCGGCATCAGCAATAGTATCACCATTCAATCGGCAAACAATGCGTCGAGTGCGATTTTCAATACGATTTCGGGAACGGCGCTAAGCAAATCGGGGGTTTCAAACAACTTTGCCAACGCCAATCCAAGCGGGCTGTTGTTTGAATATGCCAATAGTAATTTCTTTGGGTCTACCGGAAACACCTCCGGATTCGGCTCCATCAATTATTTTTCGCCTTCAGCCACGAACTCGGGCCAAGCGGTTGGTCTTCGCAATGAAATTATGGGAAACAACAGTTCGGGAACGTTCGTGGGCGTTGAAAATGAAGTCAACAACAACACCAATGGCTTTCCAACGGCCAAATCATGCAAACCGACGGTGTTGGGAATGTTTCCTGGACCAATGCGCCCACATCAGATGCCGATTGGTTTGAAGTGGGCGGAACCACTCCAGCCAACACCATCACCGACAACATTTACACATCAGGCGATGTTTCAATAGGCAAAATCACCGCAGCAACGGCCAAAGTAGACATCGATGCGAACACCAAATTAAATACTTTATCGTTAGAAAACTTAGGTGTAGCTGTTGGTACTAAAAACGGAATCTCGAACTCGGTACTCGCTTCGGCCAGCAATAACGCCTCTAGTGGTATCTTAAATGCGATGTCTGGATTGGCAGTGAACAAATATGGAGTCAATAACGGATTTGTCACAAATAATTTTGGAGCCAACATTGCTGAAACCGGAGTCAACAACAATTTCTTGTCCGAAGGTAATGTGAGTGCGATAGGTGTCAACAACAATTTCGCCCCGATTTCAATCAACAACAGCGTCTTTACCGGATTCAAAAACAGCTTGTCGAGCAACAACAGCACCAACCAATTTGTGGGTTTGGCAAACTACATTTCCAATGCAACCAACAACCAGCAATATGGTGTGCTTAACGCGTTCTCCGGTGGCGGAAACGGCGTGAGGTATGGCATCAGGAATGACCTCAGCGGAAACCCGACCGGCGATATCCACGGCGTTTATACCGACATCACTTCGGTGGGAATCGGAAACAAATACGGCGAATGGATTACTATAGCCAACACCGCGCCCGGAACGCACTACGGCATTTACGCCGATGTCACCAAAGCCAACAGTTACGCGGGTTATTTCTTGGGCAAAGTATCTGTCGGAACCACAATTGCAGACAACTATACACTACCTGCCTCAAGAGGAACCGCCAACCAAATCATGCAAACCGACGGCTTGGGGAATGCTTCCTGGGCAAGCGACAATCGTTGGGGACTTACCGGGAACGCGGGAACCATTTCGGGCACCAGTTTCATCGGGACCACCGATGCGCAGGATTTGAATTTTCGGGTGAACAATGTGGTTAAAATCAGGCTTACCCAAAAAGGCCAATTGTCTTTTGTGAATTCGGGAGGATCTGTTTTTGTGGGCATCAACGCCGGTGACAGCGACGATTTGACCAGCAACCAAAACACTTTCGTAGGCGCGACGAGCGGGCAATTAACCGACACCGGAAACCTCAACACCGCCATTGGCCACGCCTCGCTCAATATCAATACATCGGGACAAGGCAACAGCGGATTGGGCAAAAGTTCGCTGCTCACCAATACCATTGGGAGCAACAATACCGGTCTGGGCCGATTGGCCGATGTGGGCGCGTTTGGTTTGAACAATGCCACAGCAATAGGGTTCAATGCTACCGTTTCGGTTTCAGACAAAGTGCGTTTGGGAAATGCTGCGGTTACCGTAATTGAAGGACAGGTTCCGTACACCAATCCGTCGGATGCGCGCTTTAAATTCAATGTACAGGACAATGTGCCCGGTTTGGATTTCATCGCAAAACTCAAACCCGTCACCTATAATTTCGACACCAAAAAATTCAATGACCACGTCAATAAAAACCGCAACAAAAGTGAAGTCGTCACAGAAGATTTTACTCCATCAACCGCCATTGTCCGCACCGGATTCCTGGCGCAGGACGTAGAAAAAATCTGCAAGGATTTGGGCTATACTTTTGATGGATTGCACATTCCCGACGCTTCCAATCCTACCGACAATTATGGTATCGCCTACAGCCAATTCATCATGCCGATTGTCAAGGCAGTCCAACAACAACAAGCCATTATCGAAAACCAAAAAACAGCACTCGACCAATTGAAATCCGAGCTCGAAAAATACAAACACCTCGAAGATCGCATTAAAGCTTTGGAAGCGCGATAATCACAAATTCGAGCTTTAACAAAACGAAAATACAAGCATCGGCTTGGTTTATCTTTAAGTTTATTACTTTTGGAAAAACTAAAACCGATGTCACAAAAACGCCTTTTCCTGCTCGATGCTTACGCGCTCATTTTTCGTGGTTACTATGCCTTTATCAAAAATCCGCGAATCAATTCTAAAGGCATGGACACCTCGGCCATCTTTGGTTTCATGAACTCGTTGTTCGATGTCATCAAGCGCGAAAAACCAGACCACCTTGCCGTAGCTTTCGACAAAGAAGGCAGTGCCGTGCGCACCCAAATGTTCCCCAATTACAAAGCCAACCGCGATGAAACGCCCGAAGCCATCCGCATCGCGGTACCTTACATCCAGGAAATCCTAAAAGCGATGCACATTCCCGTGGTGGAACTCGCCGGTTGCGAAGCCGATGACCTTATCGGTACCATCGCCAAACAGGCCGAAAAGCAAAATTACCAGGTGTTCATGGTTACGCCAGATAAGGATTTTGCCCAACTCGTTTCAGAAAATATTTTCATCTACAAACCCGCGCGTCTGGGTAACGGCATCGAAATCTGGGGCATTCCCGAAGTGTTGGAACGCTTTGAGATTGAACGTCCAGAGCAAGTCATCGATTTCCTTGGCATGATGGGCGACGCCGTAGACAATATTCCGGGACTTCCTGGCGTAGGCGAAGTCACCGCCAAGAAACTGCTCAAGGAATTCGGCTCGATGGAAAACCTGCTCGAAAACACCGACCAGCTCAAAGGCAAAATGAAGGAAAACATCGAGAACAACAAAGCGCTCGGTATGCTCTCCAAACAACTCGCCACCATTTTGTGCGACTGCGACGTGACCTTTAACGAAGACGATTACGAACTCACCAAACCCGATATTGAAAAAGTCGAAGTGCTGTTCCACGAACTCGAATTCAGGCGGATGGCCGAAAACTTCCACAACCTTTTTGATAGCCCAAGGAAAGATTTCAGTTCTGTTGAGACCCAAGGATTGTCACCCACCAAAACCATCGTCAAAAACGAGCAGCAATTTGATTTGTTCGCGACCGAATCCGAAGATGGCGCACCAACGGCCAACCAGTTTTATAAAACACTCGACAATACCGACCACGTCTACCAATCGGTCGAAGGCGATTTTGCCATTAAATTGCTGTTGCAAAACCTACTCAAACAAACCTCAGTGAGTTTTGACACCGAAACCACCGGAATTGACCCACTCACGGCAGAACTTGTCGGGCTGTCGTTTTCCTGGGAAGCTGGTAAAGGTTTTTACGTTCCCGTTCCCGCCGACCGCGAAGGCACACAAGCCATTTTAGATAAATTCCTGCCTTTCTTTGAATCCGAAACCATAGAAAAAGTTGGGCAGAATTTAAAATACGACCTCAAAGTACTCGCCAATTACGGCATTTCGGTCAAAGGTGTTTTGTTCGACACCATGATTGCGCACTACCTCATCAATCCCGACATGCGTCACAATATGGACATACTGTCGGAGACTTATTTGCAATATTCGCCCAAATCCATCGAGGACTTGATTGGGAAAAAAGGCAAGAACCAGAAAACGATGCGCGACGTGCCGCTCGAAGACATCAAGGAATACGCCGCCGAAGATGCCGACGTAACGTTCCAGCTCAAACAACATTTTGCGCCCATACTCGAGCAAACCGCCACCAAAAAGTTATTCGAGGAAATAGAAATCCCGCTCGTTGCGGTCCTGGCCGACATGGAACGCGAAGGCATCAACCTCGATGTGCCGTTCCTCAAACAGATGACAGGTGAACTTGACATTGAAATCAAATCGCTAGAAGCGAAAATCTACGAAACCGCCGGGGAGAAATTCAACCTCGCGTCGCCCAAACAACTCGGCGATATTTTGTTCGATAAGATGAAAATCGGCGGTGCCAAACAAAAGAAAACCAAAACCGGACAATATGCCACTGGCGAAGAAGTGTTGTCATACCTGGCCTTGCAAAGCCCATTTGTACAAGACATCCTCGACTGGCGCCAACTCGTCAAACTGCAAAGCACTTATGTGACCGCGCTGCCCGAACAGGTATCCCCAAAAACAGGCCGCGTGCACACCGATTATATGCAAACCGTTGCGGCAACCGGCCGACTCAGCTCGAACAACCCGAATTTACAGAACATCCCAATCCGTACCGAACGCGGTCGCCAAATCCGCAAAGCATTCATTGCACGCGACGAAAACCACACTTTGGTTTCTGCCGATTACTCGCAAATTGAATTGCGCATCATCGCGGCACTCAGCGGCGAGGAAAACATGATCAAGGCGTTCCGGGAAAAAGAAGACATCCACAAATCGACGGCCTCAAAAGTATTCAATGTGTCTTTAGAAGAAGTCACGCGCGAACACCGCAGCCACGCCAAAACCGTAAACTTCGGGATCATCTACGGCGTTTCGGCTTTTGGATTGAGCAATCAGACGTCGCTTTCTCGAAGTGAATCCAAAGACCTCATCGACGCCTATTACAACACCTACCCGAAATTGCGCGCCTACATGAATGACCAGGTAGAATTTGCGCGCGAGAAAGGATACGTGCAAACCGTTTTGGGACGCCGCCGTTATTTAAAGGACATCAATTCGGCCAATGCCGTGGTTCGAGGCGCTGCCGAACGAAATGCCGTAAACGCCCCGATTCAGGGAAGCGCCGCCGACATCATCAAGATTGCGATGATCAACATACATAAAAAACTGACTTCAGAAAATTGGAAGAGTAAAATGTTGTTGCAGGTGCATGATGAACTCGTGTTCGACGTGCACAATTCTGAACTCGAAGCCATCCAGCCGATGATCAAATTCGAAATGGAAAACGCCTACCAAATGGCCGTTCCGCTAGATGTAGAACTCGGTTTTGGGAAAGACTGGCTCGAAGCGCACTAATCAGGCCTCCAGAATCTGCAGGATTTTTTCAGGAATTTTATAGAATTCGTCGAGGTCAGCGGGCTTGATTAGATATCCTTTGGTGCCCAAAACTTTGCATTGCGCCTCGTAAATAGGGTTGATGGCTGTCGAATAGACAAAAGCGGGAATCTCGCGCAACGTCTCATGGGTATTGATTTCAAACAACGCCTCCATGCCATTAACGATTGGCATGTTAATGTCTGTGAGGATGACATCCGGTTTCTCGGGGTTGTTTTTGAGCGACTCCAAAAGCGCCTTGCCATTGTCTACTATTTCAATCTTGGCAAACGCGGGATGCGCTTCGAAACTTTGCAAAATAATTTCGGCGTCATCCATATCGTCTTCGGCGATAAGAATGTAAAGATTCTTGAATGTTGGCATATTACTTCGTTATCGGAAAGTACAGGCTAAAAGTGCTGCCTTCATTGATTGCACTTTCTACTTCTATCTTTCCGTGGTGGTTCTCCATAATCTTCTTGCAGATGGCGAGTCCTATACCGTTCCCGGAATATTCATTCCTCAAATGCAAGCGTTGAAAGATAGTAAAAATTTTGTTAAGGTGTGAAGGCTCCATGCCGATTCCGTTGTCCTTTAAGGTAATCTTATGCCATTCGCGAATTTCAGAAACCCTATCCTCATTGGGCACCGTTTCTGAAGTGATTGTGATTGTGGGCGATACATTTTCCCTACTGTACTTGATGGCATTCGATATCAGGTTCGCAAACAATTGCCGCATCTGCACTTTAGATGCATTGATAATCGGAAGTTGCCCCGCTTTGATTTCGGCCTCGTACTCCGCGATCGTGATTTCAAGGTCGTCGGTCACTTCCTGCACTACTTTGCGCAACGCTATCGGCGCATTGTTTTGATCAACTGTGGCGCTGAAAGCGTATTTTACCAAATCGTCCACGAGCGAATTCAATCGCAGCGCCGAGACATTGATTACCTTTAGGTTCCTGATTTCTCCATCGGTAAACAATTCGGTGCGCGCGTTGCCCAAATGCGCCGTATAAGTCAGGATTTTTCGCAATGGCTCCTTGATATCATGCGATACCACATGGATGAATTGCTCGAGGTTGGCATTGGTTAAATGCAACTCATTCACCTTCATTTCGAGCTTGTTTTGGTATTGCACAAGCGCTTCCTCGTGTTTTATTTTTTCGGTCAAATCGGTAATAACCACGCCTATTGCGGGTACATTCGGATGCAAATCGGTAAGGCTAATGTAGGCGTAAATTTTGCGGTTTGAACCGTTGAAAACTGCTTCTCCTTTGCTTGTACCCGAAACGAGTGCGGTCTGGAGCGCTTGCAATTCTGCCGGATTGTCCATGTACGACTGTAGGTAATTGCCCGTAATTTTACTCGCTGCGACGCCAATCAATTTCGAGAAGTAATCGTTGCAATACAAAATCAAACCATCTTCTGAAATACTGAGTGCACCTTCACCGAACTTTTCAATCAACACGCGATACGTATAATCGGCACTTTCTATCGAGTAGATTTGCGGTTGCCCGTCTTTTTGTAGGACGAGTGCATCCACTTCGCCTTCGCGGATCGCATCAATAATGCTATTGGCGTCCTCGAGCTGTACTTTCAGCGACTCTATCTCTGACTGGAGTGATTCAATATTTTGGGGATTCTGTGTCAAAACTTACATTTCAAGGTCAAGGATTTGTAATATCTTTTGTGTATCAGACAGGTCACCCAGAATGATGCGCCTGGGCAACGGCTGTGTCCTGATTAATGTGGGTATGGCTATAATCTGGTAATCGACAGCCATCTGCCGGTCGCGACTAATGTCTACGATCTGCAGTTCGTAACGATTGGCCAAATAGGTGTCGCATAACTTCCGGATGTTTTCAATTGCGTGGCCGGATTTGTACGACATGCCAGAAACAAACAATATAAATTTTTGCGTCCCGGAACTGCTGTGGCTATCGGTTGCTGGTTCCAATGGATTTATTTTAAAGGTTTAATATTGAGGCCAACCAAAACGCGCTCTTCGTTAGAGAGATCGCCGATGATTTTCCGTATCGGCTCAGGGACTTTTCGCACCAAAGTAGGCACTGCCAAGATCTGGTCGCCTTCTGCGAGCTGCGGATTGACGAGCAAATCAATAATCTCAATAGTGTAAATGCCTTTGAGGTGCTCTTCAGCGTACTTCTTGATGTTGCTGAAAGCCTTAATCGATTTGGGCGTTTGTCCTGCGATATACAACATCAAATGCCATTCAGCTTCTTTCTTCATTTTTTCCGGGGATTATTTTCGGCGGTAATGTGCTCTTGTAGTTCTTCGGTTTGCCTGAGCAGGCCAAGTTCGTCCTGTACCGATTCGAATTCGTTCTTAAGCGCCTCAATGTTGGCTTCGAGTGTACGGCGCTTCCTCGCAATTTCCCTATCCTTACGCTCTATTTCACTTTGCCTGCGGATTTTTGAAACCTTGCGTTTGATCTCATGTGCGCGCCGTGCCGTGCCCGTCAGGATGCCCTTCGGGCCAAATTCCACATCGAGCAATTGCACACCTTTACTGGTAATAACAAATTCCCTAACCTGGTTGGAATGTCCCATACCGCGCGACTTGATGATGAAAATGCCGCGGTTCCGCTCGCCTACGCCTTCCATATCGCGTACGGAAACCCAGCTATCGATTAGCGAGGAGACCGAATCTTCGGCCAGATCAGGACGCGCATCATCGTGTTGTTTACTCAGTGAGGTGAATAATGCCGTAATGTTATTGAGTTTGAGCATGTCTATAAGTCGAACGAGCATAGACCGTACTTCAAATTCGCTACCCACATTAATCAGGTTGCTTATCGGGTCAATGATCACCGACGATGGCTTGAATTCTCGAATCATTTTACGCAACGTGAGCAAATGCAGTTCAAGCCCATTAAGTGATGGCCGCGCCGAATGGATTTGCAAATAACCTTTTTTCAAATACGGTTCCAGGTCAATGCCAATCGATCTCATGTTCCGGATGAGTTGCTGTGGCGATTCCTCAAAGGCAAAATACACCGTCCGCTCCTTGCGTTTACACTGTTCGAGCGCAAAATAAGCGGCAATCGTCGTCTTTGCGGTGCCGGCAGTTCCCGAAACCAGGATGTTGCTGCCGCGGTAAAAACCCCGCTTTTCAAACATATCGTCAAATCCGGGAACGCCGGTCGATACAATGTCCGAAGAAACCTCATTGTTGAGTTTGAGTGAGGTAATGGGCAAAACAGAAATACCATCCTCGTCAATCAGGAACGGATATTCATTGGTGCCATGCGTGGAGCCACGGTATTTGACGATGCGCAAACGCCTGATCGACACCTGCTCAATGACGCGGTGATCGAGCACAATCACGCAATCAGACACGTATTCTTCTAGTCCTTGCCTTGTCAGCGTAGACTCGCCACGCTCACCGGTAATGATGGCTGTTACGCCTTTTTCCTTGAGCCAATGAAACAACCTGCGCAACTCGGCACGCAGGATGCCTTGGTTGTCAAGCCCTGAAAAAAGCGATTCTATCGTATCGAGCACCACGCGTTTGGCCTTTACCGTGTCGATGGCATGACCTAGACGTACAAACAAACCTTCAAGATCATACTCGCCCGCTTCTTCAATTTCAGAACGCTCGACGCGCACGTAATCGACGATCATCTTTTTGTCTGACTTGAGCTTTTCGATGTCAAACCCCAACGATTTCACATTGAGCGTTAAATCTTTGGATGGCTCCTCAAAGGACATAAATACGCCCGGTTCATTGTACTGGGTAATTCCTTTGATGAGAAATTGCATTGAAAGCAGCGTTTTGCCGCAGCCTGCGCCGCCGCATATTAAGGTAGGCCTGCCTTTGGGGAAGCCGCCTTCGGTAATTTCGTCAAGCCCTTCAACGCCGGTTGGTGTTTTGGGAAAGCTGAAATTTCCGGTTTTCGGTGGGATGTTTTTTCCTTTTTGCACGTTTGGTTCATTTTTGAATAAACTCAAATTTAACAACAAAAGATTTTTGGATTTGTTAAAGAAAAGCTATTCAGGTAATTTCATAATTTTCAATAGAAATTTTGTTAAACATGCTGATTTGTAGCGATTCGCCATTTTCTGGAAAAAAAAATAATTGTACATTTATGCAAACAATTCTAAACAAGTCATTTATGAAAAAAACAATCCTTTCCATCGCGGCATTGGTGCTATTCACGGCCGCTTGTAAAAAAGCTGAAGAAACTCCTGCCGCAGATGCAACAACGGCAGCCGACACCACAGCTGTAAAGACAGAAACTGCCGAAGCGGCCAAACCCATGGACTCTGCAGCCATGATGAAAGCCTGGGAGGCCTACGCCACGCCCGGAGAAGCACACAAAATGCTCGCTGCAGACAACGGCAACTGGGAAGCCGAGTCAACGATGTACATGAGCGCCAACGACCCGAAACCCATGAAAACCAAAATGACCGCATCGACCAAAATGGTGATGGGCGGCCGTTACCAGGAATCGCGCTACAGCGGAAACATGATGGGCCAACCGTTTGAAGGTGTTTCTACAGTAGCTTATGACAACGCCTCCAAAAAATACGTCTCTACCTGGATTGACAACATGGGAACCGGCGTGATGTACCTGACCGGCGACTACGATACCGCCACCAAAACCATGAATATGAGTGGCGAGTGTACCGACCCGATGAGCGGACAAAAGAAAAAAATGCGCGAAACCTTTGCCATCGTGGATGACAACACCCGCAAGATGGAAATGTTTGACACCGACCCAAGCGGTAACGAGTACAAATCGATGGAAATCGTGATGACGAGGAAGAAGTAAACCCTGAGCATCCAATAATAAAAATTCCAGATTCCAACTGCACTTGCGCATTGGGATTTGGAATTTTTTTTCAGCTTATCTATCGGTTCATTCCAATAACCATCGCAGCAGGCTTTCCTTTTCAACCAGACTCCAGGAATGTGGATTTTTTTCGCCGTTGGCCCTTAGGCCGCGATGGGTTGTTACGATAAATTCTGCTTGCTTCGCTCCGAGTTTGAGCAACGAATGATACGCCTTGTCCAGGTGGTAGGCGTTCAAATCTTCATATTTCCTGCCCCTGTTTTTCGTTTGCCAATCCAGGTCGGGCTCGCAATAGAACCTTGTTTTTATACTTTTTAGATTTTTGATATTGCTTGTAGACTCGCAAGACATCAGGTAAGGCGAAAGCTGCTTGTACTTTTCGATGTTTTCCTCGGGTTTACCGATTCCGCTTTCAAACAGCTCAATGATAAATTTAGCCTCCTCGACCGCTTCTTCGCTTTTGTTTATCTTCAAATTGGTTTGGGCATTTTTGTAAAGTTGCTCCAAATCCAACGGCGAATCCACGACAAACAAGCCTTTGGGTTGAATGGCGTTGTTCGTTTCGAGCAAATAATTGGACAGCACAACCGAAACATTCCCACCACTCGAAAAACCGCCAATATAAATATGCTCTTTCTCCACGCGATTCTTATCGAGTATGCGATTCAAGGATGCCGCTTGCTGCGTTTGTTCTGCGTCTGTTAAAAACAGTTTCCGGTTGTAACTCAAAAGCAAAGTGGTCACGCCTTGTTTTTCTATTCCTTCGAGAAATTTCGCTTCGGTTCGGGTGTTGGCCTTATCGCACGGGAAACAAGGAAACAAAATCAGGACAGCCTTTTGATTGGGTGCAATCTGCAACTCATATTCTGGTTCTTGTACGACCTTGATTGCAGTATGCTTGGTTTTGCAACCCAACAGAAGTACGGTAATCACGGCCAATCCGACTATTTTTTTCAAAAGTTGCCTCATTATAAAATGAATCGATACGTGGCTTTCACCAGAAAAATATTCTCGGGACGCCTGCTCAGGATTTGATTGTCGAGCCCAGAAAACAGGTCTTCGCGCGCGCTTGCGTTACCCACCATCCCTTGCGACCAGACCAGAAAAATCTCAGAACCGGGAATGTACTCCCAACGCACCACAAGATTCGATCTAAACTGCACAAAAGAAAAATCGGGATTTGAAACGGTGTAATCGGGCGTGCCATCGGTGTTTTCATCCACGAAATAGGTATCGGTAATCGAATTGAAACTGATTTGCGACGGCGTAAAAGTAGCCACCCGATCCCTAAAATCGCCCGCAACCGGATTGGTCACGCGATTCAAATTCTTATAACGGCCGCGCGAAATGAACGGCTGTCCGTAATATTGTACGGTCAGGTTGGGGTTGATATTGAAATCGAGGCGTAACGAAGCGCTAAGCGTACGCTGGTCGAGTTCGGCCATGATGTACCTCGGATCGCTGCCAAAATACGTTCCCGTAACATACTGGGTCTTGCTCGTATTCTTGTTGTAATTGGGACTCAATGAAACGGTAAAAGCATTGAACGGCTGGTAAGTGATGTTGGCATCGTACTCGGTATAAGTAAAGGATTTGTCTTTCCCTTGCGAAGCGTAAATCCCGGCATAATACCTAAACTTCTTGCGCGAATCGCTACTAAAATTAATCGATTCAAAAACCTCTGTAGAGTACCTAAAGCGCGGCCCACCCTGCAAAACCGTGTTGGTGTAAATGCGCGGCTTGTATTGCAATTGCGCGTTCATGTTCCAGTTGTTCTTGAAAGTGACACTCGGATACAGCGCATATTGGATCCTGTTGTAGTTACCGTCGAAATCAAAGCTTGTGAATTGTTCAAAACGCGAATATATCTTCCGGAAAGCACCAAACGGCTTAAGCGTCTGGTACGAAAAGCCTGCATATTGCCTGATTTCATTGGCATGGTGCATAAACCCAACATCGTTAAGTTCAAGCTGCGGCGACCGCCAAACGAGCATGCCATAATACCGCCAATTCCCGTCGCTGGCTTTCCCAATGTCGAACTTGCCTCCGGTTCCGGTGAGCGATTTTCGGGTCGGATCGAGGCTGAAGTTTTTGGCATCACTGCGTTGAAACAAATGCGCCAAAGACTGTTGCGTATTGGCAATAGCGGTTTCACTTCCATGGATGTTACTCAGGACAAAATTACCGGCCACGTAGTACTTGCGGTTGTTCCAGTTGTGCTTGAAATCAATGCCGCCTGCGTAAGCCGACGAATGTAGGAAATCTAGCGTGGTGCCTTCGAGCTTGCGGTTCACCGCGGTAAACATCCCGCCGATGTAACTGTTGCGATTGTTGAAATCCTTTTGCAGTCGGCCGACGAAATAATTGGTCATGGGCTCTACGAGCTCCTTGGTTCGGGTAAGGCCATCGTCTATTGTTGCAAACTCCTTGTCGGTGACGCTTTCGAGGATACCGATTGACCAACCGTTCTGGGTTTTTCCGCTGAATTTGGCCGCGCCGAGAATCGTCGTATTGTCGGGAATATCCACATAGCCGCTGCCGTTAGGGTAACCTTGCGGATTTCTGCCAATCCGTCTTGAATAAAATAAATTGTCTGAGCCGTCGGCAAACCTAAAGTCAAAGATGTTCTTGTTCTCGACAAAAAACGGGCGCTTCTCTTCAAAAAAGATCTGGAAACCATCGAGCGCAATCGCAGCGGGATCGGCCTCAACCTGCCCAAAATCGGGATTGATGGTGAGGTCGAGCGTGAGGTCGTTGGTGAGCCCAATTTTGGCGTCGAGTCCTCCATTGAGTTTCTTGTCGTTGCCATCGCGAAACGGATTGCCCGCTTCCTTTGGGTAACTTTCTTGTTGCGCCACCACAAACGGCTGAATTTCTACTTGCTTTTGCGGCTCGATATCGGTAATCCCGCGCAACTCGCCAAATTCGCTTACCCAACCCGGCGCGTCGGGCGGAACCCGTTGCCAGACCGAACGCTCTTCAGCACGGAAATACCGGCGTGTCGACTGCAATCCCCAAACCTGCTCCTTGGCATCTCCAAACTTGAGTTGCGAGAACGGGATTTTGACTTCGGCAGTCCAGCCTTCGTCGTCGATATGGGTTTTCATGTACCAAATGGGGTTCCAGCTGCTGTCCCAATTGTTTCCATTGTCGGCAATGAATTCATCGCCCTTAACACCCGAAACCGAAATCGTAAACGAAAACCCAGTGCGTTTGTCATGGTAACTGTCTATATTGACCTCCACCCAATCGCCCTCAAAACCATCGCGCCGCGAGAGCCTTTTGACGATGCCTTTGGGGTCTTTGTCGTAGCATTTAAAAGCGAAATAGAGGAATTTCTTGTCGTAGACGATTTTGAATTTGGTCTGTTCGGTGGGCGGCGTGTTCTCGTCGGGTTGGTTTTCTATATAGTCACCGGTCCATTCGACGGTGTTCCAACTTTCCTCATTGATGATTCCGTCAATCTCGGGCGAAGGCAAATCACCCAGCGCGTTTGTCTGATAGACGCGTTTGGGTACAGACGGTTTGTCTTGCGCCTGTGCCGAAAAAACAATAAGGAAACAAAATAAGATGCAAATTGGCCGCTTGAAGTCCATGTATCGGGTTTTAATGCTGCAATAGACCACCCTTTTGGATTTATGTTACAACAAAGTGCTAAAGTCCCCTCTTTTTTAACAACTTTCAGGGCGTGCAAAAAAAGTTATCCCCAATGTGATTAAAATAACGCCAACGTTCTTAGAATTTTAGCTATTTTGCGGCATGAATTTTCATGTTCTTTTGATTGTGCCTACGCAACCCTTCGACGAAAAAACCATCCGGTTAGGAAACCCGTTTCGCTAACTTCATAACCCGAAAAATTGGACGCTTTAAAAACCATATTGTACTTTTCAATCTTTAATTATCCGCTCAAGCTGGAGGAGATTTACAATTTTTCTGTATCAAACAACAAAACACGCATTGCCGCCGACCTCGCCGAACTGGTGGCCCGCAACGTAATTGTCAAAGAAGGCGATTACTACCTTGCGGTGCACAATCCCGGCCATATCGAGAAACGCATCAAAGGCAACCAAATGGCTGTGGATGCGCTGGTAAAGGCGCGGCAAAAGGCAGCATTCATTTCTAAGTTCCCTTTTGTAGAAGCCGTAGGGGTTTCGGGTTCGTTATCTAAAGGATATTACGACCAGGACAGCGACATTGATTTCTTTGTCATTACAAAACCCAACAAGGTTTGGTTGTGCCGTACTTTTTTAATGCTGTACAAGAAAATTTTCCTGCTCAATTCGCGCAAATATTTCTGCATTAATTATTTCATGTCCTCGGGCAGCCTTGAGGTCCAGGAGAAAAACCGCTTTACGGCGACCGAGATCAAGACGCTGATCCCGTTTCACGGCAAAAAAGCTTTCGAGGATTTTTACCGAAGCAACGACTGGGTTTCGGAGATTTTTGCCGAGTTTGTCCCACAGCTCGAATCGGTCGAATCGATAAAAAAACCCCTAATGGTAACTGCCTGCGAAACCATTTTTAATACCAAAATGGGGCTGCTCTTAGACCATTCGTTTAAAAACATCACTGTGGGCTTCTGGAAAATGAAATTCAAACAAATGGCGCAGGAGGATTTTAAAGTGGCGCTCAAGTCCAATACCGAAGTTTCTAAACACCATCCGCTCAATTTCCAGAAAAAGGTCATTGCCGCGCTCAACGAAAAATACGAAGAAATCAGAAGGAATCACAACATAGAATTACCCAAGGAATATGTCTGACATTCTTTTTTCGCATTCCTATTATTACAAACTCGACCCCAAGCAATGGAAAAATCGTACGCCTTTTCCTCCGCTGGGAACCCTATATGCCGCGGCACTCCTGCGCGAAAACGGCCATACCGTAAGCTTGTTCGACACCAATTTGCTAGACAATCCTTACGCCATTGCGCCAGCACTCCAAAACACAAAGCCCAAATACCTGGTCATTTACGACGACGGTTTCAACTACCTTACAAAAATGTGCCTCACCGTGATGCGCGAAGCCTGCTTTAGGATGATTGCACTGGGAAAAGAGCACGATTGCACGGTAATCGTTTGCAGCTCTGACGCGACCGACCACTATACTGACTACCTTTCCTCGGGCGCCGATTACATCATTCAGGGCGAAGGCGAGCTTACACTGCTCGAGCTGATCCACACACTTGATCAAAACGAATCGGTAGAAGCCATTGCCGGAATTGTCTTTAGAAAACATTCGGCCGAATCGCTACAAATCCAAGCCAATCCCAAACGCGCGGTGTTACAAAATCTAGACGAATTGCCAATGCCTGCTTGGGATTTGGTCGACATGAACGCCTATAAAGTGATTTGGGCCACGAGCGGGCAAAAGTTTACACTCAATATCGCCACCACACGCGGTTGTCCGTACAAATGCAACTGGTGCGCGAAACCCATTTACGGCAACCGCTACAACTCGCATTCTCCCAAATACATTGCGCGGCATATTGAATTGCTTCGCACCTCATACGGCGTGCGGCGGTTCTGGATGTGCGACGACATTTTCGGTTTGAAACCCAATTGGGTACAGCAGTTCAATGCAGAGCTCAAACAACACAAACTCGACATCAAATACTACATTCAAAGTCGCGTGGATCTGCTGCTCAAGGAAGACAATATTGATGCACTCGCCGAATCTGGACTCGAAGAAGTCTGGGTGGGCGCCGAAAGTGCCTCGCAAAAAATCCTCGATGCCATGGACAAAGGCACCAAGGTAGAACAGATTTACGAAGCCACACGGCTGCTCAAACGAAAGAACATCCGCGTGGCGTTCTTTTTGCAATTCGGCTATTTGGATGAAAACCAGGAAGACATCCACAAAACCATACAGATGGTCAAGGAGTTGATGCCTGACAATATTGGGATTTCTGTCTCTTATCCGTTACCGGGAACGCCGTTTTACGAGAAAGTCAAAGCCGACATGCAACTCAAATCCAACTGGAAAGATTCTGACGATTTTGAAATGATGTTCAACGGCAGCTACAATTCTGGCTATTATAGAAAGCTGCAACGCTTTGTACACAAGGAATACCGCAAAAGCCAAGGGCTATTCAACCTTAGGCAAATCACCAAAAACCCCATGGATTGTTCACTGGCGCGATTGGCCTCGGTCATGAAACTCGGTTATTATGTACCCAGCGCTTTTTTGGATACCTTGCTGCTCAAAAAACTCAGACATGGGTAATTCATTCGACACGGCGGCGGCACGCTATGACCAGGCGTTTACCCATTCGGTTATCGGGCGATTGCAACGGCGTTATGTGCGCAAACAATTGGCAAAAATCCTCGACACACACCAACCCCAAAAAATCCTGGAGGTGAATTGCGGAACCGGCGAAGACGCCTTATGGTTGTCTGGGCAAAATTATGAGGTGACTGCCACCGACATTTCTGAGGCGATGATTGATGTGGCGAAAAGCAAAAGCAACTCGGAGCAACTCGTCTTCAAAACCGTAGACCTCAACGATATCGGCACTTATTTTAAGAATGAACAATTCGATTTGATTTTTTCGAATTTCGGAGGACTCAATTGCCTGTCTGAAGTACAGCTTGAACTTTTTTTCAAGAATGCTTCGGCTTTGCTTTCAGAAAAAGGCAAACTGGCGCTGGTGGTGATGCCCAAAAATACCCTGTGGGAACAATTTTACTTTCTCTCGAAGGGGAAATTCGGCGAGATGTCCCGACGCAAAAAGGATTCGGCGATTGCCAATGTCGATGGGGAAAGTGTCATCACCTACTATTACAATCCAAACGAAATGGTGCGCTTGGCCGACTATTATTTTAGGTTCGGGTCGGTGCATCCGATTGCCTTTTTTGTCCCGCCTTCTTACCTGGAACCGTTTTTTAAGGACAAACCCAGGTTGATTTCGGCGCTCGACCGTTTGGAGTCGGCGGTAAAGAATCGGGCCGGGTTTTCAAAATACGCCGACCATTACTTAATTGCGTTCGACAAAAGATGAGCATCCTATTGACACACGGCTATTATCTGTCTACCGATCCGAAGGAACAGAAAATCATGAAGCCCTATCCGCCATTGGGGTTGCTGTATGTCTCGGCCTACCTCAACAGTAAAAATACCGCCAACGATGTCTTTGACAGCACGTTTTATTCGCAGCAGCAGCAGCTCGATTTCATCTATGAAAAGCAGCCCGAAGTCATCGCGATTTACACCAACCTGATGACCAAGATTGAAGTCGTCAAACTCATCAAAATCTTAAAAAACGCAAAATTCAACTATCCTAAAATCATCCTCGGTGGGCCCGATGTCTCCTACAATATAGAGAATTACCTCAAGGCCGGCGCCGACTTTTTAATCATTGGCGAGGGCGAGGAAACCACCTACGAGTTGTACCATGCCATTGTATCCCATACCAATATTGCTATGGTAAACGGAATCGCTTATCGCAAAGAGGGTGTTGTCGTGCAAACCGCCGCACGAACCAAATTTAGAGAGCTCGACGACTTGCCATTGCCCAACCGCGATGCCATCCCCAATGAAAAATACCTCGAGACCTGGAAAAAAAACCACGGCGAAAGTTCGATGACGATCTCCACACAACGCGGTTGCCCATACACCTGCAAATGGTGCAGCACCGCCGTTTACGGACAAAGTTACCGCCGTCGTCCGGCGCATTTGGTCGCGGCCGAAATGAAAATGCTCAAGGAAAAGTACAATCCCGACGCAATCTGGTTTGTAGATGATGTATTTACCATCAGCCACAAATGGCTTACGGCTTTTCATCAGGAAGTCGTAAAACAAAACGCGCAGATTCGGTTTGAATGCATTACCAGGGCCGAAAGACTCAACGCAGAAATCCTGCAACTGCTCAAGGAAGCCGGCTGTTTCAGGATCTGGATTGGCGCAGAAAGCGGTTCGCAGAAAGTCATTGACCTCATGGATCGCCGCGTGGACGTGAACCATGTCAAGAAGATGATCCAGCAGACCAATGCGCTTGGCATTGAGACCGGAACCTTCGTCATGGTGGGTTATCCCGGTGAAAATGAGCAGGATATTCAGGAAACTATCGATTACCTCAAGGCGGCAAACCCAACGCATTACACGATTACCATCGCCTATCCCATCAAAGGCACTTCGTTGTATGAGGAGATCGAGAACAAAATCACGGTACAACCCGATTGGGAAACCACTACCGACCGACAGATTGATTTCAAGCGCGAATATCCGAGAAAATACTACGATTATGCCGTGTCTAAAGTTGTCAATGCGGTAGAATGCCACCGCGAACTCCAAAAAGGCAAAGAGCGATCGGCGCTCAGGGTGGTGAAATTAAAATCGAAATCGCTGCTCGCGGGGGTTTTAATGTCGGTTTATAAATGATGAAAACGCAAACCAAATACGTGTGTGTGCTGGGCCTGCTTTATTTCTTCGTGGGTTATGTGGGTATTTGTCACCATGAACTTTGGCTCGATGAGGCGCATCATTGGTTGCTGGCGCGCGATAGTAATTCGATTGGTGAACTTTTAGCCAATACCAAAGATGAAGGCCACCCGATACTCTGGAATTTGCTGCTGTTTCTGCTCACGCGATTCACGCTCAACCCGTTTGCGATGCAACTGCTGCATCTTTTGATTGCCACCACGGCGATGGTTATTTTTCTACGAAAAGCACCGTTTTCCTGGTGGTTTAAAATACTCTTCCTGTTTGGGTATTTCATGGTTTTTGAGTATGCACTGATTGCCCGAAACTATATGTTGGGCGTGCTGTTTTTGTTTCTGGCGTGCGCCGAGCTGGCCTCACGCGACAAGAAATTCGGCTGGATTTGTCTCTGGCTCGCCTTGGCCGCCAACGTGCATTTGATGTTTGCCGTAATTGCCTTTGCGCTATTCTTGACCCTCGCCTTAGAACAGCGGCAGCGCCGGTCGATTTCGCGAAATCACCTGGCTATGGGTTGTGTAATTTTTGTAGTTGGATTAATACTCGCGGCGGTACAAATCGTGCCCTCGGCAGACACCCAATTTTTTACGCATGTCACCGAAATGCCATGGAATGAAAAATTTACGAAAGGATTCATCGCACTTTTTAAAGGCTGGATTGCCGTGCCCGATTTTCGCAGCATTCATTTCTGGAATTCCAATGTTTTTGTTGACCTGAGCAAAACGTTGGCGGCGGGCGTTGGGTTTCTATTGTACCTGGTCCCGCTGTTGTTGTTTAGGAATAAGAAGGTGTTGTTTTTTGTGTACTCGGCACTCCTGGGTACACAAATTTTCTTCTTCCTTACACAAATGAGCGCGACACGACACGACGGCATGGCTTTTTTGATACTCATAGTGGCACTGTGGATGCAGGCTTCTCTTGCCAATGATCCCAAAACCGATCACATCTTACGCCCAAATCTGCCCGATTCCTTAAAAACGACCCTCGTTTACGGCATCCTCGTCTTGCAGTTTTGCGGTGGTGTTGGCGCTTATGCGACAGACTACCGCTACGCTTTTACCCAAGAGGCGGCGGTAAACGATTTTTTGAAGGCACAACACCTCAATACCCAAACCATCATCACATCCAATTGCAGCGGTACCGTAATCAGTCCAAACCTGCAGAAAAAACTTTACTTTTTATGCGCCAGTGATTTTGGGAGTTTTTGCCGATGGAACGGGACTTGTACCACTGATTTTTCATCGGCCCAGGTAGACGCCCTGCTTTCGGACTACCTCAAAACCCATGCGTCCGGAATTTACGTTTCGGCTGCGGGCCGGCTTGAATCCACGAAAGGAACCATTCGCTACCGTTTGCTCAAAAAATTTGAAGGAAGTATTGTGCGCCACAACGATTGTTATCTTTACGAAATCTCAAAAATATAGCCGATGCCACCGTTAAAATGGACACTCCTTTTTTTGATAGCCGCCATCAGTTTCGCTACGACTAACCACATCAGCAAGCCTACCGATGAAATGGCGCTGACGCTCAAATGGAACAAGGCTTATCCCGATGACACCATCGATCAATCGGCGGTGGGTTTGCAATGGAGCCTGTCTTTCGTGGGCGCCTTATTGCCCAATTCGCCAACGGGAATCAACGTAGGAACCCAAACCATCACCCTGAACCTCGGCGAACTCGGATTCAACCAGCAGGCATTGCAGCGGATGATCTTGCTGCATCGCAAAATAAAAGCTTCCGAGGAATACCAACGCACCAATGCCGTTGACTTGGGCCGATACGTCACTTTGCTCATCGGTGCTTCCCAGCATTACTACGCGATTACCGGCATGCCGCAAAAACTCGACTTGGCTTTGTCAGGGTATGCGTTAGAACCCGAAATTGGCTATGTCAACAATTCGGAAGTGTCATTTGTTCACCGCAACATCCGCTTTTCAAAGCCCGATGGGTTGAAACAGTTTTTTGTAGCCACAGAAATCGACTCGCTCACCCAGCAGGTTTTAGAGTATGAAACCTGGGAGCTCATGGCCAACGGGCAACCGCGATTCGGGATTTACGACGCCGAGGGAAACCTCAAAAACAACGCCGACCCGCAATACACCACCGCCGGAAAACCCGCCAAATGTATGTGGTGCCACGAATCGGGTGTACAGCAAATGTTTAGGCCGCAGCGCGATTTCCCGGGTTATTTAATGGCCGCACAATTGCAGGAAAAACTCATCGGCTTCAACCAACTGTTGCAACGAAACCGTGTGGACTTGCCCGGCAGGATTGATTTTTCTAAAAGGCAACAGCACACGCTATCAGAATTATTGTATATTTCCTTCATGGAACCGTCTGCCCAAAGGCTGAGCCTGGAATGGCAAATGCCGGTGGCCGAGGTGCAGCAATTGCTTTCGGGCTTACCCACACATGTGTATGAGGAATTTGGGTTCCTCGGTCAGTTGTATGACCGCAATGTCGTAGAAAAACTGGCGCCATTCAAAGGGTTGGCGGTTTCATCGAGTGTACGCGAATCCTCTGTTTTGGAGGTCAACCATTTATTTGAGCCATGAAAAACCTTTTGCTAAAATATCCCTTACTGCCTTTGTTGTTGCTTGGCATTTTTTATACGGTTAGGGCCATCCATTTCCCGCTGCACGATTTTGCAAATTACTACTATGGAGGCGCGTTGCTGGAAGGCGGACGTTTCAACCCGTCGGTGTATTTTCCGGCTGATTTCAATAAGGCAATTATCAAACTCGGTGGTCGTGGCATTTTTGCAAGTTATGCACCCAATACACCATTCTTGGCGTTGCTTTTTATGCCGTTGTCGCTGTTGCCTGCCATGGTGGCCAAATTTATTTTCAATCTCGGCAGCCTCTTGCTTTTGCTGCGTTCCTTGCAACGTTTGACGACTTTTTATAAAATCGAACCGGTTTATTTGCTGCTTATCCCAGTATTTTTCTTCCTTCCAATCCGCAACGAATTGCTGTTTGGCCAGGTATATCTTTTGGTCTTTAGCCTAATCAGCGAAAGCTGGTTGGCGTATAAAAAAGGCAAACATTTTGAAACGGGGATTTATCTGGCCTTGGCAATTATGCTCAAGGTATTTCCGGTTCTGCTGCTGCTGATTTTTATCTTTCGCAAGAAATTCGACATCCTTGCTTATGCTTTGGCGGCTTGTATGGTCTTGTTTGGGATTAGCCTTTTTTACTGCGGTTTTGAGGTTTGGTCGTTTTACTTTATGAAGGTGTTGCCCAAGGCTTCGGCCGGGGAAATCTCTGAGGCTTACGTGGCCAATTACCAATCACTGCATATGTTCCTGAAAGAGCTTCTCGTGGCCGACCCCAAATGGAATCCGTCGGTGGTTTATGATTCGCCGGTGACTTTTGCTGCGCTGCTTGTTGGTTTTAAATTTTTGCTGGTGTCAATGGGCGGTTATGTTTCGCTCAAAATCAAAGAACCTTTATTTACGCTTTCGTACTGGATCCTGGTCATCGTACTGATTACACCTTATGGCAGTAGTTATACCTCAATTTTATTGCTGTTCCCTTACTTTGCGCTGGCCAAAAAGAAGCTTGAAAACGCGCAAAAAATCGTGGGGTTTGTGCTACTTTTTGCTGTTTGCTGCTTGCCCGCCTCGGCATTGTTGCAATGGTATTTCCCATTTAACTACTTGAAATTGTATGCGACGCTCGCGTTCTTTTTGTTTGTTTTCACGATGGTATACAAGAAAGTCGATTTTAAGATTGTGGGGTTGATTGCATTTGTACCCGTGTTGTTGGTCATCGCCTGGAACCATAAAGAACCTTCGGGTGGTTTGGCGGTACTCGACCGAAAATCACCCACGCTGATTTATGATTTTAAGATCGACCAAGGGAAACTCACTTACTTTTACCGGGATGCCAGCGGAGCGAAAGCCAAAAGTATTCCCGTGGCTTGTTCCACCGCCCGTGTTTGTACCCTTAGTAAAGGCCAGACTTTCTACAATGGGTTGCAACTGACCTTTGACAAAGGCAACAAGTCCAAGGCGGCCATTTGCGGCAAAACTTTGTATTTTCTCTCTGATTATGACCGTGGCCACGGATTTTTCACCTTGCGCAAAATGGAATTGCCATGATCCCGAAAAGCATTTTGCCGTTTGCGCGCTTCAGAAGCCTTAGGGAATACCAGCCCATCAGCGGCCCGGTTGCTGCCCCAAGATTTGAATTTGAAGACGCGGGCGGACGTTTCGATTGCGGGCTTTGGCAGGTGCTATACGAACCCATGACGGTTTTGGTCGATCACCAAAAACCAAATGTTTCGGGCCAGGCGCGCATACACATCTACCCTGATACGCGAAACCGTTCGGCGACCTTGCGCGTTGAGGCGCTCAAACCTTTTGACAACCAAGACCACAACCTGACTTTTTACAAAGTGATTGGAGCAGACTTGGCCTTGGCGCCATGGCAACGATGGTATCTCAAGCGTACTTTTAGGCACAGTGTCCGCAAGGGTTCGAACTTCCTGTCTACCTATGATTTTAAGGTATACAAGCAATTGGCAGCGTTGTTTAGCTTTCCCAAACCGGTGCGGTTGGTATCGGTTCCCAACCAGGACTTGGCCAAACATTTCCCGATTGACCTCTGCGCTACTGTTGGGCAAACTGTGGTTTTGGGCGTGCGCAATTCAAACCAAGCCATGCAGCAGCTTCAAACCGGTGCTATCTTTTACCTTGGTGATGCGGCCGCAGCCGATTATACATCAATCTACACTTTGGGAAAATTCATGGGTTCCGAAGATCCGACCGAGACGATTGCCATTGGCGATTGTCAAGTGCCTGCAGTCATTTCGGGTTACCGCAAACTACAATTGCAACAACGCATTGGGTTTGAAAACCAAACAATCTATATCGCTGCTGTGCTTGAAGAAGTGACTTTGAATGATAAAAAACCGCTGTTCCACCTGCACAAGATCTGGATGGCGCGCCACCAAAAATATGTGACCGTTGCTTAAAATCGATCGTAAAAATACCGCCAGAATCTTTTCTGTGATCACCCATTCGGCCAAACAGTTGACCGCTCAGGTGTTAGGCTTGCTGTTCTCTATGTTCGTGATCCATTACTATTCGCAGGAACTTTGGGGCGGATTCGTCGCGAACCTGCTCTACGTTTCGGTGTCGCTGCTCGTATTGGGATGGGGAAACAAGGACTATTTGTTGCGCGAATTTGCTAAGACGCCGGCAAAAATTGGGCAGCTGTTTTACACTGCGTTTAGTACCCGATTGGTATTGCTGTTGCTTTCGTTATCCCTTACTTTCTTGCTGTTTCCCGCATCGCAAAGCGGCTATTTGGCCGTTTGGATTGTGGCCGGCTACCTTGCACAATCACTCGAAGTTTTCTGGATGTACCACCGCGATTACCTCGCTGCGATTGGATTGGAAATCCTCGCCTTTTTGTGGTTGCTCATGGTACTCGATTATGCCGGCCAACTGACGCCTCAAATCCTGCTGGAATGGTACTGCTGGTACCAGGCCTTTCGCGCGGTGCTCTATGCGGGTTTGTACCGGAGCATTCTAAAACAGCCGCAGTTCACCATCGACTGGCACTTTTTTGCCGCAACCAGTTCTTTTTTCCTGCTGAGTTTTAGCGGATTCTTGCAGTCTCGCGCCGATTTTGTCGTGATTGCACTCTATGAAAAACCAGAGCAGGTTGGGATTTACCAGGTGCTCAACACTTACTTTATCCTGATCCATGCGATGGGTACTTTTATCCTGTTGCCATTCCTGAAAAACATTTACCGTTTGCAGTTGGCCGCGGTTGATAAAATACAACGGCAACTGGTTTGGATGGCGCCTTTTATCGTTACGGTCAGTTTGATTGGCTTGTATTTCCTGCTGCGTTTGGCTTACCACATTACGCTCGACTGGGGGTTCTACGTGATTGGATTTTTCATCACCTTTCCGCCTTACCTGTACGCGGTGAAAATCATACGGTTGTTTCGCGACAACAGGCAACAACTCGTTTTTTGGGTGGGACTGCGCGCGATTGCCATCAGCTCTGGGCTTGCGTTCGTGTTGCTGCGTTTGGGTTTTGGGCTCAAGGGCGCGTTGTTTGCAGCAGCGACGGCACAAATTTATACCGCTTATCAATATCTAAACATCGATTCTTTTGAAAAACAAGGTCATCCTATTCAATCCTAAAAGCGCGAACGGCAAACACCGTATCCCGAATTCGATCCTACAGGTCGGCGCCTCGATCCATGGGTTGTATGACTATGTTTTCGTGGATGGCAACCTCGAGAAAGATCCGTGGCAAACCATTGAAAATTACCTGAAAACCGGCGATTTCAAATATTTCGGGTCTACAGTAATGCCTGGTCCGCAATTGCGACAGGCGATTCCGTTTACGAGAAAAATCCGCGAGCAATACCCTGATGTGATAACGGTTTGGGGTGGTTATTTTGCGTCGAACCAATACAAGGTGGCGCTGCAATCGGGTACGGTGGATTATGTAATCAATGGCCCGGGCGACAACACATTTCCCGAGCTTATCGAGGCAATTGAATCGGGCGAAAAAGCGTCGACGGCACTCATCAAAAACCTGATTTACAAAAATGAAAACGGCGAAATCGTGAAAACCGCGGTAGAAGCGTTGCTCGACCAGGACACGCTGCCGAAATTCCCGTATGATTACCTCAATTCATTTTATCCGGTGAAGCATTACCTCGCCAAAACCTTTATGGGGAACAAAACGCTGTCGTACCATTCGAGTATGGGCTGCCCATTTTCGTGTTCGTTTTGCGCGGTTGTCCCGATTTATAATGCCAAATGGAAAGGCATGTCGGCGGCGCGGATTTATGAGGATGTCAGGTATTTCAAACAAACGTATGGCATAGACGCCGTCGAGTTCCACGACAATAATTTCTTTACGGCGAAGAAACGCGTACTCGAATTCTCGGAATTGATTATGGATGACAACCTGAGTTATTGGGGCGAAGGTCGCATCGACACGATCAATATGTACAGTGACGACGAACTCAAACTCATGCGCAAGGCGGGTTGCAAGATGATTTTTTTGGGTGCCGAAACCGGGAACGACGCCGTACTCAAACAAATGAACAAAGGCGGTACGCAAACCGGGAAAATGATCAAGGATTTTGTGCTTCGGATGAAAAACGCCGACATCATCCCCGAATTGTCTTTTGTGCTGGGCATGCCCGCCAAGACCGAGAAGGAAGTGTACGACCAGATTTTGTGGGACATCAATTTCATCAGGGAAATCAAGCAAATCAACCCCAACGCCGAGATTATCATTTACCTGTTCAGTCCCGTGCCTACCGAAGGTTCTGATTTATATAAGCAAATTATAGACGCCGGATTTTCGTTTCCCGAAAAGCTCGAGGATTGGATTTCGCCGAGCTGGGAAAATTTCGATTTGCGCAAAAACCCGCTCACGCCGTGGCTCAAGCCGTATATGATTGATACGATCCGCAATTTTGAGACGGTTTTGAACGGTTATTACCCAACGGTTTCTGATTTTAGGATCCGAGGGTATAAAAAGCAGTTGTTGCAGTTGGTTTCGGGGATTCGGTACAAGACCGGGTTTTACCATTACCCTTATGAGATCAAGGCTTTGCAAAAGTTTTGGAAATACCGACAACCTGAAATTGAGGGGTTTTATTCGGAGTGATACGGATGCCCTAGCCCTGATTGCAGCGGCATCCTTTTGTGGAGTGCAACGCAACAAAAGATAGAGCGAAAAGCGGGAATCAGCTCCTAAAAAAATGAAAAATGAAAGCCATCGTTAAAAGAATCATCAGCCCGATCTTGCAAAAAGCGAGTGCGATTTACCTCCGGAAGCGGCGCAGGTATTCCTATAACGACATTTCGGTTTGGGTAGAGCCCACGGTGTTCCCGCCGTTTATTACGATTAGCACCAAGTTGCTTTTGGATTTTGTGGAAACGCTCGAACTCAAAGATAAATCCTTCCTTGAATTGGGCTGTGGCTGCGGGATTATATCGATATTGGCCGCGAAGAAAGGCGCTTTGGTGACGGCCACGGACATCAATGAAATTGCGTTGGAAGCGCTGCGCAAAAATGCACTCGACAATCAGGCGATTATCACGGTTTTGAAATCGGATTTGTTTGAAAACCTGTCGGAAAATTGGTTTGACGTGATGGTAATCAATCCGCCATATTACCCAAAAAAACCGGCTAACATGGCCGAGAATGCGTGGTTTTGCGGCGAAAATTTTGAGTATTTTGAACGGTTTTTTGCACAGCTTCGGGACTTTTCAAACGGCAATGACATCTACATGATTTTGTCGGACGATTGCGATTTGGCCAAAATAAAAGCCATCGCATTAAAAAATGAAATGGCTTTGGATTTGGTGCTCGAAAAGAAAGTCGCGACTGAGGTGAACTTTATTTTCAGGTTGGTTTCGTTATAACTTCCGCGTCGATTCGCGCTGGCGCAATTCTGTTTTGACTTCTTCTGTTTTATAGGTTTGGGGTTCTTCGTCGCTGTTGTCCTCTAGTCTTGCTATGAGCAATTTGGCGGCGGCCTCGCCTATTTCGGGACCGTGTTGGCTTACCGTAGACAAACTCGGCGTGAGCCTTCTGGACCAGACGCCGTCGGCAAAACCGATGATGCACAATTCCTCGGGAATCTTATAATTATTTTTCAATCCCATTTTAATGGCCGAGACCGAGGTGTGTTCGTCTAGGGCGAAGATGCCATCTATTTTGTGGCTTTCTAATAGCTTGGGCGCTTTGGCGTCGAAATCTTCGGCGGTGTCGGTACGGATGATTAGCGATTGGTCTACTTTGATGTTGTTGTCCTCGAGCGCTTTGAAATAACCCTCTGCGCGCAGTTTACCTACACTGAGGTTGTCTATCGAGGAAAACAACGCGATTTTCTTGCAACCCAGTTTGATCAGGTGTTCTGTGGCATGCAGCGCCGAGTTGAAATCGTCTACGATGACTTTGTCGCAGTCGACCTCGTCTGAAATGCGGTCGAACATCACTATGGGCGTGCCTTCGTTGATGATGTTTTTAAAATGGCCGAATTCCTGGAGTTTTTGCGCTTCTTCTGAAATGGAGAGTACAAAGCCGTCGATGGTGCCGTTGCTGAGCATCTCGAGTGCGTGGATTTCTTTTTCTATCGATTCATTTGAAATGCAGGTAATTAGGTTATAGCCTTTCTCATCGGCTACTTTTTCTATTCCGGTAAATACCTTGGCAAAAAACGGGTTGAGTATGTTGGGAATGATGACCCCGATGGTTTTGGTTTTGCGATTTTTGAGGTTCAGGCCAATTACGTTGGGCTTGTAGTTTTTAAGCTTGGCGTATTCCTGTACCTTAATTTTGGTTTGTTCGCTGATTTCAGGGCTGTCATTGAGCGCTTTGGAAACGGTAGAAACCGAAACGTGTAACTCTTTTGCTATTTGCTTTAACGTGGCTTTGGATTTCATAAGTGACGAATATTTAGGCGATATGGTAATGCTGTAACTTTAAATGGGAATCTTGATGTTTTTGGCTAATCCGCTAAGATACATAATCTCGTAAGTAGTTAAGCGCCGCACAGGCAAATCTTAACTTTCTGTTAATCTTATAAAGGAACTTTGAAATTACGAAACGGATTCGGAATTATAAAATGGGAATTTTACCAAACCAATAATACAATCCACAAACAAATATAACAAAAACTTCTGGCTGGAGATGTGTCTGCACGTCTTTGGTTCGGGCTATTCTTTAACCATTAAATTTTTTATTATGAAAAACGAAGTAAAAGTTCAGGGCACATCCTCCCTCCAAACCAATCGGAGGAGCTTCCTGAAAATTAGCGGTCTGGGCGCCATAGGCGCGGGCCTTTTGTTGGCGGGTTGTAGTGATGATGATGACGACAATCCTATTATACAACCCAACAATTTTCCCGGAATCCGCAACGGCATTTTTGACCTTGGAGGCGGCGACTTGGGAATCTTGACGTATGCTTATGCATTAGAGCAGCTTGAAGCCGATTTTTACACCAAAGTCGTGAACGCATCTGGGTTCAACGCCAATTTCAGCGTCGAGCAAAAAGCGGTATTGACCGACCTTTACAACCATGAAGTGATCCACCGCGAATTTTTCAAGGCTGCATTGACAGGCGCGTTGCCCAATGCCAGTACGCAATTGCTCCCGAATTTGTCTTTTGCTTATGATGATGTAAACTTCAACAGCCCGGCTTCGGTGTTGGGAACGGCAAAATTGCTTGAGGACACTGGTGTTGCGGCGTACAACGGTGCAGGAAAGTACATTACCAACGCCGATTATTTGCTGCTTGCCGGTAAAATTGTTTCGATTGAGGCCAGGCACGCGTCGGCCATTCGCTCGCTGATCAACACCAACTCGGCTGATTTTGCCGGCGACGATGTGGTAGATCCTACAACGGGTCTGGACATGGCTAAAAAACCTTCGCAGATCATCCAAGAAGTTTCTTCGCTCGATATTATCCAAACCGCATTCACCGCTCAGTTTTTACCATAACCTTAATCACCAGAAATCATGAATATATTTAAATTTCTCGAGGCCTTTGCCAATGAAGATGTGCTCAAGGCCAGCACTTCAAGAAGGGGAGCCTTTGACCAGTTCAAAAAAATAGGCGCCGATGTAGCGCTTGCGGCTGTTCCGTTTGGCCTTGCCATGGCACCACAACGTGCCAGTGCATCTACTTTCGGCACCGCAGAAACACCAACCCAGGCTTTGCAATTGGCCTTGACCTTAGAATACCTTGAAAACGAGTTTTACCAAACCGGTATGGATACCTTGTTACTGATCCCGATTGGACGTGACCGTACCGTGTTTTCTAAAATCCTGCAACACGAATCGTCGCATGTGACATTTTTGCAAAACGGACTCGGTGCAGACTCGATTCCCAAACCTACTTTCGATTTCTCCGCCGGAGGATTGTTCCCGGACGTTTTTAGCAACTACCAAACGTTCCTCGCACTCGCACAAGCATTTGAAGACACCGGAGTGCGTGCCTATAAAGGGCAGGCTGGAAATTTGCTGTCGACTCCTGATTTATTGCAGGCGGCGTTGCAAATTCACTCGGTTGAGGCGAGACATGCTTCAGAGGTACGACGCATCCGCGGACAAAAAGGCTGGATTGTAGGCGCCGATCGTGGCGGATTACCAGCGCAAGCACAGCCGGTTTATAACGGTGAAGACAATACTTTGCAGGCGGGTTTCAATACCTCGACTGTCAATGGCATTCCGTCAGCTGCGGGTTCGGAGTCTTTTGACGAACCATTGACCGGTGCGCAGGCTACTGCAATTGCAAGTTTGTTTATCGCTTAACAAGAACATTTTATATTCAAGAGCCGCTGCGAACGATGTTTACAGCGGCTTTTTTGTGTAATTTATTTCGTGGGGTTTACAGCTGGTTTTCAATATGTAAAATATTATTTTCCTGACGTTTGCATTTAAAATAAATAATTGTACTTTTGCAGTCCAAATTTTGGGCATACCTTATTTGGAACGGAATGTTTAATTTAAATAAATAATTGTGGACGCATTAAGTTACAAGACAATTTCAGCAAACAAAGCCACTGTCGCGAAAGAGTGGATTGTTGTAGATGCTGATGGTCATAACCTGGGTCGTCTTGCTTCAAAAGTCGCTATGATTTTGAGAGGTAAGTACAAACCGAGTTATACACCGCACGTAGACTGTGGAGATAACGTTATTGTTATCAACTCAGAAAAAATCAACCTTACAGGTACCAAAATGAATGACAAAATTTACATGCGTCATACAGGGTATCCAGGAGGACAAAGAACCCTTACTGCTAAAGTTTTACAGGCGAAAAACCCTGCATCTTTGGTTGAGAAAGCTGTAAAAGGGATGTTGCCTAAAAACAAATTAGGAGCAGAACTTTTCAGAAATTTAAATGTAGTTGTAGGTCCAGAGCACAAACAAGCTGCTCAAAAACCTAAAACTGTTAACCTTAACGACCTTAAATAATGGCAGTAATTCACAAAATCGGTAGAAGAAAAACCGCTGTTGCACGTGTTTATGTTTCGGAAGGAACAGGAAAAATCACGGTAAACAAAAAAGAATTCGCAACTTATTTCCCAACGGCTACTTTACAGTACAAAGTGATGCAACCCTTGTCTATGACAGAAAACGCAACCAACTTTGACGTAAAAGTAAATGTTTACGGAGGTGGTTCAACAGGTCAGGCAGAAGCTGTAAGAATGGCGCTTGCCCGTGTAATGTGCGAAGTAGGTGAAGGAAACAGAGCGATCCTGAAACCAGAAGGTTTATTGACAAGAGATCCAAGAATGGTTGAGCGTAAAAAATTCGGACAGAAAAAAGCGCGTAAAAGATTCCAGTTCTCTAAACGTTAATATTGCCTGTCTTGCCAAATGCTGGCAAGACTTCATCAAGTTAGAAAATTTAAAAACAATGTTGTTGTTGCCTACTGAGGTAGGAATTAGTTTAGCATCTAAATTTTTAAGACCATCGCAAGAGCTACTTAAGAATTGCTAATTCAACAGAACGTAAACTAAGAAAAAAATGTCAAACAAAGTAGAAGTAAAAGACTTACTGGAAGCAGGTGTTCACTTCGGACACATGACCAGAAAATGGAATCCAAACATGGCGCCTTACATTTACATGGAGCGCAACGGAATCCATATCATCAACCTTTACAAAACTGCAGCGAAAATTGAAGAGGCCAACGAAGCCATGAAGAAAATCGCAGCATCTGGACGCAAAATTTTATTCGTTGCGACCAAAAAACAAGCAAAAGACATCGTTGCCGAAAAAGCAAAAGCTGCAAACATGCCATACATCACAGAAAGATGGCCTGGCGGAATGTTGACCAACTTCGTAACCATCCGTAAAGCCGTTAAGAAAATGGCTTCTATCGATAAAATGAAGAAAGACGGAACATTCAACACCCTTTCTAAAAAAGAGAAATTGCAAATCGATCGTCTTCGTGCGAAATTAGAGAAAAACTTAGGCTCAATCGCCGACATGTCAAGACTGCCTGCAGCTCTTTTCGTTGTTGACATTATGGCTGAGCACATCGCTATAAAAGAAGCTCAAAAATTAAACATTCCGGTTTTTGCAATGGTGGATACCAACTCTGACCCACGCGAGGTAGATTACGTAATCCCATCCAATGATGACGCTTCTAAATCAATCGATAAAATTTTATCCTTGGTAACTGCTGCGGTAATCGACGGTTTGGCCAACAGAAATTCTGACGCCATCGTAGACGACCAAACAGATGAAGTTACAGAAGACGCTACAGAAGAAGTAGTAGCTGCAGCTCCGGCTGTAGAAGCTGCTCCTGTTGCAGAAGTAGAAGCTCCTGCCGAAGTAGAAGCTCCTGCCGAAGTAGAAGCTGCTACTGAAACAGAAGCTACAGAAGAAAAAACAGAAGAATAAAACTTTAGATTCCAGTTTTAAAATTCCAGTTCCATTAAGAATCGAAAGACCAAAAGTTGACGATTTTATAAAGTTGGAATCCGGAATATTGAAACTGGAATTTTTACTTTTAAAAGATTTCAATAACACATAAACTATATTAATGATGGCAACAATTACTGCTGCAGACGTAAATAAACTAAGAACATTAACCGGCGCCGGAATGATGGATTGCAAGAAAGCGCTAGTAGAAGCCGATGGCGATTTTGAACTCGCTATTGAAAACCTACGCAAAAAAGGACAAAAAGTAGCTGCCAACCGTTCAGACCGTGAGTCAACAGAAGGTGCCGCAGTTGCTGTAGTCAATGCAGACAAAACAGAAGGTGTCGCAATGACCCTAAACTGTGAAACCGATTTCGTTGGTAAAAACGAAGGTTTCGTAAAATTGGCTACCGATTTGGCCAACCTTGCTTTGCAATACAACACCAAAGAAGAATTCCTCGCTGCCGATTTCAACGGAATCTCTGTTTCTGAGAAATTGATCGAGCAAACCGGAGTGATCGGAGAAAAAATTGAGATCGCTTCTTTCGAGAAATTGAGCGGTGCCTTGATCGGATCTTACGTACACTCAGGAAAAATCGCTGTTTTGGTAGCACTTTCTGCCAACGTTGCCGGTGCCGACGAAGCCGCTAAAAACGTAGCCATGCAAGCGGCTGCCATGAACCCAATCGCTTTGAACGAAGGTGGCGTTGATGCAGACACCATTGCCAAAGAAATCGAAATCGCCAAAGACCAATTGCGTCAGGAAGGCAAGCCAGAAGCCATGATCGAGAACATCGCCAAAGGCAAATTGGGTCGTTTCTTTAAAGACAACACCTTGGTGAACCAAGACTACATCAAAGACGGATCGATGAGCGTTGCAGCTTACGTAAAATCGGTTGATGCTGGTTTGACTGTTACCGGTTTCAAAAGAGTAGCTTTAGGATAATCTATCCTTCACTTTTATACAAAACCCAATCGGAAACGGTTGGGTTTTTTTGTGGCGTTACGCTTCCTGCGTCGCGTCGCGCTGTACGCTCTATCTTTTGCTGCGTAAACTCCGCAAAAGGATGCCGCTGCCATCGCTAACGCAGTTTGGCATTTACCGGGAGATTCCGGTTTTTAATCTTATTTCTTAACTTTTGTCTCGCCACAAAAGTTACAAAAAGGCGGTCGGCACATAAGATTTGCTAAAAATCAAATTCGTTCGCTAAAGCAAATAAACTCGCTGCGCTCAGACAGAATTTGCTTCTTAACGCTCACTCATTTGATTTTCTTAACGCAAATCTTATGACTGCCGCGCCAGTTAGGAAGTGTTCATTGGTTTTCGGCTTGTGGCCAACGCGCCTCCTGGCTCCTTCGCTAAAAATGTCCACTGGACATTTTCTTAACGCTCGGCCCTGCCAAAAATTCTAAACCGGGTGATTCATCCTTTGGTTCGGGAACTTCTTGGGAGGATTTTTCGTGCA
>DLHP01000010.1 GCA_002483285.1 Flavobacterium sp. UBA7665
GGAGGATTTTTCGTGCAGCGCCAGCCAGCGAAAAATAAAATAAACACTTCCTAACTGGCTGGCCGTTCGGGGAAAAAGCGTGAAAAACAACGAGTAAAAGCGGTAGCGCGCAGCGTTAAGAGTGAGCCTGCAAGGCGAACGGCTCAGCAAGCGCCCGCTTTGACGAGGTAGTTTTTAGCTTTTTATCCGGAGGCCATTGATTTTTTGTTTCTTTTGTATCAAGACAAAAGAAATGTTTTGTTTCTTTTTCAAAAGAAATAGCCCCGATTGAAGCGGATATCCTTTTTAAACGACCAACGGGAGTTTAAAAAGATAGCAGCGGAAAGCGGGAAATAGCTCCTAAAAACATATTCACTTTTGCAATAAAAAAATTATCTTTGCTCCTCAAACCAAAATTAAACTGAAAGAAATCCTTATGGAATATTTAGATTTTGAGCTTCCAATCAAAGAGCTGGAAGAACAGTTAGACAAATGCGCGATTATCGGGAAAGAATCCAATGTTGACGTGACCGATACCTGCAAGCAGATTGAGAAAAAACTCGAAGAAACCAAACGCAAAATATACAAGAACCTCACCGCCTGGCAACGCGTACAGTTGTCACGCCACCCCAATCGCCCGTATACCATGGACCACGTTCGCGCTTTGTGCGGTGACACCTGGCTCGAGCTTTTTGGCGATCGCGGCTTTAAGGATGACAAGGCCATGATTGGCGGATTGGGTAAAATCGATGGGCAATCGTATATGATTGTGGGCCAGCAAAAAGGCTACAATACCAAAACACGCCAGTACCGCAACTTTGGGATGGCGAATCCTGAAGGGTATAGAAAAGCATTGCGTCTGATGAAAATGGCCGAGAAATTCAACATTCCGGTTTTGACTTTGATTGATACTCCAGGAGCATATCCCGGTTTAGAAGCCGAAGAACGCGGACAAGGAGAAGCCATTGCACGCAACATCTTTGAAATGATCCGCCTTAAAACGCCGATTATTGCAGTGATTGTTGGTGAAGGCGCATCCGGTGGCGCACTTGGGATTGGTGTAGGAGATCGGGTTTTGATGATGGAGAACACCTGGTATTCTGTAATTTCGCCAGAATCTTGCTCGTCTATCCTCTGGAAAAGCTGGGAATACAAAGAACAGGCGGCCGAAGCTTTGAAGCTGACTTCGTCGGATATGAAAAAGCAAAAACTCGTAGATGACATCATCCCAGAACCATTGGGAGGCGCACATTACGACCGCGATACGACTTTTAAAACGGTACAGCAATACATCACCAAAGCCTACAACGAACTCAAGGATTTATCAACAACCGAATTGGTCGAACAACGGATGGATAAATACAGCAAAATGGGCGAATTCAAAGAGTAAAGCTTAGAAATCAAGAGACTAATCCGAAGCCCTGTGGTTTCGGATTTTTTTTTACTTATAAACAGGCAATAGCAAGTTGTTAACATACGTTCTCTAATAACTCCGGGCCGTCAATTTTTTAAATTTCGTTACTTTCGCAACATGGAAAACCTCAGAAATATCAATCCCCTACGCGTGGATAAAACCACCATCATCAACCTGGAGAAAGGCAAGCTGCCACCACAGGTTCTGGAACTCGAAGAAGCAGTTTTGGGCGCGATGATGATCGACAAAAAAGGGGTCGATGAGGTCATCGATATCCTGCAACCCGACGCCTTTTACAAAGACGCGCACAAACACATTTTCGAGGCCATTGTACAGTTATTCACCGACACGCAACCCATCGACTTGTTGACGGTTTCGGCCCAACTCAAGAAGAACGCAAAACTCGAAATGGCAGGTGGTGATTTTTACCTGATCCAACTCACGCAGAAAATCTCGTCGTCGGCGCACATTGAATTCCACTCGCGCATCATATTGCAGAAATTCATCCAACGAAGCCTGATCAAAATATCATCCGAAATCATCGAGGAATCGTACGACGAAACCACCGATGTCTTTGATTTGCTCGACAAGGCCGAATCTAAATTATACGAAGTCACCCAAGGCAATATCAAAAGGAGTTCAGAAACCGCGCAAAGCCTTGTGATCCAGGCCAAGAAACGCATCGAGGAAATCGCAGGAAAAGAAGGGCTTTCTGGAGTCGCCACCGGATTTCACAGTCTTGACAAGATTACCTCGGGTTGGCAACCCTCAGATTTGATTATCATCGCGGCGCGTCCCGGTATGGGTAAAACGGCATTCGTGTTGTCTATGGCCAGGAATATTTCAATAGACTTTGGGCATCCGGTGGCGTTATTCTCGCTCGAGATGTCATCGGTACAGTTGATTACGCGTCTGATTTCATCCGAAACAGGCCTGTCATCAGAGAAACTGCGTACCGGGAAACTCGAAAAACACGAATGGGAACAGCTTTCCATCAAAGTCAAAAACTTAGAAAAAGCCCCTTTATATATCGATGACACGCCGTCGCTATCCATCTTCGATTTGCGGGCCAAGGCACGTCGTTTGTCGTCGCAACACGGTATCAAACTCATCATTGTCGATTACCTCCAGCTCATGACCGCGGGCGGAAACGGCAAAGGAGGCGGCAACCGTGAACAAGAAATCTCGACCATTTCGCGAAACCTCAAGGCGCTCGCCAAAGAACTCAACGTACCGGTAATTGCACTTTCGCAATTGTCGCGTGCTGTAGAAACGCGTGGATCGAGCAAACGCCCATTGCTTTCGGATCTTAGGGAATCGGGTGCGATTGAGCAGGATGCCGATATCGTGTCGTTCATCTACCGTCCCGAATACTACAAAATCGACGAATGGGACGACGAGGAGCAAACCCCGACGCAAGGCCAGGCCGAGTTCATCATCGCCAAGCACCGTAACGGATCGCTAGAGAATGTACGCCTAAAATTCATCGGTAACCTGGGTAAATTTGACAACCTCGACGATTACGGCGGCGGTTATGACGATTTGCCGAGTAAGATGAACCATGAGGACAATCCGTTTACGACGAAGCATTTGCCATCGCCTAATGAGGCTTTTGGGAGTAATTTGAATAGTGATGACGATAGTGATGTGCCGTTTTAGGACACGCTGCGCTTTGGACACGGCTGCGCCTTTGGAGACGCCCTGCGGGCTTTAGACACGGCTGCGCCTTTAGAGACGCCCTGCGGGCTATGGAGACGCTTCGCTTTAGAGACGCTTCGCTTTAGAAAGCTGCAGTGAGTTGGGTTGGGCGTTGCCTGCGGCCGCGCTTTTCGCTACAATCTTTTTATTGTTTAGTCCTCATGACAGTTTTATCTCCATTTTTGTCATTCCGACGAAGGAGGAATCTCTGCTGAGCAATAAAAAGGATTTCCGCTGCAATCGCTAACGCGCGGTGGGAGCTTCAGGTTAATTTTACGCTACACACCTTTGTATAGTTTTTAGTTAGTAGAAATTTTTATGAAGATACTCAGTAAATATTCCGGAACTTTAGATGACGGAGAAATTCCAGAAATCGTTTATAAATATCGTAGTTGGGATTCTGATTTTCACAAGAGATTTATTTTCAATAGAGAGGTTTTCATGGCTTCTCCATTTTCTTTTGAGGATGAGTTTGATTGTAAAATTCCACTTCGTCACGATTTAATGAGTAAAGATCAGCTTATGGAATATGCAATCCATTGGACTAAATTTGGAAGTCCATATTGGAATCGTCAACAACATAGAAAAGAAGCTCATAAATTAATACGTGAAAAATACTTTCAAACTAAAAAATATTTGGTCGAGTTTCGACAAAACTATTTCAACCAATTAAATGAGCGACTTGGAATTCTCAGTTTAACTGCAAAACCTTGTAATAGTGATATGTGGACAAAATATGCAGATAATCATCAAGGAATATGTATCGGCTACAATTCCAGAATAATGTTTGAATATTTAGGTGGCGGTGGTGCAGTTCACTATGTAGACAATTTGCCAATTATTTTTCCAGAACCTATCATGTCTCATGACGAGAGTCGAACTACTCAAGTTTTTTGTAAATTAAAAAAATGGGAATTTGAAAAAGAATATCGAACGATGAATTTCTGGGATTTTCCAACTCAAGAAAGCGATAGACGTAAAGTATTACCAAAAGAAGCATTCAATTCCATAATCCTAGGAAAACATATTTCAAATCAAGCTAAGTTAGAAATTTCTCAAGCCGTCAAAGCGAACATTGGGGAAATTCCTATTTTAGAGTACAACAACGTCTGCTAGCATCTAATACACACCATTGCTAAGTTTCATGTTCGGATTATGTATTTCCTAAACATTTACAATATTCACAAAAGTGGATTTCCACAAAGTATTTCCAAAGCGCAGCGCGTCCAAAGCGCAGCGTGTCTTTTATCTTTTCCTTCACAAATTTTCTGCTATCTTTGGAACAATGAAAACGATTACCCAAAAATTTAGCGTTGTATTCCTGCTGCTTTTTGCTTTTGCGGCACGCGCCAATTTCATCCTATTGCCCATGGATGAAACTACCCAAAAAAACCACCTCAAAGCCTACGGCATCACCTATTGGTGCCTTGATAAACAATACAAAGCGAGCTGGTTGCTCAATTACCGTGGTGGCTCTTTTTTGCTGCCCGATGCGCCCGAAATCCGTAAGGAATGCCAGATTCGTGGGGTGAGTTTTGAAGTATTATCCGATGGCGAGGCGAACCAGATCCTCGACGAAATTTCAAGCCCGTCCCAGAACATGGAAACCGTCGTGCTAGAAAAGGCACCCAAAATCGCGGTCTATACGCCCAAAGGCAAACAACCTTGGGACGACGCCGTGACGATGGTTTTGACTTATGCCGAGATTCCTTTTACGCCCATTTATGACGAGGAAGTCTTAAGTGACCAACTCATTTTATACGATTGGCTGCATTTGCACCATGAGGATTTTACCGGGCAATACGGCAAGTTTTTCGGGATGTACCGAAATGAGCCGTGGTATATCGACCAGAAAAAAGAAGCTGAGGCACTTGCTGCCCAATTGGGTTATGCCAAAGTCTCGCAGGAGAAATTGGCGGTGGCCAAAAAAATCCGCGATTTTGTGATTGGCGGTGGTTTTATGTTTGCGATGTGTTCGGCAACCGATAGTTTTGATATCGCGCTTTCGGCCGAAGGTGTCGATATCTGTGAACCCATGTTCGACGGCGACGCAAGCGATCCCAATTACCAATCCAAAATAGACTACACCAAGACCTTTGCATTCAAGGATTTTACGCTGGATCGCAAACCCGAACACTACGAATTCTCGGATATTGACATGACCGAAAAACGCCGCATCCCGTTTGAAAAAGACTATTTTTCGCTCATGGAATTCTCGGCCAAATGGGACGTCATCCCAAGTATGCTCTGCCAAAACCACACCCAACTCGTTAAAGGTTTCATGGGGCAAAGCACGGCGTTCGACCGTTCGCTGATCAAGTCGAGTGTGCTCGTCCTGGGACAGAATGAACTCAACGAGGAAGCGCGTTATATCCACGGCCAGAAAGGCAAAGGCTTCTTCACTTTTTTTGGAGGCCACGATCCCGAAGATTTCCAGCACCGCGTAGGCGACGAACCGACGGTTTTGGACCTGCACCCGAATTCGCCGGGCTTTAGGTTAATCCTAAACAATGTGCTGTTTCCGGCGGCGCGCAAAAAAAAGCAAAAAACCTGATTTGATCCAAAGATTGTATGGTGCAAAAAGTCATCATAGTGTTTTGCCTGTTGCTCTTGTCACAAGTGCATTCACAGGATTTGGCCACTATTGACAGCCTCCAACAAGTCGTTGGCCAACAACAGCGACAACAAAACGGAAGGGAACTTACTTTATCGGATTCGGTTGCGGTTAAAACACGCAATGCGCTCGCGCGTGCCTACCGCGACTTTGAACCCGACCAATGTACGCTTCATGCCTCAAAGGCGTTGGCACTCGCCAAAAAAATTAATTATCTGCACGGCCAGGCGTTTTCGCATTGCTTGCTGGGGAACGTACAAAACAACAAGGGCAATTTCAATTTGGGTATCGCACATTTCCAACAAGCGATTGCCTTGTGCAGGAGAATACCGCACCAGCTGCTGCTCGCCGATTCCCAGCTGCTGCTCGGGCAATCGTATTTGTATCTCAATAATTTTCCCGAAGCCTTAAAAAGCATCCAGGCTGCGTTATCGGGTTACGAAAAACTCGGTAAAACCATACACATTTGCCGCGCGCTCAACAACCTGGGCATTCTGTACATGAAACAGGACAAGCACGACGAAGTGCTCAGGATTTATTTCAAGGCGCTCGCCATTCTCAAAACCAAACCAAAAACCGAAGAATCAGAGCTGCTCGCCAACACCATCAACGGCAATGTCGCGCATGTTTACTCCGAACAACACAAACCCAGGCAGGCACTCGAAATCCTATTGCGTTGTTTGCCCGTCGACCTTAAATTCAACCGGCTCAATTCGGCGGGGTTGCATTACCAGGCCATCGGTACGAACTATCTCGAACTGGGCGAAAACCAAAAGGCATTCGATGCGCTGACTAAAGCATTGGACCTTTTTGATAAGATGAACAATAAATCGGGGCAGGGCGATGCGCTCCGGTACCTCGGACAGTTTTACGCCAAAACCAACAACTTTCCTAAGGCCATCGACTTTACCAAAAAGGGACTGGCGCTTTCTACGCAAATCGGTGAGCTCGAATCGATCAAATTTGGATATGAGAATTTGGCTAATCTTTATGCAAAGTCGGGTAAATTCGACTTGGCGTACGAAAGCCATGTGGCTTACAAAAAGTACAGCGACTCGATCCTAAACAGTGAAACCAGCAAAAAGCTCATCCAGTTGCAGCTCACCAATGAGTTTGAGAAAAAAGAGGCGGCTATCAAAAAGGAGCAGGCGCGTAAAGATGCGTTGCGCAACATTGCCGAGCGCAAAGAAAAGAAAATCAAGTACATCGTGCTCACGAGCATGTTCCTGCTCAGCCTTTTGACGATAGGAATTTACAGGAATTTGAAGAACCACCAGAAACAACGCCGCATCATCCAAAAGCAAAAGGAACTCATTGAAGCTTCGCTCACCGAGAAAGAAACCCTGCTGCGCGAAATCCACCATCGGGTCAAGAACAACCTGCAGATTATTTCCAGTTTGCTCAATATGCAGGCCGAAGAGATCAGTGATCCCGCGGTTTTGGCGTCGATCCAGGAAGGGCAAAGCCGCGTGCAGGCGATGAGTTTGATCCACCAGAATTTGTACCAGTCTGAACAAATCAACAAGGTGGATGTCGAGAATTACCTCAAGGAGTTGGTTGATTATCTATCTGAAATGTTCGAAGGCGGCGCCAAAAAAACCATCGTTACCATTGAAACGCTCGATATCCGATTTGATTTCGATACGGCGATTCCGCTCGGATTGATCGTCAACGAACTGGTATCGAACGCCTTTAAGTACGGGTTAGAACCCAAGTCAAAAGGGTCGATTACAATTAGCATCCGCGCCATGAGCAACATCGACTACGAACTTAAAGTCACCAATAATGGCAAAGGCCTGCCTGCAGATTTTGACACCACCAACCTTAAAACACTCGGACTTCGGCTCGTGTCAATCTTAAGCAAGCAGTTGCGCGGCGGTTTTTCGGCCGAGACTGTGGGCACACAAACCACTTTTACCGTTTGTTTCAAAGACATCAAGGCGCACAACACTGCGATGGACTAATTTAAATTTTTGACCATGAAGATTTTGATTGTAGAAGACGAACTGATCATAGCCGAAGACGTGCGCGGCATGCTAGGCCGAATGGGATATGAAGTCGTGGGCAATGCCATGGATTATGCCGAAGCCATCGCACTACTCGAGGCCACCAAACCCGACCTGATTTTGCTCGACGTGAACCTGAACGGCAAAAAAGACGGCATTGACCTGGCACAAACCATCAATGAAAACTACAAAATTCCATTTATTTACACCACTTCGTATTCCGACACGCCTACCTTACAACGCGCCAGAACCACCAATCCGGCCAATTACCTGGTCAAGCCTTTTAAACAGGAACAGCTGTTTACCGCGATTGAAATGGCGCTCTATCATTTATCCGAAACTCCTAAGAAAGAACCCGCACCCAACACCGACGAAGCGGTAATTATTAAGGACGCGTTGTTCATTAAGGACAAATTTCGCTACATCAAACTCAACATCCACGACATTTTATGGATCAAGTCGGATGGGAATTATCTCGAAATTAAGACTACTAATAGCGAGGAACTCATCCGTGCGACGCTTTCTAATTTCATCGAACGCCTCAACAGCAACGTGTTTTTCAAGACGCACAAATCGTATATCGTGAATCTGGATTACCTTACGAAATTGGAGCCGACGTTTGTCACGATTGTAGATGTGAGGATTCCGATATCGAAGGTTTATTATGATGTTTTGATTCGGAAATTAAATGTTGTTTAGGAGCTGTTTCCCGCTTTACGTTG
>DLHP01000009.1:0-139 GCA_002483285.1 Flavobacterium sp. UBA7665
ATTTTTCGTGCAGCGCCAGCAAACGAAAAATAAAATAGATACTTCCTACCTGGTTGGCCGTTCGGGGAAAAAGCGTGAAAAACAACGAGAAAAAGCGGTAGCGCGAAGCGTTAAGAGTGAGCCTGCAAGGCGAACGGCT
>DLHP01000009.1:240-3129 GCA_002483285.1 Flavobacterium sp. UBA7665
GCAGCGATAGCCCCGATTGCAGTGGAAATCCTTTTTGTTTTTTCTTTAAAAACAAAAAGATTGCAACGGAAAGCGGGAAACAGCTCCTAATCCTACTCTACTTTCAATATCACCGGCAAAGTAAACTGCGTCTTCACCGGAACGCCGCGCTTAATCGCCGGATTGATTTTCGGAAAATCGACTAAGCGGGTTTTGAGGATGCTGTCGATTTTTGCAGTGTTGTACGAAATCGAATCCTTGATTTGCGGCTCGAACTGCATGGTAGAATCGGGCAGAACCGTTACCTTTACGCTGATCGTGTCGAGTTGTGGATAAAGCACCGCGAGCGTGTCGGCATTGAGTTTTTCCTGGATGAGCCGGGTGAGGAATTCAAAAAAGCACTGTTGCTTTTGCGATTTGTCGGTGAGTGAATCGCAGTCGGCTACCGACGGATATTCATCGACCTTACTCCAGTTGATGGATTTGAGCTGTTCCTGAAGCAGTTCTTCTTTTGACGGCACCTGTTTTTCAAAATACTGGCACGAGCCAAAAAGTAACGGACTTAAAAGTAGTATCAGGAATTTTTTTCTCATCTGTGGGAAACCGGATTTTTGCGGTCTTAAAAGTACAATTTTAATTTTCAAATATAAAAATATTTATGGATGCGTTGCTGTTGGTTTTGGGTTTGATTTGTATGATTGGCGGCGTACTGGGCAGTTTTCTCCCGGTATTGCCCGGCCCGGGTTTGAGCTGGTTGGGTTTGCTGTTGCTTTATTTGACCGAAGCTGTAAAAATGAACTACTGGATTTTAGGGATTTCGTTGCTGATTACCATTATAATTAGCATACTCGACTATGTCATTCCGGCGCAGGGCACCAAACGTTTTGGTGGCTCGTCGTACGGGGTTTGGGGCACCAATATTGGATTGATTGTGGGGATTTTTGCGCCGATTCCTTTTGGTTTTATCATCGGGCCGTTTGCGGGTGCTTTGGTTGGGGAATTGATTTACAATTCAAAAGATCACAACCGCGCTTTCAAAGCAGCCACGGGTTCTTTCATAGGGTTTTTGGCGTCGAGTTTTATGAAGTTTGTGGTTTGCGTAGCGTTTTTTGGGTTGTTTGCAGTGGTGGTCTGGAGGAATCGGGTTGGACTGTTTTGATTATAAAATGAGTTGAAATTCCAAAACCCCCTAAAAGCAAAAAAGCCATCCACAAAAGTGGAAAGCTTTTCATTGGTCTAACTACTAAACCTGCTGCGAGTTACAAAGTCGCAGCGAAAACAACACAACTGCTTTGACTACTTTTCTATTAAAAGAACCGTAGTTGAGGATACTTTCTTTGGGCAAAAAAGGTTTTCATTTCTGAAAACCTTTTCCCAATTTTAGCGGTCTGGACGGGACTCGAACCCGCGACCCCATGCGTGACAGGCATGTATTCTAACCAACTGAACTACCAAACCTCTGCTTTATTGCGGTTGCAAATATACTACAGATTTTCAAACCTGCAAGCGTTTCCCGCAAAAATATTTCCTTTATTATTTAGCGATCAACCAAACGATTGTTTCTCAACCAGGTAAGTCGTCAGGATTTTTTCAAAACTCGCGCCCACACTTACCGGAACGTATTTAATCCGGTTTTGCATGCACGTCAACTCAAGCCTTTTGAAATAAGCCTGCACCTGTTTTTCATACGCCTCTTTCACGTTGTCGGCGAAAATGTTTACCTCGTCGCCGGTTTCCATGTCGATGAACTTGCGCGGCGCATTGTCAAAATCAAAAGCAATCTCGGTCTTGTCATCAATGACATGAAACAGCACCACCTTGTGCTTGTCGTGCTTGAGGTGCTGTAACGCGTTGAAAAGTGCCTCCTCGCCCGTTTGGGTCTGGAACATGTCGGTGAAAATGATGATCATCGAGCGGCGGTGCATCTTCTCGGCAATCTGGTGCAGCAGTTTCACGGTATCGGTCCCTTTGGCCACCTTTGGCTGATGGAGCAACTGCTCTAAATGGTTGAGCAACATTCTGTGGTGGCGATCACTGCCTTTCTCGGGCGCATAATATTCATACGCATCCGAGAAAATACTCAAACCCACGGCATCGCGCTGCTTCTTGAGCAAATTCATCAACACCGCCGATGCCAATACCGAGAAACCAATCTTACTTTCATAAAACGGCTGTCCCGATTGCAGCTTTGGGTAATGCATAGACGATGAATTGTCTACAATCAAATGGCAACGCAAATTGGTTTCCTCCTCGTAACGCTTGGTGTACAAACGATCGGTTTTGGCAAACAATTTCCAGTCGATGTGCTTGGTGCTTTCTCCAGAGTTATACACCTTATGCTCGGCAAATTCGGCCGAAAACCCATGAAACGGGCTCTTGTGCATGCCCGAGATAAAACCCTCCACCACTTGGTTCGCGAGCAATTCCAGATGTTGGAAACTCGATATTTTTTCTAATTGCGATTCAATCTCCATGTCCCAAATATAAACCACAATCCCATAATTATCATGTATTATTTGTTAATTATTAGTGGATTTTTGGGCGTTGCCGCGATAGTAACTTTGTTCTTCAATCGGTAATTGGTCGCGGCCGGGCTTTCCGCTTGTATCTTTTGCGCTCGCGTGCTCGCTGCAAAAGGATACCGCTGCAATCCCTAACGCGGTGTAGCATTTCCCGAGAGATTCCGGTTTTGAATCAAATTTCTCAACTTTTGCCTGGCCACAAAAGTTGCAAAAAGGCCCAGCGACTAAATCACAATCTTGAAAACTACCTNNGGGCTAAGCCGCTCGCCTTGCAGGCTCGACTCTCACGCCCTCCGATGCCGCTTTTCTTCGTTGTTTTCTACGATTCTAATTTGACGTCGCGCCAAGTCGGAAGTGTTTATTTTATTTTTCGCTGGCTGCGCTGCAC
>DLHP01000021.1 GCA_002483285.1 Flavobacterium sp. UBA7665
ACGGCTCAGCAAGCGCCCGCTTTTGCGAGGTAGTTTTTAGCTTTTTATCCGGAGGCCATTGATCTTTTGTTTCTTTTGTATCAAGACAAAAGAAAGCCCTCGCGGCAGCGATAGCCCCGATTGCAGTGAAAATCCTTTTACGACGCAGTGCAACGGAGACGTAAAAGATTGCAGCGCAAAGCGGGAAACAGCTCCCAAAAATCCTTATTTTTAACCGCCAAAACCATAAAAATGCAAACCTTCACCACCAAACAAAAACTCCACCACCTCCTCAGTTTCCCCGTAATAGTCGCCGCACTCGGCTATTTTGTTGACATCTACGACTTGCTCTTATTTGGGATTGTACGCGTGCAAAGCATGAAAACGCTCGGCCTCGACGTTGATGCTGCCGGGACGCATATCGTGAATTGGCAAATGACCGGTTTACTGTTAGGCGGGATTTTATGGGGAATCCTTGGAGACAAAAAAGGCAGGCTGTCGGTGTTGTTCGGTTCGATTTTTTTGTATTCTATCGCCAATATCGCTTGCGGATTTTTACCGCAGATTCCCGTAGACGACAAACTCACTTTGTACGCCACTTTGCGCTTCATTGCCGGAATCGGTTTGGCCGGTGAGCTCGGCGCGGGCATCACTTTGGTTTCTGAGAGTTTGCCCAAGGAATTGCGCGCCATTGGTACCTCGATTGTGGCGGGATTTGGTTTGCTGGGTGCAGTCGTGGCCAACCTGACCGTAGAACTTGCCGGCGATTGGACGGTTGCTTACTTCATTGGCGGCGGGCTCGGATTGCTCCTTTTGTTGTTGCGCGTGGGCGTACTCGAAAGCGGGATGTACAAAAGCCTCGAAAAAGACACGGCAGTTTCTAAAGGTAATTTCTTTTCGCTTTTTACGAATAAAGAACGGTTCATCAAATACATTAAATGCATCGCGATTGGTTTGCCTACCTGGTTCTGTATCGGAATTTTAGCCATGATGGCCAACCAGTTCGCACCGGTTTTTGGCATCACCAATCTCAATCCCGGAAAGGCGATTATGTGGGCGTACGTGGGGATTTCGGCCGGAGATTTCGCGAGCGGATTCATTTCACACTGGCTGCATTCGCGCAAGAAAGCGATTTTCTACATGATGTTGTTTACAATCATCGGTATTTTGCTGATGCTTTTTGGCGGGACCAAAACCGAGAACACCTATTATTTCTACTGCGCCTGGCTGGGTCTCGGAACGGGCTATTGGGCAATGTTCGTAACAGTCGCCGCCGAGCAATTCGGAACCAACATTCGGAGCACGGCAACCACCACTGTCCCCAATATGGTACGCGGGCTGGTGCCAGTGATGCTTATGGGTTTTGACTTTTTTAAGGTAGATTATGGGGTGATTGCATCGGTTGTGATTGTTGGGATTATCGTTTTTGCGCTGGGAATTTATTCAACTTTGACGGTGGCCGAGACGCATGGCAGGGATTTGGATTTTACAGAATAAGCATTTGCAAAAATGATTACCTTCACTTAAAAGAACAGCCGTGAAACACCTATTTATATTTGCAATCGTCGCTTTACTTTTTTGCTCGTGTGGCGAAGACGAAATAGTTACAGAACCATACAATCCGTATCTGGATTTGCCTTCCACGCCTTACGATTATGCTAGTTTGCCATTGAATGCACCGCATCCCAGCAACGACAATTCGCCTTTAAACAATCGCGTGACCAACGACGGTGCGACTTTGGGACGGGTTTTATTTTATGAAACTGCCTTGTCAGAAAATGATGCCATCAGCTGCGCGTCGTGCCACAAGCAAGAGTTCGCTTTTGCCGATAATGTAGCCAAGAGCCAAGGCGTCAATGGCCAGACATTAATGAACAGCATGCATTTGGTGAATGTACGACATGCAAAACCAGCCCTATTTTGGGATTTCAGAGCCGAAAACCTCGAAACCCAAACGCTGATGCCGATCCAGGACCACATTGAAATGAATCTCACACTTGAAGAAGCGGTTGCCAAGCTCAACTCCAAACCGTATTATCCCGAATTGTTCCTCAAGGCTTTTGGCTCGACCCACATCACGACCGATAGGATTTCAAAAGCATTGGCGCAGTTTGTCCGCTCACTGAATTCGTACAATTCTCCATTTGATCGCCGCGTACCGCGAACTGTGCAAGAGCAACTTGGTTTTGATAAATTCGTTGAAGGCACCGCTGATCCGAGCAATCCTGATGCGGCCTCGTGCTCTGAATGCCACAGTTCCATACAGCAAATGGAATTCGATCACCAAGGCTTGCCCAACCTGGCTTTCCCACTCGGAGCAAACGGCCGCGGTTTTGAAGACACACCGCAGCTTAAAAAAGTAGCCAACATCAGGAACGTTGCGCTCACCGCGCCTTACGGCCACGACGGCAGATACGCGACACTTGATGAATTGTTGCAGCATCATGGGAATGATGTTTCGGAGGAAGATCGGGTGCATTTGATTGCGTTTTTGAAGACGTTGACGGATGGGTCATTTATTAGTGATAAAAAATATTCTAATCCGTTTAGGAAGTAATTCCTATTGAACTTTAAGGAGCCGGGAACCTGCTGTACGCTGCAATCTTTTGCTCGTGCCTCGCAAAAGGATGCCGCTGCCATCAGGGCTATCGCTGCCGCGAGCGCCTTCTTTTGCCTTGCCGCAAAAGAAGCAAAAAGGCAGTCGGCACATAGAATTTGCTAAAAATCAATGCCAAAA
>DLHP01000028.1 GCA_002483285.1 Flavobacterium sp. UBA7665
TGAGTGCAAAAATACTTATATAATCAAAGTATCAAAAAAATGAAGTTTTTTTTATCCACAATCTGAGGAATCTCAGGCACTAAGGCACTCCAGAACTTTTTTCAAACTTTAATAGAATTTTAAGACTATTACGTTTTCGTTTTGGTTATGTTTGTAGTGAGGGTTTCAACAAATTCCCTGAAACTTAAAGGTTAGCGTTAAGCTTCTAAATATTATTAATTCAGCTTACCATAAAAAAGCTCCGTTCAAAACAACGGAGCTTTTTTTATTGTAGTGTATCGCGAAGTGCCGATTCAGGATCGGGGAAATCAAAAGTAAAACCGGCATTGATGGCCTTTTGCGCGCTGACGTTCTTGTCGTTGAAGAGCAGTTCGTGCATTTCCCCGAGCAGCAATTTCATCACAAATCTCGGGATATTGGGCAGCCACAACGGCTTGTGGAGGATTTTTGCAATCAGTTTGGTTTGCGCAGCATTGCTTATTGGGTTAGGCGATGCGGCATTGTAAATGCCTTCCCAACCATTTTGTACGGCGAAAAAATACAACCGTGCCAAATCGTGCACGTGAATCCAGGACTGGATTTGCTTACCGTTGCCAAAAGCCGCGCCGAAGCCCATCTTTATTGGTTTGGCCATCACAGGCAAAGCGCCGCCTTCTTTGGCAAACACCGTCGAGGTCCTGAGTTTGCAGATTTTAATGTTGAGCAGTTTGAATTTATCGACACTTTCCTCCCATTTTTGAACGACGTGTGCGAGAAAACCCGGATCGACCGCTGTGCTGGTCTCGGTATAAACCGCAGAATGGCTGTCAGGATAAATCCCAATGGCCGAAGCCGAAACAATCTGCGTAATCTGGTTTGGATTTTCTTTAACGGCTTTAAAAAGCACGTTCGACGAAAGGATACGGCTTTCAATAATGGCTTGCTTTTGCTTGCTGGTCCATCTTTTGGCGATAGTCGCGCCAGCAAGGTGGATGATGGCGTCCACGCCGAGCAAACAGTTCTCATCGATGATACCTTGTTCGGGATTCCAATGGAACCCTACGCAATTGGGCCGGTCGAAAGCTTTCTTTTCGTCGTTAGATAAAGTGAGGTAATGGATGGAAACGTCGTTTTGAAGCAACAATTTCGTCAATTCGGTGCCAACCAATCCGGTTGCGCCTGTAATTAGTATTCTCATGGGATTTGTGGGTTGCCGTTCTTTCAAATTTACGCCCCAATCACTGCAACTAAATGTTAATTAAGGCAGGTTTAACGATTGGTTTTTACTTTGATGGTCCATTCAAAATGGGTTTCTGATACGATTTCTTGCGTTTCATTGGTGCCTATCGATCGCATCCAGATGGTCTGGCCTTCTCCGGTAACAATGGCGTTCTGGACGGCCGACGCTATAAGTTTACCATCGTCGCAGGAAAACGTAATTCGCCCGGTCGCCTTTTTAAGGTAAGTGGCCTTATTGTTGGCCACGAGCATAGAGATGTTTTGACCGCTTTCGCGGATGTGGTACATCACGAGCGCACCGGTAGAGAGTTCGGCGGCCATAGCTTGCACAGCAAAATACATAGAACGGAACGGATTCTGGTTGATCCAACGGTGCCGTACCTGCGTGGTGCACGATTCGCTGCTAATGCTTTTTGCACGAACGCCGCACCAAAATGCAGCCGGAAGTTTAAAGAATAGAAAAAGGTTGATTTTATTTGGCGAATGCTGCATGCTTGTTGGTATTTTGACGAAATATAGGGATTTAAATTGAGATTAACGAGATTTGATATTTGTTAATATTTTGTTAATATTAAGTACTGTGTAAAACAAGATACTGTTTTTTAGCCATATATTTGCAATAGAAATTACTATATGATTTTTATCTCATGGAAACCAACAGCAAAAACAACACCGCAGCCTTTATCAACCTCAGTACGTTGACACAGTATTTTATACCGTTTGGCAATTTTATTTTCCCGATTATTATCTGGACTACCAATAAAGACAAATCGGGATTTGTAGACAGACAGGGCAAAGACACCATCAACTTTCAATTGAGCCTGTTTTTGTATTCGCTGCTGCTAGCGCTCATTGCTATCCCAACCCTACTCATTGGGCTTTTTAAGGATGCTAATTTTTCGGCGATAGTGAACCACGATGATCTGGTGTTTGACAATTTTAGCATCGGTGAACACACAGGCTTGCTTACGTTTGGCATCATTGCCGTAGCACTTTTCGGATTCATTAAAGTGGCAGAGTTTTTCCTGATCATCCACGCTTCAATCAAAACCTCAAACGGCGACGCTTATAAATATCCGTTAACCATACCATTTATTAAATAATTCCGCCTATGGAAGTATAGACAGCAGTTTCAATCATCAACCAATCAATCTCCCGAACGGAAAAATCACCCGAGCGGAAAAAATCAAATCACTCAGAGTTTCAATCATCATCAAATCATCAATCAATCATGTTAAAATTAATCACAACGCTAACCGTATTCCTATTTGGAATCTTAGCAAAAGGACAAAACACCGAAACCAGAACCATCACTGATTTCAACAAAATGGAAGTAAAAAACGCCAAAGTCATTTACACCGAAAGCAACCACAGTTCTTTGACAATTGCGTCAGAATACAACGACACGCCCGAGACCATCCTTACAGAAGTGGTCAATGGCACCCTGAAAATCAAAGGCGTAAATGCCGGCGAAGCAACGGTAGTCTACGTTACAGGGAAAGCCTCTAATTTTAAATTGGCACAAAAAGCCGAATGTACGGCCACCAACCTAATCACCACCAACTTTGCCCTGACGCTCCAATCGGGTTCGGCGTTCAACGGTAGCCTTTCTAACGAGATTACTACGATTGTCGCCGGAAAGAACAGCTATTTCAAAGGCTCGGTGATTACTGGCAAACTCAATGCAAACTTCAGTTCTAACGCACGCGCCATTCTATCTGGCAAAGCCCAAACTGCGGGCATCGACGCCAAAAGCAATGTGCTGTGCCATGCCCGCAATTTTGCCTCCGATAACCTTCAGGTCTCTGCCGACGGCAGCTCTAAAGTAACGGTATACGGCGGAAAAAACATGGGTATCGCAGTGATAGAAGACGCCAAAGTCACCTACAACGGCACGCCAAAAGAACTGCGGCTCAATGAAAACGCCACCGTGCACAAAAAAGCAAATAAAGAGCATTTGGTTACTTACAACTATTAAGAGTAAAAAATTGAATATGATATCCCAAATAAAGAAATTATGAATATTGAAAACACAAAAGCCCAGATGCGTAAAGGTGTTCTCGAGTTCTGCATCTTATCGGTCTTAAAAGAAAAAGATGCTTATACCTCAGAGATACTGGACACTTTGAAAAACGCAAAATTGCTGGTCGTGGAAGGAACGGTTTATCCACTACTCACCAGGCTCAAAAACGACGGATTGCTCAACTACCGTTGGGAAGAATCCACCTCGGGACCACCGCGTAAATACTACGGACTCACCGAAATAGGCAAAACCTTTCTAACCGAATTGAACGGTACCTGGACAGAATTATCCGATGCCGTCTCCTTAATAACCAACCAAAAATAAAAGTCATGAACAAAACAGTAAATATAAATTTAGGCGGTATGTTTTTTCATATTGACGAAGACGCATACCAAAAGCTTACCCGTTATTTCGACGCGATCAAACGCTCGCTCACCAATTCTAACGGTAAAGACGAAATCATCAAGGACATCGAGATGCGCATCGCAGAACTCGTAGCCGAAAAACACACAAGCGAAAAACAAGTCATCAGCCTTTCTGAGCTCGACGAAATCATAGCCGTAATGGGCCAACCAGAAGACTACCGCATTGAGCCCGATGGCGACGAACCAAACCCAGGAACTGCCGACTTCAATACCGCAGCCAACCCAACCGGTCGCAAAAAACTCTACCGCGACAAAGAAGGCGGCATGATCGGAGGCGTTTTGTCTGGATTGAGCTATTACTTCGGGATCGATAAAGTGTGGTTGCGCGTGTTGCTGATTATCCTCCTTTGGGTTTATGGCGTCGGTTTCTTTACCTACATCATCCTTTGGATTGTAATGCCCGAAGCGGTAACCACGACCGAAAAACTAGAAATGATGGGCGAACCCGTCAATATCTCGAATATCGAAAAGAAAGTTCGTGAGGAATTCGATTCGCTTTCCGAAAATTTCAAAAGCGGAAAAGTAGGCGCGCAAGTCAAAAGCAACGCCGACCGCATCGGGAGTTCATTTGGCGATTTTATCCTGACCTGCCTTAAGATTTGCGCCAAATTCCTGGGTGTCATCCTGATTATGTCAAGTATGGCCGTTTTGGTAATGTTGTTCATCGGGGTATTTACATTGGGTACTTCGGCAGTGATCGATTTCCCTTGGCAGGATTTCTTCCTTGCCGGAAGCTTATCTAACTATCCGCTTTGGATGTTTGGACTGTTGATGTTTTTTGCCGCAGGTGTTCCGTTTTTCTTCTTGCTGTTGCTCGGATTCAAATTGTTGTCGCCCAACATGAAATCCATCGGAAGGATCGCTTCGTTTACTCTATTGGCTTTGTGGTTAATCTCTGTGGGAATCCTTGCATCGCTTGGCGTACAACAGGCAACCGAATTCGCAGTTGACGGACGTGTGGTAAAAAAGGAAACCATCAACCTCAACCCTACCGATACCTTGCGCATCAAATTCAGGCACAGCGAATACTTCTCAAAAGGACTCAACGACCACCGCGACTTTATCGTCACCGAGGATTCACTTGACAACCGGGTGATTTACTCCAACGAGGTGCGCATTCGAATCATGAAAACCGACGAGAAATTCCCTTACCTTCAGATTGAGCGCGAAGCCAAAGGCAAATCATTGTCGGCGGCGAAGAAAACCGCAGAAAAAATCAAATACGGTTACGAGATTAAAGGAAATGAGTTAATTTTAGACAATTACCTGCTCAGCGATTTCAAAAATAAATACCGCGACCAGGAAGTTGAGTTGACGCTCTACCTGCCTACCGGAACGTTTTTCAAGCCAGACAGCAGCATCCAGGATTACGATGAGTCGGATGATGAATTCTTCAACCTGCACTATTCTGGCGACTACCTTTATAAAGTAGAAGGCAACAAGGTGAAATGCCTCGATTGCCCAGCCGATGAAAACGAATGGAACGACGTAGAAGGCAGCATCGACATTGACACTGACCAGGACAGCACGTCTACCAAAATCACGCTCAATGAAGATGGCATCCTGATCAAGAAAGACAAAACCGAGGAAGTCAAAGAAATCAAAAGCGTCAAGATCAACAACGACGGAATCACCATTAAAACAGAATAACCATGACCCAGCAAATTGTATCCTTAGCCAAAGCTGTCACAGCGGCAACATTCCTGCTGATTTTCTCCGCCTGCGAAACCAGGGGCATTACCGGCAGCGGAAACGTAACCACAGAAAACCGGCCCGTCACCGGTGTCTTCAAAAGCATCGAGGTGAGCAACGGATTGGATTTGGTTCTCGAACAATCGACCGAAACCAAGATAGAAGTAGAAGCCGACGACAATTTGCAAAAGCACATCAGGACCACGATTACAAACGGTGTGCTCATCGTCAAATGCGATTTCAACAACTACAGGAATGTGACCGCCAAGCAAATCACGGTTAAGATTCCGGCGCTTGAATCCTTGCAGGCCTCGAGCGGCACTTCGGTCAAATCGACCAACGTGCTGACCAATCCTTCGATAGAAATTAATTCAAGTAGCGGTGCCGATGTCAAGCTCAAAATAGAAGCCGAGCAAGCCGTTTGCGAATCCTCTAGCGGAAGCCACATCGAGGTAAGCGGAAAAGCCATCAGCTTTCAAGCCTCGACTTCGAGCGGTAGCGGAATAGACGCACAACACCTTTTGGCCAATGACGTGAAAACAGATGCCTCTTCGGGCAGTGTCATTGAAGTACATCCGTTGGTGAGTCTTAACGCAGAAGCTTCGAGCGGCGGCGTGATCAACTACCACAACGAACCCAAATCAATCAGCAGGCATGCGAGTTCGGGCGGCTCGATTTCGAAGCAATAGCCAATTGAAAAATCTATTTTTAAAGCATCCGTCTTGAGGCGGATGTTTTTTTTGCTTGCTGTTGTTCTTTTTTACTATTTTTAGAAACCGATTGGCCAAAATACCCGGCGCTTAAGGTAACCCATGCAGCTAAGAAATAAATTCATCAAGATCTTCACCCGGCATCCGTTGTTGTATTACTTTCGGTATTTGCTGCTTTCCAAAAACGGCAAGGCCGATAACATGGAGTCTGTGGGTTGTTTCAATGACATCAATACCATCGATACGATTCCTGAATTGTACTTTGAGATCAACCGTCGCATGAACCTTGACCCCGAAATGGAAACCCTTGAAAAGGCGCTAGAAATGGGCCGGTATCTCAGGGCCAACGTCAAAGGCGGCCGTGGCCTCGGGCTTTCTTCGGGTCAGACGCTAGAAAAAATGCTCAACGGACAAGGCGGTGTTTGCTCTGATTTCTCACAGATTTTCTGCATTTTTTGTTTCATCAACGGCATCAAAGTCAGGGAATGGGGTTGTGTAGACAGTCTTTACAAAGGAAGTTTTGGCCATTCGTTCAACGAAATATATTCGACAGAGCGGCAAAAATGGATTGCCATCGACATCCACAAAAGCATCGTTTTTTTAGATGCCAGCCAGCAACATCTTTCGGCTGTCGAGTTGTTTCGGGTATTGCGCGCGAGCAAACCTGTTTCGTTTGCATTCTTTTCAGATTATGTACCTCCAAAACAAGAGCGACTTGCGTGGGTCTACTCCAAAGATACCATACCCTTTTTAATCGACAATTACAGCAGCGCCGTGAACGACCATTTTTGTAACCGTTTTAAAAAATTCCCGCCGTTAGTGATCAACGGGCTCATGATCCTATCGCGTAAAAACTACAAATTCGTTTTTGTGCTCGACAATTACCGTGTGAAATTGTTGCCCAAACGACTGCAACGCATATCCTTCATCGGCGGATGATATTTTCTGGCGCTTAAAAAAAAAAACTATTTTGTTACACCAAACGTAACAAACCAACCCCGATGGAGACCAACCACCATCATCAAAAATCAAACAAACAATGGAGTTAATCATTAAAAACTTAGACAAAAAATATGGCAACGGTGTACACGCACTAAGCAATGTGAACCTGACCATCAACAAAGGCATGTTTGGGCTGCTCGGCCCCAATGGCGCCGGAAAATCCTCACTCATGCGAACCCTTGCCACGTTGCAGGACGCCGACAGCGGATCGGTAACACTCGGCGATATCGACGTGCTCAACGACAAAGAAGCGGTGCGCAAAGTATTGGGTTATTTGCCACAGGAATTTGGCGTCTATCCAAGGACTTCGGCCTTTGAGCTGCTCGACCATTTGGCCATGCTCAAAGGTTTCGACTCTAAAGCCGAGCGCAAACAGATCGTGGAGGAATTGCTCGTCAAGGTCAACCTCTGGGAACACCGTAAAAAAGCGGTAAAAAGCTACAGCGGCGGGATGCGGCAACGTTTTGGTATCGCGCAATGTTTGATTGGAAATCCAAAACTCGTGATTGTAGACGAACCTACTGCAGGTCTCGATCCTGGCGAACGCAACCGATTCTACAACATCCTGAGCGAAATCGGTGAAAATATCATCGTGATCCTTTCTACGCACATTGTACAGGACGTACGCGAACTGTGTACACAAATGGCTGTTATGGACAAAGGCCGCGTGTTGTTTAGCGGCAATACCGATGAGGCGCTGCTCGAAATCAAAGGAAAAGTTTGGGAGAAAAAGGTGTCGAAAGCCGAATTGCCCGACTACCAGCAGCAATACAAGGTCATCTCGAACAAACTCGTGGGCGGACAACCGTTGATCCACGTTTTTTCTGAAATGCCTTTGGATAGCGGTTTCAGCAAAGCCGAAGAAAACCTCGAGGATGTATTTTTCGCCAAGCTCAACGAGCTCGTCTAACCTTATAAACGACAGACATCATGTGGAAATTTATACGGTACGAACTCAAATACTGGCTCAAAACGCCAATGCTCTGGATCTTTATGTTCATTTATGCGCTGCTGGCGTTCTTTGCCACGGCTTCTGACAATGTACAGGTTGGCGGTGGCTCGGGAAACATTTTCCGCAATGCGCCCTTCCAGATACAAAACTTTTACAATGCCTTTTCAATCATCTGCCTGCTCATGACCACAGCATTCATGAATGCCACGGCGAACCGTGATTTTGAATATGGCATGCACCAATTCGTGTTCTCCTCGCCGATTAAAAAACGGGACTATTTCTTTGGGAAATTCATAGGCGCGGCACTCATCGCGGCGCTACCCGCGATTGGGATTTCTATCGGGACGCTGCTTGGGCCGCCTTTGGCTGCGGTCTTTGACATGGCGCCGGCAGAACGTTTCGGGGAGATTTGCTGGTCGGCACATGGGCTCGGCCTACTGGAGTTTGCGATCCCGAATGCGATCATTTCTGGGGTGTTTTTGTTTTCGCTTGCGATTTTGTTTCGCAGCACGATCGTGTCTTTTGTGGGCTCGATGCTGCTGCTCGTGTTTTACATCATATCGGGCAATTACACGCGCGACATCCAAACCGAATGGGTGGCCAACCTGCTTGATCCGTTTGGCTCCTACCCTTTTGAAAACGTTACGAAATACCTGACGGTGGCCGAACGCAATTTCGAGGTGGTTCCGTTTGAAGGCGGTTTGCTCGTCAACCGCTTGGTTTGGCTCGGCATCGCTGTTTTGATCCTTGTTTTGGTATACCTGCGATTCTCGTTCAACACCCGAAAAGAAAAACAGCCCAAGGAGAAATCCAACACCAAGGCTTCGACGATTCCTTTTGTCTCGAACACAATTTTTACGCCCAACAAAGCAGGAAAGTTCACGCCGGGCACGTTTTGGAACCTTATAAAATTCGAGACCAAGTCTATCGTCAAGAACCCAGTGTACATCATCATCATGAGTATCGGGCTGATCATACTCATCGTCAACTTTGCCACTTTCACGAGCAGTTTTGGTACCACACGGTATCCGGTAACGTACCTCATAGTAGACAATATCGTGGATGCTTATGTGATTTTCCTTTACGGATTCATCGCGTTCTACACCGGCGTACTGGTCTGGAAGGAGCGCGATGCCAAAATCAATGAAATCCAGGACGCGACGCCTATACCATCGGGCATGTTGTTCGCCTCCAAACTGATTGCGGTGGTTGCCGCCATTGCCCTGGTGTTTTTCGTATCAATGCTGCTGGGCATCATTACCCAAACGTTGTACGGTTACACTCGTTATGAAATCGACGTTTATGTGAAAGGATTGTTCGGCATCCGCTTGACGAAATTGATTTTCCTCACGGTACTTTCGCTGCTGTTCCATTACCTGATCAACAACCGGTATATTGCGTGGTTTGCGTTTATCGCCTTTATTGTCGTGAACGGATTCATTTGGGGATTGCTTGAAATCAGTAGCAACATGCTTGCGTTTGGTTTCCTGCCGCAAGTAGAATATTCGGACATGAACGGTTACGGTCCTTTTGTACCGGGAACGGCTTGGTTTAGTTTGTATTGGAGCCTGTTCTGTTTGATCTTGTGTTTTGTGATAACTGCATTTTACATCCGTGGCAAGGAAGAACAGTTTAAGTACCGTTGGACGTTGGCCAAAACCAACTTCGGGAGAAAGAAATTAGCCCTCACACTCAGTGTACTGGCATTTGTGCTCTGTGGCGGATTTGTATATTACAACACCAAAATCCTCAACACCTATGATAGTTCTGAGGAGTCCGAAGACAATCAGGTGGCCTACGAGAAAAAATACAAAAAGCACGAGCACCTTGCCCAACCGCGGTTTTACAAACTCGATTACAAGATTGATATTTTTCCCGAAAGCCGTAGCGTAAAAACCAATGTTGACGCTTGGGCGAGGAACATCTCGGGCAAACCGATTAGCGAACTGCATTTCACCATGCCATTGCTCACCGACAGCATCAAGATTAATATTCCCGGCGCCAAGATCAAGACCAACGACACCAAACTGCTCTACAGGATTTATACTTTAGAGCAACCGCTGCTTGCAGGCGACTCGATCAAGATCAACGTAATGTTACACAAGGAGAGTCCCGGATTCGAGAACGAGGTTTCGTTTGCACAACTCACCCAAAACGGGACGTTCTTTAACAATACCGACATCATGCCGAGCTTTGGGTACAACACTGATTACGAAATTAGCAGCAAGAACAAACGCGCAAAACTCAAGTTGCCCAAACGAGAGCGCAAGCCCAAACTCGATGACAGCAATGCGGTGGCGAGATCCAATCCGTATATCTCCAATGATTCCGATTATGTAGAGGTAACCACTACCATCAGCACCACGCCAGAGCAGATCGCCATTGCGCCGGGTTCGCTCGTGAAAAGCTGGAGCCAAGGCGGCCGCAAATATTTCAACTACAAACTCGACAAAAAGGCGCTCAATTTCTATTCGTTCATTTCGGCCAAATACGAGGTGGCCAGGCGCAAATGGAATGGCATCGACCTCGAGGTATATTACGACAAACAGCACGCGTACAATGTGCCCAATATGCTCAACAGCATGCAGAAATCGCTCGATTATTACACCAAAAATTTCGGTCCGTATTACCACAAGCAATGCCGCATCATCGAGTTCCCACGTTATGAGGACTTCGCCCAGGCATTCCCGGGCACGATGCCTTACAGCGAAAGTGTGGGTTTCATTACCGATTTACGCGAGGTCAAACAGGACGACATTGACATGGTGTTTTACATCGTGGCGCACGAAATGGGCCACCAATACTGGGCGCATCAGGTTTGCGGCGCGAACATGCAAGGTAGCGAGATGATGAGTGAAGGATTCGCGCAATATTCTGCGCTTATGGTCATGGAAAAAGAATATGGCAGGGACAAGATGAAAAAGTTCCTTGAATATGAAATGGACGAATACCTCTCGGGTCGCCGTTTTGAAACCGAAGCTGAACGCCCGTTGATGAAAACCGAAAGCCAGCAATACATCCATTACCAGAAAGCCAGCGTGGTCATGTATTACCTCAAGGAAATGGTGGGCGAGAAAAACGTCAACAGCGCGCTCAAGAATCTGATTGATACTTATGCTTACAAAAGCCCGCCTTATCCAACTTCTAACGCTGCAGTAGCCGAGTTCAGGAAAGTCACGCCCGACAGTTTGCAGTACCTAATCCACGATATGTTTGAGACCATTACAATTTTCAACAACCGCACACTCGAGGCGAAGTACAAGAAAATCGGCAGCGAATATGAGGTGAAGATCAAGGCGAGTTTCGAGAAATTCCGTTGCGATTCTATTGGAACAGAAACCAAAATCCCCATTGCAGATTACGTGGATGTGGGCATTTTTGCTAAACCAACCGGCGATGCCAAACTCGGCAAGGTATTGTTGCGCAAACGCGTCAAGGTAACCAAAAAGGACAATGTGTTTACGTTCCGCACCAAAGAACTGCCGTATCAGGCAGGCGTGGATCCGTATAATTATCTGATTGACCGCGTGCCCAACGACAATATCAAGCAAACCGAAGAGTAACCCAAAACATCCCGCGAGTTCGGGATGTTTTTTTATATTTGCCCAACTTAACCACAAACAAATGAACAGACTCTCTTTTTTATTCGCTTTGGTGCTCTTCACGTCGATGGCATTTGCCCAACAGAAAGAAAAAATCAAAGGCTCGAAAATCGTGACGATTACCCAAAAGGAAATCGGGGATTTTGAAACGCTCGAAATAGAAGACAACCTTGAGATTTTCCTCATCAAAGGCGACCAAAGTGGCCTGGAAATCGAAGCCGACGACAACCTGCACGATGCCATTGAAATAGACCTCAAGGCAAAAATCTTGCGATTGGCCGCCACCAAACAAGTGACCGGCGCCAAGAAATTCAGTATCCGCATCACCTACACCGACAACCTCAAGATGGTCATGGCCAAGAACGAAGCAAACATCACAGCACTCGCCGACATCAACCTTCCCGATTTTACGTTCAAGGGATTTGATTCGTCGAAGTTTTTTGCCAACGTCAACTCAAAGAAATTTACATTGATGGCCAACGACAAATGCAAGTCTGAGCTCAACCTCAAATCGGATGAAACCGCAATCGAGCTCAGCAAGAACGCCCAACTCAAAGCCTTGATTTCTACGCCGCTGATGAAGTTCGACATGTACCAAAAATCTACCGCTGTGATAGAAGGCGATGTAATCGACCTCAAACTCAGGCTCGACAACAACAGTAATTTCACAGGGAAAAACCTCACCGCCAAAAACGCCGAAATCGTCGTGGAAGGCTACACCACTTGCAGCATCCAGGTAAGCAACAAGGCTACGATAGACGCGACTGGCAAATCAGAAATCCAGTTGTATGGCGAGACTTTGCGCGTGGATTTGAGGAAGTTTGCGGATAATGCGGCGTTGTTGAAGAAGAGTTTGAAATAGACGCGGCTGCGCCTTTAGACACGCTTCGCTTTGGACGCGCCCTACGGGCTTTGGACACGGCTGCGCCTTCAGAAAAAACCCTTTATAAAAAAAGTCCTGACTATAATAGTCAGGACTTTCTCATTTATTCGAATCTGTCTAAAGCGAAGCGTGTCTAAAGGCGCAGCCGCGTCTAAAGCGAAGCGTGTCCAAAGCGAAGCGTGTCTACTCCATCGCCGCCAAATACCGCTCCGCATCCAAAGCCGCCATACAACCCGTTCCCGCAGCCGTAATCGCCTGGCGGTACACGTGGTCTGCAGCGTCTCCGCCTACAAAAACACCGGGCACATTGGTTTTAGAAGTCCCGGCAATGTTGATGATGTAGCCGGTTTCATCGAGTTGGAGGTAATCCTTAAAGATATCGGTGTTGGGTTTGTGGCCGATGGCAACGAAAAATCCGGTGGCGGAAATTTCTGTGATCTCCCCGGTGGCACGGTTCCTGGCTTTTACCGAAGTAACCACTTGCCCGTCGCCGAGGACTTCCTCGGTTTCGTGGTGCATTAAGATGTGGATGTTTTCTGTTTTGCGCACGCGTTCTTCCATGATTTTGGAGGCGCGGAATTTATCAGAGCGCACGAGCATCGTGACTTTTTTACAAAGTTTGGAGAGGTAGTGTGCTTCCTCGCAGGCCGAATCTCCGGCGCCTACGATAACCACTTCCTGGTTGCGGTAGAAAAATCCGTCGCAAACTGCACAGGCCGATACGCCACCGCCCATATTGAGGTAGTGCTGCTCTGATGGCAAGCCCAAATATTTGGCCGAAGCACCGGTTGAAATAATCACCGTTTCACAGTGGATTTCGATGCTGTCGTTGATCCAAACTTTGTGGATTGGGCCGCTAAAATCGACTTTGGTGGCCCAACCGTCGCGCACATCGGTACCGAAACGCTTGGCTTGCTCCATGATCTGGATCATCATCTCCGGACCTGTTATCCCTTCTGGATTTCCGGGCCAGTTTTCAACTTCATTGGTGGTGGTGAGCTGCCCACCGGGTTGTGTTCCCTGATAAAGCACGGGAAACATATTGGCTCGGGCTGCGTAAATCGCCGCAGTGTAACCTGCAGGTCCTGAGCCGATAATCAAACATTTTACTTTTTCTATTGCTGACATGATATTGGGTGTAAATTCTGCGCCAAAAGTAAGGGATATTTCGCTAAATCCGGTTAGCCTTTTATTGGTTTTGGCTATTGAAGTATTCACAAACGAGTAGATTTTATGAACAGTTTTTTTATTTGCCGTAATCGCTTGGTGAAGCCAAAAATAATTATATCTTTGCTGCCGCTTCGGGGTGTAGCGTAGCCCGGTTATCGCGCCTGCTTTGGGAGCAGGAGGCCGCAGGTTCGAATCCTGCCACCCCGACAAATCCTTGCCGTTTTCGGCAAGGATTTTTTGTTTTAAAAAAGAAATGGAAAATTCATTTTCTGATTTCTTTTTTAAAACAAAAAATGCAGCGGTTAAAAACCGCTGGAATTTGGCATCGACACTTTACTCAGGAACACGAAATAATCCTGCCCAAAAGCGCTCCAGTTTTTCTTAAAACAAAAATGTAGCGTTGCAAAGCCGATGGGATTTTGGGGTCGACACACCACTCAGGGCCACTACTTAATCCTTAGTAAAGCATCCAAGTATTAAAAGCCTTTTACAATTACACAAATTCTTTTACCTCCTGAATCACCGCAACAATAAGAACTCAAAACTTTATTTTACAAGTAAAAAAATCGAAAAATTTAAGATTTAAAATTACACTAGATTAATTTCTTATTATATCTTCGCTGTACAATCTTGTATAACGTTGTATAATCTTTGTAATGGAAAATTATTTTACAGTAAGTCAAGTATCTGCCCAATTAGGAGTTAGCGCCACTACAATCAGAAGATGGGATAAATCTGGAAAATTTAAAAGTTCTCGACATCCCATCAATAATTATAGAGTGTATGATGAGTCTAGCGTTAATCAGCTAAAGCAGGAGATATTACATGAAAAAACAACCGATTATGGGAAAGTAGGTAAAACTAGTTTTTTGCCTTTTACCTCAACGAAAAATGGAATCCTTTACCAAGCGGACGCTATTGACTTCTTAAAAACCATGAAAAGTAATTCTGTAGATTTAATATTTGCCGATCCTCCGTATAATATTAAAAAAGCAGAATGGGATACTTTTTCTTCTCAAAAAGAATACATTGACTGGAGCATGAAGTGGATCACAGAGGCTCATAGAGTGCTCACCGAAAAAGGCTCACTTTACATTTGCGGTTTTTCTGAAATCCTGGCAGATTTGAAATGGGCATCATCTAAGTTATTTCCGGGCTGTAAATGGTTAATTTGGTTTTATCGAAACAAGGGTAATTTAGGGAAAGATTGGGGTAGATCACACGAAAGCATTTTACATTTAAGAAAATCTAAAAACTTTATATTTCACCAAGATGAAGTTAGAATCCCATACAATGAGCATACCATGAAATATCCTGTTAGAAAACAAGGGGATAGTTCACATTTTTCTAATGGAAAAAAAAATAGTCATGAATGGGAGCCAAATCCGTTGGGAGCTAAACCAAAAGATGTCATCGAAATTCCAACAATATCAAATGGTTCATGGGAGAAAACGATACACAACACGCAAAAACCTATTGAATTATTACGGAAAATTGTTTTGTCATCGTCAAATGAAGATAGTTTAATTTTAGATCCCTTTGGTGGGTCTGGAACAACCTACCTAGTCGCCGAAGCGTACAATAGAAAGTGGATTGGTACAGAGCTTGAACAACAATACTGTGAATTGATTTCCAACCGAGTAAATGATTTAGAATTTATCAATAGAATTAGAACGGCTCAAGACTCAAATGCTTCAAATAAAAGGAGAATAAAATTACGTGGTTAGCAATTCCCAAATGTCTTTGCTTATCAATCTAGAAAAAGGCGCCATATACTTATTAAAAGGAACTTTGTGAGCGTTAGGCGGTGGATCTAAATAATAGACGCCTTCTAAAGGAGTTATTAGTTGGGTATACGCTAAAAATAAGTTTGACACTAAAGTATGGGATATGTTATTCTCCTTGCTTCTTTGAACGTCATTCAAGAAAATTCCAATTACTTTTTGTTTATGTTTCAAATTTTTTTCTAATAAAATTTTATCCATAAACATTTTTCCCATCCTATCTTTAGAAGTTGTCTTTGCTGATACAACAATTTCATTTTCATGAATTGTGGAGCGAGTTGATTTAACAGAATCAAACGGAGAAATTATTAAGTCCATTTCACAAGAATAAATTTTAGTTCCGTCCTCTGTTTCAAAAGGAATTCTTAGTACATGATGAACATTTGCAATCTCCATTTCGTTAAAAACCGCACGCATCAATTCTTCAAACCTATTCCCGACGTGCTTCCTACCGCTATTCGCATTTACCATTAAATCGAAACAACAACCGATAGCTTGCTGAATAGTGTACAAAACGCTGTCAATTAAAAAAAGTTCGGCCTCAGAAAACTCGCTATCCTTTTGCTTTAATTTGACGAACAGATTAATGAACTTATTATAATCTTCTAAAAAAATATCCGGATCATATATAAAGAGAATTTGATTAATTGGCCGTAACCATTTAACCTGTCCCGTTTGACTGGCAAAATGCAGCTTATAGTCTCCTTTGACTTTTTGTCCCGTTAACACGTTTGGTATGTAATTTAGAATTCTAAGTGTTACATCCTTAAAATCTTCCAGATTGTTTTTCTTCAGACTAATATCTTGATCCAATGAAATCATTTGAATATTTTTTTGACGAATTTAATGATTTTTAATTAGGGGCATAATTTTGAATAGTCGGCGCAAAAAAATTTGAAATCAATTTAAGAATCACGCTTCTTCCCGAAAGACCCTAAAGGACACACCAAAGCCGCAGCCCAAATGGCAATGAAAAGCTTTTACCTGAAAAAGCCTCTTTTTGCCGCCCCAAAAAGCGACCAACGGAAGCTATTTTGTGGCGCATCAAAAACAGCTTTGACGGGTAAAACTTGCAATGGACAGTTGGAAAAAGCTGCCCAAAAATTTTTTATAAACAATCAAAATGCTGTGTTGTTGGAATTTGTACCTTTGCCCACGTTTTAAAAGACCGTGCCTATATGTTGAACATTATCCTGACTGTACTTTTTTTCGTATTCCTTAGCGTCGTTGCGATCCAGCTTTTTTACTATGTCGTGGTTTTTGGAAAATTCGCATTTGCCAAACCGCAGACGAGCACGCCCAAACGCATCCCGATTTCGGTGGTGGTTTGTGCCAAGAACGAGGAGGAAAATGTCAGGAAATTCATCCCCATCCTGGCCGCGCAGGATTATCCCGATTTTGAGATTATATTGATTGACGATGCTTCGAGCGACGAAACCCTCGAGGTTTTTGAAGCGTTTGAGAAAGAATACGCCAACATCAGGCTCGTGAAAGTGGAGAATAACGAGGCATTTTGGGGCAATAAAAAGTTTGCACTCACGCTCGGAATAAAGGCGGCCAAAAAGGAATATTTGCTGTTTACCGATGCCGATTGTTACCCAACCTCGAAAGACTGGATCAAGGAAATGAGCTCGCAGTTTACCGCCGAAAAGACCATCGTTTTGGGTTATGGCGCGTACGAGAAAATCGCGGGATCGTTTTTAAATAAAATCATCCGATTTGAGACGATGCTTACCGCCGTGCAATATTTGTCGTGGGCCAAAATGGGACATCCGTATATGGGTGTGGGTCGCAACCTGGCGTATAAAAAGGAGGAGTTTTTTAATGTTCGCGGGTTTATGGACCATATGAAAGTGCGCTCGGGCGATGACGATTTGTTTATCAACCAGGCCGCGAAAGCAAAGAATACCACAATCTGTACATCGGCCGAAAGCTTCACTTATTCTACACCCAAGACGTCGTTCAAAGAATGGTTTACACAAAAACGCAGGCATGTGTCTACGGCGGCGCATTATAAACCGTTCGACCGCATGCAGCTGGGGATTTTTTACCTGAGCCAATTGTTGTTTTTGTTATTGCCCATTGCATTGCTCGCGTTTCAATTTCAGTGGATTATTGTACTAAGCGTGATTGGTTTTCGTTATCTGTTTGCGTGGATTGCACTCGGGCTGTCGGCCGGAAAACTCAAGGAAAAGGACGTCATGTATTGGTTCCCGATTATTGAGATTACCTTAGTGTTTACGCAGTTGAATATTTTCCTCACCAATATGTTCTCAAAACCCGTCCATTGGAAATAAAAACAAACATAGAAAAGGCTAAGAACGGCGACCAATTTGCGTTCACTTTTCTATTGGACCACTATTGGAACGAGGTGTACCATTTCATGCTCAAGCGCACCGAGAACGAAACCGACGCCGAAGACATCACCATGGAAACCTTCGCGAAAGCGTTTGACAAAATCGCCACTTACAATCCCGAATTCCAGTTCAATACCTGGCTGATCGCCATCGCCAAAAATGTGCACATTGACATGCTGCGCAAAAAACGTTCGTCGCTTTTCATTGACATTACCGATGAGGAGGATTACCAGGCGTTTAATGTGGCCGATACGACACCATCGGCCGAAGACAAGATCATCAAGGAACAAAATCTCTCGAGTTTGCTGCAATGCATCAAGGAACTCAAGCCACATTACCAGGAAGTTATCCAGCTGCGGTATTTCCAGGAAATGAGCTACCAGGAAATCGCCAACCAATTGGGCGAACCACTCAATAATGTCAAGATCAAATTGCTACGCGCCAAAAAACTACTCGCCGAAATTATCGAGAACAAGCGCTAGTTGTCGGGATTTTTATTCCATTCATCGGATTTCTGAAAAATTCCTAACATTTTAAATATTATATCGCACATACTTTACGTTAGCTGTTAAAATAACCGCCTATGTAGTGTAAATACTTAACCAATTAAATTCTTTGATTATGTCAAAAGTAAGTATTTACCAAAAAAGCTGGAACGACCTTGTGTTTGAAGGAAAGAACAAGGAATACGGCGCGTACCAATTGCGCCAGGAAGCTTCCAGGACCACTTCTTTCGCGTTTTTGTTCGGTTTGCTGTTTGTGGCTTCGTTGTTTGGCGTGGCGTCGCTGCTGAGTTCTTTTGGCAAAAAACCAATCGGCGAAAACGATTTGCCACCGTTTGTCAATGACAGCATCCACGTCACCAAAATCGAATATCCCAAACATCCCGACATGCCAAGGATACAGCCTAAAAAAGCCGAAACCAAACCCACCGAAGTAACCACCGAGAGACTGCTAAAAGACCCGGTCGTGACCGAAGCGAGTCAGGCACAAGACGTAAGCAAAAACAGTGATGTAAAACCCAATACAACGACTGCTGACACGGGAACTACCGGAACCACCGGAACGACAACCACCACAACGACAGGAACCGCAACAACAACTGTAGAGATTCCCGATAACACCGTTAAAGTAGCGTCCACCTTAGACAAAATGCCCGAATTAGAAGGCGGGTTGGAAACGCTCTACAAACACGTCAAACGAAATTTCAACAATCCCGAAACCGATGAAGAAAGGATCCTTAAGGTATATGTTTCATTTGTGATTGAAAAAGACGGCTCTATGACCGACATCCAGGTGAAACGAGATCCAGGTTACGGTTTGGCCAAAGAAGCCATCCGCGTACTCAAGTCGTTCAAGACCAAATGGGAACCCGGTATTTTGAATGGGAAACCAGTGCGCACGGCGTATAACTTGCCGATTACGGTGCAGATACAATAAAAAAATAACCCGAGAACAAATAAAGGAGCAGCGCGAAAGCGTTGCTTTTTTGTTTGGGAAGCAATAAATCCAAGAGACAAGTAGTTGCCGTTTGGTTTACAATCTTGTCTCTTGGTTCTTTATTCTTTGGCTTTATGCTTTTTTCACAAATTCGGTTCGAAGCACCATCGCGGTCTTATTCACACGGCAGTCAATTTCTGCCGGATCATCGGTGAGGCGAATATTTTTCACCATCGTGCCGCGTTTAATCACGTCGGACGAACCGCGTACTTTGAGGTCTTTGATTACGGTTACTGAGTCACCGTCGGCGAGGAGGTTGCCGTTGCTGTCTTTTACTTCCATTTTGTTTGGTTTGTTTGTTTGAGGGTGTAAAGTTATTGTTTTTTTGAAGCTATTCCCGCTTTCCGCTGTATCTTTTGTCCGCTAAAGAAGCGGAACAAAAGGATGCCGCTACAATCGGGGCTATCGCTGCCG
>DLHP01000027.1 GCA_002483285.1 Flavobacterium sp. UBA7665
GCTTGCCCGCTGCGCCAAAAATTCCCACCGGAGACTTATCGTCCTTTGATTAGGGAACCTTCTTGGGAGGATTTTTCGTGCAGCTTCAGCAAACGAAAAATAAAATAAACACTTCCTACCTGGCTGGCCGTTCGGAGAAAAAGCGTAAAAAACAACGAGAAAAAGCGGCAGCGCGAAGCGTTAAGAGTGAGCCTGCAAGGCGAACGGCTCAGCAAGCGCCCGCTTTTTTGAGGTAGTTTTTAGCTTTTTATCCGGAGGCCATTGATTTTTTGTTTCTTTTGTATCAAGACAAAAGAAAGGTTTTGTTTCTTTTTCAAAAGAAATAGCCCCGATTGCAGCGGATATCCTTTTTAAACGACCAACGGGAGTTTAAAAAGATAGCAGCGGAAAGCGGGATAAAGCTTCACAAAAAAAAAATAACCTTTGTTACTAAAACAAGAAACAATAACTTTGCGCCACAAAAAAACAAACACCATGTTTCACAGAAATATCAAACTAGTCCTCGCCGCACTCATCGTCATTTACGGCATCTACGAAATTGTCGACGGTTACGTAGGCACAGGGATTTTCTTCATTTTACTATCAGCAATCCCGATTTTCCTTTATTACAGAAATGAATTCATCCTACTTGCGTTTTTAAAATTGCGCAAACAGGATTTTCCGGGCGCGCAGAAATGGCTGGCTTTTATCAAAAACCCCGAAACGGCTTTGGTCAGGAAACAACAAGGCTACTTTAATTATTTGCATGGCATCATGCATTCGCAGACCAACCTGCTCCAAGCAGAGAAGTATTTCAAAAAGGCAGTTGAACTCGGTCTCAACATGGACATGGATTTGGCGGTTGCCAAACTCAACCTGGCCGGCGTGGCGCTTACCAGACGCAGAAAGCTCGAAGCAACAGCGTTACTCAACGAAGCCAAGAAGCTCGATAAACAGGGCATGCTCAAGGACCAAATCACTATGATGAAAGAACAGATGAAAAAGATGTAAGAAATTTATCTTACTATTTAAAGCCATTCTCATCAGAATGGCTTTTTTGTAACCTTTTTTAGACAAAATGCAATTTTATATTTTTATATTTTGTTAATTTCGTTGACTATAATCAATAAATTAACGGATATGAGAATATTTTTACTCCTTCTGCTCAATTTTATTGTTTTTCCTTCTTTGGCGCAAGACAGCGCAATTTCGTTTGCCGATGCCATCAAAAAAAACATCAAAAAGTACAACTCCCAAACCGACCTGGCCTTTGATTCGGGCGATATTGCCAAAGGAAATGCCCTATTCGATTCATTGGTACAGAATCATTTGGTAGGATCGCGATTTGACAATTACTCTTTCAAATGCATCAACAGCAGGAAAGTGAAACTCGAAAAAATTAAGAAACCGGTTTTCATTATCACTTACGCTTCGTGGTGTGTCATGAACAAAGGCGAAATCCCTGCACTCAACAAACTCGCCCGCAAATACGACGATGACATGCAATTCATAGTGGTTTTCTGGGATATGCGCAGTGACGTCTTGAAAATATCGAGACAATTCAGCCACAAAATCAAAGTGTGTTACGCCAATGAGTCGTATCGCAATGACGCGGCAGTCGTGGCCACTTTAAAACATACCCTCGGATTCCCAACCTCGTACTTTCTCAATAGCGACCTACAGGTCGTGGATATTAAAAGAGGTGGCATTGCGATTCCGCCAGGACGGATTTCGGTTAAAAAGGCAATGGAAATCAACTACAACGTATTCAACGAAAGGCTCGTGAGTTTCATGGAAAAGAAAGATTTAACTAAACAGCAACTCGCTAACAACGAGTAAATTAAAACACAGATTCCACAAATTTCACAGATTAAAATTTATAATCTGTGGAATTTGTGGAATCTGTGTTTATTTTCTCAATTAACTCGCTTTTCAATATCCGCTTAACGGAATTTCTATCGCGTACACTTTGCGCGAAGCGTTGATTAGCTTTTTGTCCCTCAACCACGGATTGTGGATTTTGAGGATTTTGTAATTGATTCCCTGAGATTTGGCAAAAGTCGCCAAATCGGTGATCGAACTGTCTACCATTATCTTTTTAGAAGGCAACTGCGCATACAAATCTTGCTGGCCTATGGTAAAACCGTACTTTTCAGCGTTTTTCATGATTTCTTTTAGGGCCAAGATCCTAAACACGTAGCGCGAGGTTTCTTCGGTAAGCAACAAATCGTAGTAATCGGTGACTTTTTGCATTTCTATTTGTTTGTTCACACCGCTCATGCCTCCGTTGTAAGAAGCGGCGGCGAGTGTCCAACTCCCAAACTTGGCTTTGGCATCGAGGAAATATTTACAGGCGGCTTCGGTGGCTTTCTCCAAATGGTAACGCTCGTCGACCATGTCGTTGACTTCCATACCGCGTTCGCGCGCAGTTTCGGGCATGAATTGCCAAATTCCCCTTGCCCCAGCCGGCGAAACCGCGTTGACCAGGTTGCTTTCAATAACTGCCAGATATTTAAAATCGTCTGGGACACCATACTTTTTCAGAATGGGCTCTATGGTCGGGAACGCACGGTTGGCGCGTTTGATTACGAGCAAAGTGGTAGCGTCGAGGTTGGCATTGACGAGCAATTCACGGTCCAGGCGTTCTTTGACATCTGAGATGTGGAGTGGTGTGCGTTCACCCGCAAAATCAATGCTGTCGGGCAAGCTAAAATGCATTTCGGCTGTAACCTTTTTATTGGCTTTGGGTGTATAGGTGGTGCCGTACATCAGGACTCCGCTGACGAAAACTACCGCAGCAGTGAGGCCTAGTTTTTTAATCCAGTTCATAGTCATTTTCAAATTTAGTGATACCGTAAACCTACAAAATCGGGCGGTCTATCCCAAAATTATTTTCGGCAGATTTTCGTTGAGCCATTTGTATTTGTTCAGGATCATAATGTGTGTCCCGCCGTGGATTTTGATGCAGTTGGCAATGTTCTTTACTGGAAAAACCTCGTCGGCATCTCCGTGGATGTGGATTACGTTGGGATCAGCTATTTCCCTATCCCAGCAAACCACTTGTTCTATCGCCCATTCCAGGTAAGTCTTGTCGCGAACCGAAAGAAACTTCTCATACAAGCGCAACCGCTTTTGGATCAGGCCGCCACCAAAAGAGAACTTGTTGAGCAATTCAATGTGGTGGATCAGACTCACCGGAATCAACTTGTAGGCTTTGGTTAATTTAGTCACTTTCATGCGCCGCGGCAATTCCTTGTTGGATTTGACACTTGAAATGATGATGAGCTTTCGCAAATTCAGGAACCTAGCCATCTCCTGAACCATCACGCCGCCAAATGAAACGCCAATGAGTACGGCTCCGTCTTTAGGGACGCGCTCAGCCAACCGTTGGGCGTATGCGGCCAGGCTTTCTTTCTTTTTGGGGATTTCCCATTCCAGGAAATGCATCTCAAAAGTGTCGGGCGGCAACAGTATGCGCTCAAAAATCGCCGGACTGGCGGCCAAACCTGGCATAAAATAAACCGGAATCTTACTCATGAGACTTGCTGAAATTTGCCTAAAATTAGCTTTTTAGATTCTAAACCGCGCGAAAGTTATTATAAAATTACCATTATTTGATTGTCAATCACTTGACTATGCGCTCATAAAAAGGTACCTTTGTAACGAACTTTTTTTATTTAAATAAGCATGCAAATTATGGAAGCAACGACTACAATGGAAATCAAGGACAATACTTTTGCACGGCAATTCGAAACTACATCACCACAAGGCATGGTTTCGTTAGAATATTCATTTCAGGAGAAAAAGATTTTCTTAACCAAAATCAACGTTCCTGAAGGTTTTGACAACGAAGAATTCATCAACGACCTTTTAAAACACATCATGGAAATCGCTTACGAGCGCAAACTCAAGGTGATGCCAATCCTTCCTAAAATCGCAACGTTTTTCAGGAAGCACCCAATCTATAAAGACCTTTTGCCACCTGGAATCAAACTGTAAATATGAAGCCATTTTACTGCCTCGTTTTTAGCCTTTTTACGTTTTGCACTTATGCTCAGGTTGCTACACCGCCACCGCCGGGTTGTGATGTTTTTGGCATGATTGACACAGATAACGACGGTTATGCCCAATTTGATACCGATTGGTTCTTGCATACTTATTACCCGGCAAAACTTTTGGCACAACACGGCTTTGATTTATCGGGCTACATGTTGCAATGGAGTACAGCAATCGAGCCCATCCACACCAACGCTACGCCATTCGAAGAATTCATTTACATCGATTTCATTTATTCGGGAAGCGGCCCTTATTACGAGCAGCTTGACATCGGTGCGGCTTATTACAATTGCGTCAAACTTGAAGCACTTGCCGCGACTGGCGATGAAGATAACGACCAGATTTCGAACGCCGCCGAAGACCTTAACGGAAACGGAAACCTTACCGATGACGACGGCGACAACGACTGGGACCCAGATTTCCTCGATCCCGACACAACACTGAAAGTAAGCGATTTTAAAACTACGACGGTTGCGATGCAGCCCAATCCGGCGCAAAGCATGGTCTATTTCGCTTCAAATGTCAAGGAAGTTTCGGCTTATTCAACTGACGGCAAAAAAATTCCGCTCAGCGTGAAAGACAGTAGTGTCAATGTCAGCGAACTCGACAATGGATTTTACCTGATTTCCGGGCAAACTGAACATGGAAAATCTTTTACCGCGAAACTCATCAAAAATTAAAGTGATTTTCAGGGATTTAAATTAAACACAGATTGCACAAATTTCACAGATTTTATACCGCTAAATCTGTGAAATTTGTGCAATCTGTGTTATATCATTATACCGTAACCTTCAGAAATTCCATCCTGACCGAACCATCCTCATCAATTTTCGTAAGGTTGATTTCGTGTAAAGTATTCACAAGTTCAGGATTCCACGGGGTTTTCACTTTAACATAATTCTCGGTAAATCCGTGGATGTAACCTTCCTTATTCTCGCTCTCAAACAAAACCGTGCGGTTCGTACCGAGCTGGTCTTCATAAAAAGCACGGCGCTTCTTGACCGACAACCCGCGCAACATCTTACTGCGCTTGGCGCGTACATTGGCAGGAACAATCCCATCAAAAGCCGCGGCTTCTGTATTGTCGCGCTCCGAATAGGTAAAGACGTGCAGGTACGAAATGTCGAGGTCGTTCAAAAAATGATAGGTTTCTAAAAAGTGTTCGTCGGTTTCACCCGGAAATCCTACAATCACGTCCACGCCAATACAGGCGTGCGGCATGACTTCGCGGATCTTGGAAACCCTTTCGGTATAAACCTCGCGCAAATAACGGCGCTTCATTTTCTTAAGGATCTCATTGCTGCCCGATTGCAGCGGAATATGGAAATGCGGCACAAAGGTGCGGCTTTTCGATACAAATTCAATCGTTTCATTCCTGAGCAAATTCGGTTCGATAGACGAAATTCGCAATCGCTCAATGCCTTCTACTGCATCCAAAGCCTGAACGAGTTCCAGAAAAGTATGCTCGTGTTTTTTATTGCCAAATTCGCCTTTGCCATAATCGCCAATATTGACGCCGGTCAAGACAATTTCTTTGATGTTTTGCTGGGAGATTTCCTTTGCGTTTTGAAGCACATTCTCGAGAGCATCGCTTCGTGAAATACCGCGCGCCAGCGGAATTGTACAATACGTACACTTGTAATCGCAACCATCCTGCACTTTTAAAAAGGCACGCGTCCGGTCGCCAATCGAATAGCTTCCAACATAAAAATCGGCTTCGGAAATCTCGCACGAATGCACCTCGCCCATGTCATTTTTAGACAAATCGTTGATGTAATCGGTAATCTTGAACTTTTCGGTCGCGCCCAATACCAAATCCACACCATCCACCGCGGCAAGTTCTTCGGGTTTTAATTGTGCATAACAACCCACCGCCGCGACAAACGCCTTATCGTTGAGCTTCATTGCCTTTTTCACATATTGCTTGAACTGCTTGTCAGCATTTTCGGTCACCGAGCAGGTGTTGATCACATAAATATCGGCCACTTCCTCAAAATCCACACGATCAAAACCTTCGTCCTGAAAGCTGCGGGCAATAGTAGAAGTCTCCGAAAAATTCAGTTTGCAACCAAGTGTGTAAAAAGCTACTTTTTTTCTTTCCATGTTTTTTGGGCGTTTCCCTTCGGGTCGGGCTTTCCGCTACAATTTTTATTTCCTTCCTCTGCGTTCCAGTAAATAAAAGATTTCCACTTCAATCCCTAACGCGGGCAACCTACTCCAATTGAGCCTGCAAATTTACACACAATAATCGGTTTCAAAAAACACAAACGCCGTTTTTTAAATCGCTTCGCACAATTCGGCCTTTTGCCTCGGGTGTTAATTATCAATGAATTACATACATACAAAATATTAAACCTTTGCCAAATCGGTTGCATTCCGGCCAATGTTGTGCTAAATTTAAAAGACACAACTAAAATTCACAGTCATGAAAACCAAAAACATCCTTGCCGCTTTATTGCTGGTCATTGCAATATCGGCCACCGCACAAAAGAAAATCAACCCGAGCGAATTGCCACAAGGCGCAACGGCTTTCCTTGACAAACATTTTAAAGGCATCCCGATTGAGAAAGCCAAGAAAGACGCCGAACACGGAGAAAAAGGCTACGAGGTCATCCTCAAAGACGGCACCGAAATCGAGTTTTGGAAAGACGGCGCTTGGCGCGAAGTAGACGGCAAAGGCAAACCAATCCCTACCGCTTACATTTCTGCAGTCATCGTAGACTATGTCGCCAAAAATTACCCAAACGAGAAAATCACGCACATCGATTACGGCCACAAAGACGTTGATGTTGACCTCACCAATAAGATCGATTTAGAGTTCGACAAGAGCGGCCGGTTTTTAAAAGGCGATAAATAACCAATCCCGTTATTTGGAGTTCGCGAACACCAAGGTGAATGTCGTGCCGCTACCCACCACCGAACGCACTTTTATCTCACAATCAATGGCTTTTGACAGGTCTCGAATCAGATGTAAGCCTAAGCCCGTCCCAATTCCCACTACTTCGCGATCGTCGTATAGGGCTTTGAATTGCGCATCGTCTCCGCCGGGCCCATTGTCTTTAATCTCGAGAAAGATTTGGTTGTTTTCGCGCCAGGCTTTCCAAATGATGGTGGGTCGCTCGGTTTGCTCGAGCGCTTTGATGGCGTTACCCGTGAGGTTTCGGATGATGGTTTTAAGGTAATTTTCGTCGGTGTACAGTTGAATCTTTTCAGGGTTTTCAAAGGCAATCGCCACCCGTCCTTCGCTTTCAAAGTGCTTTTGGGTGTCGTTGAAAATGCTCGCGATTGCTATCGTTTCGGGTTGCGGGCTAAAGTTTTCCATTTGACTTTTACTCCAAAGCAGCAGGTCTTCCATAGAAACCAGCAAATTCTCGGCCGATACCATGGTTTTGGTTTCGATTGCGGCTTTGGTCTGTTCGTCGAGCAACTCGGGATTTTCTTTCTTGAGGTGCAAAAAATGGATCAAATTGTAAACTGGGCTGCGCAAATCATGGTTGAGGATGCTAAAAAACCGCGCTTTGATTTTGTTGGCCTGGTCAAGTTCCTCGTTGGTTTGGGCAAGGCTACCGTTTAAGGCAAACAATTTTTTGTTGAGTTTGCGGCGGTTGCTACTTTGGTAAAACAACATCGCTCCGATAATCCCCAGCAACGCCAAACCCAACAGCAGGAACCACTTTTGTCTTTCTTTGGCTTCGAGCTCGAGCTTATTGATTTTGATTTCACGGTCGCGGCGCTCAATGGCTCTTTTGTCTTCGAGGTTCTTGATGGTTTCTTTATTGTCGGCATTGAAAATCGAGTCTTTATACAGCGTCGAATTTTCATAGGATTTTAAGGCACTTTTGTAATCGCCGCGCAACTTATCCACCTCGGTCATACTCTCGTAATCGTAAACCAGGTCACGAGTGCTGCGGAGTTGTTTGTGGAGTTGCACAGCGCCTTTCAAATGGTGCATGGCGCTGTCTAAAAAACTGCGGTTGACTGCCGTTTTCCTGGCTTTCTCAAGATACGAATCGCCAAGGACACCGTGGTTAAAAGCCACGGTTTGCTTGTCTTCGGCACCGCTGGCAATGGCTTTTAATGAAAGTCGGCTGTTGCTGATGGCTTTGTCATAATCTTCTAAATTGAAATACACCAGTGCGATGTCTGATAAAATCCGGGCCTGCAGCGCCTTGTCGTTTCGCTTTACACTCAATTGGTTGGCTTTTTCATAACAGGCCAGCGCTTTTTGTGGCTGACCCAAACTGTTGTAAACGCCACCTCTATTTCTGTTGACAATTGCCAAATCGGCTTCATTCCCAACCTGCTCGTTGATTTGCGCCGCCTTGTCGAAAAAATACAAGGCCTTCTTGTAATTCTGGAGGCCATAATACACCGACCCCATATTGGCCGCAATTTTCGCCGTGCCTTTTTGGTCGCCAATCGCCTCATCTATTTTTAACGCCCGATGAAAATACGCCAAGGCCTTTGGATAATCGCTCTTTTGGATGTATACGCCGCCAATGTTGAGATACGCAGTTCCCAGCAGCCGCTGGTTTGACGTAGCCAACGCGCGCTTGAAGAAAACGAGTGCCTTGTCATAACTGAAATGCACATTGTAAACAGAACCGAGGTGAAAATTGGATTGGGCAATTCCTTCCTGCCATTGTAGTTTTTGGGCAAGTTGCAGGGCTTTCCTGTTGTAGAAAAATGCTTTCGAAGAATCGGAATCAATATACAGCAAACCAAGTTTATGGAGTTGGTTGACTTTTAAAGTATCTTCCTGCATTTTACGCAAATCCGATAGCAGGGATTTTGCATCGTGCTTGCCTTGGCCCATCATGAAAAGCGGAAAAATCCAGAACCATAAAAGGATTGCCTTTTTCATAGCAGCGATTTTATGCCGTCTTTGAAGGCTCGACCCACCGGAATCGCCATATCGTTGTTGAGCATGACTTCTTGTGCGTTTATTTTTTTGATAAATCGCTTCTGGACGGCGAAGCTTCTGTGTACGCGGGTAAAAGACTGGAAAGTTTCCTGTTTTAGGAGCGACCCGATATTAGACCACACGCAGTGTTTTTTTCGCGCGGTCACTAGGAAAGTGTAATCCTTTAAGGCTTCCAAATATAAAATATCGGAGAGATTGATGCGCGTTTTTTCGTTGCCTTCTTTGATAAAAACCGTGTTATCACCAAAACTCAACTCAAATAACTCGGCCTTTTCCTTGATTTCTAAAAATTGTTCGATGCGTTGCATGGCTTTTTCAAAGCGCTCCAAACGCAAAGGTTTTACGATAAAATCGAGGGTCTCCAATTCAAAACTTTCTACAGCATATTCGGCATGTCCACTGATGAAAATGCAAACGGGAATGTCCATGGCTTTTTTGCGCAGGGTAACGCCGTTAGATCCGGGCATATCGATATCCAAAAAAAGAATGTCTACAGCAGTTTGATTTAGGATTTCAAGGGCCTCGTCGGCCGACCGGCACACCCCAACCAAATTGAGTTTCCCAAATCGCTTTGCGAAAGAAACCACCATCAAGCGGTCTACATCTTCGTCGTCAACGATTACGCAGTTCCATGTTTTCATTTTCAAGCGATTGAGTCTCAAAAATAGAAATTTTTTGTTAAAACCAGCTACTCGTATAATATAATTGTCGTTGGTATAAATTTCGGGAATCACGCTGTTTTAATAGCCAATTTTGCGCAAAATAATCCAATTATGAAAACGATTTTACGGGTAGCATTCCTACTTTTTTTCGTCCAAAGTTACAGCCAGGTTGGCATAAACACGACTACGCCTAGCGCCCAATTAGACATCAGGGCGAGCAATGCGGCAAATCCAAACAACAATGACGGGATTCTCATTCCACGCGTAAGTGCATTTCCTGCCGCCAATCCTACCGCGGCCCAGCAAGGGATGATGGTATACCTCACCACGACTGTCGGTTCAAATACACCGGGCTTCTACTATTGGGATGACGCCACTACAACATGGGTCGGGATTTCCTCAAAAGCCAACGATAAAGCCTGGTACGAAGTAGGTACCTCCGAAACGCCCAACGCCATAACCGATGACATGTTCCATACGGGAAAAGTAGGTATCGGGAATAGCAATCCCGCTTCAAAGTTGCATGTAGCAAGAGGATCGTCTGGTATGACTCCCAATGCGAGTTCGGTGGCTACCATAGAAAGCAACTCGGGCAATTATTTAAGTTTGCTTTCTGGAGACGAATCCGGGCTCTTATTTGGTGCCAATGGCAATGCCACTAACGGAGGCATCATTTACAATCCTGGAGGACTTTCAAACGGAATGCTGTTTCGCACCAATGGCAATGCTGACCGATTGGTAATTTCGGGTACCGGAAACGTGGCGATAGGAGGCATAATCCCAACCTATCCGTTACACTTTCCGGCTACTGTGGGCGATAAAATTTCGCTATTCGGAAGCGCAGCAAACCATTATGGTTTCGGAATACAATCGGCATTAATGCAGATGCACACTGCGGGAATAACCGATGATATTGCTTTTGGGTATGGCTCGAGCGCTGCGTTTACAGAGAATATGCGTGTCAAGGGTAATGGCAACGTTGGTATTGGTCTCACGAACCCGTTAACCAAAATGCACATTAAGAAAAACAACTCGGGAATGACCCCAAACCTAGCGTCGCTGGCTACCATCGAGAACGACGACTATACTTATTTTAACTTGCTTTCTGGCGGTGAATCGGGGATTTTATTCGGAGCCAATGGGGTGAGCACAAGTGGCGGAATCGTGTACAACCAAGTGAGCCTTCCCAACGGACTAGAATTTAGAACGAACGGCAACCAAAACCGCATGACGATTTCTGATGTTGGAAATGTGGCGATTGGGAATTTCAAGGCCGATTTTCCGCTACATTTTCCCATGAATCTTGGGGAAAAGATTTCGCTTTGGGGCAACGGAGCCAACCATTACGGACTGGGAATTCAATCTAACCTGCTACAAATCCATTCCGATTTTAACTTCAGTGACGTCGCCATTGGTTACGGCAGCAGCGATACTTTTACAGAAAATGTGCGATTTAAAGGAAACGGAAATGTGGGAATCGGAAATTCAAATCCGAATTTTCCGCTGCATTTCTCGGCAAACCTTGGAGATAAGATTGCTTTGTACGGCGCTTCTGGGACTCATTTTGGGTTAGGAATCCAGAACAGTTTGTTTCAAATCCATGGCAGCAATAGCGGCGACGATATCGCTTTCGGGCATGGCAGCAGTGCCGCTTTCACCGAGCTGGCCCGAATTAAAGGAAACGGAAATGTGGGTATTGGATTGACCAATCCTTTGTCTAAATTGCATGTGATGAATACCACATCAGGAACGACCCCAAATCCTTTCGCACAGACTATTATTGAAAACAACGACCTCACTTTCCTCAATATTCTTTCCACCCAAGAAAGCGGAATCCTATTCGGGTCGGGTGGCCAGGCAACTAATGGCGCAATAGTTTACAGTCCTGCTGCGATGCCCAATACGCTTCAGTTCAGGACCAACAACAACCTCACGCGAATGACCATCTCAGACGCCGGCAACGTGGCTATTGGCGGCTTTAAGGCTGATTTCCCGCTTCAGTTTACGGGTATTACGGGAGATAAAATTTCATTGTGGGGCGGGCCGGGTAATCACTACGGATTTGGTATCCAGACGGCTTTGCTTCAGATCCATTCGGCAGCCAGCACAGACGACATCGCTTTTGGATATGGGACAAGCGCTTCATTTACAGAAAGGATGCGTATCAAAGGAACCGGAGAAGTGGGTATAGGAACAGCTGCTCCAACCGCCGAACTCGAAGTAAACGGTTACACCAAACTAGGCGGGAATGCCGCGCCTGCGGTTAAAATGATCAAACTTACCGGAACCACCGCAGCGATTCAGGGCAATACAACCGTCATGCTTCATGGTTTGACCAGTTCCAAGATTTTGGCGGTTAATGTTTTGGTAGAATACACGGCGGGATCGAGCGTGCCGCCATCTTACACCGCCTCGGTTGGCTACGAATATGATTATTTTATAAGTGCCGCCGGCATTACTGTCTGGACAAAAGCGGGAAATTCGGCCAATATACTATCCAAACCGATTCGCGTTTTAGTGACTTACGAGGAATAAAAGATTACTCTTTACGCCATTTTTTAGTTTCCTCAAAAACATGCTCGAGGATCTTGGCTTCCTTTTCATCGAACTCGACATTGCGTCGTGACATGACGATGCGCGCGGTTTCGAAGGCCTTTTTGGTAATATAGGTCGTGAATCCCGACGCGCCGCCCCAAGAGAAGCTTGGGATAAAATTGCGTGGAAACCCACTGCCAAAAATATTGGTGCTTACGCCTACTACGGTTCCGGTATTGAACATCGTGTTGATACCGCATTTGGAGTGGTCGCCCATCATGAGTCCGCAGAATTGCAGGCCGGTTTTTTCAAATCCGCCGGTTTCGTAACTCCACAACTTGACTTCTTCGTAATTGTTTTTGAGATTGGAATTGTTGCTGTCGGCGCCGATGTTACACCATTCGCCCAGCACCGAATTGCCCAAAAAACCGTCGTGCCCTTTGTTGGAATATCCCATCAAAACAGAATTGCTGACTTCGCCGCCAATCCTGGAATGTGGCCCGACAGTCGTCGCGCCGTACACTTTGGTACCAAGTTTGACCTGGCCACCTTCGCAGAGCGCAAATGGTCCACGGATCACGGAATTCTCCATGATTTCTGAGTTCTTACCCACGTATATTGGACCGGTTGAAGCGTTTAAGGTGACGAATTCGAGCTTCGCGCCCTCTTCTATAAAAATATTTTCTGGTGCAATGACGTTGACACTTTTTGGAATAGGCTGCGAATTCCTGCCTTCGGTGAGCAATTCAAAATCTTCGCGTAAAGCGGCGTCGTTCTTGGCAAAAATGTCCCAGGTGTGCACAATAGACAAACACTCTTCGTTATACTCTATGATTTCATACTTGTCAAAATCTACTTCGTCTTGGCTGTCTTCGGAATAGAATGCAATGACTTCTTCGCCTTTAAAAATGGCTTGTTTGGGTTCGAGGTTGGAAACCATTTCTGACAATACCTCGTTTGGAAGGAAAGACGCGTTGATCATGACGTTCTGCTCCATTTCTACCATCGGGAATTTCTCTGAAAGGTATTCTTCGGTGATGGTTGTTGTGGTGGTTCCGAGGTATTTTTCCCACTTTTCGCGGATGGTTAAAATGCCCACGCGGATATCGGCAACCGGCCTTGTAAAGGTGAAAGGAAGTAAGGTGTTGCGTACCGTTCCGTCAAAAAGTATGTAGTTCATTGTGTTGTAAAGTTTGAAAGCACCAAAGTAGGAAAGTTTTGGTTAGGATAAAAATAAAAAGCCGTAGGTGAAAGGTATTCCCCACCAAATGCTAAAAATTGCCACAAAAAAAAGCCTCTCCAAACCGGAAAGGCTTTATATAGTAAGAAACCGTTACAATTATTTAACGTGTTTCGCGTATTTGGTTTTGAACTTGTCGATACGACCTGCAGTATCGATCAATTTAGATTTACCAGTGTAAAATGGGTGTGATGTTCTTGAGATCTCCATTTTTACCACAGGGTATTCCACTCCTTCGTGCGTGATGGTTTCTTTAGTGTCAGCAGTAGATTTGGTGATAAAAACCTCGTCATTTGACATGTCTTTAAAAGCAACTAATCTGTAATTTTCTGGGTGAATTCCTTTTTTCATGGTAAATTTATTTTTCTTGTTTGCTATGCCCTGTCCTGATGCTTTTCTGGCAGAAAAGGTATAAACCGGTTATAACTTTTGTTTTTACTTATTAATTTTGAGTGCGCAAAAATACAACTATTTTTTAAAAATCAAACCTTTATCTACTTTTTTTAATTCAATATCCCAATCAATTTTTAGCGGGCTGTAAAATGGGAATTGTTATATTTGTGGATTAATTCAACTGAAACGTTTTATGGAAGCAATGCGCAAAAATTCGATGAACTACGGTATTATACTTGGCTTGGTCATGATCGTAATAACCACTTTAATGTATGCCATCGATATAAACTTATTCACAAGTACTTGGATTGGCATGGTCAATCTCGTCGTTATTACCGGATTTGGAGCCTTTGCAGCTGCCAAACAGAAAAAAGTCAATGGCGGTTTCCTTTCTTTTAAGGAGAGCTTTACCTGCTTTTTCATCACCGTTGTTTTGGGCGCGTTCATCTCTACGCTTTACAGTATCTTGCTTTTCAATTACATTGATACCGAGGCCAAGATCATCATCACCGAAAACGTTACCAAGAAGACCGTTGAAATGATGCAGAAATTTGGAGGCAAGGCCGCCGACATCAATAAGATGGCCGAAGAAATGCAAAAGGCAGATTCGTTTGGATTATGGGGCCAGCTCAAAGGTTTTGCGTTTAGCATTATCCTGTACAGCATCATCGGGCTCATCACCGCGCTCATCGTAAGACGCGAACGACCACAAAGTATCTAATTGATGAATTTATCCATAGTCATTCCGCTTCTTAACGAAGAAGAATCCCTGCAGGAACTCCATGACTGGATTGTCCGGGTGATGACCCAAAACAGTTATTCATACGAAGTGATTTTCATCGATGATGGCTCGACCGACAGTTCATGGTCTATCATTGAAAGACTTTCTGCCGAAAACCCCAACATCAAAGGCATCCGGTTTTTAAAAAACTTCGGGAAATCGCAAGCCTTGCATGCCGGTTTTGCCAAAGCCGAGGGCGATGTCGTTATCACCATGGATGCCGATCTGCAGGACAATCCCGAGGAAATCCCAGAACTCTACCGCATGATTACCACAGAGCATTACGATTTGGTATCGGGCTGGAAGAAAAAACGCTACGATTCGGTGGTGTCCAAAAACCTGCCTTCGAAATTGTTCAATTGGGCGGCGCGCCAAACATCGGGCGTGCAGCTTAACGATTTCAACTGCGGACTCAAGGCTTATAACAAAGTCGTTGTAAAAAACATCGAGGTGTCGGGCGAAATGCACCGTTACATTCCCGTACTGGCCAAAAACGCCGGATTTGGGAAAATCGGAGAAAAAGTCGTCTTACACCAAGCCAGGAAATACGGCCAGACCAAATTTGGTATGGAGCGTTTCATCAACGGTTTTTTGGATTTGATCACCATTTGGTTTTTGTCGCGTTTTGGCAAAAGACCGATGCACTTATTTGGCGCTTTGGGCGTGGTGATGTTCCTGATCGGTTTCGTCTCTACCGGTGTGATTATAGGGGTAAAACTCGCCAAATTGTTTTTGTTCAACGCACCAACAATATTGGTTACCGACAATCCGCTGTTTTACATTGCGCTCACCACGATGATTATCGGGACACAATTGTTCCTTGCGGGATTTTTGGGTGAGATTATCTTACGGACGAAAAACAACGAGGAACGGTATAAGGTTTCGGGCACGGTGAATTTTTAGCCCTGATGGAAGCGGCATCCTTTTTCGCCTTTCTTTAAGGCGGAAAAGATATAGCGGACAGCAGGACCCGAGCGCCAGCGAACTGGCGGAGCAAATAGCTCCTAAAAAAAATAAAGAATATTGAACAACGAATATTGAATTTTGAAGTTTTAAGACAATGGACATACCACAAAATATCCTCAATGCAGTAAATGAATGGCTGACTCCGGTTTTCGACGCCGAGACCCAAGCCGGAATTAAAGAAATGATGACCACTTCGCCAAAGGAACTCGAGGAGAGTTTTTACAAAAACCTCGAATTCGGGACCGGCGGCATGCGCGGTGTGATGGGCATTGGCACGAATCGCATCAATAAATATACGCTCGGAAAAAATACGCAAGGCATCTCCAACTACATGAAACAGGTGTTTCCCGGAGAAGATTTGAAAGTCGCCATTGCATACGATTGCCGACACAACAGCAATACGCTCGCTAAAGTCGTGGCCGATGTATTTTCGGCAAACGGCATCAAAGTGTATTTGTTCTCAGACATGCGCCCAACACCCGAACTCAGTTTTGCGCTCAAATACTTGAAATGCCAAGCCGGAATTGTACTCACCGCTTCGCACAATCCGCCAGAATACAACGGTTATAAAGTGTATTGGCAGGATGGCGGGCAGCTTGTTCCGCCGCAGGATGCAGAAATTATCAAAGTGATTGAGGCGTTGCGTTATGACGAAATCAAATTCGAGGCGAACAACAACCTGATCGAATACATTGACACCGAAATTGACAATGCGTTCCAGCAATCAACGATTGACAACGCAAGTTTCAATACGCCTTCGGCAGCCAAACAAAACCTGAGCATCGTATTTACTTCGTTGCATGGAACGTCGATTAAGGCAGTTCCCGCGGTTTTAGAAAAAGCAGGTTACACCAATGTACATATTGTTCCCGAACAGGCCGAACCCAACGGGGATTTCCCAACCGTAAAATCACCAAACCCAGAAGAACCCGAAGCATTGACGATGGCGCTGGCGTTGGCCGATAAACTCGGTGCCGACATCGTGGTAGGAACCGATCCCGATTGCGACCGACTCGGCGTTGCCGTGAGGGATAACGACAACAAGATGATTTTGCTCAACGGCAACCAGACCATGGTTTTGATGACGGCCTACTTGCTCGAACAATGGAAACGCGCCGGGAAAATCAACGGCAATCAATTCATCGGCTCGACGATTGTGTCTACGCCCATGATGTTGCAACTTGCCGATGCTTACGGCGTAGAATGTAAAGTGGGCTTGACCGGATTTAAATGGATTGCCAAATTTATCAAGGACTTCCCGAACCAGGAATTCATTGGCGGTGGCGAAGAAAGTTTCGGTTTTATGGTAGGCGACGCCGTGCGCGACAAAGATGCAGTAGCCGCCACGCTGCTCATGTGTGAAATCGCGGCACAGGCGAAAGCGAATGGCAGCTCGGTTTACAAAGAATTGCTACACTTGTATGTGGACCACGGATTTTACAAAGAATACCTCGTGTCGTTAACGAAAAAAGGAATTGCCGGTCTCGCAGAAATCAACCAGATGATGGTAGACCTGCGCGAGAATCCGGTCAAGGAAATCAATGGACAACGTGTGGTGATGCTTGAAGATTACAAGATGTCGACGGCCAAAAACCTATTGACGGGCGAAGTAGAAAACATGACGGTGCCAAAGTCGGACGTGTTGATTTATTATACCGAAGACGGTGCTAAAATCGCAGCGAGGCCAAGCGGCACCGAACCTAAAATCAAATTCTATTTCAGTGTGAATGCGCCATTAGACCAAGTCGAAAACGCGAAAACAGTAGAAGCCGAACTCGACGACAAGATCAAAAACATCCTTGAGGATTTAAAAATCATTTAATGGAGAATTACAAGAAGATACTCCCTTTTATAAAACCGTACAAAACCAACGCGGTACTCAACATCACGTTCAATATATTGTACGCGCTGTTCAGTTCGCTGTCGATGCTTTCGTTGTTGCCCATGCTCAACATCATGTTTGGCAAACAGGAGAAAATCGTCGAAAAACCAGTACTGCATTCTATTCTGGATTTGGGCGGTTACCTTAAAGATTCGCTTTCCTATTACATCACGAAATTTTCGGCCGAAGATCCGGTAATGGCTTTGGTACTTGTAATTTCATTGATCATTTCGCTGTTTTTCCTCAAGAACCTGTTCAACTATTTCGCGATGGTGCACATCACCGTTTTGCGCAATGGCGTACTCAAGGATTTGCGCAACATACTTTTTAAGAAAATCATCGAGTTGCCCATTTCCTTCTATTCTGAAAAACGCAAAGGCGATGTCATGGCGCGTATGCTGGGCGATGTTGGCGAAGTACAGACTTCGTTCTTTTCTATTTTTGAACTCGTCATCCGTGAACCTTTGACGATTTTATTCACGATTGTTACGATGTTTTTCATTAGTGTGAATTTGACCTTATTCGTGTTTATTTTCATTCCTCTGACGGGATGGATTATTTCGCGGATCGGAAAATCGCTAAAAGGAAAATCAGAGCGTGCGCAACAGGAATCGGGCTATTTCATTTCGATTTTAGAGGAAACCCTGAGTGGACTCAAAGTCGTGAAAAGCTACAACGCCGAAGGGAATTTCAAGGACAAGTTCAACGCTTCGGTGGGTAGTTTGCAAAAATTATCGAATTCTATCGGCAACAAGAATAACCTCGCTTCACCATTGAGCGAATTTCTAGGCATCGTCACCATCGCTATCCTTTTATTGTACGGCGGACAAATGGTACTGGTATCCAAAACCCTCGAAGGCGCAGCGTTCATCACCTACATGGCTTTGGCGTACAACATCCTTACTCCTGCAAAAGCGATTTCAAAAGCTTCGTACCAGGTGAAAAGTGGGCTTGCTGCCGCCGACCGTGTGTTTGCGGTTTTGGAGCAGGAAAATGAAATTACCAGTAAGGCAAATGCCATCCAAAAAGAAACATTCGACAAAGCTGTCACGATAGAAAACATCAATTTTCGTTACGAGCAAGAGAATGTACTCAAGGATTTCACCCTTACGGTGAACAAAGGGAAAACCGTGGCACTCGTAGGCCAATCGGGTTCTGGAAAAAGTACCATTGCCAATCTTTTGACACGTTTTTACGATGTAAATGAAGGTAAAATCGCCATCGACGGCGTGGATATTAAAGACATGGATTTGCATTCTTTACGCAGTTTGATTGGTCTGGTTACCCAGGACAGCATCCTTTTTAACGATACGATCAAGTCGAATATACTACTCGGAAAACCCGACGCCACCGACGAGGAAATCATCGATGCGCTCAAAATCGCCAATGCGTATGAATTTGTGAAAGATTTACCGGATGGCATCTACACCAACATCGGCGACAGCGGAAACAAACTCTCGGGCGGACAAAAACAAAGACTCAGTATTGCGCGCGCGGTACTCAAAAACCCACCGATTATGATCCTCGATGAGGCGACTTCGGCACTCGATACTGAAAGCGAAAAACTCGTTCAAGTGGCACTCGAGAACATGATGCAAAACCGCACCTCGATTGTAATCGCGCACCGATTGTCGACCATCCAAAAAGCCGATTTGATTGTCGTGATGCAGAAAGGCAAAATTGTAGAACAGGGCACACACGAACAACTGATCGCGATGCACGGCACCTACAACAAATTGGTGACGATGCAATCCTTTGAAAGTTAAAACGGAATGTACACCAACGACAAAAATATCAAGTTGCCCGATGACGAGACTGTTGTCTGGAAATACCTCGATTTGTCTAAATTTGTGGATTTATTGTTGTATCGAAAGTTGTTCATGTCGCGCTCTGACAAATTCGAGGACCAATACGAGGGCACGTTCAGCGAACCGACTTTTGAAGAAATCCGGAAGCTCTCGGTAGACAATCCCGACTTCCTTGATTATTACAAGACGCACCGCACCAAAGTCGTCATCAGCAGTTGGCACAGCAACGAATACGAGTCGTTTGCGATGTGGCAGATTTTCACCCAAAAATCAGAAGGACTCGCCATCCAATCAACAGTAGGAAGGATCAAGAAGGCACTCGCGCCCGAAAAAACGTTCCTGCAATATATTGGTGAGGTCAATTATATCGATTACAAGAAAGAGCATATCCCGTTTGAGGACGCGTTCTTTCCGTTCTTGTTCAAACGCAAGAGTTTCCAGTACGAACGCGAAATCCGCATCCTGACCGATACCACCGCGCACAACATGAAAATAGACAACGGGCTTAAGGTAGATGTAGACTTAGGCGGGCTTATTGAAAAAATCTACATCCATCCCAAATCAGAAAACTGGTACAAGAATTTGGTCATCGAGCTGGTCAAGCGCCTTGGGTTCGATTTCGCTATTGAGAAATCAGATCTCGAAAGTGACATCCTTATCTAGGTATTTACTATTTTTACCGCCTATCGTCATACATAAATTTAACATCTATACAATGAAAAACAAAATCCTTAGTTTATCTGTTATTGTTTTTACGGCTTTGATTTTGGCCGATTGCGACAATAGTAGTTCTTCAGAATCATTTTCTACCGACTCCCCGATACGTACTGCCGTACTCACCAATTTATCGAACAGTGTAATTGTTACCAACTACGAAACGCTCAATACCAAGGCCACCGATCTGGAAAACCTAATCAATGGCATTACCGCGCCAATGACCGACACCCAACAGGCCGACCTCAAACTGGCCTGGCAAGCGGCGCGATTAGAATGGGAACAATCAGAAGCGGTAGATTATGCGGCACCGAGCATTAAAAATACCGTACAGCCGGCGATTGATTCCTGGCCGGTTGATGCAGTTGCGATGGGCGTTATCATCGGAAACGGCGCGCCAATTACACCACTTACGCTGGCAAACAACAACGCGATCAGGGGTTTCCATGTCATAGAATACTTGGTGTGGGGCATCGACGGAAACAAAACCGCAGCCGACCTCACAGAAAGAGAAATTGAATTCCTTAAAGCCGCTGCGGCAGATTTGCAGGACAATACCCAAAAGATGTATGACTCATGGCGTACGGATGGTGAAAATTATGCTGCAAACTTCATATATGCAGGAAAAACAGGCAGTATTTTTCCGTCGCAAAAATCGGCTTTGGTCGAAATTGCAAAAGGACTGGCTGCGCTCGGCAATAAGGTGGCCGATGAAAAAATCGGACAACCGTTGAGCGGTAACTCGGGCGCACCAAAACCCGAGGCAGAAGAGTCTCGTTTGAGTAACAATACCAAACAAGATTTGGCGAACAACATCCTGGGGATAAAAAATATTTACATGGGCGATTTTAATGGTGCCGATGGAATGGGCTTGAGCGATGTGGTGATCCTCACCAATCCAACACTCGACAGCTCGCTTAAGACCAAAATCACCGAAGCCATCGACGCCATCGATGCCATCCCGGACACTTTTTCTACGGCGATAATAAATGACAGACCTGCCGTTCAAAACGCACAAAACAAGATGAACGAACTCCAGGATTTGGTTGAAACCCAATTGTTGCCATTCCTGCAAAATCTACAGTAGGAACGGGTAACATGTACATTCCCGTAACTTTATAAAAAAAGCGCCCGACAGTTTTGCCGGACGCTTTTTTTTATAGGCTTATGGATAGAATTAAATCGGGTTGTAATCAGACACTTTCCAATCCTTGCCAGACAAATCAATAAAATGGTAGTGCATGACATCCTTTTTATCGAACTCTCCATTTTTATTAGCGTCTTCGATGGTCCTAAAATACAAGCGGTTTTCTGACTCAATCAGATTCCAGTCAATCAATTCTAAAAAATCGGTAGAAACTTTGGTAAACCGTTTGCCCGACACTTCGCTCAGGTAAAGGGATTTGATGTCTGAGGCGTCGAGCTTACCATCTTTGTTGGTGTCCATGTCGGCGAGCGTGTAGACCAGGATTTGTTGCTTGGTTTTGTCGGCTACCGATTTGAGAAAAGTCACCGTTTGGATGAGCATGGGCTTATCGGTCAGCGCGTGCAGCGAATCCGAACCCATTTCGCGAAATTTAAGATTGCGCAAATAACCCGCAATCTCATTCTCCCCGTAATTGGAGATCTTAAACCGAAGATCGTTAGACGCTGAAGACTCATAACCTCCACGAGCATTCCCACCATAAATATTGAGGTCTCCGACGGGAAAAATAAGATAATTGGTTCCCTGGAATTGTACCGGTAGATCGGCTATTTCAATTTGGGTGGTATCGATTTTTACACTCGTTTTAGGCTTTGCCGAATCGTCGTAGCTCACCTTTGGCTTTTCGGGTGCTTCTTTTTGGCAGCTTACCCCGAGGACAACCGCGATCAAGGCGAAGAAAAGAGAAGTCTGTTTCATGTTCTTTCTATTGCAATGGAGTTTCAAATATAGGCAATTCGCGTCGACCCGTTTAGATTTTAATCGCCAATTTGACGTTAAAAACCCGTGTGGTCAGGTAATTCGGGATTGCCGATTGGCTCTTTTCATAAACATCACGCACCCAGGTATTGGTAATGGCGTTTTGGTTGTCGAACATATTGAATATCTCGAATCCAATGGAGAAATCCTGGAATTTCCTGAGCCAATGCCCTTCGGGGCGTTTGTCTCCTTTGTTCTTCTCGGTGAGTACATAAGAAAACCCAACATCGGCACGACGGTAATCCCTGAGGCGCGATTGGTATACATAAGGATCTGCGTATGACGGTGAACCGCCGGGCAATCCGGTGTTGTAAACCAGGTTCAGGTAAATTTTGACGCTTGGCGCCACAGGCATGAAATCCTGGAACAAGATGCCAAATTTAAGCCTTTGGTCTGTTGGGCGTGGAATATAGCCTCGGTTGTTGACGTTCTCTTCTGTTTTGAGGTAGCCAAAGCTCAGCCAGGATTCGGTGCCTTTTACAAACTCGCCGTTGAGCCTGAGGTCGAGCCCTTGGGCAAACGCTTCTGCCGTGTTGTTGGCCGCATAACGGATCCTCACGTTTTCAAGCGTGTACGGATTCACGTCGGTCATGGACTTGTAATACGCTTCGGTCACCATCTTGAACGGACGTTCCCACATCTTAAAACTGAAATCGTTACTCAACACGATATGAAACGAAGATTGCGCCTTCACGTTGGGTTGCACCACGCCGTTTTGGTCGCGCAACTCCCTATAGAATGGCGGTTGGTAGTACATCCCTCCGGATACGCGAAAAACCATGTCTTTGTTCCAGTCGGGTTTGATGGCCACTTGTGCCCTTGGGCTAAATACAAATTGGCTGTCGCCGTTGATGTTGTCACCAGTTACTTGCCATTGGTGCGCGCGCACGCCGGCGTTGTACCAGACTTCGCTCGATCCTAATTTATCCTTAAGGCTCCACTGCGCATAACCCGAAAACCTCGAAATCGTTGCAAAATTTTTGGCCCGTACATTCTGGTAAGGAACCAGTGGCCCAGTATAAGGTGTGTAAGGCTGGTTGTTCAATGGCAATCCTTTTGGCGGGTTGAGAGAAAACCCAGCAGAATCAATCACTTCCCACTCTACGACACGGTCACGGATGTCTTCGCGTGTGTATTTGAAACCCCATTCTACCTGATGCTTTTTGATGTTGTGCGCGCCTTTGATTTCGGCATTGACAATCAACGCATCCAAATCATTGCGGGCGTGGTTGAGTTGAGTCCCGATGCCACGGGTAAAAGTCACATCGCCAAAAGTCTCAGAGCCAACATTGGTATCTACTTCGCCCAAACCATAGGAAGCAAAAATGTCGAAATACTCCTGTTCTAAAGTATGGTAGGCCGAGCCGATGAATTTCAAGGTGAAATTTTCATTGACCGTAAAGGTAGTTTTCATCGCCCCGAAATAGGTATCGTAGCGGTCTTTCTCGCGTCCGTCGTATAGAATCTGGATAGCGATGGGCTCGAGGAAAGTCCCAAATTTGGTCTCGCGTGTTAGTGGTTGGTAGTTGTAGCGGTTTTGCGAAATGTTCCCAAGGAAACTCCATTGCCAGCGATCAGACGGTGTATAGGTAATGTTGGTCTGGATGTCGGCAAAAATGGGTTTGAAATTGGTCTGCGTTTCCTGGCTTTCTACGAGCAGGCTGTTGTCGCGGTAGCGGATTCCGGTAATGGCGGTCCATTTGTTGTCTTTGGAGGCTAAATCGACGGCAAGGCTTCCGCCGAGGAAACTGAGTTCGGTAGCGGCACCAAAACGAGTGGGCTTGCGGTAGGTGATGTCTAGCACCGACGAGAGTTTGTCTCCGTATTTGGCTTGAAATCCACCGGCCGAAAAATCGACGTTTTGTACCATATCGGTATTGGTAAAGCTCAACCCTTCTTGTTGGCCCGAACGAATCAAGAACGGACGGTAAATCTCTATTTCATTGACATAGACGAGGTTTTCGTCATAGTTTCCACCGCGCACCGAGTAAGCGGTACTGAGTTCGTTATTGCTGGTCACTCCGGGCAACGTTTTAATCACGTTTTCTATACCGGCGTTGGCTCCGGGGATTTTGCGGATGACTTCGGGTGCGATATTCACGATGCCCTGTACCCGTTTGCGGTTGTTGATGATGGTGACTTCGCCCAATTCTTCGGCAGTGTTGTTCATCACCGGGTTGAACTCAAAGTATTCGTTGGATTTGAGTTCTAAAGTTATCGTGCGTTTCTTAAGTGTCACGTGGGTGAAAATCAAGTCGACCTTCTGGTTCGCCAGAATTTCAATCTTGTAAAAACCATCGCGATCGGTGACCGTCGCTTTTCCCGAGGCGGAGACATTGACTCCATTAACGGGGCTTCTGTTTTCGTCGAGAACAACTCCGGTAACGGTAGCCGTTTGGGCGAATCCTGCGATAGTGATAAAAAATAAAAGAAGGGTGAAGAGTGGGTTTTTGGTTCTCAAGAGCGTATGTTTTAGTTCTTTTGACTTCTGAAAAATGATGTTTCAAAGATAGCAGAATTCCCGAGATTATCAGAAACTTCAATTTTTAAATCATTTTTGCCTTCCACCAGGAAAGCGGTGTCAAAATAGTGCGTTATCGTTTTTGTTTTGTAATCGTATTCAAACAACACCCATCTCCCGTTTAGGTAACCATTGTAGGATTTAATCCCCGACAAATCATCGCTGATACGCACCGATAGGGCCGTTTGCTTGGTAAGCCACTTCCCTTCTACCGGTTTGGCAATGGTAATTTTTGGCGGCGTCCTATCTATAGCCAGTTTGAACTGCCCGAGATTTTTGGTGTAAGTGGTAAACGCGCCATCTTTGAATTTAGTGTTGTTGTAGCTCAACCTTTTTCCGTCGACCGAGGCGATAAAGGTTTTGGCCGGATCCGAGGCAAGGCTGTCCTTAATGGTTACCAAAAAGTTGGTGTGTACAGGCACCGAATCGTCCTGTACCGTCATCACGCTGTCCTTGACTTCAAAATTGAGGTAGAAATCTTCATAGAAAGTATGCGCCGGAAAAAACACCGACATGTTTGCTTTCTCGAAATTGTTATCGGTATTGGCCTTGACCAAATAGGGCGTCGTGACGGGCTCTTCGGGAATGGTGACAGCCGACTGCGCGTAATCGATCGGGACGAGCAACGTGGTTTTGTTTTGGGCAAAATCCGACACTTCGATTCGATAGGATTGCGACATATTGGGCACTAGGTCAATCAAACCGTTCGCGGCGTTGGTCTTGATGAGACTCAGTCCATAAGGGTTTTTCATGAACAGTTTCTGCACGCGTTGTTTGGTGGATTTGTACCGTTTGAAATCGATGAGCGCATTGACGTAACGGCCTTCATCGAAAGCAAAAGTGTCGAATTGGTAACCAAAACTCAGTGCGCCATTTAGAAACGATTCGGCTTTAAAAATGCCATTCCCGTTATAGGATACATCGTCAAAGTCATTGGTAATGATGCCAAAACCAATCCTTCCCGATGCCTCGACTTTCTCAGAAATATAAGTGCCGTCGGGCTGCAATGAAAGATTCACAGTCACTGGCCGGCGCGATTTATTGACCACACTCGTGGGATCGACGGGATACACGAACAGCGAAGAAACATTGGGTTTTCTCGTGTCTTTCAAAGGCAAATCATAACCAAAATAAAGCGGGTTGATGACTTTCTCTGATTTGGTGTTGCGCACTTCAAAATGCAGGTGCGGACCTTCGGAGCCGCCGGTATTTCCAGAAATCCCGATGGTATCGCAACGGCTAACAGCCAGTTCACCGGGCTTCGGGAAAATATCAATTTCATAGGATTTTTGCCGGTATTGCTCGGCTTTGATGTAGGCTTCGACCTTGCCGTAACCTTTTTGCAAATGGCCGTAAACCGTAGTGTAGCCGTTGGGATGATCAATGTAAATGGCTTTGCCGTAACCAAAAGGCGAAATCCGGATGCGCGAAATATAGCCCTCGCCCACCGCATACACCGCCCAACCTTCTTTTTGTTGGGTTTTAAAATCGAGCCCTGCATGAAAATGGTTGGGTCGCAGTTCGCCGAAATTCCCCGAAAGTTGCATGGGAATATCCAAAGGAGTGGAGAAATCTTCTTTGGGGTAATTGGATTGAGAAAAAATCGGCGTGGAAAAAATCAGGAGGATAATTAGAAGTCTCATCAGAAAAAGCTTTTTGCTAAAGTAACAAAAACTTGCGCGATTTTGTTACAGAAAAACTGCAGATTCCTAATCGCTTATTTTTCAAAACATTAGACTGGACTGTTTTAGAAAATCGGTTTTTTTATACAATTTATTGGTTTAATTCATTTGGAATGTTAACTTTGTTCGGATAAGTAATGAACCCGATTTTATAATGAGTGAAATTGCAGAAATCATTGATACTCTTGAGGGTAGGCTCAAAAAACTGTTACAGAAAACAGACGCGTTAGAGCAAACTTCCAAAGCATTGCAACAAGAGTTAAATAAAGCTGCAACGGTGATACAAAACCAATCAAAGGAGATTGAGGCATTGAAAAGCCAGTATGACACATTAAAAATCACGAGTTCGTTGCTTGGCAGTGACGAAAATAAAAGAGAGACAAAGCTCAAAATAAATTCATTAATCCGCGAAATTGATTATTGTATAGCACAGTTGGCTGACTAGCATCGCATGGAAGAAAAGCTTAAAATCAAACTATCAATCGCCGACAGGATTTACCCGTTAACGGTAGAAATGTCGCAGGAAGAAGGCCTTAGGAGCGCCTGTAAAAAGATTGAAGCGATGATCAAGCAGTTTGAAGAAAACTATGCTGTGCGCGACAAACAGGACGTTTTAGCCATGTGTGCCTTACAATTCGCTTCGCAGCTCGAACAAAAACAGCTCGACAACGCAATCGACGGTACACAAACCATAGAACGCATCAAAAAGCTCAATGATTTATTGGTTGGTTATCTCGATAGATAATATACGTTCTTTTACATAGACTAAAATACTGCCTACATTAGTTCATATTTGGTAAACTCAACACTAACAATTTAGAATGAGCAAATCGTCGCTACTATAGCAAGCCGTTTCAGTACGGAAGCTTGAACAGTGAGTTAGCTCAAAACTTGTCTTTACGAGTTTATACATTCAAACTGATGTAGGCTTTTTTATATAACAAACCCAACAAACAACAATGGACATTATAACAATAATTATCGGTCTGGTAGGACTTGGCGCCGGTTTTGCCATTTCTAAGATCATGGACAAAAACAGCGCTTCAAGCCTGATCAGCAACGCCAAAAAAGACGCGGCATCGGTTTTAAAAGACGCGAACCTTGAGGCAGAAAACATCAAGAAAGACAAGATGCTCCAGGCCAAGGAGAAATTTATCGAACTCAAGGCCGAGCACGAGCAAGTGATTTTGGCACGCGACAAAAAAGTAGCCGAAATAGAAAAACGCATCCGCGACAAAGAATCGTTGGTTTCTAATGAATTGGCCAAAGCCAAGAAAATCAACGACGATTACGAAGCCAAAACCAACGAATACCACTCCAAACTCGAGATGCTCGAGAAGAAAAAGGAGGAAGTAGAGCGCATGCACAAAAGCCAGCTCACACAACTCGAAGTACTTTCTGGTCTTTCTGCCGAAGAAGCCAAAGAGCAACTCATGGAAGGCCTTAAGGTAGAAGCCAAAGCATCAGCGATGGCGCACATCCAGGATACGATTGAGGAAGCCAAACTTACCGCGCACCAGGAAGCCAAGAAAATCATCATCAATACCATCCAACGCGTTGGAACCGAAGAAGCCGTAGAAAACTGCGTCTCTGTATTTAACATCGAATCCGACGACGTAAAAGGCCGAATCATTGGCCGTGAAGGTCGTAACATCCGTGCACTCGAAGCTGCCACCGGTGTAGAGATCATCGTAGATGACACGCCAGAAGCGATTATTCTTTCGTGTTTTGACCCGGTTCGCCGTGAAATTGCGCGTTTGTCATTGCACAAATTGGTAACCGATGGCCGAATCCACCCGGCACGTATCGAGGAAGTAGTGGGCAAAACCACCAAACAAATCGAGGAAGAAATCGCCGAAGTGGGTAAACGAACCGTCATTGATTTGGGAATCCACGGTTTGCATCCCGAATTGATCAAAGTAGTCGGAAGAATGAAATACCGTTCGTCATATGGGCAAAACCTATTGCAACACTCGCGCGAAGTCTCTAAACTTTGTGGTATCATGGCCGCCGAATTGGGATTGAATGTTAAATTGGCCAAAAGAGCCGGTTTACTCCACGATATCGGAAAAGTGCCAGATGCCGAAAGTGACTTGCCACACGCACTTTTGGGTATGCAATGGGCTGAGAAATACGGCGAGAAAGAAGAAGTGTGCAACGCGATTGGAGCCCACCACGACGAGATTGAAATGAAGTCATTGCTCTCTCCTATCGTACAGGTTTGTGATGCGATTTCGGGCGCAAGGCCAGGTGCAAGACGCCAGGTTTTGGATTCTTACATCCAACGTCTCAAAGATTTAGAAGAAGTAGCTTACGGATTCAGCGGCGTGAAAAGTGCTTACGCCATCCAGGCCGGACGTGAATTGCGTGTCATCGTAGAAAGCGAAAAAGTAACCGACGACAATGCGGCAAGTCTTTCGTTTGAGATTTCTCAGAAAATCCAGACCGAGATGACGTATCCGGGGCAGGTTAAAGTCACGGTGATTCGGGAAACGAGAGCTGTGAATATTGCGAAATAAATTTCGATATTGATATTTTAAAGTCCGGTTTTGCCGGGCTTTTTTTTTGGAGCTGTTTCCCGCTTTGCGCTGCAATCTTTTTAAACTCCCGATGGTCGTTTAAAAAGGATTTCCACTTCAATCGGGGCTATCGCTGC
>DLHP01000019.1 GCA_002483285.1 Flavobacterium sp. UBA7665
ATTTTTAGCAAATCTTATGTGCCGACTGCCTTTTTGCTTCTTTTGCGGCAAGGCAAAAGAAGGCCCTCGCGGCAGCGACGCGTTAGGGATTGCAGTGAAAATCCTTTTTACACCAACCGATAACATATAATCAACTACCCACCAATGCTTCGATTGCAAAGCGCTACAATCTTTCTACAACCGTAAAAAGATTGCAGCGCAAAGCCCGGCCGCCAGGCAACGCCCCAACATTATGGAAATCATATAACTTAAATTCTAATTCGTGTAACGCTTTTCATGGCATTTCAGGCCAACTTTGCTCTAGCAATTAAATTTTTAACATAGTAAAATGCAAAAATAATTACCATGAAAGCAAACATCGGGATCCCGCAAAAGAACATTGACCAGTGCGCCAAATTATTATCGGTGGTGTTGGCCGATGAAATTACGTTGTATACCAAAAGCCGCAAGTTTCATTGGAATGTGTCGGGCAATAGTTTTATGGAGCTGCACCAGCTTTTTGAAAAGCAGTACACGGCGCTCGAGAAAATCATTGATGAGGTGGCCGAGCGCATCAACAAGTTGGGCAAAAACACTATTGGTACGATGAAAGAGTTTTCTGAGTTGACCAATTTAAAGGAGTCACCGGGGAAATATCCGGCGCAAAAGGAGATGATTGCAGAATTGCTGGCCGACCATGAAACGGTTATCCAAGAGCTACGCAAGAACATTGAAACTTGCGAAGAGGAAATAAAAGATGCCGCCACCACCGATTTTTTAACCGGTGTCATGGAGCAGCACGAGACTTTTGCCTGGATTCTGCGCCGCTATTTAAGCTAGATTATAACCCCACAAACAGACGAAAAATTGATACTACAAAATACTTTTTCAGGTGTTGGCAAGGCCTCGCTATTTGTTAAACGCTTTTTCACCGAGCTTTTCACGACCAGATTTGAATTCAAGGAATTCGTCTGGCAATGTTACGCAATCGGATTCAAGTCATTACCATTAGTTAGCATTACCGGTTTCATCATGGGTTTGGTACTAACCATACAGTCAAGACCTACCTTGGCGCAGTTTGGTGCCGAATCCTGGATTCCGGGAATGGTAACTTTGTCATTGGTACGCGAAATTGCGCCGGTGATTACGGCACTGATTTGTGCGGGTAAAATTGCCTCTGGGATTGGGGCCGAACTGGGCTCTATGAAAGTGACCGAGCAGATTGATGCCATGGAAGTATCGGCCATCAATCCCTTTAAATACCTTGTTGTAACCCGAATTATGGCGACCACGCTGATGGTGCCGTTACTCGTGATTTATGCCGATGTAGTGGGCTTGTTTGGCGGATTTATTGGTTATAACATTCACGGCGACGTAAGCATGTTTCGTTTCTTTTCGCAAGCGTTGGAGTCTTTGACCTTTATGGATTTGATTCCGGCTACGATAAAGACGGTCTTCTTTGGATTTTTCATCGGGATGATTGGCTGCTTTAAAGGATTTCACGCCGAAAACGGAACCGAAAGCGTAGGCAAGGCGGCAAACTCGGCCGTAGTGACCGCATCGCTTTCGATTTTTATCATTGACATGATCGCGGTACAAATCACCGATTTACTTTCTTAGTTATGGAAACAGCAACAAAAGATACAGCAGCAAAAAAGCAGCAGTCCTCGGGCGAATTTGTCATTGACATCCAGAACCTGCATAAATCGTTTGGCGACAATAGCATCCTCAAAGGCTTGAACCTTCAAGTTGCCAAAGGCGAGAGCGTGGTGGTTTTGGGCAAATCGGGATCGGGCAAATCGGTCACGATTAAATGTCTGGTTGGGCTCATCCAAGCCGACCAGGGCGAGCTCAAGGTTTTTGGCACCGACGTGACGCAGCTAGACAACAAACAACTCAATGAGATACGTGCCAGGATGGGATTTTTGTTCCAGACCGCGGCACTTTACGACTCGATGTCGGTACGCGAAAACCTCGGTTTTACGCTTAGGCACCACAATAAAGAACTCAGCGCCGACGAAATTGAACAAGCCACGATCGAAGCTTTGCAAGGCGTAGGCCTCGAAGAAGCGATAGACAAGATGCCGTCTGAACTTTCGGGCGGGATGCGCAAGAGGATTGGACTGGCCAGGACGATGATCATCAAACCTGAGATTATGTTGTATGATGAACCTACGACGGGACTGGACACCATCACCTCGCGTGAAATCAGTGAACTGATCCTGGATTTGCAAAGTAAAAACAAAACCACTTCTATCATCATCACACACGATATGCCTTGCGCGAAACTTACCGGCGACAGGATTGTAATCCTCAAGGAAGGCGTCGTTGCGGCCGAAGGAACCTATGAAGAACTCGAAAAAAGTGAAGACGAATGGGTACGCTCGTTTTTTATATAACCCCTAAACTAACAGTAACATGAATAAAGAATCACAATTTACCTGGAAATTGGGGATGTTTGTCACCCTTGGGCTGGTGGCTTTCATACTCGCCATTTATCTGATCGGGAGGCAGCAGAACCTGTTTGGGACTACCTTTGAGCTCAAATCGAAATTTAAGAATGTAAGCGGGCTCAAGATGGGCAACCAGGTGCGGTTCTCGGGAATCAATGTGGGCACCATCGATGCTATTGACATCGTTAACGATTCTACCGTGATTGTCCGGGCGAAGATCGATGAGGAAGTACGCAAATTCATCAAGACCGATGCGCAGGCCAGTATTGGATCCGACGGTTTGATGGGCGATAAAATCCTGACGATTTCTCCTGGAGCGGCGTCGAACAAAACCGTTGAGGATGGCGCCATGATCGCGTCGGCAAAGCCAATAGAAATGGAGCAAATCATGAAAAGTCTGCAAACTACGGTAGACAACGCGGGAGAAATCACTACCCAGCTTTCAGAGTTTACCAAGAAAATGAACAACGAGAATGGCGCACTTTCAAAATTGCTCACCGATGCCGAGTTTGGGAACAGTATCAAGAATACGATGACCAACCTCGAGACGTTTTCTAAGAATATGAACAACAAGAACAATGTGCTCAACAAACTCACCAACGATGAGAAGTTGGGTAAGGAAGTAGATTCGGCAGTGGGGAATCTCAACGAAACGGTAAAGGCGGCGCAAAACAACTTCCTGCTCAAAGGCTATTTCAAGAAGAAGAAACGCGCCGATGAGAAGAAAGCTAAACAAGCCAGAAAGCAGGCAGAGAAGGCTAAGGAGCAACAAGCCAAAGTAAAAGAGGAGTTGCAGGAAATTAAGAAACAGCCCCAATCCTCAAACCAATAGCTATTCAAATTCTATAACTTTTTAAGGTAGTGTCGTAAGGGATTTGAAGCCAGAAAAGTTGATATTTATCATCCTGTATTACAACAGCTTCACGCACAACAAATTAAAATGAATAGACAAGATGAACAATCCAAAGAAACTTGGCATCTGGATGGATCATAGCATGGCCCATGTCATGGAATTTACCGACGAACATTTTGAAGTAAAGACAATTGAATCGGAGTATCCGCTCAAAGGGCAACACCAACAAACTACTGCCATTACCCAAGCGCAGCGCAACAAGCAGTACAAGTATTATAAAAAATTGGGCGAAATCATTAAGGACTATTACCAGGTGATTCTTTTTGGTCCTACAGATGCGAAGGTAGAATTGTTTAATTTGCTCAGCGATGACCATCGGTTTGTGAAAATCCAGGTTGAGATTAAGGAAACCGACCGCATGACCAGAAATCAACTGCATTCCTTTGTCAATGAATATTTTACAGTAGCGCATTGACAGCAGCGACTTAGTGTTAAAACAAATTCCCGGTGTAATATCCGGGATTTTTTTTGTAACTTAGGTTCATAACCAATACCGACAATTATGAAAAAATTAATTCTAATCCCGATTATGGTAATTGCTACGCTAATGAGTTGCCAAAAAAACAAGCAAGAAGCCGCCGCCGAAGCCGAGGTAGCTGCTGCCGAAGCTGCCCTTGACAGCGCTAAAAGCAACGAGGTAGCCATACGCAAAGCGGCAACCGCAGCAGAGTGGCAGGAATTTAAAGAGCAAGGCAACATCGTAATCCAGCAAAACAAGATCCGCATTGCCGAACTGAAGGCAAGCGCCAAAGCGACCGGAGACAATAGTTTGGATGCAATCGAAGAAAAAAACAGCCAATTGCAAACCAAGCTCGAATCGTATAAAAACGATGCTAGCGAAGATTGGGAAGCGTTCAAAGCCGGTTTTAATGAGGACAAGGAGGAATTGCGGCGCGAACTGCTCAATAAGTAAACACTCAAGGCGGAACTCTGTTTCCGCTTTTTTTATACCCGAACTGGAAAATATGTAAGGAATTGCAAAAGTTCCATAACAGAATTGTGCGGGTTTGATGGCATCTTTGTAAGACAAGAAACCAAATAAAACACAACACATGTCAAGTTTACTCTACGTTATTGCAGTGGTGCTGGTAATTGCCTGGGCCATTGGATTTTTCGCTTACAGTGTAGGCGGAATCATCCATATTTTACTCGTCATCGCCATTGTTGCGATATTACTCAGAATCATTCAAGGAAAGAAAGTATTATAAATCATTTAAATATCACATTATGAAATCAGTTAATAGCAAGTTAGCATTGGGATTATTAGGCGGATTGGCCGCAGGAGCGTTATTGGGCGTTTTGTTTGCTCCGGATAAAGGATCCAACACCAGAAAGAAAATCGCCGACAAAGGCAAAGATTACGCCGACGACCTTAAAAACAAATACGACACGATTTTGGGTTCGGTTACCCGTAAATACGAGAATTTGTTTCAGGAAGGTGAAGATTTACTCGCCGATGGCAAGTCGCGCTATGAGCAAATCAAAGCAGAGGGCAAGTCAAAGTTCAATGATTTAAAAGACGAAGCCAAATCAAAATTAGACGAGGCTAAAAACGAAGTAAGCGCTTACAAAGCTTAATTCTTATCTTAGCCTAAAATAAGACAAACAGTTCAAATCATGGAAAATCCGACAACAATTGAAGCGCTTTTAGAGAAAGCAGAGAATTATACGCGCACTTCTATCGAACTGGCCAAACTCCAGGCGATAGATAAAGGTGCCGATATCGTATCCTCGGCAGTCGCCGGAATCGCAATTGCAGTTGTTGTCGGGACTTCCCTGATGTTACTCAACATAGGCGCCGCCTTTTGGATAGGAGAACAATTGGGCGCTGCCTATTACGGATTTTTTGCCGTGGCTGCCTTTTACCTGATTGTTGCCTTATTGTTGTTTTTGTTCAGGAACCAATGGATTAAACTCCCCATCAGCGATCGCATTATAACCGGTATGATAACACCTAAAAGACGATGAAAAGTAAGAACGCCACCACCAATCTGGATGATAGGATTTTAATGCTCCAGGCAAAAAAAGCCGGGGAATGGGAAGAACTTAAAGAGCAATTTGAAGTGACCAAAGAAAGCCTGCGGCCGATGAATCTTGTAAAAGGTGCCTTCCATGACATTGCAAGTTCACCCGACATCAAAAAGAATATCGTAGGAAATGTGATTGGCCTTGCAACAGGTTATCTTTCTAAAAAAATAATCTTTGGAGGCACACACAATCCGCTTAAGAAAATAGCAGGTGCGGTACTACAATTTGCCGTAACCAATTTCGTAGGCAAAAAGATGGAAAAATCTCCCGAAGAAAGGGCCGAAGAAAGAGAAGAACGATTGGCGCATCACTCAGAAACGCAACAATCTACTTCAAATTAATAAGGTACGTATTCGGTAATTTCGAGTCCGTAGCCAATCATTCCTACGCGTTTGGTCTGCTCGGCGTTGGAGACCAACTTGATTTTAGAAATATCGATGTCGTGTAAAATCTGCGCTCCGATTCCGAAATCCTTGATATCCATCTTGATTTGCGGTGCCTTGAAAATACCTTTGGCCTGCAATTGCTTGAGTTCGCCAAGGCGATTGAGTAAATCGTTGGCCTGCAATTCCTGGTTGATGAACAAAATGGCTCCACGTCCTTCCTCATGGATCAACTGGAACATATCGTCGAGTTTCTTATCGGCGTTGTTGGTCAAAGTCCCCAAAATATCATTGTTGGTTAGCGTAGAATTGATACGCGTGAGAATCGCATCCCCATTATTCCAGGTCCCTTTAGTGAGCGCAATGTGCACTTGTTTGTTTGTGGTTTGTTGGTAAGCGCGCAATCTGAAATCGCCAAACCGCGTCGCAATGTCAAAGTCTTCCTTCTTTACAATAAGGCTATCGTGCTGCATGCGGTATGCTACCAAATCTTCTATGGAAACCAGTTTGAGGTCGAATTTTTTGGCCACTGCTACCAATTCGGGCAAACGCGCCATCGACCCATCTTCATTCATGATTTCGCAAATCACACCTGCCGATTTGAATCCGGCCAAACGGGCAAAATCAATCGCAGCCTCGGTGTGTCCGGTCCTTCTGAGTACACCACCTTGCTTGGCAATCAACGGGAATATGTGTCCGGGTCGCGCCAAATCGTGCGACTTGACTTCAGGGTTTACCAAAGAAAGTACAGTTTTAGCACGGTCTAAAGCCGAAATACCTGTGGTTACGCCATGGCCGCGCAAATCTACCGAAACGGTAAATGCGGTTTCCATATGGTCGGTATTATTGTGTACCATCGCGTGCAAACCCAGTTCCTTACAGCGGTTTTCTGTAAGTGGTGCGCAGATTAATCCGCGTCCGTGTGTGGCCATGAAATTGATCATTTCTGGCGTGGCCATCTCGGCGGCAGCGAGAAAATCGCCTTCATTTTCACGATCTTCATCGTCTACAACAATAATGACCTTGCCTTGACGGATGTCTTCTATGGCTTCTTCTATGGTGTTGAGTTTGATGGTTTGGGCAATCGTTGTCATTTCTTTTTGAATATTTTGTTGAAGGTCTTGCGCAGCGGTTCGGTAATCGCATCCATGCTGATAAAGCTGATGTCATTTGTGGCGCGATAGGTGAGGAGCAAAGCCAGCGGCGTGAGGATAAAGGTGGCCATCCAGCAACCCATGAATGGGGTCATGCCGCTTTCCTGCGCTACTTTCTTGCTAAAGGTGTTGATAAAGTGGTAAATGATGAAAATCAAAACCGCGAATACAATCGGCAAACCAAGACCGCCTTTTCTGATAATGGCACCCAATGGCGCGCCCAGAAAAAACATCAGGATACAAGCAAACGCAATTACGAATTTGTCATAAAATGCAATCCAGTGACTGTTGATGACTTTTCGTTTGTAGTCCATTTCAAGTTTGGTTCCGTCGATGGCAAACGTAGAGCTCACGATATTCCCAGCCGCAACTTTAAGTATGGTGGATTGCTCTACGGGCTTGAAATTGCTGAGTAGCGGCTTGTTCATGGGTAGTTTCCCATTGGTAGGATCTTTGGGCGTGAACGCGTTGATGCCGGTGCGCATGTAAATGTTGTCTGAGAATGACACCACATCCTTATGGTAACTCTTGTTCAACGAATCGAGCGTGTAACGCAATTCATTGATGTTGAGCATGGTATTGGTGTTGTTGATAGAAAAATCTACAGATCCGGCGTTATTGAGTTTGGCCAAGTCCAGGTTGATGATGTACTTTTTAAATGAACTTTTGGCAAACGGCAATTTCTTGCGTTCTTCGAATTTTTTCGGGACAAGATCTTCGTAATAATAGCCGTCGTTAAGTACCAATTTTAAGATGTTCGATTTTTCATTGCTCACCAGTTCACCAGTTTTGGCCTTGATGACATTGCGACTGCCTTCAAACGGCCCGGCTTTTTTATGAATGGTGACGCCTTTGAGGTGGTTGCCGTTTTCGCCTTCTTTTTTCTCTACTTTAATATTGTATGAGCCTACATCAGAGAACTGCCCTTCGGCAATCGCCATGGCTGGTTTCATCTGCGCGATGTCCTTTCTAAAGTTGATGAATTTGTACTCGGCATACGGAATCACGTTATTGGCAAAGAAAAATGCGGCAATACTCAACAATAAGATAAATACAGACAAGCTCCTCATAGCGCGTTGCAACGAGATCCCAGCCGATTTCATGGCGGCGAATTCATAATTTTCGGCAAAACTTCCAAAGGTCATAATCGATGCCAAAAGCACAGAAAGCGGCAACACCAACGGAATAATCCGAGGCATCGCAAACAATAGAAATTTAAGGACAAGGATGAAATCGAGGTCTTTACCGGCGAGTTCAGAAATGAATAGCCAAACCGTTTGGAGGATGAAGATAAAGAAGAGGATGACAAATACCGAGGCAAATGTACCCAGGAAACTTTTTAAAAGATATCTGTCGAGGATTTTCACTTCAAAAATTAATCTAACTTATTGATGTAGTATTTTGGGTATTTACTCGCGTCAAAGGTAAACTGATTTTTCGATAATGGCTGGTTGGTTTTAAAAGAATTAACAGTGAGCGTGGTTTTCGTCCCGTTTTTGCCCACTTCAATCAAATTGTAGATGTTTTTGGTCTGGATGTCAATGCCCAACAGGATTTCCTTACGTTGGTCTTTACCATTGGTTGGGGTCAATTTAATGTATTGGATCTTGCGGCCTTTTACGTTCTGAACGATATCCAACATGAATTTATAACCGGAATTGAAGAACGTCAGCATCTTAGAAGGAGACACCGCCGTATCGTCTTTTTCGTTGAATTTGGTGATAGAAATTTCCTCGTCTTCGGGATTGATGGTGTAGATTTTTTTACCGTCGAACATTTTGGTAACGCCCATGAGGTTCAACACATACATGTTTCCCTGGATGGTAACATTTCCTTTGCTTTCCTGATTGATGTTTTCTTTGGAGTTGTTCAGCGCGTACTTAAAGTCGATGACGATGTTTTTGTAACTTTTCACCTTTGAGGTTACCTGGTCCAGCAGGTCTTTGGCCTTTTTGTCCTGGGCCTGGATGGAAAAACTAAATAGTAGTAGGAATGCGATTGGGACAAGCTTTTTCATTTGGCTAATTTTGTTCATTATTAAAAAATTGATCCAATGCGCTTAAATCGGTAATGTTTACGTTTCTTGCTTTGCTTCCTTCAAAAGGGCCAACGATTCCGGCCGCTTCGAGTTGGTCGATCAGTCGTCCGGCGCGATTATAACCCAGTTTAAGTTTGCGTTGCAGCAGCGAAGCCGAGCCTTGTTGTGCAGTTACGATAATCTCTGCGGCTTCCCTAAATAGCGCATCTCTTTCAGAAATGTCCATATCAAGATTGATGCCACTCTCGCCTTCACCAACGTATTCGGGAAGCAGGTAAGCGTTGGGATACGCCTTCTGCGAACCAATGAATTCTGTAATCTTCTCCACCTCAGGCGTATCCACGAAGGCACATTGTACCCTGACAATATCGTTTCCGTTGGTGTACAGCAAATCGCCTCGCCCAATCAACTGGTCGGCGCCCTGGGTATCAAGGATGGTTCGCGAATCAATTTTAGAAGTTACGCGAAAAGCAATCCTCGCAGGAAAATTCGCCTTAATGATTCCGGTAATCACGTTCACCGATGGGCGCTGCGTGGCTATAATCAAATGGATTCCAATCGCCCTGGCGAGTTGCGCCAAACGTGCAATCGGCGTTTCTACTTCTTTTCCTGCGGTCATGATCAAATCGGCAAATTCGTCTACAACAAGCACAATGTAAGGCAGGAAACGGTGGCCGTTCTCAGGGTTGAGTTTGCGATTCTTGAACTTTTCGTTGTACTCCTTGATGTTGCGTACCATGGCGTCTTTGAGTAGCGAATAACGGTCGTCCATTTCCACGCAAAGTGAATTGAGCGTGTTGATCACCTTGTTGTTATCGGTAATGATGGCATCGCCAGAATCTGGCAGTTTGGCCAGGTAGTGGCGTTCGATTTTATTGAACAACGTAAGCTCTACTTTCTTCGGATCGACGAGCACGAATTTCACTTCTGCCGGGTGTTTTTTATACAAAAGTGATGTCAATACCGCATTGAGCCCAACCGATTTTCCTTGTCCAGTTGCACCTGCCATCAATAAGTGCGGCATTTTGGCGAGATCCACCACAAAGGTTTCGTTGGAGATGGTTTTCCCGAGCGCGATAGGCAATTCCATTTCGGCTTCCTGGAATTTTGCCGAACCGATGACGCTTTTCATAGACACCATCGTCGGGTTCTTATTGGGAACTTCGATACCAATGGTGCCTTTTCCGGGAATTGGTGCAATGATACGGATGCCTAAGGCCGATAGCGACAAGGCGATATCGTCTTCGAGGCTTTTGATTTTCGAGATTCGGATTCCGGCTTCGGGTACGATTTCGTACAAAGTCACCGATGGACCTACAGTAGCCTTAATCTGGGCAATCTCAATTTTATAATTGCGTAGCGTTTCTACGATATTGTTCTTGTTTTCTTCGAGTTCTGCTTGGTTGATGGTAATGCCTCCGCCCGAATATTCCTTAAGCAGGTCGAGGGTTGGGAATTTGTAATTAGACAGTTCTAAAGTCGGGTCGAACAAACCAAAGTCGGCCACAAGTTTCGCGGCAAGATTCTCTTCTACAATGTCTTCTTCGGGCGCTTTCTCGATGGTAAAAGCCTCGTCGCTGGTATGGATAACTTCTGGCTGCATGGGCGCTACCGGAGTGATCGTTTTTTCTTCAATCGGCTGATTGGTATGCAGGTGAATTTCTGACGGATGTTCGATCGTGGGTTTTAGCGCTTCTTTGTTGAGCTCAAATTGCGAAACCGGTTTGAGTACAGGTTCTGGTATTTCGTCAATTTCTTCAACGTCCTCAACCTCTGGTTTTACAGCAAATTCCTCAAGATTGTAGGCCGGAGTTTCGGGTGTGATGGCAGTTTTAATGGTGGCGAGGCTTTCGTCAATTTCATTCTTACTTTTCTCAAAAAACGATTTGACACTGTCGGGCGACACCTTAATCTTGAAGATCAGGTAAATGATGATGCCAAAAATAAGTACGAGCATGGTTCCGGTCTTGCCGATGTAATCCTGCGCAAATTGGTTCATTTCATAACCGATTACGCCGCCGAGTTCGGGTAGCGAGGTGGCAAAAAAGCCAAAGAGGATTGAAATCAACACCATTGCGAACAAATCCCAAAACCAAATGTTCTTCAGCTTTTTAAGAGAGATGTCGAGTGCGAGGAACGAGCCGGTCAGGAAAAACAATTTGACGAGCAGGAAAGCGGCAGCGCCAAATCCGCGATAGACGAAGAAATCGGCCAATATCGCACCGAATTTTCCGAGCCAGTTGTGTACTTTTTCAGAACGATCTAAAGTACCCAGCGCACTTTGGTCTTCATGGCCGTAAATGAAATACGAAATGAAAGCCACGAGCAGCGCGATGGCAAACAAGATGAGCAGTGCGCCCACAAGTAATTTATGCTGTCGGGTGATTTTCCATGTTTTCTTTGCCGAAGGGGCTGTTTTAGCTGCAGTTTCCTTTGTCGTTTTTGCCATCCTGAGTTGAAAATATTTGCTATAAAAATAGGGAAAAAATCGGATTTTGGATTATAAAACTTTTGGGAGATAAATCATCAAACCAATAGCAATGGCGGTCATTGCCGCGAAAAATACCGCACCGGCGGCAATGTCTTTGATAAAGCCGATCTTTTCATGGAATTCGGGATGGATAAAGTCTGCTATTTTCTCAACGGCAGTATTGAGTCCTTCTACACCAAGCACCAATCCGATCGCCAATGTTTGGAACATCCATTCGGTCATGGAAATTTCAAAATAAAATCCAGCCACTACCATGAGTACGCCAATCGAGGCTTGTACCATCACACTGTGTTCTGTGGTGAGTAATTTTATGGCTCCCTTGAGCGCAAATCCCATGCTCTTGAAACGCCCGCTAAAAAAAGTGTTGTCTTTTTCGAATGCCATTGTGTGGGTTATAATGCAGCCAAAGCGGCTTCGTAGTTGGGTTCATCGCTGATGTTTCCTACTTGTTCGGTGTGGGTGATGATACCGTCTTCATTGATGACCACGACCGCGCGCGAATGCAATCCGTTAAAAATACCTTCGGTGATTTCAAGCCCGTAATCCTTGCCAAAACTGCCGTCTACAAAATCAGAAAGACAGATGGCATTGTCGATGCCTTCTACGCCGCAAAAACGTTTCATGGCAAATGGCAAATCACGCGCAATGCAAAGCACTTTGGTGTTGGGCAGGTTGGCCGCCTGCTCGTTGAATTTGCGTACCGACGTTGCGCAGGTACTCGTATCAATGCTCGGAAAAATATTCAAAACCAGTTTATGGCCTTTAAAATCGTTAAGCGTTGCCACCGACAAATCGTTCCTGACGAGTTTAAAATCAGGTGCAGCGGTATTTATTTTTGGCAGTTCGCCGTTGGTGTGTATTGGATTTCCTCCTAAAATTATCGTAGCCATGGGTCATTTTTTAATGCCCAAAAGTAAGGATTTATTTGTGGAGATAAAAGAACAAAGATGTTATTACCAAATTCCCGCAGACTGCGTTACGGATTACCTTCGGTCTGTTCGGCCTACGGCCTCGGGTAAGGCCAAATCTTTTTGTATGGCGGCTTAGCGCGCAGCGCCCATCCAAATAATTGCAGTAGAAAGCACGGCCGATGGCAACGCCCAAAAACAAAAAAAACACCGGACTGGTGATGCCCAGTACGATGTCTTTATAAGAATTTGATAAAATTTACTTGTCTATAGAACCCAAAACCCGTTGCATAAAAGCATTGAGTGCTTCCTTTTTGTCGGTTCCGGATTGGATGAGTTTGTGTACTTCGAGCGCGCCGTACATATTTGAAATGAGCTCGCCAATCACATCGAGTTCTTCGTCCTTGAGTGAGGAAACTTCGGTGAGCGCCTCGAGTACTTCCACGGTTTCAATAAGATAATCCGCGTCATTGTCTTCAATGAATTGCGTCAGGTGTTTGATTACCGGAAGTTTCATAATATTTCGCTTACGAGTTCGGTGAGTACTTCGGCTTTGTTGGTCTGCGTTTCGTTAGTGAGTTTTCCGTTTACGAAAGTAGCAAAAGTGGGCAGGTTGGAGACATTGGCCAGCTTCCTGGATTCGGGTGCGTTTTCGGCATCCACCAAAACAAAAGTAATGTCTTCATTCTCAGCAGCCAATTTTTTAAACTTTGGTTTCATGATCCTGCAGTTGCCACACCACGAAGCCGAGTATTGCACGACTACTTTTTCGTTGGTGTTGACGATATTTTGAAGGGTGTCTTCGTTTAGTTCTATGAGCATATTTTTAGATTTTTTGGACACGGCTACGTCTTTGGACACGCCCTTTGGGCTTCGGACGCGCTGCGCTTTAGACAATAAAAATCAGTCAAAAGCGCAGCGTGTCCAAAGTAAAACGTGTCTAAAGCGCAGCGTGTCTAATTAATTAGCCGATAAATACGCAGCAGTACTATTCCTATCCGCGCTCATCGCTTCCTTACCGCTTTCCCAGTTGGCTGGGCAAACTTCACCTTTGGTTTGGATGTGGGTGTAGGCATCGATCATTCGCAAGAATTCGTTTACGTGCCTGCCGAGTGGCATGTCGTTGACACTTTCGTGGAAGATTTTTCCGGTTTCGTCTATGAGGTAAGTGGCGCGGAAAGTTACGTTAGAACCTTCGATCATGATCGAGTCTGTTTCTTCGCTGTAGCTTGTAGATTCGATATCTAAGATGCCGAGGATATTAGAGAGGTTTCTGTTAGTGTCAGCAAGAATCGGGTAGGTAACGCCTTCAATGCCACCTGCATTCTTAGGCGTGTTGAGCCAGGCAAAGTGCACTTCATTGGTGTCGCAGGAAGCACCGATTACCATGGTGTTGCGTTTTTCGAATTCTTGTAAAGCCGCCTGGAATGCGTGCAGCTCGGTAGGGCAAACAAAAGTAAAATCTTTCGGGTACCAGAACAAGATTACTTTTTTGTTGTTTTGTACCGCCTCATCAAGCACGTTGATTTTCAAATTGTCGCCCATGAAAGAGATGGCGTCTACTGTAATGTTTGGGAATTTTTTTCCGACTAAAGACATAATGTATATGGTTTTTAAATTATTTTTTGATGCTGCAAAATTAATCATAAACTCGATTTGTTTTTAAAAATCGTTCATTCTATTTGGCTATCAATTGATAGTTTTGGGCTATTTGAAGCACAATCCGGCTGTACGCTATAGCTTTTGTTCTAAAATGCTTTTTTGAAACCAGCGTAAAGCGCTTCCGTTGGTCGCGTTTGCCCTGGGACAAAAAACGCATTTTCTCTCAAAAGGCTGCCGCTGCCATCCGGGCTAGGCTCCGCACTCCAAAAATTTAGTGCGGCGTATTAACATTTGATACGGAAATTCTGCTTTGAGGATTTGCAGGGGATTAGTAGATTGCCTTCAGGGAAGGGGCGGTAACGTCCCTAAAAATTTTAAAAATATCCGAAATGTAGAAAAACTGGATGATATTATAAAGTTGCATTTGTGCCTATTCATGAAGTCATCGATTCTGAGCCAAATTAAATAAATGTCATGAGTAATTGAGGGTTCATTTTTACATTTTACTCATCCCAATAAAAAAAGCGTCCCGATGACGGAACGCTCTTTAAATTTGTTTGTGTTATTCCGCTGCGCTGCGCCCGGTTCGGCTGCGACTAGGGCGGAATAGTTAAATGGCAATATTAAAAGCGGTCGAGGTTCATCACTTTATCCCAAGCCGAAGCAAAATCGTTTACAAATTTCGCTTTGGCATCATCGCTCGCATATACTTCGGCCAAGGCGCGCAGTTCCGAGTTCGACCCGAAAACCAAATCGGCGCGGGTCGCCGTCCATTTTACAAAACCTGTTTTGCGGTCGCGCCCTTCGTAAAGTTCTTTGTCGGCGGTACGGGCTTTCCATTCCGTACCCATGTCGAGTAGATTTACAAAGAAATCATTGGTGAGTTGTCCGGGTTTGTTGGTAAAGATGCCATGTGTCGAGCCGTCATAATTGGTTCCGATAGCACGAAGTCCACCCACGAGCACCGTAAGTTCGGGCGCCGTTAGGTTGAGCAGTTGTGCCTTGTCTACGAGCAAAGATTCGGTTGGCACCGGGAAACCGGCTTTGCGGTAGTTCCTGAAACCGTCGGCCATTGGTTCGAGATAATGGAATGAGTCAACGTCGGTCTGTTCCTGCGAGGCGTCCATCCGTCCTGGTGTAAAAGGAATGTAGACCGGTTGTCCGGCCTCTTTTGCGGCTTTTTCAACGCCTGCATTTCCCGCCAGTACAATCAAATCGGCGAGCGATATTTTCTTTCCGCCGGTTTGTGCGTTGTTGAACTCTTTTTGGATGTTTTCTAATTTAGTCAACACTTTTTGCAATTGCGGCGGATTGTTCACTTCCCAATCTTTTTGCGGGGCGAGCCTAATCCTAGCGCCATTGGCACCGCCGCGTTTATCGGATCCCCTAAACGTAGCAGCCGACGCCCAAGCAGTCGATACCAGTTCTGAAACCGTCAACCCTGAAGTCAGTACTGTATCTTTTAACGCTGCAATGTCATTGGACTCCACGAGCGGATGGTTTACTTCGGGGATCGGGTCTTGCCAAATCAATTCCTCCTGTGGCACTTCGGGGCCAAGGTATCTTTCTTTTGGTCCCATGTCGCGGTGCGTGAGTTTGAACCAGGCGCGCGCAAAGGCGTCGGCGAAAGCATCGGGATTTTCAAGGAAACGCCGTGATATTTTTTCGTAAGCCGGATCGAGTCGCAGCGATAAATCGGTGGTGAGCATTGTGGGCAGTTTGTTGGCGCCACCAAAAGCGTCAGGAATTATGGCATCGGCGTTTTTGGCTACCCATTGGTGTGCACCGCCTGGACTTTTACTGAGCTCCCATTCAAAACCAAACAAATTTTCAAAAAAGTTGTTGCTCCATTGCGTGGGGGTTTTGGTCCAGGTGACTTCAAGCCCGCTGGTGATTGCGTCGGCACCTTTCCCAGATCCGAAGCTATTTTTCCAGCCAAAGCCCTGCAGTTCTATGTCTTCGGCTTCGGGTTCTTTGCCCACGTGGTCGGAAGTCGATGCACCGTGGGTTTTTCCAAAGGTGTGTCCACCGGCAATCAATGCTACGGTTTCCTCATCGTCCATCGCCATGCGTCCAAACGTATCGCGGATGTCCTTCGCGGCCAAAACTGGGTCGGGGTTTCCGTCGGGTCCTTCGGGATTGACGTAGATTAATCCCATTTGCACAGCGGCGAGCGGTTTTTCTAAGTTTCGGGTATGCACTTCGCCATTGGCGTTGTCGTCAGATACCAATACGCCGCTTCCTGCAACACCATCGGATCCTTTCGCATAGCGCAGGTCACCGCCGAGCCAGGTATTTTCGGATCCCCAATACACCGATTCGTCGGCTTCCCAGACATCTTCGCGCCCGCCTGCAAATCCAAAGGTTTTGAATCCCATCGATTCTAGCGCGACATTTCCCGTGAGCACCATCAAATCGGCCCAGGAAATCTTATTGCCGTATTTCTGTTTGATGGGCCAAAGCAATCGGCGCGCTTTGTCAAGGCTTACATTGTCTGGCCAACTATTGAGCGGTGCAAAACGCTGTAAGCCTGCGCCTGCGCCACCGCGTCCGTCGGTAATGCGGTAAGTTCCTGCAGAGTGCCAGGCCATTCTGATGAACAATCCGCCGTAGTGGCCAAAATCGGCCGGCCACCAGTTTTGTGAATCGGTCATGAGTACGTTTAGATCTGCTTTTAGGGCTGCGAGGTCGAGGCTTTTGAAAGCTTCGGCATAGTTGAAGTTTTCGCCCATCGGATTAGACGCCGGATGATTCTGGCGCAGGATGTTCAGGTTTAACTGGTTGGGCCACCAGTTGCGGTTACTCGTGCCATTTTCGGCACTTTGGGTCAATGACCCGCTTGAGAACGGGCATTTCCCCGTAGCATTTTGATTTTCCATATTTGTATTGTTTTTTGTCGGTTGGAGAACTATAAATTTAGCCTTTCTTTTGCTACCCGCGATGCATTTTAATTTAATATTACTATAAGTTAATCGTCAAAATTTATGTTTGCTATTTTGAGTGCCCTGTCTTTTCTTTTATATATTTGTTTGCAACAGACAGTAACAACAAATTATGGCATTCAACGACTTATTTAGAAAGAAAACCGTACAGGATATTCTTAAACAGGTAGCACAAAATGAATCAGATGGGCACCAGTCGCTCGGCAAACATTTAACCACAAGAGATTTAACGGCATTTGGTATTGCAGCGATTGTAGGCGCCGGGATTTTCAGTACGATTGGTAAGGCAAGTGCCGATGGCGGGCCAGCAGTAATCTTCTTATTTCTTTTCACAGCAATGGCTTGTGGATTTGCCGCTTTTGCTTATGCCGAATTTGCATCAATGGTTCCTGTTTCTGGAAGCGCATACACCTATTCTTATGTGGCATTTGGCGAAATCATCGCCTGGATCATTGGATGGGCACTGATTATGGAGTATGCCATTGGCAACATCACTGTGGCCATTTCGTGGAGTGATTATTTTACAGGTTTGCTCGAAGGGATGAACATTCACTTGCCCCAATACGTGCAGATGGATTACCTGACCGCTTCCAACGGTTTCAAGGATGCCACGGCGCTCATGCAGGGCGGGAAATCATTTGAAAACCTTAGCGCCGGACTGCAAAGTGCTTATACCGCCTGGACCACCGCGCCAACCATAGGATCGTTTCATTTGGTAGCCGATTTACCGGCTTTGTTTATCATAGTAGTCATCACGGCACTAGTATACCGCGGCATGAAAGAATCGAGGAACGCGAGCAATCTGATGGTAGTGGTGAAATTGTGTATCATCCTTTTGGTCATAGCGGTAGGTGTTTTTTATGTGGATACCAAAAATTGGAATCCTTTTGCGCCCAATGGCGTGTCGGGCGTACTCAAAGGTGTGTCGGCTGTTTTCTTTGCTTATATTGGTTTTGATGCGATTTCTACCACCGCCGAGGAATGCAAAAATCCGCAACGCGATTTACCGCGGGGCATGATGTGGGCCATCATCATCTGTACCATCTTATACATTGTTATCGCTTTGGTTCTTACGGGAATGGTAAACTACACCGAGTTAAACGTTGGTGATCCTTTGGCCTTTGTTTTCCAAAAACTCAATATGGAATGGATGTCTGGTATCATTGCCGTGAGTGCGGTGGTCGCTATGGCCAGCGTGCTTTTGGTTTTCCAGATGGGACAACCGCGCATCTGGATGAGCATGAGCCGCGATGGTTTGCTTCCTAAGAAATTTTCGCGGGTGCATCCCAAATTTAAGACGCCCTCTTATGCTACAATCGTTACGGGTTTTGTAGTCGCGGTGCCGGCCTTATTCCTGAATTTGACAATGGTAACCGATTTGTGCAGTATTGGTACCTTATTCGCATTTGTACTAGTTTGCGCCGGTGTTTTGGTGCTGCAGAACAAACCAGGCATACCGCGCGGAAAATTCAAGACGCCGTATGTGAACGCTAAGTACATCGCACCGATTTTATTGCTCGCCGGATTGGTTTTTGCTTTTACGTACAACAAGCAATCCACCATGAATTTCCTGACCAATGAAAAGCAAATCAATACGCCAGAAGCTATCGTGACGGCATTGGATCAGGCAGATACTAAAATCGTTTACGAATACCTGATTGCCAAAAATGAAAATGACGCCGTCATTACAGATCTTGAAGCGCTGTTGAGCAAGTACAGCGAAGATGATGTCGTTTATAGAAATACGATAGACAGTTTGCCCATCGCCGAATCGGTTAAGTACGAAAGCGGTTTTGCTTTATTCAAGCACAAAATCCCGATGTGGATATTTTTGGTGGTGCTCATTGGACTCGTGATTTGGGCAATAAGAGAAAACCTATCGCTGATTCCGTTGCTTGGGTTGGTTTCGTGCCTCTACATGATGGCCGAACTCAGTGTCTGGAATTGGATTTATTTTACTTGCTGGTTGCTCATCGGGCTCATGATTTACTTTGGATTTAGCAGGAAGAACAGCAAACTCAATCGGGCATAAAAAAACCGTTTGGGACTATTTTCTCAAACGGCGCTTGGTTTTTTATTGCGGTCAATCCGCGACTTTTATAACTTTATAAACTTTCGGGTCAGTTTGCCTTGGTCGGCCACCATTTCAATGAGGTAACTTCCCGATTGGAGCGCCGATACATCTAAAGACATCTCAGTTGTCAATTGTTTTTCTTCAACAGTTTGTACCAGTTGTCCCAAAGTGTTGTAAATCCTTGCTGATTGCAACTTGATTCCTGTGTTTGTTTCTACTTTTAGCACTTGCTGTACTGGATTCGGGTAGCATTTGATCCAATTGTTCTTTTCAAAATCTTCGGAGGCCAACGGATTGTAAAACACCGTAGAAACCGGATTGGTCGTAATCGGAAAGTTGAAATCAAAATAAATCTTGGCCTGGTTAAGTACTACATCACCAGCCTGGATGCCGGCTATCGGCCTGATTTGGAAACTCACGTATCCGTGGCTGTTGGGTTCGTCTATTGAGGCAGCAGGCAGGTTGATATTATCAAATGCAAATTCAATCTTATTGGCTGCCAAGGTCACGTGGCAAGGATGGCTCAAAAAAACCATTTGTAACGTATTGATATCGAGTTTATCAGATAAAAGGTCGGTAATGACGACATCTTCTGCAACCTGATTTCCGGTATTCTGGAAACGGATGGTGTATTGCAAAGGAAACGGATGGTTGTTTACTGGTTGTGACGAAGAAGAAACGCTTTTTTCATTGGGGTCATACGATCCGGTAACGGTTTGCGAAAGCACCGTATGGTTGTTGGTGCTGGCTTCATCGCTGTCCTCTGGGGTGATGTGCGCTGTACATTCTACAACATCATCGATGTTTACCGCAGGTGTTTCCATAGGCGAGTTCACGTTTAAGGTGAGTGTAATCTCGCGGGTTTCAAACGGTTTCAGGTTGGTATAAGTCCAGTTCAGTGCGGCAAAAGTGCTTACTGCCTGTGGACTGGCCATGACAAAGTCAAGTAAGTTTTCGTTGTAATTGAAGGTGATGTTTCCATCAACGGTGGTTGTCCCGCTATTTTTATACACAATCTTATAGAAGGCGTCAAATCCCGGACGCACCGCCGAAACAGGAACAATACTAATCTCAACATCGTCGTGCGTACCATTGGGCAGTATGCAAAAACCGGCGAAGGCACTATTGCCTATACCCTGAAATGTACAAGTAAAAGATTCTGGTGAAAGGTGGTAGTAAGGATTGTCGAATTGCGGCATTACCGTAATGTTCTGCTCGGTACTGTTGAAGGTGTAATTGCCATTTTCGTCACAAAAGGTCATGCCACTCGATTGCGCGCCATGCATTATTTTAATAGGTATCGAAATGGCCGGCGTATCCGATAAGCTGCAGCCATTGTCGTCGCTGTCAATCCTAATGCTTCCGCTGATCGTGTTGTAATCATCGATCTGTGCGAAGCCCGAAAATGCAATCAAAAGCCCTATCGCTAATAATAACTTCTTCATTAGAATTTGTTTTTTGCGTTTGCAACCTGCTCAAAAACCGCTTTTCAAAAGAATAAAGCGTGTAGCCTTTCAGAAACAGGAATTTAAGGTAGCTAATTTAACATTTTATTTAGAAGAAAAACATTTTTGCGGATAAATCATTAAGATAAAATGCAAACTCCTCTATAAATACCTAAAATACGGACAAAACTAAGTGGCCACCGTCCTTAATATTTGATGATTTTCTGTGTTGATTTTCCTTTGCTTGAAACCATTTCGATAAAATAAGTCCCGGTTTTCAATGCCGTAACATCGATGCCTGTCGTTGTTCCAAAATGCGCTATCGGAACCGATAGCATCAACTGCCCTAATGTATTATAAATTTTGATAGCTTGTATATGGGTATTGGCAGAAACCGTAAGTTGCAAAATGCGGCCTACAGGATTCGGATAAATGGTAAATGAAGCGTCATTGTCAAAATTTTCACGCGCGAGCACGCTAAATGTTGTCGAAGTCGTATTGGTGACGATTGGAAAATTGTAGTCGAAATAAATATTGGCAGTATTATTAAAAACATCCCCAACGACAGTTGCTGCGCGCGGTTTAACCTTAAAGGCAACATAACCGTGGCTTCCGGTTTCATCTATATTAGACGCCGGTAAATTAATGCCTTCAAAAATGAATTCGACATAACCATCATTCATCTTGCTGCGGTAAGCGTGGCTTGCACCAATCAGCTGTATCGAATTCCAATCGAACCTGCCAAAAGGGGTCATGAAGTCCTTTACCACGACATTTTCGGCCGCAGCAGTTCCGGTATTCTGGAAACGAATCATATAATGCAGGTAATCGCCCACTTTACCGATATCGACGCTACTGCCTTCAGCAACGATTTTGTCGTTCGGGTCGTAAGAACCAACTACTGTTTGGTTAAGGCTGAAAAGATTGTCGCCTGGCGTTTCCTCTGTACCCGATGATGCAATGGCAGCAGTAAATCCAAGGATATCGTCGATGTTAACCGCTGGTGTTTCTTGTGGCGAGTTGACATTGAAAGTACACCTGATTTTACGTGTTTCAAACGGCGCCATATTGCTGAAATCCCACGTAAGCACCCCAAATGATTGCGTAGTTGCTACCGGGTTCGCGTTTGTAAAATCCAAAACGGCTTCGTCGAAATTTAGCGTAACGTTACCTGATTCCGACTGGTTTCCATTGTTTTTGCATACGATTTCATACACAGCATCAAAACCCGGACGCGCCGCAGTGACAGGTAGCAGCATGATTTCAAGATCGGTATGCGTGCCATTGGCTGCGATACAGAAGTTGGCAGTCTGGGTATCCCCAAAACTATTGAAAGTAATCGATTGGCTCGCAGGCGTAACGGTAAAATAAGATGCGTTGGGAATGACGGGCGTTACAATTTTGGTTCCATAATTCGTGTAGGCGATATAGTTGTTATTCGCATCTGTAAAGCTTCCCGAGTAAATGTCATTGATGTTAATCCGAATATTCGAAGCAATGTTGTTTCCGTCAGGGCAATTGAAAATCACGTTTCCGGTAATCGTATTGTAATTGCCGCCTGGCGTGAAGTTGCAATATTCGGTAATTTGCATGCCGGGAACCAGTGTATTGATATATGAAACTTCACCGGCATCACAGCAAATCATGGCAAGTTGCGGATTGTTTTCGAGTGTTATGCCTTCATATATTAGGGTCTCTTCTTCAGTAATCGGGTCGACCTCATAATAACTGAAAACATTCGGCCCGCCATTTTTAACATTGAGCGAAACCAAATTCGGGTTGTTGCTCACATTGAGGTACATCGAGTAAGTGGTGGGGATGGTAAGCTGTGTAAGGTTCGTGTTTTTTATTATCAAACCGACAGTTCCGTCAGAACTTTGCGAGCTCATCCAGAAATTACTGAAAGCAAGGTTATTCAAAGGATTATTGGAAACATCCACGCCACCATAAACATTCATGTTCGATAAAGTCAAATCGGTGAAATTGTTATTGGATAAACTCAATCCCGAAAAATCTTCCCTTCCGGCGCTCGAATTAAAATTGATTTGGGACAATTGGTTGTTGTTGCAAATCAGTGCCATTTCCTGGTCGCCCATATCCTGGAATGCAAAAAAGTTAGGTACGTTCAATACCGTGAGATTGTTGTAGCTGCAATTAAGTCTCGAAAACTTGTTGTTGATTTGCTCCACATTTAACGTAGCCAGTTGATTGTGCGAACAGTCGAGCTTACTCATATTTGTTAAGTGATTCAGACTCAAGCCAGTCAAAAGATTATTCTGGCAATATAGTGTTGTAACCGATGCAGGCATTGATGCATCATTAACCGTAGCAAGTTGGTTATCAGAGCAATCCAAAGCATCTAGGAATGTGAGCCCGTTCAAATTCAATGCGGTTAGGTTGTTGTTTTTGCAATTGAGGTTTCTCAGTTGCGTAAAACTACCAATACCTTCTAAAGAGCCGATACTTGACGCGCTCACATTGAGCCGTTTGATCAGCAAAGCTTCGCTCACTTCAATTTCTCCGTCGGCATTGGTGTCTATCGCAACATAGGTGGCAGCAAATGCACTTGTCGAAGCAACCTGATTGGCCGAAGAGGCCGATAAAAGTTTTGCCTTAAAGTTCGCATCCGGAAAATTAATCACCTGAGCAGAAGCCCCAAATTGCAATAAAAGCACGAAGAGAAAGTATAATTTTTTCATAAACAGAAATTTAGTGTATCAAATCTAACTTTTTTTTTAAAAGGAACTCATTTTCCAATCGGCATTATGCCAAACTTATAAACAAAAAACTGTAATTTTGTGTCACTTTTTAAACACACAAAAAATCATATACTATGAGTTCATTTGACGTAGTCGTTATAGGTTCGGGCCCTGGCGGATATGTGTCGGCAATTCGCTGCGCACAACTCGGCTTCAAAACCGCAATCATTGAAAAATACCCCACTTTGGGCGGAACCTGCCTCAATGTAGGTTGTATACCTTCTAAAGCCTTGCTCGATTCTTCGCACCATTACCACGATGCCATTTCGCATTTTGCCGAGCACGGGATAGAAATCAGCGGCGACATCAAAATGAACCTCAAAAAAATGATTGAGCGCAAAGCGTCGGTTGTCGACCAAAACGTCAGCGGAATCAAATATTTGATGGATAAAAACAAGATCACCGTTTTTGAAGGCGTCGGATCATTCGAAGATGCCACACACATCAAAGTGACCAACGGCAAAAAATCCGAAGTGATCGAAGCCAAAAACACCATCATCGCTACCGGTTCCAAACCATCGACTTTGCCATTCATCAAAATCGATAAAAAAAGGATTATTACATCCACAGAAGCTTTGACACTCACCGAAATCCCCAAACACCTTGTCGTTATTGGCGGCGGCGTCATCGGGCTCGAGCTCGGACAAGTGTATTTGCGTCTCGGTGCACAGGTATCCGTAGTCGAATTCATGGACCGAATCATCCCGGGAATGGACGCTTCGCTTTCTAAAGAACTCACTAAAGTGCTTAAAAAACAAGGCATGAAATTCTACACTTCGCACAAAGTGAAATCGGTAGAAACCAAAGGAAAAACAGTAACGGTCTTGGCCGATTCCCCGAAAAGCGAAACGGTAACGCTCGAAGGCGATTACGCGCTCGTTTCTGTCGGAAGACGTCCGTACACCGACGGGCTTGCTGCGGAAAAAGCTGGCGTCAAACTCACCGACCGCGGGCAAATCGAAGTCAACGACCACCTGCAAACCAACGTTGCCAACATCTACGCGATCGGCGATGTCGTACGTGGCGCGATGCTCGCACACAAGGCCGAAGAAGAAGGTGTCATGGTAGCCGAAATTATTGCCGGGCAAAAACCGCACATCGATTACAACCTGATTCCTGGAGTGGTTTACACCTGGCCAGAAGTGGCCGCTGTGGGTAAAACCGAGGAGCAACTTAAAGAAGCCGGCGTTAATTATAAAGCCGGAAGTTTCCCGTTCAAGGCACTCGGACGTTCACGCGCGAGCGGAGACACCGATGGTTTCGTGAAAATCCTCGCCGATGCCAAAACCGATGAAGTCTTGGGCGTACACATGATTGGCGCAAGAACCGCCGATTTGATTGCCGAAGCCGTCACTGCGATGGAATTCCGCGCTTCGGCCGAAGACATTTCAAGAATGAGCCACGCGCACCCAACTTACGCCGAAGCCGTTAAGGAAGCTGCACTCGACGCCACAGACAAGCGCCCGTTGCACATGTAAACCAAGCCAAACATCGGTCGTTTCAGACTTTTGACTAATAGAAAACCCGTCCAGCAATGAACGGGTTTTGTTTTATTTGGCCGCGAGCAAACCTTTGTAATGGTCCCAATAGCGCACAATCAGGAATAAGTTGCCGGCAAATACAAAAATACCAAGCGGCAAGTGTTCGGGTGTCAGGAAAGCGTTGATCAGCAAGATGTTGAGCGTAATGGGCAAGATAATCAAATTGGCCAGCGCCACATAGCGGCCGAGTACATACGCGAGTCCGCAAATCAGTTCGACACCTTTGGCCAGCGGCATAATGTAAGCCGAAGCAACGAGCCCCACCTGGAATGCCTTAAAATCTCCGGTCGTAACCGGTTCGGGAACCAAATGCAAAAAGAAACTTATCGATGCAAACAACAGCAGGAATCCGATAAGCACACGGACAACAATAGTGAAGATTTTCATAAACTTGAGTTTTTTGATTGATTCTCAAATTTACAAAATATAATCCCGCGTTTTTCTTAAAGTGCTGGTTTTGTTTTTCTTAAAGTTTTTCGGTACACGAGGAAGCCCAAAAACGCCAGTAAGATCAGGCTCCACAATTGTACCACAAACGCGAGTACCGATTCCAGGATGTACCAACCGGTTTTGACCGAATCAAGCAGTTGCAACCCAATATTGGGACGTGGTGTCACCACACTTGCCACAAGTTCCTTACGCGTCGTTTCGGGTTGGTAGATTTTTAGAGTCACGGTACTAAATGCCACCTGGTCTTTCAAAGCGAGGTTGCTGAGTTTGGCCTGGTCGTAATTTTCGTTTTTGCCCGCGAGTGCGTCTTCGGCGGTGAGGATCTGGTTGAGTTTTTTGCCTTTGCTGTCAATCGCTTGGGCAATGCGTCGCTGCTGCTGACTATTGCGTTGCTGCGCAAGTTCATTGGATAACAGCTGTAAACCCACGTCGTCGGCCTTGATCACGCGCAAATCGAGGAAGTCGATTTCTTTGGCAATCGATTTTACGACCGTATCGAGTTTGGCGTTGGGCACCCGCAAAGTGAGGTTGCCCTCTATAGCATACCGGGTCGAAACCAGCGTGCTGTCCTGGCTAAACTGGGTTTCATCGCGATGCGTTACCGTAGTTTCAAGGTTTGAATGCGTCACGAGCCCACCGAATTTATTCGTGGTACTTTCTATCGCAGTCGTTGATTTTGCAACGTCTTTGACTTTGAACCTCAAATCGGCTGTACGGATGAATTTTCTGTTGTCGGCGAATTTTTTGGTGGTATCGGCTACGGTTGTAGCATTGCCCATTGCGATACTTTCAGGAGCCGATGAGGTGTTAACAGCAGCTTCTTCGATAGTTGTTTCACCCTGTTTGCAGGAAATAAAAAGGGTAGTGGCGGCCAGCAAGGCCCATGCAGATTTCAAGATTGTCTTCATAATTTGATTGTTAAAGATTAAACTTATTGTCAATGGATTTTGCGCTAAACCATAAGTAATGTTCAATCGATAAGCATCAATTTTTTAAGAAGTTAGTTGCGCCGCAATAAAAAGCGTGCCACAATTTTTTTGTAGTTTTTGTTGTAATTTTGGCCGAGCTAAAACTGACTTTTGAGAACATCTGCCTGCAAGACCCTTTTTGATCCAATCCGATTCAAACATCAACTTTTGCATTGGTCCAAGCCCAACCGCGAAATCGTCTATTTGGACAGCAACAACCACAACGATCCCTATTCGAGTTACGATTGTGTGCTCGCCCTTGATGCGTTTACGTCGGTCATGACCGATTTTGTCAATGCATTCGAAGACCTCAAACAATACCAGCAAACCACCAAAGACTGGCTTTTCGGATATTTGTCGTACGAACTCAAGAACGATGTAGAAGCCTTACAATCTAGCAATTTCGACGGATTGGATTTCCCCGACTTGTTTTTCTTCCAACCCAAAAAAATATTCCTGCTCAAAGGCGACCAGCTCGAGATGCAATACCTGGCGCTATGCGATGATGAAATCGAATCCGACTTTAAAGCGATTCTCAACTGCGATATTCTGAATCGGGAATCCGATGCTCAAAACCTGTTGATCCAACAGCGCATTCCAAAAGAAAATTACCTGTCTAAAATAGAAGAGATGCTCGCGCACATCCACCGCGGCGACATCTACGAAGCCAATTTCTGTATGGAGTTTTTCGCCCAAAATGTCACGATAGACCCCATCCAAAAATTCGAAAGGCTCAACGCGATTTCGCAACCGCCATTTGCTGTCTTCCTTAAAAACCACCAGCATTTCCTGCTGTCGGCTTCGCCCGAGCGTTACCTAAAAAAGTCGGATGAACTACTGGTTTCACAACCCATTAAAGGCACCGCGCCACGTTTTTCTGATGTAGCGAAAGACGCCGAGTCTAAACGGCAGCTGGCCTCAGATCCAAAAGAACGCTCAGAGAACGTCATGATTACAGACCTAGTGCGCAATGATTTGTCGCGTACGGCACAAAAAGGTTCGGTACAAGTCACAGAACTCTGCGGGATTTACTCCTTTATGCAGGTACACCAGATGATTACAACGATTGCCTCGAAACTTTCCCACGAATTTACCGCCGTCGATGCCATCAAAACCACTTTCCCTATGGGAAGCATGACCGGCGCACCCAAAATTTCGGCCATGCAGATTATTGAGAAACACGAAGAAACCAAACGCGGATTGTACAGCGGCGCCGTTGGTTATTTCACGCCACTCGGCGATTTCGATTTCAACGTGGTAATTCGTAGCATCCTTTACAATGCGCAAAACAAATACGTGTCTTTCTCTGTGGGCAGCGCCATCACTTCCTTATCAGATCCCGAAAAAGAATACGAGGAGTGTCTGCTCAAAGCCAGGGCGATGCGCGAAGTCCTCTCTTAATTCATTTGAAATTGCTAAATTTGGGCATGATTGAAAAATTCCAGTCGCATCTGGCAAAAAACCTGGGTTTCCTAAGTGGAAAAAAATTGCTACTGGCCATCAGTGGCGGGATAGACAGCATGGTGATGCTCGACGTTTTTACCAAGTCAGGTTATGAAATTTCGATGGCGCACTGCAATTTCCAGTTGCGTGGCGCCGAGAGTGTGGCCGATGAGAAATGGGTCAGGGATTATGCGGCGCAACACCAAATCCCGATTTTTGTGACGCATTTTGATACCAAAGCTTTCGCTGAGGATTACAAATTGTCAACTCAGGTAGCGGCGCGCGAGCTGCGTTACAACTGGTTTTACGAATTGCTCGACACCCACAATTTCGATTACGTGCTCACCGCGCACCATGCCGACGACAACCTCGAAACGTTCCTGATCAACCTTTCGCGCGGGACAGGCTTAGACGGGTTAATCGGAATCCCGCAGCAAAATGACAGGATTGTGCGTCCGTTGTTGGTTTTCAATCGAAGTGAAATTGAGCATTATGCGCAGTCCAATAAAATTCAATGGCGGGAAGACAGCAGCAATGCCTCAGACAATTATTTGCGTAACAAAATCCGCCACAACCTTGTGCCGATTTTAAAAGATTTGCATCCGGATTTCCTTGTTTCGTTTGCAAAAACGCAACAATACCTGCAGCAATCGCAACAGCTCGTAGAAGATGCAGTGGTGATGGTTTACCAACAGGTGGCGCAGGACGCCAACGATGAAATCCATTTCAATCTTAAAAAACTCAAACAGTTGCCCAACTATCGGTCGTATCTGTACCAGTGGCTCAAGGAATTTGGGTTTACCGCTTGGGACGACATCTACGACCTGGCCGAAAGCCAATCGGGCAAGCAAATATTGGCACCCGATTACCGGCTGTTGAAAAACCGCGATTTTTTCATCCTACGCCCTTTGGATAAGGAAACTCAGCCTCAGGAATTTTGGATCGAAAAAGACGCCCAAGTTAATATTCCCTTAAAACTCACGTTTAGTAAAAGTGAGGCACAATCAGGGAGTTCCAATTCCGTTATATTTGTCGACGAAGAAAAACTCGAGTTTCCGTTGCTATTGAGGCGGAGGAAAGAAGGCGATGTTTTTCTGCCCGCAGGCATGGATGGCCAGTCTAAAAAGCTCAGCAAATTCTTCAAGGATGAAAAATTCTCTTTGATCGAAAAAGAAAATGCCTGGCTCTTATGTTCTGGAAATCAAATCGTTTGGGTGATTGGACATCGTGCCGACGAACGTTTCAAACCCACAACAACAACCAAACAAATTTTGAAAATAGCTTTAACCCCATGAAACAACAAATGAGCGAATCCCGCCAAAAATGGAACAACATCCTGTTCACCATTTTGACCTTCCTGACCTTTATCACTGCCCACGCGCAGCTGCTCGAACCCGTGAAATGGACTTCGAAAATCGAGAAGAAATCAGCCACCAATTACATCCTGCACTTTGATGCGACCATCGAAAAAGACTGGCATGTGTATTCGCAGTTCACACCCGACGGCGGCCCACTGCCCATGGAGTTCGACTTCAAGAACAGCAAAGGGAATTACAAGCTCGTGGGTAAAGCGGTTGAAAGCAAATACAAAAGCCAATACAATGAGGTATTTGAGGTAAACGAGTATTATTTCGACCTCAAGGCGCACATCCAGCAGGAAATCAGTGTGATCAATCCAAACCTCAAAACCGTTGAGGTGGTGCTCGATTACCAGGTTTGCAAAACATCGTGTATCAATGGCAACGAGAAATTTACGTTTGCGATTCCTGCCCAGGCCCAAACCGAGGCCGTCGCAACACCTGCAACACCAGAGACCATAACAGACACCGCGCAAACCGCAGTAGCTCCAGAAGTGAAACCGCAACCCGAAATTACTACCACCAGCACCATCGGCGAACCCAAAACACCCGAACAAAAACCGGCAGAAAGTAAAGGACTGCTTACTATTTTCTTCCTCGCATTCCTCGGCGGATTCGCGGCCTTGCTTACGCCTTGCGTCTTCCCGATGATTCCGCTTACGGTGAGTTTCTTTACCAAACAAAGCGGTACGCGTAGCAAAGGAATCGCCAATGCGCTTTTCTACGCTTTCTCAATTATCTTCATTTACGTTGCCTTGGGCTTGGCCGTCACCGGAATTTTTGGTGCCGAAGCCTTGAACCAATTGTCTACGAGCGTGATTTTCAACATCGTATTCTTCGTGATTTTGGTGTTTTTTGCCATCTCATTTCTGGGCGCTTTTGAAATCGTATTACCGCAATCCTGGGCCAATAAAGTAGACCAACAGGCCGGGAAATCGGGATTGATCGCCATATTCTTTATGGCTTTGGCGTTGGCCATCGTATCGTTTTCGTGTACCGGGCCTATTGTGGGCACATTGCTTGTAGAATCGGCTTCAAAAGGCGGTATTGCGCCAATTGTGGGTATGCTTGGATTTTCATCGGCGATTGCGTTGCCGTTCATGCTTTTTGCACTGTTTCCATCTTGGTTGAACTCTTTGCCCAAATCGGGCGGTTGGATGAATACCGTTAAAGTTTGCTTGGGATTCCTCGAACTCGCGCTCGCATTTAAATTCCTGTCGAATGCCGATTTGGTATTGCAACTGCACCTGCTCGAACGCGAAGTATTCATCGCCATCTGGATTGCCATTTTTGGAACTTGGGCAATGTACCTGCTAGGAAAAATCACGTTGGCACACGATGGGCCGCTGGGTTATATTTCTACCGGCCGCTTGCTTATGGGTGTACTCGTGCTCACGTTTACCATTTATTTGATTCCGGGAATCTGGGGCGCACCGCTCAAACTCATTAGTGCGTTTCCGCCGCCCATGGAATATAGCGAGAGTCCACTGGGTCTTGGTGGCGAAACAGCTGCCATAGCCGAGCTTCCCGAAGGCGCCAAAAGTGGGCCGCATAGCTTGGTGGTCTTTGACGATTATGAAAAAGGACTCGCTTACGCCAAATCGGTGAACAAACCGATCATGCTTGATTTCACGGGATTTGCCTGTGTGAACTGCCGTAAGATGGAGAACAATGTATGGTCGAATGCCGCGATCCTCCCGATTTTAAGGGATGAGGTGGTTTTGATTTCGCTGTATGTGGATGACAAACGCCTTTTGCCCGAGTCAGAACAAACTGTGACCAAAGATGGCGACGAGATAGAAACCATCGGCGACAAATGGACCGAGTTCATGATCTCAAAATACCAGACCAATACCCAGCCGTTGTATGTATTGATTGACCTTGAAGGCAACAACCTCAATACAGTAAAACCAACAATCAGCTATGTCAGTGTCTCCGAATATGAGAGCTGGCTCAAGCAAGGGCTGGCCAATTTCAAGAAGTAAAACAAGAAGTAAAAAAATCCCAATCGAAAGGTTGGGATTTTTTATTTATATTCATCGGACGATTTTTTTTTAAAAAAAAAGGAGGGTGTTGGCCTTTACAGTTGTCTAAGCTAAGAATCTAAAAAAATCAACGATATGAAAACCATCAAACTTTTACTTTTCTTCGCGGTGTTTGCTACCGTTACATTCTATTCGTGTTCGGATTCGGATCCGATCGAAAACAAGAACACGGTCATCCCACAAAAAAGCATCGCATTGCGAACCGCCGTCAATGAGATCAAGAAAGCCAACGAAATCAGTGGCAAGCCGGCCAAAGCACAAGCCAGGACAGCGACCAATCCGTTTTGCTTCAACTTTGTTTATCCGTTGACTTTGTCGTTGAGCAACAACACGACCATCACCATTACCAGTTTTGAAGGTTTGTTGGATGTACTGGGCAGCGAATCGCCCAATTTATACGTGATTGGGATTGGGTTTCCTTTTCAGGTCACCTATGGCGGCGCCATCCATACGATAGCGACCGAAGGACAATTTATTGCGCTGATCCAGTATTGTGGTTTCAACACCCTCAATTTTGACCTGTCGCAGACGGCGTGTTTTGAATTCGTGTATCCGATGGTTGTGATGGTTAGTGATGACCAATTTCTCGAATTGAATTCAAACGCCGAATTACAGGAATACATCAACCAGAATAACAATTACGGTATCAACCTCATGTATCCGGTTTCGGTCAATTATGGCGGTGAAATCGTGGTAATCAATAACATTTATGAGATGTACGAGATGATCAACAATTGCGATGTTTGCATCTGTACTTTAGAATATGCGCCGGTTTGCGTACAAACGCCCGTTGGTATCGTAGAATACAGCAATTTGTGTTTTGCCATGTGTGCGGGTTATGACCAAAATGATTTGGTGTCTTGTAATCCATCTACCGATTGCAGCATCACCAACATCCAGGTTACTCCAGGCGTTTGCAATAATGCCACTTATGAGCTCACGATCAACTTTACATACAGCAATCCAACCGCGGCAAACTTTAATGTAGTGACTGGTTCGGGTGTCGTGGTTGGCAATTATAACCTAGTTGACTTGCCGATTACCATCCCGAATTATCCGCTGGCACTAACGACTGTAGACAACCTGCATATTGAAATGACTGGTGGCTGTATTGGCTATGCGTCATGGTCGACACCGAACTGCTTTTGCAATTGCCCAACGAATTTCGATCCGGTTTGTGTACAAACGGCGACCGGATTAGTACAGTACGACAACGCTTGTTTTGCGGAATGCGCCGGGCACTCGCCAAACGATTTCATCACTTGTGGCATAGTGGCCAATAACTTCGGTACCCAATTGGGCTCGTGCTTCCAGATGAATTATCCGGTTCAGGTAATGTCGGCCGGACAAGTCGTCTCCGTAAACAATAATGGTGAACTGTTGCAATATTGGTATCCTGCTGTGAGCGCCATTCCTTATATGGTCTATCCAATCACGGCTACCTTTGGCAACCAAACGATGACCTTTGCCAATGCCGCAGCGTTCCAGGCGCAGATTGCCGCTTCGTGCAATTAAATGAATAAAAGGGAAATAAATTAGTAGTTATTTTTTATTGCCACACACACTTTGCAGAAAGGGTGTGTGGTAATAAGTTTTTATAAAGGATGCAGCAAACAGACCTACAGCCAGAAACCCAATTGTGCTCAGAAAACGTCTTCAAGGCGGTTTTTGAGTCGCATTTTAAATTGCTGCGGAATTTCCTGATATTCAAATTCCGGGATGTGGAAAGGGCAGAGGATACGGCGCAAAATGCCTTTGTCGTGCTTTGGGAAAACTGTGCAATGATCAAACCCGAACAGGCCAAAAGTTTTCTGTTCACCACCGCGATACGGCTTTCGCTGAACCTGATCAAGCACGATAAAGTGGTCCTGAATTTTGAATTGCAATCAAAGTCTAACGGCACGCACTACGAATCGCCCGAGTTCCTTTTACTGGAAAGCGAACTCAAAAAGCGACTCGAAAAAGCCATCAACGACCTGCCAGAAAAACAGCGTACCGTATTTTTAATGAACCGGTTCGAAAACCAATCATATACCCAAATAGCGGCTTTACTCGACCTGTCGGTAAAAACCGTAGAAAAAAGGATGCACCTGGCACTCGTCTCACTGCGCCAAGTCGTCAAAAACGTTTGACCCAAATAAATGAAATGAAGATGGACACTGCAAACAACGAAAACACATTCCTGGCCGATTGGCTCGAAGGTAAAATATCTGATGCTGCCTTGCGCGAGAAAGTATCGGCTGCCGATTTTGAAGCTTACCTCAAACTCAGGGAAACTTTGGGTTCTTACCAAATCGCCGATCCCGATATGAATGAGCAATATGCCGCCGTAAAAGCCAAACGCATTGCCGCCAACAACGCCAAACCGGTGCGCAAAATCAGGCCTTACGTCTACCTTTCGGTTGCCGCGAGCCTGATGTTGTTTTTTGGGCTCTACCAGTTTTTCGCCTTTTCAAACAGCCTGCAAACGGGCTATGGCGAAACGACTGCTTTGACGCTGGCCGATGAATCGGTTGTAAAACTCAACGCCCAATCAAAGGTAAACTATCCATCACTTTTCAAGTACAATCGCCAATTGCAACTCGATGGCGAGGCGTACTTTGAAGTACAGAAAGGCAGCCAATTCACTGTTGCAACGGCGCTCGGCGAAGTCGCAGTCCTCGGGACCAAATTCAACGTAGTTGCACAAGATGATTTTTTTGAGGTGGTTTGTTTTGACGGACGCGTAAAAGTTACCCACAACCACCAATCGACGATTCTTACAAAAGGCAAAGCCATTCGGTTTTTCAAGCAACAACAGGAAGATTGGACGCAAGATACCGGCCGCGAACCCGATTGGATCGGCGGCGAATCGACTTTCAAGAATACGCCATTGCAGCAAGTTATCCGGCAGTTTGAAAACCAGTACCACTACAGCGTAAAATATCCCGAACAGCTGGGCAATATCCGATTTACGGGAAGTTTCACGCATCGCAACCTTCAAACCGCTTTGCAATCAATTTGTCTGCCGTTGCAATTGCAGCATACCCAAACCGGCAACCGCAAAATCTCGCTGGCGCAATGATTCGTTTCTTGTCGTTTTTGATGGTATTGTTGGCGATTTCGGTCGGCTGGGCGCAGCAGGTTGAAACGGCTGGTTTTTCATACCAGTCGGCCAATCTAAGCAAGGTGCTTGCGGATGCCGAATCGGCTTACCAGATCAAATACTCCTACATCGACAGCATCGTGGCGCCAAAAAGCATCACGCTTGCAGCCGGTAAATACACGCTTGATGCGCTCCACAGCCAAATTGCGCAACAAAGCGGGCTTACGATTGTAAAAATCGATTCGCGTTACTACTCTGTTTACGACGACAAACAAACGGTGCGGCAGGAATGGCTCAAGGAAATCCTTGTAGAAGGACTGCTTTCTAAAGGCATCAACAAAACCGGTGAAAAAGTGGTGATTTCCCCGCAAAAACTAGAAGCGTTACCAGGTGTGACCGATGCCGATATAATGTTTTCGCTCCAGCAATTGCCCGGCGTGAAAAGCCCCAATGAAACGGCGAGCGGATTGCATGTGCGCGGCGGAACGTCGGACCAGAACCTAATCCTTTGGGATGGCATCCGCATGTACCATCCAGGCCATTTGTTTGGGATGATTTCTGGTTTCAATCCCAATGCTGTGGATGCGGTGCATTTTTACAACAAGGCGACCGATGCGAAATTTGGGGAACGGATTTCTAGTGTAATCGACATTAAAACTTCTGACAAAATTCCGCAGGGAATCCACGCTAGTGCCGGAATTAATGCGCTCAACGGAGACCTTGATGTGCGCGTACCCATACTAAAAGACAAACTTTCCATTGAACTCTCGGGCAGGAAATCGTATACGCAATGGTTGCAGACGCCTACTTTTGATGCACTTGCAAAAAAGGTTTTCCAGCACACGAATTTTAAGGATTTCAACAGCAGCAATCATTTTGATTTTGAGGATTATTCGGCGAAAATCAATTATCGGCCTTTTAAGGATACCAAGATTGCATTCACTTCAATCTTTATCGATAATTACCTTGATTTTAGCAGTGTTACGCCAGGCGATGGGCCGCGGAAACAAAAAATGGACATTTTCAACCAAGGTTATAGCCTCAATTGGGATCAAAGGTATGGCCCGAAATGGAGCCAGAATGTCTTACTGTATTACTCGGCTTATACTTTTAATTACCTGCGCAGGCAAGACTACACTTTGAATCGGTTTGACGAATATGATAAGCGCAACCGCATCACCGATTCGGGGCTTGAAGCCAATTTTAATTACCGTTTCAATGAAAGGCTCCAACTCGATTTTGGCTATCAGCTCATCGGTAATGACCTCTCACATTCATTTACTACGCGCAACCAGGGTTTCGAGATTGACCTCGACAACAAACGCCTTTTCAATGTTACCCAAGTCGGTTATTTGCAGGCGACCTACGATTGGCGTCAGTGGAATTTCCGCGCAGGCACGAGGTACAATTACTATCGTGCATTGCAGGCCAATAGCGTCGAGCCGCGTCTTTTTGTACAAAGGCGATTGGGCAAACGACTCATTTGGCAAGCGACCTACGAGAAAAAAAGCCAGATCATGAACCAGGTCCGCGAAAGCGTCACCAATGAGTTGAGCCTCGAGAATTATGTGTGGCTGTTGTCGGATGGCAAACAGTATCCTATACAACGCGCGAGCCAAATTAGCAGCGGTTTAATTTTCAAAACCAAGTCGTGGCTCATCGATGCCGATGCGTATTACAAACAAACCAATGGCATCACGTCTTTGGCTTTCGGGTCGCTTTATCGTTATGATACTGCCATCCGAAACGGAAAGGGATTTACCAAAGGGATTGACTTCTTGATCCAAAAAACGGCTCCAGATTGGCGCGCGTGGATTACTTATACGTATCAGGATTCGCAGCAACAATTCGATGGGTTGAATGGCGACGCGTATTTTGCGTCGAATGCCTCGATCTGGCATGCACTCAATGTGTCGGTGTACAAGAAATGGAAGAAGTATGCCTTGGCTGCGGGCTGGAACTGGCATACCGGAAAACCGTATAGCGTACTCGATGCCGACGGAAATGTAGTGTCACTCAATAAAGAACGGCTGCCCAATTACCATAGGCTCGACCTTTCGGGGACGTATCAATTCTACGAGGCTAAAAACTGGTCGGGGAAAATCGGATTTTCTGTGCTCAACGCCTACAACCAGCGCATTGTAATCAGCAAGGAGTACGAAAGAATCACCACCACGATCAACGAAGTACAGGATTTTAGGTACTCCGTCAGGGACTTTTACGCTTTGGGTTTTACGCCGAACCTTTTTATTCGCGTCAACCTATAAAAAAATCCCAACTTTCGGCTGGGATTCGTTTGCTTATTTGAGGATGTGCTGGCTTAGAATGCGATACACTTCATTGATGTTGTTGCCACCCTTACCGAATTGTTTCTTGATGGGCAATTCCTCGTCCTTAATCCAGATTTTGAGTTCGGCATCCAGATCGAGAAGCCCGGCGCTTTCCTTTGAGAACTTAATGACGTTGCCGTAAGGGATCGACAGGTAATCGACCTTAGTCCCTACGAGTTGTTTCTCTACAAGGATCAATCGTTTGTTGGTGAATATGAACATGTCCTTGATTACTTTGTAGGCTTTCTCGATATTTTCACCATCGATGATGATGGGTTCGAATTCTTTTTTGATGTCGTCGAGGTTTACCTCAGAAGCGTTTCCTAAAATGGCGTTGAATAATCCCATGATAATGTATAATTAGTTTGTGGCTCAAAATTAATCCAAATCGATGGGCAAGCGACAGAAATTTTACTATTTTTAACGTATCAACTAAACGCCAATTAAAATTTCTACACCATGCTCATCAAAATCTTTGGCAGCGCCGTTTTCGGTGTCGAAGCCACCACCATCACTATCGAAGTCAACATTGACAAAGGCATCGGGTACCACCTCGTAGGGCTCCCAGACAATGCCATCAAGGAAAGCAGTTACCGCATCGCGGCTGCGCTCAAGAACAACGGGTTTTCGATGCCCGGAAAAAAAATCACCATCAACATGGCGCCCGCCGATCTCAGAAAAGAAGGTTCGGCCTACGACCTGCCGCTGGCCATAGGCATACTCGCCGGTTCGGGACAAATCAAATCCGATTTGGTTGCCGATTACCTGATTATGGGTGAACTCTCGCTCGACGGCAGCCTGCAACCCATCAAAGGAGCGTTGCCCATCGCCATCAAAGCCAAACACGAAGGATTCAAGGGATTTTTCCTGCCCATGCAGAACGCCAAGGAAGCCGCGATCGTGGCCGGACTCGATGTATACGGCGTCGAGAATTTGCAGGAAGTGATTGCTTTTTTCGACGGCAAGTCATCACTTGAACCTTTGTTGATAGACACCCGCGCCGAGTTCTACAAAACCATCGATTGCTGCGAGAATGATTTCAGCGATGTCAAAGGCCAGGAAAGCATCAAACGCTGTATGGAGATTGCGGCTGCAGGCGGTCATAACATCATCCTGGTTGGGCCGCCGGGCGCAGGAAAAACCATGCTCGCCAAGCGTTTGCCGGGCATACTGCCACCAATGACGTTGCGCGAGGCGCTCGAAACGACCAAAATCCACAGTGTTGCGGGGAAATTAAAGGAAGTGGGGCTCATGAACCAGCGGCCGTTTCGCAGCCCGCACCACACCATATCCAATGTCGCGCTCGTAGGCGGAGGCAGTTATCCGCAACCCGGCGAAATCTCGATGGCGCACAACGGCGTGCTGTTCCTCGATGAACTGCCCGAGTTCAAACGCGAAGTACTCGAGGTGATGCGCCAACCGCTAGAAGACCGCGAAGTCACGATTTCACGCGCTAAGTTTACAGTCACCTATCCGTCATCGTTTATGCTCGTGGCCAGCATGAACCCAAGTCCCGGTGGTTTTTTTAACGATGCCGACGCGCCGGTGACAAGCTCGCCACACGAAATGCAGCGGTATTTGAATAAAATCTCTGGGCCGTTGCTCGACCGCATAGACATCCATATCGAGGTGACGCCGGTGCCGTTCGAGAAATTGTCCGACGAGCGCCAGTCCGAAAATAGCGCACAAATCCGTGAAAGGGTCACCAAGGCGCGTGAAATCCAGTCCAATCGGTTTGCCGAAATGGAGTCGGTCAATTACAACGCACAAATGGGCAGCAAATTGATCCGTGACCACTGCAAACTCGATACGGTTTCAATGCAATTGGTCAAAACCGCGATGGAGCGACTCAACCTGTCGGCGCGCGCCTATGACAGGATTTTAAAGGTGTCGCGCACGATTGCCGATCTCGAAGGCAGCGAAAATATCGGCCCCAACCACATTGGCGAGGCCATCCAATATCGCAGCCTGGATCGCGAAGGCTGGCTCGGCTAACCAAAATCACCAATTGTCCATTATCTATTTTCAATTATCCATTATCAATTAATTCGAGCGTGTCCCTACGGGCCGGGCTGTACGCTGTATCTTTCACGGCTTGCTGCGCTGCGCCGTGAAAGGATGCCGCTGCCATCCCTCACGCGAATCCGTAAAACCGTGAGCATTTCCAGATACAATTGGTTCCCGATTTCAGAATCAATTCGTATTTTTGGGATCCTAATCCGCTATTATGAAAATCGTCATTTCCCCGGCCAAATCGCTAGACTATGAAACGCCGTTACCCACCCAACGGCACACGACGGCCAAGTTCCTCAAAGACAGCCGTGTCATCCACAAAGTCCTCAAAAAGAAAAAGCCCAAGGAACTCATGGAACTCATGGACATTTCAGACAAGCTCGCCGACCTCAATTGGCAACGCAACAAAACCTGGAAAACGCCATTCACCGCAGCAAATGCGCGCCCGGCGTTGTACGCTTTTGCTGGTGATGTGTATATCGGTTTGGATTCGTATACGATTCCCGAAGACCAGCTCGACCGTTTGCAGGACAGCCTCAGGATACTTTCGGGTTTATACGGCTTGCTCAAACCACTCGATTTGATCCAACCGTATCGCCTCGAAATGGGTACCGATTTGCCGGTTGGCGAATACAAAAACCTATACGCGTACTGGAAACCCAAACTTACGGCGGCGCTAAACAAAGAACTCAAAAATAAGGAGTTGTTTGTCAATCTCGCAAGCAACGAGTATTTTTCTGCAATCGATGCGAAGGCTTTGAAAGTTCCGGTAATTACACCCGAATTCCTCGATATGAAAGACGGCAAACTCAAGATGATCAGCTTCTTTGCCAAAAAGGCGCGTGGTATGATGGTGCGCTACATCATCGATACCGATGCCCAGACTATCGATGATTTGAAAGGGTTTAATTATGATGGCTATGGCTTCGATGCCAATCTGTCTAACGCCAACAAATTGGTTTTCACCCGATGAATTAACGCAATGTTAATTTTAGAGTGCATACTCTTGAAATTATTACATTTACCCACTATTAAAAAACAACCATAATGATTAAGAAAAGTTTACTACTCGCCGGAATGTTTTGCACGATGAGCCTGTTTGCGCAGGATGAACTCATCAAAAAGGTAATCGGCAATGCATCATTGAATGCCAAATTTGATTTTACAGAAACCCTTAACCTCGAGAGAACGTCGGTCAAGAGCCAAGGCTCGGCGGGAACCTGTTGGAGTTATTCGGGGAATTCATTTGTAGAGTCAGAAATGATCCGCAACGGTAAAAAGCCTGTTGATTTGGCCGAAATCTTCACCGCAAGGTATGTTTATCTGGGCAAAGCCAGGAATTACATCCTCTTCAACGGCAACTTGGGTCTCGGCGATGGCGGAGAAACCCATGACGTAATTAACATTATGCGCCAATACGGAGCCATGCCGCAATCGGCTTACACACTAGAAGATTACGGTAAAGGAACCATCAAATCGCAGGAATTCCAAGATGGGCTCAAGGCGATACTCGAGGCTTACATCAAAAACCCCGACCCGAAAAAAGGCATCTCATGGGTAAAGGATGTCAACGATTATATGGACCAAAAACTCGGGAAATTACCAGAGACCTTCACTTACAACGGCAAAACCTACACTCCTAAAGCCTTTGCTAAGGAAGTAGTAGGTATCAACCCCAATGATTACGTTGAATTTTCTTCTTATAAAGACAGCCCGTACTACCAAAAAATTGTCATGCCTGTTCCCGATAACTGGAGTTACGACTGGTTGTACAACGTACCCATGACCGAACTCACCGATATCATAGACCATGCACTTTCAAAAGGCTACACCGTGGCTTGGGCGTCTGATGTTTCTGAGCCTTATTTCAGCTGGAAAAATGGCGTGGCGCAGGTGCCGAATCTCGATTTGAACAACATCACCGACGAGCAAAAGAAAACCCTTTTCAACGGGCCTATCCAGGAAAAAGTAGTGACCGAAGATTTGCGTCTTGAAGGTTTGTACAGTTTAACCACCACCGATGATCACGCCATGCAAATTGTGGGAAAAGCCAAAGATCAAAACGGCAAGGAATACTACAAAATCAAAAATTCATGGGGCGAAACCAATGATTACAAAGGCTATTTGTATGTGACCAAAGCGTTTGTACAACTCAAATCTACGGGAATCCTTTTGCACAAAGGCGGCATCCCTAAAGCGACGAAAAGTAAATTGCAGTCTTAGGAAGTGCCTGAGTGCCTGAGTGCCTTAGTTTTTCCTGTTTGTGCATAAAAAAAACATCCTTTACGGATGTTTTTTTGTTTTCTTATTATTTTTGCACTCAGGCACTCAGGCACTACTATTCAAAATCTTCATAAAGTCGTAAAGTCTCAGTGGTCGTTTTGCGCTGGTTGAGTGACAGTTCGCGCATGGCTTCGACCCCGTTTTTGGCAGTGCGGCTGATTTTTTTAAGCCTGGCCGAGAAATCTTCAAGCTTGCTGGCATCGCTGCTGCTGAGTTTGTTTTTCAGTTCTTCGGCAAATTCAAGGAACTCGGGAACAACCGTGCTGTTCGCCTCATAATCCGACTTGAGGTCCTCGAATGACTCCTTGATTTCTTTACTCAAATCATTAGAGAAGTATTCGCTTTTGCTTCTAAATTCCTCAAGCATCCTCTTGGTATTATTTCTGAAAAAGCCCATAATCTTTTGAATAGTTTAGGTTTAACTCATTTGAAATCAATCAAATATAGGGATTTAATTTGAAAGGAGATGTTTTGTTGATAATTTGGAGACGCTTCGCTTTGGAGACGCTTCGCTTTGGACACGGCTGCGCCTTTGGACACGGCTTCGCCTTTAGACAAAAAAAACCGGAAAGTCAACTGCCTCCGGTTTATAAGTAATTTTCGAGTTATTGGTTTCAGTCTATAGCCCGCAGGGCGTTTCCATAGCGCAGCGTCTCTATAGCCCGCAGGGCGTCTCTAAAGGCGCAGCCGTCTCTCCTTAATGCATCGCATCCGCCGGATTAATCTTCGACTTTCCCTTCCTAATAAACAAAATCACCGGAATGCAGCACAAAAACATCAACCCGAGATACCAGAAAATATCCATATACGACAATACCGTACTTTGTTTCATCACGCCGTAATCCAATGCCTGGTACGCTTTATTGAGGGCTTCATTTGGCGAGAATCCTTTAGCGATGAAACCCTGTTGCATTTGCGTCACGCGTTGCTGTACTTCGAGTTTCGAGGTATCTAGGTGCGACACCAGGTTCACGCGGTGCTCTTGCGAAAAACGTGTAATAAAGGTGGTAATAATTGCAATCCCGAACGAGCCGCCCAATTGGCGCATCATACCGGTAAACGCAGCGCCTTCTCCGATACTTTTCCCCTTGAGGGTAGACAAGGCCATCGTCGTAATCGGAACGAAAAGCAAGCCGAGCCCGATACCGCGCAAAATCAAAGGCCAAAACAAATGTTCGGCGCCGGTGTCTGGCGTCATCACTTCATGCATCCAAAACGTAAAGCCAAAAAAGATCAAAAAGCCCATGGCTATCAAATAAGCCTGCGGTACGCCCTTCTGGATCAGGTTCCCAATAATCGGCATCATGAACGCAGTAGTAATCGATCCCGGAATCAATAGCAAACCCGATTGGGTCGCGGTCCATCCCAAAATCTGTTGCGTGTAAATCGGGATGACGAGTGTGGATCCGTACAACCCAAATCCTAAGATAAAGCACATGATGGTCCCGATACGCAAATTGGCATCGTTCAAAACCTTAAGATTCACAATCGGGTGCGCATACGTCAGCTCGCGCCAAATAAAAGCAAGTAATCCAAAGACGGTTATGACGCTCAACACCACAATCAGCGGTTCATTAAACCAATCGTCCTGCTGGCCATGTTCGAGCACAAATTGCAACGACCCGATGAACGAAGCCAGGAACAAAATGCCCCACCAATCGACCTGGTTGGCTTTGAGTTTTTCGCCGTATTTGGGGCTTTTTACAAACGTAATCGTAAGGAAAGTCGCAATAATCCCCAGCGGAATGTTGATGTAAAAAATGTAAGGCCACGAAAAATTATCGGTCAGGTAGCCACCCAATGGCGGCCCCAAAGTTGGCCCCACGATGACGCCCATTCCGTAAATGGCCTGCGCCATCCCGCGTTTGGCCACCGGATAACTCTCGGTAATAATGGTCTGCGCAGTAACCAGCAAAGCACCGCCACCAAGCCCTTGTATGAACCTGAAAGCCACGAGTTCCCAGATATTGTCGGCATTGCCACAAAGGAAAGAGGCTACCGTAAAGATGATGATCGACACCGCAAAATAATTGCGCCGTCCAAATTGTTGCGACAGCCAACTCGTCATTGGGATTACGATCACGTTGGCAATCGCGTAGGCTGTAATCACCCAAGCCACGTCGGTTAAGGTCGCGCCGAGGCTGCCTCGCATGTCGGTGAGCGCCACGTTTACAATCGTAGTATCCACAATTTCAAGCAAAGCACACATCACCGCGGTAATCGTAATGATGATGCGCCTAAAGCCGTATTCTACCAAATCATCGTCGGGCGCTGTTATTGCTGCTGCCATTTATTTTGTATCAATGATTAATTTTTTTAGGAGCCGGGAACCTGCTTTCCGCTGCAATCTTTTTTGACTTCGCACAGCTCCGTCAAAAAAGGATTTCCGCTGCAATCAGGGCTAGGCTTTCGAGCCAAACGGAACTTCTTGTCGTCCTACTTTAAACTTTTGACTTTCAACTTTCGACTTACTTCAAATGCACGTCTACATCCGCATTCATCCCCGGACGCAACAACTTGATTTTTTCCACGTCGTTGTTCGCATCCAAGCTGATTTTCACCGGAAGCCTTTGTATCGTTTTTACAAAGTTCCCCGTTGCATTATCAGGCGGCAATAACGAAAACCGGGAACCTGTTGCAGGCGAGAACGAAGCGACCGTTCCTTCAAATTCGGTATCGGGATACGCGTCGACCTTGATCGATACTTTCTGCCCAACCACCATTTTATTGAGTTGGGTTTCCTTGAAATTGGCAATCACCCAGGCTTCTTTGTTGTTGATAATGTAAAACAACGACTGTCCCGGCTGGATGTATTGTCCCGGCTGGATCCCAATTTTAGAAACCTGGCCATCGGTAGAAGCCGTCACCACGGTATAACTTAGATTGAGTTTGGCAGCGTCAAGCGCGGCTTTGGCACGGTTGATATTGGCGGCTGCCACTTCGGTCTGTTTGCTGGTCACATTCGATTTGGCCACCACCACCGATTTTTGGTACGCACTGGCTTTTTCCTGTTGCTGCAAAATCCTGAGCTGGCTTTCGGCTTCCTGTTTCGCGGCGAGCGCCTGCTCATATTGCTGTTTGGTGATTGAGTGGTTTTTGTAGAGGTTGTTGTAACGCTCATAATCGGCCGAGGCACGTCCCAAACGGATTTTCGCGGTTTCAATATTCCCACCCGCCGACAATACATTGGCTGAGGAAACGGCAATATTAGCGGTGGCGCTGCCCACGTCGGCTTTGGATACTTCGAAACTGCCTTCGGCGGCCACGAGTGCGGCTTTGGCGTCTTCGAGTTTCACCGCGTAATCCTTATCGTCTATGGTAAAAAGCGTGTCGCCTTGTTTGACGAAGTCGTTGTCCTTGACATAGACTTTGGTAATGTAACCGGCCACACGAGGAATTATGGGATTCATGTTCTTTTCAATCTGTGCGTCGTCTGTGCCTTCGTGACCCAGCGAGTGCACGTATTTATAGATTCCGTAGGTTCCGCCTGCGAGGATCAGTACTGCGAAAATCAAGAGGAACTTTTTGTTGGTTTTTTTCTTTTCCATGGTAAAATTAGTTTTGAGAGAAATTGAAGGATTGCAGGAGTTGGCCCGAGGCGTTGAGCAATTCATAATATTTAAGCGCCACGTTCGCCTTGGCGTTGGCTTGGTTGACCTGCGCACCGAGTTGGTCTACGTCGGCTTCGAGCAAATCGTTGGTATCAGCCAAGCCATTGTCATATTTGTCCTTGACGATACGATAGTTTTCACTCGCCTGATCTACTGATTCGCTGTAGACTTTATCTTGCTTAATCGAAAGGTTGTATTCTTCCTGCGCCTTGACGATTTCTGTTTTGATGCGGTCGGTGAGGATTGCGGCTTGCGTTTGGGCTTCGAGCGCCTTGCTTTTGGCAGCTTTGACCTCGTCGCCATTTTTGAAAATCGAACTCAGGTTGTACGACAACCCAACACCCACGTTCATTGCGTTTTTCACGGTAATTACGTTGTTGAGGTCGAGCGCAATATAACCACCACTGAGCGCAAATGACGGATAATAACCCGCTTTGGCGACTTTGATATTCGCTTCAGCCGCTTGTCCCAACAATTGAACGGCCTCAAGATCTTTGCGGCTTTGCAAAGCGTCGGATTCACTTTTGATGGCGTTGTTGAATAAATTGGCGTCGATGTTGGCCGGACTGACTTCGATAAAGGTTTCGGCTGGCAATTTCAATAAGGTGATAAGCCTGTAATTGATAATGCGTACATCTTTCTCGGCATCGTCTAACGACAGTTGTATTTTGGAAACCTGCAACTGCGATTTGAGCAGGTCGTTGCGCGCAATCAGCCCATTCGTTTCGAGCGCCTTGAAATCGGTGACGCGTTGCTGGCTGCGTTTGAGGTTTTCTCGGAACAATTCTACGGCCTTTTGGGTTTTGTACAATTGGGCGTAGTATTCAATCACCTGTAAGGCGGTTTCTTCCTTGGTGTAGACGGCGCTCGCCGATTCGGCCTGGTATAATTTTTCGGACGCCTTGATGCTGTTCTTGAGTTTGAAACCCGAGAAAAGAGGTAGGCTCAGGTTGGCTTGCCCGAGCATTAATTGGTCTACTTTGGCGGGCTCTTTCTTGGCAGTTGTAGTCGTGGTGTTTTCCTCAGAAGAATTCAATACACTGCCTTGTTTGATGTCGGCGTTGGTGAGCCGCATGTATTGTCCCGAAATTTTAAGGTCGGGATAGCGGTTGTTCTTGACGCCTTGCAGTTCGTATTTTTTGGTAGTTGTTTTGGCATCCGCGAGGACAACTTCGTCGCTTTTCTCGAGTGCCATCGCAACGGCGTCGTGCAACGACATCGAGGTTTTTTGTTGGGCTTGAACATGCTGGAGCCCAAAGCAAAAAATTGACACCAGCACAAGGATTTTATTGTTCATAGGTAAGTAAGGCTTTGATGGTTTGCTGCAGGTGTTTGGTCAGGTCGTTTTTGACGTAGTGGTCAAATTTGGCATCGGTGTCCAGGTTTAGGATTTCTTCGTAAAGCGGGCGGTTCATCTGGAACTGGAAGAACGCTCCTAAAACCGTAGGCATAATCAAAGGAACCTCGATGTTTTTAGAAAACACGCCTTTTTCCTGGCCTTGGGCGATGATTTTGGTAAGCAGTTCCAGGTTGGTACGCTTGACTTCGGTAAACGATTTGAAGTCGATGTTGCGCTTTTTAGAAGACAATTCAAAATGCAAGATCTGGTAAATGCATTTGTTTTTGTTGACCTTGGCGATGTAGAGCGCAATGAGTTTGTCTATTTTTTCAAGCGGTTCGATGGCTTCTTTGAGCAAATTGTCGAGTTGCATTTTCATATCGGCGGTACGGTGAAAAACGAGTGCCTCGAGCATTTTCTCTTTCGAGCCGAAGTAATAGGAAACCATCGCAATGTTGATTTGGGCTTCCTTTGAGATGTCTCGGATAGAAGTTCCGTCAAAGCCTTTTTCGGCAAACAGCCGCTCGGCTACTTGTAAAATCTGGATTTGTTTGTCGTTCAATGCTGTCATATCGAGTTTGATTTTGAAATCGCAGACAAAATTAAACGTTTGTTTTATTTAAACGTTTGTTTAGTTTTGGTTTAACGTTTTTTTAACGGCTTACCGCTGATTGCATACAGGCCACAATTACTAAGTTTTAAGCAGTAAGCCAGTTTTTAAGGAGGGTTTTCCCGTGTGGCGTTAAAATGCTTTCGGGATGGAATTGTACGCTGCGCACATCTAGGGTTTTGTGGCGCAACGACATGATTTGGCCGTTGTCATCGATTGAAGTGATTTCTAGCGAATCGGGTAGGGCGTTGGGGTCGACGGCCCAGGAATGGTAACGACCCACTTCAAATGGCGATTCGATTTGATGAAAAAGGACTTCGTCGTCGACGACCGTTTTGGCTTGGGTGGATACGCCGTGATAGACTTTATCGAGGTTTACGATTGCGCCACCAAAGACTTCGGCGATGGCCTGTTGGCCCAGACAAATACCGAGTATGCTTTTGGTTTTGGCGTAGGTGCGGATGACGTCTTTGAGCAATCCGGCTTCGTCGGGGATGCCTGGCCCGGGCGAGAGCAGGATCTTATCGAACGGCGCGATTTCACTGAGGTCGAATTCGTCATTGCGGTAAACGGTGACTTCGGCGCCAAGGTCTTCGAGGTAATGCACGAGGTTGTAGGTGAAGGAATCGTAGTTGTCGATGACCAGGATTTTGGGGTGTTCGTTGTTCATCATTCGTTGTTCAACATTTATTTTTTGCGAAGTTATGATTTTTTGAAGGTTGAACAACGAACCACGAATGTTGAATTTTGAAGGATGCCGCGAGAAGGATGGAAGCGGCTATCCTTTTGTTTTTTTCTTTAGAAAACAAAAGATAGTAGCGGACAGCCTGACCCGCAGGGCTCGCCATAAAAATTATCAACTAATAAACAAGCGTCACCTTTAAATCAAATTCATCATAAATCGTACGGTCGCCGAGGTCGTCAAAGAAACTGCCCGAACCGTATTGGATGCCGTATTTGGTGCGGTCGATGGAGAACTCGGTCGTGGCGGTTTTGCCTTTGAATAGCAAATCGAACTTGACCGGATTGGTTTTGCCCTTGATGGTGAGGTCGGCGGTGATGGTGTATAGGTTTTGCTTTTTGAGTGCGATGGTTTTGAAGGTGAGCGTGGCGGTCTTGAACTCATCGGTGTTGAAAAAATCGGCCGATTTGAGATGACCTTCGAGCTTGGCTTTGTCTTTCCCGGTGTTGTCGGTGTTGGAAAGTGTGGTCATGTTGGCGGTGAAGGTGCCGCCTGTGAGTTTCTTTTTGGTGAACGTGAGCGATCCATCCTTGAAGTTGATCGTGCCGCTGTGCTCGCCGCTGACTTTTTTCCCGGTCCAGGAAATCACGCTTTTTTTGGTATCGATCTTTTTAACTTGTGCCGAGAGCGTACCGATGCAAAAGAGCAAAAGCGGTACAAAAAGGAATTTTTTCATGGGTTGCGATTTTAGGTAGTGTGTTTTTAACTGTTTTTCAGGCTATTAAAGTTACTAAATAAAAACAACCGTTGGTGGATTCTGCCGTTTTTTTAAAAAACAAAACCCCGACAATTGCTTGCCGGGGTTTGCTTTTCATAGCAATTTATCCCATAGATTAGAACTGCAAAGTTGCAGTAATGTCGAAGTTGTCGCTGATGGCTTTGTCGCCAAGATTGTCAAAGAAGCTGCCTGATCCGTATTTGATGTCGAATTTGGTACGGTCGATGGTCACTTTTGCAGTAGCGGTGTTTCCTTTTACGGTCACGTCAAAAGTGACGGCATTGGTGGTTTCTTTGATGGTCAAATCGGCAGTTACGGTGTAAACGCCATTGCCTTTGTCGGCGATTTTTTTGAAGACCAATTTAGACGTTGGGAATTTTTCGGTTCCGAAGAAATCTGGTGATTTCAAGTGGCCTTCTAATTTTTCTTTGCCTTCGCCGGCTTTAAGGTCGGTTACGGTGATAGATCCCATGTCAACGGTGAAGGTTCCACCAGTCAATTTTTTTCCGCTGAAAACGAGTGCACCTTCTTTAAGGCTAACGTTTCCTGAGTGTTGTCCGGTTACTTTTTTACCTACCCATTCTACTTTGCTCTTGGCAACGTCTACTTTTTTTGTCTGTGCCGATACTGCTGCGGTTGAAAATGTTACCAATAAGGCGATTGCAATTGTTTTTAAATTTTTCATTGTTGAAATTGAATTTGGTTATTACTGATTATTAAGGATTAAATGATACTTATTTGGTTCTGAATTTCTCGAGCAATTCATTGAGTTGCACGAGTTCTTGGGGATTGAGGTTGGCCGCGAATTTCTCTTCGTGCTCGATTACTTTTGGGTCGAGAGATGTGAGTACGTCAAGCCCTTTTTGGGTAATGTGGACTTCAATCTTACGGCGGTTTTCTGGGCAAACCTCGCGGGTTACGAAATCTTTGAGCAGCAATTTATCGACCAATCGGGTCGTGTTGCTGGTTTTGGCAAGCATGCGTTCCTGAATCACAAACATATTGGCTGGCTGGCCTTTCTGTCCTCTTAAGATACGCAGTACATTGTATTGCTCGCTAGACAAATCGTACGGTTTTAATATTTCGCTAAAACTGTCATTGACAACATTCTGGGTGTAAATGATATTGAGTACGGCTTTTTTGGCTTCGCTCATCTTTACGTTTGATTTGATGATCTCTTCAATTTTCATATCTCCAGTTGTAAAATTTGTAGGTACAAATGTACAATGTTTTTTTATTTGTATATACAAGTGTCTATTAAATTTTTGTTAAACTAACAGCAGCGGTTTTAAGATTGATTAATTTTAGTCGCCTTAATATAAAAGTCTATGCGAAGCGTGATTGTGTGGTATGTATTGTTTGCGGTAGCTGTATCAGTCAAGGCACAGCAACCGGTAAAGGTGTTCGTAAAAGACGGCGTGACGGTCAACTCTTATGACTTCAACCGATTGAAGCCCTTACTCAACAAACAGAATGACACCACTTACGTCGTTAATTTTTGGGCCACCTGGTGCAAACCCTGTATTGAAGAGTTGCCCAATTTTGAAAAGCTACACGCTAATTTCAAAAACCAGAAAGTAAAGGTGCTATTGGTTAGCCTCGATTTGCCCAGACAAGTAGAAAGTAATTTGATTCTTTACATTAAAAAAAAGCATTTGCAATCGAGCGTGGTACATCTTAAAGATCCTGATATGAACAGCTGGATTAATAAAGTAGATCCGCAATGGTCGGGCGCGATTCCGGCGACCATCATCTATAAAGGAGATAAAAGGAAATTCTACGAGCAAAGCTTCACCTATGAGCAACTCCAAACCGAATTAGAGAAAATCAAAAATTAACCATTAACTATACTACTATGAAAAGATTTAAAATGATTGCCGTTGCACTTGTGGTTGTTACCCTAAGTGCATTTACGCTAAAACCAGCGCCTACGGGTTATAAAGTGGGTGATGTTGCCACCGATTTCAGCCTCAAAAACATCGACGGCAGGATGGTTTCTCTCAAAGATTACACGAGCGCCAAAGGATTCATCGTCATTTTTACCTGCAACCATTGCCCATTTTCTAAAGCGTATGAAGATCGTATTGTGGCACTCGATAAACAATACAGCGGCTTGGGTTATCCGGTCATCGCCATCAACCCAAACAATCCGGTCAAACAACCCGAGGATTCTTTTGAGAACATGCGCCGTAGGGCCAAAGAGAAAGCTTTTACATTCCCTTATTTGTTCGATGAAGGACAGAAAATTTACCCGCAGTACGGCGCCACCAAAACGCCACACGTTTATATATTGCAAAAAACAGCCAAAGGCAATGTAGTGAAATACATCGGTGCGATAGATGACAACTACGACGACGCGTCGGCAGTAAAAGACAAATATGTAGAAAACGCGGTTAATGCGTTGCTTGACAACAAAGAAATCCAAGTCAAGGAAACCAAAGCCATCGGATGCTCTATTAAAGCCTAACTTATGAATTTAGAACAGAAAGACTGGCTCAGCCAACTCGAAGCCGATCCAAATGCCGTGATTCTCGACGTGCGCACCCAAAGTGAATGGGAAGAAGGTATCATCCCAAACGCCATCCACATCGATATCTATAAAGGACAAGGTTTCATTTATGAAGTAGACGCGCTCGACAAGTCTAAAAATTACTACGTGTATTGCAAGGCCGGTGGCCGAAGCGCCCAAGCCTGCGGCATCATGAATCAATTGGGTTTTGAAAATACCTACAATTTGTTGGGCGGCATCATGGAATGGGGCGGTGAAGTGATTGTCCCCGAATCATGACCTGTCTAACGAATGGCCACGCAATTTGCGGCGGATGGCGTAATAAAAGTACTTGAGTTGCTCTTTTCTGGATGCTCCTGCGCGAACCACAAGCGTCTTTTCATCGGTTAGGTTGATTCTGACCTGGTAGCCGTAAGACTTATAAGAAATGGCCATGGCAATCGCAACGGCAATCAGCGCAAGCAACAACAATTTGAGCAGAAGATCGAGTTGCCAATCATAAACCAGCAACCAGGCGAAAACAAAGGCGGTGAGCAAGAACAGTAAGTTCAGCTCGAACCGCCTTTTTTTAATGAGGTTTATTTTTTTGATTTCGTCCATTTTGATTACACTCGAGTCTTTGCCGTTGTGTACGACTACGCGGCTATCGGATACAATCCCAATGGCGTTGTTCAGGTGGTGTTTGTTGGTCTTGGTTAAGGTCATATTGAAATCTTTACAATTTCAAATACGAGTTTCCCAGAGCTTTGGATTTGGCGATTACCGATTTGTTTTGAACAGGAAATCCACAACCCAAAACCCACCCAAATTATTTTTCGGCCTGCTCTAAAGGCAGCAGTATGATGAAAGTAGCGCCTGCTCCCGGTTGCGATTGCGCACTGATCCAACCGTGGTGGTTCTGGGCGATTTTTCTACACATCGCCAATCCGATTCCAGTACCGGTATAAGACGTCTTGGCGTGCAGGCGTTGGAATATCGCAAATATCTTCTCGGCGTACGCCTGCTCAAAGCCAATTCCATTGTCACTGAGTTGCAACTTGCAATAGCGCTTGTCGTTAAGCACGCCGCTGAACTGCAGTTCTTGGGCCGATGGTTCGGACACGCTGATTTTGATACTGGGTTTCACATTCTCGGCCACATATTTAAGCGAATTTGAGATCAGGTTGCCAAACAATTGCGACAGTTGTAACGGAATACCTTCGATTACCGGAAGCGCTTCGGTGGTTATTTGCGCTTGCGTTTGCTCGATGGTAAGCTCGTATTCGGCTACAATTTCGGCAACGATATCATTTAGATCAACGGGTTCAAAGGTTTCTGTAGCGCCCGACAATTGCGAAAATCCGAGTACATCGCGCACCAGGTTGGTCATGCGCTTGGCCGAAGTGTTGACTTTATCCATATACGCTCTGGATTTGTCGCTCACCGGCCCCATGCTGGCTTCGAGCAATTGCATATAAACGGCAATCTTTCGTACCGGTTCCTGCAAATCGTGCGAAGCGATGTAGGCAAACTGCTGCAATTCCTGGTTGTTTACTTCGAGTGATTGGTTGAGTGTGGCGAGTTCGGCATTCACGCGTTCAATCTCTTCGGTGCGCTGTTTGACTTTAAATTCGAGTTCTTGCTGCAGCTTGCGCTCTTTGGTCACGTCTTGCGCCGTACCGCTTAAGAACTCGGGATTGCCATCCTGGTCGTAATAAACTTGCGCGTTAGCATGAATGATCCGCAGCTGTCCGGTCAGTTTGTTGATGATGGGGTGTTCGTTGTCGTACAAGCCAGAACTTCCGGGTTCGAGTACTGTGGCCACAGCCTCAGGCACACTGAATCTGAAGTCGTCCGGCAGCGGATTGTAGGCTTCGTCGACGCTTTTGGTATCCTCCGAAAAGCCAAGCCATTCCATAAATCGCGCAGAGTAGATAAACACCTTGTTTTTGATATCGAGTTTCCAGGTGGCAAGTTCTGCAAGTTCAACAGCGTTGTTGAGTGCCGCTCCGGCATCTTCTACCTTTTTTCTTGAAAGGACCTGCTCGGTCACATCGGTGGCGACTACGAGTATACCCGACACCTGTTCATTTTCGTCATGTCTCGGCTGGTAACTCAGATTCACATATATGGTTTCGAGTATGCCATTGCGCAAAAGTTTGGCTTCTACCTCGTTGGCCAGGAACGCTTCGCCGGTTGCAATTACGTTTTGCAACAGTTCGTCGAATCCTTGCCCTTGAAGTTCTGGCAAGGCCTCGAGCAAAGGCTTGTTGATGATTTCTTGGGGCTTTCGGCCCACGAGTTCGCAATAGAATTTGTTGGCCGAACGGAATGTCAGTCGTTCGATGTCGAGTGTTGCGATCGCCACGGGAGCCTCTTCAAAAGAAGCGAGTAGTTGTCTTTGCTGTTCATCGATTTGCCGTTGGATGAGTACCTGTTTGGTCACATCAATGGCCATATCCATCACGCCGTATATCTTACCCGTTGTGTCGCGGATTGCCTTGTACGAAAAATCAAAATAGAAAGTCTGCAGTTTGCCGTCGACTACCAAATCGGCGGGCGCTGCCTTTGCTTCATAGGTTTCGCCGGTGGTAAAAACATGGTCAAGAATATCAAGGAACGGCTGCCCTTTGATTTCGGGTAAGGCTTCTATCAGCGGTTTGCCTATCACCGATCGGTCTTTTCCCCAAACGGCAATTATCGTGTCGTTGGCAATTTCAATTTTCATTTCACGCCCCGTGAAAAGACAGGTGGCTACGGGCGCCTGCTCAATCATTGACTTGAAACGGTTCTCGCTTTCGGCCAATGCCAATTTCTGCATTTCCTGGGTGGTGATGTCGCGTACGGTACCCGAGAAAGCGGTAGGATTTCCCTGTTCGTCAGCAATTTGGGCGCCGATGATCACCACACGGTGTACCGATCCATCTTCCCAAACAACCCTTGGCGCATAATACAGTTCACCCGTTTCTATGCCTGCTTTGATGGCTTCGTCGCGCATACCCATATCATCGGGATGCACGTAGCGCAGCGCCTTTTTGTGCGTTAGGTTTTTGTTGGGTCGGCCGGTCATGATGGTGGCGAATTCGCCGGTATATTCAAATTCACCGGTTTCGAATTCAATTTTAAAAAGCCCAAGCCCGACACTTTTGATGGCCATATCGGTCAGTCGCCTGGCCTCAGCAATTTTGGCTTCTGATTTTTGCGTATTCGTGATATCTTGTAACGTTCCGTTAAACCGGTAGGGTTTTTTGTTTTCGTCAAACCAGGTATTTCCCTTAGCCAAGACCACGCGCTCGGTACTTGTCGTTGGATCAATGATGGTGTACACAATCTCGTATTTTCCGCCCGACTCATAGGTGTTCGATTCTTCGATGGCGTCTAGAACCCGTTGCCGGTCTTTCTCTGCAATCACCGCTATGGCGCTGTTTAGCGGAATGTCGTCTTGGGGTTGCAAGCCAAACCAGGTTTTTAACCGAGCGTTGGCCGAGAATTTTCCGGTGATCGGATTTAAGTCCCAGGTACCTAATTCTGCGGCTTCGATGGCAAACTCCAATTCGGCTTTGCTGCTACTTAAATTTTTGATGGTGTCTACTTTGACGGTGGTTTCTGTACAGACCACCAAAACGCCGTCGACTTTGCCAGTGTCACCGTAAACCGCACTGTAGCTAAAGGTCCAGTAGACGTCTTCCATTTGGCCGTTCCTGAAAATGGGCAACAGCAGATCTTCATAATAAACTGGTTTTCCGGTAGTGCGTACCTGTTGGATCAGCGGGTGGATGAAGTCCCAGATGTCAGGCCACGAATCCACTCCGCGCGCGCCCATGGCTTTAGGATGTTTACCGTTGTTGCCCAGGCTTGGCCGATAGGCATCGTTGTAAAACTGGATCAAATCGTCGCCCCACCACAAGAACATGGGGAACTGTGACGAAAAAAGCAAAGCAAGCGTGTTGCGCAAACTTTGCGGCCAGTGGTCGGGATTTCCAAGTGAAGTGGACGCCCAGTCTACAGATCGGGCGAGGGTTGCACATTGGCCATCACCCTGGAGGAAGAAATAATTATTGTGGTTGGTAGCGCTCAAATTGTATGGTGGTTTCTAGTATCTAATCTAAGAAAGAATTCGCAAAGTTCAAATGGTTTTGCCTATCATTTGAAGAAAATCGCTTCGTCGAAAAAAGCCTGCGTCCTTTACGGTTTTCGGGTTCCTTTTGCTGAGCGTGTTTCTTTTTTCACCACGGTATTCGTGATGGTATTGTAGATGGCGTCCTCGATGGGTTTTCCAGTTTTACTAAATACTTTGATTTTAGGATCCTCGTGGGTTCCGGTCACTACTATGGGAATACCAATTAATCCGGCAGGCGGAAGGCCCAGCCTGATCCGCAGGTCAAGCAACCCGCTGAAGCTCGTCGCGCCCTTGATAGTTGGCCTGAAACCCGATACGCCAAAGGTAAAAGGGGCGATATCTATTACATTGTTGTCGATGGTGGTTTGGATGTTGATGCCCTTCATCTCGGGGTTGTTGATGCCCGACTGCCCCGTTTTTTCGCTCATTGTACCAAACAGTTTCAAACCCGTGACCTGCACATCGCTCAGGTTAATCGTGCCGCCGCCCGACAACGATTCGTAGATGGGCGCCATATTGCCGTCGAGATCTCCTTTTACGTTGTAATCCAGTGAGATGATGCCCTGTGCTTTTTCGGCTGCCGTTACCATTTCGCGGAACATGGGTATTTCTTTGTAAGCGCGCTGCACATCGAAATTGTGCGCCTTGAAACGTGCCTCGAAATTGGCCGAAAGCGGCGTTTCATCTTTGTACCGCGCATCAATCGCCACGCTACATCCGATGATTTCAAATCCCACATTGCCCAGTGTAAACTGTCCGCCGCTAAGGCCCACTTTGCCCGACAGCGCTTGGAGTAACAGGCCATTGTATTCCACTTTATCGGCGTCTGCGGTAAGCGCTACATTGAGGTTTTTTGGGATTACCACTACGCCGCTCATTTTGGGATGGTCTTCTTTGGCGTCTTCCACTTGTGGCTTGCGGTCGGTGTTTTCGCCTTCCTTGAGCGCCATAAATTCGTCGACATTGATCAGTTTCGATTTGAGGTAAAAATTCCCCGAAAGTGTGCCGTTCGATTGCAGGAAGTAATTGATGGTATTGAGCAGGTAGCCGTTCAGTGCAAAATCGGATTTACCGTAATCGCAACGAAATTTGTCAAAAAACATCTTTTCATTCTGGAACCTAAACAAGCCCTCGCGGATGAAAAAAGCTTTTGGGAACAACTCCGAAGTGGTCTTGATGTTGCGCAGCACAATCGTCCCTTTGTTGTTGAGCTTGTTGTATTGCCCGGTTGTGGCGTAACTTTCCTTTCCCTGCAACGATAAATCGGCTTTGGCGTATCCGGTCACATCGAGCCCCTTGGTGGCAAACACCTGGTAAATTTTTCCCACATTGAGTTCGCCCTTGATGCGCGCGTCGTAGGTGACATCTTCATAATCCGAAACCTTGGCGTGCACATATACAGGGTTGCCTTCAAACACAAACGAGGCCGGCGTAACCGCTACCTGAAGTCCTTCAAACGTACCCAGATCGTTCTTTACGTTCGCCACAAAGGTGATGTTGGTAATTGGGTTGGTGTAGTACTTGGTCTTGAGCCAGCCATTTTTAAGGCTGATGCCGCCTTTGGTTTTTGGGAATAATAATTTGTCGGCCGAAAAAGTTCCGTCGGCGCTGATATCGGCCAAAAGCGACCCACGCACATCAAACGCCTCGAAACCCATCGCCTGGTCGAACGCCTTGAGGTCGAGCGAACCTTTAATGCGCGCCTTGAGTTTCATTTCGGTGAGTCCTTGCGAGCTGAAGTCGGCATTGAAATAATCTTTTTCGCCGAGCTTAAACTGCAGCGCCTTCAAGTCGAGTGTTATTTTTTCGGGATTGAGTGCAGGCAATGAACCGGCCAAATCCATCTTAAAATCGGTCAGCGGAACCTTGGCCTGTTTGTACGAAACCGAGCCTTCGTTGATTTTGAGACCAAAACTCAAATCGGGTTGTTGCTTTTTGGCGGCATTGTAGCGTCCTTTGAACTTGAAGGTCAAATCGGCTTTGCCTTCAACCTTGGTCTGCTCGGCCCACGAGCCAAATTGTCGCGGCAGCACCGATAGCAAATCGCGCACGGTAGTATTTTTAGATGCTGCATTGATATCAATCTTATAGCCATCGCGCAAAATGGTAAACAGTCCCGTAAATTCGAGTGGCAGTTCATTGATGCGCAACTCGTTTTTTTGCAGGATGAACGACAAGGCGTTGGTGTTGATGCGCGTAATCAAATCGGCGCTCAGGAATTTTTTCTTGAGGTAAGGCACGCGGTCGTAGTAAAAGTCGATCGAGTCGATTCGGGCATCGGTACGCAAATCGAACACATCGGCACTGAGGTCGCCTTTGCCCAAATAGTTGAAACCGTATGCATCCACGAGTATTTTAGCCGAACGGTCGCGGTATTTGATGTGGCAATTCTCGAAATCGATCTTGTCCAACCGGATGGCCGTGCCTTCCTCGGTGCTATCCTTGGGTTGGTCTTTGGGTGCGATGTAGATGTTGTAATTGGCCTGGCCTTGCTCGTTGACCTTGACGTTAATGTCGGCTTCCGAAACGTACAGGGCATCGATTTTAACCTCATTAGAAAAAATCAGTTTGAACAGGTTGATGCCAAAAGCCACCTGTTTGGCCTTGAGCAAAGTTTCATTGCGATATGGCGCCGACCCAGTAAGCGAAAGATCGTCGAGCGAAACGGTGAGCGACGGGAAATGGGTAAAGAACGACAACTTAGAATGCGAGAAATCAAGCCGCGAATCGAGGCTTTTATTGGCGACTTTTTTCACTTGCTGCTCGATGGTTCCCGGGAAGAGCATGGGGAGTAGGAACATCAACAACAGTACACTAACAATGCCGATGCCGAGCCATTTCAACAGCTTTAAAACGATGGTTTGGATTTTCATATAGGGTGTTGTCTTGGCCTTACACTACCCACCAATTGTGAAGCGGTTCTCTAATTGGCAATGGAATGTAAGGTGATTGACTATTTTATAACCTGTTTGTTTTCGGGTTTAAAATTATCAAACAACAACACGCAGTAACTTATGGAATTACGGGATAGTTTTTCAAGAATCGGAGCTAAGAGGTTACAGCTTGAACACTTTTATGTTGTCAATTTTTCTGTTGGCCACCACTTTTAGGAAATAAATGCCCGAAGCCAGCGCAGACAAATCAATCGCAGCCTTTCTCGCACCGACGCTTTTGGTCGCGACGCGCTGCCCTTGAACATTGTAAATGAATACTTCGTTAATCAATTCATTCGCTTGGATGTTAAAGACGTCACGAACCGGATTCGGATAATAGCCCAAGCCAGACACCTCAAAACCAGAATTGGCTAAGTTACAAGGTGGCGTATTTACGGTAATTTGAATCGGCATGCTCACTGCATTCTGGTTAAGATAACACCCAACTGTATTGCCTTGCTGATCTTGGGCTGCAAGCAGGTTAAAGTAAAGAACGCCGCTTTCGGTCGGGGCAAAAGAATAGACCCGGTAGAAGTCAAAAGGATTGTCGAAGATAAGCAAGGATTCAATCATTACGCCATTGTAATAGGCATCTATCCATACATTTTGGTTCCCGTAGCCGTTCGCGGCAATGAGTTGGTTCATGGTCACAGCATCCCCAAGGCAAATCGTCGTGTTCGATATATTGCTAAGGGTGACCTCAAGCGGTATCGGATCAACGACGTTAACCGTTGTAGAAAATACTGCCGTCGGCGACCCCACACAGGTAGCATTGCTTGTCAGCTCGCAGCTTACAATATCATTATTTTGGAGCGTGTTGATGGTCAGCGTATTGGAGTTGGTGCCGACAGGCGCACCATTTACCCGCCATTGGTACACCGGATTTGTGCCGCCATCAAATGCCGTGACATTGCATTGGTAGGTTTTGCCACTGCACAAGGGCGAATACGGATGAAACAGACCGCTGAAAGAATCGGTAAATCCGCTCCATCCTACGATGGTCGGTGCAGCCACATCCTGGCTGATCTGGAAAGCCAGTGTTTCACCCAAGCCTTGCACGCCATCGCAAATTGGGATAATAAAGAAACGGTATTTGTCTGTACAAAATACCTGTGAAATAGGGTAGCTGATTGAATTTGCCGGATAGGACAAAGTCGTAAAATCGTTACCGCCGCCAGAAAGATTCCACGATCGCACTTTATACGACATTCCGGGCTCTGAAACCCATGAATAAGTGACCACATCGCTTGTGGTATCGACCGAATAGAAAAGGCCGGCTACGCGTTTGGTTTCGCAAGGCAATTCGTTGCAATCGGTGATGCAGGCCACGGTATTGATGGTGTTGTTGATTGTTGCGATGGATTCTGGCGCCCAGGATGTCGTGTAGTTGACCGCCGGATTCATGATAAACCCGTCGGTGTGGTCGCAATGCAGGTTGTGCCCCATTTCATGCGAGAAGATTTGGCGCGTTAAGTCATTGTCGTCGGCAAAATTCTTGACGACCATGACCCCAGAAAGGGCGCAAGTAAAGCCGTTACCATTAGCCAACCCGACAACGACATCCGTTCCGCCCTGGTTCTGCCATAAAACGGCAATTTTATCCTGCGGGTTTTCGAACATTTGATACCGCGCCGAAAAATAGAAACTGTCGTAATTATCGCCTATTTCCAAAGTAGTCGGCCAGTTGTTGCAGGTATCACAAGTGACGATGTAATGCGCATCTACTTTAAAATGCACTTCATCCGACAGCCCGTTGGCGATGGTGTAATTGAGCTGCGACAGGTTCAGGATTTCGAGTGTCCGGTTGATGGCGGCATTAACATTCCCGAAGGTTTCATACATCGAATAATCGATTGCGAATTGAAGTTCGATGGTCTTGCATCCGCCCGACGTTCTGTTAACTACGGGTTGAATGGGTTCGGATTTTTCTTTTTCGTGGGTAAGTCCGCAACCGAATGACCCACTTTCGATGATGTCCTTTACTTCATAATACACATATTGCCCGCGCGCTCCCGATGGGTCACTGTTTTTGACCGGTTCGATGTAAAATTCTTTTGTGCCTTTCTTGACGTAAAAACGGTAACGGCCTTCAAACATCGAAAATGCCAGTTGGTTATCGACAGTAGTGTTTAGGTTCGTGAAATATTGTCCGTCAAATCCCAGTTCTGCCAGGGTTTTTGACGAAACGCCGGATTTTCCCGCAATCCTTGTTTTATAATCGTGCGTCAATATCCGATTTTGCTTCAGCGCAAACGAATAGTCCTGGTCAAGGCTGATGGTAATGGTCTGTCCGTCTGAAATGCGTTGCAAATCGTCATCCAATTCAAGGATTTTATAGCTTTTGAATTTGCCGTCGAGTTCGGCGTTTTCTACCTTTAACTCGTTAAATGAAATCCTGTTTTGCGTGTGTGCGACAAACGAACCGAAAAGAAAAATGATGATTAGCGCGGGTAATTTTGGTAGCATACAATTGGGTTTATTTGACTAGGATTTTCTTTTGGTCCACAAGCGTTTTATTAGCGTCGAATAGTTGAAGATAATACAAACCGGCGGTAAATCCGCTTACATCTACTTGACTGGAATAGGCAGCCGAATACATTTCTTTTCCGGTTGCATCGGTAATCGCAACAAATCCAATTTGAAAATTCGACTCAATATTGAGCAAATGATCCGACGGAACTGGATAAATAGTAGTTTCATTTCCATCGGTAAAACCAGCCACAGCCAAAGCGTTGTTGCGCAGTTCAATGATCCGGTCATCGGTCGCAACTGGACTTCCCGCATAATCCTTGTTTGAGGTACACAGGAACACGCGGCCATCGGGCAACACCAAGACATCGCGCAACCTGCCGTAGGTATTGACCAAATAGGTATTTTGTTGTACCACCTGATTCCCGTCTTCACTGAGTTTGAGGTGGATCAGTTTCTTGTCTTTCAAGACCGCAAGCAGCAGTGAATGGTTCCATTCGGGGATCGCAGCGTTCTGGTAATAATCAATCCCGGCGGGCGCTATAGACGGCGACCACGACCAAATCGGCTCTTTGACGTTGTTGGCGTTGCAAAAGGTGATTTCGGCTGCGGTGTTGCAAAGCCCTTCTACGGTTGGCCAGCCATAATTCCTGTTGGGTTCGATGGTGTTGATCTCGTCATTGGCTCCGGTTCCGTGTTCGGAGCTGTAGAGTTTGCCGGCACCATAACACAGACCCTGCGGATTGCGATGGCCCAGCGAGTAGACATAGCTGCCCGGGATTGGGTTGTCTGTGGGGATGCTGCCATCAAGGTTCATCCGCAATACTTTTCCGTTGATCGAAGCCAGGTTTTGCGCCACGGCAGGCGTGCTGTAGGTATCGCCCAAACTGATGTACAGTTTGTCCTCGAGGATTACCATCCGCGACCCGTTGTGCGAGACTCCAGCCGGAATGCCGCCCATTATTATCGTCGCGTTGGTTAGTGTGTTGTTGGGTAAATCGAACGTGTAACGCACTATTTTAGAAGTCGTGGTCGAGTTGGCATAATGTACGTAAACAAAAGGTGTGTTGTTGAAATCCGGGTGCAATACAATCGAGTGCAAACCTACGCTAAACCCAAACAACGCCACATCGGGAATAGTGAATACCTGGCGGATTTCGTGAGTGTCGGGCTGTATGCGTTTGATGTTGCCGCCGAGTTCGGTAAACCAAATCCAACCGTCGGCACCATAAGTCATGTCCCAAGGAACGCTTAAGTTGGTGGCAACGACAGTATTCTGAACCACGGTCGTGCCGAGGTTAATCTGCGCTTGGCAAGGGTAGGCCAGGAGTATCAAAAACGCGAGGAAATTTTTAAAGTAATGTAGTTTTTTCATTGGTTAAGTATTTGAAAATCAGCAGAAACTAAAGTAAATAAAAAACAGCAATTCACACCGGTTACGCCCGGTAAAATATTGGAAGCCTATAACTTTTAAAACTGCAAACGCAGTCCCAAGTTAGGGCTAAAGCCAAGCGCGTACGTGTCGACACTCTCAATCGAGTTTCGTTGTTGGTTCACGCGGTAGTAACGGTTCACCTGGTTGTCCTGGTCTAAAATATTCCACAGTGAAAGGCTCGTGGTCAAGATGGTGTCGGCGGTAAAATTCCAAGTGCGCGAGGCCGAAAAATTAACCTGGAAAAAATCACTAAGCTGCGCCGAATTGGCCTCTGTATAGAATATCTTGGGGCTGGCCGGATTGGCCGGGTCGACCATAATTCCCGCCGGCGGCGTGTACAGCCTGCCCGTATGCCATTTGGCGCCCAATGCGAGCTTGAGTTTGCCATATTCATAAGTCCCGGCCCAACCAACCGCATGCGAGATGGTGGTATTGTTGGGGAATTCGGCGGGCGATAAGCGGTCGAACTGGTATTGGTTGTTATTGAACGCGTAAGAAATCCAGGTGTAAAATTTTGGGAAGCTTTTTTGCAGCAGCACTTCTGTACCCCAAATGCGGTAGTCACCGGTTAGTTCTTCAAACTCATATTGGTTTTGGAATCCTTGGCCTTTGCTTGAAATACCTTGGATTTTCTTGTAGAAATTATCCACAGAGAGCAACCATCGGTTATTCGAATAGCCCACACCAAATGACAATTGCCCGCTTTTCTGCAGCGGAATGTCGCCACCATTGGCCAAAGTCCAACGTCTTTTTTCGATACCCAAAAAGTCCTGCTGTAATTCAATGACTTGTGAGAGGGATTGGCTTTTGGCTTCGGCTAGCAGCGAAAGCGTCCAGTGTTCGGTTAACTTTTGGCTTACAGACAGTCGCGGCTCTAACCTAAACCGATTGATTTTTTCAAAATAATTGCCGCGCAATCCCACCTGGAAATTCGTTTTTTCATCGCTGCTTTTGTACTGGCTTTCGGCCACGACGGCGTGCGTACGCGACAGTTGCCTGTCAATACTCGACAACGTAGGATTGTCTATTTGGCTCATGTCCTTGATCCGGATTTCATCCAACTGGTAGCCGATATCCAACGAATGTTGTTCACCCAATACAAAACCCTCACGTAACTTAAAGCCATGGTTAAAAACCCGGTTTTGCTGCCTGGTTTTACGGGTATTGCCGGCTTGGTTTTCGGCGTCGAGTTCATACCAGGACAAATAGGCCTGTAATTCGGTCTGGTGGCGTTGGTTCCAGACCGATTGCCAATGCAGGCTGGACCCGAAATTCTTTTGGGAGAGGTAACTGTTCTTTTCTAAAAACCCGCTTTGCTGGATGAAATCTACCTGGTTCTCTACGCCAATACCGTCAATAATGAGTTCGTGTTTTTCCCCGATTTTCTGGTGGTATTGCAACGAAAAATCATAAAAGTAAAAGTCCTGGTTGGATCCCACAGGTACAGTTTGGTCCTCATTGAGATCGGTTACGATATTGTTCCTGAACACCCGATTTTCATACGCTTTAAATGCCGGGGTCTTTATGATGTCGGTAAAAGTTCGGCGACCCGCAGCCTGTATGGTCGACCGGTTGGAGAGCTTGACCTTTGAAAAGAAATTTGCACTGATCATATCCACCGCTACTGCATTGTAACAACTGTCTATCGACTGGGTATGCGAGGACATGTCTACCAATGCCGACACGCTTTCGCCGAAGAACGCCGAACTCCCGTTCTTAGAAATCCTGATTTTCGTCGTCACCATTGGGTTGAACGCAGAAATCAGTCCAAAGAAATGGCTGGTCTGAAACATGCGGATGCCATTCCATAGAAAAAGGTTCTGGTCGTGTGTGCCGCCGCGTACGTTGAGATTCGACACTGTTTCATCGATGCTCACCACGCCGGGCAATTGGTGCATGGTCTGGAGCACATCGGGCTCGGTTAGACCGGGCAATATGCCGAATTTCCCTGGCTTTACCGTGACGGTTCCCGAGGGACTTTTGCTGATTCCGCTGGCCAGGTAGCGTTGCGCCTCGATCGTGGTGAGTTGTTGTACGATGACTTCGAGTGCAATTTTAGGGCAATCGGGTACGTACAAATCCTGCGGGCTCAGGGTTTTTGGTGCGTAACCTTGGTGCCGGATATTGATGGCGTTGGGTGTAAGCACCGGCAACTCAAAATAGCCATTGGCATCAGAGGCGACTGTGATGCCCAACGACGCAATGCTGATCGCGGCATGTTCTATTGGCGCGCCCGTTTCGGCATCGATAAGGTAGCCACACAAGGGCTTGTCCATTTTTTTGTCGTTATAAACCGAGTAGTACTGCTGCGAGATTGCGGCAATTTTAAGGCGGGTGTTTTTTTGGATATAGTCCAGTTTTTCCTGTAAGCTAAGTGTCGATGCAGGCGGTAGCAATTGGTAAACGGCCAGCTCCTCATCGATGTAGCTAAAACGAACGCCATGCTGCTGCGCCATTTCACCGAGGATACGTTTTAATGGCTGGGTTTGCTGCGCCTGGCCCAACGAAGAAAAAAGCAGCAATATGTACAGAAAATAACGCACCCTTATTGCAACGGGTTAAGGGTAATGGTATTTCCCGATTTCTTCAAATCCAGGTGATAGGTCACCGCAATGATTTTGAGCGCCGCATCGAGGTCATTGCCGGGAACCGAGCCCGAAAACAATTGTTGGGTTTGCAACTCGCTGCCAATGGTAACGTCATATTGCCTTTCAAGTTCGGAGAGGACGGCGGCGAAAGCGGCATTTTCAAAAAGGAGTTCGTGACGCGTCCACTCGGGTGCTACGGCTTTTGTGGCAGCTACGGCTTTGGCGGCTCCGTTAAAGATGATACGCTGTCCGGGCAAGATGATTTGCTCCGTCGCTGCGGATGCCACGCGTACTTTCCCCTCGTAACAGGTTACTTCAAAACGATTGTCCCTTGCCTTGACGTTGAATTGCGTGCCCAATACGGTGACGGTGCCCAAGTCGGTTTCGACCGTGAATTTTTGGCCTTTGGCTACTTTGAAATAGGCTTCACCTTGAAGTGAAACCGCGCGGTTGCTACTCCAGTTCCAGGATCTGAAACGCGCCTCAGAACCTGCATTGAGCAAGACCTGCGATTGGTCGGGCAACGAGAACGCATACGTTTCGCCGTTGGCGGCGGCATGCGCGGTGGGTTGCATGAAGTAGAAACCAAGCCCGAGCAATACTACAATCATGGCCGCAGCGGCGATCCAGGTTTTGCGATAGAACGGGATGACTTTGACTGGTGCGATTTTTTCGTGGGCGATGACGTGCGCCAGTATCCGTTCATCCGCTGTGCGTGGCGATTGCAGTTTTGCAAAGTTTTGTTTCATTCGCAGCAGCGTAGGGTATTCGGGGCTGCTTTCGAGTTGTTGCAGCTCTGTCGCGTTGAGGCTTCCGTCGAGCCAGCGTGCCAAAAACGTATCGTCTGTTTGATTATCCATGGGGATTGTTGATTTCTTAAAAGACAAAATGGTTGTTAAAAACCCTACCTGAAGTGGTCTATTTGTTCGCGCATCGTTAGCAAGGCACCGTGAATTCGCTTTTCTACTGCCTTTTGGCTGATACCGAGCATTTCTGCAATCTCGCGATATTTCTTGCCTTCAATACGGTTGAGCAACAAGGCGGTGCGCTGCGCTTCGGTGAGGCTGGCGATGGCTTTGTCGAATTTATCGCGAAACTCGGTTTCTTCCATAAGGTATTCGGGACTGGCGTAATCGGTCGTATCGTCGGGTTTGCTGTCGCGGTATTTTAGTTCGACTTTTTGGTAGGCCAGTTGGTTGAGGCTGGCGTTATTGGCTACGCGGTAAAGGAATGATTTGGGGAAACGAACTTCTGCACAATGTTGCCAGAGTTTGATAAAGGCATCCTGCGCCATATCGTCGGCGAGGTTGTCATTCCCAAATTTGAAGTACAGGTAATTGCGCAGGGAATAGAAATTTTTTTTAAAAAACTGCGTAAAAACAATTTCGGTACAAATGCCTTGTATTTCAGGCTTTTCCATGGGTTATTTTGTTTTTCTCTGGTGGTGAAATTACTAAAAATTAATTTTCAGGGTAGGGTAGATGAAAAAAACTTTGTCCTATCAGCGAAGTTTAACCAAGCACTCTTTTCAAAGCGTCTAAAACGCCGTAAAAATTACAGTACGATGATCCGGAAATCCAACAATGCGCAAACCCCGAAATACTATTGCCTGCAAGCGGTTATTTGGTTGTCTATTGTAGTGTTGGTTTGGCTTATCAACAAACGATTCGAAATCATTTAATATAAATCTTTAATAACTTAACTATGAAAACCTTCAAAATCTTACCCGTCCTTGCTGCATTATTTTTGCTATCGGCTTCTTGCCAATCAGATGACAGTAACAATTCGCCGACTTTTCCGCAAAACCTACAGGCCATCAACAATGTAAACCAATCGGTACAACAAGGTGCGTGGCGTATTACTTATTATTTTGATACCGACAGCGATGAGACCTCACGCTACACCAATTACACTTTTACTTTTGGTTCGGGCAATGTGCTTACCGCGAGCAACGGTACCAATACTTATACCGGCACCTGGCTGGTCACCAACAGCAACAGCAATGATGACAACCCGCAAAGCGACCTCGACTTCAATATTGCTTTCTCGAGCCCCGCAAACTTTGAGGACCTTACCGATGATTGGGATATAGTGAGTTATACCGCAACCCGTATCGAACTCATCGACATCAGCGGAGGCAACGGCGGAACCGACCATCTTGTTTTTGAAAAAAATTAATCATACTGCAACCGTTGCAGGAATAAGGAAGAGGCGTAGTATCGCCTCTTTTTTTTGTGTCCAAAACCTGGGGATTATTTCAGAAACTTTACCCGAAATTGTGTAACACACAAAAGTAATCGTAAGGGTAACTTAGCCTCAAACAATTAAATCCAGAAGCGATGCAAACCAACCAAGATCCCAACCAAAAGGCGAGCGATCACAAAAATGAAAGCGCGGCTAAAACCAATGCGTTAAATGAGCAGGAGTCAACAATAAATGGAGCCGATCCTGCCGAAGAATGGAGCGAATCTCAAAACCCCATCAACGTAGGCCAAAACAGCTACAATGATTATCTGGGCGACGAAAACCGCGACAGCAGCCAGGATTCATCGATCGATCTTCAAAACGAAAATCGATACCGCGACGATTTAGCCAAAGAAAGGGCCGATAAGGAACCCGCCATTGAACTGGGCCTTATAAGCCCAGACGATGACCCAGACGATTTTAAACCCAATTCTAAAGCGGGAGCATAACAACGGGTTGAGGCCAAAAAGCTTCAACCCATTTTTTTGGAATGAATCGCCATTACCGGGACTGTAGCATGGAAAGCCAATTGCCGCGATAGGCTAAAGAAAAACAGTTTTTCAAAAAAGCTTTTTTCGTGTACGACCAGTGCGATGAGGTTGTTGTGGTGCGAATCGGCAAAATCGAGTGCCATTTCTTCTACAGCATTGGTGGCAAACATATGAAAACTGATGTCGGCGCCGGCAAATTCCTGGCTCCATTCCTTGATGATGCGCGACTCGCTGCGATCGGGCGCATCTTTAATCTGCAATACATCGATGTGGGCTTTCAATGCTTCGGCAAAGGGCAAAAGCTGTCGGAGTATCTTGAGGTAAGGTTTCTCGTATTTCACAAGCAGCAGCAGATTGGTCACATCGGGAAAACTCGCCGACGCAGGAACAGCCAAGACCATTCCCGACGCCCTATTGATGACTTGCTCGGCAACCGTTCCAAGGAAAACAGCTTTGAGCCCGGTGGCGCCTTTGGTTCCCAGTACGATACAGTCGATGTTTTCTGATGCCTCGACCTCTAATATTTTCTGCACCACATTGCCTCGTTCCAGGACATGCGAAAGATTGACTGCGCTGGCGAGGTGTTTTTCTGCGAGTTGTTTGAGTTTGGGGACTTCGCTTTTGTAATTTTCAAATTCTCCCCATTCGGCGATATTGTAATTTTGCGCCAGGAAAGCTGCGTACTCTGAGTAAGTCACCACTTCTTCGGGATACACGTGTAGCGTAACAATCTCTGCCCCGAGCTTTTTGGCCAGTTGCAAAGCGTACACAAATGCATGAAGTGAATTTTCAGAAAAATCGGTAGGAAAGAGTATTTTTTTCATGATCCAAATGGGTTATAATTTGAATCACAAAGCTAGTTTTGGCAAGGGGTAAAAACTATGATATTTATCAGGTTTACAACCAGATAGCAAGGTTTAGTCGCTCATCCTGGAAAGCTTGCCGCGGTCTTTGATGATGATCTTTTTACCGTTGAGTTCAATCAACCCGGATTTGTTGAAATCAGACAACAATCGGATGCAACTTTCTGTAGCCGTACCAATCATACTGGCAATCTCCTCACGCGACAATTGCAGTTTGAGGGTATTGTCTGCATTCACGCCAAATTCATCCTCGAGATACAACAGCGTGTGGGCCAGCCTTTCCTTGACGGTTTTTTGTGCCATGTCTACCATGAAGTTGTCGGCTTCGCGCAGGTCTCCGCAGATGGTTTTCATCACATTCATTGAAAAACGGTTGTTCTCATTGAAAAATGCCAGCATCTCACTTTTGGGGATAAAGCAAACCTGCATGTCCTCTAGCGCTATGGCACTGAGGTTGGCCGGCTCATCGCTGATCATAGACCGTTGGCCCAACAGTTCGCCTTTCTTGACCAAGTGCACGATTTGGTCGCGTCCGTTAGAGCTGAGTTTGGTCATTTTACACACACCATCTTTCACACAGAAAACCCCGTTGATGTTCTCGCCTTCGGTGAAAATCGTTTCGCCTTTGCGCACGATCCGCGAGGTCTTACAATTGGCCATCCTGACCAGTTCTTCTTTGCTTAACGCTTTGAGTGAACTGAGTTCGCGTACGATACATTGCTCACATTTGCTCATGTCTATTGGATTAAATTCTGCGCCAAATGTACGTTTTTACATGACATATATCATATTTTATCAATGAATGTTGCCGCAATTTTGCTCCAGGTAAAATGAGCAGATTATGGATCATACAAAGTATTGTTTCCATTGTGGATTGGATATCGCACCAGAGGAGTTGATCGTTTTTAGCGATAAAAATTTCTGTTGTAATGGTTGCAAAACCGTTTTTGAAATATTCTCCCAGAATGGATTGGAATCGTACTACGATTTAGAAAATTCACCCGGTGCCACGCCATTGTCAAACAGCAACAAGTACGATTTTTTAGACAACGAGAAAATCGTCCAGCGTTTGCTGCAATTTGATGAGGGCAACACCCAGATCGTACAGTTGAATATCCCGCACATCCATTGCAGTTCGTGCATCTGGATTCTTGAAAACCTTAGGAAACTCCGGCCCGAGATTTCATCCTCGCAGGTCAACTTCCATGAAAAAACGGTACGCATCACTTTCAATTCGCAGACCATAAGCCTTAAGGAATTGGTTTGCCTTTTGGGTGCCATCGGTTACGAACCCTATATTTCGCTAGACGATTATGACTCCGGGAAAAAGTCAGAAGATAAAACCCTAACCTATAAGTTGGGTGTGGCGTTTTTCTGTTTTGGCAACATCATGCTGTTGTCGTTCCCCGAATATTTTGAGATGAAGGAATATTGGCTCGACCAATACCGTGGTTTTTTCAGGCTATTGATTTTTGCACTGTCGCTACCGAGTTTCTTCTATTCGGCCAGTGGCTATTATGTCGCGGCCTATAAAAGCATCCAATCGCGCATGCTCAATATAGAAATCCCGATAGCGTTGGGCATCGTCATTATGTTTGTGAGAAGTGTGGTCGACATCACTTTTGATTACGGCCCCGGTTTTTTTGACAGCCTCACCGGACTCATCTTTTTTATGTTGCTCGGCAAGATGTTCCAGATCAAAACCTATAGTTTTTTGAGTTTTGAGCGCGACTATAAATCGTATTTCCCAATTGCCGTCACGCGGATTACCGACGCTGGCGAAGAAAACATCCCCATTTACGAAATCAATCCCGGCGACAAATTGCTCATCAGGAACCAGGAACTCATTCCCGCTGACGGCATCCTCGTATCGGCCAATGCCGCCATAGACTACAGCTTTGTCACTGGCGAATCGGTACCGGTGATGAAACAATGTGGCGACCGTATTTATGCCGGCGGCAGGCTCAACGGCGCACTTATCGAGATGGGCGTTTTGCAATCGGTGTCGCAGAGTTACCTCACCCAATTGTGGAGCAATGAAGTGTTTGAAAAGAAAGCCAAAAGGCAGTTCCAGTCTATTACCGATAAGGTCAGCCATTATTTTACCCCGGCGCTCCTGGTACTTGCATTTGCAGGCTTTGGCTATTGGATTTTCAGAAATACCGACACCGCGTTTAATGTATTCACTGCCGTGCTCATCGTGGCCTGCCCTTGTGCGTTGGCGTTGACGGCGCCTTTTACGCTGGGCAATATGTTGCGCATTTACGGCCGAGCCAAGTTTTACATCAAGAATGCCACGGTGATCGAGCAGTTGGCCAAGGTAGACACGGTGGTTTTCGATAAGACCGGAACCATCACTTCAGGGAAACTATCAGCCATTACTTATGAGGGCAGTTACTTATCGGATAATAAATTGGGTTGGATTAAGAATATCGTACGCGCGTCTAACCATCCATTGAGCCGTATGTTGTATGACTTCCTGCCCGAAGCGAAAAACCTGGTGGTCGATCAGTTTGAAGAAATTGCAGGTTATGGTATAGATGCCCGCGTTGACGGAAATACAATCCGTATCGGGTCTGCGGGTTTTGTAGGTGCAAAGGCCGATGCTTCATTGACGCAAACGGTGATTTACATCAGCATCAATGGCATTGTACTGGGCAAATACATTTTCCACAATCAATACCGAGAAGGGCTTGCCGAATTGTTTTCGACACTTCATAAAAAATATGACATCCGCGTATTGTCTGGAGACAACGAAGGCGAACGCGCGGTACTCGAAACCTTGCTGCCCAAAGACACGATTATGGTCTTCAACCAGAAACCACAACAAAAGCTCGACTATATCAAACTGTTGCAACTCGAAGGCAAGCGCGTGATGATGGTGGGCGACGGGCTCAACGATGCGGGTGCGCTCGCGCAAAGCGATGTGGGAATTGCCATTTCTGAGAATGTAAACGTCTTTTCTCCGGCTTGTGATGCCATCCTCGATGCTTCGCAATTCAGCAGGCTGGGTGAGTTGCTGGCACTTTCTAAAAAAGCGATGCTTACCATCAAGTGGAGTTTTGGGCTGTCGTTGCTCTACAACGTAGTGGGATTGACCTTTGCTCTTACGGGTAATCTAATGCCGCTCGTGGCCGCGATTATCATGCCGCTGAGTACCATCACCATTGTCAGTTTTGTCACACTAATGAGTAATTTCTACGGGCGCCGGATCAAGCAGGCTGCAAATGTTGTAAAGTATGATAAATATCATGGTTTAGGCCAACCCCGCAAAGTAATTTTGAATACACAAATTTAAGGTATGAGTGTCATTTATCTATTAATCTCCATCAGCATCATTGTAGCGATTTGTTTCTTCATCGCCTTCATTAGGGCGGTTAAGACTGGCCAGTATGAGGACGATTATACGCCATCGGTACGCATGCTTTTTGATGACGAACTAACAAAAACTCCAGATAAACAATTACAAACCCAAGCAAAAAAACAGATTTAATTATGGAAATGCAACAGTTTTATTATGACAACAAAATTGTAAAAAAGTTCCTTTACGCCACAATCGTTTTTGGTGTAATAGGGATGACCGTCGGGCTATTGCTGGCGTTCTTTTTTCTATTCCCAAACCTTACCGATGGTATTTCGTTCCTGAGTTTCGGGCGCTTAAGGCCGTTGCACACCAACGCGGTCATTTTTGCATTCGTAGGGAACGCCATGTTCGCCGGGGTGTATTATTCGCTGCAACGCTTGCTCAAGGCACGTATGTTCAGCGACTTTTTGAGCAATGTACACTTTTGGGGCTGGCAACTCATCATCCTCGCGGCAGCGGTAACCTTGCCGTTGGGGTATTCTACCTCTAAAGAATATGCCGAGCTCGAATGGCCTATTGATATTGCCATCGCCTTGATTTGGGTGGTTTTCGGAATCAACATGATCGGGACCATCTTGCGCAGGCGCGAACGCCATTTGTATGTGGCCATTTGGTTTTACATTGCCACTTTTGTGACGGTTGCCGTATTGCATATCTTCAACAGTTTAGAATTGCCGGTATCGGCGCTCAAAAGTTACTCGGTATACGCTGGGGTTCAGGACGCGCTGGTACAATGGTGGTATGGGCACAACGCCGTGGCGTTTTTCCTTACCACGCCGTTCCTCGGGCTCATGTATTACTTCGTACCTAAGGCAGCCAACCGTCCCGTGTATTCTTACCGTTTGTCTATCGTACACTTTTGGTCGTTGATCTTTATCTATATCTGGGCCGGGCCACACCACCTTTTGTATTCGGCTTTACCAAACTGGGCGCAAAACCTTGGCGTAGTATTTTCGATCATGTTGATTGCTCCGTCTTGGGGTGGTATGATTAACGGATTGCTTACCTTAAGGGGTGTTTGGGACAAAGTGCGTGAAGAACCTGTCTTGAAATTCTTCGTCGTTGCGATTACCGGTTACGGTATGGCCACACTCGAAGGCCCGATGTTGTCGCTTAAAAGTTTCAACGCCGTAGCGCACTTTACCGACTGGATTATTGCCCACGTACACGTTGGCGCAATGGCCTGGAACGGATTCTTGGCATTCGGTATGATTTATTGGTTGATTCCCCGTATGACCAAAGGACCTTTGTTTTCTACAAAATTGGCGCACGTCCATTTCTGGATTGGTACCTTGGGAATCATCATCTATACGCTTCCGATGTATGTTGCCGGATTCACGCAGGCTTCTATGTGGAAACAATTCAACCCAGACGGAACCCTGACTTACGGAAACTTCCTTGAAACTGTTCAGCAAATTATTCCAATGTATTGGATGCGTGCTATTGGTGGAACCATGTACATCATCGGTATGTTCATCTTGGTGTACAACATCATCCGTACGGTTAGGGCCAATGCTGCTATCGCTGATGAAGCCGCCGAAGCACCTGCCCTGGAGCCATTAACCACTGGCCGAATCAAAGGCGAGAAATTCCACCCTTGGCTCGAAAGACGTCCAATCCAATTGACGATTTTAGCTACGGTTGCCATCCTTATTGGAGGGATTATACAAATTGTTCCAACTATCATGGTCAAATCGAATATCCCAACCATTGCGAGCGTAAAACCTTATACACCGCTTGAACTCGAAGGCCGCGATTTATACATCCGTGAAGGTTGTGTGGGCTGCCACTCGCAAATGGTACGTCCGTTTAGAAGTGAGGTAGAACGTTACGGGCCGCAAGCCAAAGCCGGAGAATTCGTTTACGACCACCCATTCCTTTGGGGATCTAAAAGAACCGGTCCCGATTTGCTTCGCGTAGGCGGAAAATACAACGACAACTGGCATTTCAACCATATGTGGGATCCGCAATCAACTTCTGCAGGATCAATCATGCCGGGTTACAAATGGCTGTTCGACAACAAGGCACTCGATATTTCTAACATCGCCGGTAAAATGAAAGCCATGCAAACCCTCGGCGTTCCTTATACCGACGCCGATATCGCCAACGCCAACGCTGCGATTGCCGAACAAGCCAGGAAAATAGAAGCCAACCTGCATACCGATCCTGACTATGTAAAAAGTTATGACGAAAGCAAGCAGAAAGCTGCTGCCAAAGGCGAGGCATTTGTACCGATGGAACAACGCGAAATCGTAGCGATGATTGCCTATATCCAAAGGCTGGGAACCGATATTAAAGTGAAAGACAACCAAAAAAACTAAGCCATGTTTGAAGCTATAAAACACAATATGGAGACCATTGCAGGAGTTGCAATCTATCCGATCGTCTCATTGCTGATATTCTTCTTTTTCTTCGTGGGACTTGCCTACTGGGTTTTCTCATACAAAAGAGAAAAAATCATGGAGCTTAGCAATTTGCCATTAAACGACAACCAAAACGATCACCCTTTAAATTCTGAAAAATGAAAAAGTTCTTTCCTGCCTGGGTACGGGTACCATTAATTTTCTTTTCCGTTTTTGCGGCTATGGAGTATTTTACCGATTCTGGCGACCGTCCGGCGTTTATAAAATTCCCGATGATCTCGGTGTTCCTATTCGTATTCCTGTTCCTGCTGATTGCCATAGAAATCGTGGCCAGCGCCGTAGATAATGTGATGTATCAATTGCTCAGCGACGAGCAAAAGAAGCAATTGGCAGAAGTGTCCTCAATAGACATCAGCCTTACCGATTCTCCGGCTTACAAAAAAATAATGAAATGGCTCACCAAATCTGAGCCCGTAGAAAATAATGAATTCCTGTTGCTCGACCACAATTACGACGGCATCAAGGAGCTTGACAACAAATTACCGCCCTGGTGGTTGTACCTCTTCTATGGCTGTATCATTTTTGGAGCGATTTACCTGGTTCGTTACGAAATCATGGGTGGCGACAACCAAGAGATGGAGCTCAAGAAAGAAATGGCACTTGCCAAAGAAGAAGTGGCCAAATACATGCTCACCGCGCCAGACCGTATGGACGAAAGCAAAGTGACCAAACTTACCGAATCGGGCGATTTGGCCGCAGGTAAAGAGATATTCAACAATGTGTGTGCGGCCTGTCACCGTGCAGACGGCGGCGGCCAGATTGGCCCGAACCTTACAGACGATCATTGGATTTTTGGCGGCGACATCAAAAACCTGTTCCACACCATTTCAAACGGTGGCCGGGACGGGAAAGGGATGGTCGCCTGGAAAGCTACCCTGAAACCGACACAGATTCAACAGGTTGCGAGCTACATCTTGTCGCTTCAGGGCAGCAATCCTAAAGATGCCAAAGCACCCGAAGGCGACCTCTGGACCGATCCCGCAGCAGCAAAAACAGTAGCAGTAGCCGACCCCAATACCGCAGCGCCCGAACCTAAAAAACCGTAAAAATGTCAACCAATACCGGAGGCGAAGCCTTCAGGGATACCATCGGCACCATAGACGATGAAGGGAAAAGGAAGTTTCTTTTCCCTAAAAAACCCAGCGGGAAATTTTACAAGTACCGCAAAATAGTAAGTTATTTTCTGTTGTTGATCCTCGTTGCGAACCCGTTCGTGAAGGTCAACGGCAACCAATTGATGCTGTTCAACGTCCTGGAACGCCGGTTCAATATCTTCGGGTTCCCGTTCTGGCCCCAGGACTTTTACATCTTTGTGCTCGCGATGATCACCATGGTGGTCTTTGTGATCCTGTTTACCGTCGTTTTTGGGCGGATATTCTGCGGATGGATTTGTCCGCAGACGATTTTCCTCGAGATGGTTTTTAGGCGCATCGAATACTGGATAGACGGTGATCGCGGCGCACAAATCAGGCTCGCCAAACAAGAATGGAACGCCGAGAAAATCCGCAAGCGCTTACTCAAATGGACCATCTTTTTCATTTTTTCGTTCCTTATCGCCAACATCTTCCTGGCCTACGTGATTGGCAGTGATGCGCTTTGGCTCATGATGGAGGACGGCCCGGTGAACCAATCGGGTAATTTTATCGCCTTGCTCATTTTTACGGGCGTGTTTTATTTTGTGTTTGCGTGGTTCCGCGAGCAGGTTTGTATCATTGCTTGCCCTTACGGAAGGTTGCAGGGCGTATTGCTCGACAACAAATCAATCAATGTAGCCTACGATTTTGTTCGTGGCGAAAAAGAAACCGGCCGCGCCAAATTCAACAAGAAAGAAGACCGTGCCACCACCGGAAAAGGTGACTGCATCGATTGTATGCAATGTGTGCACGTTTGTCCTACAGGGATCGACATCCGCAACGGGACGCAGCTCGAATGTACCAATTGCACAGCCTGTATTGACGAATGTGACACCATTATGAGAAGCGTAGGCTTGCCGGTGGGATTGATTCGATATGCCTCCGAAGACGAAATCGAGAAGAAAGAAAAATTCCGTTTTACGGCGCGTATGAAAGGATATACCGCTGTGCTGGGCATCCTCATCGGGATCCTAAGCGGATTGTTGTTCTTGCGCAATGACGTGGAAGCAGAAGTTTTGCGCCTGCCCGGACAGCTTTTCCAACATAAAGGGAAAAACATCAGCAACGTCTATACTTATAAGATTGTAAACAAGACGGTGCATGAGTTCAAGGACATCCATTTTGAATTGCTCACTTCAAAAGGTACGATTAAACCGGTAGGCAAAGCGCATTTTACAGTGCCCAAACAAGGCATTTCGCAGGGAACGCTGTTTATAGAAATCAACCAATACCTGCTCGACGGGGACAAGACCAAACTCAGGATTGGGGTTTATGACGGTAAGAACCTCATAGAAACCACCAAGACCAACTTCCTGGGACCGAGAAGTTTTAACTAAAAAAAGAAATCATGAAAATCAATTGGGGAACTTCGATCGTCATTGCCTTTGTATTATTTATGTCTTTCATCTTTTATTTCATCATAAGGGTGCAAAGCGATTCCAAATACCATAACGAATTGGTGGTAGAGGAATATTACAAACACGATGCGCATTACAGTGACGAATATGCAAAGGTGCAAAACGCGCAGGATTTGAAAGAAAAACCTTTAATCTCTAACACGACAGAAGGGGTGAGCATTCTGTTCCCTAACACATTCAATCCCCAGAAAATTAAAGGCAAAGTGTCCCTTTACCGGCCGTCTGCAAAGAAGATGGATTTTGAGCGTCCCGTTCAATTATCCGGATCCACACTGCTCATACCTAAAAGTGAATTTGTGGGCGGCAATTGGGACATGACCCTTTCGTGGGAATACGAAGGAAAGTCCTATATCATGAAAGACAAGTTATACATCAACTGATGCTGTATTCGGCTATTTTTTTGGGACTCATCAGCAGCCTGCATTGCATTGGCATGTGCGGGCCTATTGCGATGATGTTGCCCGTTGCCCGCAACAATCCCAAAAAGAAAGCCTTACAATTACTCACTTACCACGCCGGACGCATCGGCTCTTATGCCGCGATTGGGCTGCTTTTTGGATGGATTGGGCAAGGGCTTTACCTCGCCGGAGTCCAGCAGCGACTCTCTATTTTCGCCGGCCTTCTAATGATTACCATTACATTAGTCCCCGAAAGTACTTTTGCCAAATACAATTTTTCACGACCCATATACAAGGCGGTTTCGGCTTTAAAATCCAAACTCGGCAGCCAGTTTAAAAAGCAGTCTTTTCAGGGCATATTTACCATCGGGCTGCTCAATGGGCTATTGCCTTGCGGAATGGTCTATGCGGCACTTTTTGGCGCGCTTGCCATGCAACACGTTGCCTTGGGCAGTTTGTATATGGCGCTTTTTGGGATTGGGACCATCCCACTCATGAGCAGTGTGGCCTACGTACAGCAATTCCTTACGCAACCCGTGCGCAATAAAATCCAGAAAGTCATCCCGTACGCCATGACGTTGATCGGCGTGCTGTTTGTCTTGCGTGGCCTCGGTTTGGGGATTCCGTATATTTCCCCATCAGAAACGGCGTTGTTCGTCAAAGCGACTCCAATCTGCCATTAAATCCCTGTGTTTATAGTACTTCACAACAGTTACTCTTAAGGCAATCTTAAGGGTTTGACTACAATAGTAGCGAGGTAAAAGCGTTAAATTTCACAAACCTTTTAATCTATGAAACTCTTCATCGCCTTTATCCTTTTGGCCTTGCCCATTCAATGGGAACCCAATTTTGAAAATGCCAAGAAAACGGCCAAAGAAAAGCACGAACTCATCCTGCTTAATTTTTCGGGATCGGATTGGTGCGGACCGTGTATCTTGTTTCGCCGTGACTATCTCGAGAACGAGGCATTCGGCCAAATGGCCGCAGACAACCTCGTTTTGGTCAATGCCGATTTTCCACGCAAGAAAAAAAACACCGGTAGCCCGGAAGTTGTAGCGCGCAACAAAGCGCTTGCCGAAATCTACAACAAGGAAGGCAGTTTCCCACTTACCTTATTGCTCGACGCCGACGGCAAAGTAATCAAAACCTGGCACGGCAAACCCGATGCACCGGTAGCCCAATGGACCGCCGAAATCAAAGCCATCTGCGATGCCAGAAAGTAACGTTTTAGAAATGCAGTCGTATTCGCGTTCGCTCAAACTCATGGGTAACAATTTTACCCTAACCGTCGTGGACGAAGACGAAGTAGTGGCCCAACAGCATATCGATGCAGCGGTGGCCGAGATTTCACGCATCGAACAATTGCTCACCACCTTCAAGCCCGATAGCCAAACCAACCAGATCAACACCAACGCGGGTATTGCTCCGGTTGTTGTGGACCGCGAAGTCTTTGAGCTCATAGAACGCAGCATCGCGATTTCGGCCTTAACCCAAGGCGCATTCGACCTGACTTACGGCAGCATCGACAAGAGCCTTTGGAATTTCGACAAATCGATGACGGCATTGCCCTCGGCTGCGACCGCGCTTGAAATGGTACATCTAATCAACTATAAAAACATCCTACTTGACAAAGCCAACAGCAGTGTTTTCCTAAAAGAAAAAGGCATGCGCATCGGTTTTGGCGGAATCGGGAAAGGATACGCTGCCGAAAGGGCCAGGAAAATCCTCATCGACAGGAAAGTCTCCAGCGGTATCATCAATGCCAGCGGCGATTTGACCACGTGGGGAAACCAACCCAACGGCAAACCTTGGACCATCGGAATCGCCAACCCCGACTATCCGCAGGCGGCATTTTCGTACATCGACATATCCAATAAAGCGGTGGCCACTTCGGGGAATTACGAGAAGTTCGTGATGATTGGTGGCAAAAAATATTCGCATACGATAGACCCAAAGACAGGTTTGCCCATCTCGGGTATCAAAAGCGTGACGGTCATCAGCAACAACGCCGAGTTTGCCGATGCGATGGCTACACCGATAGCGGTCATGGGCATACAAGCCGGTTTGTACCTGATCGACCAAATTCCCAACCTGTACTGCATTATTATAGACGACAACAATAAAATTTACACCTCAAAAAATATCAACCTCAAATGAAAAAGACCATCCCAATGCTGCTCGGCCTGTGTGCCCTGGTAGCGTCCTGTAGTCCGGTCAAGGAATACGAAAAAGGCAAGATCAACGATTCTGAAATGGTGCTTTCCAATCGCAAGATAGAAAAAACCGAAATGAGTTTCCAAACCTATCGCGAAGGCGCTTCGGGTGCCAATGCCGGAAAAGTAGGCGGCGGCTGTGGCTGCAATTAACCCCAAAATCGAACCAGAAAAATGAAAAGAATAATCATTACCGGATTGGCTTTGATGGCCTTATTCAAAGGATATTCGCAAGAAACTCCTGCAGATTCGTCGGCTTATAAGAGCCGCAAGCTCAAGATAGACGAGATCAACCTCGTGTCGAGTTATTACAAACAGGATGGGAACAATTCGGCTGTGACCGGCGGAATCGGCTCAGAAGAACTCACCGACATCTCCAACACGCTCGACGTGAAACTCATCAAATACAGCAAGGCCGGAAAAAAGCAGACCTTTGACATTGAAGTGGGCATCGACCATTATACGTCGGCATCTTCGGATAAGATTGACATGCAAGCCAATTCATCGGCTTCGTCCGCAGACAACCGTTTTTATCCATCGCTGAGTTATACCGTCGAGAATGAAGCCAAAGGCAACACTTTGGGCTTTGGGCTTTCTTCGTCTACCGAATTCGATTACCAGTCGTTTGGCGCCAACATCAGTTATGCCAAAAAGACTAAGGATCGCAACGGTGAATTTTCGGCAAGGTTCCAAGCGTTCCTCGACCAGGTCAAGATCATCAAACCATTAGAATTGCGTTTGCCCAACGAAGGTTACGGAACCGAAGGCCGCAACACCTTTGCCTTGTCGCTAAGCTACTCGCAGATCGTCAACCAGAATTTCCAACTGATGTTCCTCGCTGATGTGATTACACAGCAAGGTTATTTGAGTTTGCCGTTCCACCGCGTGTATTTCAACGACGGATCGGTACACCAGGAAGCGCTGCCCGACACACGCCTCAAGATTCCGTTGGCAGTACGAGCGAGTTACTTCTTGGGAGACAACATCATCATCAGGGGTTACTACCGCTATTATACCGACGACTGGAAACTCACGGCGCATACGCTTAATTTAGAAATCCCTGTAAAATTGTCGCCTGCGTTTTCTGTGAGTCCGTTTTACCGTTATTACACGCAAACCGAGACCAAATATTTCAAAGGTTATGGGTTGCATTCGGCGGCCGACCAATACCACACGAGCAATTTTGACTTGTCTGGATTTGACAGCAATTTCCTTGGAGCAGGATTCAAGCTTACGCCAATCAAGGGTGTTTTCGGGATCAAGAGCTTCCATACGGTAGAAATGCGCTACGGCCATTACACCAAGACCACGCAGATGGTTTCGGATATTTTCTCGCTCAACCTCAAGTTCAAATAATAAGAAAAGCCACTGCAGAGTGGCTTTTTTTTATTGCGATTTTTACGGCGAACCTACTACATTAAACGGTCATAGAAAACAGTTGGGTTTCTGGTATATTGCGTTTCATGCGCAAATCGAACGCCATGCAAATGTTGCGTACAAAAGCCTTTCCGGCAGACGTGACGGTGAGGCGGTCGTTGCCGATGGTGAGCAACCCGTCGTATTTCATTTCGTTCAATTGATAGAGTACTTCGCCGATTTCGGGAAAATAAAGCCCGTCTTTCCAAGACGTTTCAAAACGACACATGAGGTTTTGGATGTGCTCGCGGATAATCAAATCTTCGGCGGTCAGGATGTGTCCCTTCACGAGCGGCAGTTTGTCCCACTCCAGTAATTGGTAATAGTCTTCGAGGTTTTTGACGTTCTGGGCAAAGGCGGTCCAGCTGTCGCCGATAGACGAAACGCCAAGACCCACCATAATTTTTGAGGCCGAGGTGGTGTAGCCCATAAAGTTGCGGTGGAGTTTTCCCGCTTCCGAAGCTTTGTAAAGCGAATCGGTGGGCAACGCGAAATGGTCCATGCCGATTTCCTCATAACCGTAAAGTTGCAGCAGTTTTTTCCCGATTTCGTAAAGTATGCGTTTCTCGTCATCTTTTGGGATGTCTTCGTCCTTGAATCCGCGTTGGCCATTGCCTTTGATCCACGGCACGTGCGCATAACTGTAAAATGCAATGCGGTCGGGGAGCAGGGTTTTTGTTTTTTCGATCGTGTCTACCACATCTTCAACGGTCTGGAAAGGCAGCCCAAAAATCAGGTCATGACCTACAGAAGTGTAACCGATTTCCTTGGCGCACATCGTGACGCGCGCCACATTGTTATAGGGTTGGATGCGGTTGATGGCCGTCTGTACTTTTTCTGAATAATCCTGTACGCCAAAACTCACGCGTCGGAAACCCAAGTCGTATAGCTTTTGTAGGTGCTCGCGCGTGGTATTGTTGGGGTGGCCTTCAAAACTCATCTCGCAATCGTCTGATTTGCGCGAATAGGAGAGGATGCCGTTAATGAGGTCCTCAAGGTTTTTGGGTGAGAAAAAAGTCGGCGTACCGCCACCTAAATGGATTTCGCGGATGAGCGGCTTCTCATCGAACAAGCGGCAATACAGCAACCATTCCTTAAGCAACGCCTGGATGTACGGGTGCTCTACCTGGTGATTTTTGGTGATGCGTTTGTGACAGCCGCAAAACGTACACATACTTTCGCAAAAGGGCAAGTGGATGTAGAGGCTGAGTCCATCCTCCTTATGCGCAGTATATGCGGTGGTGAAAGTATGCTCCCAAACAGACTGGTCAAAGTCGCTGTTCCAGTAAGGAACCGTTGGGTAACTGGTGTAGCGCGGGCCGGGCACATTGTATTTTTGGATCAGGTTGGTTTCCATAAGATCAATATTTGGGTCAAAATTAGCAACGGCGCAATTGAATTACCATGACAATTATCAGGTTCGCGATGTTTCTGCAGGTTTTGTCCTTACGATTTTTCGCGGTGCAGGAAAATTCGGGTCAAAAACAGGATGATACCAATCATAAACAAAATGAAGGGCAATCCATCTGGACGTGCGGTCATTTTTGATGCGCTATTTTAATAAGGCTTCCGTTTCCCATAGTCAATATGGGTCAGCTTAAAGCGCGCGTATGGGTAATCCGATCCGTCCAAACGCCAAATGGCTTCAATAACTGTAGGGATAAGCATGTTGTGGTGTCGTTTGTAGTGCGACAATTTCCCTATCCAGGTATCCAGGTTTTTTGCATCGCGGTACCTTTGGGTTTCAAGCTGCGTGATTTCGCCGTTTTTGTCGAATCCTACAGTGTACCAGATGTGGCAGTCGCCAAAATTAAAGTCCAATCGGGCGGTGAAATAGTCGATGGACGTCCATTGCAAATACTCGTTCGGCAGCAAATTCGTAGGAAACCAGACGCTTTCTCCGAGCCATCGCAGCAGTTCGGCCTGCGCAAATGTCTCGCCCTTCGCGTTGACTACCTTAACAATCCCAAGCAATTTTACGAGCAGGTTTCCGTTTCCTTCCACAAAGCGATCGATTGCGGTAAACCAAGTGGTGTGTCCAATCCAGATCATGCCTGGGTTGGCCGTAGTAAAATATTCCTCACCGGTGATTTTGGTCCATTTTTTAGCGAGGCCGGTTTTCATTGTCCCATTGTGTTTGAGGCGTACGCGGTTGATGTACAACTGCCCATCCTTCAAAACGTGGTTGAAATAGCGCTGAACCGGTTCGGGCAAGTCGGCCAAATCCTCAAGGTGAAACGCTTGTCCATTATGGTGTCCCGATTGACGTAGCATTTCCTTAACCGACTGTTTGAAATCCCAAGCCATTTGGATGCGCAACAAAGCAAAAACCAAGACGGCTGCAAAAAATACCAACGTGGGCCACAATAGCAACGAAGCCTCCATTTTAACCCAATTCAATTTGCTGGTTCAGTAGCGCGACGGTACATGCAAAACCATATTTTTCATTGATTTTAATCCGAAGTTCATCGGCGGGTTGGTTCTCGCCATGCACCAGGAATATCCTTTCGGGTTTGTTTTCGAGTTCAGACAGCCAGTCGAGTAAGCCTTTCTGGTCGGCGTGTGCAGACATGCCCTTGATTTCAAGGATCTTTGCATTGACCCTAAAGTAGCGGCCGTGGATTTTGATTTCCTGGGCACCTTCGAGCAATTTCCTGCCGCGTGTCCCCTCGGCTTGGTAACCTACGATAATGACGGTGGTTTCGGGTTTGGTGATGTATTGCTCAAGATAGCTCAAGACCCGTCCGCCGGTAACCATTCCGCTCGCGGCAATCACCACTTTGGGTTGCGGGTCGGCGATGGCTTCGAGGGTGTCTTGATAGTCTGAGACCAACCGAAACATGGCGCACATCTCGGCGCAGTCTTCGGCCGATAGCTTGTGCCATTTGGGATTGTTGCGAAAGATAGATAGCACACTTATGCCCATCGGGGTATCGAGAATATACGGCACATCAGGAATCCGGTCTTCTTTTCGCAATTGCCAAATCAGGTACATGATCGATTGTGCGCGCTCTACCGCAAAACCGGGAATGATGACCGTACCGTGGTTGCGCAACGTATTGTTGATGTAGGTTTCGAGTTCGAGTTTGGCATCGGTATCGGGATGCAGGCGGTTGCCGTAAGTGCTTTCCAGGAAAATGTAATCGGCGCGTTTGGGTTTGGTAGGCCGGTACATGAGCACGTCGTTGTCACGCCCAATATCGCCCGAGAAAAATAAGACTTTGTTTTCTAAGTGTAACTCGATACTGCAAGCCCCGATGATGTGTCCCGCAGTTTTAAAAACCATGCTTACTTCGGCATCGATATCAATGGTTTGGTTGGCTTGGATGACACGGAACAACGGTAGTACTTTTTCGGCCTGCGCTACGGTATATAGTGGCTCGGCCTTTTCGTGTTTGGAATAATTCTCGCGGTTGGCTTTTGCCGCTTCTTCCTCCTGGATTTTGGCGCTGTCGAGTAAAATCAGCTTGGCTATTTCACGCGTGGGTGCGGTGCAGTATATTTTTCCGCCGAAACCTTCGGCTACCAATCGCGGGAGCCAGCCGCAATGGTCGAGATGCCCGTGCGTGAGCAGTACCAAATCAATGGTTTTGGGATCTATAGGAAAAGGCTGCCAGTTGAGCTCGCGTAAGGGCTTGATGCCCTGGAACAGCCCACAGTCTACGAGCAGCCGTAGGCCATTGCTTTCTATAAGTGTCTTTGAACCCGTTACGGTTTGGGCACCGCCTAAAAATTGTATTTTCATATTAGTGGTAATGGCAAAGCGCAGCGGCTTCTTTGATGATGTTCTTTTCCCTATTGGGGCTAATGCCGATTTTTTGGAGTTTCGACGGATTGTCAAGTAATTCCTTGACCAGTAACAAATCTAGGATTAACAGTTTTTCCTTTTCGATAGCCGACAGCGTAGTGAGGCAGGTGATGGGGTAAAGCGAACTGTGGTCGATTTTGGTTTTGAGGCCCGCGTTAACGGGGTAATCCCACGCGAGCAATTCCAAACCCGAGCAATTCGCAAACGCAATCGCATCTGCCGTAAACCGGTTGTTGGTCGCAATCAGGCAGTGGTCAATTTTCTGGTGTTTGGCAAAAAGCGAATGGGTATTGCCCTTAAGGTCGTTGAAGCGCGACAAGATGTACATGGGTACTTTCACGTCGGAGTTGTTGGCGTTGCTGTTGTGGAATTTGCATTCTACCATCGTCGTGCGTAGCGTATTTTTAATCACCACATCAATTTCGTGGCTTACGCAACGGCCTTGGAGGTTGAGGTTGATCAAGGTTTTGTAACCCTCATGTGCATAGACGCGCGCAATGAATTTTTCAAAGAAAAAACCTGCCGGTCCCAAGAGTTGCAAGGCACTGCGCAGGTTGTAACGCGCCGCATGTGAAGCCGATACTTTTTTGAGCAAATTACCTGCGAGCTGGTAGATTTTTTTGGTCGAAATGCCGTCGTAGAGTTGTTGCTGTATGGTTTGCAATACGTTTGCTACAGCCACTTCATCGGCGCCAGACCGCAGTAGCGATTGTCGCAGTTTCTGCGGATCAAAATCGGCGGCAATCCCCGAATGCTTGATGACTTTTAGTTGCCTTGCCATTGGGCCTCGTTCATTTTGCGCCAGTCGGTGGCATTGTGTTTTTCTTTGGGCAGGTGCAACTGGAGGATCTCCACAGCCCGTTCTAATTCTTTGGGATCGGCTTGTGCCAGCAGCAGGTATTTGCCGGCTTTTACTGCGGTTTTGTATTTTATTTTTTTGTGATGGGGCGCCACCAGGTCATATCCTAAGGCTGCCAACGAACCTACAGCTGCACCAACCGCCGCCATGACAACGGCTGCGATGAGCGCACCAATCCAACCCTGTATGAGTACCGGCCCGATGAGCGGGATCGAATAAGTAGAGAATCCAAACAACAATCCCCAAAAGCCTGCCCAAAACCCACCCGAGATTGCCCATTTTTTCATACGGTCGGAAGCACGGTAAAAGCCAAGCGCTTTTTCTGACAAGTACAAGTCTACCGCAACAATTGAAAAGCGCGTCATATCAAAGCCACTCTCCTGCAAACGGATGATGGCATTTTCGGCCTTTTCGTGCGCATCATAACTGGCCACGACTGATTTTACGGGTTGGGTTAAGGAAGTATCCATGACACTTTATTTTTTTAGGAATTAAAACTAACTTTTATCTTTTTTGGTACTGAGTTTAAGCAACCCGTAAATGGGGCAAAAATTCACCAGCGTCGTTAGCGCCAGCAACACGAACAGCGATACGGCCAACAATCCGCTGATGCAATCGGCAAAGTAGAGTAGGACGGCTGTGAACGCAGTCAGGAACCGGATGGTCTGGTCTATTATTCCAACATTTTTTTTCATGGCAGGTAGTTTTATTTGTAGTAGCCCGACCGCATCTTCTCAAACAGGCCTGTAAGACGGGAATTGATCGCCGCCATTTCTGTATTGAACTCGGCCTCAAAGGCAGCATTCCTTTCGTAAACGGCGCGGTCGTAGTTTTTGATTTCATTTTCAAACGCCGTATTGCGCCTCGATCTTTTCGCTTTAAGCTTGAGGAGCGAACTGTTGGCAAAATCGCAAACCTCCTGCCACTGGATTTTCTGGTAGTCATCGGCTTCATCGATTTTGGTTTCGAGGTTGCCAATGTTGACTTCGGCATTCCCTATGCTTTCCTGAGACCGTTTGAGGAAAGTTTCCCAATCTTCAACAGCCATTTCTTTGGTTACTGTTTCGTCGTCGGCATAGCGCACTGTGGCGAATTCGGTATCGGCATCGTTGTTTTCCTCCGAATCCTTAGCACAGGTTTGCAGCAGTAGGAGCGGGAACACAGCAACAGACAGTAAATATTTTGTAAGTTTCATATGGGTTGGTTTACAGATTGGTGAAATCAAAATCAATGTTGAGCTGGTTGTCAACGTGCGTGACGCCGGGTGCTTTCCAGACTACTTTTTCGGCTTCTTCCTTTTGGTACAACGAACTCACAAAGCCTGTGAGGATGACGGTGCTTCCCGAAACGGCCACATGGATGTTGTTCGCGTTGATTGACCAATGGCGCAGCAAGGCGTCAATGACTTTTTGGCGCTCAATAGGTGTTGCTTCCTTTGAGGTAATGTGAATCAGGTTCACAACTTCTTTCACGCCCTCAATGTCGTGGATCGTGCGTTTGGCGGCCTCGCGCTGGTAGTCCCAAGGCAGGGTTCCCGATAAGTACACATAACCGTGTTCTACTTTTACCTTGACGCAGTCGGCTGGGATATTCCAGTTGTCTTGCAATGCCGAGACCACTTCAACAGCAATATCGTAGTCGGTTCTGGCTTTTGAGTCGGGGAGTTTTACATCGATGGTTTCTACCACAGCGGTAACGCCCGCCACTTTTTTGGCAGCCTCTTCGGCCTGCATCTTCTTAAGGTAATTGTCTACGGTGCCACTGAGCGTGACGATGCCGTTTTTTACAGCTACGCCAATTTCTGCGGCTTCGAGCAAAGGCTCCCATTTGAGGGCATCTTCTACATCCTGTTGTAAATCTTCGTTTGTTTTCATGGTGGCTTTTTTTATGGGTTGGGCAGGTCTACGTATTCGCCGGGTAGCCCTATTTCATTGATAATCTCATTGGTTTTTTTCCATTTCGATGGATCGACTTTTGAAGTGTCCACGTCATAAATCAAGTCAATGAACGGCAGCACTTTCTCGCGTTGCACGATTTGTTTCTTGTAGCCAAAGGCAAACCGGTCGCCGCGCATCCTAAATTCAATGGTTTGGTTCGGGTTTTCTATACTGCGGTAGATAACGGTCTGCGTTTTCCAGTCGCCGCCCCAAGTCAGGAAAGCCTTTAAACCGCAAATGGCCAAGGTTGAGAACAAGATTACAAAAATGCCATTCGCTGACTTTTCGCCAAAAACGTAAACCAAAAGCACCACCGGCAAAGCGGTCACGGCAATATAGAGTACTACAAAATGCACCAAGGTATTGTTGATGTACAGCGGCGTGTAACGATTCAGCAGGAGTAATGGCGCAGTAATAATAAACAGCACGATGGCTACGCGCTCAATTAACTGTTGGTTGTTGGCTCTCTTTTTCATTTGGCAGACAAACACTTTAGTGATTCTTATCCTATAAAGGTACAGTCCACAACAGAGAATAAATATGATAATTGTCAAGTTTACAGGCCGATAACCCGACGGTTTTACACCAATACTGGCTTGGCCGGCGCGTTGAGCATTTCGTAGTATTTGCGTTCGATTGATTCCTGATGGCTCGGATGGGCGATGCCCACGAGTGCCTTAGCGCGTTGTTTGAGTGTCTTGCCATACAAATCGGCGATGCCGTATTCGGTGATGATGTATTGCGCATGCGACCGCGTCGTGACCACACCGGCACCTTGCTTGAGGAACGGTACAATGCGGCTTTCTCCCTTTTTGGTGGTGGATGGCAACGCGATGATGGCTTTTCCGCCTTCACTTAAGGCCGCACCGCGAATAAAATCCATCTGCCCGCCGACACCCGAATACATTTTGGCCCCAATCGAGTCGGCACAAACCTGTCCGGTCAAATCCACTTCAATGGCCGAATTAATCGCCACCATTTTTGGATTGCGCCTGATGATGGCCGTATCGTTCACATAATTCGACTCGCGCATTTCTATGAACGGATTGTCGTGTACAAAATCATACAGCCGTTGCGAACCGATTAAAAACGTCGCCAGCGCGCGGCCTTTATGGGTGCCTTTGTATTTGCAATTGATGGTGCCGTTTTCTATCAAATCGATCACGCCGTCGGAGAACATTTCTGTATGCAATCCCAAATCCTTGTGGCCTGTGAGATTAGACAGCGCGGCATTTGGGATCGATCCGATACCCATCTGCAAGGTGCTTTTGTCATCAATCAGTGAGGCGATGTGGCGACCGATTTGGTCTTCGGTTTCAGACACCGTTTCCATCTTATGGCCAAAAATCGGCACGTCTACATTGACGATATAATCGATTTCCTTGATGTGGATGATTCCGTCGCCAAAGGTACGCGGCATCTGCGGATTGACCTGTGCAATCACGACCTTGGCGTTCTGGATGGCAGCCAAAGTAGCCTCTACCGAAACACCCAACGAGCAATAACCGTGGTTGTCTGGCGGTGACACATGGATCAGCGCAAAATCGAGCGGGATTACGCGTTTGCGAAAAAGATTGGGCAGTTCACTCAAAAAAACCGGCGTATACGACCCGTTTCCTGCGGCCAGCGTATGGCGCACATTTTTCCCTATAAAGAACGAATTGACATGAAAAGCGTACGAAAGCGCGGGATTGGCGTAAGGCGCTTCCCCTTCGGTATGCAGGTGGCAGATTTCTACGTTGCGCAACTCCGACACGCGGTCGGTCATGGCTTTGGTGAGTAACGAGGGCGCTGCGGCTGCGGCCTGTACGTAAACACGGCTGTTGGAGTGGATGGTTTTAACGGCTTCTTCGGGCGAATTGCATAAGGTCATTGTCAAATATTTTTTGACAAAACTACAGGTCGGCCGCACTTTAAAATATGATATAAATCACCTATACCGATTTTGCGGCATTGCGGTACTCAACCTTTGAATCCTTTCATATCCGACAGGTCGAGTTGTATTTTGCGAATGACGTTTTCCAGGCTGCCCGCATCCCATTTCTCGGGCCTGAACTTTTCCCTTTCGATGCTGCCGGCATATTCCCAAATCTCTGCAATGTCAGAAAACCGAATCTCGTAAGGTTGGTAAAAGCTGTTGTCGGAGTTGAGCGTGAAAGTGTTTTTCCCGTTCTTATTGAGCCGTTTGTATACAATTTCGTGGTTTTTGGTTACAATGATGTAAGTGTTGCCATCTATCACATCGCCCAGCTTTTCCACATACTTGCCCACCACATACGATTGGCTGTTGTGCGGCGGCATAGAATCGCCATCGATAGGAAAGGTGCGGTATTTCTCGTTTTTGCTGAGCCACGGTAAATGAATATGATCAAGTTCGGATATGAAACTGAAATCGGCATAACCGCCAGCGGCATATCCGGCTTTGGCTTTGTGCGTGACAATTTCGATGAGGTTATCGCCTTGCGCATCTACTTTAATGGGCAATACGATGCGGTTGTCTTCGAGTTGCAGCAGCGCATCGATGTCGTATTTGCGTACGTCTACCGATAGCAGCAAATCGATGCTGATACCAAAATAATGCGAAATCTTTTTCAATATGTCATACGGCGGTTCGACCTTTCCGCTCTCATACGGCTCATAGCGTCCACGCTTCATTTCGAGGCTGTTGGCGATTTCAAATTGGCTTTCCCCACGACTTTCACGAAGGTAACGGATGTTATCTGAAAAAAGTGACATTGTTAATGTTGTAAGTTACAACAACAAAAGTAAGTAACTTTGTTGTAAATAACAACATAATCCATTTAAAATTCACCAAACGTGCAAGTTGCAGAAGAAAAAAGGGCGCTCGCCAAACAACTCCAGGCAAAAATCAATGCCATGCAAGGCTTGGGAAAACCATCGTTAGAATCGGTACCCGACGGTTTTGCCCCTTTTGATGTGGCCTTTCCAGGACGTATTTTTCCCAAAGGCGCCATCCACGAATTTGTAAGTTACGAGCCGGCGCACGCGGCTGCCACAACCGGATTCATCACCGCACTCGCAGGAAAAATAATGAAAGACAACGGGCTTTGCCTTTGGGTGAGCAGCGACAAAAAGGTTTTTCCTGCAGGATTGAAGTATTTTGGGTTAGCGCCCGACCGCGTGGTTTTTATTTGTACATCCAAACCAAAAGATAAGCTCTGGATCATTGAGGAAGCACTCAAATGCGAAGCGCTCACAATCGTTGTCGGTGAAATGAGAGAACTCGGTTTTACCGAATCGCGCCGGTTGCAATTGGCGGTAGAACGCAGCGGTGTCACGGGTTTCATCCACCGTTATTGGCCGCGGTCTCAAAATGCCGTCGCCTGCACCACGCGCTGGAGCATCACGCCCATAGCCAGTATCATTACCGATGGTTTGCCCGGTGTGGGTTATAGTTGTTGGGACATACAACTCCTAAAGGTAAGGAACGGAAAACCAAGCGCCTGGCAAGTAGGTTGGGGCAAAGGGCAATTTATTGACCAAACCCATGACAACCACGCTGTTATTACAATTAACGAACGCCACGCCGGATAATGCCAAGATATGCTTTCATATGGTTTCCTTTCCTACTTACGGAATATGCGGCCCGGAAAAAGCCCGAACTCCGTGAGTTGCCGTTTGTATTGGCAGCATCCCAACGCGGCCGTATGGTGATTGAATCGGTGAGTGTCGTGGCGATGAAAAAGTCCATCCGTCCGGGCATGGTGCTCGCCGACTGTAAGGCCGTCCTACCCGAACTCCACATGATCAAGTCCGAAGTTGGCAGGGCTCAAAAACTATTGCAGGCGTTGGCCGAATGGAGCACAGGCTACACGCCCTTTGTAGCGATCAATCTTCCCGATGGGCTCATCCTTGACACCAGCGGCTGCACACATTTGTGGGGCGGAGAAATCCCATATCTGGACAACCTTAAAACCAAATTGGCCGCTTACGGTTATACAGTACGCGCCGCCATTGCCGACACCATCGGAGCCGCCATTGCCGTAGCGCGATTTGGACAACCGATGGCTACCGTAAAACCCGGATGCCAACGCGAGGCGCTGTTGCCATTGCCTGCTGCGGCACTAAGGTTGGAGGCTGAGGTTTTGGCGCGGTTACGAAAATTGGGGCTGCAGCGCATCGACAGTTTTATTGATATGCCGCCATCCATGCTGCGCCGTCGCTTTGGCCCGTCGCTGCCGTTGCGATTGGCGCAAGCACTCGGGCACGAGATTGAATTGGCGGTACCTGTAAAGCCCGTCGAACCTTATCAGGAAAGGCTTTGCAGTATGGATCCCATCGCTTCGGCTACAGGAATCACCATTGCCTTGGAGCAACTATTGACCACACTTTGCCTGCGATTTGAATCAGAAGGCATGGGTTTGCGCAGCGCGGTATTCAAAGCGTATCGCGTGGATGGCAACATCCAGCAAATCGAAATCGGGACGGGGCATCCTTCGCGCAATGCCTACCATATTTTCAGGCTTTTTGAGCACAAAATTGCTACGCTCGAACCTGCGTTGGGTTTTGAATTGTTTGTACTCGAAGCACCCAAGGTAGAACCTGTCACGCAAGAGCAAGCCGCCATCTGGAACACTTCGTGCCAAAATGATAACAAGGTTGCCGAATTGCTCGACCGCGTTACGGCAAAGACCGGCAGTGCCATCAGCCGCTATTTGCCTGCCGAGCATTATTGGCCCGAGCGCTCGGTAAAAGAAGCGACGCCTCTATGGGAAAAGCAACTCACCAATTGGCGTCTCGATTTTCCACGTCCCATCCATTTGTTGCCGCGCCCCGAAGCCATTGCCGTTACCGCAGTTTTACCCGATTATCCACCGATGCAATTCAGGTACAAAGGCAAATTGTATCCCATCACCAAATCCGATGGTCCCGAGCGCATCGAACAGGAATGGTGGCTCGCAGATGGGCTTTACCGCGACTATTATTGCGTGGAGGATGAAAGCGGCGCCCGATACTGGTTGTTTCGTTCGGGGCCGTATGTAAAAGGACAAACAGAATGGTTTTTACACGGATTTTTTGCATGATGGGCTATACAGAATTACAAGTCACGAGCAATTTCAGCTTCCTGCGCGGCGGCTCGCACCCCGAAGAACTTGTGGATGCGGCGGCGCAATTGGGCTATGACCAAATCGCCATTGCCGACCACAATACCCTGGCAGGTGTGGTGCGTGCGCATGTGGCGGCCAGGAAAATTCCGGCATTTCGGCTCATCATCGGTTGCAGGCTTGAATTGCTTGACGGCCCGCCATTGCTGGCTTATCCAACCGATAAGGCTTCCTATGCACGATTGTCGGGACTGCTCTCCACAGGAAATGGCCGTGCCGAAAAAGGACAATGCCACCTCTACAAAACCGATGTGTACCAATATGCCCAAGACCTTAAGTTTATTGCCATCGCGCCATCTTCGCTCGATGCGTCTTTTGATTTTGATCAGGCGTTTAAGGTAGCGCTTGGCGAATACCGTGACCAACTGGGAACCGCGCTCTATCTGGGAATCAACCGATCCTACGAGGCCAATGACAACAAACGCATGCACCGCATTGGGCAACTTTCACAGGCGCTCCACATCCCATTGGCGGCCACGAACGACGTGCATTACCACAATGCACAGCGGCGGCAATTGCAGGATGTACTGACTTGCATCCGTGAGAAATGCACCATCCATACGGCGGGTTTCAAATTGCACCAGCACGCCGAGCGCTACCTCAAACCCATTGATGAAATGCAGCGACTATTCAGGCAGTATCCCGAGGCTTTGGTGGCGAGCCGCGAGATAGCTAACGCGTGCCAATTCTCGCTCGATAGCCTTGAATACATATATCCCGAGGAAATCACACCACAAGGACGCACGCCACAGGAAGAATTAGAAAAGCTCACTTGGGAAGGTGCGGCCGAAAAATTCAATCCCGAAGAATTTGAAAAAGTAAAGCAAACAATCGTATACGAACTCGAATTCATGGAAAGGAAAAATTACGCTTCCTATTTCCTAACCGTCCATGATTTTGTGCGATTTGCCAGAAGCCGCAACATTTTATGCCAGGGACGTGGGTCGGCGGCGAATTCGGTGGTTTGCTATTGCCTGGGCATCACCTCGGTGGATCCTTCCAAATTCAAGGTGCTCTTTGCGCGTTTCATGTCGGATGCGCGCGACGAACCGCCCGATATTGACGTGGATTTCGAGCACGAACGCCGTGAGGAAGTCATCCAATACATTTACAAAAAATATGGTCGCGACCGAGCTGCAATTGTGGCTACCGTCACCCAGGTACACTGGAAAGGCGCCATCCGCGATGTGGCCAAGGCGATGGGATTGTCTACCGATGCGATAGACCGATTGTCGGCGACGATTTGGGAATTCCGCGATGCACTCGATGACGAACGTATCAGTTCCGAAGGATTCAACATCGCCGACCCGCACCTTATGAAAGTATTGCAATTGACGCATCAATACGTAGGTTTTCCGCGACAGCTCGGGCAACATACGGGCGGTTTCGTGATCACCCAAGGCAAACTTTCGGACTTGTGCCCGGTGATGAATGCGCGTATGGAAGACCGCACCAACATTGAATGGAACAAGGATGACATTGAAGCGCTCGGGTTTTTAAAAGTCGATGTGCTCGCGCTGGGCATGCTCACCTGCATCCGAAAAGCGTTTGATTTGTGCGAGCAGCATTATGGGGAAGTGCATACTTTGGCCTCAATCAATAAAGAAGACGATCCGCGCGTGTATGACATGATTTGTGCGGCCGAAACTTTGGGGGTTTTCCAGATTGAAAGCCGTGCGCAAATGTCTATGTTGCCCAGGCTTAAGCCGAGAAAATTCTATGATTTGGTAATCGAAGTGGCCATCGTCAGGCCAGGACCCATTCAAGGCGATATGGTGCATCCTTACTTAAGGCGACGCGATGGGATTGATCCGGTTGAGTATCCATCGGAAGAACTCAAGGAAATCCTGGGCAGGACCTTGGGCGTACCATTATTCCAGGAACAAGCCATGGAAATCGCCATTGTCGCCGCCGGTTTTACGCCCGCCGAAGCCGATGGTTTGCGCCGCAGTATGGCCACTTTCAAAGCCAAAGGCAAGGTCAGTGACTGGAGAACGAAACTCGTAGCGGGCATGGTGAACAACGGATATGACGAAGATTTTGCGGGCCGCGTATTCAAACAGCTCGAAGGTTTTGGCGCCTACGGTTTCCCCGAAAGCCATGCGGCGAGTTTTGCTTTGCTGGTGTATGTTTCTTCGTGGATCAAATGTTACTATCCCGATGTGTTTGCCACCGCGCTGCTCAACAGCTTGCCGATGGGTTTTTACCAACCCGCACAAATCGTCATAGACGCCCGAAATCATGGCGTCGAGATAAGGCCAGTGGATGTAAATTATTCGGATTGGGACAATAAAATGGAGGAGAAATCAGGGAAGTATTGGGCCATCCGGCTCGGTTTCAGGCAGGTCAAAGGCTTGTCTGCCCATGATATGCAATCGTTGGTCGAGGCCAGGGAAAAACCCTTTCCGTATGTGCATTCGTTGCTCGACGCCGGGGTTTCAATGGGTGCGCTTGAAAAACTCGCCGATGCCGATGCGTTTCGCTCGATGGGGCTTGATAGGAGAAAGGCGCTTTGGGAGGTTTCGGCTCTGTCTGATAGTCCAATTGGGATGTTTGAAGGCCAGCCCTCCGAGAGTGCCAACGAACCCCAACTCGAGTTGCCGTTTTTAACCGATGCCGCGCAAGTTGTGGAAGATTACGCCACGACAGGCTTGTCGCTCAAGGCACATCCGGTCAGTTTCATTCGTCCGCAATTGAATGGACTTGGTGTGACGCCATCTGGAAACCTGACCCAAATGAAGAACGGGGACGCGATCAAAGTGGCGGGGCTGATTACTGTTCGGCAGCGACCGGGAACTGCAAAAGGGGTTTTGTTTGTGACCATTGAAGACGAAAGCGGTTTTTCCAATCTCGTGATTTGGGCCAAGGTGTTCGAGAAATACCGCAAGGAAATCATCCAGGCGCGGTTGCTCATGGTAGCAGGCAAACTGCAGGTAGAAGGCAAAGTAATCCATGTGGTCGCCAACCATTGTTTCAACCTGTCGCCATTGCTGCGTGGCATGACGGCCAATGACAAGGTAGAATCGGCGGTGTCTACCTTATCGCGCGGTGACGAAAAAAGCAGCGGCACTGAAGAAGTGTTTTACAAAGGGCGGAATTTCAGGTAAATACCTGCCCGAAACCAGAATAAGAAATGCAAAATAACGTTATATCCTTCATGAAAAATCGCGAATACGCCATAGTAGATATCGAGACCACGGGTGGGAATGCCAGTGGCAGCTGCATTACCGAGATTGCCATCGTAATCCACGACGGAGCCCGCGTAACCGATCGATTTGAAACCCTCGTGAATCCCGAAAAGGAAATCCCGCTGCCGATTTTTGCGCTCACGGGGATTAATAATGAAATGGTTCGCGACGCGCCGATTTTTGATGACATCGCCGAAAAAGTCGCGCAACTGCTGACCGACCGGATTTTTGTGGCGCACAATGTCAATTTCGATTATTCCTTCGTGCGACACCAACTCGAAGCCAGCGGATTGAAATGGACGGCGAAAAAATTGTGTACGGTTCGTGCCGCGAGAAAGATTAAGCCGGGATTCGTGTCTTATAGTTTGGGAAACCTTTGTCGTTCTTTGGATATTCCATTACAAAACAGACACCGCGCGGGTGGTGATGCCGATGCTACAGCAATTTTGTTTTCGAAGTTACTTGAATGGGATCTTACAGGTGAAATCGAAAAGATGATCAAAAAAACGGCGCAGGACCAACGTTTGCCACCCAATTTGCCGCCTGAGGACTTTGAGCAACTGCCCGAAAAACCGGGCGTGTATTATTTTTACAACCAGGCCCGGAAAGTCATTTATGTCGGCAAGGCCATCAACCTCAAGAAACGCGTGGCTTCGCATTTTTCAGGCCACAGTATCCAGCCGCAACGGCAGCATTTTCTGAGGGACATCCACGGGATTTCTTTTGAAGTCTGTGCCACCGAACTCATGGCGTTGCTTTTAGAATGCACCGAAATCAAAAAGCTTTGGCCCGCCTACAACCGCGCGTTGAAACGTTTCGACGCCAAATTTGGGCTTTATCAGTATGAGGCGCGCAATGGTTATACGTACCTCGCCATCGGCAAACTCGCCCGGTTTCACAGTTGTATTGAGGAGTTTGGCAGCCAGTACGAAGCGATACAATTGTTGCAAAACCTGAGCAGTACTTTCGGCATAGATCCGAGATTTTGCGTGTATGGATTGCCGCCAGAAGGAACGGTTTTTAAAAGAGAAGACACGCAAACGCTGCCGGATATTGCGCAGCACAACAGCGCAGTTGTAACCGCAATCGACTCGCTTTCAGAAAACCACAAGAGTTTTGCCATACTCGACAAAGGCCGATCAGAAGACGAACGCAGTTGCATCTGGATCGAAAAGGGCCATTTTTACGGAATGGGTTACCTATCTGCCGATGCGGGTTTCGAGGAAATTTCGGCGGTAAAGGAATGCGTCACACCCTACAAAAGCAATACTTACATCCGGCGATTGGTTTTCTCGCATGCAACCAAGTACCCGCGCAAAGTGTTCTATGAACAGCAACAGCAAAAAGAATCCCTTAAACAAAACGAATCAAATGATACTTACTGAAAACATAGACTTCACGCGTTTTCTCGACGCGCAAAACCAATTGTACCTCAAGGCACTTTCTGAAATCAAAAGCGGCCGTAAAGAATCGCATTGGATGTGGTTCATATTTCCGCAACTCAAAGGTTTGGGACACAGTGAAACAGCCAATTTCTACGCTCTTAACAGTATTGCGGACGCGGCAAGTTATTTGGCGCATCCAGTTTTGGGCAAGCATCTTATCGAAATCTCGCAAGCGCTACTCGCTTTGCAAAGTGATGACGCGAATGCCATTTTCGGCAGCCCCGACTACCTCAAGCTGCGTTCGAGCATGACGTTGTTTGCGAATGTCCGCGATGCCGATGCGGTATTTGAAAAAGTCATTGCTAAGTATTTCGAAGGATTGCAGGATGAACGCACCTTGCAGCTTTTGATCAAAAATAAATTGCATGACACTGTTTGACCAGACCGAATTATTTGTGCCAGGCAGCAAGGGCAAAAAGATATTCGAATTGCCAGATGGCGAAGTGGTGCTGATGGACCATTTTTTCAACAAAGCCGAATCCGACCATTATTACGAAACCCTGCTCGCCCAAACACCGTGGCGCGAATACCAGATGCCGATGTACGACAAAGTGGTCACGGCGCCGAGGATGATTGCTTGGTTTGAAGACGCTGCAGCTTCAAACAATCCGACTGTACCAGCATTTACACCAGAACTCACAGCGATCCGCAGCAGGGTAGAAGCCGAAACCCAACTCTGCTTCAACGCTGTATTGCTCAACCTGTACCGCAACGGTAAAGACGGTGTGGCTTGGCATAGCGATAAAACCAATAAATCGGGCATAGACCCGGTAATTGCGTCGGTGACTTTTGGCGAGATGCGGTTGTTCAGGCTTCGGCACAAGACGCGAAAGGAACTTCCGGTCGTTGAAATTCCGTTGCATCACGGCTCGTTCCTCTTAATGACAGGCAATACCAATAGTTTTTGGGAACACCAGGTACCCAAGACGACGAGGGACATCTTACCGAGGATCAACCTCACTTTCAGACAGGTCATCCGAAAATGATTTTTGCGGGAATTAATGGTGGATTTTTAGCAAATAATTGTGTTTTGTCTGTCCAATTGAACCACCCGAATACCGTAAATTTGAACTTCCACCGATAAAATAATCATCAAATAACAAATTATGGAAAATATCACTACCAAACAGGCTAAGGCTTTTGGGACCACAGCACCCGACGCCGATTTGATACCAATGGACATTCAGCGCAGGAACGTAACGCCCAAGGATGTAGAAATTGAAATTTTGTATTGCGGCGTCTGCCATTCTGATTTGCACACGGCGCGCAACGATTGGGGTTGGACGTCTTACCCTGTCGTTCCTGGCCACGAAATCGTAGGACGTGTTACCAATGTGGGTAGCGAGGTCACGAAATTCAAAGTAGGCGACCTGGCAGCAGTAGGTTGCCTTGTAGATTCTTGCCAGAGCTGCAGCAGCTGCGAGAAAGACCTTGAGCAATATTGCCTTAACGGTTGGGTTGGCACTTATGGCGGACACGACAAATACCTCGACAGTCCCACGCATGGCGGTTATTCAGAAAGTATTACGGTAACCGAAGGCTTTGTGCTCATGGTTCCAGAAAATCTAGATTTGGCTGCGGTAGCACCATTGCTTTGCGCAGGCATCACCACCTGGTCGCCACTTAGGCACTGGAATGTTGGCAAAGGCAGTAAAGTCGCGGTCGTAGGACTTGGCGGCTTAGGGCACATGGCCATCAAATTGGCCAAAGGGCTTGGTGCGTCGGTAACTTTGTTTTCGCGTACGCCCGGAAAAATTGCCGAAGCCAAAGCGCTTGGCGCGGATGAAGTCATCATCTCAACCGATGCGGCACAGATGGAGTCGGTACAAGGAAAATTCGACTTTATTATTGACACGGTGCCGTATGTGCACGATGTGAATCCGTATGTGATGTCGCTGGGAATCGATGGCACTTTGGTGCTTGTGGGTTATTTGGGCGGGCTTGAACCTATTCTCAATACCGTACCGATGATTTTGGGCCGCAAAAAAGTAGCGGGATCTCTCATTGGAGGGATTAAGGAAACCCAGGAAATGCTTGATTTCTGTGGTGAGCACAACATCGTCTCAGAAATTGAAATCATCAGCATGCAGGAAATCAACAATGCTTTCGAGCGACTTTTGAAAGCTGATGTGAAATACCGATTTGTAATCGATATGGCTTCTTTGAAACAATAAAAGGCGAACCCCTATTTCTTCATTAACAAAGGGCAAGTCGATAGGATTTGCCCTTTTTTGCATACGGATGTTTCACTTCTTAAAACTTTTGTTATTTTTACCCACGTGAAACCAGCCAGTATCTTATTGTCTTTCATCTTAATGGTGTTATCGTGCCTACCTTGCGCCGATGCAGCAAATGATACCGCTCGTTCACAAACCACCACCGAAAATCATAAACACGAGCCCAACGACCACCACAACGACTTGTGTTCGCCCTTTTGCATTTGTAACTGTTGTGGGGTGCAAATCCTGAGTTTTACACCAGTCCTTTCGTTTGCCATTGAGCCGATTCCGGCTGTATTTTCTCCAAAACCCGAAATCGGGTACAAATCACACTTGGCTTCTATGTTCTCCGGAAGCATCTGGCAACCGCCTCAAATTGTATAATGTTGCCCGGGTCATTCCGGGTTGAAAATGCTTGTCTTTACTATAGCCAAAAGCCGTTCTGGCCTTTGATTTTTCAATCATTATACCTTACCAATGCTAGATAAAATAATACAGTTCAGTATAAAGAATAAGTTCATTATACTATTGCTTACCCTCGTGCTCGTGGCTTGGGGCAGCTATTCTCTTAAAAAGCTTCCGCTCGATGCCTTGCCAGATGTCACCAACAATCAGGTACAGGTAATCACCACAGCGCCCACACTCGCAAGTCAGGAAGTTGAGCAATTGATTACTTATCCCGTAGAACAGTCGGTAAAGACCATCCCCAAAGTAGTAGAGATGCGCAGTATTTCGCGTTTTGGGCTTTCGGTCGTGACGGTTGTATTTGAAGAGTCGGTCGATATTTATTGGGCACGCGAACAAGTGTTTCAACGGTTAAAGCAAGCCGAAACCAACATTCCCGAATACGCTGGTTCTCCAGAGCTGGCCCCAATCACCACTGGCCTTGGCGAAATTTACCAATACGATGTCTATGCCAAAAAGGGCTACGAGGAAAAGTACGATGCAACCCAACTCCGCACCATCCAGGATTGGATCATTATTCCACAATTGCAAGGTATACCAGGCGTCGCCGAAGTCAGCACTTGGGGTGGTTTTCAAAAACAATACGAAATATCGGTCAACCCAAACCGCATGAACAGTTCGGGCGTGACCATTACCGAAATCTTCGAGGCGCTCGAAAAAAACAACCAGAATACCGGTGGCGCCTACATAGAAAAAGACCAATATGCTTATTTCATCCGTGGCGTGGGGATGGCCAATGGTATCACCGACCTTGAAAACATCGTCGTGAAAAACAGGAACGGTTCGCCGGTGTTGGTGCGCGACGTGGCTACCGTACGCAAAGGGACCGCCATCCGCTACGGCGCGACCACCAAAGATGGCAAGGGTGAGATTGTTGGAGGTTTGGCTTTGATGCTCAAAGGTGAAAATTCGAGCGCGGTCGTAGAACGGGTAAAGGAAAAAATGGTGCAAATCAACAAGACGTTGCCCCAAGGCGTGGTCGCCGAAGCTTTTATCGACCGCGGCAAACTCGTAGACAATGCCATTGGCACCGTGACCAAAAACCTCATTGAAGGCGCACTCATCGTAATCTTGGTGCTGATCTTGTTTTTGGGGAACCTGCGCGCAGGCTTAATTGTCGCTTCGGTGATTCCGCTCGCGATGCTTTTTGCGGTGATCCTGATGAACCTCTTTGGCGTAAGTGGCAACCTGATGAGCCTCGGTGCGATTGACTTTGGGATTATTGTCGACGGTGCGGTGATTATCGTCGAGGCCACGATGCACCACTTGTTCCGGCTCAAGCGCACAAACAATCTCACCCAAGAAGAGATGGATGCCGAAGTCTACCAATCGGCGTCTAAAATCCGCAACAGCGCCGCATTCGGTGAAATCATTATCCTGATTGTATATCTTCCAATCCTTGCACTCGTGGGCACCGAAGGAAAAATGTTTAGGCCCATGGCGCTTACCGTTGGGTTTGCCGTAATCGGCGCCTTCCTGCTATCATTAACTTACGTCCCCATGATGAGCGCGTTGTTCCTTTCTAAGAAGACGCAGCACCAAGCCAATTTCAGTGACCGGATGATGGCGTGGTTTGAGAAAATCTACGCGCCGTTTTTACAGAAAGCCCTCCAGTTCAAGCGACTGGTTTTGTCTATTGCCTTGGGTTTGTTTTTGGCGGCCTTGTTGGTGTTCAACCAAATGGGCGGCGAGTTCATCCCTACGATAGAAGAAGGCGATTTGGCGATCAACGCTACAATCATGACCGGAAGTTCGTTGTCACAAATGGTAGCAACGGCTACCGAGTATGAGAAAATGCTCAAGGCCAAGTTCCCCGAAATCAAAACCATCGTCACCAAAATGGGTAGCGGCGAAATCCCCACCGACCCGATGCCGATTGAAAGCGGCGATTTGATCATCGTGCTCAAGGACAAATCAGAATGGACGAGCGCCGACAACTGGGAAGACCTCGCCAACCTGATGAAAACAGAAATGCAAAAAATCCCGGGTGCGGCCATCGAGATTTCGCAACCCATCCAAATGCGTTTCAATGAACTCATGACCGGAAGCCGCAGCGACATTGCCATCAAGATTTTTGGCGACGATCTCGAAGTGCTAGACAACAAGGCCAAGGAAATGATTCTCAAAATCGGAAAAATCGAAGGGATTGGCGACCTTAAAGCCGATAAGGTTACCGGTTTACCACAAATTACCATCAAGTACGACTACAACAAAATTGCCCTTTACGGACTCAACATCGCCGATATCAATGCGATTATCCGCGCCTCATTCGCCGGCCAAAGTGCAGGTAAAATCTATGAGGAAAGCAGGCGTTTCGACGTGGTGGTACGTTTAGAGAAAGACAGCCGCTCGGGTCTCGACGATGTGAGCAACCTGTTCATCCCGTTGCCCAATGGCCAGCAGGTGCCGTTATCACAAGTAGCCACTATAACGTACGAGCAGGGACCGGTTCAGGTAAGCCGCGAAAATGGCAAGCGCCGGATTACCGTAGGACTTAATGTGCGCGGGCGCGACGTAAAAAGTGTGGTGGGTGAAATACAGCAAAAACTGGAATCGAATTTTGATTTGCCTGCCGGTTATTACGTCACTTATGGCGGCCAGTTTGAAAATCTCGTAGAAGCCAACAAACGCTTGTCGGTAGCGTTGCCTATTGCCTTGGGACTGATTCTGGTGCTGCTTTATTTTACCTTCAACAGCGCCAGGCAAGCGGCGTTGATATTTACGGCGATCCCGTTGTCGGCGATTGGTGGTGTGTTTGCGTTGTGGTCGCGGGGCATGCCGTTTAGTATTTCGGCGGGGATTGGATTTATCGCGCTTTTTGGTATCGCGGTACTCAATGGCATTGTGCTGCTGTCGTATTTCAACCAGCTCAAGGCAGAAGGTATGAGTGACCCGTTGCAACGCGTCATTACCGGAACCAAGGTCAGGTTGCGTCCGGTGTTGATGACTGCCGCGGTGGCTTCGCTTGGTTTCATGCCGATGGCTTTATCCACGAGTGGCGGCGCCGAAGTGCAGAAACCTTTGGCCACGGTGGTCATCGGCGGACTCGTTACGGCAACGTTGCTCACGCTCGTGGTGCTCCCGATTTTGTATTTGTTATCAGAAAAAAGAACGAAATTGAAAACGATGAAATTGAATAAAATGATGACGGTCTTGTTGCTACTTGTCAGTGGATTTTCTTTCGGACAGGTCAAAACCGTTAGTTTGCAGGAAGCGATTGCCCTCGCCAAACAAAACAGCGCCGAACTCAAGGTAGCCGATAAGGAAATCGAGAAGCAAACGTTGCTCAAAAAAACCGCATTCGAAGCCGATCCGTTGCAGGTCCAATACCAGGGCGGACAGTTCAACAGCGGCGATTACGACCATAATTTTTCGGTGCAGCAATATTTTCCAATCGGGTCGATGGCAGCCAACCGTAGGCTTCAGGAAGAATTGGCCAAGCTCGCCGGGAAGCGCAAGGCGATTTCTGAATACGAGATAGAAAAGGCCGTTTCATTGGCCTACTACCAATACCTGTACGGTGTTTCTCTGCGAAAACTCAACAACGAACTCGCCGAAATCTACACCCGATTTTTAAGGAACGCCGAGCTGCGTTTTGAAACCGGCGAAAGCGGCAAAATCGAAGTCATCAGCGCCAAAGTAAAAATGAAGGAAATCGAAACACGGCAAGCACAGTTGAATTATGATCTCGAGATTTACGCCAAACAACTACAGTATTTCCTGCAAACGCAAGAGGCAGTTGTGCCCGATGAAACTGTAGCGTTGCAATATGAAATGCCTGCCGTTCAAGACCAGTCAAAGGGCGACGATCTTTTGACGGGTTATTACCAGCAGCAAATTTCGGTCTACCAAAAAGAAGCCGCAACTTTTAGCGCGCGCCGTTTGCCCAAATTGGGATTGGGGTATTTTGCGCAAAGCATCGATACCCAATTCTACTACCAGGGATTTACGGCAGGCATACAATTGCCGTTGTTTGGCGGCGCGAATACCGCGAGGGCCAAAGCGTCACGACTCAGTGCAGATCAAGCGCAGTTTGAATTCGACAAGGAAAAAATAGCGTTAACGCTGCGCCTATCCGAATTGCAAAACGAATATGAGAAACAGAAAAAAGGGCTCGACTATTACCAGAACGAAGGGACCCAGTACGCCGAGCAGATCATCGCAACCGCGCAGAAAAGTTATGCCAACGGCGACATGGGTTACTGGACCTACATCGGGTTTTTAAACCAGGCCATCGACATCAAAAAACAGTATGCAGAAACCCTGAACCAATACAATCAAAGTGCGATCAGGCTGCAATTTCCATCCATTTCCAACAATTAAGACATGAACCATCAAATGAAATATTCAGATAGCACAAGACCATTTTTAGCATTGCTGGCTGCGGCCTTGCTTTTGTTTTCCTGCAACGAAAAGAAAACCGAGGAACCGGCCGCGCATGAAAATGCATCCGAAGAAAAAACCGAAGTAGCGCTCACCCACGACCAATACCAAACCGTAGGCATCCAGACCGGCGTGGTAGAAAACCGCAACCTCAATGCCGTCATCAAGGCCAATGGCTACACCACCGTGCCGCCGCAGAACGCCGCCAATGTGTCGGCACTGATGAGCGGCGTGGTCAAGGACATCTTTGTTTTAGAAGGCACTTTTGTGAACAAAGGCAAAGTACTGGCTACGATCCAGAACCTCGAAGTGGTTGAAATCCGGGAGGATTACCATTCTGCGATGGCCAATATCGAATACCTGCAACTCGAGTTCAACCGCCAGAAAACATTGAGCGATGAGAACGTCAATCCAAGGAAAACTTTCCAGGAAGTCAAGTCGAAACTGGCGGTGGAGCGCTCGCGGGCACAGGCAGCCAAAGCCAAGTTGGAGGCGTTGCATGTGGGTGTTGTGGGCAATGGTTCGGTTTTTCCGTTGGTTTCGCCGATCAGTGGTTATGTGGGCAAGATCTCGATTTCTAAGGGCGCGTTTGCCGATACGGGTTTGCCGCTCATTGAAGTGGTAGACAACAGCCAGATGCACTTAGACCTCAATGTGTATGAGAAAGACCTCGGCAGTATCGCGGTGGGTCAGGAAGTCGATTTTGTACTCACGAACCAATCCAACAAAGCCATCAAGGGCAAAATCTTTGGGATCAACAAATCGTTCTCCAACGAAAGCAAAACCGTGGCCGTTCACGCGAAAATCAATCCCGAAAGCGCGAAAGGGTTGATTTCCGGGATGTATGTGTCGGCCAATATCAACATCAACAATGTGACGTTGCCGGCCTTGCCCAAGGACGCTGTGGTTCGCAATGGCGATAAGTATTTTGTTTTTGTGCTCGATGAAGACCACCACGAAACCCACGCCCATGAAAGTAAAGCGGCGCAAAAGGCAGAAGCCGATGAAATCCATTTCAGGCCGGTCGAGGTAGTTCCCGGTACCACCGATTTGGGTTACACTGCCGTCCAGTTCACCCAGAAAATTGAAGCTGACGCAGCGATTGTAACCAAAGGCGCCTTTTACCTATTGTCGGTCATGAAAGGCGGCGGCGCACACGAACACTAATCGGATGATTTTACAGGAAATAAGTCATGCGGTTGGCACCATAACGGTTGAAATCCAAATTGCTGTTGACAAGGTTCCCAATGACTTTGCGCAACCGCTGGAAATCATAGGGCTTGTTGATGAACACGTCGGCTCCTTCAGAAAAAATGGCCGAGGTATCTCGCAAGCGCGAACCCGAGTCATAGACCACGAGCGGGCAATTTTTGAACGGTTCGTAGTCCCTGATTTGGCGTACCTCGTTGCGGCAGGCATCGGCGCTGCTGTTGGTATCCAGGAAAATGATGTCGGTTTTGGTTTGGCTGTGGGTTTCCTCGACCGCTTTGTTGAGGGTGTAATAGTAGCCCACATTACAAGGTTTTCCCAGTTGTAGGAACGCATTCTTGAACAAGACGCGTGTTTCTATATCTTCGCCAATGAGCATGAGGTTGAGTAATTGGTCTGGGTTGGGCATACCGGTATTTTTGGTTTGTAAAAACTTGCTGATTGCAAGAGACAAAACTAGAGGGACGAATCCACAAAAAATATGACGCTCGTCAAGAACCCGGCTTGTTAAAAAAATGTCGCTTTGCGATTGATAGATTAAAATCGTTAAATTTGGACGGAGCGCCAGAAAAGGCAACTAAAACATGAAGAACTCCGAACTCCTCCAAGCCATTGTACAAAACGCGATAGACGGCATCATCACTATCGATGCCAAGGGAATCATGCAGCATGTAAACCCTTCGGCCTGTACACTTTTTGGGTATGCGCCAGAGGAGTTGCTCGGCAACAATATCTCGATGCTCATGCCACCGCCCGATAGTGTGCAGCACGACCAATACCTGCGGCGTTATGACGTAACCCACCAACCGCGTATCATCGGGATTGGAAGGGAAGTCACGGGTTTGCGATCGGATGGGTCAAAGTTTCCAATGAAATTGGGTGTGAGCGAAGTCAAGTATACCGATAGCACCTTTTACGTGGGTTTCATCCATGACCTCACCAAACAAAAAGAAGATACCGAAAGGCTCAAGGAATATGCCCTGCATCTCGAAGAACTCGTTGAAGTGCGTACCCAGACCCTCAATGATACCATTCAGGAACTCGAGACGGCCAAAGAACAAATTAGCATTTCGTTAGAAAATGAAAAAGAACTCAACAGGCTCAAAAGCAGGTTCCTTTCTATGGCCTCGCATGAGTTCAGGACGCCGTTGAGCGCCGTTTTGTTGTCGGCTTCGTTGATTGACAAGTACGCCGAGCCTTATTGCAGCAATGAGATCATCAAGCATGTGGGTAAAATCAAAAGTTCGGTGGCGGGACTCACGTTCATCCTCAACAATTTCCTGCAACTCGAAAAGCTCGAAAGCGGCAAAATCGTTGCAGCATTCACAACCTTTGACCTGCGCGAGCTCGCCGAAGAGATTACCGAGGAAATGCAACTGCTCGCCAAAAGTGCCCAGGTCATCACCTACACGCACAAAGGCAACGAGACAGCGGTGGCGCTAGACAAGAACCTGCTCAAGAACTCGATCGTAAATTTGATTACCAATGCGGTCAAATATTCGGGTGAAAATGCAAAAATAGAATTTACCACCGAAATTGCTATCCATACCATTACTGTCGCCGTAAAGGACAACGGTATCGGCATCCCAAAGGAAGACCAGAAATATCTTTTCGATGCGTTTTTCAGGGCGCACAATACGGGCAGTATTCCGGGAACCGGCTTGGGATTGAACATTGTGGCGCGCCACGTAGCACTCATGGACGGGAAAATCACTTTTAACAGCAACGTAAACAAAGGCACTTTATTCACACTTTTATTCAACAGGTCATGACTAAAGTATTGATTATAGAAGACAACAACGACATCCGCGAGAACGTCGTGGAAATCCTGGCGCTGTCGGGTTACGAGGTTTTTGAGGCCGATAATGGCAAGACCGGTGCAGCACTCGCCATCGCGAACCAGCCCGACGTAATCCTGTGCGACATCATGATGCCTGGCATCGATGGTTACGCGGTATTTGAAATCCTCCACGCCAACGAAACCACCAAGGCCATCCCGTTTATCTTCATTACCGCCAAATCAGAAAGGGTAGACGTGCGCAAAGGCATGGAAATGGGTGCCGACGATTACCTCACCAAACCCTTTGACGATACCGAACTCATCAACGCCATAGAAAGCCGGTTGCGAAAAAAGCAAATCCAGCAAGAATTCTACAGCCAATCGCTTGAGCGTATCAGCGCCATGGTTTCTGGAAAGGATGGACTCGACGCGCTCCAACAAGCCCTCGAGGATCGCAAGGTCAGGACCATCAAAAAGAAGCAACCCATTTACAACGAAGGCGACCGCGTCACCGGAATCTGGTTGTTGCTTTCGGGCAAGGTCAAGACCACCAAGCTCACCGAGGACGGACGCGAATTCCTCACCGGCGTTTTCAACCCCGACGAGTTCCTGGCCACCAATGCCTTGTTTTCTGAAGGTTTATACCTTGACAGCGCCGTGGCTTTGGAGGATTCACACCTGGTACTGTTCCCCAATGCGCAGTTTGAGGAATTCATCAACCTGTATCCCGACGTGGCCGAAAAGTTCATCAAGATTTTATCCAACCAAATCCGCGAGCGCGAAGAACACCTGATGCAATTGGCTTACAATTCGGTCAGGAAGCGCATAGCCGAGGCTTTACTCAGGTTTTACAGGCAACGCGACAACAGTGACAACAGCGTAAAGGTGAGCCGCAATGACCTCGCCGCGATGACCGGCACGGCACAGGAAACGGTAAGCCGCACGTTGACCGACTTCTGCGATGAAGGCCTGATTGAAAAAGAAGGCAATAAGATTTTGGTGGTGAGTGAACAAAAGCTCGAACGGCTCAGGAATTAGGATTGTTTTTCTTAACGACCTGCAGTCTGTTATCTATCTCGTTTACACCCGGTACGCCGCGCACGATTTTTTCGACGAGTTTTTTCTGGAATAGTGTGGGGACGTTTCCCAAGATGACCACCGTATGCGAATCGAGTTTGATATTGATATCGGATTGGATGAGCTCTTCGCTGTAAATGGCCGCGAGGACGTCTTTCTCGGTTACCGAAGGTTCGGGCTCGGTGGCGGTAGAAATGTTATTTTGGATGGACCGAATCCCATCGATATAGGCAATGCAATCGGTGGCCAGCAGTTTTTGGTATTTCCATTTGAGCGTGCCGCCAAGGAGGACATTCCCGTCATTTACTGTCACTTCGATATTCTTGTGTGAGCTTCCGAAGTTTTTTTCGAATTTCTCGGCGATGGCTTGCGAGATTTCACTATCCGGATGTTGCCCGGGATGGGCAGTTACCACCACAATCTTGTCCTCGATTTTTTTAATGCCCGACAGTTTTCTGACCGTCGAACATACCAAAGCTTTCTTGAAAAACGCATTGACGCTACCCGATACCACAAGTTCATACCCGTGGGTTTGCACCGAAATATGGGAGTTCCGCAAGAGCGGATCGGCTGCTATTTGCTGCGTTACTTGGAGCTGTAAGCTATCGTCGCTTTTCATTGGTAAATGGATAGACCGGCTGATTCGCTACAAAATTCGCGAAGCCGTACGGGCTGGAAAATGATATATATCATACTTTTGAAGCAGAAGCATCTGCCAACCCTGGCCTTTAACCTGATGTTTCCTTTGTTCAGCAGGCGCTACTTTCCAAAGCCGATTGCGTATGTGTTGCCAGCGCCTCCAGGAAACGCGAAAGACTTTCTACTTCTACGTGTTCCATCACTACAATTTTGTACCAGTGGTTTTCGCCGTTATGCTGTTGCGGGACCAGATCGTATTGATTTGCGATTGCTTCAGGAACGTGCGGGGCGCGTATGGTGACTATGTTCATATTGGCCTCGCGGAAATGCGCAATGTCCAGCGCATCGAGTTGTGCGCAAAACCAGTCGGTGCGCAATTGCAGTACTTTTACTTTTTCAAACCAACCGTGTTGTCCGTAGGCTTTTAAAATCATCCACACGGCAATCACATTGGCGCCAGAGCGGCTTCCGCTGAGCGTGAGGTCCATGCCTTCTACGTATTCGGCTTCTTTGGTGAGCACATGGTCGATGAGGCCTTTCCGGCACAAGAAGATACCAGTTCCGTAAGGCGCCTGGAGCATTTTGTGCGCATCCACAGCAATCGAGGAAATGTGCGGATTGCCAAAATGGAGCGCGTTGTCTGGTGCGAGGAACGGATACACGAATCCGCCATAAGCCGCATCGATGTGGAGGAAGAACGGCAGTTGGTGCTCACCAAACCAGTCAATATACGACGACGGATTGTCTACCGAACCAAACATCGTCGTCCCCATATTGGCCACCGCAATAAAGTATTTTTTGCCCTGAGCCAACGCTTTTTTGAGTTGGTTTTCTAGTGCTGCCGTATCGATGGCGCGGGTATCAAACACCACGGGAATGCTGATCCAATCTACCATGAGCAGGTTGGCGCCTTTGGCAATAGAGTAGTGGGTGTCTTCTGAGGCGACTATGGCAATCTCGTCAAGCCTAGCGTGTTGTTGTTTGAGGAAAATGTTGCGGTACATCCACAGCGCCTGGATGTTGGCTTCTGTACCGCCAGCGGCGACATAACCGTCGAATTGGTTTGGTTCGGCTTTAAAAATCGTACAGGCTACCATCTCAAGCACTTCGCGCTCCATGGCTTGCGTGCCTTTGAAAGCCGACTCCGAACTCCCGAGCGTATGGCAGCCGATGTGGTTTGGGTTGGCGACATAAGCCATAAGCAGCGGCGCGTCCTTGAGGAAAGGCGCATCGTGAAAAACTTTTCGGTCGAGCGTAGACACCGGATAACCCAATGCCTGGCCGTGGTTGAAGTTTACATTCTCGGCCAATGCGGCTACGATACGCGCTTTGGCTTCTTCGGTACCGATTTTTTTCCAGTAGTCCATGGTGCTATTTTGGGGCAAAATTGAAATTAATAAATTGTTGCGCATATGACTTTAATCATATTTATGCGACTGCTTTCCCGATAATTTTGCATCAAAAACCATCGGCAAAGACAGCAGCAATGACCCCATTACAGAAAGCCATCATCGACTTGAAACACCAAAAGAACGCGGTAATCCTGGCGCATTATTACCAAAGCGAGGCCATACAAGAAGTGGCTGATTATGTTGGCGACAGCCTCGGTTTATCACAACAGGCGGCGCAATGTGACGCTCCCATAATTGTTTTTGCAGGCGTACATTTCATGGCCGAAACCGCCAAGATCCTCAATCCCGAAAAGAAAGTATTGCTCCCTGATCTGGGCGCTGGCTGTTCGCTGGCCGATTCGTGCCCGCCCGATCTTTTTAAAGATTTTGTGGCTGCGCATCCCAATCATGTGGTGGTTACCTATATCAATTGTTCGGCGGCTGTGAAGGCACTCAGTGACTACGTTTGTACGTCCTCCAATGCGGTTAAGATTGTCGAATCGATTCCTGCCCAAACGCCGATTATCTTTGCGCCCGATCGCAACCTCGGCCACTACATCAATACGATTACTGGGCGCGATATGTTGCTTTGGGATGGTTCGTGCGTAGTACATGAGGCTTTTTCTTTCGATAAGCTCATGGCGCTGCACCGGCAACATCCCGACGCGCAAATCATCGCGCATCCCGAATCAGAAACACACCTCTTGAAAACCGCTGCCTATATCGGTTCTACGGCTGGTATGATCGACCATGTCGCAAAAGACCCGCACCAAAAATTCATCGTAGCCACCGAAGCCGGTATCCTTTACAAGATGCAGCAACGCGTACCCAACAAAATCCTAATCCCTGCACCTGCCAAGGAAGACAATACCTGTGCATGCAGCGAATGCGCGTTCATGAAAGTCAATACGCTGCAGAAACTCTACGATTGCCTGTACAATGAAACGCCCGAGATCACCATCGCCGAACCATTGCGCGCGCGTGCCATCGTCCCCATTAACCGCATGCTCGAAATCTCCAGATGACTGCCCAAACGCATTACCTGATTGTCGGTTCGGGCGTGGCCGGTCTCACCTTGGCCATCAGGCTCGCCACGCGTTTTCCCGACCGAAACGTGACCATTGTGACCAAGGCCGGTGAATCCGAATCCAATACGCGTTATGCACAAGGTGGCATTGCCATTGTCACCGATGGCTCGAAGGATTCGTACGAAAAACACATACAGGATACACTGGTTTGCGGCGACGGGCTTTGCGATGAAGCGGTGGTACAGATGGTGGTGAGCGAAGGTCCCGAACGGCTTAAAGAACTGCTAGAATGGGGTGCGCGCTTTGACCGCAACGCCAAAGGGCAGTTTGATTTGGGTAGGGAAGGCGGCCACTCAGAAAACAGGGTCGTTCACCACAAGGACCAAACCGGAGCCGAGATCGAGCGGACGATACTCCAACAGGTGCATCGGCTTGAAAATATCGCAATACTCGACCATCATTTCGCGATAGATCTGATTTCGGCGAGCAACAAATGCCCGGGTGCGCTCGTGCTCGATACGACTAAAAATGAAGTACTGCTCATCCAATCGGCGTTTACGATCCTGGCCACGGGCGGTATTGGCCAGGCCTACGGTCACACGACCAACCCGAAAATTGCCACCGGCGACGGCATCGCAATGGCGTATCGGTCGGGCGCCAAAATCAAGGACATGGAGTTCATTCAGTTCCATCCGACGGCATTTTACAACGGCCAAGATGGCGCCGCATTTTTGATATCCGAAGCCGTACGCGGTTTTGGCGCACAGCTGCGTACCAAGGACGGGCGGAATTTCATGCTGGATTATGACCCGCGCGGTGCGTTGGCTTCGCGCGATATCGTGTCGCAAGCCATCCACACCGAGTTGGGTAAAACCGGCGATGCCTGTGTGTTTTTGGACTGTACCGAGCTCGATATGAATGCTTTCTGCAGCCATTTCCCGATGATTTACCAGTATTGCCGTGACCATGGAATTGACATCGCAAAGGATTGGATTCCGGTGCTTCCTGCGCAACATTATCTTTGTGGCGGCATAGCCGTGGATGTTTGCGGGCGTACTTCTATAGAAAACGTGCTGGCTTGTGGCGAGTGTTCGTACACGGGCTTGCATGGTGCGAACCGGCTCGCGTCTAATTCGTTACTCGAGGCATTGGTCTATTCGCAGCGGATTTATGAGTTCCTGTGTGGAACCCCGGCGTCATTTGGTGAGCGGCTTTGCCTGTTGCATTGCCAAAACAGTGAGGCGACACCGGTTGATTCTGAGCAACTCGAATCGGTTAGGAGCGGTTTGCAATCGCTAATGCGCCAACATGCCGGGATTATCCGCAACGACGGGGATTTGGAGCAGGCGGCTTCGCAACTTGAAGCCTGGCAGTCGCTGGTACAGGATTGGTTGGCCTGTCATTCGCCATCGGTAGCGCTTTACGAGGTATACAACCTGCTGGTAGTGGGCCATCTTATTGTGAGCCATTCTTTGGCGAGGAAGGAGAATCGCGGCGGTTTTATAAAAGCAGTCCATCCGGGAGTATAAAAGACATGGCCATCAGGCGTTTATGACTAATGTCATATTTTGATTTTTGTTTATTGAATAATATTGCAGCATTAGAATGATCATTGCTTCAATCTGAGCACCAAATTTAAGCCCTTAACCCTATCAATCCCTACTTATGCCATCATCCCAATACATTACCATCGGAGAATTTGTATCCCATGACTTTAGGACCGCGTCTATCTTTAGCAAATACGGTATCGATTTTTTTTGCGGCGGACAACGAACCATTGAGGAAGTCTGCGATAAAAAATCCATTAACCACGGACAACTCCTCGAGGAACTTACAGAAATCATCCTTTCGACGAATACCAACACCATCGATTTCAATTCCTGGCCGCTCGATTTGCTGATCGACTATATCTTAAAAAAACACCACCGCTATGTAGGTGCGAAGGTTCCGGCCATCCTAAGCGCACTCGATAAATTGTGCCAGACCCACAGTGGCGAGCATCCCGAATTGCTAGAAATCAAGTCATTGTTTGAAGGTTGTGCTACCGATTTGCTCGGGCACCTGAAAAAAGAAGAGCAACAGTTGTTTCCTATTATTGCCAAGCTTGAAAAGGCGACGCAATTGGATGCGACAGCACCTGCGCCTGTAGGGATCGATAATTCGATTGCAACCCTTCGACACGAACACGATCTTGAAGGCGCCCGTTTCCGGAAGATTAAAATCCTCACTCACAACTACGCGCCACCCGCCGATTCGTGTAATACCTATCGCATCACTTACGCGATGTTGCGGGATTTTGAGCAGGATTTACAGGAACACATCCACATTGAAAATAACATCCTGTTTCCCAGGGTCATTAAGTTAGAACAAAAGCTACTGAAACAGCAGGCCAATTGACCGACAGTAATTTTGCAAACATTTAATAAATTCCCGTAAAGACCACGTGATCCTAAAACGTTAAATTTGAGATTCAAATTCTTCCAGCATGATTCACAAACACGGTCTGATTCTAAAGAAAAGGGACATTGACTTTGAAATAGAAGGTGTCTTAAATCCAGCAGTGATTGCCGAGAATGGAGACATCCATATGATTTATCGCGCGGTGGCCCACGGCAACCATTCTACGCTGGGTTATTGCCGACTCAGTAATCCGTTAACGATAGCCGAGCGCTATGATTACCCGATTATCGTCCCCGAATACAACAATGAAAAATATGGGGTAGAAGATCCGCGCATTGTAAAAATAGACGGCGAATATTTCCTGTCGTATTGCGGTTATGACGGTGAAAATGCGTTTGGATGTGTAGCCACTTCGACCGACATGAAGAGTTGGAAGAAACACGGCATCATTGTACCGCAGTTTACCGGTGATGAACTGCGCTCGTTGCTCAAAGGGCAGCAAGACCTCAATATCAAATACTTTCAGCCTAGCACCGGAAGCTCGTACGTTTGGGATAAAAATGTCATCTTTTTTCCGAGGCGCATCAATGGCAAATTGTACTTCCTGCACCGCATCAGGCCTGGCATCCAAATCGCCGCAATCGATTCGCTGAGCGATCTCAAACTTCAATTTTGGAGGGATTACATGACCGATTTGAACCACCATATTGTACTCGATCCCAAATACCCGCATGAATTGAGTTACCTCGGCAACGGAGCGCCACCCATAGAAACAGCGCACGGTTGGCTCATGATTTACCATGGCGTACACGATACAATCAATGGTTATATGTATGTGGCTTGCGCAGCGCTGCTGGACCTTGAAGATCCGAGGAAAGAAGTGGCGCGTTTGCCATATCCGCTGTTTGTTCCCGATCAGCCGTGGGAATTAAAGGGCTATGTCAACTACGTATGTTTTCCTACGGGAACGGTATTGGTTGGGGATGAATTGTACATTTACTACGGTGCCGCCGACGAAGGGATTGCGTGTGCATCGGTAAGCCTTGAAACGTTATTGGCAGAGTTGCTGGCCAACAAAGTACGCTAACCGGTGCGCTATACGCTAAATTTGCGCAGCATTCTATAATGCGATCGCAACGCCACTAAAAAGGTAGGGCTTTCAATATAGGGAATATTGAATTCGGCAGCCGTCTGCTTGACAATTTTACTCACTTCGCCGTAGTGGATGTGGCAAATTCCGGGAAACAAATGGTGTTCAATCTGACGGTTCAATCCGCCCAGGAAAAACGCAGCGGGTTTGCTGTTGGTGGCAAAATTGGCGGTCGTGCGCATTTGGTGGTCGGCCCAGGTTTCTTCTATGTTCCCAGTATCGTCGGGCGACGGATAATGAGTGCCTTCTACCACATGTGCCAACTGGAACACCAATCCCATGGTGACGCCTTGGGCCATATGCAGCGCCAAAAATCCGATAAGGAGTTGCCACCAACTGATAGGCAATACCATGAGTGGAAGCGCCAGGAACAGAAAATAATACACCGCTTTAAAAAAGAAAAGGTTGAAGTATTCTATTTTGGGATGTTCGTTGCGGTGCTGCCCGATTTTGGCCTGGAAAAATTTCTTATAATCTTTTCTAAACACCCACGATAAAGAAGCCAGGCCATACAGCGGGAACGCATACCAATGTTGGAAACGCTGCAGCCGGTTTGCCGGTTTTTCGTCTGAAATGCGGATGAGGCCCGGTGCCACGTCTATATCCTCGTCGTGTCCCGGAATGTTTGTGAAATTGTGGTGCACCACGTTGTGGGTAATGCTCCATACATAAGGGTTTGCGCCTACTAGGTGAAATAGCGAGCTAAAAATGGTGTTGGTGGTTTTGTGCTTTGACAATGATCCGTGGATGGCATCGTGGCAAATGTTGAATCCCACAAAGGCACTAAAAATCCCGAGCAGGATGGCCAGCAAAAGCATCGGCCACAAACCAACCGTGTTGAGAATAATGGCGAGGTAGAGCCCCACGAATCCCAGCAGGAAAGTGATAGTTTTTATCCACATTTGGGCGTTTGCGTTGCGCGACTGCCCAGAATCCTTAAAATACTGATCTACCCGCTTGCGCGTGGTCTCAAGGAAATGCGATTTGGTACGGTTGAATTTTAAGGTTGTGTTCATAAAAAAGATCGCTGCAACTTTTATCGCTGACCTATTTTTTATGCAAGCCTTTTGCGGAAGAAAATCTATATTATCGGGTATGCCCCGTAATTTCTTAGAAACCTATGTTGTAGTAGGAATATACGTATAACGCGGGCAATTGGATTTTAGTGTGATGAAACAGAACTATTTGGCTAAAGATTGAAAACAAATCATTTTACACAATTGGGTGACACACAGCTCGACCAATAATCAACGATGATTTTGATGGTATTCCTAATCTCGCCGAAACTACTGGGTTTTATAAAAAATCCCTGGATCGATTTAGAATAGGCATCCACCACATACTGCTGCTCGGCGCTGGTCGAGAAAAACAAATAAGGGATAGACTTGAGTCTCAAATCTTCATTTTCGTGCACCTTTTCGCGGAGTTCCATACCGTTTAATACCGGCATGTTGATGTCTGAGAAAATGATGAACGGCTCTACGTCGGAGCTTAAGAGATAGTCGAGCGCCAACTCTCCGTTATCAAAAAAGAGCACTTCATTTTTGCAGGCGAGGGATTCAAACACTTCTCGAAAAATATCCTGGTCATCCCTATCATCTTCAATTATTACAATCGGCCCACCTTTGTTCATTTTTTTTGGTAAATGTAACCTTTTTTATCCAGCGTTCGGGTTCTTTGTCAAGGTTCGTTTTTTTCTTCCCGATCCGTCCAAAATAACGACACAGTTTTTATTGGCGAGGAAGGGAATGTGTCGACTTTAACTACTTTGTGGCATGTTTGTAGTTTCTAAAAACCACTGTGATTGGTTACCTTTGTGACAACAACCTACTAAAGTCTTTCCATGGAACACCTATTCTTACTTATACTAGCAGGTTTTATCATAGGAACTTTCGGGACGCTCATTGGCGCGGGCGGCGGATTCATCCTCGTGCCGGTATTGATTGTGTTTTACCCAAAGCTATCCCCAGAAACGGTTACCGCGATTTCTATCGCCGTAGTGGCTGTTAATGCCATTTCGGGCTCTTTCGCCTACGCCAAATCGGGACGGATTGATTATAAGGCGGGGATTGTGTTTGCCTTGTTCACTATTCCGGGATCTATCCTTGGGGTTTTGACCGTGCCTTACTTGCCGCAGAAGTTGTTCAATAGCATTTTTGGGGTGTTGCTGATTATACTCTCGGCTTATTTGTTTTATAAAAACAAAGCGGTCGCCACAAATCAACCCTTGAATTCCCAGGTGGGCAAGGCGCTCAGACACCACAGACTTATAGACAAAGCCGGAGTGGTTTACCAGTACAGTTACAACCAAAGGCACGGCATCATCATTAGTATCATCGTGGGCTACCTGTCTCCTTTGCTTGGGATTGGCGGCGGGATTATCCATGTACCGGCCATGGTCAACTGGCTGCAATTTCCGGTGTATATCGCTACGGCTACCTCGCATTTTATTCTTGCGGTGATGGCCACGGTGAGTGTGATTGTACATGCCATCAACGGCACGTACAATGATTCCGGAATATTGCAGATGATCGTGTGGCTCGCCGTGGGCGTGATTCCGGGTGCGCAATTGGGCGCCTATTTATCGCACCGCATCAAGGGGCATCTGATTGTGCGAGTGTTGGCCAGTTGCCTCATTTTGGTAGGAATCCGGATATTGCTCCAAAGCTTTTAATAGTTTACGGTTTTACACCCATTTTTTTGAGGATGTCTTCCATCAAACACCACTTTGTAAAAGCAGATTGTAGTAGGTTGGCACCAACAAATGCCGTAAACCAAAACCAATTGGGGTTGACATAGATAGCGAGTAAAAGGCTGATGAGGATAAAGCTGCCGGCAACCGCGCGTATAATTCGATTGATCATTTTTTTAAGTTTTTATTGTACAAGTGTTAAGTGTGGATGGTTCGATTCTTCAATGTTGAGTATCGCCACATGCACCTGCGAGGGCAATATCTGTTTGTCATTGAAAGCATTGGCGAGGGTCAACACCTCGTGCGCGATTTCCTTTCTGACGAAGGCAAAGAACAACACCGAATCGGTCTCATTGTTGTCCTGGGCAAACCAGTTGCCAACGATAGACTCCTGCGCATCGCCACTGTAGCCGGTCACCTCATTGTACGAATATTTGGTTACGGCAGCGCTTTCAAGGATTTCCTTGACGTCTGGTTCATAGGCCTTGATGGCGGTAATCAGTAATAATTTCATTGGATTTGGTTTTTTGGAGGATTATTGTTTTCCCATTTTTTTCTCTCGGTCACATAGTAAATGATCGGTACCACCAACAATGTGAGGATGGTCGATACAATCGCGCCAAAGACCAGCGATATGGCCAATCCCTGGAAAATCGGGTCGAACAGGATAATAGACGCGCCAATCACGACGGCGCCGGTCGTCAATAAAATAGGCGTCGTCCTGACCGCTCCGGCTTCTATGATGGCTTGTTTTAAAGGCACGCCCTCATTGAGGCGGATTTCGATGAAGTCAATCAGCAGCACCGAATTCCGCACCATCACACCGGCCAAAGCAATCATCCCAATAAAAGAAGTCGCAGTAAAGAAAGCACCTAGCAGCCAGTGTCCAAACACAATCCCAATCAGCGAAAGTGGTATGGCCATCATCATCACCATCGGCGTCTTGAAATTCTGGAACCAACCCACGATGAGCATATAAATGATGACAATCACCACCATAAACGCCACACCCAAATCGCGGAATACCTCTAGTGTGATTTGCCACTCGCCATCCCATTTTACGGTAAAATCGCTTTCGTCTGTAGGCTGCTCCATATACAATTCATTGACCTTGTAACCTTTGGGCAGTTTCATTTTTTGGAGTTTTTCATTCATTCCCAAAATGGCATACACGGGACTTTCTAGTGTGCCAGCCATATCGGCAGTGACATACACTACGCGTTTTTGGTCTTTGCGGTAGATGGTTTTCTGCAAAGTGTCGGTTACCACTTTTACCAGATCGGCAACGGGCACAACGTTACCATGACTGCCTTTGATCTTGAGGTTTTCAATGTCCTGCAACGTCGTTTTGTCTTTGTCATCCAGCGACAATACAATCGCCACATTGTCGTTGGCGTTTTCATCGTATAAATTTGACACGGGATATTCCTTCAATAAATACGTCAGGTTCCCCACGATTTGCTGCGGCGCGATACGGTTGAGCATGGCTTTTTCTTTGTCTACTTCGAGCTTGTACTCGGTTTGGTCGTCTTCGGTCATCCAATCTACGTCTACGATATCCGATGTGGTTTCTAAAATGCCCTTCACCTGGTTGGCTACTTTAATCTGGTCTTTGTAGTTCGGGCCATAAATCTCGGCCACTAACGTTGACAACACCGGCGGTCCCGGCGGTACTTCGATTACCTTGACATTTGCACCGTATTTTCTTGCAATCTTTTGGATTTCGGGGCGCACTTGCTTGGCAATGCCGTGGCTTTGCAATTGGCGGTCGTCTTTGTGCAACAGGTTCACCTGTATGTCGGCCATATTGCTTCCGCCGCGCAAATCATAATGGCGCACGAGCCCGTTGAAGGTGATAGGAGCAGAGGTGCCCACGTAATTTTGATAGTCCACCACTTCGGGAACCGTGGCAAGGTATTGTGCGATTTCCTTCGTGACCGCTGCAGTTCTTTCTAAAGTGGTTCCCTCGGGCATATCGATGACAATCTGGAACTCGTTCTTGTTGTCAAAAGGCAGCATTTTTACAACAACCGATTGCGTAAAAAACATCGCTACCGATCCAATCAACAGCAAAACCGTAAGCCCAACGAGTATCCTTCTTTTCTTACTGCTTTCCAGCAAAGGACGCTCGAGTTTGTTGTAGATTTTATAAATCCAATTGGTTTCTAAACCCTGTTCTTTTTTATGTTCCTGCGCTTCTTTTTCCTGAAGCAAATGGTAACCCAAATAAGGTGTCACGGTCAAAGCCACAAACAAGGAGAGCAGCATGGCAATCGATGCGCCAATCGGCATTGGGCTCATATAAGGCCCCATCATCCCCGATACAAACGCCATCGGTAAAATGGCGGCGATTACCGTAAAGGTTGCCAAAATGGTAGGATTCCCCACTTCGTTGATGGCGTAAATGGCCGCTTGCTTGAACGGCAATCGCTTCATCTTGAAATGCCGGTGCATGTTCTCGGCAATGATGATGCTGTCATCCACTACAATCCCAACGACAAAGACCAACGCAAAAAGCGTGATGCGGTTCAAGGTATAGCCCAACAAATAATACGCAAATAAAGTCAAGGCAAAAGTCAGCGGAACCGAGAAAAACACCACCAATCCGCCGCGCCAACCCATCGCCAAAATCACAAGGAAAGTCACGGCGATGATTGCAATACCCAAATGCAGCAACAATTCACCTACTTTATCCGAAGCCGTTTCGCCATAATTCCGGGTCACTTCTACATGCACGTCATTGGGAATGAGTGTTTTTTTAAGCAGCGCAACCCGCTCGAGGATTTTCTCCGAAATCTTCATCGCATCGGCACCCTTCACTTTCCCTATAGAAATGGTCACTGCGGGATATTCTGATGGTGCATGCTGATGTTGCGCATTGGACTTTCCGTAACCAAAAGACACATAACTCCCCACCGACGATGGCCCGTCTACCACACTGGCCACCTGTTTCAAATACACTGGCATATTGGCGTTGACGCCTACTACCAGTCGCTCTACGTCTTCAGCAGATTTCAGGAACTGTCCCGTCGTTACCAAATATTCTTTGTCCTGGTTCACAAAACTCCCCGATTGCGCGCTGCTGTTCCCAGCCTGGATCATCTGCATAATCCCCAACGCATCCACGCCATTTTCGGCCATCTTATCTTTGTCTAAAACCACTTTCAGCTGCCGGCTGCGGCCACCAATTTCGCGGGTAATTGCCACATCTTTGACCTTCTCGATTTCTGAGGTGACTTCCTCGGCCAACTGTCGCAACGCGTAATCATCCTGGGTTTTGCTCCAAAGCGTGAGTCCGAGCATGGGCACATCATCAATCGAGCGGGTTTTCACGATGGGTTTGTAAACGCCTTGTGGGAAGATATTTTCGTGTTTGGCGAGTTCGTCGTAGAGTTTCACATACGATCGTTCTACATCCTGCCCCACGTAAAACTGCACAATGAGCATCGCCTGTCCGTTCATGGCCATACTGTGTACGTGCTCGACGCCTTTGATATTCGAGAGGATTTTCTCTAGCGGTTTCACCACGCGGCTCTCTACTTCTGTGGGACTTGCGCCGGGATAACCCACCATAACATCGGCCATGGGTACGTTGATTTGCGGTTCTTCCTCGCGCGGGATCAAAAATGAACTGTAAACCCCAATAATCATGAGCGCCACCATGAGTAAAATGGTCAGCTTGGAGTTGATGAAAAAATGGGCAATTTTACCCGATATACCTTCTTGCATGATGTTGTTTTTTTGTTGGGCGTGCCCCTGCGGGTCGGGCTTTTGGCTGTATCTTTTGTTGCACAAAAGGATGCCGCCTCAAATGAAATTCATCGAATTCCTATTATGAAATATTATCCGATGAGATAATCCCTCACGCGGGCATTGGTTTAATAAAAAACTGTTGGCTTCAAAACGTTTGTTTACTCGACTTTTACTTTTGCTCCGTTGTACAATTTGCCGTCGGCCCAGACAATGTAGGGTTCGTTAGCAGCCAAACCCGATAACACTTCTATTTGGTCGTCCGCGGTTTTCCCTTTGCGCAACCATCTTAAAATGGCGGTATTTCCCGAGCCGATGGTGTAGATTCCGGTGAGTTGTCCTTTGGTAACCAGCGCAGTTGTCGGAACCATCACGTTGGCCGATCCGGTGGTTGTTTTGGTATGGGCCACAGGGAATTGCACATTGACAAACATCCCCGATAGAACGGTGGACGGCGTTTTCTCGAGATTGACCTTAACCAGGTATTGCCCGCCGGTATTCCTCGCCGAAAGGCTCACTTCTGATACTTTCCCCGCGAGTGATTCCCCTGTCGATTTGACGAGCACCTTAGCGGCCATACCACTTTTAATCTGGGTAATATCGGTCTCAGAAACCATCGCCGTCACCTGCAATTGCGAAGCGCCTTCTACACTCACGAGCGGCATACCGGGATTGGCCATGTCGCCTTCTTTGACAAAAGTATTGGTGACCACGCCGGTAAAAGGTGCGGTGATGTTGGCATAAGAGAATTGCGCCTGTACTTCATTGCGCATTTGCCTGGCACCTTCAAGCGCGGCCTTTGCCATTTCATAGCGCGAGGTCATGTCGTCGAGTTCTTTTTGCGAGGCACTTTGCTGGGCAAATAACGCCACGAAACGGTCGTAGTCTTTCCTGGCATTGTTGTATGCGGCATTCGCCTGTAACACCGAGGCGTCGACTTGTGCTTTCTTGGCCTGCAAATCGCTGTTGTTGATGCTTACCAACAGTTGTCCCGCCGATACTTTTTGTCCCACCTTTACATTGACCTTGGTGACATAACCCATGATTCGGGTGCTGATGTTGGCGCTGTTTTCGGCTTCTATTTTTCCGCTGGCTGTCACAAAAGGGCTTTGGCCTGCACCGGCAACTCCGCTGAGCTTCACGGCAATTGCCGGGTTCTCGCTTAGGATTTCTTTTTTGTCTTTCGCGCACGATACCGCTAAAATGGACGCGAGCGCTAAGGCGATTGTAATTCTCTTTTTCATCGTTATTTCGTTAAAAATTGTAAGTACGCTTTGGTTAGGTTGTATTCATAAACGGCTTGCAGCTGTTCGAGCTCTTTTTGGATGACCTGGATTTCTGAGGCCAGCAAGTCGGTGGTTTTTTCAAGCCCTTGCGCAAATCTATTTTGGCGGATCCTGTACGCTTCCTGTGATTGTTCAAAAGCGCGTTGCGACAAGGCTACTTTGTTTTCGGCATCTTTGAGCTGTCGGTTGGTTTTGTTCCACTCCAATTGGCTTTGTGCTTTGTATTGCTGGGTTTCGAGTGATGATTTTAAAAACTCAGCTTTGGCCTTGCCTGCTTTCCCGATCGATTGGTAACCGTCAAAAAGGCTCCACGACAATTGCGCGCCCACGAGATAACCCTTGGCCGCGGTGCCAAAAAGGTTACGGTCATACATTTCATAGCTTCCAAATGCATTGAGGCGCGGCAGGAAATTCATCTTGGCCGATTGCAACATTTTTTGGTACGCTGCTGTAGATCTTTCCATGGCCTGTAAATCTTTACGGTTATCCGACAAGGATGCGGTTGTAATTTCTGGAGCAATGCGGTTTGCAAGTCCTTCGTCTGGTTTGAATACTTTCCCTTTGGGATCTTCATTGATTAAAAAGGCCAGGTAATCCGAGGCATTCTGTACATTGCTTTTGGCGTACTGCAGTTGGTTGGCGAGGTCATTGACGCGTACTTCTACGTTTAGGACATCGGTTTTCTGCAAGATGCCTTGGCTAAAATAGTTTTGCACTAATTTCAAGTTGGCTTTCCCAGTGATATTGGCCTGCTCTAAAACCTTTACCGCCCGATAGGCCAATTGCAGTTGCATGAACGCTTTGTTTGCTTCGAGTTCCAGGTATTCTGCCGAGCGTTGGTTTTGCAATTCAAAAGCCTGCATTTTAGAACGCGCGGCTTGTCTCGCATAAAAACCATCCATATTGACCAAGGGTTGGAGGACTTCGATTTTTGTAGCAAAGTTTTGTGTTTGCGACGGGTCGTTCAACAAAGCCGGATTAAAGTCAGATTGCGTTAGGATTTCCTGGTTTAATTTTGAGCCAAACGCCATAAGCGGGTTGGTGGTAGCCATCGCCGTAGCCGTAGCGGTAACCGATGGCAGGAAGATCGAATGGGTTTGGCGGTAATCGGCTTTTGCGGCCTCAAAGCCCTGTACCGAAATTTTGAGCTGCAGGTTTCCCGATGCCGCTTTTTGCAAAAGGTCTTTTTTAGACAGGGCAATGGTGTCTTGGGAAAAGCCAACCATAGGTAAGGCGATCAGCGACACAAAAATGGTATTCTTTAGGTTGTTCATCATGGTATTTTGTAATGATGAAGCAAAGGTATTGTTGCGTTGCCCGCCAGTCAGTAACTAATGTCACACAACAAAAAAATGCCTGTTTGGGCAGGCATTTTGGGCAAAAAGGCGACAGTGTTTTTTTTAGGGTCGTTGTACGTTGATCATGGTTATCATGGTGACTTTGGATTTCACCGAGTTAGAGATCAGGCAAGCCGCTTCTGATTTTTGCAGCACCCTTTCGGCGCGTTCGCGGTCTTTTTCGTCGGTGATGGTGACGGTGGGTTCCAGGACAATTTCGCTCATCAGGAATTTCCCGTCGATGGTTTCAAGTTTGCCATGGGCTTTGCAACTAAAATCCACAAACGCCAGTTTAGAATTTTCGGCGACCGATAAAAAAGTAGTCATCAGGCAACTGCTCACCGCGGCGGTAAATAAATGTTCGGGCGACCAGATGCCGGGAATGCCTTGAGGGAATTCGGGAGGTGTGGCTACTTCAATAGTCGGTCCGTTGTGCAGCGTAAGTTCGGGAGAGGATAGGATGCCTTTTCTCTGGGCGTTCCAGTCAAGGTCAACATGATAAAAATGAGGTTCCATAAGATGCAAGGTTTAATGGGTCAATGCTATGGATAAAGGTAGCGTCCCAAACCTTGGGAAACAGTGATATTTGTCACGCAAGTCGTATTTGGCATAAAAAAAGCGCCCGGTTGTCCTGGCGCTTTTTTATTTGAAAAAAGAAGTTTGTTATTTTTTAGCACAACATCCTGCTTTTTTTTCTTTCGAGCAAGATTTCATCTCGTCTTTCGAGCAAGATTTTTCTGTTTTTGATTTTTCTTTCTTTTTAGGGGTTTCCTGTGCGTTGGCAGGCATTGAGAACAAGAAGGCAGCGATTGCCATCATTGAAATTGCTTTTTTCATGGGTCTGGTTTGATTAATGTTCATTTTTATCCTTAGGCTGTTTTTTCTTAAATTCAAGCTTGTAGATCAGCCAGCCAAAACCGATTACGAGGTGCAATATAACAATACCAAATAAGATTTTGTCCATTTTGTTTTAATTTTCAGGATGCAGTATTGGGTAGTTCGGGCCAGGTACTTTTCTCGAGTATGATGGCTACGATTTCCATCTTTGATAAAACCCCAGATTGCCGCCACAGCTGTTTGCCGTTCTGGAACAACATCATCGTAGGCACGCCTTTCACACGGTAATGGCTGGCCACCGCTTGGTTCTTGTCTACGTCTATTTTGATGATTGCCACACGATCGCCAAGCTTGTCCTTGACTTCTTTTAAAATCGGGCCCAGCATTTGGCAAGGGCCGCACCAGGTGGCGTAAAAATCCACCAACACCGGTTTTTCAGAATGGATGAGGTCGTCAAAAGTTTCGTCCATGGTTATTAACTTTTTGGTTCTATCTGGTATTTTTTATCGTAAGCGAGTACTCGCCTTAACGATTCAATCGGGATTTCGCTGCGACTTACCAACAGCAGTTCTTTAAAATCGGTACTGATGCTGCAATTCAACACGCCATCGACAGCCATAAATTGCCCAACAATCGTCTTGCTGCAATTGCTACAGGTAATCCCATCGATTGCATAAGGCGCTACCTTGATATTGTCATCTTTCTGCAGTTCAATAAACAACTCGCTTCCGGCTCTTTTCTCAACCGAATCCTGAGAAGGTTCAATTTGCTTGAAGGTAAAGGCAGCTTTGAAAAGGTTTTCGTATTCGCTGCGGCTTCCTCCAAATGGTGGCCCGTTTTCGAACTCGCGATCAAAAAGCAATCCCGACAGGATTCCGTTGTGGCTCAACAAGCGGTGCATTTTGTTTGCATACCGTTGGCGCATGGATGGCGGGATGGCGCAAAAAAACGTCTGTTCAATAATCAGGTCGTATTGGCCTTCGTGGTCAAAGAAATCGCCTTGGATGATTTTAATCCCTTTGGTATCTGCGAATTTTTCTTGCAGTTTTGCGGTTAGCAACGGGGCGATGTCAATCACGGTAACGTTGGTAAAACCCTGATCCATCAGATAGGCCGCCTCATAGGCATTGCCACAACCGGGAATCAGGATACTTATTGATTTTGATGGTAGTTTGTCGATGTAACTTTTGATGGCGGGAGAAACTTCGCCCAAATCCCAACCCGTATTATTGGAGGCATATTGTTGGTTCCAGTAGTTTTGGTCGATCGGGTTGTCGCAAGTCACGACACAGCATTTTTCTTCTTGCATACCGTTTTAGATTAAGGGTTGATTGGTGATTCAAACCATCAGCCAAATTTGCCCACCGCACAGCTAAGATACGATTTTGCCTGGCAAAAAACCGTGTTGTTTCCTTTTTCGGGATAACCGATTTCGGTCAATTTGGCCACCAATTCGGTCCGGATCGCATCGCCCACAATGGCAATGGTCCCGTTGTCTACGTTGACTTTTACCGAATCCACACCTTTGACTTTAAGCAGCGCTTTCTCGATACTGTTGGCGCAACCGCCACATTTGATATTCTCAACTTCTATCTGGTACATTATCGTTTGATTTTGCAGGTATTGATGTTGAAAATCGCATAGAGCGGGCAAAAACTCAGAAAAGAGGTCAGGAGAAAGACCACTGCGAGAATTCCCAATACAAGCGCTAAGGTGCCGCTGATTACATTGGTGAAATACAATACGCCCACAAGGACCGCAATGACGATCCTTAAATTTTTGTCTATTGAACCCATGTTTTTTTTCATAATTGTTTTTTTGGTTACTGTTGTTTTTGACGTCAATGGTTTTAAGTTGGTTTGGTTCTTTGAGTTTATTGTTATGAGTCAAATCCCATTTATAATGTTGCTACAATACTTTACTTTGGCAGATAAAATCTGTTTTGGGCAGGTTGGTTTGCCCGATGGCATTGAATCCGCCCTCTATTTCGGTAAAATTCCGATAGCCGCGCGCCAGCAATATAGAAGCGGCAATCATGCTTCGGTAACCGGCTGCACAATGCAGATAGTAATGGGTTGCCGGATTGAGGTCTTTGATCCAATCGTTGATATACGCGAGCGGTTTATTATAGGCTTCGCCCAAGTGAGATGCGCGGTATTCGCTTTCTTTGCGTACATCGATGACCACATCTTCCCCGATGGCAACCACTTTGGCAAATTGATCCGCGCTGATCCTATTGATGGTTTCGGTTTCAAAACCGGCGTTCTTCCAGGCATCGAAACCACCGTCGAGGTACCCAATCAGGTTGTCAAAACCCACACGGCTCAAGCGGGTGACGGTTTCTTCTTCAAAACCGGGCGTTACCACAAGTGCAATCGGTTGGGCTACATCGGCGATCAGCGCACCCACCCAAGGGGCAAAATCGCCGTCGATTCCTATGTTGATGGATTGCGGGATAAACCCTTTATAAAATATGCCATGCCCACGCACGTCAAGGACCAACGCACCAGTTTCGGCTACGACCGTTTCAAACGCCGCTACTGGAATTTTTCGCATTCCGTTGTGGAGCACTTTTTTAAAACTCATAATTCCCGATTTGTTCATGGCCACGTTCATCCCAAAATAAGCGGGTGGCGGTAAGAGCCCTTCGGTGACTTCTTGTATGAATTCGGCTTCACTCATATTTTGGCGTAGTGCGTAATTGGATTTTTTTTGTTCGCCAATCGTAGAGACCGTTTCCTTGCTCATGTTTTTGCCACAGGCGCTTCCGGCTCCGTGCGCGGGATAAACAATCACGTCGTCGGGTAAAGTCATGATTTTGGTACGCAGCGAATGGTAGAGTATGGCGGCGAGTTCTTCTTTGCTTTTGGATGCGGCTTTCTGTGCGAGGTCGGGCCTTCCCACATCGCCTATGAAAAGCGTATCGCCCGAGAAAATGGCGTGCGCTTTCCCGTGTTCATCCAGGAGTAGGAAAGTGCTACTTTCCATAGTGTGTCCGGGTGTGTGCAGTACTTTGATTTTTACTTTTCCGAGGGAGAATTCCTGCCCGTCGGCTGCCGAGGTATTCGGGAAATCGGCGGCAGCGTTGGGTCCGTAGACGATTTCGGCGCCCGTTTGGTGGTGGAGGTCTAAATGGCCTGAGACAAAATCGGCGTGGAAATGCGTCTCAAAAATGTATTTCAGTGTCACATTATCGCGCTCGAGCCGTTCGAGGTAAGGCGCTGTTTCCCGCAAAGGGTCAACAATCGCTGCCTCACCGCCGGAGGTGATGTAATAGGCACCCTGCGCGAGGCATCCGGTGTAGATTTGTTCTATTTTCATGTTTGCTGCGTTTTAATCGAACGTAAATTTAGCGTATGGATTTTTCGCAAAAACTGACATCTGTCATCTTTTACCAAAAAATGGCACTACTTTTTTACTACTGGCGCCACACCGATTTCCTTGGGTTGGTGGAATTTGTCGTCATCGTGGAAAAACCACGAAAGCCACAACATCCTGGACCATCGCATGAAAAAAGGTTGTAGGAGCACCAGCAGGACAATGTTGGAGAGGAGCCAGTAAAAAATCCGGCCGTCTTTAAGCCCAATGCCCGTGGTGGCAATCCAGGCCGAAAAAGTGATGATTGAAAACCCAACGGTAAGCGCGTAGCTCACATAACCTGTACCGTGGTAAAATCCGGGTTCGAGTTGGGTGCGCTGCTCGCAAACCGGGCATTGGTCTACCATTTTGTTGTTAGAACCCAGTTGGTACCATTTGTGGGTGAACATATCGCCTTGGTGGCAGCGTGGGCATTTCTCTGATAAGATGCTTCTGGTATACTTGAACATAGCTGTTATTTTTTGGTAAAATTACTATCAGACAACTGGGTAGACGGTGACTTTTGTTACACAGCGCAAAAAAAAACTTCGGTCGACTCCATATACTGGCTTCGCAAGTTTTATTTGGTAAGGAATCGTTTAGATTCCCTATCCAAACCGACGACAGTTGCCGATAATTCGATACCTTAGCAATCCATCCGCAACCTCCCATGACAGCAAATAATTTTGACATCAAAGGCTTGACCAACCAGCAGGTAGATAGTGCCCGCCTTGAATTTGGGGAGAACAGCTTGCGCTACAAAAAGCAGCACAGTTTTGCCCACAACGTGAAGGAAACCCTTAAAGAGCCCATGGTGGTTTTATTGCTGGTGACCGCTGTGATTTATTTTGCCAGCGGAAAAACCGGCGACGCGCTTTTCCTGACAGTTGCCATTTTTTTGGTGGTAGCCATTTCCTTGTATCAGGATTCGCGCAGCCGAAATGCGCTCGAAAAACTCAAAGACCTTACACAACCCCATTGTAAAGTCATCCGCGAAGGCGAGATTCGGGAAATTCCCAGTAGCGAAATTGTTTTGGGCGATAGCCTCATGGTAGAAGAAGGGATGGCGATTGCCGCCGATGCTACGATTGTACGCGCCAATGACTTCTCGGTAAACGAGTCTATTCTTACCGGAGAGTCTATGCCGGTTGCCAAAGACCAATCGCATGAAGCGCCGTTTATTTACCTAGGCAGTTCGGTGGCGAGCGGCCTTGCCATTGCTACGGTTACCGCCATTGGCAACGATACCAAGTTGGGCAAGATTGGCAACAGCCTTGAAGCCATTGCCGAAGAAAAAACACCACTCGAGTTGCAAATTGGCAATTTCGTTAAGAAGATGGTTCTTGTTGGTGCAGTGGTTTTTGTAGTGGTGTGGGCCATCAACTACATTCATTCTAAAAGCCTGATTGACAGCTTAACCAAAGCGCTCACGTTGGCCATGAGTATCCTGCCCGAGGAAATTCCTGTAGCCTTTACCACTTTTATGGCGCTTGGTGCTTGGCGACTGATGAAAAAGGGTATTGTGGTTAAGCAGATGAAAACGGTCGAAACACTCGGCAGCGCTACGGTCATCTGCACAGACAAGACCGGGACGCTCACCCAAAATAAAATGACGCTGGCCAAACTGTATGCGTTGGCATCAATAAAACCCGTGGCTCCCGATGGAGTATTGTCGGCAGCGGAAAAGGAGTTGTTGGCTACGGCAATGTGGGCCAGCGAGCCGATTCCGTTTGACGCCATGGAAATAGCGCTGCACCAGTCCTATCAGGATATTTTTGAGGCCGACGAACGCATGGAGTATCGCATGGTTAAGGAATATCCGTTAGGCGGCAATCCACCCATGATGACGCACGTTTTTGAGAATACCAATGGCCAACGGATCATTGCGGCAAAAGGGGCACCCGAAGCGCTCATGGCAGTTTCTGGACTCACCCCAGATCAGGAACTGCAAACCAACGAAGCCATAGCCAGCTTGGCAAAAGAGGGCTATCGCATACTGGGTGTTGGGATTTGTAATTTTGAAGGCAACCAATGGCCAGTGGCACAGCAGGCGCTTGCGTTTGATTTCCTTGGGCTTGTGGCTTTTTATGATCCGCCTAAGGAGAATATCGGCAAGGTATTATCGGACTTCTATGCAGCCGGAATTGCGGTTAAAATCATTACCGGCGACAACGCGGCTACTACGGCTACCATTGCGCAGCAAGTTGGGTTTGTGGGGTATGATAAGAGTATTTCGGGCGATGAACTCCTGAAACTTTCGCCAAGTGAATTGCAAGAACGCGTGAAGGATACCAACCTTTTTACGCGTATGTTCCCCGAAGCAAAGCTTAAGATCATCAACGCGCTCAAAGCCAACCATGAGATTGTAGCCATGACCGGCGATGGCGTAAACGACGGGCCGGCGCTCAAGGCTGCACACATCGGCATTGCCATGGGCATTAAGGGAACCGAGATTGCCAAGCAGGCTGCATCGCTGATCCTCCTTGAGGACGACCTTTCTAAAATGGTAGATGCCGTTGCCATGGGCCGTAAAATTTACGCCAACCTCAAGAAAGCCATACAGTATATCATTTCGATCCATATCCCGATTATCCTGACGGTATTCCTGCCATTGGCGTTGGGCTGGATGTATCCGAATATCTTTTCTCCCGTACACATTATTTTCCTGGAAATGATCATGGGACCAACCTGTTCTATCATTTATGAAAATGAGCCGATGGAGAAAAACACCATGCTACAAAAACCCCGACCGTTTACGGCTACGTTTTTCAATTGGAAGGAATTGTCGGTGAGCATCGTGCAAGGCCTCGTGATTACTGCCGGAGCGTTGCTTGTTTACCAGTTTGCCGTGGCGCAGGGCTATTCAGAAGCCAGGACCAGGACCATGATTTTCACTGTGCTTATCATGGCCAATATCGTCTTAACGCTGGTGAATCGCTCGTTTTATTATTCTATCCTGACTACGCTTCGGTATAAAAACAACAGTGTGGCTTTTATCATCCTACTCACTTTGGGCTTGCTTGCGCTGCTGCTTTACGTAAAGCCATTCACTGTTTTTTTTAACTTCGAGATGCTTACTGCAATGCAATTGTTGTTGTGTTGCCTGGTAGGCGGTGTCTCGGTCATTTGGTTTGAGGTGATGAAGGCGTTGCGGCGCCGAGACGTGAGGTAATCGAAAGGCTTTATTTATTGAAAGGCGAAAGGTCTGAAGGTCAAACGATCCAATATTTCAGCCTTACTTTGTTTACAACTACTTTTGGCTGTTGACAATCGCATTAACCGATCCCCAAGTGCCACCGTTGGTCACATTAGAAAATCCATTCCTTTCCAATACCGATTTGGCCTGGCTGCTGCGCATGCCGCTCCTGCAAAAGACTACAATTTGATTTTTGTCTTTAAATCGCGACAACTGGCTTTGCACCTGGTCTACCGGAATGTTTACCGATCCTTTTACATGGCCGTCTGCGAATTCGCCGGCCGAGCGCACATCTACCAGGAAAGCGCCTCCTTGATGAGGTTTTCCAGGTTGGAGTTGCTTTTACCGGTGAGTAAGTTTTTTAGTGTTTCAAACATAATAGTAGCATTAAAGTGTGTTGCCAAAATTGAGCTAATAAATATTGTTACAAAGTAACATTTATCACACAGAGGCTTATTTTAACAACTCGATATGGTTGCGGTGAAGTTTTAATAATTCGCGCTGCTCCATTTTTTTGAGCAACCGGGAAATGACCTCGCGTGAGGTATTGAGTTCGGTGGCAATTTCCTGGTGCGACAATTTTAAGGTGTTACTTGCAGCGGCTTCTTTGTGCCGTTTGAGGTAAAACTCGAGCCGTTCGTCCATAGCGCGAAAGGCAATGCTGTCAATCACTTCGAGGACTTCTTCAAAACGGCTTCTGTAGGTTTCAATGACGAATTCGTACCAACTGCGGTGTTGCATCATCCATTTGTCCATCAATGGTAGCGGAACCATCGCCAACTCGGCATCCTCAACGACTTTGGCCATAATCTGGCTTTTTTCGCTTTTTGTGGCGCAGATCATAGAAATGGCGCAGGCTTGCCCGGGTTGCAGGTAGTACATGAAAAATTCTCCACCATCGTCATCCTCTCGGTAAATCTTGATCATACCGCTTAAAACCAGTACCGTGCTTTTGATGTATTGGCCGGTGCGCATGATGACATCGCCGGTATGCACCGACTGGAATACCGCATGATCGTCAAGATCCTCCAAAAGTGACTTTGAAAAAGCGGGAAATAAATTCTTAATATCGGTGCTCATGCCTTAAATACATTTGATTGGTAAAGATAGGGCATAGTTTAAGAAAAGCAAGTTTGCGTTACAAGATGTCGTTTTTAAAACTTCTTGACACAATGCACTTAGGATTTACCGCCGTTTATCAACTGCCAAATATTTCTAAATGTTTTGAAATTAACTTTTGTTTTATTTTTATTGAATTATCTTCAACAAAAATTTCAACAGCCATTATGAGCGCTTATTTAAAAATTGACCAGTACGATACCGTACAAACCGCAGAGATAGCCAAAGACTTTGAAGACATCATTTCAAATCTGGGCGAAGACACCCAAAGAGAAGGACTACAAAAAACACCCGAACGCGCTGCCAAAGCCTTCCAATTCCTAACGCAGGGATACAGCGCAGATCCGTTGCAAATCTTGCAGTCGGCGTTATTCACCGAATCGCACAAACAGATGGTGGTCATCAAGGACATTGAAGTATACTCGATGTGCGAACACCATTTATTGCCCTTTTTCGGCAAGGTGCACGTGGCCTATATCCCAAACGGGAAAATCGTCGGCTTGAGCAAAATCCCGCGCGTCGTCGAGGCCTTCGCACGCAGGTTGCAGGTGCAGGAGCGACTCACAGACCAAATCAGGGATTGTATTGAAACGGCGCTGGCTCCGCTAGGCGTTGCCGTAGTTATGGAATGCCAGCACATGTGCATGCAGATGCGAGGCATCCAGAAACAGAATAGCGTCACGACGACTTCATCGTTTAATGGCGCGTTTGAAAAAGACAAAACCAGGAAAGAATTCATTAGTTTGATAGCCAACAAATTGCATTAAACTACGGGTTATTATTTTTCGAGCTAAGCCTGTCAAACCCAATAAAACTTAAAAAAAGCCCAATCATAAACATTGGGCTTTTTAATTCTAGCTGGCAATAATCGAAAGCGGATGCAGCGGTAAAACAGGTTGTTCCCCTTTGAGTTTTTCTTTAATAACCTCGACCACTTTTTTATGCGTATCGCTCAAAGCGACAATGAAATCGCCTTCGCGTGCGATACTTAAAGCATGTTTGATTGCCTCTGATTCCTCCGGTACAAGATCGATTGGGATGGTATGGTTTACCGCACGGATGCCTTTTATGACAAGCGCATTGATTTCGTCGATTGTTTTCCCTCGCAAGCTGTGTTCCTGTCGTACGATAATGTGGTCAAACATCGTCGCTGCAATCCCCGCAAGTGCTATGGTATCTTCGTCGCGTCGGTCACCGATTCCGGCTATGATCCCGATTTTTCGCTTGGCATCGATTTGCCGCAAATAATCCTTCATCGCTAACATCCCATGCGGATTGTGTGCATAGTCCACCAATACTTTGTAATCTTTGAATTCAAACAGGTTCATCCTGCCCGGCGTTTGTTCATAGCTCGGCACAAAAGTCTGTAACGCTTCCTGGATTTGCACTTTAGTAAATCCCCAGGTATAAGCAGCCAGCGTCGCAGCCAAAACATTGGCAATCATAAACTGGCACTTGCCATTATCGGTAAGCGGAATATTGGAAACCGAATCGATCAGGATACGCTCTTGACCAACAATGACCGTAACCTTATTATTTTTAAAAACAGCGACAGGGCTATTTTTTGCGATTTGTTTTTGGATGGTTTCATTGTTTTCATCCATAGAGAAAAACGCCACATTACAATCCAATTCATTGGCGACCATCCTGCAATAACGGTCTTCGGCGTTGAGGATGGCCCAACCGGTTTTCTTTACGCTTCTCGCGACAACGGCTTTTACTTTGGCCAAATCGCGCAACGTTTCTATATCGTTGAGACCGAGGTGGTCTTCCTTGATGTTGGTGATGATGCCCACGTCGCAATGGTCAAAGCACAATCCGGCGCGCAGCAATCCGCCACGAGCGGTTTCGAGTACGGCAAAGTCAACAGTGGGGTCGCGCAAAACAATGGTGCCGCTTGCTGGCCCGGTCGTATCGCCTTCCTTAATTTTGAATCCGTTGATGTAAATACCATCGGTAGTCGTATAACCGGGTTTGTATCCTGAGCTTTTTGCAATATGCGCCAGCAATCGGGTAGTGGTGGTCTTGCCATTGGTTCCGGTCACGGCGAATAGCGGAATAGTGCTGGGCGCATTTTCGGGATACAACATGTCTACTACCGCCTTGGCCACATTTCTCGGTTTCCCTTGAGACGGTTCGAGATGCATCCTGAAACCAGGCGCCGCGTTCACTTCGAGCACTACACCGCCATTTTCACGTAACGGTTCTGTAATCGTCGACGCCATGACATCAATGCCGCAAACGTCCAAACCGATGATTTTGGCAATCCTTTCGGCCATGAATATATTTTCGGGATGGATGACGTCGGTCATGTCTTGTGCAGTCCCGCCCGTACTTAGGTTTGCCGTCGATTTGAGGTAAACAATTTCGCTATTCACGGGAATGCTATCCATCGTAAAATTGTATTTTTCGAGTTGCAGGAAAGTATCCTTGTCGAAACGGATTTTGGTCAATGCCGATTCATGGCCTTCGCCGCGCCCGGGTTGGGTGTTGACCTCGTCGATTAGTTCTCGGATAGTCGATTTTCCGTCGCCGATGATGTGCGCTGGAATCCGTTTAGAAGCAGCCTCGAATTTTCCGTTAATGACGAGCAACCTAAAATCCGAACCTTCGATAAAACGTTCTACCACCACATAACGGCTGAACAATTTGGCTTCTTCGAAAGCGATTGTAGCCACTTCAATATTGGTAACGTTGATTGTCGCGCCTTTGCCTTGGTTGCCGTTTAACGGTTTAATGACAATCGGGAAACCGATGTCGTCTATGATTTCGAGTAAACCTTCCTCAGTACTGCAAATATCGCCCGACGCCACTGGAATATGGTGCTGTGCGAGCAATCTTTTCGTGGCATCTTTGTCTCCGGCAATATTCACCGCTGCATTCGACGTATTGGCGGTCATCGTGGCCTGGAACTGTTTCTGGTTCGCGCCGTAACCCAGTTGAATTTTAGAATTCTTTCCGAGCCGCATCCACGGAATCCCCCGTTTTTCGGCTTCCTTGACGATGGATAAGGTACTTGGTCCCAAGGTATTCTTTCTTCGCAAATTTTCGAGTTCGAGTAAATCCTCCGAAAGGTCGTAAGGCTGATTTTGGCTCAATGCATCGACAATACGAAAAGCGGCTTTGGCGGCATAAATTCCGGCTTCCTCAAATTCGTAAGCAAATACGAGATTGTAGATGCCTTTTGTTGCGGTTTCGCGCGTGCGTCCGTAACCGGTTTCCATATGGGCAAGCGATTGGATTTCGAGCGCGATATGCTCCATCACATGACCGAGCCAGGTGCCGCGCTCCACACGTTCGAAAAAACCACCTTTCTTGCCTTCGGAACATTCGTGTTCGATCATGGTGGGGAACATCGCCTTGAGCCGTTCGCAGAATCCGTCGATCTTATCGGTGGGATAATCTTCCATTTCTTCGAGGTCGAGCCTGACTTGGATGAGTTTGTTTCTGTAATTGCTCCAGACATTAGGTCCGCGTAGCGCTTGTATCTTTAAGATTTTCATCGGTTACTATTAAATCAGTTGTTGTTTTGAGTGATTACCCAAATTTCACAACAAAGTATTGCAGTCCGCTTACGCGATTTAATTAATATGTTACACTTTAGAGGGTTAGCGCCAACGCGAATGATTGAGGTTGCTGCTGTACATCCTACGATCGCCGCCGCTTTTAAAGGGCATAAATCGTCTTCATAATCTTATTGGCAAGGGCAACGTAATCGGTATAGCTGTTGGGTTTGAGGTAATAGTTGACATTTTTAAAAGCGGCCACGTGCGCCAATACCGGTTGGTTCAGGAACGTCGACAATAGTATGACTTTGACGTCTTCGGTTCGCGGATTGTCCTTCATCGCAGCAATCAGTTCCAGCCCGTCAATCATGGGCATATACAAATCGGTTATCGCCAGGTTGGGTAGGTTGGGTGTGGTTTGCACAAACTCCAAAAATGCGTTGCCACTGCTAAAGGTGAGGATGGCTGCATTTTCATAGCTCTCCCGAAATGCCGAGCTTAAGATGGCAAGATCGTCCTGGTCATCATCTATGATTGCGATGGTATACTGTTTCATTTTCACTTTGTAAATTTAACTGTACGCCAATCAGGAATATTATGCGATTTCGTCGGCAACTTATAAGATTGCGAACACGAGGGTGGTATAAATTAAGAAAAGCGGGATAAAAAAAGGACAAACCGTCGGGTCTGTCCTTTTCTGTGGCGTTTGGTATATACAGTTGTCTAACTTTTTGGAGGCCGATTTGGAGTTGCTTGCATGTTAAAATCAACGATGGCGCCCAGTCGAATCCGATTGGTTTGAGTTCGGTTTTATCTAAATTGCAATTGCATCCCAATCCTGAATTGCTCGTCCCATTTCAACGGGTCAATAGTTTCTTCTTTAAAAATCCTAAAGTACTGGAACTTGATCATCGCATTGTACCCATTGATCTGGTAAGCTATAGCCGGTGAGAAGCGCTCAGATTTACCTTTTACCAGATCGTTGAGGTCGAGCTCTTCGTAACGCGCTGATACAATCGTCTTCCAATCCTTGATGAAGTAATTGAGCTGCGCGATGTAACCGCCTGCCAAAACGTAGCCTTTGGTTTGCTGCGGCGTGAAGTTCTGGAACAGCACATCATTGGGGTCTTGCGGTTCGGCCTTGATCTGGTGGATTTCAAATTGCCCCGAAACGCCCATGTATTGGAATGAGGCGTCGAGCCCGTACACATAACGTTTGCCGTCGATTACCTTAAGGCCGTATTCACCGGCGGCATCGGTAGGGAAAGCTTCTCCGGCGGGTAATTTTTTATTCATGAATCGGCCGTTGATACCCACCGAAAACATTGGGATTGGGGTATGCCGGTCGTCGATGTCGCGATAACGGTAACGCGCAGGGTAAGACACATCCACACGCCCAACAAATTCAAGATTTCCGCTTGGGTCGTTGTCTCCCGTAAGCGATAGTTCTCCCAAACCGGTATAAGCGCCCACGTATAGGTTGGCGCGTTGTTTCCAGAAGTTTTTCATTAAAGTGATTCCGGCATCGCGTGTAGAAAAAATAGAACCCCGGGTCAATTCGGCTCTTTGCCAGTAAGGCGAGTAGTCAAAAGGTACCAAAGCACCGCGGGAATAATGTAGTTTGCCGTAGCCGAGTTCGATATCCATGAAGTGGAATCCTTTGTATTTGATGATGGCTTCCATCAATCCGGGATTTTCGGGATCAATCACGTTGGTGCTATTGTTGGCTGCCATATCGGCCAAATCTACTTTGAGCCCGTATTCAAAATCGGCACCGATGCGGCCTTCAAGTTCAATTTGGGCATCGCGCAACTTGAAGCGATTTTTAGACGCGTCAAGCTCGCCAGGTTTTAACGAGCGGTAATTGAAGTAGGAGGAAACCCCACCCGAAATTTCCATTACGTGTTTACCGCTCGAAAGTGTAACCTGGGAAAAAGCATTTTGAAGTAAGCAAAGCGTGAAGATGAATAGTATAGTTGATTTCATGTCAGTTTTTTTCGGGATTGTTGAAATAGTAAATGCGCTGCATGTCATCGCAGGTGACCAGGAGGGTGCCGTCCTTATCAAAAGCGATTCCCTCGGGGTTAATGACGGGCAGCGACCATTGACCCAAAACTTCATAGGTAGCCGGATTGAGCTTGATCAGGCGCATACTTTCATCGCTGAGCAACCACAAGAAATCATTGTAATAGGTGGCGCCCGAAATGTCGCGGGCGAGCCGGGAAAGGTCAATTTGGTTGGTGATTTTAAAGTTGGCATCCAATTCAAAGAGTGTGATAGGGTCTTTCTCTGTGAACAATAGAAAACTATTTTTACTTTTATTGAAAGTGGTGGCTTCATAACCGCGGTTTCGGCCGCCAGCAAAGGGCACATTTGCAATTCCGATACGTTTCAATGTTTCGTCGTAGCGGTAGATGTTGCGATGCGTTTCATCGACTGCATAAATGAATTGTCCGTCGGCATACACCGCTTCAAAGTCAGCGTCTTTCTCGGCTACTTTACGGATGATTTTTTGGTCGTGATCGGTTTCAAACAAAATGCCGTTGTCGCTTACGATAAAAAAAGTATCGGTTTTTGGATTGTAGCAAATGTCTGAAGGCTCGGGAATTGCGATAGCGATAGACTTTTGCGGCTTGAGTTTTATGATTTTCTGTGCGCTCGCCGTCATGCCCAGCAGTAGTAATACTGCCGCCGCACAAAGTGTTTTTTTTGTCATAGTGGATTTCCTTGAAAAGTGAAGTTGTCAAAACGATTGTTCCCGCTGGTTCCCGCCGCTTCAGTGCCGCCAAATTCAATACGGACTTTAAAATTGGGATTGTTGTTTGCCGCCGCAATTGGGCCGAAATCAAGGGTCACGATGTCGTAAGCCGGGTCAATATTCGGGTTAAAGGTTACGGTTGCGAGCTGCGTCGTCAAATAATTGATGCCGTTAAGGCTATAGGAATAATTTTGTACCGATGCGCCCGAGGCCGAACTTTTGGCAGTCGCAAATTTTACCACGATGTTTTTGTATCCGCTGGTCGAAGCCGAAATCACCAGACTTCGGGTGTTGCTTGGATTCCTGACGCGCAGTCCCATGCCGTCGCTGTCACCGTTTTGGGCATTGAGGATGGTGGCCGGCGAAAACGAATCGATGTAGCCAGCGCCGGTTCCCGGGTAAGCGATATTGGCGCCGCTGCCATCGATTAGCGAAGCATCGGGCCCAACAGTGGTGAGGGTTCCGGCGAGCGCGTTGAAATTCCAATAATGGAAAACAACGGCAGGCGTATCAATGGGCGCGTTTCCTGCCAACGGAATGGCTTCTAACGTCACATTGTCAAAGCGGTTGTTGCCACTCGTTCCCGCAGCGGTGGCTCCATCGAAGTCGATCTTGACTTTAAAATCTGGATTGTCGTCGGCACCGGTAACGCTAGAGAAATCGAGCGTGACGATATTGATTGTGGGGTCTTCGGCGGGGTTAAAGGTATTCACCGATAATCCTACATTGGTGTAGGTTGTGCCATCTAAGGTGTAGTTATAAATTTGTGAGGTGGCTCCCGATCCTGAACGCGCCGTTGCGAATTGTAAGACTACTTTCCTGTAGCCACTCGTAGGCAGATCCATAATCAGGCTCCGGGTGTTGCTGGGGTTCCTGGCTCGAAGCCCTGAACCTTCGATATCGTTGTTGCGCGCGTTGTTAGCATAACCCGGATCAAAGGCGTCCATATAACCGTTGCCGCTGCCGGGATAAGTGATTTGGGCATTTGCAGCCGAAGCAGAATAGTCAGGTGTCACCTCGGTAACCGTCCCCGACAGGCCATTGAAATTCCAGTAATATACCAGCACGCTATTGGGGTCTATTGCAACGATGGGTTGCTGTATTTCACGGTCGGTCGTACAGGAAAAACACAAAACAACGAGCCAACTTACCAGTAAAGATTTTTTCATTTCAGTAAAAGATTTTGGGCAAATCTATACAAGTAAAAAAGCATGGCAGTTAGACCTAAGTTATTTGATTGTAAAGTTTTAAAGAGGGTTTTAACATAAAAATAAACTTAGATTAACAAACCGCGGTTAAATAAAAGCTGACGATATACTTTGTTAAAATTCGTCGCATGTCATTTGGTTTGAAGATGCGGTTTGTCGGGAAAACCAGAAGCGAGAGTCTTCTTTTCTTAGCCGTTTTTATTTTACCGAAACATAACGTTCACAAAATTCCTGTTCCTGAACTGCGCTTTATTTTTGTAGCGTACTAAAAATGAAATTGGTATCCCTAATACTAAAATGATAAAATTGTGAAAACAAGACTACTTACAGCCAAGATCAGAACGATTATAATGGCCGGATTTATGATCGCATTTTCGGTATCGCAGGCGCAGATTGCAAGCTGGACTTATGAACCTTTGCAAGGTGCTGCTACAACGCCAACACCCAATACCGGAGCGGGGAGTTCTTCTATTGTCCCTGGTGCCACACAGTCGCCGGGAACCGCTTCGGGTATGGATCCGGTCGTCAATTCAGGTTGCGGCGCGCAAAACGGATCGGTTAATGGTGGCTGGCAATTTTCGAGTTTCGATCCGGGATCGGTTACAGAAACCAATGGGGTGCAATTCAATGCAAGTACCGTAACGTATTCTAACATCACTTTTTCGTGGGACATGCGTTTTTCGAACACAGCGCCAAATACAGCGAGGCTGCAATACACGACCAACGGGAGCACCTGGAACAATTTTATCATGACTGGGGCGAATACTACTATTTGCGCCGGTAGTACTATTACCTCCAACGGTTGTTTCCAGACCAATACCGGTGATGTGTACCGTCGCATAACCGTAAACCTTTCGGCCATCACAGCGGTAAATAACAATGCCAATTTTGGTGTGAGGATATTGGCTGCCGTAGACCCCGTTTCGGGGCAATTCAGGCAGGCAACCACACCAAGTTCGGTGGCAACCAATACGGGAACCTGGCGTTTTGATAATATTATCATTTCGGGTGTTGTGGGTAGCGGACCAACCAATACGGTTTTCAACCCGTCTGGTACCGTGGCCATCTGCCCGGGCAGTTCTACCAATCTGCGATTTGTAGTGACTGGAGGCACCAGTCCGTACACCTTGATATATAAGGACAACTTCGGAACCAATTTTACCCTCAACAATTATGTATCGGGGACCAATGTGCCGGTTTCGCCAACCGTGAATACCACCTATAGTTTGGTTTCTGTTGCTAACGCAGTAAACGGGCTTGCCGGGGTAGTCAGCGCGGTTTCCACCCGAACTGTGAATATCAATCCGCAACCGGCGCTGCCGCTCACGCTTTCGGCGTCACCATTTACCACCTATACCGTGAACGATCTTACGTCTTGCACGGCATCTACGGCTTTGCCGGCCAACTTTCCGCCTGCGACATTTTCAATCAGTGGGGTGAACTATACTGCTGTTTACACCAATACAGGAACGGCTACGACCTTTACTTTTCCTTATTCTGGTGGCTCAATGACGTTTACCGTTACCATTCGCAACCTCACTACAACCTGTACCTGGACGAGCCCGGTTTACAGTTTTTCGAGATATACCGCGCCTTCGGTAACCACCCCGCCATCATCGATTATCCAATCGACTTGTAGCGGGACACCGTTCAGCGCACTTACGGTGGTTGCGGCAGGATCCGGGTTGTCTTACCAATGGTATTCAGACGACGGTGTGACCATAACCAGCCTGAACTCGGCTGCCGAGATTGCAAGAGGTTCTCAAACGGCCAGTTACACACCGCAGTCCACAATCTTGGGGACACTCCGTTATTACGTTAGAATTTCAGGTTATTGCAGCCCAGCAGTCAACAGTAGTTATTCTGGGAACCATACGGTGAACGCTGCTGCGGTTTCCGGAACCGTTTTAGGAGCGCAGACCATTTGTGCGGGCACCTCACCAGCCGATTTGCAATTGACCGGGCAAACCGGTAGCGTAATCAAATGGCAACGCGCCAACGATTTGGCGTTCACTTCTGGCGTGGCCGATATCGCAAGTACTTCGGCGACATTGGCCGGTAGTGTTATCGGTAACTTAACCCAAACGACTTATTTTATTGCTTTTGTCCAGAACGGAACCTGCACGGTGACTACAACCCCAATTCAGGTATTGATTCGATCCACAACCTATTCGGCGGGTTCGTGGAGTAACGGAACGCCTGATAGTTTAACAACCGCGATCTTCAACGGCAATTACAGCTCAACGGGAAACCTAAATGCCTGTTCGGTTCAGGTGGTTTCTGGAAATGTTGTTTTCAACCCCGGACACACGCTTATCATTGAGAATGCACTCGACGTCTCGGGCGGAACCCTGACTTTTGAAAATGACGCAAGCCTGGTACAGGTAAATTACACTTTAAATTCGGGTAACATCACTTACAAGCGCGATACCAATCCGGTACGCCGATTTGACTATACCTATTGGTCATCGCCAGTTGACCTTCAAATTATGTCCAACATTTTTACACTGGCACAGCAACCTTTAAGTGATAAATATTTCTGGATGAATACCGCTACTTACCAATGGACACAAGTGGCCAATCCTTCACTCACGCCTATGGATATTGGGAAAGGTTATATCATTCGCGCGCCACAAAGCTTTGATCCGGTTGCTACGTCGGTAGCCAACGCCACTTTTACAGGTGTCCCAAACAATGGAGATTATGAGGTGGATATTGTAAAGGCTGGAGTCAATGATTTGAACTGCATCGGGAATCCGTATCCAAGCGCAGTAAATGCCCGGGAGTTTATAGAAGAAAATACCGCCGCATTTGGCAGCCCCGCCGGAACCACCTTGTATTTCTGGACGCACAATACGCCCATCACCAACAACCTTTACACTTTTGATGATTATGCTTTGTACAATTTGTCAGGAAGTACCGTTACCGCGACGCCTGCGCCGGGATTAAACAATGCCGCCCCGAACGGATTTATCGCCGCCGGTCAAAGTTTCTTGGTAAGAGGAGTCATTGAAGGGACGACATCCGCAACATTTAAAAATTCGATGCGCGAAATTGGCAATAACGATCAATTTTTTAGGACCAATAATAGCGATGATCAACAAAGAAACCGCGTCTGGCTTGACCTGACCGGCGAACAAGGTGCCTTCAAGCAAATCCTTGTCGGATATATTGAAAATGCCACCAACAATTATGATCCTGGTTACGACGGTGAAATTATCGAAGCAGGAAACGCGGTAAGCTTCTATTCTATACTCGACAATAAGAAACTGGGAATCCAAGCGAAATCATTGCCCTTTGAAACCAGTGACCAGACGGCTTTGGGTTTTGTTGCGACAATTGCCGGAACTTACCAAATTGCACTTTCGCAATGGGATGGATTGTTTGAAAACCAAACCGTTTATCTTGAAGATAAATTATTACAAGAGGTACACAACTTAAATGAAAACCCTTATGTGTTCGTGTCGGAACCCGGAACTTTCAATGACCGTTTTCTACTGCGCTATACCAATGTTAATTTAAATACCTCGCAGCACACATTTGGACCTAACGATGTGGTTATTTCTAAAGATAAAAATGCAGTCATCATTCGTTCTACTATGGCGATGACCGATGTCAAAGTGTTTGATATTTCGGGAAGAATACTACTGGAAAAATCGGCGGCCAACAGCAAAGAGATTGTTTTAAGCCAGGACTGGGCGGCTCAGGTTTTACTGTTCCAGGTCACTTTTAAAAACGATAAAAGCGTGACAAAGAAAATGGTCAATTAAACCTACAATTTCAAAAGCCTATGGACGTTTGGAAACTGCAAAAATCATCGACGAAATACATCAAAAAACGACCAATCACTTGGTCGTTTTTTGTTAATATATTCATAACAATTCGTTGATAGCCAGCGGGTTTTATAGCAATATTTTTATACCTCAAAACCATAATTATTTTAAAAAATGAAATCAATTTTACAACTGCTGGTCAGTCGTTTGCCGAGGATTCTCCGAAAGGAAAAATCCACAGCAATGGCTGAAAACGATTCGGGAACCAAGCCGAATTTGTTTGTCACAGGAGAGAAGAATTACAAGGGTAATTCTTTTTTTTCCGCCTGGTTTCGCCTTACCCCAAAAGGTGATGCCTTAAATTTTCGTCATGCTGCAATGGCGGTTTTGCTTTTATTGCTGTCGGCCCATTCCTGGGCACAGTTGAGCATTACTTCAACAAGCACGGCGTTTACGCAGAATTTTACGATTGGGTCGTCTGCCACTGCGGCGATGCCCACCGGATTTAAAATTTGCACGGGCGCGTCTCCCAATTGGGACACCGGTGCTACGGCCACAACCTTGGCTGCAGGCACATCAGGAACAGGAGCGCTCACCGGGAGTTCTTCGGGAAGCACCTATAATTTTGCCAATGGCGTTACCGCATCTTCGACAGATCGGGCCGTCGGTTTCCTGACTTCGGGAGGATTTGCTTCGCCAAATTCAATCATCCTGAAATTTACCAATAATACAGGAGTTACCGTTACCAGCCTCAATGTGAGCTACGATTACGAGAAATACCGCGCCGGAACAAGGGCATGGGGGATGACATTTTTCCACGGTGCCACTGCCAATCCAACAACGGCTGCTACTGCAGGAGATCAGTCTTATGCTGCCGATGGGGCAAATGCTGTAGTCAATCCGCCTACATCAACTACAAAGACAATCACCGGGCTTACCGTTTCAATTGCTAACGGAGCAAGTTATTATCTCAAATGGACGAGTACAGGTTCTGGAGGTTCTACCAATTCACAAGGAATAGGTCTTGACAATTTTAGTATCACTGCCTTTGGCGCTGCTGCACCGCCAACCATTACCGGTGCGGCTACCGCTTCGGCATTTACTACAGTTTATGGTACAGCCTCGGCGGCACAGAATTTTAGTGTGTCTGGCGCTGATTTGACTGCCAATCTCGTTGCAACTGCGCCAGCTGGTTTTGAAGTTTCAAACGACGGAACCGCCTATGGCACTACTGCAAGCTTTACACAATCGGGCGGCAATGCAAGTGGTACGCTACGTATCAGACTGAAAGCAGATGCTCAGGTAAGTGGCGATTACAACGCGAAAACTATTGCGCTCACTTCAACCGGAGCAACCACTGTAGACATTACAACTTCGGCGACTGGAAATTCTGTTACTGCCAAAGAGCTACTCATATCCGGAATTGTTCCCGAGAATAAAGTTTTTGACGGAAATACTTCGGCTACCTTAACAGGAACAGCAGCTTTAGAAGGATTGCTCACAGCAGATATCCCGAACGTTACTTTAGGCGGAAGCCCAGTGGCAACCTTTGCCAGTTCGGCCATCGCCGAGAATATTCCGGTAACCGTCACGGGTTATACGATCAGCGGTTCGGCAGCATCAAACTATGCCTTAACGCAGCCTTTAGGACTTACCGCAAACATCACTTCGGCAAGCACGCCCGTTATCAACAGTGCCACTACGGCTACTGCGACTTACGGTATTGCAGCGACTCCTTATATTATTACCGCAAGCGGATCGCCGACACTTTTTACCGCCGACGGTTTGCCAAACGGATTAGAAGTTAATTCATCAACAGGTGAAATCACCGGTGTACCTTTGGATTTTCCGGGTCTCTACAATGTGACGCTTACCGCCAGCAATGGCGAGATCGGAACCGGTTTTCTGGCCTATACCATCCTTGCCAAAGAACTTACAGTAAGTGGCGCTACCGCCGACAATAAGGAATATGACAGGACAACCACTGCAACCATTTCAGGGTCTGTTTTAGACGGCGTTGTAGGTAGCGATGATGTCACCGTTTCAAACACCGCGACATTTGCCGATGCTAACGTTGGAACTGCAATCGCAGTCACTTCTACACAAACTTTAACAGGTGTGGATGCAGTGAAATACACCTTAACTATACCAACAGGTTTAACGGCCGATATCACGCCAAAAGCACTGACCATTCCTGATGCTGTGGCGCAAAACAAGCCTTTCGACGGAAATACCACGGCCACTATTACCGGAACCTTATCTGGTATCATCGCGCCGGATGTGGTTACTTTGAACTTATCGGGTACTTTTGCCACTTCGGCTGTAGGAACTGGAATCGCAGTAACGTCTACTTCAACTATTGGAGGTGCAAACGCTGCCAATTATAGTTTAACGCAACCTTCTGGATTGACTGCAAACATCCTCGCTGGACCAACTGTATTGGCCGCCGGAGATTTAGCAATCATTGGCTATAACACTTCGGGTGCACCCGATAATTTCGCCGTTTTGGTATTGAAAGATCTTAACGCAGGAACCGTATTCTATGTCAATGACAACGAAGTGGCCACTGCGGGCGGAACTGCCTTTACTGACTTGGGTGAAGTAGAAGCATCGTTTACCGTTAAAGCAGGCCAAACCATTCCAGCAGGAACGGTGCTGATTTTGCCTTGGGGACAAGCTGCAGTTTCTACTACGACTTATGACTGGAGCACAACATCGGGCGCCGGTTTAGGAAACAACAATGAAGAACTGTATATCTATACAGCTTCGGCCATCACGTCATCAACCCCAACAGCTTTCATTTATTATGCAAAGATTGGTACCAGCGTTAGCGCGATCCCATCGGGATTGACTGCAGGTACCACAGCGATTAGCCCAAGTGGCAGTGCTTTGCGTTATGCTACATCGGGAGCGAGATATGTAGGTTGCCCACAACAATTGTTGGCGGCGATAGGGACCACCGCTACCAATTGGAATACAACGGGCGCAGCAACTTTGGCTGCCGCCGATTGGACGTTTACCGTTGAATCGGTTTGCCGCTCGATTGATGCAACCGGAACTTTGGCTGCTTTGACCACGACTTACGGAACTGCATCTGCCGAAACTTCATTCGAGGTTTCTGGATCAAACCTTCTTGCAGGAATCACGGTAACCGCTCCAGCAGGTTTTGAAGTGTCTTTGACTTCTGGCGGAGCGTTTGCTTCAAGTCTTACCATTGGTGCTGCAGGTAACATTGCTTCAACCACTGTATTTGTAAGATTGGCCGCTGCCACTACTTTTGGGACTTACTCAGGCAATATAGCCCTGACCAGTGCCGGGACTACTTCGGCAAATGTGGCCACAGCTTCAAGCACAGTTGATAAATTGACCATCACAACCACGGGTGCTGTTGCTTCAAATAAGGTTTATGACACTACGGCAACTGCCACAATCACGGGTGCTCTTCCTGTAGGCGCCGTTGTAACCGACGGTATTGCCATTGTTGGCGACGGAACTTTTGATTCTGCTAACGTAGGTACTGCCAAGCCTGTAACGGCCAACCTGACATTGACAGGAAGCAATACTTCTAGCTATATCCTAACGCAACCAACAGGTTTAACTGCCGATATCACGGCTGTTGCTTTGACCATTACAGGAATCACGGCCAACAGTAAAGTGTTCGACGGAAACACCGATGCTACTATAAGCGGAACTCCATCTTTGGTGGGCGTATTATCGGCCGATTTGGCCAATGTGGTTTTAGACGGAACTCCGGTAGCCACGTTTGCCACTTCGGCTGTGGGAACTGCGATTGCTGTAAACGTTACCGGTTACACCCTTTCAGGTTCGGCTGCTACCAATTACGTATTGACACAGCCTACCTTGTCTGCTGACATTACCGATTCGCCATTCCCTACCATTACAAGTGTATTGACGGCGTCAGCTGTTTATGGAATGCCTTCGGCTACCTACACTATTACAGGTACTGAATCACCGACTTCTTACAATGCCGTTGGTTTGCCATCGGGATTGAGCGTGAATACCGCAACAGGTGAGATCACAGGAACGCCAACAGATTTTCCAGGCGTATTCAATGTGACCATTTCTGCTACAAACCTTGGCGGAACCGGGACCGCAATCCTCGTGTATACCATCACTCCAAAAGAACTGACTGTTGCAACAGCAGTGGCCGATACAAAGGTATACGACCAAACTACAGCTGCAACCATTTCGGGCTCTAGCCTGGTAGGCGTTGTTGGAGCCGACGACGTATTGGTTTCAAATACCGGAACTTTTGCAAGTGCTACGGTGGGAACTGCCATCGCAGTAACATCGACACAAACTTTAAGTGGTGCCGACGCAGCCAAATACACGCTGACATTGCCTGCCGGATTAAGTGCCGATATTACACCAAAAGCCTTGACTATTCCAGACGCCTTGGCTCAAAACAAAGTATTTGATGGTACCGATACCGCTACAATTACAGGAACCTTGACTGGAGTAATTGCTCCAGACGACGTGACTTTGACACTATCCGGAACTTTTGCCAGTTCAACCCCGGCAAACGGAATCGTCGTAACGTCTACTTCAACCATTGGCGGTGCCGATGCGGGTAACTACACCTTGACACAACCAACCGGGCTGACAGCCAACATTATCCCTGGCCCAACCACATTGGCGGCCGGCGACATTGCCATCATTGGTTACAATACGACTGTAGCACCAGACAATATCGCAATCTTGGTATTGAAGGAATTGAATCCCGGTACCGTATTTTACGTAAACGATAATGAAGTGTCTGCCGCTGGTGGAACCGCTTTCGCCGATTTGGGTGAGGCCGAAGCTTCGTTCACCGTAAAAGCCGGACAAACGATCCCAGCGGGAACAGTAATCGTTTTGCCTTGGGGTCAAGCGGCTGTTTCTACGACTACCTACGACTGGAGTTCAACTACAGGCGCTGGTTTGGGTAATAACAACGAAGAAATTTATATCTATACTGCACCGGCGATTACCGCTACAACACCAACCGCTTTTATTTACTTTGCAAAAGTGGGCAGCAGCGTAAGCGCAATCCCTGCCGGTTTAACTTTGGGTACTACAGCGATTAGCCCAACAGGCGCTGCATTGCGTTATAAAACGACAGGCGCTTTGTATGTGGGCTGTCCTGCGGCTTTATTGGCTGCCATTGGCGACACTGCCACAAACTGGGCGTCTACTGGTGCTACAACTACTGTGGCTACCGATTGGTCATTTACGGTAGAGGCGCTTTGCCGTACTATTGCTACGACAGGCACTTTGTCGGTATTGTCGACTACTTATGGAACGCCATCTTCAGAAACCTCTTTTGACGTTTCGGGAAGCAATTTAATCGAAGGCATCCTCGTCACTGCTCCGTCAGGATACGAATTGTCATTGACCTCGGGCGGAACTTTTACGCCGACATTAACCGTAGGTGCTGCAGGTACTATAGATCCTACAACAATTTATGTGAGATTGTCTGCTGCTGCGACATTTGGCACGTACTCTGGAAACATCGTTTTGACGAGCTCGGGCGCACCAACAGTAAATGTTGCGACAGGCGCTGGAACTGTTTCTAAATTGACCATCTCAACTTCCGGAGCCGTAGCTTCAAACAAGGTTTACGACAGGACTACAGTTGCCCAGATCACCGGCGCTGTTGCTGTTGGAGCCATTGTAAATGACGGAATCACCATTGTTGGAGACGGAACTTTTGATTCGGCCAACGTAGGAACTGCAATTCCAGTAACCGCTGCATTGACTTTGAGCGGTTTGAACACATCGAGTTATGACTTGGTTCAACCTACAGGTCTTGCCGCCGATATCACACCGGCTACCTTAACCATTGCAGGTGTTTCTGCCAATAATAAAGAGTATGATGCCAATTCAAGCGCAACCTTAACAGGAACTTTAGCTGGAGTGATTGCTCCGGATAATGTAACTTTGGTAAAAAGCGCAAGTTTTGCCACCGCAACCGTAGGAACTGCCAAACCGGTAACTTCTACCTCTTTTGTAACCGGAGTTGATGCTGGCAACTATGAATTCGTACAACCAACAGGACTTGTTGCCGACATCACACCGAAAGCATTGACCATTGCCGATGCTATTGCCCAAAACAAAGTATTTGATGGCAATACGACTGCTGTGATCACCGGAACACTTTCGGGAGTAATCGAACCGGATAACGTTGTATTGAACCTTTCGGGAACTTTCGCCACGTCGGCAGTTGGTACCGGAATTGCCGTAACATCAACTTCAACGATCACTGGTGGAGATGCCTCAAACTATACTTTGACGCAACCTTTGGGATTGACTGCCAACATTACTGCTGGTGCCTTGACGCCGCAGACGATTACTTTCAATCCTTTGGCCGATGTAGTTTACGGTGACACCGTGACTTTGACCGCGACGGCTTCTTCAGGATTGCCGGTGAGTTATGAAAGTTTAAATCCGGCAATTGCTTCTATTTCAGGTAACGTGCTTACCACATTGAGCGTTGGCACGGTAACAATCAAAGCGACGCAAGCCGGAGACGGAACTTACGATACCGCACCGTTCGTCAACCAAACGTTAACCATCACACCAAAAGAGCTTACAGCTACCGCTACAGCCAACAATAAGGTGTATGATGGCAATGAGTTTGCTACCATCGGCGGTACTTTAAATGGTATTGTAGGTGCCGACGTTGTGAACTTTAACGGGACAGGAATTTTTGTTTCTTCAACCGTTGGGACAACAATCGAAGTGATCTCAACTGCCTCAATTGATGGGGCCAATGCATCCAATTATACTTTGGCTGCTTTGACCGGACTCACTGCCGACATCACACCAAAATCTTTAACAGTTGTTCCCGGAACTGCTGTGGCCGACAATAAGGTGTATGACCAAACCGACGTCGCCAACATTACTGGTGGTGATTTAGTTGGAGTGGTAGGAGCCGACGAGGTATACATCCTCGACACTTTCGGAACTTTTAACGACGCTAATGTAGGTACTGCAAAACCGGTAACCGCTGCGTTGACATTAGATGGTGCCAGTGCATTTAACTATACCTTGATCCAGCCTACTGGTCTTACCGCAAACATTACTGCTGCGGGATTGACCATTAACGGACTTTCAGGAGTCGATAAGGTTTACGATGCCACGACCGCTGCAAGCATTACTGGAACACCATCATTGACAGGTATCCTTGGTGCCGACGATGTTGTCCTTTCGGGATCGGCTGTAGCCTCGTTCGCAACGAAAACTGTTGCAAACGCCAAACCGATAACTGTTAGCGGTTATACCTTAAGCGGCGCGCAAGCTGGCAATTACAGCGTCGCACAGCCTACCGGAATTACTGCAAACATTACACCGGCATCACTTCAGGTTATCGGGGCAGTTGCCCAGAATAAACCATTCGACGGCACTACTGCTGCAGTGATTACGGGAACATTGAGCGCTGCTTTGGGCAGCGATGTAGTCACCTTGATTGGTACCGGAAACTTCGCCACATCGGCCATGGGAACGGCAATCGCTGTTACTGCCACGGCAACGGTAGGTGGAGCAGACGGATTGAATTACATCATCGACCCACAACCAACCGGTTTGTTCGCAGACATTACAGCTGGACTCCAGTTTACACAGGGCAGGCTGGTTGTTGCAAGGGTAGGGGCTACAGGCCAACCCACAGCACCAACATCTGCTTCAACTGCAACCTTCCTGGATGAATACACCACAACGGGAACCGCTGGTATCTCAGTAGCATTGCCAACTGCTTCTACAAGTACCATCAACAGGATTACGGAGAGCGGATCGGCTACGTCAGAAGTACAATTGAATCTTTCTGCCAATGGCCAGTATTTGGTTTTGGGCGGATATGATTTGGCTCCAGGTACGGCTTCGGCCAACAATGCTGCGAATCCACGCGTTATTGCAAGGATTAACAACTACGGTACGGTGGCTACACTTCCAATTGGTGCTACCCATACGTCAGGATTCCGCTCGGCGACTTCTACCGACGGAACAAGATTCTGGACAGCAGGTAACGGAAATGGGGTAACAACCGTTCCTTTCACAGCAAGTACGGTTACTCCGGCCACGCCAACTACAATTTTTAGCGGCGCTACGAACCTAAGGGTAGTATCCATTTTCAACAACCAGTTGTATTACAGCACTGGGTCTGGAACCAACGGAATTTATAAAGTAGGAACCGGAACACCGACAACGACGGGACAAACTTCAACCAATGTTGTAGGACTCGCCGATGTGTACGCCTATTCTATGGTAAACCGCGGTGGAAGCAACTGGAATTTGTACGCTGTTGTAGGAAGTTCGGTTGCCGCTAACCAGGGAATCTACAAATATTCTTCGGTTGACAACGGCGCCACCTGGACCGCAAACGGAAGCATCAAGCCAACCGCTGCGCCAACCTTTGGTATTACTGCTACGGTGAACGGAAGCAATGTTGATATCTATGCTACTACGGCCACAGGAACGGCATCTACCATCCTAAAAGTGACCGATAGTGCAGCATTCAACGCGAACTTGACTGGTACACCTACCGTTTTGGTAACTGCTCCCGCGAATACTTTCTTCAGGGGAATCGCTTTTGCTCCGGTAGAACCGGTAAGCGCTGCTGTTTTGGCAGGAAACGCGACGGTGTGCCAAGACGCTTCAACCACCAACCTAAGTGTTGCCATTACTGGCGGCGTTGGGCCGTTTACGGTTACCTATAGTGACGGAACATCGAATTTTACGGTGCCCAACTACACCAGCGATGCCAATATTCCGGTAACGCCGTCAACAACCACAACCTATACCTTGGTTTCAGTCACTGATGCGTATGGATATGCCGGTTCTGGTATTTCAGGCAGTGCGGTAGTAACGGTAAACGCCAACGTAACCTATTACGCCGATACCGACGGGGATACCTTTGGAGATTTGAACAGTCCAACAGTTTCTTGTTTTGGTGCTCCTGAAGGTTACGTCGCCAACAGTACTGATTGCGATGATACCAACGGGACCATCTATCAAAGCGGACTTCTTTATATCGATTTGGATAACGACGGATTTGACGCGGGACAAGCTACGGTTTGTTATGGCGCTTCTGTTCCCACGGGTTATTCAATTACTACTGGCGGTACCGATTGTGATGACACGAACCCATTGTTGAACCCAACAAACCCTTGTACTACAGCTTTGGCCTTGAACGTGAAAATGTTCATCCAGGGTTACTACATTGGAGGCGGATTAATGAGCTCAGTGATGAGCAACCAGGGAAC
>DLHP01000004.1 GCA_002483285.1 Flavobacterium sp. UBA7665
CGATAGAAATGGAAATCCTTTTTGGCGAGGCACGAGTCAAAAAGATTGCAATGGATAGCGGGAAACAGCTTCAAAAAAACCAAATCCCCACTAACATTTCCTTAGCAAATTTTACCAAAACAATCCCTATCTTTGCCAAGCAAAACCCCCACTATGGAAACCGTACTCGAAAACACGTTACCCGTTGGTAAGCCTAAGTGGCTCAAGGTAAAACTCCCAATTGGGCAAAAATATACCGAGCTGCGCGGACTCGTTGACAAATACAGCCTCAATACAATCTGTACTTCAGGAAGTTGCCCAAATATGGGTGAATGCTGGGGCGAAGGCACGGCGACTTTCATGATCCTGGGAAATATCTGTACGCGTTCTTGCGGCTTTTGCGGCGTAAAGACCGGCAGGCCCGAAACCGTAGATTGGGACGAGCCCGAAAAAGTGGCGCGTTCGATTAAAATCATGAACATCAAACATGCCGTAGTGACCAGTGTGGATCGCGATGACCTCAAAGATATGGGCTCGATCATCTGGCTGGAGACTATTCGCGCCATCCGACGCATGAATCCAAATACAACTTTAGAAACGCTGATCCCTGATTTCCAGGGTAACGAGCGCAATATTGACCGCATCATCGAAGCCAATCCCGAAGTAGTGTCGCACAATATGGAAACCGTGCGCCGTTTAACGCGTGAAGTACGCATCCAGGCCAAATACGACCGCAGTTTAGAAGTGTTGCGTTACCTCAAGGAAAAAGGCATCAACCGAACCAAATCGGGGATTATGCTGGGTCTTGGTGAGACTGAGGAAGAAGTAATCCAAACGATGCGCGACCTGCGCAATGCCAATGTCGATATTGTCACCATCGGCCAATATTTGCAACCGAGCAAAAAACACTTGCCTGTGAAGGAATACATCACGCCCGAGCAATTCCAGAAATACGAAACCATTGGTAAAGAAATGGGCTTTAGGCATGTAGAAAGCGGCGCTTTGGTGAGGTCTTCTTATCATGCACAAAAACACATCCTTTAACTTGGTACAAGGTACAGGGTACAAGGTGCAAGACAGCACGGTTCCCAATCCTGAACCCTTGTACCCTGAACCCTGTACCCTGCACCTGTGAAAACAAAAATCGCCATCAACGGATTCGGACGCATCGGAAGAAACCTTTTTCGATTGCTCATCAACCATCCAAAAATAGAAGTCGTTGCCATCAATGACATCGCCGACAACCGCACGATGGCGCACCTGATTAAATACGACAGCATCCATGGGGTTTTGCCTTACGACTGTTCGTTTGATGAAAACAACATCATTGTCAACGGCCAACCGTATCTGTTCTTCCACGAAAAAAACATCGCAAACATCAATTGGCAATCGCTTGACATCGACGTTGTCGTAGAATCGACGGGAAAATACCATACGTTCGACGAAATCAATGCGCACATCGTGTCGGGTGCTAAAAAAGTCATCCTTTCGGCGCCATCCGAGACCGAACAAATTAAAACTGTTGTACTTGGCGTGAATGAAAGCATCCTGGACGGATCCGAAAAAATCATCTCCAACGCCAGCTGTACCACTAACAACGCGGCGCCGATGATCAAGGTCATCAGCGATTTGTGCGGGATTGAACAAGCCTATATCACCACGGTGCACTCCTACACCACCGACCAGAGCTTGCACGACCAGCCGCACAAGGATTTACGCAGGGCGCGCGGTGCATCGCAATCCATCGTGCCCACAACTACTGGAGCGGCCAAGGCTCTGACCAAGATTTTTCCTGAATTTGAAGGAAAGATTGGCGGTTCGGGCATTCGTGTTCCGGTTCCCGACGGTTCATTGACCGATATTACGTGTTATGTCAAACGCGAAGTAACCATCGCAGAAATCAACGAGGCGTTTCAAAATGCGGCCAACGACGAACTCAAGGGAATCCTTGCCTACACTGAGGATCCGATTGTTTCGGTAGACATACTCGGCAATCCAAACTCGTGTCTTTTTGATGCGCAACTCACGTCGGTTATCGGCAAAATGGTCAAGGTGGTGGGCTGGTATGACAATGAAATCGGGTACTCTTCAAGAATAATTGACCTAATAATTTTAACAAACAAGAAATAATCTTTACTTTTAAACCCTTGGAAAACAACTAACAGTTCATTGATGAGGCCTTTTCTAGTATTTTTTATTTTTTGCACGACGCTGGTTTTTGCCCAAAAGCCAAAGAAAAATGCTAAGGAAACCGACAGTGTCGCTTACTACATTGAGCTTTCTAATTTCAACATCAAGACCAACAACTACAAATTCTCGCTGGGTTTTGCCCAGAAGGCAATTGATTATGCCGAGAAAACCAAAAACGTACAGAATCAGGCGTTTGCCAATTATACATTGGGTGCGATTTATTTCGAGCTTAAGAAATACGACGACGCGATAGAAACCTATTACAAAAGTGTTTCACTTTACAACACCTTAAAACCTTCGAGCCAGCAAGCATTTTGCTATTATCAGTTGGGGTTGTGTTTTATGGAAAAAGGCGATTACTCGCTCGCCGAAAACTACTTCAACAAGGCCAAGACGATTTACACGGCGATCAAAATTCCCGATGCGATCGAACTGCTGAACCTCCAAAAAGGAATCGTATACAAAGCCAAGGGCCAATACAAGTCGGCGATCCCGATTTTTGACCAACTCATTGCCAAACCCGATGCGCAAGACGTGTTCAAGACCAAAGCCGAAGCCTTGTACCAACTGGGCAACATCGAGATGCAGAACAACCGCGGCAACCTTGCGCTCAACTACCTGAACCGCGCGTATATCCTGAACAAGCGTGACAAGAACATGGAGCAGCAATCCAAGATCTTGCTTTCGCTGAGCCAGGTTTATGAGAAGTTGCTCAATATCGAGAAAGCGCACAGTTTCCTCAAACAACACATGCAGCTCAAGGACAGTATCGCGCACCTGAATATGCAAAAACTGGGCTCTGAAGATTACGTACAGTTCAAGGAAGGCGAAAGGCTCAAGACCATTGAGCAGATGGATAAGGAAAATAAGGAACAGCAGAAAGCCAATAAGGTGGCCAAGTTGATTTCGATCCTGGCCATCGCACTCATCTCAATCCTTTCGCTGTTGAGTTTGTCTTTATATAAAAACAATATCATCCGCAACCAATCGAACTTACTATTAAAGGAGAAAAACAACGAACTTTTGCTCGCTAAGGAAAAAGCCGAAAAAGCATCGAAAGCCCGATCAGAATTCTTGTCTACGGTAAGCCACGAATTGCGAACGCCGCTCAACGCAATCAACGGAATCACGCATCTGTTATTGGAAGAAAACCCCAAGGAATCGCAGATGAATTACCTCACCTCGCTCAAATTTTCGGGGAATTACCTGCTCACTTTTATCAATGAAATCCTCGAGATCAATAGGATTGAGTCGAGCGCGATTGAAGTGGAGAACATCAGTTTCAACCTCAAATTACTCATTGGCAACATCCAGAATTCACTTAAGGAACTTGCCGCGATCAACAACAACGCTTTTACAATCGAGATAGACCCGACGATTCCCGATTATCTTTTGGGCGACCCCACCAAGCTTTCTCAGATTTTCCTCAACCTGATCAATAACGCGCTTAAATTCACGAAGAACGGTGAAGTAAAAGTGATTTTGCAGTGCAATGAAATCAACGAGGAGTTTACCTCAATCCATTTCAAGGTACTCGATACCGGTATCGGGATTCCCGAAGAAAAAATAGAAACGATTTTTGACAGTTTTGCACAAGGCTCGATAGAAATCAACCGCAAATACGGCGGAACAGGACTCGGTTTGACCATTGTAAAGAAACTCATAGACATACTCGGCGGCAAAATCGAGCTCGAAAGTAAAGTGGGCAAAGGCTCGTCGTTTTCGTTCGATTTGAGTTTCAAGATTGGTGAAGAGAAAACCACGGTAGACAAATCGCTTGATTTTGATGACAGTATCCTCAAAGACAAAAAAGTATTACTCATCGAGGACAACAAAATCAACCAGATGATCACCAAGAAAATGGTGGAAAACAAAGGCATGCTGTGCGAAGTGATTGACAATGGCGAAGACGCGATTGAGGCGGTCAAGAACAATACCTACGACCTGGTTTTGATGGACGTACACTTGCCCGGAATCAACGGGACAATTGCCACGCAAACCATACGCACCTTCGACAAGAAAACAAAAATCATTGCGCTCACGGCGATTTCGCTCAACGAAAACCGAGAGATGCTGTTGTCATACGGTATGAACGATGTGATTACAAAACCTTTCGATCCGGTAGACTTTTACCGGACCATTACTCAGAATCTTATTAGGAAATAGGTGTAAGCCTTAATATTGCTGGATCAATTCCCCGATTAAGCGGCGCACATGCGGCTCGGCTTTTCTCGCGGCTTCGAGCACTTCTTCGTGCGTGATGCCTTCAATGCTGTCTTCGTTGCCCATGTCGGTAATCACAGAAATCCCGAATGTTTCGAGTTCCATGTGGCGCGCCACGATCACTTCGGGAACGGTAGACATGCCCACGCAATCACAACCGAGGATTTTCACCATACGGTATTCTGACATCGTTTCAAAGGTTGGTCCTTGCAAACCGAGGTACACGCCGTCCTGGACTTCGATACCCAAATCCTGTGCAATGGTCCTGGCTTTGGCAATCATGTTGCGGCTGTAGGGTTCGCTCATGTTCACGAATCTCGGTCCGAAACGCTCGTCATTTTTGCCGCGCAACGGGTGTTCGGGCATCATGTTCACGTGGTCTTTGATTAGTACAATCGAACCTACTTTATAGGAATCTTTCACTCCGCCGGACGCATTAGAAACGATCAGTTTGTTGACACCGATGTATTTCATGACCCGTACCGGAAACGTCACCGCTTTCATGTCGTAGCCTTCATAGAAATGAAAACGGCCTTGCATGGCTACTACTTTCTTGTCTCCGATGGTCCCAAAAACCAGAGCGCCCTTGTGTCCTTGTACGGTCGAAACCGGAAAATTCGGGATTTCGGCATAAGGGAGCGTGAATGCGATTTGGATGTCATCTGTAAAACTCCCAAGGCCAGAACCCAGGATTACACCGTATTCTGGCGCATAGTCATTGGTTTTGGCTTTGATATAACTAACGGTTTCTTGTACTTTTTCCCACATAATTTAAAATGGTTTGGTCAAAATTAGGTTGATCTTGCACAAATGCGGTTTTGATGGGCAGGTAGAAAAGCTGTGCTGCGGGGAGTTGCCCTTTGAGCCGTACATAGTCCTTTTCTGTAGTGACGATCATTTTATCTTGTGCTTTTTCTTTAATGTTTGTCAGGTCGGTTTCGGTGAAATGATGGTGGTCTGCAAACCGCAATACCGCATCGTTTTCGCCCTGCAAATATGCAAAAAATGGTTCTGGTTTGGCAATGCCCGCCAAAAGTAATTTCTGCTGGCCACGGATTTCGTTTACCGCTACAATGTTGTCTCGTGAATAAACCGAGTCATCGTAAGCAATCGTACTGAAATAAACCGGCTGCGTCGCCTTTAAATTCTTGCGGATATTTTCTATGGCAAGGTCTGAAATCGATTCGGGGCATTTCGTGACAATTATCATATTCGCCCTTTTGGCGCCGATTTTAGGTTCGCGCAGGTTTCCTGCAGGCAGCGTAAAATCATCCGAAAATAAATCGCCATATGCCGTTAATAGGATATAGAATCCGGCTTTGACCCTGCGGTGTTGGAAGGCGTCATCGAGTAGGATCACTTCGGGTTTTTCTTCTAATGCAAGTAATTGTTCGATCCCATTTTTGCGGTCGGCATCTACGGCCACACGAACGTTTGGGAATTTCTGGTAAAATTGGAAAGGTTCATCACCCAACAACGCAGCAGTAGCATTGGCATCGGCCAGTAAAAAACCTTTAGACTGCCGTTTGTAACCGCGACTGAGTGTGGCAATTCGGTACTTATCTGACAGCAATCGAATCAGGTATTCAATCTGTGGTGTTTTGCCCGTGCCTCCCATACTGAGGTTGCCCACGGCGATAATCGGTACATTGAAACCAAAAGATTTAAACAATCCTTGGTCGTATAGAAAATTGCGCAATCGCATCACCAAACCATACAATACGGCAAACGGCAACAGTATTTTTCGCAGCAAATTCATTTTACGAATGTATAATATTTTATCTTTGGAAGTGAAACTTTTGACTGGAAATGAAACCGTACTTTTTTAAATTACTGATGCTATTGCTGTTGGCCACATTGGGCCTGCATGCACAAGACAACAACGCCAAAGTACTCAAAGTAGTGCTGCAACGCTACTATAAAACCGAGAAACCGGTCTATAAAGGCCGCAGCCAATTGCTCTATCTGTATTGCAATCAGGCCAATAACAATGAGGAAATTTTCGAAGCCATTAAAGCTGGCAATCTCCCCAAAGACTTCCTCAAGGAAATGCGCCAAACCATGATGTCGGATACCGCAGAAAGGGATTGGTCGGCTGCATTGACTGCTGTTTACGAAACAGACCAAACCAAACTCAAACAGAAAATAAATGAGTGCCTCACCTTAGAAAAATACCACGAAGTCTCGCGTAGACTCAACCTTAACAACCAACGGCTTATGATTGTAAGCAAGCCGCTGTTTTACTCCAAAGGCAATATCGCGCTGGTAAAAGTGGTGTTCTACCGCAACATTGAACACAACAATGGCGCAATCATCCTGCTGGAAAAAACCGGCGACGACTGGACCATCAAAGAATACCTCAACCAATGGTCAACCTAAAACTATGAAAATCAAACAAATCATTGCTGTGCTCGAAGACATGGCGCCGCTGGCTTACGCCGAAGATTTTGATAACGTTGGGCTGCTCGTAGGCGATGCCGCAAACGAAGCAACCGGAATTTTAGTGTGCCACGATGCGCTCGAAGCCGTTATCGACGAAGCCATCGCGAAACAATGTAACCTGGTGGTCTGCTTCCACCCGATTGTCTTCTCGGGTCTCAAAAAAATCACCGGGAAAAACTACGTGGAACGCGTGGTGCTCAAAGCCATCAAAAACGACATCGCCATTTATGCGGTGCACACGGCGCTCGACAACCACAAAGACGGCGTCAACAAGATTTTTTGCGACACGCTCGGGCTGGTAAATCCCAAAATGCTGGTTCCAAAGGCCAGTTTCATCCGCAAACTCGTCACTTATACCGTTCCCGAAAATGCCCAAACGCTTCGCGATGCGTTGTTTGAAGCCGGCGCGGGAAACATCGGTAACTACGATCATTGCAGTTTCAATTCGACCGGAACCGGAACCTATCGCGGCAACGAAGACAGCAACCCAACAATAGGAACCAAAGGCCAACTCACCCAAACCGACGAAGTCAAAATTGAAGTCACCTTTGAAAAACATCGGGAGTCCGCAATCCTCAAAGCCCTTTTTGCCCATCATGTCTATGAGGAAGTGGCTTACGAAATCTACAGCCTTGAAAACCAACACCAGCAAATCGGACTGGGAATGGTTGCCGAATTCGAAACCGCTTTGTCTGAACGCGATTTCCTGCAAAAAGTCAAAGACAAACTGTTGTGCGACGGCATTCGACATTCTGCTTTCCTCGGGAAAAACATCAAAAAAGTAGCCGTGCTTGGCGGTTCGGGAAGCTTTGCCATTGCGGCTGCGATTCGTGCCGGAGCCGACGCTTTCGTTACGGCCGACCTCAAATACCACAACTTTTACGAAGCCGAAAACCAACTGCTTTTGGCCGACATCGGACATTTTGAAAGCGAGCGTTATACAAAAAATTATATTGTTGATTTTCTTAGGAAAAAAATCCCTAATTTTGCCATCGTTTTATCAGAAGAAAATACAAATCCTGTTAAGTACTTATAAATTATGGCGAATACAAAAGAACTAAGTGTTGAAGAGAAATTAAGGGCATTATACGACTTGCAATTAATTGACACCAGAATCGATGAAATCAGAAATGTAAGAGGTGAACTTCCGCTAGAGGTAGAAGATCTGGAAGATGAAGTTGCCGGTCTGACTACGCGTACTGAGAAACTCAAACAAGATCTTGAAAGTATCGAAGAGCAAATCAAAGCCAAAAAAATCGCTGTCGAAGACCACCAGGCGGCCATCAAAAGATACACCAAACAGCAGGAAAGCGTTCGCAACAACCGCGAATTCAACTCCCTCACCAAAGAAGTAGAATTCCAGGAACTTGAAATCCAACTTGCCGAAAAGCAAATCAAGGAAATGAAAGCTTCTATGGAACACAAAAAAGAAGTGATTTCACAATCCAAAGAAAAGTTGGAGGCCAAAACAAGCCACCTCAAACATAAAAAAGCCGAGCTCAATGACATCATGCAGGAAACCGAGAAGGAAGAAACTTTCCTTACCGAAAAATCTGCAGAGTTTGAAGCGTTGATTGAAGAGCGTTTGCTTGCCGCTTACAAAAGAATCCGCAGCAGCGTTCGCAACGGTTTGGCAGTAGTTTCTATTGAAAGGGGTGCCTCAGCCGGTTCGTTCTTTACGATTCCGCCGCAAACCCAGGTAGAAATCGCCGGACGCAAAAAAGTCATCACCGACGAACACTCGGGCAGGATTTTGGTTGACAGTTCACTCGCCGAAGAAGAAAGAGAGAAAATGGCAAAATTATTCGCCACCATGTAAATACCAACCCCGCTCGTCGGGGTTTTTTTATGCAGAAAATCAGGAAATTCATCATCACCAAATCGGTTGGGCTGTACATCAACACCTTGAGTTGGTTTTACCCGAAAAAAGCCACGCTGCTCGCCTATCGCTTGTTTAGCACGCCGCGTGAAGGCCGTCTTATCAAAGACGCGCTACCGAATGTGCTAAAGGATGCGGAAACGCAGACGATCCATCTGGGCGATGACCATTTCCAAATCTACATTTGGCCAGGCAGCGACACGGTGACTTTACTCGTGCACGGTTGGGAAAGCAATGCCTCAAGATGGGAGCAACTTTTGCCGCACCTCAAAGCCACGGGAAATACGATAGTCGCCATCGATGCGCCTGCGCACGGATTGTCAAGCGGGTCAGAATTCAATGTACCGCAATATGCGAAATTTATCGACAAGGTTATCAAGCTGTACCAACCCAAACATATTATTGGGCATTCGATTGGCGGGATTTCAAGCGTGTATTTCCAACACCATTACAACAACCACGGACTCGAAAAAATGGTGTTGCTTGGCGCACCTTCTGATTTTAAGATTCTGCTGACCAACTATGTTCGGCTGCTTTGGCTCAACAATAAGGTACGGGATTATTTATTCGACAACATCAAAGAAAAATTCGAGATTGACATCGATGTCTTTTCGGGACAATTGTTCCTCGTGAATACCCAAATCAAAGGAATTATCGCGCACGACCTTGCCGATGAAGTTGTTGCATTTTCTGAAGCACAAAAGCTAGCCGAAACCTGGAAACACGCCGAATTCATCCAAACGAGCGGCCTCGGACACAGCATGCATGATGAAGTGTTGTATCAGAAAATAATCGCGTTCCTCACTTCTGAGAATTAATCCTTGATGATTTTTTTGGTGCTTATCGATTGATTGTCGACAATCCTCAGGAAATAAACCCCTTTTGGAAAGCGCGACACATCAATGGTCTTGTCCGAAGACAAACTACCCTGAAAAACCATTTGCCCCACCGAATTGAATAGTGTAACAGCCGCTTGTTGCGTGAGGCGATCGCTGATGACGTTTATTTTGTCGGTTACGGGGTTTGGAAAAATAAGGAAACCATTTGTGCTTGCTGTCGCATCCAAGGCCAGTGCATTGACGGCCGCTATTGCCGCCTGCATATTGGGAATCGGCCCGATGTGCCCACCCGACCCTTGTGCAATGCCCGTATCAATCAACAGATTTCGCAACTCGATTGAATCGAGGTAGTCGCTTGTCAACCCGTGGAAATACGATTGCAGCACAATGGCACAAGAAGCTACGATGGGCGTGGCAGAACTCGTCCCGCCAAACCCGTTGGTATACTTTTGATTTTCGTCTCCGCCAACGGTCAGGTAGTCGCCGTAACCGGTGCTGCGTACGTTAGAACCCCAGCCCTGCACGTCAACCCGCGAGCCATACGTACTGAAACTAAGTTTGTTGTGCGAGGTATTTGGGCTGCCCGCGCCTACTATGATAGCACCGCTGTCGCCCCTACTCCTGTAGGATGAATACGGCGCCGAATCAAGATCTTCATTACCATTTCCGGCGGCGGCCACCACAACAATACCTGAACTCGTAGCGGTTTGGGTCAGCGTCCACACGGTCATGTTGTATTCTGCAGGGATATACTCACCATTGGCGCCCTGAACCTGCATTTCATATAGAATCACATCGCCTTCACCCGAATTGGTCATGGCCATCCAAACCGCAGTGGGCCGATCCCATCCCGACTGCTGCCACTCCGGGAAAAATTTCATTTCCTGCGCGCCATGCGCCATACCCGAAACACCGTAAGTTCCCTTGTCGGCATAAACAATCCCAAACACCGCTGTCCCGTGGTTGTAGGAACTGGCCTGAACTTGGGTAGAAATGTTCATTCCCTGAGCAATCGAAATTGGCCGCTCATTAAATTCTTCATGGCTGGTATTCAGCCCGTATTCTACATCGCGCACGCGAATTCCGCCACCGTTAAGCCCCATATCCCAGGCATAACGCATATTTACCCCAGGATTGGCATTTATATAGGTTTGTCCGGTTTCAAGGTTGGATGTTGCAGGAGGAATGTCGTTGGGCAGTGCCGGCGGCGTTGTCGACATCAAATCGCAGAAGACAACCTCTGGCAATCTTTCGAGTTCACGGGCCAGCGCCAAAAGCGTGGCGTTGTCGGGACTTGGCATTTTTACTTTGAATAGATTGCGAATCTTTTTGACAGCATTTAAGTCGCCCGATTGCTTGATGATGCGGGCTTGGAGAACATCTAACTGCGGCTCGGTCCAATTCACTGCTTTTTCAAAAGAAAAGCTGTAATTTGAGACGATACCGGCAATTTCGGGTACCTGAAGGACCGCCTGATCCAGAAATGGACTGGTCGTATTAAAATCGAGATCGATACTCATGAGTACATACAATTCATGTGGGCCCGAATCTTGCAAACGGGCTGGTTCCTTGTGCACTTGTGAAAATGCAAAAGCGGTTGAAAGCATCAAAAACCAGGTGATTTTTCTCATAAGTAATTGGTTTATTTGTAAAAATAACAATTAATTCCTGCGGGGCGGTACTTGGACTTTTTAATCGTCGATTAGTAAGTCTTTTAAAGTGTAAAGGGTTGCGTCGCATTTTCACTGGTTGGTGTATCAAATTAAAACTTATTTTTGCCAAATGGAAGACAATCTTAAAAGACTCAATAAATTCATAGGCGAAACCGGCTATTGCTCGCGCCGTGAAGCCGATGCGCTAATTGCCGAAGGACGCGTCACCATCAATGGCATCGTTCCTGAAATGGGAACCAAAGTTTCTCCCGATGATGAAGTACGCATTGACGGGAAACTCATCCGCGACAATAACGAACAACTGGTTTACCTCGCCTTCAACAAACCCGTTGGGATTGAGTGCACTACCAATCTGGAAGTGTCGGAAAACATCGTCGATTACATCAACTATCCCAAACGAATTTTCCCGATTGGGCGCCTCGACAAGGCCAGCGAAGGATTAATATTTATGACCAACGATGGCGACATTGTCAATAAAATCCTTCGTGCGCGCAACAACCACGAAAAAGAATACACTGTGACGGTTGACAAACCCATCACGAGTCGATTCATTGAACGCATGGGAAATGGGGTACCGATTTTAGATACGGTGACGCGCAAATGCAAGGTAGAACAAATCAGCAAATACAATTTCAAGATCATCCTAACCCAGGGACTCAACCGCCAAATCAGGCGGATGTGCGAGTATTTGGGTTATGAGGTGACCGCGCTCAAACGCATCCGCATCATCAATATTTCACTCGATTTGCCTGTTGGACGTTACCGCGAACTCACGCCTGCCGAAATCTCCGAACTCAACAAACTCATCGAACCATCGAGCAAAACCGAGGAAGCGAGTTTGCCAAAGGAGCGTCAAGAAACAAAAGACAACAGGAAAGAGGATGGACGCCAAAGGTCTGAACGCAAACCGATGAGAAACCCCGAAACGACGATTAGGAAATTTGCACCCAAGCGGGAAACCAAGCCTGAAAACAACGACGACCATCGCGATGCAAATGATGCCGAAACCAGCAGCAGGCGCCAACAATCGGCGAGTCGTAACCAGGAAATGCGTTCGTTCAGGAAACAAGAACCTTTCAAAAAGGAAACCCACAAGACGATCGACGAAACACCAAAAGCCGACGACGCCGACAATGAAGCGCCAAAAACAACTTCGCGTTGGAAAGTCGATTTCATCAAAAAAGACGATCCTACTTACAAGAAAAGAGGCGAATATTAGCCGTTTTGCCACGCGGGCAAAATAGTTCGAACCCAAAATTAACAATGCCCAAATGACAAAATTCCATCTTTATTTACTGCTTTTAGTGCCGTGTTGCCTGGCCGCCCAAACCGACTTCACACCCGATTGGAGCAAAGGTGTCTCCTGGTACCAGATTTTTGTGGAGCGTTTTGCCAACGGCGATCCATCAAACGACCCGAAAGTTTCGGACCAGCAAGGCGCTTATCCGTTTGATGCAACTTCGGACTTTGAAATCCATCCCTGGACCAGCGATTGGTACGAGCTGCAACCGTATGAGCAGAAAAACGGCAAGGACATTTGGTTCAATATCCAACGCCGGCGTTATGGTGGTGACTTGCAAGGTATCATCGACAAGCTCGATTACCTGAAATCATTGGGAATCAACGCCATTTATCTCACGCCGATTTTCTGGTCGCCGTCCTCACACAAATACGATGCGTTGTGCTACCACCATGTGGATCCCACGTTTGGCCCAGATCCCGAAGGTGATCGCAAACTCATCGAAACCGAAGATCCGCTCGACCCTGCAAAATGGGTTTGGACCAAGGCCGACCTGCTCGCCCTGAAACTAATCGACGAGGTCCACAAACGCCAGATGCACATCATCTTTGACGGCGTGTTCAACCATTTGGGCGTCAACAGTTTTGCGTTTAAGGATGTGACCGAAAAGCAACAGGCTTCTCCTTATAAAGACTGGTTTATGGTCAACAGTTGGAAAGATGATACCAAGGGAACTAAATTCGATTACAACGGCTGGTTTGGCGTGAAGACCTTACCCGAGCTCAAAGAAGATGAGAACGGCATCGTCGCTGGCCCGAAAAACTACATCTTCAACGCCACCCAACGCTGGATGAACCCCATGGACAAAGGTAATGCACACGGTATTGACGGTTGGCGACTCGACGTGGCCTATTGCGTGGCGCATCCGTTTTGGAAAGACTGGCGCAAATGGGTGAAAACACTCAATCAAGATGCTTATCTCACCGCCGAACTCGTCGACCCGATTGAGAAAACCAAACCGTACCTGAGCGGCGATGAATTCGACGCTACGATGAACTACAATTTTGCCTTTGCAGTGTATGATTTCTTTGTAGCCGAAAAAAATGCGGTTTCGGTGACGAATTTTGATACCCAACTCAAGCAATTACGATTGGGATTCGGGGATGGTGTAGCTCAGAACATGCAGAACCTTGTGGACAGCCACGACAGCAACCGCATCGGTTCGGCAATTGCCAATCCCGACGGGAAAAGGTTGGGCGATTGGGGCCCGTATTTCAACTGGAGCCAAAAAAGCAACAACAAGAGTTACAATGCAAGAAAGCCCACTGCAGCTGACATCCAAAAACAAAAACTCATTGCTGCCTTCCAGATTTTATATTTGGGCTCACCGATGATTTTCTATGGTGACGAAGCTGGTATTTGGGGCGGAAACGACCCGGATTGCCGCAAGCCCATGTTGTGGAAAGATCTCAAATACGACGACGAAACTGCAAATCCCGACCAAAGCAAACACGAACCTGATACGGTGGTATTCAATGAAGATCTATTTAAATGGTATCAAAAATTCCTGGGCTTGCGCAACAGGTCGAAAGCCATTCAACGCGGCAGTTTTGAACCAATCATCATTAACGATACAGAACAGGTATACGCGTTCAGCCGAAAACTGGGGAAAGAAGAAGTCATCGTAATCGTAAACCGCAGCCATAAGCCATTTGAGATCAAAGACCCGAAACTCACGAAAGGAAAGTACAAAGAGGCATTTACTAAGGAATCCATACGACAACCCGTGGTGAACGCGATGGACGTATTGGTTTTGACCAACTGATCATTTCTAATTAAATAAAAAAAGCCTTCCCAATCCGGAAGGCTTTTTATTTTATACTGTCGCGATTGTTCGCAATTAAAACGACTATTTAAACTTAGCAAAATAGGCAGAATTACTAGAATTCAAATCCGTTGACTTTTTTTAGGGAACACATCCGCCCCTTCCCTGAAGGCAAAATACAACTTTTCTCATTCTCCATCGTACCGAAAATCTACATCTATTGTTAAACCGAAAACCATTTCACTCCTAATTTTAGGAAAGCCTTTTGTTTACGGATGCGAGGTTTTTCGCTGTTCCCTTGCAAGTAACGTGTTCTTGAGCAACATCGCAATGGTCATAGGACCCACACCACCGGGAACCGGCGTAATGTGCGATGCCTTCTTGCTGACGTTTTCAAAATCCACGTCGCCGGTAATGCGGTAACCCTTTTCGGAGGTTTTGTCTTCCACACGCGTGATGCCCACATCGATAATGACCGCGCCGTCCTTGACCATTTCGGCTTTGAGGTAATTGGGCACACCGAGCGCCGTTATGATGATGTCGGCTTGTGTGGTGATCTGTGCAATATTCTTGGTATAACTGTGGGTGAGTGTGACGGTGGAGTTTCCTGGAAAACCTTTGCGTCCCATCAAAATGCTCATAGGGCGCCCAACGATATGGCTACGGCCGATAACAACCGTATGCTTGCCTTTGGTTTCTACATTGTAACGTTCGAGTAATTCGAGGATTCCGAATGGCGTGGCTGGAATAAACGTGGTCATGTCGAGCGCCATTTTCCCGAAGTTTTCCGGGTGGAAACCATCCACATCTTTACTGGGGTCGATGGCCATCAAAACCTTCTGCGTATCGATCTGGTCGGGCAGCGGCAACTGGACGATGAACCCATCTATATTGTTGTCTTCGTTGAGTTGTTTGATTTTTTTGAGTAATTCGGTCTCAGAAGTTGTGCTCGGCATCTTGACAAGCGTCGATTCAAAACCTACAAGTTCACAGGCTTTGACTTTACTGCCCACATAAGTCAGGCTGGCGCCGTCGTTGCCCACGATTACTGCAGCAAGGTGTGGCACTTTCTCGTTGTTTTTCTTCATTAGGTTGACCTCGGCTGTGATTTCGGCTTTGATGTCGGCTGCTGTTTTTTTTCCGTCGAGTAGTTGCATGTTGTTTGGGTTGAAGGGTTCAGGGTACAGGTAAAAAACTCAGGGTTTAAAAGTTCCTGTACCTCGAACCTTTAAACCCTGAACCTTTTTATCTCATTCCTTTCATGCCGCCCATCATTTTCATGAGGTTCTTGCCGCCCGGACCTTGCATCATTTTCATCATTTTGCTCATCTGGTCGAACTGCTTCATGAGTTGGTTGACTTCTTCTATCTTGCGACCCGAGCCTTTGGCGATGCGGGTTTTGCGTTTCACATCGATAATGGCAGGACGGCTTCTTTCTGCGGGTGTCATCGAGTGGATGATTGCTTCGATGTGTTTGAACGCGTCGTCCTCAATCTCCACATCTTTCATCGCTTTGGATGCGCCGGGAATCATGCCCACCAAATCCTTCATATTACCCATTTTCTTGACCTGCTGGATTTGCGAAAGGAAATCGTCAAAACCAAATTCATTCTTTGCGATTTTCTTCTGGATTTTCCTGGCTTCTTCTTCATTGAATTGCTCCTGCGCCCTTTCTACAAGCGACACCACGTCACCCATGCCCAGGATTCTTTCGGCCATACGCTCTGGGTAGAACACGTCGATGGCTTCCATTTTTTCGCCGGTTCCTACGAACTTGATGGGCTTGTTGACCACCGATTTGATCGAAATGGCCGCTCCACCGCGCGTGTCACCGTCTAATTTGGTAAGGATGACACCGTCAAAATCAAGTCGGTCGTTGAAAGCTTTGGCCGTGTTCACCGCATCTTGTCCGGTCATCGCATCCACCACAAACAAGGTTTCGTGTGGTTGAATGGCTTTGTGTACGTTGGCGATTTCGGTCATCATTTCTTCATCCACAGCCAAACGGCCCGCGGTATCCACGATGACTACATTGTATCCTTTTTCTTTGGCATACTTTACGGCGTTCTGCGCGATTTCTACCGGATTGTTGTTGCCCAGTTCAGAATAGACTTCTACACCGATCTGGTCGCCAACCACATGCAATTGATTGATTGCCGCCGGACGGTACACGTCACAAGCTACCAACAGCGGTTTTTTATTTTTCTTGGTTTTGAGGAAGTTGGCAAGTTTACCCGAGAACGTCGTTTTACCCGAACCTTGCAGACCCGACATCAAAATCACCGTTGGATTTCCCGATAGGTTCAATCCGGCTACATCACCGCCCATGAGTTCGGTGAGTTCGTCCTTGACCAATTTCACGAGCAACTGGCCCGGCTGTAAAGTCGTAAGTACGTTTTGCCCGATGGCCTTTTCCTTGACCTTGGTGGTAAAATCTTTGGCGATTTTAAAGTTGACGTCGGCATCGAGCAACGCACGGCGTACTTCTTTTAAGGTTTCGGCTACGTTGATTTCGGTGATTTTTCCATGCCCTTTGAGGATGTGGAACGCTTTATCGAGTTTATCGCTTAAATTATCAAACATGATTATCGGGATTTTGAAGCTGCAAATATAAGCGAAAACCGCTAAGGTTCAAAACCGTTAGATGTCAAATTTTTTTACCGAAAACCATGGTAATGTTGTAATCATCTTGGGCAAATTCATACGGTAATTGCTGTGGTTAATACCTAAATTTAGTAAAACTAAAAACCAATCTCATGGAAACGAAATACAAAAAAATGGTATTGATGGTTGCAGCAGCTTTTTTGATTGCTGCGTGCGGAGCCGGATACAAAGGATCAGCATCCGACACCACCGGAACCAACGGTGCAACCAACGGAACCGGCAAAGTGGCGAAATCAGGGAAAGTCCACAATTACAACCAATAAAAAACCGGGCTGAATTAACGGCCCGGTCCTTCCAATTTAACTTAACCCATTTAAGTTCAATTTAATTCATACATTGGTTGACGTCGCCTTCGAGGTTGTACAAAGTAGCAACCTGTGTAGCAGTCAAAGCTTTTTTGTATACCCTGATGTCATCCATAAAGCCTTTGTATCGGTTTGCGAAAGAATAACTGGGGATTGAGGTAGGCATATCGTTGCAAGTAAAAGTGCGGCGGAGTTGGCCGTCGCGGTACAATTTACCAAGGTTCAAGCTACTATCGTAACTAATCACCAAATGGTGCCAGTTGGCGATGTCATTGCCGAGCCCATCGGTAACCCAGGAATCATCATAGATTACTTCATCAGACATATCCATCAAATAAGGTCCCATAACAGTATTGTCGGGACTGCCCAATAAGGCGGTAACGGCAAAGTTAGACGCCAACTGTTCTTGCGGATTAACGCCCGAATTGTCCTGTCTTTTGTACCAGATACTCATTGAAAAACTGCCGCTGGCCATCATGTTATTGGCTGCATTTCCTTCGGCGTAAACGGTGTTTTGGCCATTATTGGAACCATCATCCATAGAAATGGCGCCGTTTGCGTTGCCGCTGCGATCGGTTACGTAATGATAGTTTCCTGAGATTAGCATTTCCGAATTCCCGGTCAAATCATGCAATTCGTTGCCAAACGGGATGTACATCACCAGGTCATCGGTTAAAATATTAGGGTTACCACAGCTGCAATCCTCGGCAGCAACATTGATGGCATCCAAAAGCTCGGTGTCGTTTTGAACCACAACCAGCTCGCCGTTTGAATTGACAGCACTTATGGGATAATTGATTTGGTACAATTGCCCTAGCGATAAGCCCGCAATAAAACCAAACAAATCCGGTTTATTATTGATGGTAAAGTTTTGCGCATTCTGGATATTGCTGTCGTAAACAGAAATCACAACCGGATATTGTACGGATATACATGGAATAGCAGGATTCAAAGGCGCAGCAGTATTGTCGCGGAAATCATCCAAAGCCTGTTGGCTACCGAGTAATTGTTGGGTATAATCGATTAGGGAAACCGTCAACGGAAAAGCCAACGTTATCGAATCTACATCACTGGCCGAAGCTGCGAAAATATCTCGAACCGTCTGGTAATCGGCCTCAGAAGCGAGTCCAACCGATTGCCCATTGACGATTGCCTGGTATGGAAAGTCAATCTTGAACGCACTCGAGTGGTCTATGAAATTATCCCCCGAGGTGTTGTTCATGGCCAATCTGTAAAGCCCTGTGGTCAATTCTGAAGATTTTGAAAGTGCCTTTGTATTAGACAGGGTCTCATTTTCGTCGTGCTGGCAGGAAACCAAAAGCACCGCCGGCAAAACAACCCATGCAAATAAGACTTTCAACAAATTTCTCATCTTGTAAAATGTTAGTTACGGCAATAAAACATCCCAAATATCGAAAACCCTACCTTAGGAACCGTTTTTTCTGATTAAGTTTATGTCGGGAAAAATGACGCCATAAAAGTAGGGTTTTTAATTTCTGAGCTGTTTTCACTACAGAACACTTTTGGATTCCTATGGAAAAAAATGGATTGCATTGCATTTGTGAGGATGCGGTATTTGCCGGGTTCTTCAAGACGCATGTCAAAAATTTGCGCAACTACCTGTATTACAAGTTCGGTAATGAGGAGCAAGCCAATGACGTGACACAGGAAGCATTCATTAAACTGTGGGAAAATTGCAAAAATGTACCATTCGAGAAAGCCAAGTCGTTTCTATATATCGTAGCCAACAACGCGTCGTTGAATTATATCGCGCACCAAAAAGTAGTACTGGAGTACTCTAAAAAAGCCGATTTAAACCAACATGCTTTTGAAAGCCCTGATTACATCATAGAAGAAGAAGAATTCAGGGTGAAGCTGCACAATGCGATCGAGAATTTGTCTGAGGCACAGCGCACCGCGTTTTTGCTCAACCGTATCGACGGGAAGAAATACACCGAAATTGCAGAAATGCTCGGCATCAGCGTCAAAGCGGTCGAGAAGCGGATTTCGGGCGCTTTGGCCGCCTTAAGAGAACAGATTGACCAATTACAAGGAATTAAAATATAGTCGTTATCAAAAGAAAGTAACAATGGAAATGCAACACGATTTAGCCAAATGGCTCGAAGGAGGAATGACCCGGCAAGAGCTGGCCGCTTTTGAACAGTCGGCCGATTTTAAAAGCTACGAAAAAATTATAGCTTACACCAATACACTCAAGGTTCCGGCCTTTGATACTGAATTGATGTGGGCCGAAATCACCGCGCCCAGAACAAAAACCATTCGTTTGCAAAACAATTGGCTGCTTAGGATTGCAGCAGTGCTGGTCATCGGGATTGGGTTGTTTTTTGCGTCGGTACCCATGCAAACCACCTCCGAACTCACCGAAAACAAAATGCAGAAAACCTTCTTACTGCCCGATGATTCTGAGGTGACGCTTAATTCGGCTTCGCAGATCGAATACAAAAAATGGAACTGGACCGACCGCCGCGAACTGCAACTGGAAGGCGAAGCGTTCTTTAAAGTCACCAAAGGCCAAACCTTTGACGTGCTTACCCGCTTGGGCAAAGTAACCGTCGTGGGTACGCAATTCAATGTCAAGGCCCGTGGCGACCGGTTTGAAGTGATCTGCTATGAAGGAAAAGTCCGTGTGGCTACCCAAGGCAAAACCTTGTTGCTCACCCCAGGCATGTCGGCCTATTTTGAAGCCGGTAGAGCCCTGCAACCAGTGGCTTCGGTTCTAGACAAACCTACCTGGTTGAACCACCTTATTTCATTCTCCAACGATGATCTCGACACCGTAATCGCCGAAATCGAACGGCAATACGATGTAAAAATCAGCAAACAGAAAGTAGACAGCAACCACCGTTTCACTGGCAATGTGCCCTCGGATGACCTTGAAATGGCGCTGTATATCATCTCCAAAACCTACAACCTCAACTATTCTAAAGCAGAAACCAACATCACGCTTACCGCAAGATAAAAATGTCCAAAGGCCGAATTTACCTGATACTGGCTTTCTTTTTCTTCCTTTTTTCAGGAGCGGTTTTGGCGCAGCAAAAGGCACCGCTTAAAACCGTCCTTACCCAAATCGAGAAACAGCATCAGGTAAAATTCAGCTACACCGAAGAAACGATTGCACCCTACGAGGTGACAACGCCCGACGTTTCAGAAACCCTTTTGCAACAATTGGAGCAACTCCAACAGCAAACGCCGCTAGGCTTTGAAATTGTCGACAACCGCTACGTGATTGTAACGGTAAGCCAAAGCATGGCCAACGATCCAAAGGCCGACGCCATGACCTTCTCACTCAACGAAGTCACGATAGACCATTACCTCACCTCGGGAATCTCCAAAACCAAAAGCAACGGATACGTCCTCAAACCCTCCAAATTTGGGATATTGCCAGGCCTTATCGAACCAGACGTGCTGCAGACCATGCAACAGATTCCCGGAATTTACAGTGCCGAGGAAAACATCTCCAGCCTCAATGTGCGCGGCGGCACGCACGACCAGAACCTGTTTTTATGGAACGGCATCAGGATGTTCCAAACCGGCCACTTCTTTGGATTAATCTCTGCGTTTAACCCAGCCGTACCCAACCGCATTTTGATCGCCAAAAACGGCACCTCGGCCTTCTATGGCGAAAGCGTGTCGAGCGTAGTGGATATGGCCACAACCAGCGAAAAGATCGAACCTTCTACTTACGCCGTTGGGCTCAATTTGATCGCCGCAGATTTTTACGCAAAGATGAAACTCAACGACAAAGCCTCGTTGATGGTTTCTGGGCGTCGCTCACATACCGATTGGGTTCAGTCGCCCACGTATCAGAAATATTACAATAGGATTTTCCAGAATACGATTGTGACCAATGTCAACAATCGGGAAGTGATTAGTTACAACACCAACGAGGATTTTTATTTCTACGACTTTACGCTTCAGTTCAAACAGAAAATCGGGACGCGGCATGAACTGCTTGTGGATGGTATCGGGATCTCCAACCGGCTGGGTGTTGACCAACGGTCTGTAGTAGGCGGCGTATACAACTCAAAAAACAATTTGCTTCAACAACAAAGTTATGGCGGGAACCTAAGCTGGAAAACCAGCTGGAACGCCAAAAATACCACGCAGGTTAACGCTTATGTCTCCTGGTACGACCTTGAATCTATCACCGAGTCGATAGAGAAAAACCAACTGCTCAACCAGGAAAACTCGGTCTTAGACACCGGGATACGCATTGAGAACAGCCATGAATTGAGCCCGTATTTCATTTTTAAAAATGGCTACCAATACAATGAGATCGGGATTTCGAATTTTGACGAGATCAACAATCCCGAGTTCAGCCGAAATGTAAGGAATGTATTGCACAGCCACGCGCTGGTGCTCGAAACCCAAATCCGGTCGCGCAATGGCAAGTTGTCGGTCAATTCGGGTATCCGTTCTAATTATTACGAGAGCTTTAATAAACTGCTGATTGAGCCGCGCCTGCAATTCAACTACGCGATGACCCAATCACTGGCCATTGAGTTACTCGGCGAAATGAAAAACCAGACTGCCTCGCAGGTGATTGACCTGCAGCAAGATTTCATGGGAATCGAAAAACGCCGATGGACTTTAGCCGACGACCGTGAAATTCCCATCCAGAAAAGCCAACAGCTTGCCCTGGGAATCACCTATAAGAACAAACGCTGGTTGTTTACTGTAGATAATTTTTATAAAAAAGTCAAAGGTATTTCAACACCTGGCCAGGCTTTTCGCAACCAACTGGAACGGATTAAACTCAATGGCAACTATGAAGTTTGGGGTTCGGAGGTTTTGCTGCAACGCAATTTCAGGCGATTTTACACTTGGTTGGCTTACAGTTTCAACCACAACCGATATGATTTCAGCCAATACGACCCGAGCCAATTCCCGAACAATTTTCAGATTGAGCACAGTATATCGGGTGCAGCGACTTACGATTGGAAAAAACTTCGCATTGCCCTGGGTGGCAAATGGAATTCGGGCCGTCCGACTACCACGCCTATTTTGCTGAGCAACCGCCAAATCAGCTATAACAATCCTAACAATGAAGTGTTGGATGATTTTTTTCAGTTCAACCTTTCGGGTTCTTACGAGTGGCTTCTCGGGCAAAAATCTAGGCTGCAGCTTCACGCTTCGTTGCTCAACATCTTCAACAAGAGCAATACGGTGAACCGCTATTACCGCGTCAACAGCCTGAGCAACACCATCGAAAGCGTCAATACTTATGCGCTAGAACGCACGCCAAACCTGAGCTTGCGTTTGTTGTATTAAAAAAACCGGCTAACACCGGCTTTGATTTAATTTTTCTCGAAAGTAAGATTGTCTACGTCGGCACCTCCATCACTCACATCCTGCAAGACGATCTTATCGGCCGTGCGCGACACGACATCCCAGTCATCACTGATATCTTCGAAATCGGCGGGTGCAGCAAAAACGATGTTGAAATCGAGTGGATCACTTGGGGTTTCATCCTCGGATTTGTTGGTGGATAGCGTCCAGGCTCCGGTGTAGGTATTGTTGCCGTCTGTGGCCGACAATAAATCGTCGGCTCCAAAAGTGAAATCGTATCCGGTAAAATGATCGGTTTCTTCCTGTCCGTGGTCGCTGTAATACGTGACGCGCCAGGTTCCTTGCATCACGGTGTTCTTGATGAGTTCGGTATCTTGCAATACCACAGGTTGCACGTCTTCGCGCGAGCAAAAAGAGGCGGTATTGAGCAGCATAACGGCAGAAAGTGCAATAAAAACAGTTAACTTCTTCATAAACAGTAGGATTTACATTTGCCAAACATAAGAATAATTTTGAAACTGTGCGCTTACATTCTTTCGGGAACGGCAATACCGAGCAAACCAAACGCCGAGTGGATGGTGTCGGCGACCTTTTTAGAAAGCTGCACGCGAAAGGTTTTGATGTCAAGGTTTTCCTCACCGAGTATCGAAACCGTCTGATAAAACGAGTTATATTCCTTTACGAGTTCATAGGTATAGTTGGCTACGAGTGCCGGGCTGTGGTGTTCGGCCGCCAATTGTATGGTCTCGGGATATTGCTCTAGCAGTTTGAGGAGTTCTTTTTCTTTGGGATGCAATCCTAGGCTGGCGGCAGCGAGGTTCGTGTCGAGATCAAAATCGGCCTTGCGCAAAATCGACTGGATCCGCGCGTAGGTATATTGGATGAACGGCCCGGTATTCCCTGCAAAATCGACCGATTCTTCTGGGTTGAACAGGATGCGTTTTTTGGGATCGACCTTGAGTATGTAATATTTGAGTGCGCCGAGCCCGATGGTTTTGTAGAGTTTGAGTTTCTCTTCGTCGTTGTATCCTTCGAGTTTGCCGAGTTCTTCAGACAGTTGTTTGGCAGTTTGCGTCATGTCATCGATCAAATCGTCGGCATCCACGACCGTTCCTTCGCGCGATTTCATTTTTCCAGACGGCAAATCGACCATACCGTAAGACAAATGGAACAGGTTCTTAGACCAATCGAAACCGAGCTTTTTGAGGATCAGGAACAACACCTTAAAGTGGTAATCCTGCTCGTTCCCTACCGTGTAGACCATTCCGCCCACATCTGGGAAGTCGTTGACACGTTGGATGGCCGTGCCGATGTCTTGGGTCATGTAGACCGCTGTACCGTCGGAGCGCAATACGATTTTGCGGTCGAGTCCTTCATCGGTAAGGTCAATCCATACCGAACCGTCGGGGTCTTTTTCAAACACGCCTTTTTCGAGTCCCATCTGCACGACGTCTTTACCCAAAAGGTAGGTGTTGCTTTCGTAATAATAGGAGTCGAAATCGACGCCGAGGTTATTATAGGTTTCTGCAAATCCGCTATAAACCCAACTGTTCATGGTTTTCCAGAGGCTAACGACTTTTTCGTCTCCGGCTTCCCAATCAAGTAGCATTTGTTGGGCTTCGAGGATGATGGGTGCTTGCTTTTTGGCTTCGTCTTCTGTTTTTCCCTGGGCGATTAGATCGTTGATTTGTTCTTTGTACGCTTTGTCGAACGCGACATAATATTTCCCCACGAGTTTGTCTCCTTTGAGGTGTGAAGATTGTGGCGTTTCACCTTTGCCGAATTTCTCCCAAGCGAGCATGGACTTGCAAATATGAATCCCGCGGTCGTTGATGATCTGGGTTTTGTAGACTTTCTTCCCCGATGCCTTGATGATCTCGGCCACCGAATAACCCAAAAGGTTATTGCGCACATGGCCCAAGTGCAATGGCTTGTTGGTGTTGGGCGATGAATATTCGATCATTACAGCCTTGTCCTGGCCATTGGGCGCGACAAACCCGAATTGGCTGTCTGATTTTATCTTATTGAAAAAGTCGATGTAATACGAATCGGCGATGACGATATTGAGGAAACCCGAAACGACATTGAAACGTTCTACCTCATCCACGTGCTCTACGAGGTAGGCGCCTATTTTTTGGCCGAGTTCGGCCGGGCTGCTTTTGATGAGTTTGAGCAACGGAAACAACACCATGGTGAGGTCGCCTTCAAAATCTTTGCGCGTAGCCTGAAATTCAACTCTTTCGATTGTTAGGTCAAATAGGGTCTTGATGGCTTTCTCGATTTGTGGCGTAAGGATTTGTTGCAGTCCGTTCATGATTAGAATATTTAGGCTGCAAAGATAGCTATACCATACTAATATTAAAAGGAGAATGTTTGCGGGAAAAAGGCAGGTGCATTTCGTCGATTTTTTCCTAAAATGACAATATGCGATGTTGTAATTGTAGGATTTTTATAGATAATATTTCTAAAATAATGTATTTCATCGATTTTATTTGCATTTTACCGATAATTGTTCCAATCTTTGTCCTGTCAAAAATAACATATTGTTACGATAATAATTAGCCCTAAATTATTATGAAAAAAATTCTACTCATTCTTGCTTTGGCAAGTACGCTTGTTGGCTACACCCAAGCCATCTCGGTCAATACGAATACGTATACCGTACCCCAACTGGTTAACGCCGTCCTAATCAATTCACCTTGTGTCTCGGCACAAAATGTGACTTCGCGCACGGGAACCAATTTTGGTTCTTCTAACGGAATCGGATTTTTCCAGAACACCAACCCCAACTTCCCGATGCAATCCGGCGTGATTATGAGCACCGGAAATGTCATGAACGCGATGGGGCCAAACACTACAGCACTTAGCGATGGCTCGGCCAACTGGCCCGGCGATACCGATTTGCAAAACACATTGCTCCAGGCCGGCATCACCATGAACTCGGTCAACGCTACTGTTTTGGAATTCGACTTTACGCCGATTTCACCTACTTTTAGTTTTGATTTCCTTTTCGCTTCTGAAGAGTACGGAAACTTTCAATGTCAGTTTTCGGATGCATTCGCGTTCCTGCTTACCAATACTGTTACCGGCGTTACTACCAACCTTGCGGTAGTGCCTAACACCAATTTACCGATTTCGGTGGTGACCATCCGTGATTTCCTTTACAACTCTTCGTGTCCTTCTGCCAATGTCGAATATTTTGGGAGTTACAACGGTGGCTCTGCAGCGGCGACAGCGGCGGTAAATTTCAACGGACAGACCAAACTCATGAATGCCTCCGCGGTACTCACACCCAATACGCCTTATCACATTAAGTTGGTGATTGCCGACCGTTCGGATGAGAATTCGGATTCGGCTATCTTTATCTCGTCGGATACCTTCAACATCGGACAGGACGTTTTGGGACAAGATATCGCCAGCAACAGCCCAACTGCTCCTTGCTTTGGCGACAACTATGTGTTGAATTCTAACCTGAATCCTACGCAATATACTTTTACCTGGACCAAAAACGGGCAACCGGTAAGCGGCGCCTCTGGCCCATCACTTACCATTACAGGCCCGGGAACATACAGCATCACATACCAAAGCGGTACTTGTGTACCCGTTACCGACTCGGTCAATATCGGTTATCAATCACAAATCATGGCTGGAACGCCAACCGATTTGTACCGTTGCGATTTGGGCGCTGCAAACTATACCTATGACTTGTCGATCAACACACCAATCGTCAAAGCCGGACTCAACCCAGCAACTACGGTATCTTATTACGACAATCAGGCCGACGCCAACGCCGGAAACGCCAATACGCTGCCAACATCGTATGTAGGAACTCCTGGCGAGACCATCTATGTCAGGATCAAAAACGCCACAGGAAACTGCTACGTGGTCAAGAACTTCAAGCTATTGACTTCACCGGCACCCACTGCGACCCAACCCGGAAACATCACCAAATGCGCCACGTCGCAATTCAACAACAGCGCTTTCTATTTGCCGGTACAAACGCCAGTAATATTGGGGAGCCAATCACCAACAAACTACAATGTAACCTATTATACTACCTTGGCCAACGCCAATGCCGGTAGCAATCCGGTAACCACGCACTACGCTACGAACAACACCACCGTTTATGCGAGGGTACAAAGTGTTTATGACGCCACTTGTTACAGCGTGACGAGTTTTGTGCTCTTCATTAGCCCATTGCCTTTGGTTGATTCGTTTGATGCCGTGGTCGTTTGCCAGCCTTACCCGCTGCCAGCCATTACCAACGGCCAATACTTCACAGCACCAAACGGTGCCGGGACGCAACTTTTCGCCGGTGATTTGATTACAGAAAGCAAAACGATTTATGTCTACAATTCTAATGAATTTGGATGCTCGAACTCGAGCAACTTCCTGGTGACTATTTTAGAGCCCACAGAACTTGGACCGGCAAGCGGAACCCACTGCGGAAGCTTTACCCTGCCTGGACTTCCCCACGGGAAATACTTCACGGGTCCAAACGCAACTGGAACCGAAATCGCACCAGGCACCGTCATCACGACCTCACAAACCATTTACGTCAATTTCGTAGGAACCGCAGAACCAGTTTGCGTGATCAATACCGGATTCGACATTACGATTGTACCCGGTGTAACCGTGGGCACTTTCCCCAATGTATTTGAATGTGCTTCTTATACGCTTCCTGCTTTGTCTATCGGTAAATATTACACCCAACCCAACGCTGGCGGCACCGAACTCGCTGCCGGAACAGCGATAACCAGCACGCAACAAATCTACGTCTATGCGGTAACCGCAAACGATTGTAAGTCAGAAGCTTCATTTACCGTATTCATCGGAATGGCAACCCCTGCCGATATTTCGCAATGCGAGCCTTATGTATTGCCTGCCTTGCCTATCGGAGGTTACTATACTGGTCCGGCTGGTACCGGAACGCAGATTCCTTCAGGAACTGCCATCAACCTGACGCAAACCGTATACATCTATGTACCTAACACACAAACAAACTGTACAGACGATTTACATTTCTCTGTAAGCATCGCGCAACCGATTGTAGATGTGTTCCCTAATGTAAGTTCCTGTGAAAGCTATACCTTGCCTGCACTTACCAATGGCGAATACTTCTCTGACGGTAACGGAACCGGAACCCATTTCTATCCTGGTGACATCATCACTGCAACAAGGGCCATTTTCGTCTTTAAAAGAGCGAGTGCAAGCTGTAGCAATCAATCGGTGTTTACCATCACCATTGTCCCAAAACCGGCGATCGACTCGAGGTCTGATATCGATGTATGTAACTCGTACACCCTCACCGAACTGGCCGACGGAAACTATTACACCGGACCTGACGGAACAGGAGTTCAATTGCCTGCAGGAACCGTAATCAATACGACGCAACGTATCTACATCCGTGTAGTCTCTGCAACGGCGCCATTTTGTGCAGCCGAGAACAGTTTTAACATCAAAATCTATTCGATCCAAGCCGACGCACCATCAAACGTAACCGCCTGCGATAGTTATACCTTACCTGTTTTAACGCTCGGTAACTACTTTGCTGCGCCTAACGGGCCACACGGCGGAGAAGGCAACCTGATGCATGCAGGCGATGTGATTACCACAACCAAAACCATCTACGTTTACACCGAATCAGGCGAAAGGATCAACTGTACCGATGAGAATAGCTTTACGGTAACCATCAACAAAACACCGGTTGTAGCCGCAGTAGCCAATGTCAACGCTTGTGGTTCGTACAGCTTACCGCCCCTTGCCGTAGGAGATTATTATACCGCTGCGGGCGGAAACGGGACACAACTCCACGAAGGAGACGTGATCACCAGTAACCAAACCCTTTATGTCTACGACGATACCGATACCGTTCCCAATTGCTACGATGAGAAAAGCTTTACGGTAAACATTTTCAAAGTTGATGTTTTGCCAGATACGACCATCTGCGAAAGCTACACTTTACCAACTTTAACGGTTGGAAAATATTTCACAGGACCTAACGGAACCGGCTCACAATTGCAAGCCGGACAATCGGTCAGCCAGTCACAGACGATTTACATTTATGCTGTGTCGCCTTTCACACCTACCTGCACCGATGAGAGTTCATTTGTAGTGACCATTGTGGATACGCCTGTAGCCTTTCCGGTAAGTGCGGCACAACGAACCACCTGCGACGAAGACGGAACCAACGACGGCATCACCGCTTTTGACCTAACTACATTGACGCCTGCTGTACTGGGCACTCAAACCGGTACCGAGTTCACCGTAGCGTACTACGAAAGCATGGCCAACGCCCAAGCCGGAACCAACGCTGTCACCCAAACTACCGCTGCCACCGTATTTGTAAAAGTAACCAATACGCTAACAGCGAGCTGTAACGACATCAAAAGCATTGCGCTTATCGTCAATAAATTGCCCGAGCCTACACCTATCGGAGGCATCGTATGTTACGACAGCAAAAATGAGGTACTGCTCAACCCATTTACGGTACAAAGCGGACTCAGCGCTGCCACACACACCATCCAATGGTTCAATGACGCCAATGAACTCGTAGGAACCGGCAGCAGCTATGTGGCTGTAAAACCAGGAGACTATACCGTGATGGCCACCAGCTTGGCGACGGGTTGTGCCTCTGCACCAACTCCGGTAACGGTATTGCCATCAGAGCCTGCGATTGTAAGTTACACCATGAGCGATGATTTCTCAGATAATATGGTACTTACTGTACAGGCCGAAGGCGTGGGCGGTGATTACGAATACCAACTCGACGGCGGAGAATTCCAGGACAGCCCTACTTTCTACGACGTTTCGTCTGGAACACATGTTGTAACGGTAAGGGATAAGAATGGTTGCGGAAGCTCTACTTCACAAGCACTGGTAATCAATTACCCAAAATTCTTTACCCCGAATGGTGACGGATACAACGACACCTGGAACATCACAGACCTGCAAACAAAAGACAAAGCCATCATCTACATTTTTGATCGCTACGGAAAATTGCTGCGCGAGGTCAGGCCAAACGGCGACGGTTGGGACGGAACCTTTAGCGGACAAACCATGCCATCCACAGATTACTGGTTTACCGTAAATTACGAAGATGAAGGCGTAGCCAAAGAATTTAAGGCACATTTCGCGATGAAAAGATAAAAATTGGTTTGGTTGTAACATTATAAGTACGCTTGAGTCTTATAGGTTCATAACAAAGCCAATTGTTGAAGAGATTGAAAAATTAATTTAAATAATTGGGTTTTTAAATTGAGTTTTAGTTAGCTAAAAAGCCGAGGTTCATCCACCCTCGGCTTTTTTAGTTATGCTCATGAAACGAAGCTGTTTTAGATTTTTTTAAGTGTTAACAGAACTTGTAGAATTTCTGCATTTTGGATTTCGTTTTTTTGTTGAAGGGAAACATTTGCCCCTTCCCTGAAGGTAAAGTACAATTTTTTCACATACCGCATGTATAGGAAAACTGCACTTATTGTTAAGACAGCGTACCGCATGGGATTGCTTTGTTTTACCAACGGATAATGGCGCTCGCCCAAGTAAATCCACTACCAAAAGCAGCCAAAACCACCAAATCACCTTTCTTGATTTTACCCAATTCCCAAGCTTCGGTAAGCGCAATCGGAATTGATGCAGCCGTAGTATTGCCAAACTTCTGTATGTTGTTGAAAACCTGCTCGTCACTAAGGCCAAATTTCTTTTGGATAAATTGCGAGATCCGCAAATTCGCCTGATGCGGAATCAACATATCGATGTCGCTCACCTGCAAGTTATTCGCCTCCAAACCTTCGTGGATCACTTCGCTAAAACGCTGTACAGCATTCTTAAACACAAACTGCCCGTTCATGTGCGGAAAATAACTGACATCTTCGGGGTCATTTTCGGCCAGAATATCGGTTACCCAACGGCCGCCCATTCCCGGAGCCAATACCGCCAGTTCCTTGGCATGTTCGCCTTCTGAATGCAGGTGTGTGGAGAGTACGCCAACTCCTTCTTCCTCCGACCGGCTAATCACGGCTGCTCCTGCTCCGTCTCCAAAAATTACCGAAACGCCACGGCCACGATCGGTCATATCCAATCCTATGGATTGCAACTCGGCACCTACAATCAATATGTTCTTGTACATCCCGGTTTTGATGTACTGGTCAGCAATCGACAAGGCATACACAAAACCCGAACATTGGTTGCGGATATCGAGCGCCCCAATAGTTGGCAAGCCCAATTCCTTTTGCAAAGCCACGCCAGGTCCTGGGAAATAATAATCGGGCGAAATCGTGGCAAATACAATGAAATCAATATCGTCTTTGGCAATGCCCGAGCGTTCAATAGCAATCTTAGCCGCCGCGATACCCATAGTCGTTGTGGTTTCGCCACTGCCTTTTACAATATGGCGTCGTTCCTGGATTCCGGTACGTTCCTGAATCCAGGCGTCGTTGGTATCCATAATTTTCGATAGATCGTCGTTGGTGACTACGTTTTCGGGCACATAAAAACCAAGTCCCGATATCTTTGAATGATACATCTTTTTGAGGGTTTCGTTAAAAAAGGCCAGCGAATTTACGCAAACCGCAATTTCATCAATACAAGTTTACCACAATTTTAGAAACTGACAATAAACAAAGAATCAGCCTCGGTGTCCCGAGACTGATTCTTTTGGCAATTCTAAATTGGCTTTACTTGACGAATTTAATCGCCTGTTTTCCCGTAGCCGTGTGGATGCTCACAAAATAAACACCGCTCGCATACGGAAAATCGAAATGGTAATATTTGGTTCCGGCTGTTTGAATGGCGTCGCGTTGCAATTCCTTAATGAGTCGGCCAGCCGCATCAAACAACTCCAGACGCATGTGGTCGCTTTCTGGGAATTCAATTTTGATGCTGAGCTTGTCGGTTACCGGATTGGGCTCGATTGACGCTTTTAAAGGTGTGCGCGCATTTCCCTTCGGCGCGGTTGTTGCCAAAGGCTGGTCGCTGAATTTGTAGACTGAAGCACCGGCAGCCACACCAAAATGGTCATTGAACATTTGGATCCGATTGAGGTTGTTGCCGACTCCGGTATCAATCCAGGTTTGCCCGCCGTCGGTGGTTTCCATAAATCCGGTGGTGTGTCCGCCCACCCAACCATGCGTCTCACTGATGAAACCCACACCTTGAATGATGCTTTCGGGCGCGTCGTTGGTGATCCAGGTCGCGCCGTTGTCAAGCGAACGGATGAGTTTGCCCATTTGGTTGGTGATACCTTCGACAGCGCCGATAATCGCGTCGGGATTCGAAAACAAAACTTGCAATTTCCAGACGTATTCACCCGGAACATTCGAGTGGTAGATCGCGTTCCAGCTTACACCGCCATCGGTAGTCTTGAGAATCACACCGCCTTGGTTGTCGTTTCCGGCTACGTAACCGGTATTCTCATCGACAAACAAAACCTCGACGAGTGCATTGGCATAAGCACTCATATTGATGTATTGCCAGGTCGCGCCGCTGTCTGTAGATTTTACGACATAAGCAGGCGTGTAATAAGCGCCCGCTCCATAAACCGTAGCGCTGCCGACGCAATCAATCCCGCAGATTGAATGTTCGTTAGTGCCAAAATCGTTGATAAAATTCCAGGTCGCGCCGCCATCGGTAGTGCGCAAGAAATCGTTGCTCAAAGTCCCCACGAAACCCACGTTTTCGTTTAGGAATTCGACGCTGCGGAAATAACGGTTTCCGGGCAATTGTTCAGAATATTCGCTGAGTTGCGACACCCAGGTTTCACCGCCGTCGGTGGTTTTGTATATCGTCGCATAAGCGCCGTTGGCTGCCCAACCCAGATTCTCATCCAGGAAAAAGATATCGTCAAAGCGTTGGTTGTTTTCATTGATCGGAAGGTTCATTTGCCGCCATTGCAATTGTGCCGAAGCGGACAGTGACCAGAGCAAAACAAGGAGGTAGTATTTTTTCATAAAACTTGGTTTTAACGGTGCTAATGTATAAAAAGTATTGTAGTGACGGCTTTAGATTGGCTAAATATTTGGCGTGTATTGGAGGTAAATCAAAGCATTTTTGGGCAGGTCTGTTTGGTGGTTGAAATAAAGCAATCCGTGTTCATATACGGCTTCGATAAGGTAATGGTTTGCGCGGAAATAGGAATGCTTCACCGTAACCTTGAGCGCCGACTTGCCTGTAATTTGGAGTTGGAACGGGTACACCAAACTTTTTTTTTCATCGGATGGACTACCCAACAATTGCGAAGGAATTTCATTCACATCCCCAAAAAGCGACCCGACATACTTATTTTTTGGGTTTGAAAAAACGGCGTCGGGATGGCCTTTCTGGACGATTTTACCGTCTTTCATCACGAGCACCTCATCGGCAAACGACAACACATCGTTGCTGTCGTGCGTGGCAAACACACAGGTTATGGATTGCTCTGACAAGTAAGCGAACAATTTTCGGCTGAGGCTGTTGCGCCTAAAATGATCGATGTGGCTGAAGGGTTCATCGAGCAATATCAATTCTGGTTCTAACGCCAAGACCCGCGCTATCGCCACGCGTTGCATCTGTCCGCCCGAAAGGAACTGCGCCTTGACGTTGGCAAAGGATTCCATCTCGACCATTTCTAGCAATTCGGTAATCCTGGCGTGCTTTTTTTGCGGGTTGGTATTCGATAGAAACTGGCCCACATTCTCGGCAACGGTGATGTAAGGCATCAGGTCGAAATCCTGGGCGAGGTATTTTACAAAATCCTCCCCGGGAATGAGCTTGAATTTGGGCCCGCGGATGACCTGGTTGTCATAGCTGATTTCACCTTGATCCAAATCGTAAATCCCATAAATAAGTTTGATTAGCGTGCTTTTCCCGCAACCGCTTTCACCGATGATGGCCAGCGTTTTGCCTTTTCCAATTGAAAACGACAGCCGCTGTAAAGTTGGTTTGTCGGCGTACGAGAATGATATGTTTTTGATGTTAAGCATGGGTAGGATTTCCGTGCAAAATTGGCCAATTAAAAGCTAACCGCAAAAAAAATCAACACTATAACGTTTGCGTGAACTATTTAAATTGCTGATTCATAATTTTTTATATCCTTTGCATTGAATTTGGCCTGTTTAAGGGTTAATTTTGCAACATCAAGATACCACTATGAAGTTCAAACAATATCTGTCGATTGCCTTTTTGCTTTGCACTTTTTTTGCCGAAGCACAAGTGGGCGTTGGCACGACGAGTCCCAACGCCACCCTCGATGTACGCTCGTCCAATCAAGCCACACCGTCTAGTACCGATGGGATACTGATTCCAAAAGTAGACGCTTTCCCTGCAATCAACCCTACCGCTTTACAGCAAAGCATGCTCGTGTTCCTGACGACCGCGTCGGGTGCCAACCAACCCGGATTTTACTATTGGAACTTCCCCACCCTTTCCTGGATTGCCGTCGGAAGTACACTCACTAACGACTGGAGTTTAACTGGCAACAACGCCACGACACCCGGAACCAACTTCCTCGGAACCATCGACGATAAGGACATTATGTTCAAAAGAAAAAATATCAAAGCCGGTTTCCTCGGTGATCCTACTTATAACGGTAGCTTTCAGTATAACAACGCCAATACTTCATTCGGCGCCAATTCGTTGCTGAGTCCGATAATTACAACGGGCGCGGCACAAGAAGGCGTGCGCAACTCGGCTTTTGGCAGCAACATCATGCCGGGCCTTACGATTGGGCGCAGGAATGTGGCCGTAGGAGATTCTGCTATGTTTTCTGCTACTTCGGGTTCTGAGAATACGGCTGTGGGTGTGGGCGCTTTGTACACCAATGCCATCGGTGCGGCCAATGTGGCAATCGGACGGAATGCCCTAACCTCCGCAACGGCGGGAAACAATACCGCAGTGGGCTTTGCAGCCTTGCGACAAAATGCTTCAGGTACCAACAACACCGCGTTGGGCAACCAGGCGGGTTACACCAATACCGGAAGCAGCAATGTCTTTATCGGGAATGACGCCGGTTACCATGAAACTGGAAGCAACAAGCTTTACATCAATAACTCTAATGCAAACGCGGTAAATGCTTTGGTGTATGGCGAATTCGACAACAAGATCCTGCGCGCCAACGGACAAATACAAGTCAACGATCCGGCCACGACTGGCTATAAATTCCCAACGGCGCGAGGCACCAACAAACAAATCCTAGAGACCGACGCCACCGGAACGCTTTCGTGGGTAAACGGCAGCAATAGTTTTTCGCTTGCGCGGATGACACTCAGTGCTTCACAAACACTCGGTACGGGAGGTTGGCAAAAAGTCAATTTCAATACGGTACTCTACGACGCCAATTCCGAGTTCAATACCGGCACGAGCCAATTCGTGGCTGCAAAAGCCGGATACTACCGCATCAATGCCGGTATGCACACCAACAACCAGGGCAACACCCAATTTTACTCGATTGGGATTTATGTCAATGGCACTTTGTATCAGGAACAGACCGGAAACCACAACGGCAGCGGTCCGGTTTCAAGATACGCCGACTGTGTGGTCAATCTTGCAGTAGGTGGTTATGTCGAGATTTACGTGCAGAATTATATAGGTGGCGTAGATGTAGACAGCTTTCCGACTAAAACCTACTTTGAGGTCCAGCAGATCAGATAAATAAAAAGCCCCTTCTTTCAAAGGGGCTTTTCATTTTATAATAACGGTTTATTTTCCGTTTTGGGCATCCTGCACCATTTTGTCATTGGCTGTGATGGCAAACTCCACACGACGGTTTTGGCTTCGGCCATCGACGGTTTCATTGCTTGCAATCGGGTCGGCGATTCCGAGTCCTGTGGTTGTGAATCTCGACGCGTTCAATCCTTTTCCAGAAAGGTAGCTTTTTACAGAAGCAGCTCTTTCACCAGACAATTTGAGGTTGTATTCTGGTGTTCCGGTACTGTCTGTATAACCGTAAATCACAATATTAGTATCGGGATATTCATTGAACACTTTGACCAATTTATCGAGGTTGGCTTTAGCCTCGGCTGTCAATGACGATTTGTTGGTATTGAAACGCACCGCATTTTCGCCGAGTACCAATTTGATTCCTTCGCCTACACGTACTACATCGGCACCCGGAAGCGCCTGGTCTATTTCACGCGCTTGCTTGTCCATTTTGTTACCGATGACACCACCGGCAACACCGCCTACTACGCCGCCGAGAACGGCACCAAGGGCTGTATTTCCGCCTTTCCCGAGGTTGTTCCCGAGGATTCCGCCGATGACCGCACCGCCTACTGTTCCGATGGCCGCGCCCCTTTGGGTGTTGTTGGTGTTCTTGGCAGCCTCACAACCGGTCAAGACCGATCCGATTACTACAACTATTGCTAACGCTAAGATTGAAACTTTTTTCATGATGGTATTTTGTTAGTTCGTTTTTTGAAATTGGTACACCACATTGGTGATTTTTCCGCCCACATCGATCTTGTCAACGAGTTGGAAACTTTGTTCGCTTTGGTTGGCTACTGCCAAAACATAACCGTCGCGCACTTTTTTGGCTTTGATACCCGCATCGAGGATTTTGAGTACAAACTGTCCTTCTTTGTTTACAAACCACCTGATTGGGGAACTAAATGACGTACAACCCGATTTGGTCAAAGCCATTTCGCCTTTGTCATTATTGGAGATAAATTTCCAGGTGCTTCCTTCAAAACATTTTGAATCGGCAATTTCGAAAGAGTTGACTTTAATGTATTCTGAACCGGGATAACTCACAGATGTGATGACCCATTCTCCTTTGATCGCCACCTGTGATTTGCGATCCACTTTGGTATTGGTGGCCGAAGTCGATTTACAGGCTGACAACAGTACTGCAAAGACTACCAATGCGATTAATTTTTTCATGCTTTTGTTAGTTTTTATGGATTCTTATCTGGCAAAGATACCGCCTCAACTCTTAATTTTGTTCTAAAATTTAAGAAAATCTTATTAAGATTGTGGGTCGCGACAATTTGTCACTTTTTTGCAATTGGTACCCATTTTGAAAGGCGGGCTGTTACGAATTTAACTAAAAAATCTTCAAACTATGACAACAGGAAAAATTAATGTTTCGGTAGAAAACATCTTTCCCCTTATCAAAAAGTTCTTATACAGCGATCACGAAATCTTTTTGCGTGAACTCGTTTCCAACGGAACCGACGCGACCCTCAAACTCAAACACCTCACGAGCATCGGCGAAGCCAAGACCGAATATGGCAACCCGATTATCGAAATCAAAATCGACAAGGAAAACAAAAAACTCCACATCATCGACCAGGGAATCGGTATGACAGCCGAAGAAGTCGAGAAGTACATCAACCAGGTGGCATTTTCAGGCGCCGAGGAATTCCTTGACAAATACAAAGACACCGCGAAAGATTCGGGAATCATCGGTCATTTCGGTCTCGGATTCTACTCGGCATTCATGGTAGCCGAGAAAGTAGAGATCATCACCAAATCCTACAAAGACGAACCCGCAGCACACTGGACTTGTGATGGAAGCCCCGAATTTACTTTGGAGCCATCCGACAAAACCACGCGCGGTACCGAAATCATTCTGCACATCGCCGAAGATTCAATCGAATTCCTCGAAGATTCAAAAATCAGCGGGCTTTTGAACAAGTACAACAAGTTCATGCCGATTCCGATTAAATTCGGCACCAAGACCGAAAAGATTGAGCAGAAAAAAGGCGAATCGGTCGATGCCGAAGACAAAGAAGAATTGTTCAAAACCGCCGAAGTAGATAACATCATCAACAACCCCAATCCGGCCTGGACCAAAGCGCCGACAGAGTTGACAGATGAGGATTACAAAAACTTCTACCACGAATTGTACCCGATGCAATTTGAGGAGCCGTTGTTCAACATCCACCTCAACGTAGATTATCCGTTCAATTTGACCGGGATTTTATACTTCCCGAAATTGGGATCGGACATGCAAATCCAGAAAGACAAAATCCAATTGTACCAAAACCAGGTATACGTGACCGACAATGTAGAGGGAATTGTTCCAGAATTTTTGATGATGCTCAAAGGCGTCGTCGATTCTCCAGACATTCCGCTCAACGTGTCGCGTTCTTATTTGCAAGCCGACGGAAACGTCAAGAAAATCTCGAATTACATCACGCGCAAAGTAGCCGACAAACTCAAATCGTTGTTTACCGAAAACCGCGAAGACTTTGAGAAAAAATGGAACGACATTAAAATCGTGCTCGAATACGGTATGCTGTCTGAAGACAAATTTTACGAAAAAGCCGGCGGGTTTACCTTGTATCCAACCGTTGACGATAAATATTTCACACTCGACGAACTCAAGGAAAATCTCAAAGATTCGCAAACCGACAAGAACGGCAAACTCGTTTTATTGTACGCCGGAAACAAGGATGCGCAACACTCTTACATTGAATCGGCTAAGGAAAAAGGATATGAAGTCTTGCTTTTGGATTCACCGATCATCTCGCATTTGATCCAGAAACTCGAGTCCGACAACAGCGATATTACCTTCGTTCGTGTCGATTCGGATCACATCGACAACCTCATCAAAAAAGACGAAGAGGCCATTTCTAAATTGTCTGAGGAAGAGCAAACCAACCTCAAAACTGTCCTCGAAACCATCGTACCGCAACCCACGTATTCGGTGAAACTCGAAGCGCTAGACAGCAAAGCCGCGCCATTCATCATCACCCAACCTGAGTTCATGCGCCGTATGAAAGAAATGAGTCAAACCGGCGGCGGAGGTATGTTTGGTATGGGGAATTTCCCAGAGATGTACAATCTTGTGGTGAACACGAACTCTGAGTTCGCCGCAAACATCTTAAATACAACCGACAAAACCGCTCAGGAAAGCCTTGTCAAACAAGCTTTGGATCTCGCGAAACTTTCGCAAAATCTGCTTAAAGGCGAAGAACTTACTGCTTTTGTGAAGCGCAGTTTTGAACTAATCAAATAAACGTATTGGTTATTGAAACGAAAAAGCCTGTGGAGATTTTCACAGGCTTTTTTTATCTTCATGTTCCTGCAGGACAATCTTTTATGAAAATTTCCATATTTTCTGCATGTTGGTTTTTAATCTTTTTTTTAGGGACAACATCGCCCCTTCCCTGAAGGCAATCTACGATTTCTAGCGTAATCTCCATAGCAGAGAATCTACATCAGATGTTAAATCAACACTAACGTTTAAGTGCGAAATGCGAATTGAATTCTTTTCGAACGCTGTTCTTGTCAGTGTACAAGAGCTTGAACCAATAATCGGTTCCAGGCATTGGCGTTCCGTTGTACGTTCCGTCCCAGCCCTGCCCTAGCGGCGAAATCTGTTTGAGCAGTTTTCCGTAGCGATCAAAGATGTAGATTTCGGCTTTGTTCGCAGTAGTAAGTCCTTCTATGTTCCAGAAATCGTGGTATCCATCGTTGTTTGGGGTAAAAAACTTCGGGTAGTTGAGTGCCGTTACCGTCAGGGTAAATTCATTGCAACCCAGGTTGTCCTTAACGTGTACAGTGTATTCTCCACCTTCATAAATATCGAAAATATTGCTGGCTTGGTAAGCCCCATCGTTGAGTTGGTATTCGTAACTGCCGAGTCCGCCAATTACGGTGACCACAATCTGCTGTGCGTCGGCAAAATCATTGGTCACTTGTACCGTGGCGGTGGCCGGCAAAACCGCTTGTACATCGGCAATAATCGTACGGGTTACGCAACCGGTAAGTGCATTGGTAGCTTCTACGGTGTAAATTCCAGGCTCGGTGGCAACATAAAAATCGGCGGTGTTGGCAATCGGGTTGCCGTTGAAGAACCATGCAAAAGTATACTGAGACACCGAGAGATTCGTATTAATCGTAGTTGAAGTCGCCGCATTCCCCGCCTTATCAATACAAATGAAATAAGTCTCATTTTTAGTCTCAGGATCAAGTACATTAATCGTAAGCGAATTGATAGTGGCACACAACCCAGCGATCGGTGTAAAGGTATAAGTCGTCGTATTCATGTTGTCTATCGCTGGCGACCAGGTGCCCGGAATGCCATTCTGGGAAACAACCGGCAACGAAGCGAGCGGTTCGCCCCGACAAATGAAAACGGGAATTGTCGCAGCATCAAACAACGGAATGATTGGGTCGTTCACTGTAATTCCCAATAGTGCATTGACCGCGCATTGTCCCGGATTGGGCGTGAAAGTATAAGTGGTCGACTGCAGGTTGTCGAGCGCCGGTGACCAGCTTCCGGTGATACCGTTGTTGGAAACCGTTGGCAATGGCGGTAACGGATCGCCGCCGCAAATCAATTGGTTGATTCCGGTAAAGATGGGCACAATGGCATTGGTTACTATAACGGTAAAATTCACTGTGCTCGCACATTGTCCGGCAGTGGGCGTAAAAGTATAGGTGGTCGTAGCGAGGTTGTTTGGTGCTGGCGACCAGGTTCCGCTGATTCCATTGGTAGACGTTGCAGGCAGGACGATTGGCGTACCGGTGCAGACTGGCGTGGTAATATTGAACGTAGGCGTCACCAGAGGTCTTACCGTAATGGTCAAAGTCGTTGTAGCTGCGCATTGTCCTGGGTTCGGGGTAAACGTGTAAGTCAACGTCGCCGCATTGTTGAAAGCCGGAGACCAGGTTCCCGTAATACCGTTGGTTGAAGTGCCCTGAAGCGGATTGGCAGCGCCGGTACAAATCGGCGCAATAGCAGCAAAAGAGGGAGTTGTCAGCGGATTTACCGTCACAGTCAAGGTCGCTGCCGATGCGCATTGTCCTGCATTTGGTGTAAATGTATAAGTCGCTGTCGATGCATTGTTGAAAGCCGGTGACCAGGTTCCTGTAATGCTGTTCGTCGAAGTGGCAGGAAGCGGATTGGCTGCGCCCGTGCAAATGGGTGCGATAGCAGCAAAAGTTGGTAGTGTCGCTGGATTTACCGTAACGGTCAAAGTCGTTGTCGATGCGCATTGTCCAGCGTTGGGTGTGAACGTGTAAGTTCCCGTCGCCGCACTGTTGAACGCCGGAGACCAGGTTCCCGTAATGCTGTTCGTTGATGTAGTCGGAAGCGGATTGGCTGCGCCCGCACAAATCGGCGCGATGACCGCGAAAGTCGGTGTTGTTGCGGGATTTACCGTCACGGCCAAAGTTGTTGTCGATGCGCATTGTCCCGCATTCGGCGTAAAAGTGTAAGTTCCCGTCGCCGCGCTATTGAACGCCGGAGACCAGGTTCCCGTAATACTGTTCGTTGATGTAGTCGGAAGCGGATTCGCCGCACCCGCACAAACCGCAATCGGGTTGAACGTTGGCGTGGTCAAAGCAGTAACCGTCACAGTCAAGGTCGTTGTCGCAGCACATTGTCCCGCGTTGGGTGTAAAGGTATAGGTTGCTGTCGCTGCATTGTTGAAAGCCGGTGACCAGGTTCCTGTAATACTGTTGGTAGAAGTCGCCGGAAGCGGATTAGCCGCACCCGTACAAACCGCAATCGGGTTGAACGTTGGCGTGGTCAACGCAGTAACCGTAACAGCCAAAATGGTTGTCGATGCGCATTGTCCCGCGTTGGGTGTAAAGGTATAGGTTGCCGTCGCCGAATTGTTGAAAGCCGGTGACCAGGTTCCCGTAATACTATTTGTTGAAGTCGTCGGAAGCGGATTAGCAGCACCCGCACAAACCGTAATCGGATTGAATGTCGGCGTTATCGAAGAAGTCACCGTCACCGCCAATGTAGTCGTTGACGCGCACTGTCCCGCATTTGGGGTAAATGTATAAGTCGCCGTAGCCGCATTGTTGAAAGCCGGTGACCAGGTTCCCGTAATACTATTTATTGAAGTCGTGGGAAGCGGATCGGCTGCGCCCGTACAAACCGTAATCGGATTGAATGTCGGAGTTATCGAAGAAGTCACCGTCACCGCCAAAGTAGTTGTTGACGCACATTGTCCCGCGTTCGGTGTAAAGGTATAGGTTGCCGTCGCCGCGTTGTTGAAAGCCGGTGACCAGGTTCCCGTAATACTATTTGTTGACGTCGCCGGAAGCGGATTGGCTGCACCAGGACATACCGAAATGGCGTTGAAAGTCGGCGTGACCAAAGAAGTCACCGTCACGCTCAAAGTCGTCGTGGTGGCGCATTGTCCTGCGGTCGGTGTGAACGTGTATGTTGCTGTCGTTGCATTGTTGAACGCCGGTGACCAGGTTCCCGTGATGCTGTTGGTTGAAGTGGTCGGAAGCGGATCGGCTGCGCCGGCACAAACCGTAATCGGATTAAAAGTTGGGGTTACGGTAGGACTCACATTTACAACCACCGTGTCGGTAATGGTATTGCCGCAGCTGTTGGTCACCGACAACGTCAGAGTAATACTACCTGTGGCGGTTCCTGCCAAAGTGTAATTGGTTACCAGTGCAGCAGGCGTTGAAAACGTTCCGCTTGGGGCCGTCCATCCGTTGATTGTTGCCGCACCTACAGCGGTTCCTGTAAGTGAAATCACATCGCCCGGACAGGCCGTGACCGGTGTGCTTCCCGCATCGACAGAGAAAACTTCTACTGGTGCCACACAACCCGGATTGGTATAAGAAGGCGTACCCGTTGGCGTAAAATTCGCAGTCGCACCTTGATTGGGCGATAAGTTCGAACGTTCGTACGAAACCGTATCGGTACAACCGCCGCCGAAGCTCATGGATAGTGTGCGGATTCCCGGCGTCGCATTGTAATTGCCAAAATGACCTGCGGTGACCGTAGTGTTGTCCTGGAAAATAACGTAAATGTTTTGGGTAATGGCGCCAAATACGTTGGCCGTTGCCGAAAAATTCTGGCTCGTAATGAGTACGACTTCGGCATTTGCAGGAATTACGCCACCCGTTGGTTCGATCAATTGGCCGCAACCTCCAGCCAGTGCGATGTCGGCGTTGATTGCTGCCACGCTGGCCGCAGTTGTCGCGTTCTGTACAAGTCCTTGCCAAGTCTGTGCGGGCCAGTTGACTGTTAATGTACCTACATTGACGGGTGCTGCGCCTACCTTGAAACGCACCATCTCGTTATACCCTTCGGTTCCCGGCGAAGCGATACAAGCCGCCACCAATATACTTTCAATCTGGAAACATTGCGAAACCGCCTTGGATGTCGGGACGACAAGCAGCAGCGCAAAGAAAAGCAACCTGATGGTAAATTTTATTTTCATTTCAGAGATCCGATAGCAAGTTTGGTGCAGGGCCAATCCTGGTCTAAACGCAGGAATCCCTAAATTATTTGGCTATTGTTGTTTGTTGACGTAAATCCAACCCGTTTTGGCACTTGCGGCGCCGTTAAACTCGATGACATAATAATAGGTCGCATCCGGAAGTTCCTTTCCGTCATCGGCTTGACCGTACCATTCGTTCACGTAAGACTGCTTAGAATAGACTTTGGTTCCGTAACGGTTAAAAATACTCAGGCGTTTGACGTCGAGTAAGGCCAGGTCGAAAAAGTCATTCTTGGCATCTGCATTTGGCGAAATTCCTTTCTGGATGTTACAATAGATGGTTTCAACGGTGTACGATTTCGTTTTGGTACAACCTTCTATAGAAGTTACCGTAAGGGTAAATGTCTGTGGAAAAGTTTCTGTTTGCACCGTTCCGTTAACGTACGCCGAAACATCAAAAGTCGAACTATTGCTGCCTATCGTCTGTCCCAGTGCATTCTGCCACTCAAAATCAGAATCGCTTTCGTCAAACAGGTTGTCTATAACATGAGATTCCAATACGTAATTGGCGCCCACGCATTTGGCCGAAATCGTAAAATCGAAACCGTCGCTTACAATGATAGTAGTGGTCGCGGTAGTGGCGCATTGTCCTGCATCGGGCGTGAAAGTGTAGGTGGTGGTAGCCATATTGTTAAGCGCCGGAGCCCAGTTTCCTGTGATGCCATTCATTGAGGTCGTGGGCAACGGAAACAAAGCACTGCCAGCGCAAACGGGTGCGAGTGCAGTAAAGGTCGGAACGGTATTGGGCTGGTTCACCACTATGGTCATGCTTGCCGTTACCGGACACAAGCCTACATTAGGCGTAAAAGTATAGGTAGTCGTTTGGGTATTGTTGATTGCGGGCGACCAACTTCCCGTAATGCCGTTGTTGGAAGTTGTAGGCAAGGCGGCAAGCGCATCTCCGCTACAAATCGGGGCGACCTGTGTAAAAGTTGGTGTGGTGCCAACATTTACAACCACCGTTAAAGTGGCAGCTATGGCGCATTGTCCGGCATCTGGCGTAAAAGTATAGGTCGTAGTCGCGGCGTTGTTAAAAACCGGTGACCAGGTTCCTGTAATGTTGTTGGTAGAAGTCGTCTGCAATGGATTGCCTGCAGCACCCGAACAAATCGGGGCAATCGGGTTAAACGTCGGAACCGTATTGGCCGGATTCACTACGATGGTTAAGGTTGTTGTCGTGGCACATTGTCCGGTAGCAGGTGTGAAAGTATAAGTCGTCGTGGTGAGGTTATTGAGTGCTGGCGACCAGGTTCCTATAATGCCATTGGTGGAGGTTAATGGCAAAGGATTTAAAACCGTTCCGGCGCAAATCGCAGCCACAGCATTAAACGTTGGCGTCATCGAGGGATTGACCGTAATGGTCAAAGTCGTTGACACGGCGCACTGGCCGGCATTCGGTGTAAAAGTATAGGTTGTTGTCGCTTGGTTGTTGATGGCCGGAGCCCAACTTCCTGTTATACCATTGGTAGCAGTCGTTGGCAACGGAGCAATGGTGGCGCCCGCGCAAACCGGTGTCAAAACGCTGAAAGTCGGAACCGTATTGCCCGGATTCACCGTGATGGTAAGTGTCGTTGAAGCGGCACATTGACCGGCATTTGGGGTAAAAGTATAGGTTGTCGTCGCTTGGTTGTTGAGTGCTGGTAACCAGGTTCCTGTAATCGAATTGGTGGATGTTGTAGGTAACGCGCTCAAAGTCGCCCCTGTACAAATCGCCGCAACAGGATTGAAAGTAGGAACCGTCAATTGATTTACCGTAATGGTCAGCGTTGTCGAAACGGCGCATTGCCCGGTATTCGGAGTGAACGTGTAGGTCGTTGTTGCAGTATTGTTGATTGCGGGAGACCAGGTTCCCGTGATGCTATTATTAGAAGTCGTGGGTAATGGATTAATTGCCGAGCCTACACAAATCGGGGCCACCGCATTAAACGTAGGCGTTACCGATTGATTCACATTGATGGTCACGATGTCGGTGATGGTGGCATTACAGGTATTGGTCGCGGTCAGCGTCAAAACAATCGTTCCCGAGGCATTGGCGGGTAAGGTGTAAGTGGTATTTAAAGATCCCGCTGCCGAAAAACTGCCAGAAAGCGCCGTCCATAAAACCGAAGTTTGCCCAACAGCAGTACCCGAAAGTGAAATCGTCGATCCCGGGCAAGCATTCACTTCAGTGATTCCCGCATCCACCGAAAAAATATCAACGGGCGCAACACAACCAGTATTCACATAAGTCGCCGCGCCAGCATCGGTGAAATTGACGGTCGAACCATTCTGCAATGCTGCCGATCCGCCTTGCGTACCGTTGGTATTGACGAGCAAGGAACGCTCGTACGAAACCGTGTCGCTACAAGCACCGAAGTTCATTGTAAGCGTACGGATTCCCGGATTGGCATTGTAATTCGCAAAGTGACCGGTCGTAGTAGACGGATTGTCCTGGAATAATATATATACGTTCTGTGTTAAAGCGCCAAAGACGTTAGCGGTCACGCCGAAATTAAAACTAGTGACCAGAATCACCTTGGCATTCGCCGGAAGCACGCCGCCGGTAGGCTCGAGGATATTCCCGCAACCGCCAGCCGCATCAACCTGCGCATTAAGGAGGGCTACTTTTGCCGCCGTGGCTGCGTTTTGTATCAAGCCTTCCCAGTTGTTGTTGGGCCAGGTTACCGATAAATTGCTCACGTTGAGTGGTGCGTTGCCCACTTTGAAACGGACCATTTCATTGAGCCCTTCGTCTGCTCCGGTATCACACGCGTCTACTAGGATGCTTTCAATCTGAAAACACTGTGAATAGGCGGTATGCGACGAAAAAACAAATAAAAAAGCAATCAGTAAGTAGCGTAAACGTAAAGCTGGAACCATAGATACAAATTTTTTAAAGCGGGTGCTAATTTACTACATTTTTGTTTGTTAGTGGTTGTTAATTTTTTATTTAACTGTTAACGAATTGGTGCTAAGCGTCGCTGTATTTTGGATAAGTGCAAAAATCAAAGTCTAATTGCTGCTGATTTTCAAAATCGGCAACGATGTTTGTGTCAAATGGCTGGGTTTTGTATTGGTTTTTTGGTTACATTCGTAATCAAATCGTACCATATGCAGTTACCGTGGCATCTTTATGTAATGGCTGTAATGTATATTCTTGCAGGAATCAATCATTTCCGTAAGCCGCGATTGTATCTCAAGATTATCCCTCCTTATTTTCCGAAACCCAAATTGCTTAACGCCCTGAGCGGATTTGCAGAAATCGCCCTTGGAATTTTACTCTGTATTCCCGCAACGTCCCCTTACGCGGCCCTGGGCCTCATCGCGCTGCTCATTTGTGTCTTCCCTGCCAATTTGTTCATGTATCAAAATGAGACGGCTCGACTCGGTTTTTCAAAATGGCTGTTGCTGCTGCGTTTGCCGTTACAGGTAGTGCTCATTATTTGGGCGTATGCCTATACTCCACTAATCAAATAACCTCACCAATATTAACCAAAACCAAACATTATGAAAAAACTAATTGCAGAATTTATCGGAACCGCCTGGCTCGTTTTGGGCGGCTGCGGAAGTGCGGTCCTCGCGGCCAATTTCTCATCTGAACCTTTTATTGGCATCGGGCTTGTAGGCGTTTCGCTTGCCTTTGGACTTACCGTACTCACCATTGCTTACGCGCTGGGTCGAATCTCAGGTGCACACCTCAACCCCGCAGTGACCATTGGGCTTTGGGCAGGCGGACGTGTAGACGCTTCGACCGTATTGCCTTATGTGGCATCACAATTCCTGGGCGGCATCGCGGGCGCCGGAACCTTGTATGTTATTGCCACCGGAAACGGCAGCGCTATCGGGGATTTTGCCGCGAACGGATTTGGCGAACATTCTCCAGGCGGTTATGATATGCTATCGGCATTTGTATGCGAGTTTGTGATGACCTTCATGTTCATCATCATCATCTTCGGCGTGACCGAAAAAGACCGTGCCAGGGAAGCTTTCGCCGGCATTGCCATCGGATTGGCCTTGACATTGATCCACTTGATCAGTATTCCCGTAACCAACACTTCAGTGAATCCCGCGCGCAGCCTGAGCCAGGCTGTTTTTGTACAAGGTTGGGCACTGCAGCAGGTTTGGCTGTTTATCGCCGCTCCGATTTTGGGTGCGATTGCCGGTGGATTCGTATACAAAAATGCCTTGCGTAAAACAGAGTTTACAGCCGAAGACCGCAACGAGTAAACTTGAATTTATTTTAAATGTTGAATTTTAAATTTTAAATGTCGCCCGAAACTCCAGTCGTTTCAATCATTTAAAATTTAAAATTCAACATTTATAATTGCTACTTTTAAAAAATGAGCCCTCTTTTCCCGCCTGAACCGATAATCTTTGATGTACCCGACGCCGATATTCGGTATTATCCGAACTTTTTTGATTCGGTCACAGCCGATAAAACCTTTGGGGAATTACTGCCGGAGATTCCGTGGCAACAGGACAACATCACCGTTTTCGGGAAAACGCATCCGCAGCCGCGGCTCACGGCATTGTTTGGCGACGGAAAACCTTACTCCTATTCGGGGATTACGATGCAACCGCATCCGTGGAATTCGCTTTTGCAATCTATAAAAATCAAGGTTAGCGAGATTTCTGATACAAACTTTACGTCGGTGTTGCTCAATTGGTACCGCGACGGCAAGGACTCGAACGGTTGGCATGCCGACAATGAAAAGGAACTTGGCATCAATCCGGTGATTGCGTCGCTGAGTTTTGGCGCCGTGCGTTCGTTTCAGCTCAAGCACAATACCGATAAGTCGCAACGCCTCAACCTCACGCTCGAACACGGCAGTTTGCTTCTGATGCAAGGCGCGACGCAACATTTTTGGAAACACCAAATCCCAAAAACGGCCAAACCAATCGGGGCGCGTATTAATTTAACGTTCAGGGTAATCCGATAATTGCTATTTTTAAACCAAAAATCGTATGGACGACATCATTAGTTATTTTGCGACGATTCCGTCTTCGCACCGCAGCCTGATCCTCGTGGGTGGGATTGCGTTGTTTTGGCTTTTGGAGAGCGCTTTCCCTTTGTTCCGGTTCGAGTACAAAAAATGGCAACACGCCGGCCTCAATATTTTCTTTACCCTCACGACGATTATCGTCAATTTCGTGCTCGCTTTTATTTTGCTCCTCGCGGCAAACTGGACCGTACAACACCAATTTGGGATCCTGAACTGGTTACCTAAAATGAATATTTGGTTGTATACAATTATCGGATTGCTGTTGCTGGATTTCATCGGAGCTTATCTCGCACACCTTACCGAGCACAAAACCAAATTGCTGTGGCGTTTTCATTTGATCCACCATACCGACACCTGGATTGACACGACGTCGGCCAACCGCCACCATCCCGGCGAAAGCGTCATCCGCTTTGTATTCACTACTTTGGGCGTGTTGATTGTGGGCAGCCCGATGTGGCTGGTTTTCCTTTATCAGAGTTTGTCGGTGGTTTTCGCGCAGTTTACGCACGCCAACATTTCGCTGCCACCAAAATTGGATCGTTTGTTAAGCTGGCTGATTGTCTCGCCCGACATGCACAAAGTCCACCACCACTATCTTTTACCTTATACCGATAGCAATTACGGGAACATTTTTTCTGTTTGGGATCGGATTTTCGGGACCTATATGGAATTGCCCAAAGCCGATATCGTTTATGGTGTTGACACGCATATGGATCCAAAAGAGCACAATCAGATTAAAAACCTGCTCCACATTCCGTTTCAAAAGAAGCGAAATCCTGCGCCGTAAAAGGAATAAAAAAAAATTGCCGCAGTGGTAAAGTAATTGGAATTTTTATTAATATTGGATTAGAAAACCAACCAACTAACGAAATACCTGTCTGAATTAATTTTCAACAAATGAAAAAGAGTAAACGCATTGAATTGACCTGGGAACAAAATGAAAGGCTCATCACACTGGCTTTAGAAGAAAGAAACCCTTACGAGATTATCAAAAAGGAATTAGGCATTGAGGAAAAGGACGTGATCGAGATCATGAAAAAGAAACTAACCGCCGATAAATTCGAAATCTGGAAAAAGAAAGCCAACGCAGCCAAACCCAAACCAAAGCCCATCAAGATTGACGATTTTGACGAAGAATTAGACGGCAAATATTATATCAAGAATAAATTCGATTGATTACAAGCTCCCATCACGATGGGAGTTTTTTTTGCATCAGCAAGAAACTTTTGTAAACATTATTTATTTTTATTTAAATATTATTCATTTTAATATAAATAATATTTAACTTTGTGTGACTAATCTAAAAGTCATGCAACCAAAACTTCCCATCCAATGTCCCAGTTGTGAGCAATCACTTTCGGTCTCGCAACTGAGCTGTGCCCATTGCAGCACCGTGGTTTCGGGTAACTACGCGCTACCATTGCTGCTGCAGATTAATGAAGAAGAACAAAACTTCATCCTGCAATTCCTGTTGTCTAGCGGAAGCCTAAAGGAAATGGCATCGCAAATGGGCAACAGTTATCCAACGGTGCGCAACAAGCTCGATGACATCATCCAGAAAATCAACACACTCAAAAACCAACCAAAACCATGAAAAAGATTTTGATCAATCCGTTCGAAAAATACTCCGAAAGCACTTTATTGCTCGTTGGAATATTGGCTTTGGCTTTGGGTTCGGTAATGGGCTACTATTGCAACGCGCGTTTTGACGGCGTCATCGACCTGCATTTTGTAAAAGCCGTCGGTGCATACGAACCGTTGCTCGATTTAGTAGTTACGGTTGGCGTGACAGCTGTTATGCTATTCGCGCTTGGGAAATACCATAACCCTAAAACCCGTCTAATCGATTTGGTTAACACGGTATTGATTGCGAAGATTCCGTTTTACGTGCTGACTATTTTTAATGGCAATGGGATGATTTTCGATGCATCCGAAAAAATCATGAAGTCGGTGCAGGAAAACGTACTCAACTTACCCGATTTTTCGGTACTGCTCCCGATTTTAATTTTTAGCCTCATTACGCTCGCAGCCTTGGTGCTCTCGATTGTGCTGCTGTTTCAGGGCTTTAAAGTCGCCACGAACGCCAAGGGCAACAAAAGTGTGTTTGGCTTTGTACTCGTTCTTTTGCTCGCCGAAATAATCTCAAAAATAGCCATTTCATACCTTCCTTAAACCTCGATTATCATGGTCAATGTTACTTTAAAAGACGATAAGTTCGTATTCAAAATTATGGGCTGGCACCAGATTTGGGCGCTGCAAAGCGGGTTTTCCTTTCCCAAATCGGCTGTGGTCAACGCTTATCAGGATCCCGAAGAGCTTAAAAAATGGGCGGGTTGGCGCGTGGGTACGCATTTGCCATTTCTCATCACCGCGGGCATTTTCTCCAAAAAAGGCCAAAGGAATTTCTGGGATGTGACACGTCGCAAAAACACCATTATCGTCACCCTTGAAAATCAGGTATACGACAAACTGTACATCGAAGTCAAAAATCCGCAAGAAACACTAACCCTTTTAAATTCGAACCAATGAAAAAGTTACTATTTATTTTGCTGCTGCCTTTAATCGGTTTCTCACAGAAATATCCGTTTAATAAAGAAGACGTTTCGGTCAACGAACTGTTGAAAGGTTCGTTGTATATACCTGCGAGATACACTCCAAAAACAGACCTCGTCATCATCATTGCAGGCTCGGGTATGCCCGACCGCGACGGCAACCAACAAGGGATGGAGAACAATTCGCTACGGCTGCTTGCCGAAGGACTGGCAAAAAATGACATCGCAGCCTTTTCATTCGACAAACGCAGCATCGCCCTGAAAGCTTCGGGCAAACTATCTGAGGACGACATGCGATTTGACGATTTCATCACTGATGTAAAAACCATCATCACCTATTTCCGCGACAAAAAACAGTTCGGTCGCATCATCATCGCTGGCCATAGCGAGGGCTCACTGATTGGTATGGTGGCCGCAAACGGGAATGCCGACGCTTTCATCTCATTGGCAGGCGCAGGCCGATCCATCGACCAGATCCTTGAAGACCAACTCGCCGTTCCTTTCGCCGATTTAAAAACAGAAGTACACGAAGATCTGCAATCGCTCAAAAACGGAAAAACCTTTGCGCTTAAAAGCCCGGCACTCGGCGTCATTTTCAGGGAAAGCGTACAGCCTTACCTGATTTCGTGGATCAAGTACGATCCGCAGGCCGAAATTGCAAAATTGACCATTCCGGTTTTGGTGGTCAACGGGACGCGTGATATCCAGGTGCCGGTTTCGGACGCCGAACTGCTAAAAAAAGCAAAACCCAGCGCAAAACTCGCCATCATCAATGATATGAACCACGTTTTTAAGGCAGTCAACAGCGACGACCGCGCGCAAAATATCGCCACTTACAGCAACCCCAGCCTGCCTTTAGTGCCCGAATTGTTGTTGAGTGTTAATCAATTTATAAAATCATTGTAGGGTGAAACATTTTCATACTTTTGCGCACTTACAATAAAGAATATAAAACGCAAATATGAAGAAGCTCATTTTGGCACTGGTTTTTGTTGCAACCGTAGCAAATTCTGGTGCTTATGCCCAATCCAAATCGGCAGCCGAAATCCTGGTTGGTATTGACCTGGTAGCCATTAAGGATGATAAGGTGACCGTTACCGTGACTCCGCCTAAATTCACGTCGGACGAAATTACTTACCACATTCCCAAAACCGTCCCCGGAACTTATTCTACAGACGACTACGGAAAATTCATCGACAATTTCAAAGCACTTGACAAAAGCGGTGTCGCGCTTGCCGTAACTAAGACTGATGACAATTCCTGGAAAATCAGCAGTGCCAAAAAAGCAGTAAAAATCACCTACGAGGTCAACGACACTTATGATACTGAAAATGCGCACGACATCTTCTCGCCTGCCGGAAGCAACATCGATGCCGATAAAAACATCATGCTCAACACCCATGCTTTCGTGGGCTATTTTTCTGGCATCAAGGATTTGCCTTATCGGGTAACCGTTTCGCATCCGGCAATACTTTGGGGCGCTACTTCAATGACCGACCTTGACCCCGCCGATACCAAAGACGTTTTCGTTACGCCGCGTTATGCCGAGCTTGTAGAAAATCCCATCATGTATGCCAAACCCGACTATACTACCTTTAGCGTGAGCGGTATGGAAATCCTGATTGCCGTGTACTCGCCAAGCGGAACACACACCGCGCAAAGCGTCACACCTGGAATGAAAACCATGATGACGGCGCAGAAGAACTTCCTTGGTAAATTCAATTCGACCAAAAAATACAGCGTCTTGATTTACCTTTCGGATGTAAAACGCGAAGATGACGCACATGGTTTTGGCGCGCTAGAGCATCCAACGGCCACTACTGTAGTCATGCCCGATGCCATGTCTGGCGAGGAATTGGCCGAACAGTTAAAAGATGTCGTCTCGCATGAGTTCTTTCACATTGTCACGCCATTGACAATCCACTCTAAGGAAATCCAATACTTTGATTACAACGCTCCAAAGATGTCACAGCATTTGTGGATGTATGAAGGCGTCACCGAGTATTTCGCCAACCTTTTCCAGATCAACCAGGGCTTGATTTCGGAGGCCGATTTCTACAAGCGCATGGCCGGAAAAATCGCCAATGCCGCCGAGATGGACGACACTATGACGTTCACTAAAATGAGCGCCAATGTGCTTAACAAACCCTACAAAGACCAATACCTCAACGTGTATGAAAAAGGCGCGTTGATTGGGATGTGCATCGACATTATCATCCGTGAAAAATCGGATGGTGCGCGTGGCATCCTTGACTTGATGCAAAAATTGTCGGCCGAATATGGCGTAAGCAAACCATTCGACGACAGCGAACTCTTTGGTAAAATCACCCAAATGACTTATCCCGAAGTAGGCGATTTCCTCAATACCCACGTGGCCGGCCCATTGCCGATTCCTTACGAAACGTACTTCGCCAAAGTGGGCGTGACCAAAACCCAAATCCAGGTTCCGGGAAATGTCTTTCTTAAAGATATGCGCACGCCTTATATTTCAGTAAACCAGGCCACCAAAGAAATTTTCCTAATTCCTGGTGAGCCCAACGCGTTCTTTCAAACCTTAGGCATACAGGCCGATGATGTGATTGTGGCCATCGACGATACCGCGTACAACCTCGACAATATCTACGACATGATTATGGCAAGCCAAGGTTGGAAAGAAGGTGACGACATCTCAGTCAAAATCAAACGCGCCGGGAAAGAACAAATCATGAAAGGAAAAATCAAGCTCCCGATGCAAAGCAAGGACGGCTATGAGTTTACCGATACCACAAAAACCAAGCTTAAGGACGCCTGGCTCAAAGGTTAAAAAATTGGTCCAACAATCCCCTTTTCAAACCAGAATTGGGGATTTTTTCATTTATTTGCGCAACAAAAAAAATCGACATGAGATATTCTATTATCGCCCTGCTTTCTGTACTGATCGTTTCTTGTAACCAGCACGAGAACGCCAATGAAGTGCAACTCACGGCCAACATCAAAGGCCTCAAAAAGGGAAAGCTTTACATTCAAAAAATCGTCGACACTTCGCTCGTGGCCATTGACAGTATTGTTATTGACGGCAATTCGCAATTCTCGACCACAATCGCGCTCGATTCGCCTCAGATGTTTTACCTGTTCCTCGACCGCGGTGTCACCAATTCTATAGACAACAATTTGCCGTTCTTTGCCGAACCCGGAAAAATGACCATAGAAACCACCCTCGACCATTTCCTGTCGGATGCCAAAATTACCGGCTCCAAAAACCATCAGCAATACGAGGACTTTAAAAAGGGTTTGTCGCGTTACAACGACCGCAATCTTGAACTCATGGAAGCCAAGTTCAACGCGATCAAAACCGGCAACCCCAAACTAATCGATAGTCTAGAAGCGTTGCAAGACGCAACGATTAAACGGCGTTACCTGTACGCCGCCAATTTTGCCATCAACCACAAGGATGCCGAAATCGCGCCGTTTGTGGCGCTGGCCGAAATCCCAGACATCAATTTAAAATTGCTCGATACCATCCAGAAGTCAATGACGCCGAAAGTGGCGAAGTCGTATTATGGGAAACGTTTGGTGGAGTTTTATAAGGAGCGGAAGAAGAATGGGGAATGATGACCCGAGGTACAGCCGAATGGTATGGGAGAATAAATTGTGAATCTTTCCGGGCTGCCTTGTAACTTGATAAGATTGCTTCGCCAATTCGGGCTAGCCCTCGGGTCCTCCTTCGTCGGAATGAAAAAAAAAAAAAAGCATCCTTTTCAGGATGCTTTTTTTTGGAGCCGATAGAGGGACTCGAACCCACGACCTGCTGATTACAAATCAGCTGCTCTAGCCAACTGAGCTACACCGGCGTTGTATTTCGGTTGCAAATATAGAAGCGAATTTTAAATATGCAAAATAAAATGCGCTTTTTTTGGACCCAAAATGCTATTGCAAATCGTTGATCTTAGAAACCAATTGATTAGCAGCTTGTTCTAATTCGGTGTGGATTTGTTTGAAGTGCGCTTTTTTATTTTCCACCTTTTTAGCGTTCACTTTTGCAATCAAAGTATCAAACGTACCGATTGCTTCATCGATTACTGCGTTAGACGCTTCGGTTGGTTTTCCGGTCGTTGACATTTCGTAGAGGTAAACCGCTTCAATGATATCGCCTAAAACGTAATTGATGTCCTTCTTTAAATTCTTAACATTTGCCATTGTAATGGTTTTTAAATTTTATTGGGTGCAAAACTACACATAATCTGCTGCGATAAAAAACTATTTGATATAAATTTCCAGTACCGACGCGTTCCCCACAAGCGCCATCTCCTTAATTTCGGCCGGAACCAAAATCGTGTCGCCTTTGCGGTACGAATAACTCTCGCCTGCAATGACAAGGTCAAACGCGCCTTCGGTACACATAAAAACGGTAAACGAACTGCCGTCTTTGCGTTGCTCCATCTTGCCATTGAGCGCAATGTAATTTGTGGTAAAATATTGGCAATCCACCATCGCATTCGATTGGTTTTCTGACTTTTTATACGTCTTTTTGGCTTCGACTCTGTCGTAATTGATTGCGTCCAACGCCAAATCAATGTGCAATTCGCGCGTGTTCCCGTCGGCGTCCACGCGGTCAAAATCGTAAATACGGTAAGTAATGTCTGAGGTCTGCTGGATTTCGGCAATCACAAGGCCCGCGCCAATGGCATGTACCGTTCCGGTTTCCAGAAAGAACACATCGCCCACTTTCACCGGAACCGAATCCAGGATAGATAGCAACGTCTTATCCTCCAAATGCTTCAAATATTCCTGCGCGTTCGACGATTCCTTAAACCCAACGATGAGGCGTGAATTGGGATCGGCCTGCATCACGTACCACATCTCGGTCTTGCCAAACGAATTGTGGCGTTTCTTGGCCAGTTCGTCATTTGGATGCACCTGAATCGACAAATCCTCACGCGCATCGAGGTACTTGAACAACAACGGAAATTCTTTACCAAATCGTTTGTACACTTTCGTGCCCAGCAATTCCTCGGGATATTTTTCAATAAGTTGGTTCAGGTTTTTGCCTTTCATATCGCCGTTGGCCACGACGCTCACATCGCCTTTCACGGTCGAGAGTTCCCAGCTTTCGCCTGTAATTTTGGTCGTAATCGGTTTGTGCAAAACGCTCTTGAGCTTGGTACCGCCCCAAATGCGGTCTTTTAAAATCGGCTCGAATTGTAATGGATATAATTTCATTTTTAATTTTTTGTAGCATTTTCCTGCTGTCTGCTATATCTTTTGTCCGCTAAAGAAGCGGAACAAAAGGATGCCGCGTCCATCAGGGCTAGGCACTCGTATTCATTCAAACTATTCGCCTCTGTAGGTAACGAAATTCCTTGGTGTTTCGTACAACACCACTTCGAGTTCCTGGTTGTCCTTGATGCGCATTTTTATTTTGTTCCAGATGACGACTGCTATGTTTTCGGCGGTTGGGTTCAACTCGGCAAAATCGGCCACGTCTATGTTTAAATTCTTGTGGTCAAACGGGTCTTCTACTTCCTCCTTGATGATGTCCGAAAGTAGCTTGATGTCCATAACATAACCCGTCTCCGGATCAATTTCGCCCTTCACGCTCACAATCAGTTCATAATTGTGTCCGTGGAAATTCACGTTGTTGCATTTGCCAAAAACCGAGTCGTTTTTTTCAAAAGACCAGTCCTTGCGGTACAAACGGTGTGCGGCATTGAAATGTGCCTTGCGGCTGATGGTTGCTTTACTCACGGTTTATGGTTGTTTTTTGTTAGGCTGTAGCTTAGGGCTTTCAAATTGTATGTTCCTCCAAATAATGGTAAAATTCGTCAAAAATAATCCTAAACCAAACCGTGTAAATGTCAGGATGTTGGGCCATGTCTTGCTTCACATCCTCAATTTTCATCCATTTCCAGTCCTCGACTTCTTCGGGATTGATTTGGGGATTTCCGTTGAAATAACCAATCATGACGTGGTCCAGTTCGTGCTCTGTAAGGCCATTGTCAAACGGTGCCTTATAGATGAAATGAAACAATTCCTTGAGCTCGGCCTTGAAACCCATCTCTTCAAACAACCGTCGGCTGCCCGCCACGATATTGCTTTCGCCTTCACGTTGGTGGCTGCAACAGGTATTGGTCCACAATAGCGGAGAATGGTATTTCTGGTGCGCGCGCTGCTGCAGCATGATTTCTTTTTTATCGTTGAGGATAAACACAGAAAACGCACGGTGCAATACCGCTTTTTGGTGCGCCTCCAATTTAGGCATCAGCCCAATGGCTTCGTCTCGTTCATTGACAAGGATGACCTGCTCTTCTTTCATAATGGGATTTCGCTGCCCAAAAGTACAAAATTTTGGGGTCAAAAATATACGGCAAATGGCGTATTGGCAATCCATCAAAAAAAAGATACATTTACCGCAAGAATTTTAACAAAACCATTTATTTAAAACTTTACCCGTTTAGATGCTTTTCAACTCCCTTTCGTTTGCGGTATTCCTGCCCGTGGTTTTCGTGCTGTATTGGTTTTTGGCCAATAGGAATTTCAAGCTACAGAATTTGTTGTTGCTGGTGTCGAGTTTTTTCTTTTACGCCTGCTGGGATTTCAGGTTCTTGTTTCTACTGATGTTCTCTATCCTGCTCGACTATTTCACAGGCATCAAAATGCACGAAGCCACGCGACCATCGATGAAAAAATTCTGGTTCTGGCTCAGTATTTCTGTAAACCTTGGCTTTTTGTCGGTTTTTAAATACTACAATTTTTTTGTCGAATCTATGGCCGACGGGCTTTCGCAACTGGGGGTCTCGGCAAATTTCGCCACCTTGAACGTTATCTTACCCGTGGGAATATCCTTTTACACGTTCCATGGTTTGTCTTATGTGATCGACATTTACAAGGACAAAATCAAACCCGAGAAAAACTTCATAGACTATGCGGTTTTTGTGAGCTTCTTCCCGCTACTCGTTGCCGGCCCTATTGAACGCGCTACGCACCTGTTGCCGCAAATCCAACGCAAACGCGAATTCGATTACCACCAGGCCGTCGACGGACTTCGTCAGATTTTATGGGGGCTTTTCAAAAAACTCGTGATTGCCGACAATTGCGCCGCATTTGCCAATGAGGTGTTCAACAATTCGCCGATCCATTCAGGCAGCACGCATCTGGTGGGCGCGATCTTTTTCACGCTGCAGATTTACGGTGACTTTTCGGGTTATTCGGATATTGCGCTCGGAACCGCCCGCCTTTTTGGCATCGAATTGCTCCGAAATTTCTCGTTCCCGTTCTTTTCCCGCGACATCTCCGAATTTTGGCGCCGCTGGCACATCTCGCTTTCCTCATGGTTCAAGGATTACCTCTACATTCCGCTGGGTGGCAGCAAAGGCGGTATGTGGATCAAAATTCGCAACACTTTTATTATTTTCCTCGTCAGCGGGTTTTGGCATGGCGCGAACTGGACCTTTATCATTTGGGGATTGCTCAACGCAATTTACATTATGCCGTCGATTATTTGGCAAACCAACCGAAACAATTTAGAGATTGTGGCCAAGGGTAAAATGTTCGCGGGCGCCAAGGAAACCTTGCAAATCATACAAACTTTCGGGCTTACCGTTTTGGCTTTTACTTTTTTCAGGGCCAATTCGGTTACCGACGCTTTTCAATACCTGGGCCGGACATTTTCTGGCTCGCTGTTCACCAAACCCGAAGGCATCCGCAATGAACTGATTTGGCTGATCCTGGTTTTCATGACCATCGAATGGATGGGACGTGAAAACAAATACGCCATAGAGAAACTTGGGTTCAACTGGCCCAATCCGGTTAGGATTTCGTTTTATTACGCGATCCTCTTGGTGACTTTTATGTTTGCCGGTTCGGCCCAGGATTTTATCTACTTTCAATTTTAAGCCATGAAAAAGTTTGTGATTCGATTTTGCCTTTTCCTGCTGCCAGTCTTTGCACTGCTGGGCTTTGCCGATTCGTTCCTTTCTGAAAATCTCAAAAAATCCAACAATTTTGTCAAGGGCGAATTCTCGACCTGGAATGCGCTCTACGATAAAAAGCTCGACTCTAAAATCATCATACTCGGCTCCTCGCGCGCCTGGCTGCATTTCGATGCGGCGATGATGACCGATAGCCTGCACACACCTGTGTACAACATTGGCATGGACGGATACAATTTCTGGTTCCAGGATTACCGGCTCAAGCTCGCCTTACAATCCCGTGTCAAACCCAGGCTGATTGTACATTCGCTTGATGTGTTTACGCTCGCCAAAAGACCCGACTTGTTTTATCCCGAGCAATTCCTGCCATACATGCTGGGCAATACAGAACTGCAAAAGGCCTGCAACGGTTTTTCGGGTTATTCCCCAATCGATTATAAGCTCCCGATGCTGCGCTACTTTGGCAAAGGCAAGGCGATCATCGAATCGTTAAAAATGGCCGCCGATGCGAAAAACGAAGCGTTCCGGATCAGGGGATTCCAGGGCAATAACGAATCCTGGAACAACGACCTGGAAAAGGCCGAAAAGGCAGTGGGCTCGATGGAAGTAAAAATCGATGCGCCTACGGTGAAATTGTTCGAGACTTACCTGGAGCGCTGCCGCAAAGAAAACATCCAGGTGGTTTTTGTCAATGCGCCCGAGTATATTGAAGGACAGGATTTCATCAGCAACCGCGAAGCCATCTTTGAGCGGTATCGCCAATACAGCAAGCGGTACAATATTCCGTTCCTTGATTATTCTAAGGATTCGCTTTCCTACAACCAAAAATTGTTCTACAACGCGCTACACCTCAATAAGGTGGGCGCCGAATTTTTCACCGCCAAATTCATCGGCGACCTTAGGAAACTCGACTTAAAGTATTAGCCTTCACAAACATTTGTTAATTCAATCCCAAATGTAAACTAACCGACATTTGGCATCGTAACTGTGGTTGTAACTTTGTCATTCAAAACCAAAAACCATGAAACAGCCGTTTAAAATTGTCGCTATTTTTTGCTGCGTGATGCTCTCGCTGGGTGTTGGCGCACAGAACACTAAGGCCAAAAGCGCCGCGACCCAGAAAACCAAAAAGATTTACAATCCTTTTTATTCAAGAACCAGCAAGGAAAAGATGATCCTACCTGATTCTGAATGGAAAAAAGTACTGTCGCCCGAGCTTTACGAAGTGTCGCGCCACGGCGAAACCGAACGACCGTTTACCGGAAAATACTGGGATTCTGAAGCCAAGGGCACCTATTATTGTGCAGCCTGCGGAAACAAACTCTTTCGTTCGGACGCCAAGTTCTCGAGTAGTTGCGGCTGGCCGAGCTTCTTTGAACAGGACAATAAAAAAAGCGTGGTGTACAAGAAAGACAATTCGCTCGGAATGGAACGTATTGAAGCGTTGTGCGGCCGTTGCGGCGGACATCTCGGTCATTTGTTTGACGATGGCCCACAACCTACCGGCAAGCGGTATTGCATGAATTCGATTGCGCTAGATTTTGAACCGGAAAAAGCGAACTCGAACACCAAAACTCCAAACTCCAAATAACATGAGACACATTATGATATTTTGCCTATTGGCTACCGGCACCTTATTCGCGCAAAAAAGCGCTGCTGACGCTACAAAAGCACAACAACAAGCCGGACTCGAAACCATCACACTCGGTGGCGGTTGCTATTGGTGTGTGGAGGCGGTGTATGAAAATCTGGTTGGGGTGCAATCGGTGGTGTCGGGATTTGCAGGCGGAAAAACTGCCAATCCGACTTATGAGCAGGTTTCGTCGGGAAACACCGGTTATGCCGAGGTGGTACAAATCACTTACGACAAAAAAATCACCAACCTCGATGAGATCTTCAAGGTTTTTTTCACTGTACACGATCCCACGACACTGAACCGGCAAGGTGCCGATGTGGGCACGCAATACCGCTCGGCGATTTTCTTCAAGAATGAAGAGCAGAAAAAAGCAGCCCAAAATATTATTGCGGCGCTGACCAAAGCAAAAGCCTATAGCAAACCCATCGTGACTACTTTAGAACCGTTTACCAAATTCTACAAGGCCGAGGCTTACCACCAAAATTACTATGCCAACAACAAAAGCCAACCGTATTGCCAAATGGTCATCCAACCCAAGATGGAGAAGTTCGAGAAGGTTTTTAAGGACCGACTCAAAAAGAAATAGCCAACAACCGGAAGTCATTTCCGGTTTTTTTTTGCTTAAGATTCACATCCTTAACAATAGTTTTTTTGTACTTCATACAAAAATCACCAATTTTGCCACCGATGCAATTGTACGCTGCATCAACGCGCTTCAATGTCAGTAACAAAATACCCCAGCATTAATGGCTTAAGGGCCATCAGCATCTTGATGGTCATTGCTTTCCACCTTATCGGGATGGGATATGTGACGCAACGGTATACTGAAATCGCGTGGCTTGAACCCTTCACGAAGATTTTCCACAACGGGTATTTGGGCGTGAATGTGTTTTTTGTAATCTCGGGATTTCTGATCACTACTTTGCTTATCAGGGAAGAGAATCAGTCGGGTACCGTTTCACTCAGAAAGTTCTTCATTCGGCGTACCTTGCGGATTTTTCCGGCGTATTATTTCCTGCTGCTCGTCTATGCTATTTTGCAGATTTGTGCAATTATAGAAATCCCTTGGGGATCTTGGACTACCGCAATCACGTATTTGAAATACTTCAACTGGAAAAAAGACTGGTATACCTCGCATGCGTGGTCACTGAGTATCGAGGAACATTTTTACCTGTTCTGGCCATTCCTGTTCCTGCAAGGGCAAAGGATTAGGCGCAATGCCAGCGTCATCATGATGGTGCTCGCGCCCGTCATGCTCCTGGTGATGCACGTGTTCTCTGTGGGTTGGCTCAACGATCAGATTATTTTTACGCGGATAGACGCCATAGCCACGGGTTGTTATTTTGCCATCTACCACGAGAAAATCATTGAAAAACTGCGCGCGCATTGGACGTTGTTTTTCTACGCTTCGCTACTCATACTTTTCGCCTGGCCCAATTTGTGGGAACTTGCCGAGCAATCAAACTCAAGGCTATTTGCTATCGCGTTTGGCAGTTTAAAAGGAACGATTGCCAATTTCGCTATTGGAATTATAATGCTTTACTCGGTTTTTGGGCCGCAGCGACTTTGGTTCAAATTCCTGAACCTGCGCATCATGCATTTTATTGGGTTCCTGTCTTACAGTCTTTACCTATGGCAGCAATTGTTCATCAATAAAACCAACCTTTGGTTTCACCAATTCCCTGTGAATATCGTACTGATATTCGTCATGGCGGTGTTCTCCTACTACATCATCGAACGGCCGTTCTTACAACTCAAGAAGAAGTTCTCGAATTTATAAGATGTAATCGGTGTTGATGAAATTCGATGATTTGCTGTCGAGCAATTCCTGTAAAATTGCGTTGTTGTAGGCATTGTCCTTCGAGGCGACAAACGTACGGATAGAAAACGAGCGCAAAGCGTCATGGATACTGAGTGTGCCTACCGCCGAATCCTTGCGTCCCGTAAACGGATAAATATCGGGCCCGCGCTGGCAAAGGCTATTGAGATTCACGCGACACACCAGATTCACCAAAGTGTCAATCAGCGGTGCGATGGCCTTGATGTCGCTTCCAAACAAACTCACCTGTTGCCCGTAATTGGAAGCCGCCATATCGTCTAATGGCTCGACGATATCCGTGAAACTCAAAATCGGAATGACTGGGCCAAATTGCTCCTCATGGTACAACCGCATGTCTTTGGTCACGGGATAAACCACCGCCGGAAAAATATAGTTCTCGGTACGCTCGCCACCTTTGGCATTGAGGATTTGTGCGCCTTTGCTCTTGGCATCATCAATCAATTCCTCGAGGTAATCGGGTTTGTCTTTCTCGGGCAACGGTGTGAGCATGACGCCTTTTTCCCACGGATTCCCAAAGGCGAGGCTGTCTACTTTTGCGGCGAAACGCCGATTGAATTCCTCGCGTACCGATTCGTGTACGTATAAGATTTTAAGCGCCGTACAGCGTTGTCCGTTGAACGACAGCGTACCCGAAATGCATTCCTGGATGGCGAGGTCGAGATCGGCATCAGGTAGGATAATCGCGGGATTCTTGGCTTCGAGGCCCAGTATCAAACGCAGTCTATTTTTGTTGGGATGTTGGTCCTGTAAAGCAATCGCCGACTTGCTGTTGCCGATAAGCGCCAGCACCGTCACCTTACCCGATTTCATGATTGGAGAAGCCACATCTCGGCCGCGACCGTAAACGATGTTCACCACACCTTTTGGAAAACTGTTCTGAAACGCTGTGAGCATTGGCGAAATACACAACACGCCGTGCTTTGCGGGTTTGAAGATGACCGTGTTGCCCATAATGATTGCAGGAATCAGCATCTGGAATGTTTCATTGAGCGGATAATTGTAAGGCCCTAGACACAGCACCACGCCCAACGGACCACGGCGTACCATGGCATTCACGCCGTCGGTTTTGGTAAAACGCGCCGCGTCGCGATCCATTTGCTTGTAATTTTCTATGGTGTCGTGGATGTAGGCTACCGTGCGGTCAAATTCCTTTTCAGAATCGGGCAACGACTTGCCGATTTCCCACATGAGCCACTTCACCACTTCTGCGCGCGTGCTTTGCATCTGGGTCACAAATTTCACCATGCATTGGATGCGGTCGGCCACCTTCATGGTAGGCCATAAACCTTGGCCCTGGTCGTAGGCTGTTACTGCGGCGCTGGTGGCTTCGTGGGCTTCGCGCTCGCCCATCGCGGGAATGCTGCCCAGGTAAGTGGGCTCGTAATTTTGGGTGGATGATATGGTAGAATACACTGGCGTAGTGGCACCAGTCCATTGTTTTAAAACACCGTCGACAAGGTAGGTATCCTGCTCCAATGGCGTCACCTGAAATTCTGAAGGGATTGGATTCATGGGTTTGTTTTTGATAAAGTTACCTTTTTTTTCACGACGCCTGCGCCAACATTTTGTAAAAATTCACGAAAACGATAGCGAGGTTTAGTAAATTCAGTCCATAAAAAAATCCCAAACTCTTATCGAATTTGGGATTTGATATGCTAAACTAAAAATCTTATTTTTTGAGGACTTTCAAAGTTTTCACTTCATCGCCCACGGCCACCTTTACGATGTAAGTACCTGCGGACAAAGCAGCAACATTAATTGTACCTTCATTGGCATTGATGTTTTTAGACAGCACTTCCTGACCCAAAACATTGTAAATGGCAACGATTGTAATATTGCGATCGAAGGCAATGTTCAAGACGTCATTTACTGGGTTCGGGTATACTTTCATTTCGCTTTCGGCTGCGAAGTCGTCTGTTGCCAAAACGGTTTGAGGACACGCAATTTGTACCATGGTGTTGTGCAATGCGTTTGGCCCAAGAGCCATTTGCCCTTGCGGACTCCAACCCGCTGTGTAAGCGTCACCGTTTGTTTTTAGGTAGATTGCGTAACGGTCACCGCCACCGGCATGCGTCCAGTCATTGGCAAATCCGAGGCGAACCGGCGTTGGGCGGAAGTTATTGTCTCCGGTGCCCAATTGTCCTTCTGTATTAAAGCCCCAGCCCCAAAGCGAACCGTCTGTGCGGATTGCGGTAGCAAAGCCTAGCCCAATTTGCACTTTAGACCAAATGGTGGATGAGCCAATTTGTGTGGGTGAAAATACATTGCTCGTGGTGCCAAGTCCCAAACGTCCGTCGGTATTGACTCCCCAACCCCAAAGTGTACCGTCGGTTTTGATGGCATGACTCACACTTTGATTGGCGTCTACATACTTCCACGAAGCCGTTCCGATTTGCACGGGCGTATAGATTACGGTGGTGCTCGTACCGTTACCCACTGATCCGGTATTGTTCCATCCCCAAGCCCACAAAGTGTTATTGGTCCTGATAGCCAGCGTATGTCCGCCACCGGTTGATACTTCTTTGTAAGTTGCTGTACCGAGCTGTGTAGGTACGTATCGGTTGCTGAAATCTCCAAAACCTAAAAGGGTTCCGCCCCATACCCATAAAGTACCATCGGTTTTGATGGCCATAGATGTACCTTGTGCAGCCGAAATTTTAGCCCAGTTATTGGCTGTCCCCACGCGCGTCGGAGTGGATCTGTTGGTGGTGGTGTTGTCTCCCAATTCACCGCTGGAGTTAAGTCCCCAAGCCCACAATGAACCGTCGGCTTTTATCGCAAGGCTATGGTATCCTGATGCTGCAACGGCAACCCAGTCTGTAGCGTTTCCGATACGTGTGGGAAATTTTTTATCGGCGGTGTCACCAACCCCGATTTGGTGATATCCGTTTTCTCCCCAGCCCCAAAGCGAGCCATCTGATTTAATGGCTATTGTATGGTTGTCGCTGTTGTCCATTTTCGTAAAACAGGGCGGCGGAACCGGTGTATAGAAAAACCCTCCAGAAACCCATTGGCTTTGCGCGTTTCCGCAATCTGCTGCTACCCAGAAAAAATAATCTGAATTAGGAGAGAGGTCATTAATATTTATCGAATTGGTGTTGGTATAGTAAGGTGTTCCGCCGAGTGTAGGCGAATTGTTGATCATTACGGTATAACCGTTTGGTGCAGGTGATGCTGCCGTCCAGCTGAAAGAAGCCGAAGTTGACGTGATGGCACCTACCGTTAAATTACTTGGTGCGCTGCAAGGTTCGGTGGTAAGTGTCATTTTGATGAGTCCGCCTTCATAAGTCCCAACCCAGATGGTGTTCGAGTTGATGACCTCAAGACAGCTGGTGTATTCAAAACTTGCGCCTTGGGCCGCTGGGACATAAGCTTGGCAATCGGTAAAGTTCTGTAATCCGCCACTCGCGCATTCGCGGGAATAACCAATCCAGATTTTGCCGTTTTGGTCTACGTCCATCCCGCCGAGCTGGCAATCGAGCATGCACGACCCTTGGTATGGAACACCCAAAGTAACCACCTCATTGGTGTATTTTAGGAAACCACCATAGCTTTCTACATACAAATCGTTGCCAATAACCCTACGGATTTTTTGCGCCTGGTCACCAACAATTGAGAATGTTGTACCGCTCAATTTGCGCAAGATGCTTTCGTTGGTTAGGTATACGTTGTTACCGACGGTAGCAACAGAATTGACCGCGCTTCCGGCAATAGGCGAATTCCCGGCATTGTAAACCGTCCAGGTGGTGCCGTTGAATTTTACCAAGCCCGAGTACGTGGCGAGCCAAACGTTGTTCGAAGCATCTACAGCAACATCATTGATGACGTTGGTTGGAAGTCCGGAGTTGTCTACGCGGTAGTGTGTCCAGGTGGTTCCGTTGTACATGATCAAACCGTTCTGTGCCGTTGTTACCCATTTGCGGTTGAGCCCGTCGATAGCAATTTTTTGCAAAGCACCCAATTCGACCCCTGTATTATCGGTGGTGTAGTTGGTAAAAGTGTTTCCGTTGTACATAGTAAGGGCATTGGCGGTTGCGAGCCACAAATTGCCACTGCCATCAATTTTAATATCGCTGATGTTGGCCGAAGCGATCTGCGAGTTCGATGGGTGGTACAAGGTGTAATCGTAATTTTGTCCGAATACCGCAATGGTAAACACCGAACAAATCAATAAATAGAGTTTTTTCATTTAATAGAAGTATTAGAGGATTTATGGTTTTATTGTCTTTAGGTTCGTTGCCGCGTCGTACGATCGTTGCGAAAACCCTATGCTTATTTTTTTTTAGCCTGCAAACATAGTTAATTATACTAGTTTTCCAAGATTTTTACGTCGGGATTTGAGAATCCATTCCTACATTTTATTGCGCAGCCGAATCTCTCTCAGCATAAAATGCCTAAAATGCCGATACGCCTGCTGCTGCACATTTTCGTGGCTGCGCAACCACAGTGTGGTTAAAATTTTCAGGGTTGTTTTCATCGTTCTGGCGAATTACAAGACAATATTAACCCAAATTCGGCACAACTTTTTGACCGATGAACCAACGTAGCCTTTTGGCCGATTAACGTAGCGTTTTTTGGGAGTACCGTTTTTTGGAGGTTTTTACAAATGATCGAGCAAAATCAGGAATTCATCTTTCTTGCGCACCGAAAGTGGAATGTTGGTTTTATTCCTCATCACAACAGTGTTCCCGCCGTCTGATTTGACGAAATGGTCAAAATAAGCCATGTTGATCAGGTGTGATTTGTGCGTCCTAAAGAAATTGTATGGCCCAAGTAAGGTTTCGTATTCCTTAAGGTTGGTCGATACCACGAGTTTGGGCGCGTTGATGAAATTAAACGTAGTGTAGTTCTTATCGGCTTCACAATTCACGATGTCCTGGATGTTGATCGAATAAATCTTATCGAGGGTTTTCAACACGAGTTTCTGCAGGTTTTTGGGCCGCTCGAGATTGGCGAATAAATTGTTGAGTTTAAGTTCGAGGACTTCGTTGTTGAGTGATTGCTCGGCTTTGTCTACGGCTTCGACTAAATCCGACGCCTTTAAGGGTTTGAGCAAATAGTCAATCGCCGAAAACCGGAACGCCCTCGTGGCAAAATCTTCATAACCGGTAATAAATATCACCTTAAAATCAAACGGTTTGAGTTTTTGCAGCAAGTCAAAACCGGTTCCGTCGGGCATTTCTACATCGAGGAATACCAAATCGGGCGCGAGCTGCCGGATTAACGCCACGCCGGTCGCTACCGAATCGGCTTGACCGATAATAGAAACACGAGGACAATTGGCCTTAATGAGGGCCGCATTGTCCTTGCGGATCGATTCAATATCGTCTATGACTATGGCTCGTAACATGGTTTTAATTTTCGTAAATGTAAGGGATTTCAAAACTAACTTTGGCACCCACAACATTTTCATTCTGGTCTTTGATGTTGTGCGTTTGTACTACAAAATCCTGGTTTTTGGTATAGCCTACGAGGCGTTCCTTGGTGATGGTCATGGCGAGCGACTTGTGGTTGGAGAAAGTCTTTGAGGCGTCGAAACCTTTGCCGTTGTCGGTCACTTCAAAGAACAATTTGCCCGATTCGAGGAAGAACTTCACTTCGATTTTCCCATTAGCGTCCCTGTTGCTGAGCCCGTGCTTGATGGCGTTTTCAATGAACGGTTGGGTGAGCATGGGCGGCAGGAACGTCGAGTCGGTTTCAATTTCATCCTGAACAAAAATCGAGAAATCAAACTTGTGGTTGTAGAGCAGTTGCTGGATGCTCAGGTAATTTTGGATCATGGCTACTTCCTCGTCGAGCGAAATGTAATTCTCGTTCGAGTTTTCGAGGATTTGTCGGGTAAGTACCGAGAATTGGTCGAGGTATTTCACAGCATCGTTATTCTGGTGGTTGTTGATCAGGTTCCTGATGTTTTGCACCGAATTGAAGATAAAGTGCGGGTTCATTTGCGTGATGAGCAATTTTTGCTTGATCTGGTTTCGTTCGAGTGTGGCAATCGATTGCTTTTGCCTGCTGTTGCGGTAGAAGAAGTAACCGCCCGACACAATCAACAACAACGCTCCCGAAAGCACAATCAGCCAAATGTTCTTCGCCGCGTTTTTCTTTTGGGTGGCGAGTTTGTAATTGAGTTCGCGTTTCTCAAAGGCATACTTGAGTTGTTGCTGTTTGAGTTCGTCTTTGGCCGACTCCATTCCCAGCGACTCTTTCATTTTCTTGTGTTTCTCATACATCTCCAACGCCTTTTTGTAATCCTTGAGGGCTTTGTAGGTGAGGTAAAGATCGCCGTAAACGTTAGACAATAAACGGGGTTCATTGGCCAATTCGGCATTGGCCTGGCATTCCAGCAGGTACTTTTTGGCTTCGGCAATGCGGTTGGTCTTAAAATAGGCTTCCCATAACCCCATTTGAAGATAGGCCGTTTGTTCGGGACCTTGCGAGACGAGCATTCCCTTTTGGTATTTCTTGATGGCTTCTTCGTAGTTTTTCTCGGTCAGGTCCATATCGGCTAGACCGCGCCAACCTGCGCCAATGTTGTCTGTATTGCCTACTTTTTCTGCCAATGCTATGGCCTGGTAGAATAATTTGCGGGCTTTCTCGGGCTGATTTTCATCTTTGTAGGCTACAGCGAGATTCCCCAACAAAATCATCTGATCATACAAATCAGAACTGCTCGGTTTCTTTATACCCGCATAGTAAGCCGCCGATTTCTCATAGTATTTGATTGCCTTTGGCGTCTCGCTGAGTTCCTGATGCGAAAGCCCAATTGCCGTATTGACCTGCGCAATGCCACTAAGGTCATTTTTTTGTTCGTAATGTTTGAGCGCAGCAAAGTAACAGTCAAACGCTTCCTTAGGACGATTGATTTTCCTGAGGATCATTCCTTTGTTCATGACGATGGCCCACTGGTCATCTTCGGCACCGGCTTCTTTAAAAAGCGGAATGGCGAGGTCGAAATATCGGATTACCTGGGCGGCGTTGTCTTTGGTAAATATCTTCGCGGCCTGGTGGTAATACCAGGTACCCAACGCTAACTTGTACGCTTTTTGTTCCTTGACACCAAGTTGTTTTTGGCTGAGCTTATTGTCGAGCAACGACTTGAGCTTAGCGGTGTACGGTTCTTTGCCGGCATAGCCGGTCTGTAGGTAGTAATCGAGAATATCGGTCATCAGCCTTACACGAGTGGTATCGTGTAATTTGGGTTTTTGAAGCAGCGCTTGGAGTGAATCAATGGTGTGGTCTTGCGCTTGTGCGCCACAAACCATAAGCAGCATCGTTGCAAGCCTTAAGGATTTTAACATAAAGAAATGAGGTTATTGTCGGCCGCTAAAATAATCAATTAAAAAAACAAAATTGACCATCCGAAGCATGAAGCCCGCAATTTTAACACGCATTTTCTTGTTTCTCAAGGCAAGATGAAACGATGAAGCACCGCTTGTGTGGCCATCAATTTTGGCACGCCTTGCTCTGTAACGATAGAAATTCCTTCAATAAAATCGCTGTCTTTGAACTCAAAGTCAAGCCCGTTAATCAGGTGCTTCTGGAAAAAATAGTTTAGGTCGCGGTCCAGGTATTTTTGGGCGAGTTCCAGGAACAATTCATCGGTAAATTTCCTTTGCTGCTTAGAACAGACCTCCAAAATGTCGCGCATCAAATCGTCTAAAGATTTGGTGTAGTTGCTTTTTCTGAGTATTTGGTTGTCGAGCCAAAACGCAAAAAGCGCACCGCGGCGGTACGGTATTTTCTCAATGGTTCGGCTTTTCCAGAAATCATCCTTGATAACGTAATTGGGTTTGTTGCGGTCGGGATTCTTCCAATGCGCGGCGAGGACATCGGTATTGAAATCGTAGAGCCACTGCTCAAAACTAAGTTCACCGCTCCTGAGCCTGTTCTTGTACGCGTAATAATCGGTAAACCCCTCGCTGAACCAATAATTGAGTTCTTCGTTTCGCATGGGGATTTTCCCGCCAATCCAATCGTGCAGCATCTCATGGCTAAAAATGTACTGCATGGTGTAAAAACTATTGAAAGGATTGTTCGACGATTGGATCAGGAAACCGTTTTTCACGCCCGATCCGGTAATGCTTTGCCCTTTATAGAGGCTGTCGTTCTGCGTGAGTGTGGGCGTCATGATCACCGTGTAATAGTCAAAACTGTTGTCTTTCCAGAATTCCCTTTGGGTAGTGATGGTCTTTTGCAACGCGCCAAAAAGCTTGTCATCATTGTAGTCGGCAAGCCAATTGCCTCTGATGGCAAAGTAAATCGGCTTGTCCTGGTAAGTGAAGGATCTAATGCGGTAGTCGCCACCCACAAATAAAGAGTGGTACAGTTCAGTCCAAAGCCCAACCTCTAACTGCTGTTGCAATTGATTGGATCCAAAGGTGTTGTGGATGACAAAATCCTTAGGGAAAGCTACCCATTCTACTTTGGCTTTGATCTTGGGGTTTTCTGTCGCCGGCTCAAACACCGCCTCGGGCACCGCAAACAAACTCTGCCCCAAGACGTGGAAATATTGGTCACTCACGATGGGCCGATTCCTTGACTTGGGACTTTGCTCTTTTACATCCTGTACCACACGGTAAGAAAAATGCAGCGATTTGCCTTTTGGATGGTACACCACCACCCGATTGCTATCGGCAACAATCTTAAACCGATATCCAGGATTTTCATGGGCTACGAAGCGCAGGCAATTCGTAAGGTGTTGCTCGCCCCAAACTTCATTCGAGTAGTGAAAATAAGTCGAGTCGGCGGCTTTCTTTAAAGCATACGCAACTTCTACCCGCAACCCTTCCTGCTCGAGTGGTGTAGCGTAATGTATTTTATAGCTGATTTTGGTTTGACCGCAAGCCATCAAAGGCAAGAGCATGAAAAAGATTTTTTTTAACATATTCAGGATTTAAAATAAGTTTACCATTTCTCATGACGATAAAAAGTGACGTCTGTTACGACGCACTCGGGACGCCAACCTATTTTCGCAGCGATTCGGCAATTTTCATCGCGCATTTTTCACCATCGATTGCTGCCGACACGATCCCACCCGCATAGCCCGCACCTTCTCCGCAAGGATACAAACCCTTGATTTGCAAATGCTCTAAAGTTTCCCCGTCACGCGGAATCCTTACCGGCGATGAAGTCCGGCTTTCGGGCGCATGCAGTATCGCCTCATTGGTGAGGTAACCGCGCATCGATTGGCCAAATTCGACAAATCCTTCGCGCAGCGTTTGGGTGAGAAATCCGGGGAAAACCTGCCCGAGCTCTACCGAAGTGGTTCCGGGAACATAAGACGTCTTCGGGATATCCGCCGAGACTTTCTGCTGCGTAAAATCGACCATGCGCTGCGCCGGGACTTTTTGCGTCTCCCCAGCCAAGCGCCACGCTTTTTGCTCGATGCTCTTCTGGAATTCCATTCCGGCCAGCGCCCCGAATTTAGCAAAAGGCTTAAAATCTTCGAGTCGCAACTCCACGACAATCCCAGAATTGGCCGTAGGTTGATCGCGTTTGGATGGCGACCAGCCGTTGGTGACGACTTCACCAGGACTCGTAGCACAAGGCGCAATCACGCCGCCGGGACACATACAAAACGAGTACATACCGCGTCCGCCGATCTGTTTTACAATCGAGTAAGGCGACGGTGGCAACAGCGCGCCGCGGTAATCGCAACTGTATTGTATTTTGTCGATTAGCGATTGTGGGTGTTCGGCACGTACGCCGAGGGCAAACGGCTTGGCCTCGATATGGATTTTCTTGCGGTCGAGCAGTTCAAAGATATCGCGCGCCGAATGGCCTGTGGCCAGGATGATTTTGTTGGCTTGTATGGTATCGCCGTTTTGGGTCACCACGCCTTGCACTTCATTGTTTTTAAGGACGAAATCGGTGACGCGGGTTTCAAACAAAACCTGTCCGCCGCAAGCGATGATTTTTTCGCGGATGTCCTGGATAATCTGCGGCAATTTGTTGGTACCGATGTGCGGATGTGCCTCGATTAGGATTTCGTTCGACGCACCGAAAGCTACGAGCAATTCTAGTATCCTCGTAACATCGCCACGCTTTTTAGAGCGCGTGTAGAGTTTGCCGTCAGAATAAGTTCCTGCGCCGCCTTCTCCAAAACAATAGTTAGAATCTTCATCCACGATGTGGTCTACATTGATGGCCTTGAGGTCGCGACGGCGTCCGCGGACGTCTTTGCCGCGTTCTATAACGATGGGTTTCAACCCCAATTCTATGAGTTGCAATGCCGCAAAAAGCCCGGCCGGACCTGCGCCAATCACAATTACTTCTTGGGCGTTAGCAACGTTCGGGTAGTCGGGCAATTGAATGGATTGCTCGATTACAGGCTCGCCCTGAAAAAAAATGTTGACCTTGAGATTGATCTTGATGGCCTTTTGGCGCGCATCGATCGATCGTTTGAGCAGCGTGATGTGCGCGATTTCCTGCGGCGATGTACGCAACAAACCGGCAAGGTGTTGGCGCAGCAACGCTTCATTGGCAGCGGTTTCGGGCGTAACTTGTAGGAGAAGTTCTTTTGGCATACGGGAATTTTTGGCAAGGTAAAAACAGTCCCAAAGATAAGAACATAAAAAAAGGTTTGACATTGCTACCAAACCTTTTATCGCTTTAAATGTTGTTACTTCTTGACGAACTTGTAGTTGAGCACTTTCTGACCTGTTATGATTTTGACAAAATACAGACCGCTTTGCAAATCTGCCACAGGAATGGATGATGCATCCGGTAGTTGTTTGACCAAAGTTCCGTTAACGGCGTAAATGGCTATCGATGAAATCGTAAGTCCCGAAGTGTTGTTTACATTTAGAATCGAAGTGGCTGGATTGGGGTAAATCACAATCGAATTGCCATCCTGGAAATGATTCACTGCTAAATTATTGTTTTGCAGGTAATCGGGCGTTCCGTTGGCATCGGCATCATCGTCTGCAGGATTGTTATTGGCGTTGGCGTCTTCGTTGATCGTGAGGATTTCGTCGCCGTCATCATCGCTATCGAGATAATTGAGGATGCCATCATTATCGGTGTCAAGGTATGAATTGGTGCCATTTGCGCTCCTATTGAATACGTATTCTACCGACGTCAGTACCATGTCACCGTCGTCATCGTTGTCTATGAAATTGGCAATGCCGTCACCGTCGGTATCGTCGTTGGCGAGGTTGGTATCATCATTTTGATCTTCATCTGCTGTGGCCACCGAGTCGAGATCGTAATCGTTATTACAATCGACTACGAGCAACTTGATACTTTTAATTTCACCATCGACGTTGGCATAAATAGTCTGCGAACCCGCTGTGGCATTGGCGTAATCCAAATCAAGGATTGGGTTGTCTAAAGAGACGGCATCGGCCTGCGTTTGGTAAAAAGTAACCAACGACGGATTGCCGGGCAACAAATCATTCTGGGCAACCGAAAGATTGAAGTTTACAAAACCATCAGCATCGTCGTCGCATTTGGCAAACAAATAGGTATCGGTAGCAAACGGACGCTGGAAACGCCATCCTTCATGGAAAGCGGTCCAGGCACCAATGTTTCTATTTGGAGCAGCAATCCCCAGAAGTCCGGTTTCATTGATGATTCCGGTAACGGTACTTCCCTCATTCCAGGCCAAACAAACCTGTTTGTCAATGAGTTGCACATCCATAATGTTAAGCGTTTCGTACAATACCATCTGGAACGAACTCTTTATTTCATAACAGCTAAAGTGCGAATTGTTGTCAAACATCACGACAAATTTTCGGTAGGGCGCACTTCCAATCACGGCGTACGTGATGGTTCCCTGAGCGTTCGCATTATTTAAATCGTGAAAAGCACCCATAAAAGCATTCTTGACTGGGAAACTGGCATCTGGAATGGGCATGTTCACGTCGGTATTCCATGGCGAGAGGTAGCCTTCAGCATATGGTGTAAAACTAATGTAACCGTTGGTGCTTACACTAACCTGACTGCAAGTTGCACCATAAAAATCGAAATTGAAAGTCAACGGTATCGGCGCCGAAAAACTGTCGTCCATCGTACCTTGCACCGAAGCAGTTGCCTCATACACCTGATAAGGAATCGGCGAAACAGTATAGTCGTTTTGTGCTGCAATATTAGCTGGAGCAACTGCACAAACTGCAACAACGACAACCGCTTTTAAAACAGAAAATCTCGTTAAGTAATTATTTTTCATGGGTTTAGTTTTTCCAAATATAACCAATTGGTCATTTCAAATCTGATTATCTTTGAAAAAAAATCCAATGCCGAGAAAAATCAAATTAATCTGGGACTTTCGCGGTCCGGCGGCTGTAAAAACGGCCGAGCACCATGAAAAACACCTCAAGGAATTCATCGCTATAGAACGATTACCCATTGATATAACAGGATTTTCTATTGTCAACGAGCTGTATACAACCGCGTTTATGGTGGTAGAAGAATCCCAGATGATTGCCGTACGAGACGCGCTCAAACCGCACCGCGGCGAGGTTTACGAAGGCTAGTTTTTGATTGGGTTGGTGTAGATGACAACCTGGCTTCGGGCGAAGGCGTTGCGGATCAATCCCGGAAGCCATTTTTCTAACCGAAACGCAAAGCGACGGAACTTGCGGTTGGATTCACCAACAGGAATCAAACGCTCGAGTTTTTCGATACTCCCGATACAGTAGATTTGTGTACTCCCGAAATACGTTTTGCCGATGCGTCGGTAATTTCCCGAGCTGTTGTCGCGAATGGGGTGCATGTCTATCGTTTCCTTCCAAACTTTGTATTGCGCCCTTTGCCATTTGGCGGGACGGTCGGCCATTGGGATAGACCAACGAATGGCGTCGAGGAGTTTGTTGTTTACGGCGGGCTCAAAATAGCGCACTTGCCCGCCTGGTTTGAGGATGCGTACATTTTTTTCTGCAAATGCCATTTCCTGTTCGTTGGTAAGGTGGTGTACAAACGCTTTGCCTACGATGATATCGAAAAAATCATGCGGCATATTGGCCTTGAGGAAATCGCCTTCTATGAATTGGATGGGCTTTTCAAAAGCATAACTGTTGTTGAGTTTGGCAATGATGCGTCCCGATTCTGATGAGATGTCATTGGCATAAACCTCGGCACCGAGTGCGGCCATTACCGCTGCATTGGTACAATCGCCGCAACCCATCTCAAGCACTTTCTTGCCTTTGAGTTCGCCTTGGAAATTATTGTGGTACAAACCTACCCAGCTGATGTGTGTGGTCGTGGCCACTTTCAAAAATCCGTCTATATCATTGATGATATCAAGGATGTGTTGGATGTTGGTTTGCGAATAGAGATCGTCATAATACGCTTCGTTTTTTTGCGTATTCATGGCCGTGCGCGTATGGTCCATCTCGGCTAATTTTGGTTTTGGAATAGGCGCAAATGTAGCAATTAATTGGCTACTTCACTGATGAATTTGATACGCATCAAACGCAGTTCGTCTATGTCGTATTCGCCGTCGAACTCCTTGAGTGCTTCCTCGATACGGTCGGTTTCTGATTCCATGAAGTACTCGTGGATTTCTTCTTGTTGCTCGTCGTCGAGCAGGTCATCAATCCAGTATTTGATGTTGAGCTTGGTGCCCGAATAAACGATTTGTTCCATTTCCTTAATTAGCGCATCCATGTTCATGCCTTTGGCCGAAGCAATGTCCTGCAAGGAAAGTTTGCGGTCAATGTTTTGGATGATGTACAATTTGTTGGCCGAGTTGGCACCAGTTGATTTCACTACCAAATCATCTGGTCGCACAATGTCATTGTCTTCCACATAGCGGCTGATGAGTTCCACGAATTCCTTTCCGTATTTCTTGGCTTTGCCCTCGCCTACACCATGGATATTACCGAGTTCTTCTAGAGAAATGGGATATTTAAGTGCCATGTCTTCCAGCGATGGGTCCTGGAACACCACAAACGGCGGCACACCCAATTTCTTGGCGACTTTCTTGCGCAGGTCGCGCAGCATGGCCATGAGCGCTTCGTCGGCGGTGCCTGAGGATTTGGCCGCAGTCACGATGGTCTCGTCTTCGGTTTCGTTGTATTCGTGGTCCTCAGACATCATGAAAGATGTTGGGTGTTGGATGAAATCGAGGCCTTTGTCGGTCACCTTGAGGATGCCGTAGGTCTCTATGTCTTTAGAGAGCAAACCGTCTACGAGTACCTGTCGGATGAGTGCCATCCAATGACGTTCCTCCATATCTGCGCCGGCTCCGAAGAAATCATGCGCGTCGGTTTTATGAGCCTTAATCACTGCGTTGACTCGGCCAATGAGTGTAAAGATGATTTCCTTGGCCTTGTACAAATGCTTGGTATCGCGTACCACTTTGAGTAGCTTGACCACTTCGTCCTTGGCTTCTTTTTTGGCTTTCGGGTTGCGGACGTTGTCGTCCATATCGGCGCCTTCGCCGGTTTCGCTGTCGAATTCTTCTCCAAAATAATGCAGCAGGAATTTACGTCGAGAGATTGAAGTTTCGGCGTAAGCCACGACTTCCTGCAACAGCGCAAAACCGATTTCCTGTTCGGCGACGGGTTTGCCCGACATGAATTTCTCGAGTTTCTCGACGTCTTTATAGGAGTAATACGCCAGGCAATAGCCTTCGCCTCCATCACGCCCGGCGCGGCCGGTTTCTTGGTAATAACTTTCGAGTGATTTGGGAATGTCATGGTGGATGACAAACCGAACATCGGGCTTGTCTATACCCATCCCAAAAGCGATCGTAGCCACGACTACTTCCACGTCTTCCATGAGGAACATGTCCTGGTGCTTGGCGCGAGTTTTGGCATCGAGACCGGCGTGGTATGGTACTGCAGAAATTCCGTTGACTTGCAACACTTCGGCGATGGCCTCTACCTTTTTACGGCTCAGGCAATAGATAATCCCCGATTTCCCTTTGTTCTGTTTGATGAATCGGATAATGTCGGACTCGATGTTTTTAGTTTTGGTGCGCACCTCATAATACAAATTCGGCCGATTGAAAGACGCTTTGAACGTTTTGGCGTTCGGCATATCGAGATTCTTCAGAATATCCTCCTGAACTTTTGGCGTTGCCGTCGCGGTGAGCCCGATAATCGGAACATCGCCGAGTTGACGGATGATGTGCCGCAGGTTGCGGTATTCGGGCCTAAAATCGTGTCCCCATTCTGAAATACAATGCGCTTCATCAATGGCGACAAAAGAGATGGTGCCTTTTTGCAGGAACGACACGTATTCTTCCTTGGTTAGGGATTCGGGTGCGACATACAATAATTTGGTGAGGCCAGAAGTGATGTCTTTTTTGACCTGGTTGATTTCTGTCTTGGTGAGTGAGGAATTCAGGACGTGCGCAATGCCGTTTTCTGAGGACAAACTGCGGATGGCATCCACCTGGTTTTTCATGAGCGCAATCAATGGCGAAACCACAATTGCGGTACCTTCTTGTACGAGTGCGGGCAGTTGGTAGCAAAGCGACTTTCCGCCACCTGTTGGCATGATGACAAAGGTGTTTTGTTTGGCGAGAATGCTTCGGATTACTTGTTCTTGTAGGCCTTTAAACTGGTTGAAACCAAAATACTTTTTAAGTTCTTTATGTATGTCAATTTCGTTTGAGGTCATGCTGTGCTTAAGGTATTTTTGTTTAAATTTGCTCTCATAAAGATACAACTTTCTTTCACTCGTACAAATTTTATAATACACTGTTTTGATATCAAAAGAAAATATATTGGCTGCCGCCAAAACCGCCATTCTTTCTGAAAGTGAGTCGATCAAAAAGCTGGCAGATTATCTCAACAACGACTTTACCGAGGCTACACTGGCCATCTACAACGCCAAGGGCCGACTCATTATTACCGGTATCGGGAAAAGCGCGCTGATTGCCCAAAAAATTGTGGCGACGATGAATTCTACGGGAACGCCATCGATGTTTTTACACGCCTCCGAAGCCATACACGGCGATTTGGGAATGGTACAGAAAGACGATATCATCATTTGCATTTCAAAAAGCGGCAACAGCCCCGAAATCAAAGTTTTGGTTCCGCTTTTGAAACGTTTCGGCAACCAGTTGATTGCCATTACAGGAAACATGACATCCTACTTGGCCAAAGCCTCCGATTTTGTACTCAACACCACGGTCGATGCCGAAGCCTGCCCCAACAACCTCGCTCCTACCAACAGCACTACGGCGCAACTCGTCATGGGCGATGCGATTGCGGTTTGTTTGATGGAAATGCGAAATTTTACAGCCGAGGATTTTGCCGTGTACCATCCCGGTGGCGCACTCGGAAAAAAATTGTTGTTGCGCGTTTCGTCGATGCTTGAAAACAACCACAAACCGATGGTTATGGCCGATGACAACATCCAACAGGTAATTTTTGAAATTTCAGAAAAACGACTCGGCGTGACTGCCGTGATCGAGGACGATAAAGTAATCGGAATCATTACCGATGGTGATATCCGCCGCATGCTCAATCACCGCGACTCAATTGCAGGTGTGACCGCAAAAGACATCATGACCAAAAACCCAAAAAGAATCCATTCTAACGATATGGTCGTAGATGCTTTCAATATTATGGAAGATTTCTCAATTACACAACTCATCGTAGAAGATGAGGGCGAGTACAAAGGCGTACTGCATTTGCATGACATTTTAAAAGAAGGCATTATCTGATGGCGAAGAAAAGTATAGGCGAAATGTCTTTTTTAGACCATCTTGAAGAACTCAGATGGTTGTTGGTAAGGGCGACGATTGCGGTATTGATCATGTCTACCGCAGTCTTTTTTGTAAGCGATTACATTTTCGACGTCATCCTTTTTGGACCTACCAAACCCGAGTTCATTACATACCGATGGTTCTGCGATCTCTCACATTCCTTGGGATTCCAGGATAGCATTTGCGTAACCGAGCTCGACTTCATCCTGCAAAATACCGCTATGGAAGGCCAGGTAAATATACTGGTCTGGATCTGCGTAGCTGCGGGTTTTATCCTTTCGTTCCCATTTATTTTATGGCTGCTGTGGCGTTTTATTAGTCCGGCGTTGTATCCAAAAGAAAGAAAACACGCGCAGCTTTTTATCTTCACAGCCTCGTTGCTTTTCTTTCTCGGCGTACTGTTTGGATATTTTATCGTAGTCCCGATGTCTGTTAACTTCTTCGCAACATTTAAAGTGAGTGCGATTGTAAAAAACGAGTTCAACCTGGAATCTTACATCAGCATGCTCAAAACTTCGGTAATTGCCAGCGGGCTGTTTTTTGAAATGCCGATAATTGTCTATTTCCTAACCAGGCTTGGTTTGGTGACACCGATGTTTTTGAGAAAATACTGGAAATGGGCCGTTGTCATCATCCTTATAGTAGCCGCGATTGTCACGCCGCCGGATGTCATCAGTCAGGTCATCGTGGCCATCCCTATGTTATTAATTTACGAAGCAAGTATCCTGATCTCGAGAATTGTGTACCGCAACAAACTTAAAGAACAAAACAATGTCTGATATCGTAAAAGAATTCAATGACTACCGCGCCAAAATGAATGAAAAGTTATTGGCCGACAACAACAAGATTGTCAAGCGTATTTTTAACCTCGACACCAACGCCTACGCTCCGGGCGCGCTCGATGTGAAAACCAAAGAACTGCTTGGCCTTGTCGCCTCGGCGGTTTTGCGCTGTGACGATTGCATCAAATACCACCTCGAGACTTCATACAAAGAAGGCATCAGCAAGGAAGAAATGATGGAAGCCATGGGAATTGCCACACTCGTTGGCGGTACGATTGTGATTCCTCACCTGCGCAGGGCTTATGAATTTTGGGAAGCACTCGAAAACAATAACAACTGATAATTAATAATTGGTTAAACCCGAGAGCAATCGTTTGAATAATTTGTTTATTTGCAGCTCAAATCAAGCACTATGATCCTAAGAGCAGACCATTTAGTAAAGACATACAAAGGCCGCAGTGTTGTAAAAGGCATTTCTGTAGAAGTCAACCAAGGCGAAATCGTAGGGCTATTGGGCCCGAACGGCGCCGGGAAAACTACGTCGTTTTATATGATTGTGGGATTGGTCAAGCCGAATTCGGGCACGATTTTCCTCGACGATATGGAAATCACCGACTTCCCGATGTACAAACGCGCCCAACAAGGCATCGGTTATTTGGCACAGGAAGCGTCGGTTTTTAGAAAACTCAGTATTGAAGACAACATCCTGAGCGTACTGCAACTCACCAAATTGACCAAAGAACAGCAAGTAGCTAAGATGGAATCGCTGATTGATGAATTCGGTTTGCAGCACATCCGGACCAACCGCGGTGACCTGCTTTCGGGTGGCGAACGACGCCGTACCGAAATTGCACGCTGTTTGGCCACCGACCCTAAATTCATCCTGCTCGATGAACCGTTTGCAGGTGTAGATCCAGTCGCTGTAGAAGACATCCAACGCATCGTGGCCCAACTCAAGAACAAAAACATCGGCATCCTGATCACCGACCACAACGTACAGGAAACCCTCGCCATTACCGATAAAACCTACCTGATGTTTGAAGGCGGCATCCTAAAAGCCGGCGTTCCCGAAGAACTCGTAGAAGATGAAATGGTGCGCCGCGTCTACCTCGGCCAAAACTTTGAGCTGCGCAAAAAGAAACTCGATTTCAAATAAAAGACAATCTAGAGGATTAAAATCTATCTTTAACGGATGCGCAATTCCTCTAGCATTTCGGGCGAACCGTTGTAAATATTAAGGTCTACGTCGCACGGAATTCCTTTGACCGATGCGCTTTCGGTGAACTGCCAAATCGTCCAATCCTCACCGATTTCCTCTACAAAAAAGTTGTAATTGGCAATCCAAAAGGTGTAGCCCGCAAATTCCTCGCGCAAAAAAGTGTTGTAATATTTCTCTCCCGAATAGATAATCGGCTTGACACCATAATGCGCCTCCACCTTATCAAGCCAGCGCCTGAGCCCTTTTTTGAGGCTGTCTATGGATTGTTCTTCGGGCAATTTCTCTATATCAAGCACCGGTGGCAAATCGCCTACTTCAAGTTTCACCGTACGGATAAAATTGTTGGCCTGCTCGATTGAATTTTCGTTGGGACGGTAATAGTGGTAAGCGCCTCGTAAAATCTTGTTGCGCTTGGACCCGAACCAATTGCGATTGAATTGCAAATCGGTTTTGTCCTTGCCGAGTGTGGCGCGGATGAACACAAAGCTTAGCGCGAAGGTATTCTCGGCCACGCGAACCTGGCTCCAATCAATGGTTTCCTGGTATTGCGACACATCAAGCCCCACGGCATTGCCTTCATACTTGTTGAGCAATTGGTAATTTCGGATATCTACTAAGCGTTTCTCCTGCTCGGTAACCTCTTTTCTGAGTTTGGAGACTTTGTGCGATTTAAACCCGAGGTAATAAGCCAATCCGGTGCGGTAATGGTAGCCCGCGGCGGCGATAAGTAGCATAAGCAGCAATCCAAAAAGGTAAACGCCGTTCCGTCTGAGAAAAGCAGATTTTTTAGTGGATTTTCTTCTTGGCGTTGACTTGCGGGAAGTAGTTTTTCTCATCCAATCCTAACTACTTTTTGGACAATTTATTATTGGCCACCGACAACAAAACGTACGTCAGGATCACCAGCGGAATGGCGGCATACTGCAAAAGCAACAGCATGACAACGGCCAACGACAGGAACAAAATCCTGATTTTATTATCGGCAAACGTAAAGTTTTTGACCTTGAGCGAAAACAACGGAATCTCGGCGTTGAGGATGTAAGCGCTAAATAAAGTAATCGCGAGCAATACCCATTCATTGGTCAGCAATTCAATCACCGGTAGCGAATCGGTATGGATCAAAACCAGCGGCAAACTCATGATGAACAAAGTGTTGGCGGGTGTGGGCAAGCCGATAAAGGAATTGGTCTGGCGCGTATCGATATTGAAATTGGCCAAACGGTAACACGAACCCAGGGTGATCAAAAAACCCAGAAACGGAAAAATCTCCACATTGGCCACATCGAAACTATCACTTTTAAGCATCAACTGGTACATCACCAATCCGGGTGCGACACCGCTGGTAACCATATCGGCCAACGAATCGAGTTGCAATCCCAGCGGACTGGCCACCTTGAACAAACGCGCGAAAAATCCGTCAAAAAAATCGAGAAAAATGCCCAATGCAACAAACCCAAAGGCCATTTCAAAATGGCGGTGGAAGGCAAAAATCAGCGCTATGCAGCCGCAGAATAAGTTGAGTAAGGTGATTAGGTTGGGAATGTGTTTTTTAACAGGCATCGGCGAAATTTTTGAAAAACAAATTTAGTACAATAACTTAAAGACAAGCACGTTTTTTAGTAGAGATTTTTTACCGCGCAACCGCCGCTGCAATTATTTGCACGAGCAGCGGAGGAACTCGTTAAAAATGTATATTTTTGAAAAAAAATCCAACAAACCGCGTTTGTTTAAAAAAATTGCTTTGAAGAAAATTCCATTGATTGCTTTGCTGCTGTGTTGCTGTGCCGCTACTTACGGCCAGGCAGTGCGCAAATATTCTAACGAATTCATGAACATTGGTGTGGATGCCGCTGCACTCGGTATGGCCAACGCCGTGACTTCAAGTACCGCCGATGTGAACTCGGGCTATTGGAATCCTGCCGGGCTCATGCAACTCGAGGACAAACAAGTCTCGCTCATGCACGCGAGTTACTTTGCCAACATTGCCCAATACGATTATGCCGCTTTTGCCGCACCCATTGATGAGCGCAGTGCTTGGGGAATCTCGGTCATTCGTTTTGGAGTAGACGACATTCTAAACACCACCCAACTCATCGACGCACAAGGCAACATCGATTACAACCGCATCAGCAAGTTCTCGACTGCCGATTATGGCGTGACGTTTTCTTACGCCAGGAAATTACAGGTGCCGGGTTGGCAATACGGCGTCAATGCCAAAGTAATCCGACGGATCATTGGAGATTTTGCCAATTCATGGGGATTCGGTCTCGATTTCGCGGTGCAGTTTGAGCGCAACGACTGGAAATTTGGTTTGATGCTGCGCGACATCACTACGACGTACAACATCTGGAATATAGACGAAGACGAATACGCCAAAATTAAAGGCGCCATCGAAGGACAAAACCAGGAATTGCCCGAAAGTACCGAGATTACGTTGCCCAAAGCACAATTGGGCATTTCCCGAAAATACGACTTCCACGCCGATTACACCTTGCTTGCCGCGGTGAACCTCAACATGGAGTTTGCCAAAACCAACGACATCATCGCTTCTGATTTTGTAAGTGTGGCTCCGGCCATTGGTTTTGAAGGTGGTTATACTGACTTGGTTTTCCTGCGCGCCGGTTTTGGGAATTTTCAAAATATTACGCAGATCGACAATTCTAAAAAACTGAGTTTCCAACCCAACATTGGGCTAGGATTCAAATACAAAGGCATCCAGATTGACTACGCGCTGACCGACCTCGGCAACCAAAGCGCGGCCTTGTATTCTAATATTTTCTCACTCAAGGTCGATTTGTCAATTTTCAGGTAATATGGCCAACGCGTTCAAAAAACCTTTGTTCCTTGCCGTCTTATCGGGGTTGTTATTGGCTTTGGGCTGGCCTACTTACGGTTGCCCACTCTTGCTTTTTGTTGGATTCATCCCGCTTTTATTGGCCGAGAAACATTGGCGCGAACAGCGTAAAAAAGCCAAACTTAAAGTCTGGGCCAACGCCTACCTCACCTTTTTGATTTTCAATTTCATCACGACCTGGTGGTTGTTTTACGCCTCAGCGTTTGGGATGTTGTTTGCCGTTTTGGTCAACTCGCTATTGATGAGCCTGTTGTTTTTGGCGTATCATATGGTGGCCAAACGAACTTCGGCTGCCATCAGTTTGGTTTTTCTTGTTTCTCTTTGGCTGAGTTTTGAAAAATTCCACCTCAACTGGGATTTCTCGTGGCCTTGGCTTAACCTGGGTAACGGTTTGGCCGATTATCCCAAGTGGATTCAGTGGTATGAATACTCCGGCGCATTTGGCGGCTCGTTGTGGATTTTGATTGTAAACGCTTTGGGATTCCTGTGGCTGTCAAAACTGCCCAATCTTCGTTTTGGTACTGTTTTTAAAACGGTTTTTCCGAGGATTGTGGTGTTGGTTGCGTTCCCGATTGTCATGTCGCTTTGGATTTACAACACCTACGAGATCAAAGGAAGAACAAAAGAAGTCATCGTACTGCAACCCAACGTAGATCCGTACACTGAAAAGTACGATACGCCGAATGTGGAGATCACCAAAGGATTACTCGAGCAAACCGATGCCATCATTACGCCCAATACAGAGTTCGTTATTGCGCCAGAAACGGTGCTTGCCGAGAACGCGCCTTTCGACGAATTTTACTTTTCTCCGGGACGTTATATGATGCTCGATTACCTCAAAAAGCACCCAAAGGCGCAGTTGCTTTGGGGAATCGATACCTATCATTTCATCCTCGATCCCAAAGATGTTGCGGTTTCCTCCAACCAATATCGGCCAGGCGTCTGGGTCGATTTTTACAACGCGGCGCTGTTCTTAAACCACCAACCCGAACTCCAAAAATATTACAAATCGAAACTCGTGGTGGGCATTGAAAACCTACCCTATAAAAGCATCCTTGAGCCACTTTTAGGAAACGTGATGCTCGATTTGGGCGGTACCATTTCTACCAAAACCGTCCAGACTGAACGCTCGGTTTTTACTGCCGACGATGGTACCAAAGTAGCGCCCATCATCTGCTACGAATCGGTATATGGCGAATACGTGACAGGTTACGTGAGAAACAAGGCCGATTTCCTGGCCATCATTACCAACGATGCCTGGTGGAACGAAACCCAAGGACACAAGCAACACCTTACTTTTGCTTCGCTGCGCGCCATTGAAACCCGACGTGATATCGCCAGAAGCGCCAATACCGGCATTTCGGCTTTCATAGATCAAAAGGGAGAAGTTGTCTCGAGGACCAAATACGACGAAAAAACCGCATTGATGGGCACGGTGCATCTCAATTCCAGCCTAACATTTTACGTGCGCCACGGCGACTTTATTGCAAGGATTGCCGCAGCCGTTTTGGGGCTGCTTTGTCTCTACATCCTGTTGCTGAAGCGAAAAATAGCTTACTGACCGCGGTAAAACAAGATGGTGCTGAAGGTTTTTAAAATGATATTGATGTCGAGGAAAATGCTGCGGTGCTTGATGTAATACAAATCGTATTGCAGCTTAATCAAACTGTCGTCGATAGAATCCCCGTAAGAATAATTCACCTGCGCCCAACCGGTAAGTCCTGGTTTGATGACGTGGCGGGTTTCGTAGAACGGCATCACCTCGGCAATCTCATTGACAAATACAGGGCGTTCGGGCCTTGGGCCAATAACCGCCATATCGCCTTTTAAGATGTTTAGAAACTGAGGGAACTCGTCAAGCCGCGCTTTGCGAAGAAATTTACCAAAAGACGTAATTCTGGAGTCATTAATAGTGGTAAAAACCGCACCGTTCGATTCGGCATTTTTAACCATCGTCCTGAACTTGACCATATTAAAAATCTCGCCGTTTTTACCCACGCGTTCTTGCAGGTAAAACAAGCTGCCGCGATTGCCCAGTAAGTTCCCGATTAGGATCAAAGGCAATAGCGCGATTCCCACACTCAATCCGGCGAGCGAAACCAACACTTCGAGTATCCTAACAACAAGTAGGTACAACTGGTTCTGGTTGCTTCGGCTAAAAGGGAAATACCGATAAAAATCGCGGGCTACGTATTGCACCGGTATGCGCTGGGTAATATTCTCATATACCTGCGTGTATTCGCGGATGATATAGCCGTTTTCAAGCAGGTGAATCAGTTGGTTGTAGAGGTTAACGGTAATCCCGTCGGTTTTTTGCGATGCGATAACTACTTCCGAAACCGAATGGCGCACGACAAATTCCTCTAGCTTATTGATATCAATGTTTTGTATAAAATCTTTTTTGTTCTTTACATTGTCTCCTTGCAGGTCGGAGTTGACATAACCCATCACTTTGTAATGTGGATCTACATTTTCAAGCGCCATGACGAGTTCTTGCGCCTGGTCTTTATCGCAGATCAAGATGACTTTCTTGACAAAGCGGCTCGACGCCAGGAAACGCACATAGAACAAACGCCAAAGCAGTAGCGACATGAAAATCGCCACGTAGAAAAACACAATCTGTAAACGGTTGGATGGGAGTGCCGGCGTGTAAATCGGCGTAAGCAGGTACACCAATACCGTTGTAGAAGCGGTAAGGATAATACTTTTGGTAACCTGAAATTGGTTGCTCGCGACTTGCAGGTTGTACATCTCGAAAACAGTCCCGATGATGGTGAGGTAGATGCCCAGAACTATCGTCCAATAGTAGTTCGTGGTTGAGATGTTGAAGTAGTTGAATTTAAAGATTACACCAACGACATACAGCGCCAGGAGCACCGACAACACATCGAAAATCCGCAATAGGATCTTCCTTTCGGAAATTTCGAAATGTATTTTTTTGTTGGCGACCATAGGTGTTGATATTGTGCTGCAAATTAATGAAATATTTAAATTGTATCATATTAAAACTTCATCCCATTTGCTTTTCACTTTGCTCCAGTCAAATTCCTGAACTAGCGCGTAGGCATTCTGTACCAATTCCGCTCTCATGGCGGGTTTTTCAATAAGCTCACGTAGGGCATTTACCATCGCTTGATCATCGTTATCGCCAACGAGCAAGGCGGTTTTTTTGTCCTGAAGCAGGTAAGAAATTCCGCCCACATTGGTAGAGACTACGGGCAGTCCAAGCGCAATGGCCTCGATTACACTGATCGGCATATTGTCGTAATGCGAGGTGTTGATGAAAATATTGTACTCGGCAGAAAGCGCAATCCATTCGGCTTTCGACAACTTTCCGGTAAACCGCACCTTGAGATCCAATCGCCTGGCCATATCTTTTATCTGATCTAGCGTACCGTCTTTATCGGGACCTACCATACACAACTCGCAATCCGGAAAGTCTTTTTTTAGCGCCTTGAAAACCCGCAAGGCCATTTCTGGATTGTAAATGGCTGTGAACGATCGAACCCAAAGCAATTTTGGCGTGACGGCGCTGTTGCGTGATAAGAATGGATATTTGTGCAATTCGATGGTATTGGGAATGTAGAGCAATTCGGCAAAACCCTTGTCTTTAAAAGCTTCATGCAAATAACCCGATGGAACCACATTTCGGTAAGAGTGTTTAAAAATCATCCTGCACAATCGTGGGTTTTTGGCAAGCCGGTGGGGCAAATCGCCGCCGTGTAACTTGGGGATGTATTTCAATCGCAACAACCGGCAAAGCTGGCTTACGAAAAAGGCATACCAGAAATTGTAGGTACTGTAAGTGTCAATCAAAACATAGTCGGCGACTTTCCTGCATTTGATGGTTTGCCGCAGCATATCAATCATCCGAAGGGTTTTGTTCTTTTTTGAAGAGGCGTAACACAATTTATAGCCTTCGGCCTCGAGCAATACGCCGAGCGTCTCGATTGAGGTTACAGTCATCCCGTGCCCCGAAAGCTTATTCCCTATGTACAACAGGTTTTTCTTCATTTAAACCTACATTTAAAAGCGACAGCGAGTAAATAAATGCCGGGGCTGCAATACGCATCGCTGCATGGTTGATGGTTAGTAGCCAAAATGCTACAAAACATAAAATGTAAATATTATATTTATTATCGAGATATAAAACTATTGGGGTAATAAATAAAATCATTAGGCCCAAAATCCCGAGTGAACCATGTTCTGCAAGCATTCGGGTGATTTCATTGTGCGATACGATAATCTCACCTGTTCGTTGCAACCGCTGTTCCTGATTCCTGGCTACACCGATTCCAAAATAAGGATGTTCTAAAAACGTATTGATTTCATCCTCTGCAAGTTCGGCCCGACCCGTTAGTTGGTCTTCCTTTACCTTACCCGATGCATCCTGGTTGGCGTATCGCTTATCGATAAGCCCACTGGTTTGGCTCGACGAATAGGACCAGGTCGCCATCATTCCCAGAATAACAAAGGCTATCAGGAAATTCATCTTGTATTTTCCACCTTTGTTGACTTGCAGGTAAGTGACCATAATCATTACTGCAATCATGACAGTTCCCGTGAGCATCCCACCGCGCGAGAACGTCACAAGGCCGCGAAAAGCGATGTTGAGCGCCACAATCAGATTGATCAAGAATATCATTTTGGTCCTGGAATCATATATGAGACGCGACACAAAAATGAACATTCCGAGGCCGAGGATAGTGGAAACCTGATTCGGGCCGAATCCACCAGACAAGTTTGCATTGGATCCGGTTCCAGTAACAATTTCCTTAATACTTGGCGTGTACAAAGTGAGGTAGATCATACAAGAAATAATCGGAAGTCCTACTGCAAGCAGGATGTTGTTGACTTGCTGCAAAGTCACGCGCCGCCTGTAGGCGTACAAGGCGCAAAGCCCAAGACATACCGGCCCGGAGATGTTAAAGGAGATTTCCTTTCGCAGGCTGGCATGATGACTCAGTGTGAGCGTGCCAATGATGAGCCCGGGAATCAGCAACAGGATAAAGAACCAATAAGGCACAGCACTTTTTGAAATTCCGCTGTAATAAATGCCCAGCAGAATAAAAATCATAACGCCGTATTTTGAGAATTCGTAAACGGGATTCCCGTCGGTCATACGCAAAACCACTTCACTACCAACAATATAGGCCGCTGCGTAAAGCACCTCGTTGTTTTTATTGCGTGAGTTGATGACGAAAAGTGCGCCACCCAATAAAATCCCATAACCATAAAGTTTTGGAAAAAACTGCAGATAAAACAAACAAAATCCAATGAACACGTGGATCAGGACGATATATAAATAGGTCTTCTGTGAGATTTGCATTTTACAATTGATTTAACCAGGCCAGGTATTTTGTTACGACTGCCTGTCGCGAATGGTTTTGCATGATGGTTTGGTGGAGCCTTTCCCCAAAATTTTTCCTTTTTTCCGGGTGTTCAATCAATCTGGTAACGGCCTCAGAAAACTGCTGCACATCGCCCGAAGGGACTGTAAAACCGTTTTCACCACTCGAAATGATGCGCGGAATCTCGCCCACATCGGTGGCCACGACCGCCTTTTTGTATAAGCCGTACTCGAGCAACGCTACGGGCAAACCTTCTGAAACAGAACCCAGCAAACAGATTTCGGCTTGGTTAATAATCGCGGCCGTATCTTCCCTGAGGCCGTAAATATAAACCGTTTTTGTTAAAAAATAGTCGCTTATGGTTTGCTTTAACGCTTTAGAATAGCCGTCGTCAAAATCATTTCCGATGAAATGAAAAGTCCATTCCGGATGGTTTTGGTGTATCTGTTTGGCCACTTCAACCAGCAACTGGTGGTTTTTAGGATGCCGAAGATTGGCGACACAAACCATTTGCTTGCCCGTCTCGCCGTGCAATACTGTCTTTGGCTTATCGGTCGGGGAAGGCAACGTAAAATTCGGCAGGTATATGAGTTTTTTAAAACCAAGTTTGCGGCGACACCAGTCTTCAAGGGTATGGTCTACTACAATAATTCCGGCAAACAACCTCGAACAAATCCACAAAAAAAGATTCTTTGTAAGGCTCTCGCTGCTCCTTGCCCCTTTGTGTTCGTGCCACACTATACGAATTTTCGGATGAATCAACTTTAGCAAAAAAGCCATAAAAAAAGAGGTGCCGTGTGCATGTACGATACCTACTCTATTGGTTCGGCAATACGTCCGCAGTCGCAAAATGGCACCTACATCCAAGGCGCTTGTTTTCTGCAGGAACAAATAATGCACTTCAGGATCAATGGTACCTTGGAGTTCGCCTTCTTTTCGCGTGGTTACCAGCCCCGAAAAATCAATTTCCTGTGCCAGTGCGTTGGCGTAATTAACCGCCATACGCTCTGCACCGCCCACATGAAGCGAATCTATGATCTGCACAATTCTCATGGCTGGAGCAACATTTTGATTTCATTTTCAAACACATCCATCGTGTATTGTCTTGACCAGATGATGCCTTTTTCTACTTTATCGGTGTAAGCAGCCTGATTTTTTACCAGTGATTCCAATTGGGAAACATCTTTCTCAAAATCCATGTCAAGCAAAACCCCGCGATCGCCTTGGTCTAGCATATTAGACAGGCAGGACACGCGAGAAGCTACGGGCAGGCAACCCCAAAACATGCCTTCGGCCACCACCTTGGGCCAGCCTTCACTTTGTGAGGGCAGCATCACCAAATGACTCTGCTTGAAAGCCTCGCGCACTGTTTCCTGCGGTTGGTTTCCTTTTAAAAAAATACTGTTTTCGAGTTTATTTTGGTTGATGTAGTTTTCGAGCATTTGCTTTTCAACCCCATGTCCGTACAATGACAACTGCATATCTATACCTCGTTCACGCAGTGCTGCTACCAATTGAACAGCGTACAGCGGTCGTTTGCCAGGAGAAAGCGTGCCTACAAACATCGCCTGGAGCGTGCCATGGAGCGGCCTTACCTCCACGGGCTGCTTGTCATACTCGTGATAAGTCGCCGTAAAAAAAGGCTTGATATTTTTGGATTGCTCGGGCCATTCGCCGTAGACGAGCACTTGCATGTTTTTGGTGAGGAAAGTGTTAGACAATATCCAACGTTGTAATTTGTAGGACCAGGGTTGTTTGGCTTTTGGATCCCAATTGCCGGCATATTTTGCAGTTTTCGGCTTTCCGGGAAAAAATATTTGTACGATACAACCCATTAGCCCAAGGTTTCCCGGGCAGCGCAAATGGATGTGGTCTGCCCAACGCATCGCGGCAAACAGTTGCCTAAAATTGTGAACGGAATTCCCAATTGCCTTGAGCAAAGCTCCAACAGTGGTAATATTAAAATCTTTGGCCTCGAACAATCTTGAGATAGGAAAAGCGATTGGCCCTACCAGTGTGCCTTTGTCTGATTTCCAGACCGGGCAGCAAAAACCGATTGCGTCGGCATGACGCGTCCAAATTTCCATTTCGCGGATGTACGGACTGTAAGCCTCATAGCCATTGTCTTTTGCAACAAAAGGCGAGGAAGAAATTACGATCAGCTTCATTTGGGAAGGGCTTGCAAAAGCTTGGTTTTGAAAAATTATAACCCTTAAACCGGGCAGTCAATAAAAAAAAATGACCTTTAATTAAAGGCCCGTAAATATATCATTAAATTGAGTAAGTGCCAAAACTGGCCGCTAACTTTTAGGCCGATTGAACACCAGCGACCACCACCCTACCGTTCGTCCGAGTGCTTCGGTAAAAGCCTGCTTCCTTTTGCTTGTTGTAATCGCGTTGCCATACCGCACCAGGGTGAGCAGCAGGCAAATCGCATTCCATTTGAACCGGCCTTTGAGGCTGGGTTTGGGATATTTGGCCCGCCATACATAATATCCGTTCCGGACTACCATTTTGCCATAGTCGAATTGGTTGGGCCTGCCCGAACTATCATGGAAATGCCCCAAACGCGCCGCTGTATTCACATAAAGCTTTCCGGTTTTAGACAACCGAAGCGTAAAATCGGCATCTTCATACAAACCATATCCTTCAAAAAAAGTAGAGAATTGAAAGGTTTCAAACACTTTTTTGGGGAACGAAGAAACGCCGCCCATCAACTGTTCTACTTCATAAATCTTACCAGACGGCGGCAAAAATCCAATGCTGCGCCCATGCGAGAACTCAGGAAGGAATCCCGGTTGGGTATCGCTGTCAAGGCCGAGTTTCTTGCGCAGTACAAAACGACTGCCGTCTTTTTTCTTCCAACCGTCATAATAAAATTCGTCGATTTTGGGCTCGTAGTTTTCTGGGGCAATTTCCCATTGGCTTTCGTTGCTGATGTAACCGCCAACGCCAAGCGCCTCAGGAAACAGCTCGTAGGTTTTAAGGATTTCCTCAAAATAAGTGGTTTCAAGGATGGTATCGTCATCGAGAAAACAAATGATTTTGCTATCCGCTGCAGTTTTCCTAATCCCAAAATTGCGCTGGCGTGTAAGCCCACGATCGGCGTCACCTACCAGAAAATATTGTAGGTTGGGATAAGGATTGGTGGCGAGCATCGCTTGAGTCTCGGTATTGCGCGAGCCATCTACAATCAGTATTTCATCGGGATATCGGGTCTGCAACTGTACAGAATCGAGCAAATCGGCGAGCGGCTTGGCGCGCATGTAGGTACAGACAATCAGGGAAAACTTCATAATTATTTGGTCCTGACGCCAAGTGCCATCAGTTTTTTGGCGTAGAAAACAGATTTATTGAATTGCAACTGGCGGAACGGAATCTTGAGCAATCGCAACGGAAACGACCATTTCGGGCCACCTTTAAACAAGTACAAAAAGAAATATTTCTGCCTGAATTCGGTCACTTGCTCGGGAGTGAACTGTTTGTGGAACTGGTACATCAACGTAGGGCTCGGCACAGGCCGGATCCATTTCACGGGCGTATCAAGTTCCCAAGGTTGGGTTTTGCGTTTCTTGCCCATGATTTTGGCCTGCGTTCCCCAAAAGCGATAACCTCCAGCCGGTGGTTTGAGGTGCAAATTGGTAGAGAACGGATTGTGCAAGACGGGAATCCCGAGTTTGATGAGTGACAGCCCAAAATCGCCATCCTCGCCGTAACCGCCGTCATAATTGATGTCGTTGCCCACCAAACGGTCAACGTGGATTTTCTTCACACACGAGTTTGCATTGCTGAACATCTGCGTGCTTCCGGCCACCCAACGCCTGTCTCCGAGCGCATCGAGTCGCTGTTTAAGGTCATTTAAATCCTGGTTGGGATTGGTGGCCATGATGTCCAGGCCATTGCAACCGCCGGCATCGTAGGTTTGTATGAAACGCAAATGATTTTCAATAAAGTCCGATGGCACGCGGATGTCATCATCTCCAAAAACGATATACTCTCCATTGCAAACCGCAATCGCCTCATTGCGCGCGCGGCAACTCCCTTTGGATTGCTGCCAGATCACGGTGAGTTCAAAGCTGTAATTTTTAGCATCGTAAAGCGATTCATCCCTGGCGCTTTCGGGTGTCGCGTCGACCACCACCACCTGCGTGGGCGGATAAGTTTGCTTGGATAAATCGTCGAGCAGCCGTAGCGTGAAATCCTGGCGCAGCATCGTTGGGATAATGTAACTTACGGTTGGTTTCGCGTCTAGCGCGGCCAACTTTCTCGGTGCAAAAAGCGGTCGGTTCGCCACCTGCCTGAATTTATTCTTGGCGTAGAGAAACGCGCGCCATTCGAGCGGATTCCAGATGCCTTTGCGATAAAGCATGAACAATGCATGGTCGATCTTGAAATTCTTGATGTAAAAGGCGTAACGGTCTTTAGCCGAAATCACTACTTTTTGGATGGTGTTATCATCAAAAAGCCCTTTTACATAAAGCGGAACGACACCTTGGGTACGCAACGCATTGTAACCGAAATCGAGCGCCTGCATTTGGATATTTTCATAGTCCGAATCAAATCCGCCGAGCGCTTCCCAGGCCGATTTACGTATCGCGAACTGGTTGGGATTGATGCGCCAACTCACGCAAATGTCGAGGTTTTCAAAATCGTTGATGTACCAAAACAACACCGAGCTTTGGTGTGCGAGGTCCATAAAAGCATTTTTGTAACCTTGTTCGAACGAGCTGTGCCAAACGTCGCCGTAGCCCTTCACTAACGCGTCAAGTGTCTTGAAATTTGGGTTTCCGCTGTACAGCAATACGTCGCCCGAAGCGGTTGTATATTCTTGTAATGTCATTTATTTTTTGTCCTTAATCACTTGTCGGTAATACGCAATGTTGTCCCGAACCAGTTGCTGAATGTCAAATTTTTGCTCTGTCTTTTGCCTTGCGGCGCTCCCGATGGTTTGGCACAAGGCGTCGTCGCCGAGCAATTCGAGGATTCTTTGCGCGTACAAATCGTGGTCTTCGGGATGTACGAGGTAGCCGTTTACGCCATCGTCAATCAACTCGGGCGCCCAACCAATATTGCTGTTCACCACCGCTTTCTGCATCGCCATCGATTCAATGGTGACCATTCCCAAAGTTTCGGCAAAAGTAGGAAAAACACAGACATTTGCACGTTTAATATAATCCTGAATTTCCTGGTAAGGTACTTTCCCAAGGTACGACACTTTTGATTGGGCGTTTTCAGACAATTGGTCTTGGAGCAAGCGCCAGGTTGAAGTCGATTGTGTCCTGAGGTCGAATGAATCGCCGCCAATCAACACCAGTTGGGCTTCTGGAAAATCGGCGAGCACTTTTTCAAAAATCGCAGGCAATTCGAGTACGCCTTTCTTGCGGATGATGGTACCGATATATAAAATGAGCCCTTTGGTGTATCGCGTGGGCTCGGGATTTTGGAACTGGTCGAGCGACAAGCCGTAGTGGATCGTCTGTATTGGTTTGCCGTTGATCCTGAAAATGAATTGCGAAATCTTGCCCGCAAAATTGGTAGGTGCTATATAGGCGTCGGCCTTAGCGATTCCCAGTTTCTCAAACACAAAATTCTTCATTTTTTGCTTGCGGTGCTCGAGGTGGCAAAAGTAGGCATCCGATCCGTGAAAACGCACCACGAGTGGCGCATTGATCTTCATAAACGCGGTAATTCCGGTCCAGTCGGGCGCTTCAATTAGGTCTATCTGATCGGCGGCGATGAATCGATTGAGGTAATGCTGAAGGAATTTGCGGTACTTGTACCAGGTCGCCAAACGGTAACTGCGTTGTGCAATCAGGTGGATTTTAATCCCGTTTTCTAAAAGGACCTCGTCGTGCTGCTGGCCAAAAACAAATACCGAAACGGCGATATTTTCTGCGCGCAACGCCATGACCAGGTTTTTGATGCTGGTACCGATTCCGGCTGCGTGTTGTGCTTTCTCGTGCGGATATTCCGAAGTTAAAAAGCCTATGTGGAGCCGATCATTCATGAGCCAATAATAGATTTGAGGTTAAAAACGGTGATGAGCAATAGGGATAGCGTAAAAAGTGTGTTTTTGATTGGTGCAGCGGTCGTTTGATAGTGCCCCAGTGACAGCAATACCGCTATCGGAACCAAAATTTCATAGCCCGAAAACCACCTGAACTCAATGAAAGTATAACAAGTAAATGAAAGCATAATGGTAAAAAGGGCAAAGAGAGCCAGCGGCAGTTTGGTTGGATAATCGATTCTTTTCCTAAAAAAAACAACCATCGGCAGCAGCAACAACAATCCCCAAAACCGAAGGAAACGCGCCACCACAGAAAAACAATTGTACAAACCCAGCTTTATTGCCAGGATTGGATCTTTTGCAACCGCTTGTGTAAAAGTGCGTGGCAAACTATCAGGACCATTTACATTAAGATAGGCATCGACTGCTTCAAATTTGGTGTGCTGCCAGATGGCGTTGCGGTGTATAGGCTCTTTGCCTTGCTCTATTTTTTTGAGGCCAAGATAGTTGCGCTGTATCCAGGTTGCGCCACTTTTAGCCTCCTTACTTTCATAGCCCAACCGTTGTTTTTCTATTAACGACGGATAATGGAACAGCAAAGTCGCTGCAACAAAAACCGACACCATAAAACCAACTTTCCCAATTTTATATTTCGGCCCCAAATTGGTTTGCCGCCACCAATTCCATATTACAATTGCAACCAACGGAACCAGATATACCGCTGTCATCCGGGTGCCAAAAGCAAGCCCTAGTAGCAATCCCATCACTGCAAAATCTATCGGCGTTGCCTTTTTGAACCGAACTAGGCCAACGTAAAGCAAAGCCAATACAAAAACACCCAAAAAAGTATCGTTGGAGGCGTGCAAGTACGACTGCTGGTTGATGATATATAGCGCGTAAATTCCAAAGACCATGCGCGTGTAAGTGTTAGACATCGGCGCTACCTTTTTTAGAAAATACCAACCGAATAAAAGGTAAAAAAGATCGCAACCCGCGTTGAGTATTAAAAAAGCGCCATCGACACTTTGGGTAAATTGATAGACCGTGGCTAGCGCAAAGTTGTACAACGCCGAGGTGCCGTTAACACTACTCTGGTAAAAACCCCGATGGAGAAAATCGGCGAACAACTCTTTATAATGGTCGTTGTTGTCAACCACAAAGGGCTTATCTAAAAACCTCAGGCCAATCAGTACCGCATACACCAGTACAAATAACACAAATGATATTTGAAGTAGCTTGCGATGGCCAACAATGGCAAGGAAATTTTTGGTCACCAGATTGTATTAATCAATGTTTAAAATGTAATCTGATGAGCCTTTGTAGGAAATGACCGATGCTACCGGAGCCGCTACGACAGCCTTGTCGGGTACATCAAAGGTCACCATCGCGTTGGCGCCAATCAAGACATCGTCTCCGATGCTGATGCCACCCAAAATGACCGCTCCGGGTCCTATGAATACACGATCCCCAATTTTAGGGATGCCGGATTTCTGCCCGCGGATAGACACCCCGATGGTAACGCCTTGCGACAGGTTGCAATAATCGCCGATTTGGGTATCTCCATGGATGACAATGCCACCTGAATGCCCGATGTATAAGCCCTCGCCTATTTGGGTTCGGTACGAAATGTCAAAGCCGTATTTGGTTTTGAGCCGACGCCACCACAAAAAATAGAAATAAAACAGCAACCGATTGCGACGCCGGTAATGTTGGCAATACCGCAAAATGATGGTAAATTTAAGTCCCGGCACCGGCTGTAAATAAAAGTACCGGATGAACCGCAACAGCGTCAAGGGTTTTCGCAACTCGTAACGCCGCATGTCTTTCTGTATCAGGTGCCTGAGGTTTGATGTCGCCATGTTATCTTTTGATTTTGTTGACAATGCGTCGGTAGAATTTGGCTATTTTTTTCCTGAAAGCATAGCTTTTATCCTTAAAGATGATCGGAGCCGACACAGTTGCATTTCCTGGTTTCACCCTTGCAAAAACCGCGTCAATCCTTGCGGTATGCTGCTGGTTACTACCATAAGAGCGCGCGTACCAGGTGTGGTACAACAAGTCGCTACCCAAATCATCAGCGACTTTATTGGTGATGGCATCATCTGGAAAAGGAACCGACGCGTCAAGGAACAGCATCTTTCGTCCGTTGCGTCGCAGCCAGAAATAAAAACAGTAATAGGGTTCAAAAGTGCTCTCGGCATTGTACGACGAGGTAAGTTGGGTAAGATCATCATCGAATTCACCGGCAGTTACGTATTGGTGTTGCAGGACTTCGCGCTCGTTCCAGAGGGCAAGGGCGTCCTTAAAGTTCAGGATTGAAAAAAAAGTATTGATGGCGTAAGGATTCTGCATCCGGTGTGGGATCACGCCGCCGTCGCGTACGCCACAAACGCTATAACCCTGCTCTTGCATGCGCTCAATACATCCAAAAACCAGTTCGGGCTGGATGAACAAGACGTCCTCATCGGCCATAATCAACCAATCGATAGGCTCATCCTTAAGTTTCCTGAACATATACCGTACGCTGTCCATGGCGTGCATGCCATTTCGCCCGTCGATGACGTACTTAGGAATCCCTTGCGGAAACAGCCGTGACGATTTAGCGTACAGTTCAAAATTGACCACGGTAGAAAGGATGGCGATTTTCTTATCCATGGGCCAGTTTTTTTGTTGTGGCAACGGTTGGGTCGTCGATGATTTGGTTTATGGTTTCCAAGATACGTGTCGAGGCGTCCTGTGGAGGATGCTGATTGATGCGTTCAAACCAACGTTTGGCCTCCCGAACGGTTTGCCCCGAATCATGCAGCCCTTTAAAGATCACCTCCGAAATACGTTGCGGATTGTCAATCCAAAGTACCGACTCGCGCGAAGGCATCGAACGGAAATGAACAAAACGGTAAATTTTTTCTACCGACCAACCCGGTTGTTTTGAATCGGCCACGTCGTAATTGATGTATGCACAAGGCTTGTCATACGAAATGTAATCAAACACCATCGATGAGCCGAGGTTAATGACCATCTCGGTGTGTGCAATCGTATTGACCTGCAAATCGACGTCTTCCTTGGTGGGCAACACCGTATTCCAGTAATCACCCATTTTTTTCCACTTGGGATCCACTGCAGTGAGGAGGTCGGCATTTTTAGCCAATACAGCATCATAGCGATCGGAGAAATCTACCGGACATCTGCGAAACAGAATTCCCAAATTATGTCCCTCGTTGTTGAGTCGGCGCACGGCATCGGCGGTATCGGCCAAATATTGCGGATCATCGGGCGACGTGGTCACATCATCACCAGAATAGCAAATGTATTTTTTGTTGGGATCGAGCCCGTAGGTCCTGAAAAAATCGGCGCGCGACTCCAAATTGCGACGATAGGTATGCGTTTCAAATTGCGGCGTGCCGGTTACCCTCACCTGATTGGGCCTGACAAACGGGTAATACTGCAGCAATTCGTTTTTCATATAATCGCTCCACACAAAATAATAATCGGGTTCGAGTACGAGCGTGGCTTTGGGCAGGTTGTCCCACGAAAAAATAAAAGTCGCGGTTGGAATCCCAAGCTCCTGTGCAGCCAGAATCGGTGCCAATGCCGACACCGTGCGCTGGTTGGTGCAAAATACCATAGCGGGCCTTTCGCGCCTGAGCGTTTCAAGGCATTCGCGGTAATATGGTGTTTGCTTTTCAAGACTCGAGATGTACTTCCTGATTTTTGCGGCGCCTTTTTCTGAACTGTACAAAGCGGTCAGGGTTTTGATCGCGGTGGTTTTCACCCATTTGACCAGCGTGCCCGATGCAAAAGGAAAACGGTAACTGTCATACACCCGATCGTTAGACCGGCGGATGTTTTCATTGAGGTCAATCTGCACGCGCGCCTTCTTAAAAATATCGGTAAGCGGATGCATTTTGGGATTCACAATCCTGATTTCCTTAAAGCCAAGGCTCGAAATATCAAAAGAAGTATTGTTCCAGAACGTCAGGTCAAAGCCCATTTGCCGGCCTTTCTCATAGAAATCGGTATAGGCAAAATTGCGCAGGCCAATGCCATCGGGAAGCAACAGGAACACTTTATTATTCTTCATCACAAATCTCTGAATTGTTTTTGGTGGTTGATGTGCCAAATTGCGGGTTCAAGCAAAGATTCGAGGAACAATCCGGCGCTGTTTCCGCTGCCAAAATCGGCTTGGTCGGGATTGACCTGGTGTGCATCAATCGACGCCAATGCGCCTAAAATACTTTGAGTGTCGTAACCCACATTGAGGATGTCGGCATGAACCGCCCTATTTTGCTGGCGTGTCCCAATGTTGATAATGGGAATGCCATAATACGGTGCCTCACGGATACCGGCGCTGCTGTTGCCAATGATGAATTGCGCGTGTTTGAGCAGCGTCAGGAAATATTCAAAACGCAATGACGGAAAAATCCTAAAGCGTGCGTTGTCTTTTAATTTTTGATAAGCGCCGATGATGTACTGGCTGCCCAAATCGTTATTCGGGAAAATCACCACATATTGGTGCGTGTCTTGTTCGAGCGCGGCCACAAAGGCATTGGCGTATTGCTCCATGTCTTTGGCTTCGGTGGTCACCGGATGGAACATTGCAACCGCATACTGCTCAAATCCAATCTCGTAATAATGTTTGGCCGTTTGCAGGTCGGGCAGCTCGTTAGAAAACATAATGTCTATATCGGGCGAACCGATCGTAAACACCGATGATTTCATCTCGCCCATCTGGCGCAGTCGCTTGCTTGCCTCGGCATTCGAAACAAAATGGATATGGCTGAGTTTGCTCACGCTGTGACGGATGAGTTCATCCACGGTTCCAGACAATTCGCCGCCCTCGATGTGGGCCACCAAAACATTGTTGAGCGAGCCTACAATCGCACCGGCCAAAGTTTCTACACGGTCGCCATGCACCACAATCATGTCGGGTTGCACTTCTTTGACGTAAGCCGAAAGTCCTTCGATGGTTTTGGCCAAGGTCAAATCCATGGTGGTTTCGTGGGTATGGTTGTGAAAAGTATGAAGGTTAGAGAATCCGCAGCGCTCGATTTCAAGCACCGTGTAGCCGTATTCCTGCTGCAAATGCATGCCGGTCACGAAAACAAACGCCTCGAACGCGGGATGGCTTTCGAGGATTTGGATCAGCGATTTGATCTTCCCAAAATCGGCTCTGGTGCCCGTAAGGAACAATATTTTTCGGCGGTTACTCAAAGTCGGTCCAATCTAATTGCTCGTCGTTTTCAATGTTGCGTGTGGCGGTTTTACCAAGGATGTCGTTGAAATTTTCGGCCAATATCTTCCCGGTTCCCGGACGTTTGACCCAGATGTTTTCCTTGCTGAGCCTTTCGCCTTTCTGGATCGCATGGATGCTGCAAACCGTCGCAAAAGCGAAATCGATGGTCACCTGTTCTTCTTTCGCTGGCTGTTTCGTGCCGCCACGCATTTGCCAGATTTCGTTCGAGCTTTGGATGAGTTCGGCGCAGGCTTGCTCGTCCATGCTGCAGACGATATCGGGACCGGTGCGGTTCATATGGTCGGTGAAATGGCGTTCGAGAATCGAGGCGCCCAAAGCCACCGCGCCCAAACAGGCGTTGTTGTTGAGCGTATGGTCGCTGAGTCCGAAAGCCTTTTCGGGAAAAGCGTTGTGCAATTCGGTCATAGCGCCAAAACGTACCAAGTGGATCGGTGTTGGGTACAAATTCGTGGTATGCAACAACGCCACCGGAACCTGGTGTTTATCAAAAATGGCAACGGCTTTGCGCACGCTTTCAATGGTATTCATACCGGTACTCAAAATCACGGGTTTTCCAAATGAAGCGATATGCTCGAGCAGCGGATAGTTGTTGCATTCGCCCGAACCAATCTTGTACGCTGGGATGTCGAATTTTTTAAGTCGCTCGGCGGCCGCACGTGAAAACGGCGTCGAAATAAAAATCATGCCTTTACTTTCAACGTAATTCTTAAGTTCGAGTTCTTCTTTTTCGTCGAGCGCACAACGTTCCATGATTTCGTAAATCGAGACATCGGCATTTCCGGGAATGACTTTTTTGGCTGCGCCGCTCATTTCGTCGGCTACGATATGTGTTTGGTGTTTAACTACCTCCACACCTGCGCGGTGGGCAGCGTCTACCATTTCTTTGGCAACTGCTAAAGATCCTTCGTGGTTGATTCCGATTTCGGCAATCACCAACGGCGGAAAATCAGGGCCAATCTTACGGCCTGCTATTTCTAGGGATGGATTCATTTTATCATGTCTTTTAGGTCTCTAATATTTCTACGCGTAAACGATTTTACTTTCTCGACAAACCAGAACAGTTTCCTGCCCAAAGTGGGATCGGTAAAAATGAGCTGGCCACCGCCCATATAGGTTTCCGGGGTCGATGATCCGTGGGCATATTCGTGATTTCTCTTCAAGGTGATGACGTTGACGTGTTTGGCGTTTGGAAAAATTTCTTTGACGCTGCGCGTTTGCGGCCCGCGGTCACCTTCTATGTAAATAATGGTATCCTTGTGGCACAGGCTTGCAATCTTGGCGAAACTTTCATCGGCTCCATCCACTATGATTAGGTCGAATTGTTGCACCGGAACTTCAGAAACGCCCGAATACAATTCGATTGTATCAAAATCAATTACATTCTTTTGGAGCGCATCCAGGCAGAATCCATTGGCTTCGGTACCTACATAATGCAGGCCGAGGTTCTTCATTTTGTCATACTGCAAAACCGAGTCGCAGATGGCTCCAATGCCAAGGCCAACCTCGAGGATGTTTTTTGCTTTAAAGTTTTCGACAAGCCGCAGTATGGTTTTGATGGCATATTCGGATGCGATGTATTCACTGCCTTCGAGGGCGCAAAATCGCTTGTAGTTTTCTTCTGCTAATTGTTGGTAGGTCATCAAGATTTGGGGGTTATTTTATAGAGGCAGGTTGCGAGGTCAAAATCGGATTGGGTATCGATGTCTACGCTCGCGAACGGATGATCAACAATAAGTGGGAACTGGCGCTCGCCCATGATTTTTTCCTGTAACAGCAATTCGGAATCGATTAAATACAACAGTCCGTTTTCATAATACAGCGGCTCAAGATCCTGACTGCGCTGCCCGATTTGGTAATTGAACGGGACAAAATTGCCTTCAATGATTTTACCCAGTTTGTGGTGGTTGCGGCTAACGGTCATCAGGCTGTCGGACTGGGTTTGTTGGAAAATTTCGAAAGCCTCTTGAAGCAAGCCCGCTGGCCGCAGCGGATTGGTGGGTTGCAGCAAAAATACGGTACCTTGAAAACCGAGTATTTCAACGACATGTTTCAAGGCAGTCACGGTGGGTTCTGTGTCGCCCGAAATAGCTGCCGGACGGTCTATCACTTGTGCGCCGTAACGCAAGGCCACTTCTTTGATTTCGCGGTCGTCGGTAGAGACGTAAACCGCATCGATAAAGGCATGGCGTTGTGCTTCGAGGATGCTATGTGCAACGAGCGGAAGGTCGCCGAGTGGCATTATGTTTTTTCCGGGCAGCCGTTTAGAACCTCCTCTGGCCGGAATGATGGCAATACTCTTCATTAGTGGGTAAAATGGAGGCGTAAAAATAAACTAATTTTCCGGTTTCCAATACAATTTAATTTCTTCCAATTGCAGGAAACGCTCATATTCTGCGAGGGTTAATCGATTGCTGTTGCGCCTGATTTTGGGGATGGCCAACACCACATCGGCCAAAGCCTGTGCAATGGCACGCAGCGCGCGAAAATCACCTTTAAAAACCTTTGTTTTGAGTTGAATCCAAATGGTGTAAGCCAGCAGTCGCGGGATTTTCACCCACGGATAGAACAAGAAATACAAATACCAACCCGCCCTGAGGGAACGCCTGAGCCGAATGGTGTAATCCTTGTCTTTCTTTCGCGCCTTAAGGTCAACGCGATGGTGTACCAAAACCGATGGCAGGTAATGGATTTCGAGTCCTTTTTTAAACATCTCATAAGCTGCAAAATCTTCTTCACCGTGAAAAATAAACCAGGACGGATAATCAGGAATTTGCTTCCAGGCGCTCATCCGCCAGGCATGCGCACCGCCTGCAAAACTTTTCATCCGGATGGGTTTTTCGCTGCTGTGCGTAGAAGACGGCTCGGCGGTACTCCAGAAAATCCGGAACCCTACAAGGCTACACTCAGGATGCGATTCAAAATAACCGGCAATTAACTCTAACGGATTTTGTGTAATGAAATGCAAATCATCATCAATAGAAATGGCAAAGTCAGAAGTCGTCAAACCCAAGAGTTTGTTGCGGCTGTAAATCAACCCGCGGCTCTTATTGTTGCGGATGCGGAGTATTTTTGGATGATGCGTTTGGAGGTAATCGGTTGTGCCGTCGGTGGATCCGTCATCGCAAATGATACAGCTCACCTCTGGCTTGGCCAGTAAATGGGCAATCTTGTCCAACGTAAAACGAAGGTCTTCGAGCCTGTTTTTAGTGGTAATCAGGATGGTAAAGGTGGCCGGATTCACGTATATCTTATTTGAATTGTTCGGGTTTGTTGGCCAGGAACCCAAACATAAAAAGTGTCCTTTTGGCAAGGTAAAACAAATCGACTGCGTAATTTTTGGTCAACCGCCACCAGATTACTACGGTGTATTTGAGGGTTTTGGGCAAAGACTGCTCGGTGTAATGCAATTGGTAACCGCCGACAATTTCGTTTTTTTCCCTGAAGAACAATTGCTTTTTATCGCGTTTGATGTCATAGCAGAAAATAGACGGAACAAACTCAATCTTATAGCCTTCCTTAAGGACGCGTTTAGACCATTCCTTGTCTTCAAAAGTAGGGACATCGCTCTTGAACGGATGCTTTTCCCAAACGCGCTTGTTGAACGCCGACCCGGCAAACATGACACCTGCCTTGTTGTAATCGTCCTGGCTTGACAAATTGTTGATGTAGGCTACATAGTCATGGGCATTGTGGATACAACGCAAACCGGCAAGCTCATCTTCGCGTCCCTTGAATTTTTGGATAATGAGCTTGAAAAAATCGTGACTCACCGGGAAAGCATGCGCGCTGAACAACACCACGATATCATGCGAAGCCTCGCGCGCCGCAACATTCGCGCTTTCGCCATAACTGAATTTTTCTATGGTAACGAATTTTGCGCCGTATTCCTGTGACACCGCGCGGCAACCGTCGGTAGAGAGATTGTCGAGTACAATAATCTCGGCAACATCGTCGGCGTAGCGCTCGCGCAGATCCTTCAATAGGAAGCGCAGGGCTTTTTCCTGGTTCTTATTTCTTATGACTACCGATACCATCAGTTGGGTGATTTTTCTCTTGTGTACATATCGCAAACCAAATTGCCATCGGCGTCAAATCGCCAGGTGCTCGATGATGTGGCTTTTTTATAATAGTAACGTTGCTCGTCTGTCATGTTCACGGGATCGATATACCAACCGCCATGCCTTGCTGTGTAAGGTCTTTTGGTCCTGATTCCCCTAAAAAAATTGGTGTATTTAAACAAGCGGCTCTCTGGACGGTATAGGGCAAATGTGGTGTCTATAATGGCCGAATAATTTCCGTCGGGCGTTTTCTTTTCCCAGAATTGCGACTCCCAATCTACTACTTTTTGGCGCTGCGGATGCGTAGCGGGGATATCATCGAGTTCAAGGCTAAAGCCCACTTTCTTTACAAACGGATTCTTGTCGAGTAGTGTTTTAAAGTACGAGAGGAAATCATCGGGGCAATCCTCGCGCGGTACGATATCGGGATCGGTAATTACAAAATAGCCTTTGCGGTAGTGGTCGTAGATTTCGCCCGAAAACCAAAAGGCACGATGCCCGCGATTTGTATTCATCTTGTGGATTGTCACACTGTCAGCGAGTTGTTCATAATACTCCAGCAATGGCGCGTAATCAGAAGTGTTATCGAGGATGATAATATTGGTATGGCCTGTTTTTTTGAGAAAATCAATCAACTGCTTCAGATAAAACAACTGGTTGAAACTGATGATGATGATTGGGATAGATTTAGGATTGGCATTTTGCTGCCGAACCGTCTTATTGAAAGGATGACCCAAAAACGGCACCGCATAAATAAAATTATGCGAGGCAAGGTTGTTGATTACCGATTTGAAGTGTTTTATAATGGGCAAATCTCTGAGCATTATTGGCATTATCGTTTGTTCGAATTGCGAAAAAAACGGCGTACAAACTTAAGGAAATTTATCAAGCCGGTTCGGGACAGGTACCAAAAACACAACTTAAAAAACAAAGCCATTTGGGGTTTGCGAAAATAGTGTTTTTCTATGCGCCTAAGGATTTTCTTGCGGCCTAAAACTGTAAATTTCCTGCTGTGTTTTGCAATCATTTCACTGCAAAACAGATAGGTCGCCAATTGTTTGGCTGCGAGATTGTCTGACTTTCCTGAGACGCTCAACTCGCTTTCGCGGATAAACACCGCTGCCGAATTAATGCTGTAAACCTTACCGAAATCAGAACATTCGAGTACCGCCATCTCGTCAGAATGCCAGGCGAGCGGAAAATCACGAAAACCCTTGTCCATCAAAGTGTCTTTTTTAAAAACATATTCCCCGAGTGAACTTCTGGTTTCCCCGCTGAATTTGCGAATCAGGAAATGCGAAGATTTCTCGAGTTTGGGATGGGCAAAAAATTCCGATTGTTTCTCGCCTTTGCTGTCAATGATATAACTGGCAAAGCGCACTACGTTTAATGCTTCGAATTCGGATTGGTGTTTGTGAAATTCGCCCACGCAATAGTCTCCGAGCAAATCGTCATCGCCCAGGATCATCACCCAAAATGCATCGCCTACCAAGGACAGGCAACGTTCCCATTGTTTCACGAGCGACTGCCCGCCGAGGTTTTCGTCGAACCGATGGTAGGAGAAGTCTATTTTTCCGCGGTACTTTTCAAGCAGTTCTAGCGGACTTTCGGGACTGGCATCGTCACCAATGTACACCCGAAACCGCTGGTCGGTCTGGTTGACCAGCGACTGAAGTGTTGCCTCAAAAAAGGCAAGCCGGTGATACGGAATGACGATTGCGAGTGGCTGCATTATTGTTTTTCAATCCAAAGGTTGCCGCCGTGGTTCTTATGCGTAAGTGGCATTGCCGCAAAAGCTTCGGGGTGATGGCGGTGCAAATACTCAGAAAACAAACGGATTTTAAAACTGTTATTGTACATCAGAAACGCCTTTAGGATGTAATCCTCGTTCCAGTTTTTGCCTTCATACACCCATTCTTTTGGGTATTCAAACGGATAGAAAACATCGTGGAAATGGATGAGTACACCACTTTTAAGGCAGGGCAGGATTTCGAATAAAATATAGTTAACATCGCTTCCGGTTTTAGAAACGTGGGTACTGTCTACGAACAAAATGTCGCCGGCTTCGAGTTTTTCAAAATGCGACAATGGTATGGCCTGCACATCGCTTTCAATGATAGTAGTGGCTGTTTTATCGCGATCTGATATAAGCGAATATAAGCGTTCCGGGTAAGGCTCGATGAACGTCAAATTGATGGCATTGTCAAAAAAACGTTGGTTGGTGTCGAGCATCACAGCCGATGAAAAACCCGAACCGATTTCAATGATCCGCTTGGGTTTGAAATGGCGCATGACCGAGTACAATACAGTCCCGTCTGTGTACGAGTAAAATCCGTTGGCGAAATGGTAACGCAACCCATCCTGCTTGTCTGCTGCGAATGGCAATTCGTCGTAATAAGCGCTAAAGGATTTGGCCAGCGCTATTTGTTCTGGCGTATGCAAATCAAGCCCGGCAATACCATCGGTGTCTGCCTTGCCCCAAATTTCTTTTTCGCGGCGGCGAATTTCATCCACGGCAACAATCGTAGAATAATAATGTCCGGGCGCAAAAGCTGCGTTCTTCCTGAAATTTTCCCTTTCCTGATACAAACCCTTGATATAAGGGAGTTTGTTTAACAAACCGGTGATGCTTTTTTTGAATGCCATAATGGTTTTTTTGCGATTAGAATATTTTAGACCACGCCTTCCAGAAGATTTTTCCGGGCTGTGATGCATTTTTTTGAAAATAGTGGATGGCTTTTGAAACAGCGCTCTGGGATTGGTGTTTTTGCCATTGCACCAAACTGTCGTCGAGCGCGGCAAATGCTTTGAGATACCTGTCAAAAAAGATTCTGCGTAGCGGTTCGTCTTGAAAATACGAGAGCAGGCAAGTAAAGAGCTTAACGTTACTTTTGGCCAGGTTCAGTGCAGACTCTCCCGAAAAAATTCCAACGCCATAGCGATACACTGCCATTTTTTCCTCAAGGTATTTGAGTTTCCCTTGTTGTGCTACTATGAGATAGAGGAAATAATCGGCTATTGGGCAATGCCTAAACTCGAAAGGCAATGCTACAATGCAATTCCTGAACACGACCGAGGGCGTATGGATGTAATTTCCCAATCGGGCCAAAGTGTCAATGGTTTGGTAATCGGGCGGGACATTGGTGAGGAAATCGGGCGTGATTTCTTCCTGCCGATTGATGATTTCCACTTGATGAAAACAAAGCGCGTAGTCTTGGTTCTCTTCGAGAAAATCCACTTGTTTCTGCAATTTTAAAGGATCACTCCAGTAGTCGTCGCCTTCCAACAGCGCTATATAGTTAGCTCCGCTATTAAACGTAGCCTTGAATATCTGCGCGGCATTCTCGTGCACGCCTACGTTGTTTGGGTGCAAAAGCAATTCAATCTTATCGGGGTATTTTTGCTGCAGTGACTGGCAGATTTCACGGGTATTGTCTGTAGAACAGTCTTCGCCAATGTAAAGCTTGTAGTTGAAATTGGTTTGTTGCATCATGACCGACTCGACCGCTTTGGCAATGAAAGCCTCATGGTTGTAAGTAATCATGTAAACTGCAAGGAAGGGCTTACTTGACTGCATATCCAAATCCTTCTTTTCCAAAATCATTGCCGTTGTAGATCATATACGAAATCCCCTTGTGCTCAAAAACGTGGCAATACTCCATCATTTTACTGTCCCAACCGGTATCTGATAATGCTATTCCGGTTTCCTCGTATTTTTTGTCCCACTGCAGTGCGTTTGCAGAAACAGCCAAGCCGATTTTGTATCCGTGCTGGGCAGAAACCCGGTATTGGTTGGTGTTGCGATACGAAAAATAAAGCTCGTATTGGAGCTCCCTTTTGATCACGCAAGGCCTTCCGATGGCACTCGCCTTTTCATCATAGTCTACCGCGACAGCGCCATTCCGGTTCCAGTGGATACCATCCTGGGATTCTGCGTACTTGATATGGTACGAAGGTTCGGGATAATCATTGATGGTTTGCCATTGGGTGCAGGAGATGTACCACATTTTCCATATACCGCGGTCAAAAATAACATAAGGTGCGGTGTTGAAATACGGTTCTTCAAGGCTTCGGTCGCAGATTGGGCCTTGGGAGTACCGCTGCCAACTCACGCCATTGTCGTTACTTACGGCCAAGCCGATGGCGAGCCGATAGGAAACCGTAACTTGCGGGTTCCATCCGATATAATACATGAAAAGTAGATCTCCGTTTTGGATGATGCACGATGGCATGATTCCGCTGTCGTCGAAAGTGCCGGTTTGGCCAAAATCCAGGAGCGGGCCGATTGCGTTCCCATTTAATGTAATCGTTTCGTTGGCAACGGTCGCATCGATATAATACGGCAGTGACTTGCCGTTTTTGTCCCTTGAACTGAAATAAATCCTGAAGTCGTCTCCTTGCAAATGGTGCGCAAAAGGAATCGATGCGTGTGATCTTATCGTTTCATTTAAAAAATCAGCAACCTTAAAAACCAAGCCTTTTTTATGCCACATATTACAGTTCTGTTGTTGGTTTTTCAGATTTTACCGCAGGATTTCCTTTATACAAACCCCAGGGTTCGGTATTTTTGATGATGCTCGCCGCCATGGCTACAAAGGTTCCCTCGGCAATGGTAATACCATCGCGGATTGTGGCATTGACACCAAGTGTAGCATAATTTTCAATGGTGCAATGCCCAGACATCACGACATGCGAGGTAAACATGATATGGTCCTTGATCACGCTGTGGTGCCCGATATGGTTGCCGCTCCACAAAATAACATTGTTGCCGATCGTGGTAAACGGCTGGATGGTATTGTCTTCTAAAATAAAGCAATTGTCGCCAATGGGATTGTCGAACAGCGTGGCCTTGCTGCTCACATAACTGATCATCTCATAGCCCTTGGCTTTGATGGCATGGTAAATTTCTTCGCGCAGCCTGTTCATTTTTACGGGTGCCATCGGCGCAAAAAATTGGTATTCTGAAGGCGGGAAATGAAGTGCTATGTCTTCAAAAGCCAACACCGGCAAGCCTTTAAAGCTGCGTTCTTCGGGCAGATATTGGGCATTGACGCAAAACGCAACCACCTCGTGGGCAGAGTCGTTGGTAAGGTAATAATGCGCTAGTTCGGCAAAATCCTGGATTCCAAATACAATTACTTTTGCCATCTTTATTTCTTTAACACGTAAACAGTATATTCGTACAAGCCGTAATCATTGCGGATGATGTGATTCCGTGTCAGGTTTTTGCACAAAAAATCGCTGAGCAGGTCATACGACAAATGAAACAAGTCATCGCGTTCCCAATCTACATTTTTCGACATGACATTGAAGGCGAAACCCTTATTGCACTTTTCGTAAACGATGGTAATCAAGCGCGTAAAATAGGCCCACATTTCATCAAAAGACAATTCCCTTTTCTCTGTAAAAACGCCGTTCATGACGATGTAATCGAAGCTGGGAATTGCCGCTTTGTCTTCCAATACATCCACACAATAAAAATGGTTTTGAGGGAATTTCTTTTGAGCCACGCCTACAAACCTGGGCGAAATGTCAAGACCGCTATAGGTAAGGTTGTCATAGCCTGTCTTTTGGGCGTACTCCAGCAGGTGCGCGGTGCCGCAACCAAAATCGAGCAATGTGGCCGGTTGGGTATTCGCATCAAATTTTACAATGTCAAGCATCACCTGATACCGTTTGTACACATCTTCCTGATTGGGCCAATCGACCCCAAGGTGCGTGTCGCCATGCTTTTCAAGGCAATCTTCGTAATGCGTTACTATTTTAGTGTATTTCTTGTCCATTTAGATCAATTCCCTTTGTTGGAGCAATGCATTGGTTTGCGCAATGTCATTAAACATCATCACGTCTATTATGGACAGCCAAGGTATGAATTCGTCTTTAAACTGCCTATAGGTTATGGGATTCGTTTTTAAAAAATGCAGGGCGATTCCCGCGTCAGAAAAAGCGCTCCGGTCGTAAAGTGCCATTCCGCCAATCGCGTTGATGTAGTCGGTCGCGTGGAGTTTCTTACAGATTTCCAGAATCTTATCCTGCCCTTTTACCGAATGGTCTTTCTCGATTTCGGACGAGGTCACAAAGCGGGTTTCCAACTGTAAATAATTGCTAATTTCCTGGAGCGAATGCGCACAATACCGCGCCAAATTCTGTTCTTCATAACCAACGATGGATTCGAGCAACGGAAAAACCGTGTCAAAAAAAGGCGCTTTCCTATACGATTGCTGGATGGTTTTGAGCAAGTTGGATTTCCAGATCGGGTTTGTGTCGAGCTGGGTCTCGTTGATGTATTTGTTCTGGCTCACCGACTGCAGTGGCAGGCTAAACAAATGGGACTTGTGGCCAACCTGGATATTGTTTCGGTTAATCCAACCTTTTTTGATGTAGTTGACATCGTCATAAACCACAAACAAATCGACCGAATCAATCAGCTGAAAGTAACCGATATATGGCAAGAAATAGGGCTGCATAATGGCAAGTCTCATCACAAGCTTGCATTAATCAGGGAGACGATTTTTTCCTGCGATTCTAACTCAAGTCCCACATACAAAGGCAAACACAAAACCGCTGCGGCCACTTCCTCAGACACCGGCATGCTGCTGTTGTCTTCGCAATAGGGCAACGTATTGAGTGACGGATAAAAATACCGCCTTGGCATAATGTCATTTTGGAGTAACAGCTGCTCGGTCTTTAAAAGTTGGGCTTCGCTCTCAAAAATGATCGGGTAATAACTATAATTCCAAACGGTGTTTTCTCGGATTTTGATGGTCCGAAAACGGTCGAAATTGAGATGCGCTTCATAAAAAGAAACGATTTCCTTGCGCGCTGCGATAATTTCGGGCAAATGCGGAAACACCGCCAAACCCATCGCTGCCTGCAATTCTGATATTTTCGCATTGATGCCCACGCCGTGAAAGTCATGCGGCCCGTTGTGCCCAAAATTATGGCTGTAAAACAAGCGGTGTCGCATGTCTGCATCTTTACAAAAAAACGCGCCGCCTTCTGAGGTGTGAAACAACTTGGTGGCATGAAAACTACAAGTGCTGACGTCGCCAAAATTAAACAGCGATTCCCCATTGTAAGTCACACCAAACGCGTGTGCCGCGTCGTAGATCACTGTGAGATTGTGTTTTTTTGCGATAACCGCGATGGCTTCTACATCACACGGATTTCCAAAAACGTGTGTGGCCAGGATGGCAGTGGTTTTATCAGTAATCGCCGCCTCTATTTTTGTTTCATCGATGGTCAGGAACTCTGGATGGATGTCTACAAAAACCGGCTTGCAATGCTCCCAAACGATTGCGGCAGTTGTGGCCACATACGAGAACGGTGTGGTGATGATTTCGCCGCCGTTTCCAAAAAGCTTCAGTGCTATTTGCAGTGGGATTGTGCCGTTGTTGACAATCAGAATATTTTCGACCTTGAGGTAATCGCGCAGTTTGTCCTCGAGCTCCAAAACCAGCTCCCCGCGATTGGTGAGCCATTGCTTGTCCCAGGCGCGTTGCACAAAATGCATGTATTCTGCAATGGGCGGTAAAAATGTCTTGGTAACGGTAATCATAGTCAGTTTATTTTCCATTCAAACCTTGGCTTGATGTAGCCTGGCTCTCGTCCCATGTATACGCCCAATTGGCGTTCACCGTCAACAACGGTGTAAGTGATAATGTCTCGTTCGATAAAAATAGCCTTGCGGTTGTCTTCTATGATGAACAGTGCCAACGAAAAATTTCCCGACTGGAAGAAATGCGCGGGAAACGTACAGCCAATCTCATTTTCGCCTTTCTTTAAATGCAAGGCCGAATTCCCAAAAGAGAACAGCGCCTCGCCCATTTCATTATAAAGATGGTACGTAATATGGTAACGCTCGGGTTGAATTTTGAATTCGATTTTGGTGACGAGTTCTATTTCCTGGTCTTCTACCAACGGTTCGCTTTCTGATCTTCCTTTGGTGTTGAGACAAATCTCGTTCAACTTGAAAACCGGTGTGTCGTAAGTCGCTCCAAAAACCCGCTTATTTTGGGTCTCTGCGTCTGCCCCACCCAAATAATAACTCACCGCAGATTCTGCTTCACCGTTGTGTTTAACCAATCCGTTTTCAAGCACAATTCCTTTGGTACACAAGCTTTTGACCGCAGCCATATTGTGGCTTACAAATAAAACCGTACGGCCTTCTCCTTTGCTGATATCGCCCATCTTTCCGAGGCATTTCTTTTGGAAATCGGCATCGCCAACGGCCAAAACCTCATCAACAATCAGGATTTCACTTTCCAGGTGGGCCGCAACCGCAAACGCCAGACGCACATACATCCCAGACGAATAGCGCTTTACCGGCGTATCTACATAGCGTTCTACGCCCGAAAAATCAATAATTTCGTCCAGTTTACGGGTGATTTCTTTTTTTCGCATGCCCAAAATTGCACCGTTCAGGTAGATGTTTTCCCTACCGGAGAGTTCGGGATGGAAACCCGTCCCCACTTCGAGCAAACTCGCAATTCGGCCTTTCACTTTAATTTGACCGGTGGTTGGGCTCGTAACCCGTGATAGCAATTTGAGCAGTGTACTTTTTCCAGCACCGTTTTTCCCGATGATGCCTACTGCTTCTCCTTGCCCCACTTCAAAATTGATATCGCGCAGCGACCATACGATGTCGCTTTCGCCTTTTGTAGAACGGTCGTTGGTTTCGCCGATTTTTAAAAACGGATCTTCCTTTTTCCTGATTTTGGTAATCCAGAAACGCTCGAGATCGCGCGAAATTGTTCCGGTGCCAATCTGCCCGATTTGATAGGCTTTCGATAAATTTTCTACTTTAATAACCGGCTCCTTCATTATATGGTATCTACGAAATTCTTTTCTGTCTTATTGAATATGAGAATGCCCAGAAACAGCATCACCACTGTAAATGCAGCCGAGTAACCGATGCTTGACGCCGTAAACTCGCCTTTGCCAAGGAAGCAATAACGAAACGCTTCGATGATTCCGGTCATAGGATTGAGCTCGATGATGCTTTTGTATTTTTCTGGCGCGGCACTTAGCGGATAGATTACGGTTGTACCGTACATCAGCAATTGCACCCCAAAAGTCACGAGGAATGTAAGGTCGCGGTATTTGGTTGTCATCGCCGTAATGATGAGTCCGCAGCCCAAACCTAATAACGCCATCATCAACACCAGAATCGGGAAGAATAAAATAGCGGCTGGCATGTGAAAGTCGTTCCTGTAATACACCATCGCGCAAACGAGTAACAGCAATTGCACGCCGAAACGCACCAGATTGCTAACCACAATGCTCAACGGCATAATCAATCTTGGGAAATAAACCTTGCCAAAAATGCTGGCATTGTCGCGAAAAACCGTACTGGTTTTGGTGAGACAATCAGAGAAATAATTCCACGCGGTAATTCCTGAAAGGTAGAACAGGAAATGCGGTAAGCCATCGGCGTCTATTTTGGCGAGGTTTCCAAATACAAACGTAAAAACGAGCGTCGTGAAAATGGGCTGGATGAAAAACCACAGCGGCCCCAATATCGTTTGCTTGTAGAAACTTACAAAATCGCGCTTCACAAACATGAGCAATAAGTCGCGGTAACGCCAAAGGTCGTTGAACTTTAAATCAAAAAGCGAAGTATGTCCTTTTATAACAAGATCCCAATCTTCAGACTGATGGTTCTCTTTCATTAGTTTTATATGGTATGAATGCCCGATTGATAGTGCACGACAACAATTTAGATTGCTGTTTTCGGCTGCAAATATAATAATTTAGAACTACTCCCTTTACCGATTGCAGATTTAAACCTCAAAAAATATTCGGCAGAAATTTCGCGTGTTTTTTGCGTATTTTTGCGTCGAATTAAACAATCGTGCTTTGTTCCATTTTCTGTCTAAAAAACCATTCCTTAAGGATCTGATTCCCGACAATCATGTGGATATCCATTCGCATTTGCTACCGGGAATCGATGATGGCTCGCCCAACATTGAAGAAACCAGAGCTTTGGTATCGGCACTTCGCGGCATGGGGGTCACCCAATTTGTGACTACACCGCATGTGATGAAAAGTGTTTGGGACAATACCACAGCCGATATTCAGTCTGCACTACAAACGACCACAGCCGACTTCGAGAACAACGGCAATGCTTTCCCACTCAGGGCTGCCGCCGAATATTTGATGGACACTAATTTTGTGCAGTTGTTCGAGTCTGAACCGTTGTTGACTTTAAAAGACAACTTTGTACTCGTTGAAATGTCTTACATCAACCCGCCGATACAACTTTACGAAATCATTTTTGAACTTCAGGTCGCCGGATACCAGCCGGTGTTGGCTCATCCTGAACGATATAAATTTTACCACCACAGTTTTAAGGACTATGAAAAACTGCACAATTCGGGTTGCCGTTTCCAGCTGAATCTATTGTCTTGTGTGGGTTATTACGGCAGTGATGTGGCTGTTGCCGCCGAAAAGCTTCTCAAAAAAGGACTCATTGAATTTGTTGGCAGTGATGTGCACCACCAAAACCATATTGACGCCTTTTCAAAACGGTTGCTGTACCAGCCGCAGCCACAACTCAAGGAGGCCATAGCCAACAATCAATTCTTTAGGTTTTAGTTTTTCCTGAAGAGCGTTTTGTACCAAGGTTTCTTATCCTGGTCATTTTCGGCTTCGTAGCCATAACCGTAGCCATAACCGTAGCCATAGCCGTAACCGTAACCATAGGTTTTTCTCCAAACCGTATCGTTGAGCAGCAACGCCATATTGGGCAGCTTGTCGTCTTTGTATAGCGCCTCAATGCTTTTCAGGAAGCGCTTGTCCAGATAGTTGGCGCGCAACACATAAACAAAAACGTCGGCATTCTTGGCTACGAGTAAGGTATCGGTCACCAGGCTTACCGGCGCAGTATCGACTACAATATAGTCGTATTCTTTTTTGAGGTCATCGAAAAGGCCATCGATTTTGGAGTTCATCAGCAAGTCGACCGGATTGGGCGGAATGGCACCCGACGGCAAGACCGACAGGTTGTCAAAACCAGGCAATTTCACAATGTAATCGTGAATGTTTTCATTGGTTCCCTTAGACAAATAATTGGTAAGCCCTTTTGAAGGTAGCGTGACATACTTGTCAATTTTTGGGTTCCGGATGTCGAGCCCAATCAAGAGCACTTTTTTACCCGAAAGTGCAATGGTACTGGCGAGGTTAATCGCAACGAACGTTTTCCCTTCTTTAGGAACCGTCGACGTCACAAATATCGTCTTGGCTTGGCCTGCAGCAACTTTAGTAAGCATGAACTCCAGATTGGTACGAACAATCCTGATGGCTTCGGCCGAGCTCGAGCGACTTTCGGCATCCATAATCTTGTCCTGGCTTTCTGATTTTGGAATGTCGCCCAAAAACGGCACCATGACTTTACCTTCAATATCTTGCCTGTACTTGATCTTGTTGTCAAAAAGGGCAAGCAAATAAATGATTGAAAATGGAATCAGAATCCCAAAAGCAATCGCAATAAGATAAATGACATTCCTCTTGGGCGAAACCGGATAATCAGGTGAAAAGGCCGGATCTACAATTTTAGAAATCGGCGCGGTTACAGCGAGTGAAATCGCGGTCTCCTCCCTTTTTTGCAACAGGTACAAATACAGAGATTCTTTTATTTTCTGCTGGCGGTCAAGGATCCTGAACTCGCGTTCCTGGGTTGGAATCTGAGATATTTTGCCGCGAATCAGCGCGTCTTGTTTTTGCAGGTCGTCCTTACGGATATTGAGTGTCGCCTTGACCCTGGCCAGGTTGCCGATAATATTGGCATTGAGGCCCTCGATTTTCTGGTCGAGGTTCATCACCACCGAGTTTTTAGCCATTCCATCCTTGGTGATGCGGTTGCGCTGGATAATCAGGTCATTGTATTCGATGATGAATTGAGACGCATCGCGGTTTTCGGCAGTTGAAAGGATGTTGTTGGGAATGAGATCCCATTTGCCTTTTTGTCGCATGAAATCCTCCATGTCTTTGACAATCCTGAGTTGGGTTTCGGTCTCAATCAACGATTTCTCGAATTCTACCGAATTCTGCAGATACAGTCCGGCTTCAGAAACGATATCGGTTACTTTGTTGTCTTTTTTGAATCCTTCGGCATCTTTTTCTACATCGCCTAGTTCATTGGTGATGATCTTGAGTCGGTCCTGGATGAATTCTAGCGTGTTCTCTGAAATAAACTTCTTATCGGCGACCGCGTCTTCGTTGTACACCTCAATTAGCGTGTTGAGGAAATCCACCGCTTTCTCCCTTACTGGATCATTGATAGACAAGGCCACAATACTCGAGTTTTTACTCAATGCGCCTACGTTAAGCCTACCGCGATAGCTTTCTACCACATTGTCTAGAGAATTGACATAAACCTGGAGCGAAAAATTTTTGACCTTCTTAACGAACGCCTTAGGATTCTTAGACACCACCAATTTAGAATTGTCGAGCTCTATGATGGCGCCGTATTTGTATTTTCCGATACTTTTTTGGTCCATCGTCAGCAACTCAAATTCATTAGCGCCGATGGCGTTGAATGTAAATGCCTTTGGGGATTTGTAGAAAGATTCGTTGACGTTGTAAAAACTAAAAACGATGGGCTTTTCGTTGTATTCTTCTATGGTTTTGACCCTTCCTTCTGAGATATAAATCGTGGTAAATCCGAGCTTCTTAATAGCCTTGCGCACAATTGTACGCGATTTGATTACCTCGACTTCATTGTCTACGTTGTTCTTCACGCCAGTCATGATTCCAAGGTCTGAAAAGGCCGCCAATTCTGACTGTAATCCGCCTTTCTTCTCATCCTTTACCAATATTGTTGCCGAAGCCGAATACACCGGAACCGAATAACGCAGGTACAGCAGCGCAAAAATCATCGCCACAACCACTCCAAACACAAACCAACGCCACTGAACGATATACCTTTGGGTAAGGTCAAGCAAATCCAGGTTCTCTGACTTTTCATTCATTAAATTCTGATGGTCTTGCATGGATTAGTTTTTAAGGAGGACGAGCAATGAAATCAAAACGGTAAGGCTTCCGAGGATTACCGTAGTATTCGGGCCAATCACAGAAGAATTGATTTTGGTTCTGTTGGGTTCTACCACCACCACATCATTTTGGGAGAGGTAATAAGCGGGTGAATTGAGCGCTTGTGCGTTGGTAATGTCTATGCGGGTGTAAGTTTTTTTACCGTCGACTTCCTGGATGACCAGAATATTGTCTCGCTTTCCGTATATCGTAAGGTCTCCGGCGAGTCCGAGCGCTTCAAAAATAGTAATCCTTTCGCCTGGAATTGTGTAGCTTCCGGGTTTAGAAACTTCACCAACCACCGATACCTTATAATTTAAAATCCGTAAGTTGATACTGGGATTTTTGATGTATTCAGACAACAATCCCAACAATTTCTTGTCGGCTTCAGAGCGCGTGAGGCCACCGAGTTTGATTTTGCCTAAAACCGGAAAATCGATAAATCCCATATTATCAATCAGATAAGTCTTGATACCGTTCTGGTTGTTGTTGATTTCGTAATTCCCCTGGATGGCTGGTAAATTGAAAGGAACCGTTACTTCTGGATTTTCTGCCGCTACAATAATACTGAGCAAATCATCTGGTTTAAGTGTAGGCTCGTAATTGGTGTTGGTCTCGTAGCTTTTATTGTCATCAATGCCCTGGAGGTAAACCATTTCTTTTTTTGATCCGCACGAAAAAAGCAGGAAAGGCAATACTAGCAATAAAATTTTATTTTGGATTTGGCGTCTCATAGCAGGCATTAAAATTTTTACAAATATAATTTTTTGGCGTGAATTCTCTAAAATAAATTAGGCGGTCCCTATTTTAAATGCCATTAAGAGTCAAGGTTTTCAAACACCGAATTCATGCTTTTGAATTCGGGTACGATTTTTTTCATCGCCGCGACTACCTCTTCGTCGGAGATTGCCTGAACCTTGCTGAGTAAGTCAAGGATCCTGTAATTGACGAGCTCATAGTCATCGTGCACTTCCTGCGCGATGAGTATTTTTTCGTTGTGTGTGGGTACGGTTTTAGAGGTGTCGTTGAGCAATTCCTCGAATAGCTTTTCTCCAGGTCGCAATCCGATGATTTTGATTTCGATTTCCTTGTCGGGCGTAAATCCGGCAAGTCGAATCATCTTTTTGGCCAAATCGATAATTTTCACCGGCTGACCCATGTCAAATATGAATATCTCACCGCCGCGACCCATAGTACCGGCTTCAAGCACCAATTGGCAAGCTTCAGGTATGGTCATGAAATACCTAATGATTTCGGGATGCGTGATGGTCAACGGCCCGCCTTCTTGGATCTGCTTGGCAAACAATGGTACAATCGACCCGTTAGACCCCAATACATTTCCGAACCTGGTGGTGATAAACTTAATGTCCCCGCCCCTTTTCTCGCGACTCAGTTTGTCCTGGAGCATCTGTACGTACATTTCGGCGATGCGCTTGCTCGCGCCCATGACGCTACTCGGGTTCACCGCCTTGTCTGTAGAAACCATCACAAACCGCTCTACGTGGTATTTGATAGATAAATCTGCCAGGTTCTTGGTGCCGAGTACATTGGTGTACAACGCCTGAGACGGGTTTTCCTCCATTAACGGAACGTGTTTGTATGCTGCGGCATGATAAACCACATCGGGCTTATAATTAACGAACACTTTCTCGAGTGCTTCTAGATTGCGCACATCGGCTAGCACCGAACGAATCTTAACAAGCTGGTTGACGTCATTGATTTCGAGCCTAAGATTGTGCAGCGGCGTTTCTGCCTGGTCCAATATTATTATTTTCGACGGATTGAAACTAAGCACCTGTCGGGTGATTTCGCTACCGATTGAGCCCGCAGCACCCGTAATCAGAATAACTTTGCCATTGAGCTGCGAAGAAATCGTCTGGGTATCGAGTATAATGGGCTTACGATCCAGCAGGTCCTCAATCTCAAAACTCTTTACTTTATTGGAAATCTGTGTCTGGTCTTCCCAGTCTGAAATCAACGGCACGGTAAAAACCTTGAAGCCGTATTCGAGGCATTCTTCAACGATAGAAATGGTTTCTTCCTTACTTAAACTTTTCTCGGCAATGATTAACGCATCAGCCTTCATGGCGCGCAGGATTACGTGGATGCTTTTATTTTGGTTGAGGATTGGCAAATTCAGGATGCTTTTCCCTGCCTTATTGTAGCTGAATTTATCAATAAAACCGAGCAATTTGAAACGGCTTGGCTTGGCGGTCCTTAAAGCATTGGCTACAGAAATGGCGTTGGCGTCTACACCATAGATTACTGCATTGGTGAGTTTTTGGTCCTCGGTATTGAGATAACGCTCAAACATATATTTGACCATGATCCTAAAAAGGAACAGCATCAAAAACGAGTTGACGTAACTAATGAAAAGACTCGTCGTAACAAAAATCTCATGGTCCAGCAACCAGGATCCGCCATAGTTAATTACGAGCAAAGCTACATAGGCAGTAGAAGTAGAAACGAGCAACTTCACACCGTCTATAAAAGTGGAGTGTCGGATAATACCCGAATAGGTGCGATAAAACAAGAAAAACGCCGCGTTTACAGTCAATACAATACCATAACGCAAGGTCATGTTCATGTTGTCGAACGGGCGGTCGGTGAGTTTAAAGATGATGAAATCGGTAACGATACTGGCTATGAATACGATAAAAATATCGATGGCAAAAATAATCCACCTCGGTAAATAACCGAAATTCTGAAAACCGTTCCTAAAGATCAGGCTTTTCAGAAATTTAATTACCGTATCGTTGCTTGTAATACTCAATCCAAAATTTATTTAAGTTAAAATTAACATTTTTATAGAAACAAATTCACTTTTTTATCAAAAAAATTAGGAATTGAAAAAATTATTGAAAGCGTCTCTAAGGCGTTCGCGGTCGGCGTCGGTTAAATTAGACCCCGATGGCAGGCACAATCCGTTTTCAAAAAGCTCCTGTGAAACGGTTCCGCCGTAATACGGATACGACGCAAAAATGGGCTGTAGGTGCATCGGCTTCCACAAAGGTCGGCACTCGATATTCAACTGCTCCAGGTATAAACGTAGGTCTTCACTGGTCTTGCCGTTCATTTTCATCGGATCAATTGTAATGGCGCTGAGCCAACAATTAGAATAGTAATCTTCATTGGGTACGGTAAATACCGTCACCGCATCGATGTCATTGAAAAGCAATTGGTAAAACGCATTCATGCTCCTTCTCAGTGCAATGTGTTTTTCAAGCACTTCCATCTGGCCCCTACCGATTCCTGCGCAAATATTGCTCATCCGGTAATTGTATCCTATTTCGCTGTGCTGGTAATGCGGTGCCTGGTCCCGCGATTGGGTCGAGAAAAAAATTGCTCTATCTTTCAACGCTTTGGTCCCGGTGACAATCGCCCCACCGCCCGAAGTGGTAATAATTTTATTGCCATTAAACGACAACACCCCAATATCGCCAAAAGTACCACAGGCCTGCCCTTTATACGAACTGCCCAACGCTTCGGCGCTGTCTTCCAATATCGGTATTTGGTATTTGTCGGCCACACGCCTAATTTCGTCTACTTTAAAAGGAATTCCATACAAATGTACGCCAATGATTGCTTTTGGTTTTTTCCCTTTTTGAATGCGATCTTCAATAGCGGCTTCTAGTGCTACCGGGCAAATATTCCAGGTTTGAGGTTCGCTGTCTACAAAAACGGGAATGGCGCCCTGGTACAAAATCGGGTTGGCCGAAGCCGAAAACGTAAAGCTCTGGCAAATGACTTCATCGCCCGCTTTGACGCCCAACAGAATCAAGCCTAAATGGATGGCAGCAGTTCCTGAACTTAGTGCCGCTACATGCGATTCATTTCCTATAAAAGCTTCTAAATCTTCCTCGAATCCCGTTACATTGGGTCCGAGCGGTGCCACCCAATTGGTCTCAAAAGCGGCGTCGACATACTTTTTCTCGGTACCGCCCATATGCGGTGAAGAAAGCCAGATTTTTGAACTCATTGTACTGTTGATTTAGCGGCTGCAAAGATAGTCATATTAATGTACGCTATGCCTGGCAGCTCGAATTAAGTGTTTGATGGTTTGAAAAAGGTTGCCCAGAGAATTTTAAGGTCGCCCAAAAAAGTGTGGTTGTAATAGTAATCGAGATTCATTTTCACCTTGTCGGGAAAAATGACTGTGTCGTTATAGGTCAATGGATTTGGCTGCTCCGAAAGGATTTCCTCCTCATTGGCATACTTAATCGAGGCCGCGCAAGTAATGCCAGGTTTGAGCTCGAGCACCTTTCTATCTTCGCCCTCGAGCGTATCATAATATCCCACAACGTCGGGACGTGGCCCTACCAAACTCATGTTTCCCATAAGTACGTTGAGCAATTGCGGTAACTCGTCAATCTTCGATCTGCGAAAGAAAGTCCCTATTTCCGACACTTTCCCTGATTGCGGATGGATGGTCCTGAACTTTAAAATTGTAAAAGGTTTCCCAAATTGACCCACGCGTGTCTGCAGGAAAAGGCCATTAGACAGCGTATCCAATGAGACGATCAGATAGCAAAGCAATAACGGACCCGCGAGCACCAACAAAGCAAAAAATGAAAAAAAAATGTCAAAACTACGTTTGGCCAAACCCTTCGTTTATTTTTGGAGCAGTTCGTGTTCTTTCATCAGGATGGGCAGCGCGTCTACGTCCCTGAGAAAAATCAAGTCCTTTTCAAATTCGTACATTTTGTATTCGTGGTCAAAGCTGGTATCGCCGTCGAGCAAGCGCACCGTATCGGCACAAAAGTTCGCACCGCCTTCGGCAAAACACTGTGTAAACGCAACGTGGCGTACATTGATCTCGGTGATGTACGGCTTTCCGTTGTCGTCTTCCTTGAAATCGACGGTAAAGAACCCGTGTCGTGCAGCTCCGGTATGCTCAAAAAGATGGTCCATCGCGCGAATCGCTTCATCCACGAGCGCAGGTTCGTTGAGCAACCTTCCAAAAGAAGTATTTCCCGTAATTCCAGAAGGCGCGACTTTGGCCATGATGTAATTCACGCGTTCGGCACACGCAGTCCTGAGCAATTTTCCGTTAAAATACAACAACTTGCAAGCTAAATTCCTTCCAGGTAAAAACTGGCTCGCGAGGAACTGCTGTACATTCGGATTGATCTGTATCCAGTTTTTCAAAGAATCCAAATCATCCACCTTCAGCGAACCCAAACCGCTCGTACCGCTTGAGCTGCGCACCCAAAAGTTGCCTTTGAGTTTCTCAAAAACCGCTGTGAAATCTTCAAGATCACGAGAGAAAGTCACCGATGGCGGCACAATGTCCAAATCTTTTAGAATGTCGGTCATTTTTGATTTGTCTACGAGCAAATCGGCCATCGAATGGTCTGGAATCAAAGCCTTACACGGCAATTGGTGCGTGATTTTTCGCTTGCTCCATTCCATTACCTCAAGTTCGGGCAGGATAACAGCAATGTCAATATTGTTTTCGGTGACGATTTTCCCGATCGCATCCCAATAATCGGGACTGGTCGCTCCGGGAACCACGAACGATTGCGCGAACAGGTCCTTTTGATACAAACCCACCGCAAGCGGATTGATGTCGGTGGCTACCAACGTCACATCTTTGTACGCCGCAAATTTCTTAAGCGCGATGGCAAAACTCCTTGGTGTCGGGCCGCCAACGCCCGTAATCAGTATTTTCATGTTGATTGGTTTTATTTAGGAACGGATTTCGCGAATCAGCATGAACGCTTCTACATTGTGCAAACCCACGGTTGCGCCGCGCAAATTCGACAGAATCTCAATGGTTTTAAGCGACCTCGGATGCGGGAATTCCTTGATTTGTGTAGAAAAACACCTAAAGGCTTCTAATTTTTTTTCGAGGTGGCCTTCAATATTTTCAAAAATCGTCGGGATGAACGCATCATCGCCAAACGGCGGTGCCCACTCGGTTTCCGACAGCGTTTCATAAGCCAGGATTTGCTTCACCGGCGAATTGTTGATTGGGCGTCCCGCCACCAAAGCCGCTTCGTAAGTGATGCGGTGGTCTTTGTGGATGTCGCCGCGGTGCGGAATGTACATCGTATCGATTTTTTTGTCGCCCACAATCGAAGCCAAACGGATCGAAAGCTGGTACGCCGGAATCGAATCGAGTTTGGGCGCCGGGAAATCGAGGAAAAATGTTTCCCTGACACCCAATATTTTGTGTGCTGCTACGGCTTCAGCCCGTACTTTATCGGTTCCTTCCTTGGTAAACAATTCGGGCGCGCCAAGATGCCCGTTGGTGACGATTGCCACGTAAACATCGTGTCCCGCCTGGATGTGTTTTGACATCGTTCCGCCGCAACCCAGGATTTCGTCATCGCAATGTGGTGCAATCACCAATATGTTTTTCTTAGTCATTATTTTGGGGTTTTTGTTCGAGTATAGCCACCCTTTCAAGCAGCTTGAAATATTCTTTTTCAAAGTGGAATCCGAGTGTGACACCAACTTTGAGCCTTTCAGTATCGACACCTACTATGGTTTCGAGCTTTAATAATTTGTCTCCGGTTTGTACGTGGATGCCGCTTTCGTCAGCAACGACAATCCTTCCCGCCACACCAAGGTGATTGGTAATTGTCGAAACCGAAGCATTCCAAATGATTATTTTCTGGTTGCCGAGATACGTATACGCGCCCGGTAACGGTTTGGAGGCGGCGCGGATCAAACGGTCTATGTTTTCGGCGCTGTCTTTCCAATCGATGATTCCGTCTTCGGGATTGCGTTTGCCCAGGTAAGTCGCTTGTGATTCGTCTTGTGCTGTGGTAACGAGATTGCCTTTTTTGAGTTCGGGAAGCACGCGGTCTAAGGCTATATCTATCGCCTTGATGATTTGGTCGACTACAGTGGTGGCGTTATCGGTCGGGCCGACTTCGTATTTTTCCTGCGACCAAATCGACCCCGAATCCATGCCTTCGTCCATTTTGAAGAAGGTTGCAGCGCCTTTTACTTGTCCGAGGATGATCCAGGCAACAGCGCCACGACCACGTCCTTCGGGCAATCGCGTGGGGTGAAAACCGATGATGCCGTGTTTGGGAATACCCAAAAGCGGTTCTTTGATCATTTGCGACAAACCCACGACGAACATCAGGTCTGGCTGTTGAGCGACTACAAATTCGGCAATTTCAGGCTCATTGACTTTAGAGAAATATTGGAACGCGATGTTGTTTTCGTCGCTTAGCTTTTTAAGGTCTACGTAACCCGAAACGTTCTTCGCCACTTCGGGATCCAAACCCAAAACCGCAACTACATTCAAGCCGTGCTCAATGAGTTTTTCTAGCGTCTTGCGGCTGCTGTTGACGCTTCCAATCAGGATTATTCTTGGATTTTCGACCATCTTAATGCTCTTTGAGTGTCACGGGTTTATTGAGGTATTTCTCCTCGCCGAACAGCACAATAAAAACCGTCCGGAATACAATTTTCAAATCGTTGATGAAGGTAATATTTTTTACATATTTGAGGTCATACACAAAACGTTCTTTCCATTGCAGATGGATGTTGCCGTTGATCTGCGCGAGTCCGGTAAGTCCTGGTCTTACCGAATATCGCATTTTTTCTTCGTCGGTCATGTTGGCCAATTGTTCGGGAACGCTGGGTCTTGGCCCAACGATGCTCATGTCACCGTTGAGGATGTTGAGCAGTTGCGGCAATTCGTCTATCTTAAAGCGGCGCAGGTAATAACCGATTTTGGTCACGCCTTCTGCCTTCCCTATGATTGGTTTGGTGCCCACTTCACGTTTTTCGTTGGTCATCGTCCTGAATTTGTACACCCTGAAAGTCTTCAAACCCTTGCCTACCCTAACCTGCCTAAAAAATAACGGCCCTTTCGATTCGGCTTTGATCAAAATAACGATGACCAATAGCGGAAACAACAGCGATAAAATCACCGCGAGTGAAAACAAAAAATCGAATATCCGTTTAAAAAATTCGCTATACATATGATTTTTTGTGTGATTCCAAAATCGATTTCATCCCTTTCTTTTCGGGCAACTGCCACAGCAATTTACACCAATCGTGGTTGCCTTCTATAAATCCCGGGCCTTTTTCGGTCACGACGATATCCCAACCGATAGAGCGGTTTTCAGGATGCAACAACGCAGCTTCATGGACCATCTCAAGTATTTCCTTCCAAAACGGGATTTCAAAACCGATGATATCGATTGCCGTTACCGGATGTTTGGTTTCGTCGTGTTTGGTAATATCGCTGTAAACCGCGACACCCCAAACTTTACCCGTTTTTTCATCAATCGGCGCGGCCATGTTTCCGGCGGCCATATTGTCTACAGGAGAATTCACAGAAATCCGCTGTCGGCTGCCCAAAATCTCGACCTGATTCCGGTCGTTGAGTTGGGTAAAAATCCTGACCGTATTGACTGCCGACGGAGAAAGTGCCTGCAATTTTGGGTGTTGGATAATGAATTCCTCCACGAGGTCAAATTGGTTTTTCTCCATGAATGGAACGATGGAATCCGCAGTGAAATCGGCGGTCTTTAAAATCTCGACGCCCACGCCACATTTGCCATCGGCGGCCTTAAAAACGATTTTACCCGATGGATTTTCGAGCAATCGCCTAACGATTTCAGGTTTCGATTTTAAATCGGCAATATCCGCAACGGTATGCACAAAAAACTTCGCATACGATTTATAGAACTGGGTTTTGTCATCCAAAATGCCGCGTGCCGATTTTGGATTCATGAGGAGTTGGTACTCGTACATATAACCTGTCCCCGCCCATTTTTCGCGCTCGATTTGATTCTTTTCAAAAAATCGAAATTGAAAATATTCGAGGATTGAAATGTTGTATTTGAATACCGACGCGACTGCATCGGCCAATATGGCGGCCTTGCTTTTCCCGGTTTGTTTCGCCGTATAATCGAGGAACAAGCCCAATTTTTCGCGGTCGAGCTGTTTGAGGTAATAGCCCAAATACAGCAACCTTTTGATCATTTTCATTTGTTGGTGATTATTTTTGCGGCCTGGTCGGCCGACATAAATTCTACATCAGGCCATTTTTTCACGATTTCCCCGAGGAGTTTTTTCAAAGCGGCCAAGCCTTTTTCGCGATTTTTCGGGTCGATGTGTCCGCAGAAATTAACGCGGTGCGAGCTGATGTTTGCGGGTTTGTTCCACCTGAAAGCCGCCTCGATCTGTTTCATCGTAAACGCCACCCAATCAATCCCACGGTCTTCTGTGGGTTCAAAAACCACGTTGCGTACGATGATTGAAAGTCCTTCGGGTGTTTGTTTGCCCGTGTAATTTACTTCAGACTTGTAGTTCCCAAAACCTTGGTGCTCCTTGCGAACCAAACCCAAATCGATATAGGCAATGCCGTTTTGCTTTAAAGTCGCAAACAACGAATGGTGGATGCTGTACACCGGCGGCGTGAAATGGTTGCTTTTGTAACCATATACCTGCTCAAATTTATCGAGCCCGTCTTTTAGGATGGGTATGAGTTTCTCATTTTCGTTCAAGTCCCAAAAATCGAGTGCAGCCGTGCTTTGCATGGTTGGATAGGCTTCATCCGAAATACTTGTAAACGATCGATTTTGCAAAGCCGCTAACAATTGCGGGTCGCGTTTTTGCAACTTGTCGTTGAAGATGGTAAGGTTTAGATGTTCGCGCCCGTGGAATTGCGGTTTCATCAAACCTTTGGAAATACCGTCTCGCCACAGTTCCCACGCGCCTTGGTAGGCTTCGGGGTTTTTATCAGCTAGTTTCCTGTACGTTTCGGGCAGCGTTTCATAGTGGAATTGCACGTAATCCTCCGCGCCCATTTTTTCAAAATTGATATTGCACGGCAAGGCGAAAGGCGTAAAAATAGCGGGCTTTCCGTTTTTATCTTTTACCGACGACAACACCGCGTACAATTGCTCTAAATCCTGTTTGGTTTCAAGCGTGTCGAGCGCGTCGAAACGCGAGTAGATGGGCAAACCTGCGGCATCGAGATTGGATCTGGCTTGCTTTGATTCCAAACGCACATTGCCATAGTCATCGACAGAAAACACCACAATCTTACGCTTGGTCTTTGGGCCAAACATGTTTTTGAGGTTCACCAGGATGATTTCTTTTATCTTGCCGATCATGGTTTAAGGTATAATTCGACGAATTTATCGGCGTTGTCGCGCCTAAACAACAGCGAAGTCTGGAGTGCGTTTTGCGACATGGTTTCCCATCGGGCTTTGTCGCGGCTCATTGCAATGATGAAATCTTTGGCTTTGTCGAGTTCGCTTTCAGGAAAACAAGCCGCATGTTGGTATTTGGCGGCGTAATCGTTGAGTTCTGAATCGTTTCCGGCGACGTAAATGGCAGGGATTCCGTAACTCATTAAATTGTAGGACTTGCTCGGCACGCTGCCTTTGGAGGTCACTTCATCGAGAATCACGATTCCCAGATCGCAGGCCGAAAGTGAGTACGGGAACATTTCGTCGGTTTGGAAAGGCAAAAACCGGCAATTGGGCAGTTGCTTCTCTTCGACCATTTTCTGTAAAACCGAAACACGAGGTCCGCGACCGATGATCTGGAAAATGATATCGGTATTGCCCTGAAGCAATTCGGCGAGCTGCACGACAATCTCTACTTTGTGCGTAAGCCCAATGTTTCCCGAGTACTGCACGACAAATTTGTTTTTGAGTTCGTGCGTGGCTACGAATGGATTTTTGTCTTTGGCGATGCGTTCGTTCTTTTGGAATATAGACCAAATGGGTTGCACGATGATTTTGCTTCGGTCTACATACACCGCAATCAGGTCGGCCATTTTCTCTCCTATCGTAAAGAGTTTGAATGCTTTTTTGAATGATTTTCTGTTGAGCCACGACCAGGCTTTGTACATCGGATGGCTTTCCTGCATGCCCGTAATCTTGAAAATATCGGGGTACACATCCCAAATAATCATGCTGAATTTATGGGGAACAATCAGGTTTAGCAGATAGGCCATCGGCGGCAGCGACACGAAAAAAACCTCGTGTTTACGGTATTTGGTGAGCAACAGCAACCAAATCCTGAATGTGCCCCACAAATACGAAAGCATCTTTTTAGACGCCGGACGCTCTACCCATTTGTTGATGTAAAGCACCGAAACTTTACTGCTCAATTCCTCGCCTTGGGTGTGGATGCTTCCCGTAACCAGCGCCACCTCATCGAATTTTTCGGCAAACGCGTTGCAAAACCCAATCGTGAGGTAATTCACGGCTTGGTTGATGACGACTATTTTTCGACCTTGGTTATTTTCCATCAATTGAAAACAGCAAAGAGTTCGTAAGCGGCCTTTTTTACCCTGACTTTGTAATCTTCATACAAGTTCCCTTCTGGCTTTTGCGCCATTTCCATAAGTTCGGCCAGGTGGATTGCGTTGTGCGGTTCAAAATAGGTTCCGGTTGGGCCGAGTTGTTCGCGGTTGACTTTTAAATCCGACGCAATCACAGCAACTTGTAACGATTTGGCATCCTCAATTACCGTACTCCAACCTTCAAAAAGGCTGGGCTGGACAATCGCTGTGGCGTTTTTCATAATCGCCAATTGGACGTCCCTAGGCAAGACGCCAAGGAAGAAAATGCGATCCTGGAGGTCGTTATCGGCCAGGATTTTCTTGAGCTCGGCGACATAGTCGGAGTCGTCGTCTTCGGGTAATTTACCTGTCAATACCAGATTTTTTTTCATGCCCTCCTTTTGCAAATCGGCAATCGCTTGAAAGGCAACCTTGTGATTTTTATGCTTGTGGAATTGGTTTGAAATCATGAAATAATCCTCGGGCAGGTTGTACTGCTTGCGTATCGGCTCAAAATCGCCCGACGGAAATTCATCGATGATCGAAACGAAATGATAGATGTGTATGTTGAGCTTTTTGGGCACCTTGAAAAACGCATGAAAATCGTCCTTGACCGCCTGGCTTGAAACCACGAGGTCTTTGGCATTGCGCAATATCAAACGAATCCTGAGATCGCGTTCGATACGTTTGATCCTGGTAAAAAACTCGGGATAATATTTGTGCTGCAAATCGGCGTACCACGAAACAATTTTCGCATCCAGCTTGCTTTTTACGGGATAATCGTGCAACGGGAACACCGCATCGAGCGCATAGTCTACAATCAGGTCGTGTACAAACATATTCTTGCCCTTTGCAAACGATTGCAGGAAAGTCTTGTAAACCGACGGATATTGTCGCGGGATTCTATTGAGGAACGGATAATCAATCTCGTCTACAAATCGCTCGAGGTTGGGATTGTAAAATAAAAATATCACGGGCTTGTCCTCGCTTTCCAAATGGTCGAGCGCCTTGATGATGTTCATGACATACACCACGCCACCCATCCATGACGGGCTGAAATTAAACAGGATACCGATTCTTTTTCTCTCTTTTTCCATTAGTTGGGGACGATGAAATTCTCAAATTCGGCACAAATATAGTCCAAATCAAATCGGGAAATGAACGATTTGCCGTTTTTCCCCATCGCTTCGGCTTGGTCGGGATGGTCAATGAGATACTGCAATTTATCGCCAAAAGTGGCTTTGTCGTTAAGGGCAACCAAATAACCGGTTTGCCCATCGGTCACCAAATCGCCGGGACCGGCAATGCAGTCAAAGGCTACTACGGGCAGCGACGCCGACATGGCTTCGCCAATGACATTGGGGAAACCTTCTGACGCCGAGGTAAAAGCGAATATCTTAGACGACAAATAATAGTGCTCCACGTCTTCCTGTTTGCCTGCAAAAATCACACGATCGGCCACGCCGAGTTTCTGGGCAAGCGTCTCCCAGTTTTTTTGGTTCTGTTGCTTGAGGTGGTCGTAACCCACCAACACCAACTTCCAATCGGGTGACTTGAGCCGCGCAAAAATCTCGATGAGTTTGTCTTGTTGTTTGCTGCGGATGAGCCTTCCCACCATGACAATCTGGTTTTTGCGCTCCATTTCCCTTGCGTGGATTTGGCGGATCGGGTTGCCAATGACCTTAAAGTTCGACTGGGCGTACATGGCTTTGAAAATCGCTTCGGCCTGGCTGGTTTGCGCAATCACGCCTTTGGCCTTTGGATACAACAGCTTGCGCAATTTGTCGTGCACTTTCCCGAGACTTTTGTCGGGTTGGGCACGGTCGGACACATAGACCGGAATTTTGGTCCCGAGTAACGAGAGTAAAATCATGTTGTTCCACATTTCGCCAAACGAAAGCACCGAAACCGGATTGATTTTTTTAATTGTCTTGCGCAGGAATGCCACCGTTTTGAGTGTCGAAATAAGCCTTTTGGAATTATCGAATGCAAAATCGGGCTTGTAAATAATGATGTTGCCGGGAATCTGGTAAAAAATATCGCGCTTGATTCCGTATAAAATCAAATGCACGCGGTATTGCTCTTTGGTGGCAAAATATTTCAAAAGTTCAGACATCACGCGTTCCATACCGCCGGCCTGCAGCGAATGGATGGCGAAACACAAGTCTTTTTTTACAGTGGTATTGTCCAAAATTAATTGAGTGTTTTGACCCAACGGATGTAACTTTCAATGCCGTCTTCAAGCGACACCTGTGGCTGGTAACCCATCGCCTTCAAAATTGCAATGTCGGCGCGCCAATTGAGCGGATCGCCTGCCTTGACCTGGTTGTTGAAGTTAATCTGTATGTCAGTGTCGAGGTGTTTTCTAAATAAATCAGACACCGTTTTTATGGTATACTCCTCGCCATTGGCCAGATTGATCTGTTCGCCGTTGAACGCCGCTTTTTCGATGACGAGTTCGAGTGCCTTGACAATGTCGTCGATGTGGATAAAATCGCGCGATTCACTGCCGGTTCCGTACAACTCAATCGTGCCGCCATTGCTGCATTTTTTGTACATGTCCCAAAAAAGCTGCTTCTTAAGCCCGTTGCCGTAAGCCGAAAATATGCGTACCGAACAGGTCGCGATTTGGTAGTACTGGTAAAACTCGCGACAGATTTCCTCGGCCTGCAATTTATGGATGCCATAAGGCGATAATGGTTTTAAATCCGAGGACTCAGCTATAGGCAGGCTGATTGGGTTTCCGTAAACCGCCGCACTTGATAAGTTGAGGAATTTGCATTTGGGTCGCAGTGTCCGTATCGCATCGAGGATCTTAAAAACATTGAGCGTATTGAGCGTAAAATCCTTGAGCGGAAATTGCAGTGACAACGGCACACTTGCCGCGCCCGAACAATTCAGGCATACGTCGATGTCATGGTTTTCAAAGATAAAATGGTAGTCAGAATTCGTCGCATCGATTTGGATGTAGTTTGAATCTTCGTAATCGGTGACCACATCGCAACCCAGGACTTCGTAGCCTTTCGAGCGGAAATAGTCGAGCGCATGCTGGCCGATAAAACCTTTAGAGCCAATGACTAAAATTTTCATATCAGTTGATTTTTAGCATTTCACCAAATTTGTAATCCCATTCTATTGGGCGCATCTGGTCAAATCCGCCGCCGTGGCATTGCGTGATTTCTCCAAAATAGAGCTTGCCGTCGACGTCGTAAAAATCGACACGTACATAGGCGAACAATTTGGCGACTTCCTCGCTGATGGCAATCATACGAGCCAAACTCGCTGGCGGATCAATCTCTTGACCACGCAATTTAGACACATCCTTGAATTTATTGGCCCACGAAATATGGAACGGCTGCCACTGCTTGTCGTAAATGTTGCGTTTGTTCGTGCCTTCGCGATCTACCGCCACATAAATGAATTGCACTTCACCGTTGATGCAATGCAATTTGTAGTCGTTTGGGATTTTCCCGTTGGCGGTGACGAGCAATTTCTCGATGATGATTCTGGGTTGGATTGCCTTGTACTGGAATTCGCGATCAATCCAATAATAATTTTTAGAGAGCCACCATTTGCAATCGATGCGTACTTTTTCCCAATCGATTTGCGATTTGTCGCGCACAATCAGGTAGCTGCCCGAATCGTGGTTGGCTTTTAAGATGAAGGGTTCGTTGGGCAAATTCTCCAGACGGATATCATCGGGATTTGTGGTTTCGTACAACAACGGAATCAACACGTCTTCGCCAATATTTTTGGCTACCCAATCGCGCACCGCAAACTTGTCGGCAAAGGTCGTATAGAGGTCGCGACGGTCGTGGATCTTGAGCCATTGCAGTTTTTCATTGAGCGATTTGGGGTGGTCCAGATTGAGCGGATAACCCTGCATATTGAGGAACCTTTTCTTGAGGTAAGCTGTTTCGCTGAATCGGTAATACTTGAGCAAGCGATAGCCTTCGTAGGCAACCGTTGCGAGCAAATAACCTAATTTCCCTTTGTATTTTAAATCTAGTAAACCCATTAGTTGTGTATTATTTCTTTAAATCCATAAGCTTTTGCCCATGGTTGCGATTGGCCTTTTGAAATCACAAAAGCCTCGTCGGCCCATTGCAATAAAGGTAAGTCTGAGATGCTGTCGCTGTAGGCGATTTTCCTGGTATAATTAATCGTATGGTCTTTGAGGTATTGTTCGAGCAGCACGGTTTTTTGTCCGTAGAGACAATCTTTCCCCACAAATTTCCCGGTCAATTTTCCTGCTGCGAACGCCATTTCTGTGGCAAAATAAGCCTTGACCTGATGCTTTTCTGAGAACACCTTGATGTAAGGTGCGTAACCTCCAGAAATGACCATTACATAATCGCCATTTTTAACATGGTCTTGCATCAATTGGTACAGCGGCACAATCAGGTTCGGCATCACTTTTTCATCGTAGAATTCGCGCGCATACTGTTCTATTTTTTGCTCGGAAATTCCTTTGATTTGTAGCAGTTTCAACCGTTTAGACGGATTGAGTTCTGGCCAGATTTTACTCGTAACAGCCAAAACGCGCAACCGTGTCAACACCCGGTTGAGCTGAAACAACCAGCGGTATTTTCTGTAGTTTTCCTTCTCAATAATATAATCCACAAAACGGTCGGCACTTTGGAAATTCACCAGTGTTTCGCAGAAATCAAAGACAACTAGTTGCATTTATTGGATGGTATCGATGACTTTGATGACACGTTCCATTTGTTCGCGCGTGCCAATGGTGATGCGCAGCGTGTTCATCAAAAGCTTGCTATGCATGAGGTTGCGTACAAAAATGTTGTGGTCGCTGAGTTGGTTATAGACTTTCATCTTCACATCAAAATCGGTAAATTCTACGAGTAGGAAATTCCCCTGGCTCGGAAAAATATTTTTGACGAGTGGCGAATTTTTGAGTTGCTCCTCGAAATAATCGCGTGCTTTTAACACTTCATCGACATATTTTTTCATGTAACCTACATCCGAAAGTACCGCGATGACAGCTTCCTGTGTAAAAGTGGTAAAGTTCTTCGGGTTGCGGATCTTAGAAATCTGCGCGATGTTTTCGGCACTTGCAATGAGGTAACCTGCCCTGAAATTTGCGAGTGCGAACGCTTTAGAAAACGTGCGTGTCACAAATAAATTCGGGTGGACGAGTACATAATTGCTCATCGTTTCGCCGTAAAATTCAAAATATGCCTCGTCTATTAGGAAAATCGTATCGGGAAATGCGGCAACGAGGTCGAGCAGATAGTCTTTCTCCAACACATTGCCGGTTGGGTTGTTTGGGTTGCACAAGTAGACCAGCGACGGCGTAATTTCGCGAACCTTGTCTTTAAAAGCTGCTTTGTCAAGTTCAAAACTATCCGAATAATCGTGGTAATAAATCTGTGCGCCTTGTGATTCGCAGGTCAGTCGGAAATTGTCGTAAGTCGGGCCCAGGATCAAAATCGGGTCGCCCACACCTACAAACATCCTCACGAGATATTCATGCAGCGAATCCGAACTTGCAAAATACTGGATGTTCTCCTTGGGCAACGACGTATAAGCCGACAACAAACCCAGCAATTCGGCGTTGTGCGTACTCGGGTACAAATAATATACTTCCTGCTCGTTCACGAGTTTTTGCAAACGTTCGTTGACTTTGGGCGATGGCGGAACTGTCGCTTCGTTCCAATCGAGCTTGAGCATTTTTTTGCGCTCGTCTGAAGGAACTTCCCAGATTTTATGCGAAGCCACCTTGTAAGGGGCAAGATTCCTGAGGTATTTGTTAATGAATCTCATCGGGTGTTATTTATGGTTTGTGCCAACGAAACGGTATCTGTAAAGACCACGTCGGGCCAGCGTTTGGTGATTTCTGATAACAATTGGTGCAACAATTTTAGGTTGCGATCGCGATTTTCTGTGTGCAAAGAACCGCAAAAATTGATTCTGTGCGTGGTGATAACGGCCGGTTTTTTCCAAAAAAATGCGGCGCCGATTTGATCGAGCGTGTCTTTCACCACTTTAGGCTTTTGCGCCTCGGGCAACAAACTCGGCTCAAACTGCACATTGCGCACGGTTTGCAACAGCCCGCTCGTGATTTGCCCATTCTGGCGGCGCGTCATGCATCGGTTGGTTTCGCCTGCCGGTTTGGGTAGCAATTGGTATTTCATGCCTTGCATAATCGATACGCCGTTGGCTGATAAAGTGGCATCGAGCTGGGACGGCCAGGTGTAATTGTTGGGGATGAACGATTTGGATTTATAACCAAACAATCGTTCAAAAATGGCGAGTCCGTCGGTTAATGATTCCTTCATAAAATCGAGTTCGGTTGGATGGTCATAGTCAAAACTCGCCTGGACGCTTTTGGGATATTTGTTGTAGACATCGATGCTGATGCCGCTGCAACCTTGCTCAAAGGCTTGGGTAAAAACCGGATCTTCTTTCCTGAGTTTATCGAGCCAAAAAGCCACATTGATGTGTTCACGCCCGTGGAATTGCGGCAGGAACAATTTCTTTTCGATGCCTTGTTGCCACAAATCCATCGGATTGTCATGGGCGAAATTCCGTCTAAAAGTGGCATCGATGGTTTCGTAAAAAAAGTGGTTGAACCCTGAGGCTTTGATCTTTTCGAAATCGGGATTGGCCACTACCACATTGGCGGTGATTATCGGATGGTTGCCTTGGCCGTCGCGGTGTTGTTGCAAAACGTCGAACAGCAGCCTGACGTCGTCGGCCGAACACAAATTATCATATCGGCAATACGGACTTTTATTCACCGGAATGCCTTGCCCTAACAGCGACTCATACGCGGCAACCGACGGCATGCGCACACTTCCCCAATCATCCGATTCTATCACGACGATCTTTTGGTCGGTTTTCCAACCTGAAAGATTGACGAGTTGGTTGGATACCCGTTTGCGGATGCGCTGCATCATAGGTTGTTTTTCTCCATAAACTGCGTCATCGCTTTGGTTACCTCCACTTGCCCCGACGCATTGAGGTGCAACGGATCAGAGAAATAACTGGCGTTGTCAATGATATCGGGCTGGTTCAAATCTAGGAAATGGATTTGACCAGACGCCGAAGCCACTTGCTGCACGACATCCATGTACTCTTGATACTCATCGGTTTTGAATGTTTTGAGTTTGGTGACAAACACCGGCATGTTTACGAGAATAACCTTGTTGCAATGTTGTTTCATAAGTGCGACGCAGTCCTTGAACAATTTTATTTTTTGTGGATCGAGCTCAACCTTGACAGTATTGGCTTCGCTTTTCAAGCCTTCGAGCGCATTAAGATCGAGCACCAAATTCTTCTGATTTTCGTAGTTTCCGGTGTAGCCCTTGATTGCAAGCGCAATCATGTCGGTGTTGTAACGCGAACAGCGGATGAATTTGCGTATCCAAAATTCCTTCGCATCGGTGTTGCTCCTAACAAAATCGCTCATGCTGGGCTCATCGATGAATGGCAGAAACAGCATATAGACGTTGGCCGCGGTGAATTTTTTTGAAAACAACAATGGATTTACTTCAAACACAGCGATATCGGTCGTTGCCGTCGAAGCATCGAAATAATGGTGCAGCATCGCCGAACGGTCTTGCAGTGAAACACCGGTTCGGGTGTAGAATGCGATTTTTTTATGCAGCGAATGTTCGAGGTTGGTTTTGTCAAAACCCGCCATAGCCATCGACGAGCCGTTGATGAACATATCTGATTGCGAATGGAGCCCGAAGTATCGGTTCAATCCTTTGAGCATCGCTTCGGATATCGCAAAATCGATCACAAAAAATAAAACCAGGAATACGACAGCCCTTTTGAGCCAGGTTGCAAACTTCATACGCTAAAATTGAAAATAAATAAACGATCCGTCCGAATAAACCCCAAACAAAATAATGCAAAACAGCATCAGCAAATAACCGCTGCAGCGAACCCAATAATAATTGCTGGATAATAGCCCATACCGGTTGTCAAAGAATTCTTCGTTGATGTCTTTACCCAGCACGACAGCCAGACCCAATAAGGCGAAGAATAGGGTTGTGAAATCGAGGTACGGGCTTCCATGTTGGGTAAAAATCTTTTTAAATATAATCAGAGCCGTCTCCACATCGGGCGCAACGCCAAAAATCTGAGAAGCCGTAAAAAGCAAATAGGTCACGCAAATCGCTAAAAAAATATACCAGCCTTTGTCTTTAAGATTGTACCGCTGCTCAAATACTGTTTTCCTTTTTTGCGTCAAGGTCTCGATGCTAAGGTAAATGCCTTGCAATGCACCCCAAACCACAAAGGTCCAATTGGCGCCATGCCAGATTCCGCTGATTAAAAACGTCAGGAAAAGCGCGATAATCGTACCGCGCATCTTGTGCCTGCGGAATGAAAAAGCCAGTGGTGTAAATATGTAATCGGTCATCCAAGTGATTAGCGAAATGTGCCAGCGCCGCCATAAATCTGCCATAGAAGTAGCCAGAAATGGTCGTCGGAAATTCTGCATGACGTCAATGCCCATCGCCTTTGCCGTTCCGATTGCAATCAACGAATAGCCGCCCAAATCGGTATAAATCTGCATCGGATACAAACCTGAGGCAATAAACAAAGTGGTTCCGTTGTGATTGGGCACACTATTAAAAACCATACTAATGTAGACGCCCAAGCGGTCGGCCACGACAAGTTTCATAAAATACCCCCAAAGCATAAATTGCATCCCGGCGGCAATATTGTCAAAATCGAGAGTGGGCAACTTCTTGAATTGCGGAATCATGTTCCCGGCGCGTTCAATCGGTCCAGAGAGAATTAGGGGAAAAAACGAAATGAACAGTGCAACAATCCCAAAATTCTTTTCGGCCTTGACTTCTTCGTTGTAAACATCGATTGTATATCCAATCGCGACGAACGTATAAAACGAAATCCCCACCGGCAGCAGGAATTTCATTTCGGGCAGCGGCCAATGCAAGCCTTTTTGGGACATGGTTTCCAATATACCGTTATTGATGACGCTGAAGTATTTGAAAAACAATAGCGGCAGCAAAATCAAAACAATATTGGTTATTTTATAAAATTGCTTCTTGTTCTCGTCCGGTGTTTTTTCAATTGCCAAAGTAAAGAGGTAGGTCGATGTGCAGACACTCAGCAGCAAAATCAGGTATATTGGACTGATATTCAGATAAAACAATATACTGGCCACGAATAATAGGGCTGCCCGCCAAGGCTTCGGCGTGAGATAGTACAGGATGATCAACGCCGGAAAAAAAAGCAGGAAATTGAGCGAAGTAAAAATCATCCCGCCATTAAATTTTTGAGACTACCAAGTCAATCAGATCGCCAACATTTCTCATTTTATTGAGCTCCTTCAATTTGAAGGCAATACCGTAAGTTTTCTCAACCTCCGACACGATCATCATGTGCGTGAGTGAATCCCAGCCATCGGTATCGGTCGCCGAAAGCGATTCTGTCATTTCAAAATTCTCGTGATTGAGCACTGAAATCAGGATTTTCCTGATTTGATCCATTATTTCACTTCTTTGCATGTTTGTTTATTTAAAGGTTTTTTCCATGATTATTTTCTCGTTATAAGGCAGGTATTCCATTGTTTCGGGTTCATCGGATTTGTGCGAACTTACAAAAACATAATCCATCTTCTTATAAATTTCCTGTGCCACATAGTTGTTGCCAAACAAATGCAGCTGCACTTTTTTGAGCTCGGGGTATTTTTCGCGGTGCAAATCCTCTTGTGTGCGAAACAAAAGACTGCCGAGTTTTTTTCCGCGGTGCGCATAATCGACGAAAAGGTATTCAATCTGAAGCGTCATCGGTTCGCGTTCGGTCAGCATGCCTTTGATCAGGTGCGCTTTTGTCTTGAGGTATGCCACCGCGTCTTTCCCGAAAGTATAGCTGATCAAGTTCGATTTTAATATCGCAGAAGGCTGATTGCCATCGAAAGCTTCAATCCATGCGCCAAGCCCGGCTACCCTTTTGCCTTCGTATTCAACGATTAGGTAGTTGCTGAGACTGAATTCGCAGCCATCGATTTCCTCGTCAAACATTGACGCAATGTGCTTGCGGGCGGTTTCTTCGGAGAGGTTGAACAAAGTTGAAAAACTGAGTTGTTTGCAATTGCTTTTTTCGGCCTCAATGACCACATCGGTCAGAAAGGGAATGTCGCTTTCGTTTGCTTTGCGGATTGTATATTCGCTCATCAGATTAAATTTTAAATTCCTGTTGTAATTTCTTTCTGTCGGTTTTGCCGTTGCTGTTGAGCGGAAAAACGGCTACGAATTGGAACAATTTCGGGATCATATATCCCGGCATTTTCTCCTTCATATATTCCTGCAGCTTCGCCAAATCAAACGGATTTGATTCTATGACCAAAGCCAATTCGGCATTTCCGATGGCGTTTGTTAAGGTGATTGCCACGACATTAATTTTGTCCAGAAAAGCTTTTACGTGAAATTCGATTTCGGACAATTCAACCCTGAAACCCTGGATCTTAGTTTGGAAATCGATGCGACCGAGATACAAAATATCGCCGTCGGCATCGGCCTTACACAAGTCGCCGGTTTTGTAGAACCGCTCTATTTTGCTTTTGTATTCGATATTGAAAAAAGCTTCCCTGTTCTTTTCATCGTTGTGCCAATAACCCGGCGTCAGCTGAATACCGCCGAGACACAATTGCCCGGTTTCGCCAAAAGGCAGGATGTGGTTGTTTTCGTCTATGATGATGTTCGAGTTGTATGCCATCGCCTGTCCGATCGACAGTACACCATTGTGCGATTTGTTGTTGCCGTTGCGGTCGAAGGTGTAATGCGTACAGAAAATCGTGTCTTCGGTCGGGCCGTAAACGTTCATGATCTTGGCGTTGGGCAGGCATTTCGCCCATTCCTGGGTGACATCGAGCGGAAGCGCTTCGCCGCAGAACAGGCTGTATTTCATCAGCGGCAAATCGATTTCGTCGAAATACGGCCGCAAGAAATGAATCATCGCCGGAACCATAAGCGCAAACGTGAGCAACTGATCGTCCATCAATTCAAAAATATAAGAGTATTTGATCTTGTCCTTTGGAATCGTGTACACGCACGCCCCTTTGAGCAGCGGAATCATATAGGACATCACCGACAAATCAAAAGTGAGTTCAAACATTTGCAGGCAACGATCGTTTTCATCCATTTCGATTCCCATTTCCCAGAAAGCAGCGGTAAATCCCGACAAATTTTCTCGTGTAATCGGCACGCCTTTGGGTTGGCCGGTGGTTCCAGAAGTGAATAGGATGTAAACCAATTCCTGGTCAGAAACGGCTTTGGGTGCCTTCATTGGCAAATCAGAACGCAGGCTTTTGCTGGCAATCACATTTAATTCTCCAAACAATGCACTTTCGGAGGAATCTATAATCGTTTTGATGAATGCCTGCGCGATGATGCTCTCGTTACGTTCTTTAGGCATTTCAGGACTCAGCGGTACGTAAGCTTTCCCTTCAAACCATAAGGCGAGAATAGCGGCGTAGGTTTCCAGGTCGTCGTTGGCGACAAGCCCGATATTCTTTTCCTCGTCGGCAGCATTTTGCCCAATCGAGATCCGGATTGCAGAGACGGCCTTCGCCAAATCATCGTAGGTATAGAACACCTCATTGATCATAAAGGCATTGCGATGACTAAATTGGGTTAAGGCACTAAAAAGATTTTCAAACAAGGACATGGCAATAGTTTTAAATTATTTGAGCAAGCTGATCAGTGGAATCGGCACATCGATAAAAGCGGCAATTAAAGGGTTGGCGAGAATCGTTACGAAAGTAACTGTCTCAAACGAAACCCGTACCGATATGATGATAAAAAACGCGAGCAAAGGAGACATCAACGTTAAATAGTGATGATAATTCCGGCTCTCAAAAATCATATAAAACAGGAAAATCAAGGCCAGGGCAAACAGCTGTGCAATGGTTAAATATCGTCCGCCCGAAGGAACCATCGACATTACATTACCCGCACTCAAAAACAGCATCGTAAAACCAAAAAAGTGCGAGAAAGACTTGTTTCGTTTCACTTGGTCCTGGCTTGTAAAATAAATAAAACTGATCATAACAAAAATGACCCAACCCACAGCCTTGAGGTAATACAAGATGTACCAGTTGGCCACCGGCCCTTCGGCGATGGTTTCAATGTATTGGTCGCTGGTATAGGAATTGATCCGTGGCACGAGGAATTCGGGTGCAATGTTGGTGAGCGTTTCCCTTACCGAGGCGATGTTAAGCTCCGATATAGAAAAGCTCGCAAGGAAAACGAAATACAAGATCCGCCACGGAATCTTCACAAATGTATAAAGCACGAGCAAGCCAACCGGTAAAACAAACGAATAATGCACAAGTGGCGTGAGCAACGCGACGATGAGCCCGTTCTTCTTCTTATTGATAATGAATTGGTACGCGCCATAGAAAAACATATGTGCCGCAGTCCACATCCTCACCCCGTTGAGTTCCCAAAAACCGATGATGAACGCGAACGAAATAAGCAGGATCCACATCGTGCGGTTTACACGCCTGTTCTTTGCCCAATCCAGCAACAGCCAAAGGTTTCGAGAATAGAAGTAGCCGTAAGTAATTCCGAAAACGGCAAAAAGTACATTCCCGCTATTGGTGAAAAGCGAAAGCAGGTACGTGACTAGCGGCTGGTAAAGGTCTACTGCATTGCCTTCCTCAGAATAAAAGTTGGCTAGGAAAATATCCCAACTCAAAGGTGCTTCGTACAAGATCTGCAAGCGCGATACATAACGGCTAGAGTCCATCGCTTCGGGACGGAACATCGTAAATCCGTAGAAAATGACAAATAGCCAAATACTGTTTTTTGCCCAATCCTGCCTAAAATGCTTGAATGCCTGGACAACGCCCAGAAACGGATTCAGCAGGAACAATAATACGGGTGTATTCAAATTTATGGTTTGTCGATGAGTTCCAGAAAACGGCGCGCAACGTTCTCAATTCTATATTGGTCGGGATTTTCTATGGTTAGCGCGTGGCGGTAATCGGCATTGAGGAATTCGGTGACCACCTCAGGCTTAAGCCCGCCGGTTTTGATAGACAAAATGGGTTTCTCGAGAATCGCATAATCAATGAGTTTACTTGGGGTTTGCGTATGCCCAACGTTTTCAAAATTGACCACGAAGTCCATTTTACTCATTTCATACAACAGCGTGTCGCGGTCCTGTACTTTTTTGAGTTGGATCCTTCCGTTGGATGCGGCAAGGAAAGGCTCGACCAAAGCCGGCGTCATCGTATAAATATGGAATTCAAATTTAAGGTTTGGGTCGACACTGTTCAGGAAAGCCAACAGTTCCGACGGGTCGCGCCTACCGGGAATGAACATTCCGCCATAACCGAAGACAATTTTGTCGGTGGGTTTTTCGCCTTCGTGCTTCTTAACGTCCTCAAAACGAAAGCCTTGCGGAATCACTTTAATCTTGTCACGGAATTCGGGGTAATAGCCGTCAATCGAGGCTTTGGTAGGCACGGTAATATAATCGGCAATGCGACAAAATTTCTTTTCGAGCCAACCAAAATAAAACGGCGGCTTAAAGGTGTCGTTCTCCTGTCCCATATACGGATCGCCACAATCGGCCACCCAAACTTTGGCAATGGGATTGCTCTTTGTCCTAACCGCGGCAACACCCCAATGGATGGGATGCGGAACAGCCACCGAAATCAACATATCATAACCCGATTCGCCTTTCAATCCGCGTTTGAGCATGGGCATCAACTGGATAAACGGATACTCAAACAACAAACTGCTGAATCTGGCCGTCACACGCCAAAACAAACGGGTAATACCGCTTCCTTTAATCACAGGCGTTGGCCAGGTAATATGTCCCAAATCCTTGAATTCGATGCCATGCTGTGCGCAAAATTCGGCACAACCGGGACGTGGATGCGTGAGCACTGCAACCTGATGGCCTTGCCGCACCAATTCTTTGGCCAGCTCGGTCGCGCGAAACGACCGCGGGGAAATATCGGGATAAAAACCGTTGGAGGTGAGGAGTATTTTTTTGGGTTGCATGGATGTTATTTTGCTAATTCAATTAAATGCGCCACGATTCTTTGTGCCGCATGACCATCCCATTTTTCAATGGCCGAGCCTTTTTTCCATTGGCCAGAAAACAGTTTTTGGAGTGCCGGTTTGATGGCTTCGGGATTGGTTCCGAGTAGTTCATTGGTTCCCAGGGCAATGGTTTCGGGACGCTCGGTGTTGTTGCGCAACGTCATGCAGGGAATTCCCATCACGGTGGTTTCCTCGGTAATTCCGCCAGAATCGGTGATCACGGCGTAAGCGTTTTCTACGAGATAATTGAATTCGAGGTATCCCAAAGGATCGATGATGTGCAGGTGGGGCGCCACAATTCCTGATTCGCGCAACACTTTTGCCGTGCGTGGATGGATGGGAAACAATATCGGCCAACTGTTTACATTAGACGTGATGGCGTCGATTAGGCTTTTGAGGCCGTCTGCCGTGTCTACGTTAGCTGGGCGATGCAGGGTAAGTACAAAATATTTCTTTGGAACCAATTGCAGTTCGTCCCAAAAATCGGGCTTGGTAAACTTGGCACGGTTGGCGTTGAGCGTGTCGATCATGACGTTTCCGGTGAAGAAGATTTTCTCATCGGCCACACCGGCTTTTTTGAGGTTCTCACCTGCCCAGACCGTTGTGGTAAAGAAATAATCGGCGAGCGCATCGGTAACCAGTCGGTTGATTTCTTCGGGCATGCTCATATCAAACGAACGGATGCCGGCTTCAACATGCGCCACTTTCACCTGGAGTTTTTTGGAGACGATACTGCAAGCCATCGTGCTGGTCACATCACCCACCACCAAAACGAGGTCGGCGGGATTTGCTATCAGTTCCTTTTCAAAAGCGATCATGATGGCAGCCGTTTGCTCGGCTTGGGTACCGCCACCGCAATTGAGGTTTACGTCGGGTTCGGGAATGTTGAGCTGCCTGAAAAAGGTATGGCTCATCTTTTCATCGAAATGTTGGCCGGTATGCACCAATCGATAGCTTAGCGTCTGTTCTGGCAACGCATTTATGGCGTGGATGATGGGCGCAATCTTCATGAAATTGGGTCTGGCGCCTGCAATTAGGGTAATTTTCATAATAAGTGTTCTGGTAAGACTGCTGTTGGGCGCCTCTTAGTGTGTTATAATTTATCGATGGCGAGCCACGAGGCGTCATAAACCGACTTGGAATAGTATTCGTCGAGTCGCGGCGCATTTTCGGTCACGTCCCTGTTGGTCTTGAGTTCCTGGCCTGCTATCATTTGGTTGTCAAACACCTTAAATCCCCTACTCACGAGTGATTCAAAAGAGGTGGTATTTTTATTCATATAGACGATTTTGCCCAGGCTGAGCAACGTCAGCGTCACGCCCATCGCTTCCTGTCGCGGATGGTTGAAAACAACGACATCAATACTGGCCAGGAATTGCTTGTACGCGTCAAAGGGCATAAACTTATCTAAAACGACAAATTTTTCGCCAAACAAGGTTGCTCCCAGTTGGGTGATTTTTTGCTTGTAACTATCGTACATTCCATAAGAAAGCGGGCAGTAGATTTTCTCGATTTCTGCCAGTCGCGGCAAAAGCATCTCAAAAATACTTTCGTGCTTGTTACTCGGGTCGGTAGAATTGCCCACCATGATGTTGAGGCGTTCTTTTTGTGACACATCAATTGGATGAAACTGGCTCGTATCGACCACATTGCTTAGGTACATGGGGCTGTAAACGAGTTGTGCCTTGCCCTCAAAAAGTTGGTTGGCCAAGTCCGAATCGCCTTTGATATGCGTGATATGGTAGCGCACCCGGGAAAGTACAAACCGCTTGAGTCGTTGCTTAAAATCGTTTGTCTTGGTAAAACTGTACAATTCCTGTCCGTAAATGACCCAGCCCGTTTTTTTGAGGAACCAAGGGAAAAGCGCAAAAAAATGCAGCAAGGTATCGCCGTGCATGACAATCCGGCCGGCCTGGCTGCCCAATTTATAAAAGAGCTTGAGGTTACTCAACAGGTGTTTGCTGAGCGGCTGTTGGAGGCGGAAACTATTTTTTGGAAGCTGCGCGTCGGTTGCTGTATCCGAAAGGTAAAGAAAGTACTCGTTCTCCAGTTTCAGCTCACCTGTAATGTAGTGGCAGAACGGCTGGGTGAACTTATCGGCTATGAAAACGTGCAGCGTCATTTTTAGAATTCGAGGATGGTATTGATGATGTAATCCTGCATCGTTTCATCAAGGTCAAAAAACATCGGAAGCCTGATGAGGCAATCCGAGTAACGGTCGGTTTCGGGAAGAATCCTGCCGTCGTGCTTTTCATGATAGAACGGGCTTTTGTGCAGGCTCAAGTAATGAAAAACGGCCATAACTCCTTTTGATTTCAAATGGGCGATCAATGCCGTTCGCTGGTTAAGATCCTGGCAAACGATGTAAAACATATGCCCGTTATTGGTGGTGTTTTCGGGGACGAAAGGCAAGCTGATGTTGCGTTGTCTGGCCCAATCTTTTAGTCGCTCGTTGTAGGTATTCCAAAGCGAGATGCGCTTTTCCTGGATGCAATCGAGGTTTTCGAGTTGTGCCCAAAGGAACGCGGCAATCAATTCAGAAGGCAAAAACGACGAGCCCAAATCGACCCAGCCGTACTTGTCTACCTCTCCGCGAAAAAACGCTGAGCGATTGGTGCCTTTTTCCCAAATGATTTCGGCGCGGTCTTTAAACTTACCGTCGTTGATGGCCAGCATTCCGCCTTCGCCCGAAATAATATTTTTGGTCTCATGGAAAGAAAAAGCCGCGAGGTGCCCAATCGAGCCCAACGCCCTTTTCACGCCATCCTTTCCGGTATAAAAGCTGTCGATTGCCTGGGCGGCATCTTCGATGACATAGAGATTGTATTTGGCGGCCAAGTCCATGATGGTGTCCATATCCGAAGCAACACCTGCGTAATGTACCGGTACGATTGCTTTGGTTTTTGACGTAATCAATGCTTCGATGCTGCTTTCGTCCATCCCGGGATGATCCTTTCGGCTGTCGGCGAACACAATTTTGGCACCGCGCAGGATAAAGGCATTGGAGGTACTCACAAAAGTGTACGATGGCATAATGACTTCATCGCCTTCGCGGATGTCTACGAGTATCGCCGCCATCTCGAGCGCGTCGGTACACGAGGTCGTGAGCAGGCATTTCCCGAAACCGTATCGTTCCTTTAAATAGTTCTGGCAGAGTTGGGTGTATTTCCCGTTTCCGGATAATTTACCGGTAGAAACAGCATCGTAGATATAATGGGTTTCTTTTCCTGTTAAATGCGGTTTGTTGAATTGTATGTTCATCGATTTTATTTAAAACGTATCCTGAATTTGTTCACTTTTAATTTTTCGCCGTCGGCGCCGTAAAAATCCTTGACCTTGAGCAATCCGCTACCGCAAACAATCACGAGGCCGTCGGCATGTTTAAAAAGCACTTTTCCCGGTGCGCGGTTAACGATATTCACGTCAGCGAGACATTCGGCGTCGAAAATCCTGACGAGCGTGCTGTCCATCCAGGTAGCAGCGCCTTTGTAAGGGAAACCTACCGCGTCAATCATCCGCTTGATGGTCTCGGCATCCTGTTGCCAATCAATCTGGTAATCTTCGTCATCGCGCCATAGGCTGAAACTGGCTTCGGATTCATTTTGCGGCGTGCCGGTTAAAGCTCCGTCGGATGCCGAGATCACTTCCTCCAATAAAAGCGCGTACTCTTTGGCGAGCCTATCGATGGCCGTGGCGATTTTGATGGGATATAGGATGGCGATGGTACGCTGCCCGATGATGTCGCCTTTATCGAATTCATCGGTGCCCATCAAAGCCGTTACGCCCACGCGAGAATCGCCGTTGATTAGCGCCGACACCAACGGATTGAACCCGCGGTACTGTGGCAAGATCGAATCGTGGAAAACAACCAGCGGAATATCTAGTGCAATCAGCCATCTCCAGCCAATGGCGATGTTGAGCGTGGCTTTGGCCAGAACATTCTCGTCGGTTTGTGTCCTGAAAAAATAACTGATGTTGTTTTGCTTAGCGAAATTTTCAATCTCCGAAGCGTAATCGTTTACCACACCACTATCTTTTCCGATAACGATGGCGTTGATTTTTGGGTAAAGCGAAGCACTGATTCCGGTTACCGAATCGAGTCCTTTTTTCCCTATTATAAAAATGTTAATCATGAAGTCAATCTTTTAAAAGCCATTTCGGTCGCATAAAGCGCGAGGAAAAAGTATGGCGAAATGTTGAAGCGCCTGGCGTAAGTGCGATAAGGATCTACCACGCCTTGGGTTTGCAATCGGCTAAAACCGGCTGCTTTTATTTTATGTATGGTCTGTTGCAAGGCCTTGAGCTTACCCAATGACATTTGAGAAAAAAGGGATAGCAGAACAAAATTGGCCATTCCGTGGTTGAGCAATCCTTGCTGTGGCAGCTCAAACCGGTTTGTACTCGAAAATTCGCGTAGGTCTGCCGCCGCCTTTAGAAATCCGTTGATGGCTTTTTCTGTATGGTACACGCCCGTTACCGTTGCCGATCCTTTGCTGGTAGTGCGTTGGTGAAACTTTCCTACGTCGAAACCCACGCGCTCAGCCACGGCAAAGACTTTTACGAGGAACGCGCCATCTTCAAGGAAAGGAACGTCTTTTGGGTATTTCAAGCTGTATTTTTCGAGCATTTCCCTACGGTATAAAATGGCCCATGACCGATTCGGGTCGCGACCATCGGGCACGCGAGGTGCATAATATCCCGAGATGCCGTCAAAAATTTTATTCTCGAGTTGGGTAAAATTGGTTTGCCATACAGGATGTCCGTCGGCGTCAAAAATTTCAAAATTGAGGTAGAACACATCGAGTTGCTGGGCGTCGGCTTTGTCGAGGATGCGCTTAAACGTGTTGGGCAAAACGTAATCATCGGGATCAATTGCCATGATGTATTTTCCGCGCGCTTGGGCAATACCGTTGTTCCTGGCTACAGAAACCCCTTGATTGGCTTGGTTCAAGAGTAGGATGTTTGGGAAACTGGCCTGCATCCGGGTGACAATCGCGGCGCTGTCATCGGGCGAACCGTCATTGATCACAATAACCTCATAATCGCTGTGGGGAATGTCCTGCTGCTCGAGGCTGCTGAGGCATTTCTCTATAAAATCCGACACTTTGTAAGCCGGCACAATAATACTCAATCGCATCATTTACAGGTAAAACGGGTGCTGCCGGTTGCCGGGCAATCTTTTTTTAATCGCATACACATAGTGAAACGGATTGAGGTAAAAACTCCCCAATCGGTACAAGCTACGCAGCATTTTGGTGTTTCGGTTCCAGCCGTTGTTTTGGAAAAATCGCGACACGCCGTAGATAAACCGCTCGGATCCCACCATTTCCCAAGGTAAAAAAGGATGCGCCGCCAATTTGCGGATCTGGTAACTGTTGAACACCGAAGGCTTAAAAAGCGCCTGATCGCCCACATTGTTCGCCGCCTTAGAATGGATGCGGTAACCCACAGTAGGTTTATGGAAATAATACAAGCGTTCACCCGATTTGGTGAGTTTGAGCCACATCGGGTAATCCTCCACCAAACGGTTGGTCTCGTCGTAACCGCCAACTTTTTGCAATGCTACTTTATTGAAAATATAAGACGGTGTGTAATTGATGCGGTCGTGTACGAGCATCAAAAGGTATTGGTCGTGTGCCGTCAGGTCACTGCGCATGAGATTGTCGGGGAAAATTTCGGGCGACAGGTATTTGAAATTGGGCGCCTCGAAAGTATCCTGAAAAACGGCAACCTGGCTGAAAATAATATGCGCTTCGGGATTTTGAGCCGCGAACGCCATATTATCGGCGAGGCAATCCGGCTGCAGGATGTCGTCTCCAGCGATAAATTTCACCCAATCAGACGGTGCTGCGGCAATGCAACGGTTGCAATTGGCCGATACACCTGTATTTTTTGGAACGGTAATGAGTTCGATGCCCTGAAAGCGGCTTTGGTGTTGCTCCTTGACCATCCATTCCCGGACAACCGCAACGGTATCGTCGGCCGAGCAATCGTCTGAGATGATTAGCGCGATGCGATCGTACGTCTGGCGAAAGATGCTGTCGAGCGTTTCAATGACGTACGCTGCCGAGTTGTAGGTGGTGACGGCGACGGTGACTAGGGGCTTAGTTTCCACTTCTTTTGCTAATTTTCGCCTTGATATTAGAAACAACTTCTTTAAGATTCATGCGCTTGTTTAACTCTCTTATACTGTAAATCATAGTGAGGATAACAATGACAGCTTCGGCCAGATAGGCGTTCGGGTAACCTAAAATCTTGATGCTGGCCAGACAAAGGGACAAAGCAGTTAGCGCTACAAATAGTAATCGATAGACTTCTTTGTTGAAACTGAAATCGTATTTTGATCGCAGTATGGTAAGCATGAAGATAATCGAAACGAAATAACTTACGAGCATCGAAATCCCTAAACCATTCAGCCCGAGATATTTGTAAAAAACAATATTTAAAGTGAGTACAATCAAATTGGCGATAACCTCTACAGTCAGGAAAAGCTTATTGTCGCCCTTAGCTAAGATGATGTAACCTAACACCCAAACCAATCCCTTAAGTGGAATGGATAGCACCGACCAAAAAATGAATTCCTTCGCCGCCAGAAATTCTTTGCTCAGTAAAACCCGAATCAGCAGCGGCGTGGTAGAAATCAGCAAAACGAGCACCATGCTCAAAATAATCAGTACCAACTCCGCCTGTTCGTTGACAAGCTGTTTCCATTTTTTTTCGTCACCGATTACACCCGACAATCTCGGGAAATAATCGGTTGCCATAGCAGTAAATACCATTCCCACATATCCGTCGACAATGGCTAATCCAGCATTGTAAAGACCTAAATCATGCAGTGTTCCCGTTTTTGATATGTAGCCATTCAGCACAAAAGTAACCGCAGCCGTAAGCAAACTAATCACTGTCAAGCTGAGTCCGAGCACCACCATAGGTTTGCCTTGGTTCCAGGTTTGCGACCAAGTCAGGGCAGCTTTCTCGAACTTGATTTTATTGCGAAAAGCCAATGAAACCACATAGGTCCCGAAAGAGGTTGCGATAATGGCCGGAATCACGCCCTGGATCCCGTAAAAATAAAAGATAGGCAGCGCGACAATCAATCCAACTACACCGCCCAAAACATTGGCCTGGGCGAGGTATTTGATTTGCCGTGTGGCGCGCAGCATGGCGTAAATCCCACCGGTAAGCGCCGCAAAGATAAAAGTCAGCGAAAGCAGCATATAAGACAGCGTGTGCTTTTTACTGCTGAATGAAAACTGGCTCAATAAAGGCGCGAACGAAATCGTGAGTACAATGCCGAGTGCTGCGGTAATCCAGATCCAACGGTTGAAAATGGTGGTCGTTTTGGCCATTAGTTCACGGTCATCGGAGGCATGGGCTTTAGACAAATCGCGGATGGCGCTTTCTGCAATACCCAGCGATGACAAGGTCTTGATCAGGTTGAGTCCCGACATGAACAATCCGTTGAGCCCCATTCCCGCGGTGCCAATCAATATAGCGAGTGCCTTGCCACGGATCAGCGTAATGAGGATATTGAATACCTGTACGCCTCCGAAAATCGAAGTAGCTTTGAATATGGATTTGTAATTGGTTGTTTTTGTTTCCAATAAATTGGGTAACTGCTTATACTTTTTTGGCGATGACGTAATACCCTTGCGATTCGACTGCCCAGTTCTTGTCGAGCTTGTCTAGTGTGGGCGCCAGTTTCTGGCCAATGTACCACATGGGTTGGAATACGGCTCTTTTTATAGCACGCCAGATTCTCGGTCCGGCAATCAAACCCAAGGTGAAATAGTTGATTTTTAAAACCCACATCGAGAAAAATCCGCTGGTGGCTTCTATCTCAATGTCTTTAAAACCCGCTTTGCCAAACAAATGACGGAGTCCGTAGGGCGTATACCTGAAAAAATCATAGGGTTCTTCATGCAATTTCCATTGCCATGGCACTTGCAGGATCATCGTGGCACCAGGTTTCATAATCCGATAGGCTTCGTTGAGCAAGGTCTGCGGTTCTGAAAGGTGTTCTAAAACCGACAGGCAAACCACCGTGTCGGCCACCGAAGCTTCTACAGGCAACGGCTGGTTCAGGTCGGCAAAAATATCGGCTTTGGTGTCGTGGATACTCGAACCCCAATCAATCCCAACATAGCTGCTGGCAAAGTTCAGGAAGAACGGCTCGTAGGCACGGACGCCACAACCCAAATCATACAAACTGCCTTTGTAATGCGGCGCGTATTTATTGAGAAATTCGTCACTACTTTGGTAAACCAGCCAATTCCATGGCTTTCGGTTGTTGTGGGTTTTAGACGCTTGTATCATTTGTTTGTTGGTTTGGTGGTTGGTTGGTGGTGGTTTTAGGCCGAAAAATTGTTGAGTGCGTCGATGACCTTTTGGACTTCTTCGGGCGTCATCACTGGGCCAATGGGCAAACTTAACACTTGCTCATGGATGGTATTGGTGATATCAAAATCCAAGTGGTTCATTGATTTATAGGCGAGCTGCTTGTTTGGCGGCGTCGGGTAATGGATCAAAGTCTGAATCCCATTGGCCTCCAAGTGCGCCTGCAACCGATCGCGCTGCGCATGGCGGATTATAAACAAATGCCATACGTGTTCATGGTTATGCTCCACGGCCACACTGCCATTGTCGGGATGCGGCAAGGTAATATCGGGATTGGTGATGCCTTTGAGATAAGCCGCCGCAATCTGTTTGCGGTACTGGTTTTCGGCATCGACATATTTGAGTTTGACCTCAAGGAACGCAGCCTGGATTTCATCCAAACGGCTATTGAGTCCCTGAAATTCATGTACGTACTTTTTTCGGCTGCCGTAGTTGCCCAGCGTACGAACCATATTGGCCAACTCGGGATCTTTTGCGGTAACTGCGCCCGCATCGCCCAAAGCGCCCAGGTTTTTGCCGGGATAGAAACTAAAACCCGCAGCATCGCCAAGATTTCCGGTTTTCACGCCGTTGTATAGGGCACCGATGGCTTGTGCGTTGTCTTCTATGATTTTGAGGTTGTGCTTCCTGGCGAGTTCGGGTAAGACCGCATTCCAGCAAACCTGTCCGTACAAATGGACCACCATGATGGCTTTGGTTTTTGGAGTAATGTACTGTTCGATCAAGTCGAGGTCGAGGTTGTAGCTGGACAATTTCGGCTCGACCAAAACCGGTACGAGCTTCACATCAGTGATGGCCAAAACCGAGGCGATGTAGGTGTTGGCTGGTACGATTACTTCGTCGCCTTCTTGCATATGGCCAAGTTCGATATAGGCGCGCAAAATCAGGCGCAACGCATCCAGGCCGTTGGCAACGCCTATTGCGTGCGGCGCGCCGGTGTAAGCCGATAGTTTGTTTTCAAAACTGCTGAGCCTTTCACCCACGAGGAACCAACCCGAATCGATAACGTCTGATGCCGCTTGTTTGAGTTCGGCAGCATGTTGGGCATTGATTTTCTGGAGGTCTAAAAATTTGATCATGGCTGTAATTTTTCTATTTCTGTTGCAGTTAAGGTGCGGATGAGTTTGGCCGGTGATCCGCCAATGACCGAGTAATCGGCAAACGAACGGTTCACGAAACTGTTGGCCGCGACGATGCAAAACTTACCCAGCGTTACGTTGGGCATAATCACCGCGCTCGCACCAATCCAGGTGTGGTCGCCGAGTGTGACCGGGCCTTTGAGGATTGGGAAAATGCGTTGCATCACTTGGGAAGCGTTGGGCCCCGAACCCGACATAAGGTTCACGTTTTGCGCAAAACTCACATGGTCGCCGATGGTGACTTGGGCGTTGTAGCCTTCAACGATGGTGCTGAGCCCAAAATAGCAGCCCTTTCCCACTTCGAGTATATGTTGCGCCGAGCCAAAAACCCGCACACCGCTGGCGATTTTAGTGCCATCGCCGATGCGTACATTGTTGATACTCGCATCTTTTTCGATGTGGACGTCTTTGCCTAAATGGATGTTGGAGGTGATCATTTTGGATTTTAGATTTTAGATTGGAGCAATCGGTTGATGCAATTCCAGAAATAGTCATAATCTGCCGGATTGAGATTTTGATGTGTGGGCAGAAAAAAAGCATCCTCGCCATAAAATACACTGTTTTGGATGCCGTGCGCATTTAAGAAAACCTTGAGTTGGTTTAAATCTTTTACGTTCGCATGGTTGTTCAGCAGCAAAGCCGAGGGAACGATTTTTTCATTCGTTTCAAACCTTTCTGAGAAACCCTGTTGGGCAAAAAGGCCTACTGCGTAATTGAAATTCTGTCTGCGCTCGTCTAGCAGTTGCGTTTCATTTTTCAAATGATGTGACAGCACTTTATCGAGATATGCGACTTGGGTTGTCGTGAGTTTAGCTGGGGAATCTATCGGTTTTTTGTTAGAGACAATCAGCCCTCCAATTTGGATCGGAAAGAATTTTGGGAAGCTGTACACCGCGTAATCGCCGTATTTCCCAACTTTTGACTGGTCGTCCTGGCTAAAAAAAGTTGTACAGCAATCCTCGATGATTGGAATTCCGGTGGCGACAAGCGCATCCATTCCTGCATACGGATAGCCGAATTCGTGGTTGACCAGAATGACTTTGGTGTCGGGTGTTATTTCCCGATTCCATTGGCAAAATTGTGCAATCGTTGACGTTACACAAGAGCTGATATAAAAATTCTGCGAGGTCGTTAAAATGGTTACGACGTCGTTGGGTTTAAGCTGGTAATGTGCTAATGCGATCGCAATCGCTTCGCGTCCGTTGTAGGTATACTGCCAATGCTTTTTTGCAAATCGGTTGTCGAAATAATCCGTTGCAAAACCGTCATTGTCCAAGTGGTTGTTGAACGCCATATCCTGCGTCCGGAAAGGACTGATCCGAAACGACGGCAACAAAAAAGGGTCGGGATTGGCAACGAACATTATAGTTTTTTAAAATATTCTGTTTTGATATTGAGGTCGCAGCCGATGCTTTCCTTGAATTCGCACAAGCCGTAATTGGGAACAGAATCCTCGGTGGATGGGCCAATGTCAATCATCGCAATGCCGTTTTCGCTGTAATATTTGAAAAGCGAATACGACAAGAAATTCATCGTCTTGTGTTCTGAAAATTTGGGCAAATCACCCCAGTAAATCACCTGGACAACTTGATCGGCTACATGAAAAACGACCGCTGCGGCGACAGGCTCGCTGTCTTTTTTCGCGAGGAAAAAATCGGCTGGGATGATGGCAGTGGTGGCTTGTACCTGTTCCCAGGTCATGCGCAACGGGAAGCCGCGTTCACTGCGATTTTGCGCAATCACGTCGTAGGCTTCCTTGGCATTGGCGGGGTCGAGTTTACCAAAAGTCAATCCGGCTTGCATCGAGCGTTTGAGGTTTTTACGCGCGTTGTACCAGATGGTGGTTTCGTAATCGGTATCGAGTTTAACGGTCGGGAACTGGTAATTCAATTCGATGTTGGCTTTTTCATAACCCGCGCGAAACAAGCAATTGTCTAATTTATGTAAGAAATTCTGGTTATAAAAAAAAGGTGGTGGGACGATTTTGATTCCGTCGAGGTTTTTGGCTTTCGCCCAATCGGCCAACGCCTCGAGTGCAGCATCAATCTGCGAGAGGCGGATGTCTGGGCTCGCGGCTTCAAATCCGCCGAAAGGTGCCGAAAATGGCGTGTTGGCTTTATTGTTTCGGATGCCCAAAATAATGCCGAGCCGCACTTTGGAGTCCTTGAAAACAAGGTAATACACCTCATCGCATTTGGAGGCATTGAGTGCGTTGAAAGCTGCCGCGTTGAACACATGCGACGGATTCGGGAAAAATCCGGCATATTGCGCGTCGTTTACTTCAAGGATTTCCATTCGGTGAATTTTTCATAGTCCCTGAAATAGTCGCTTTCATCGTATTTGTGCGAAGCGAGCACGAAACAAATCGAGCCGCTTGAAAAATTGTCGAGTTCACGCCACAAACCTGCAGGCATATACACGCCTATATTGGGGCGAGAGAGGTGAAAGGTGCGTTTGACTTTGCCGTCATCCACAGTCAAATCAAAACTGCCGCTGAGCGCCACGATGAGCTGTTGTAAATCTTTGTGGCCGTGTCCGCCGCGGCTAAATCCGCCCGGAACGTCGTAGAGGTAATACACGCGTTGGATGTCAAAAGGCACTTCAAGGCCATTGTTTACCGAGGTCAGGTTGCCATTGAGCTGGTGGTTCTTGGGCAAGGTGACGAGCGTACAGTCAAAAACGGTAGATTGTTGCATTAGCGGTGGTTTTTAAAAGCGTCGAAATCCCTGATGTAATCGGCTTCTGAGAATTCAGAATCAGACAGATGCACAGACACCGAATTGGTGGAGAAATTCTCGAGATGGCGCCAGTGTCCGGGCGGAATGTACAAACCCGAATACGAGCGGTTCAACGAAAACTTGTTTTGCTCGCCGTTGGGTGCCACGACCACGATGTCAATGCTGCCACTCAGGACAATGATGACTTCTTGCTGGGTTTTGTAAGCGTGTCCGCCGCGGGTTTCGCCACCCGGAACATCGTAAATCCAGAACACGCGTTGGATGTCGAACGGGATGTGGTCTGAATTCTGCAGGAAAGACAAGTTGCCCCTAACATCAGTTATTTTGGGCAATTGTATGATTTCGGGTGTCGAAAAATTGGGCATTATTGGTATTGTTTTTCGTAATATTTCTGGTAGTTGCCGCTGGTGACATTGCCAAGCCATTCCTTGTTGTCGAGGTACCAATCGATGGTTTGCTCGAGTCCTTGCTCAAAAGTTACCGATGGGCTCCAACCCAATTCCTTGTGGATTTTGTTGGCGTCGATGGCATAGCGCAAATCGTGTCCGGGACGGTCTTTGACAAAGGTGATGAGTGCTTCACAACTGCCTGCCGGTTTGCCGAGTTTGGCATCCATTTTCTGGCACAACAGCCGCACCAAATCAATGTTCTGCCATTCATTGAAACCGCCGATGTTGTAAGTCTCATGGTTTTTTCCTTCGTGGAAAACCAGGTCGATGGCAATCGCGTGGTCTTTGACAAACAGCCAGTCACGGGTGTATTTTCCGTCGCCGTATACCGGAAGCGGTTTGCCGTTGAGGATATTGTTGATGAGTAGCGGGATCAATTTCTCAGGGAAATGGTTTGGCCCGTAATTGTTGGAGCAATTCGTGATCACATATGGCAATCCGTAAGTTTCGCCATACGCGCGCACAAAATGGTCGGAGGCCGCTTTGGATGCAGAGTATGGTGAATTCGGGTCGTAAGCGGTGGTTTCTGTAAACAAACCTTCGGCGCCCAAACTTCCGTAGACTTCGTCGGTAGAGACATGGTAGAAACGCTTGCCTTCAAAATTACCCTTCCAGGTTTCCTTGGCGGCGTTGAGCAAATTCATCGTCCCGATTACGTTGGTTTTGACAAATGACAACGGATCGGTGATTGAGCGGTCTACGTGCGACTCGGCTGCGAGGTGAATCACGCCATCAAATTGGTGTTTTTGAAACAAATCGTTAATGAAATCGGCATCGACAATATCGCCTTTGATGAAAGTGTAATTCGCAGCGTTTTCAATATCCTTGATGTTTTCAAGATTTCCGGCATAGGTAAGCGCGTCGAGATTGTAAATATGGTACTGCGGATAGTTGGTGACGAGCCTTCTGACCACATGCGAACCTATGAATCCCGCTCCGCCTGTCAAGAGTATTTTTTTCATTCGATTGTAATTTATTCGTTAGTTTTTTGGAACGGCTTCGCCCCGTCGGTCCCACCAAAAAGTTTGACCAAAGAGGAAAATCGTACTATTTTTTGTTTACAAGGTTTCTGACTTGGTGAGCGTAATCAATACACCCAATTCTTTCAAAACCAATTGCAAACTATTCTTTTTAATCTGTTTCACCAGCCCTTCTTTTCCGTGAAAGGGTCCGCTTGGAATCTGCATCGAATCGCCTACCTGCAATCCCCTGACTTCAACCGCCAACATCGTATACTTCAAACTTTCGCGCAGCGCTTCTATTTCTGCTTCCTTGACGATGGCGGGCTTCCCGAGCCAGAACAGGTAGCGCACTACGCCACTCACTTCAAACACCTGCTCGCGCTGCTTCTCCTCTATGTTTACAAAAACATACGAATTAATCAGCGGCACCTGCACTTTTTTCTTCCTGTCTGACCACTGTCTGACCTGCGTAACCAATGGGCAGTAGGCAGTGATTCCTATATTTTGCAACCGTTCGGCCACTTTCTTTTCGTTCCTGGGCTGCGTGTAAATGACAAACCACGGCATGCTAAGAAGCTTCATAAATTAAAAGTCCTTCGCCATCGTGTGCGGCCCTCACAAAAAACCGAACCTTGCGTTTGATTTCTTTTTCAATCTTGCTGCCGAGCTGGTCAATGTAATCAATATCTAGCGCGTCGCCAACGAGTATGACTTCTATGGTTCCGCTGTCTTTTCCGTCTGCGTAATCGCCAATGATTACCACTTTCTCCACAGTTCCCATGCGTTGCAAAATGATTTCCACCATCGCATCGAGCCCGATGTGCTGGCGTACAATTTTTTGTAAAATGCTAAATAAAGGGTGCTTGGTGTTGGCCTTGTAAATCACCTTGTTTTGGATGGCCTGTTTTTCAAGATAGCCGGCTTCCTCGAGGTTGTTGAGTTCCTTGCGGATGGAATTGGTAGATTCATTGAGTTCTTCTGCGAGCCCGCGCAGGTATCCATTGTTGGCAACGTTTATAAAAAACTTCACCAAAATGCGTAGTCGGGTTTTTGAGGTAATCAATGTTTCGAGCATGGCAATAGCGTTTTCCAACGAGTAACAAAAGTACTCGTTTCCCTAAAGAATTCCAAAAATTTTGTTAAAAATTAAACGCGAATTTTGGTCGGGTTTTGTCTTAGTGGGCGCTGCCTACTCCGCTGAAAATGAAACCAATCGCAATAAGCTTTTGCGCATCGAGAATGTTTCGTCCATCAAAAACAAAGGCCGGTTTTTGCATGTTGTCATAGATGCGTTGCCAGTCATACGAACGAAATTCATCCCACTCGGTGAGTACGGCAATGGCATGGGCGCCTTTGCAGACTTCGTAAGGATCTTCCTGGACTTGTATGCCTTTTTTGATTTCATCCTGCGATCTTGAATTGAGGTAGGTCAAATCATAAATGACTTGTTTCTCTTTTACCTGCGGATCATGCACCGAGATGTGTGCTTGTTCGTGGAGCAAATAATCGGCTACGTTGATTGCTGCCGATTCGCGCGTGTCATTGGTGTCTTTCTTGAAAGCCCAGCCCAAAAATGCAATCTTTTTGCCTGCCACGGTATTGTATAAAGTCTGTACGATGTTGTGCGCGAAACGCCTTTTTTGGTGGTCGTTCATAATGACCACTTGCTCCCAATAATTGGCCACTTCATGCAAGCCATAGGATTTGGCGATATACACAAGATTGAGTATGTCTTTCTGGAAACACGATCCGCCAAAACCAACCGATGCTTTTAAAAACTTGGATCCGATACGGCTGTCCATCCCGATTGCTTTGGCCACTTCATTCACGTCGGCACCTGTTTTTTCGCAAAGCTCAGACATGGCGTTAATAGACGATACCCGCTGCGCGAGGAAAGCATTGGCTGTCAATTTTGACAACTCAGAAGACCACAAGTTGGTGGTTAGTATGTTCTCGGCAGGCACCCAATTGGAGTATACCTCCACGAGTGCGTTGATGGCCAACTGCCCTTCTGGCGAGGTATCACCACCTATAAGGATGCGGTCTGGGTGGAGTAAATCCTGCACGGCGGTTCCTTCTGCGAGGAATTCGGGATTGGAAAGGATCTGGAATTGTACGCCGTTCCCGGTGTGGTCCAGTATATTTTTAATGGCTTCGGCGGTACGTACCGGCAAAGTCGATTTTTCTACCACTATTTTGTTGTCCTTGGCCACAGCGGCAATTTGGCGGGCACAAAGTTCAATGTATTTGAGGTCGGCGGCCATGCCTTTACCCAGTCCGTAGGTTTTGGTAGGCGTGTTTACCGAAATGAAAATCATCTGTGCCTCGTCTATCGCCTGTTCTACCTCAGTGGTAAAAAAGAGGTTCCTGCCTCTTGCCTGCGCCACGATTTGGCTTAGACCCGGCTCATAGATTGGAATATTGTCTACGTTTGGATCGTTCCAGGCAGCAATGCGTTCTGGGTTCAAATCGACAACGGTGACTTTAATATTGGGGCATTTTTGTGCAATGACTGCCATTGTGGGTCCGCCTACATATCCGGCGCCAATACAACAGATAGAAGTTATTTTCATTATCTCTATTTATATTTTAATATCATTAGTTTGGGGCTACAATTTTGCATCGGCACGGTCGCCAAGGATGCCTTTGACATCGTACACCACACAATTTTCTTTCTTAATCGCCGAAAAATCGATTTCGGTAAATTCACGGTGCGCCACACCCAAAACTACCGCATCATAACGCTCTTGGGGCAGGGTGTTGGTGGTTACAAGCCCGTATTCATGGGCGACTTCTGAAGGATTGGCCCACGGATCATAAATACTGATCCTGATGCCATAGTCTTTCAATGCCGCAATCACATCCACGATTTTGGTGTTGCGTACGTCGGGGCAATTTTCCTTAAACGTGATGCCCAGCATGAGCAAATGCGAACCATTCACCACGACACCTTTCTTGATCATTAACTTCACCACTTGTGACGCCACATACTCGCCCATACTGTCGTTGAGTCGTCGGCCGGCCAGGATAATTTCTGGGTGGTAGCCCATTTCTTGTGCTTTCTGCGCGAGGTAATACGGGTCGACACCGATGCAATGTCCGCCTACAAGCCCAGGTTTGAAAGGTAAAAAATTCCATTTCGTACCTGCGGCCTCAAGTACGGCATGCGTGTCAATCCCCAGGATGTTAAATATTTTAGACAATTCGTTGACAAACGCAATGTTGATGTCGCGCTGTGAATTCTCAATGACTTTGGCGGCTTCGGCCACTTTGATGGTAGGTGCCAAGTGGGTTCCGGCTTCGATTACCGATTTGTAGAGGTTGTTGACCAATTGGCCTACTTCGGGCGTCGAACCTGCAGTAACCTTGAGGATTTTTTCTACCGTATGCAATTTGTCGCCGGGATTGATTCTTTCTGGCGAATAGCCCGCAAAGAAATCGACGTTGAATTTGAGTCCGCTCACGCGTTCTAGCACCGGCACGCATTCGTCCTCGGTCACACCGGGATAAACGGTAGATTCGTAAATGACAATATCGCCTTTCTTGAGCACTTTCCCGACGGTCTCACTCGATTTGTATAAAGGCGTCAAATCGGGCCTGTTGTTTTTATCGACCGGAGTCGGTACAGTAACAATGTAGTAATTGCAATCGCGGATATCGTCTATGTTGGTAGAACAAAACAATCCTTTTTGAGCATTGGGATCGGTGGTTAATACCGATTGCAGTAGTTGTGGTTCGATTTCTAGCGTGCTGTCGGTGCCCGAATTCAATTCGTCTATCCTCGCTTGATTGATATCGAAACCCACAACCGGGAATTTGGTCGCGAACAACCGCGCCAATGGTAATCCTACATATCCTAAACCTACTACTGCTATTTTCATGCTTGTTGTTTTTTGGTTATTTTAAATTTTCCCAATACCAGGCAACGGCTTCCCGAAGCCCATCTTGCATGGAAAATTGCGGTTCATAGCCAAGTAATCTTCGGCCTTTTTCAATGCTGGCCAACGAATGCGGAATGTCTCCTGCCCTATTTGGCCCGTGTACTACCGGTACATCGGCAATTTTTGAATCGAAAGCAGAAAGGAATTCCTTAAGAAACCCGACCAAATCGTTTAAAGTGGTCCTGTCGCCAAAAGCCGTGTTGTACACTGTGTTAATCGCCTCGGGATTTTGCGAGGTCATGGCACGCTCGTTCATTTGGATGACATTGTCGATGTAAGTGAAATCGCGCGAGTAGTTGCCGTCCCCATTGATAATCGGGCTCTCATGCGCCATGAGTTGCATGACAAATTTTGGGATGACTGCGGCATAGGCACCGTTAGGATCCTGCTTGCGCCCAAATACGTTGAAGTACCGCAACCCAATAGTCTCTAATCCGTAAGTACGGCTAAAAATTTCGGCATACAATTCATTGACATATTTGGTAATCGCGTAAGGGGAAAGCGGTTTCCCGATTTTGTCCTCCACCTTAGGCAACCCTTCAGAATCTCCGTAAGTCGATGAACTCGCCGCATAAACAAAACGTTTGACTTTGGCATCGCGACTCGCCACGAGCATATTGAGAAAGCCCGAAACATTCACGTCATTGGTCGTAACCGGATCTTTTATAGACCGAGGAACAGATCCCAAAGCCGCTTGGTGCAGCACATAATCGACTCCGTTTACCGCCCGCTCGCAATCGGCGGGATTTCGGATATCGCCTTCAATCAGGGTAAAATCTTCATGGGCCTGAAACGCAGCGAGGTTGTGGCGGTGGCCAGTGGCAAAGTTATCGAGGCAAACCACGGCATATCCCTTGGATAGGAAATATTCGCACAGGTTGGATCCGATAAATCCAGCCCCACCCGTGATTAAAACCTTCTCCTTATTGTTTGCCATTACTCTTTCTTCTTAAAAAAGCGTTCATAAATTTTCTGAAAAATACTCTTGGGCTTGTCTACCTCGTGATATCCGGCAGCATAATTTCCGTAGCCGTAACCGTAACCGTAGCCGTAGCCATAAGCAGTTCCGTATTTTGCTTTGTTCTGGTAACCGTTAAAAATGATACTCAGGTTCTTGAGCTCACCGCGCTTGACCCGGTTGTTGAGCATGGTAATCATTTCTTTTTTGGTGTAATTCTGACGCATGATGTAGAGTGTCACATCGGCGTAGTCGGCGAGTTCTATGGCATCCGACACCAAACCAACCGGCGGCGTATCGAGGATGATGTAGTCGTATCGCTGTTTGAGTTCGCGCATGAAATCGGCCATGCTTTCTCCGATCATCAACTCGGCGGGATTGGGCGGGATTGGCCCCGAAGTGACTACATCCAGGAAGGGCACATGCGTTTTCTGGATGACTTCATCAATGGTTTTCTGCCCAATGAGGTAATTCACCACACCAATGTCGTTTTTGATCTTGAAATCCTCAAAAATCTTAGGCTTACGAAGATCGAGCCCCACAATGATGGTCTTTTTATCGCTAAGCGCAAAAACCGTCGCAAGGTTTAACGAACAGAATGTTTTTCCTTCACCACTGATAGACGAAGTCAGCATCAGGGTTCGCGAACCGTTGATGTCTTCTTTCTTATATAGGAATTGCAACGACGAACGAATCGCCCTAAAAGATTCTGACAGTGCCGATTTAGGTTTTTCAAAAACCGAAAGGTTGGTGTTGGTGTATTTCACCCCTACTACCCCAATGAGTGGGATATTTGTAAGCTTGTTGATGTCTTCTGTATTGAGGATGTTGTTCTCGAGGAAGAAAATAACAAAAACGAACAACAACGGGATCAGTACACCCAGGAACATGGCCAGAATGTAATTGACACTCGTGTTAGGCCCGATAAGCCCTGAGCCGGTATCTTTAGCAGGATCGATAAAATGAATATCCGATAAGTTCGCGGCTTTTACAATTTCGGCCTCGCTCCTTTTTTGCAGAAAAGTATTGTAGATGTCGTCGCTGAGTTCATATTTACGGACAATTTTGAGATACTCTTGCTTGTCTTCGGGTAATTTTCTGATATCACCTTCGTACTGCCCAATCTTACTGTTCACCCGAGCCAAATCGTTGCGCAATGATGCACTGGCCGACCCGATGTTCTCCAACAACACATTTTTGATGGCCTCCATCTGGTTGTCAAAATCCCTATAAATTTTATCACTTTTTACGGAGTACGCCATCTCCGACCGCTGTGTAGAAAGCGCGATGAGTTTGGATACATTAATGAGCACGTTGGGGTCTTCTATCCCGGCAACAGTAGGCGCGGGCAGTTTGGCGTAATCGCCACTGTTTCTCAAATAAGAGCGCAACGTACTGTAATAGGAAATCTTCTTGTTGATCGCGTCCCTCTCGCCATCCAGTCCGAGCAATTGCGAACTGATGCCCGAACCGCTTTGCTCAATCTCGACAATATTGTTGTTCTTATTGAACGTTTTGAGTTCGTCGCCAGTTTCTTTGAGCTGTTTGCTCACTGCAATAAGCGTACTGTCAATGAATTCTATAGTATTGGTGGCGAATTGATTTTTGCGGTCAAGCTGTACCTTAATGAGCATCTTTACGGTAGAATTCAAATACTCTACCATACGCGCCTTATTGGTGCCTTGAAGCCTCAGGTTTAGGATAGACGGGGCTTTAGAATCAATATCAACTGTTACACCGCGATACCGGGCGACTACATCATCAAAATCATTGAAACGCAGGAAATACTCATTGTCTTTATAAAAACCTGGCTCATCATTGATCTGCAACTTGAAATTCAGGAAGGGCAAAGAAACTTGCTGGCCTACGCGATACTGCTTGACAAATTCTTCAGAAACCACCGGAATGCTGCTTTTACTATTGTCTGTGTACAGGATTACCGGCGCGCTGTTCGTTTCAAATTTGACCCTGATTTCATAAACCGACTCACTTAGGAATTTAATCGCCACCAATGAGTTGAACAATTGCGGCTTATTTTCGTCGAGCTCCAGGTAAAAAGGAATTTCCCCATAAACGTCCTTATAGTTGTACTTGCCTTGTTGCAGGTAATCGACGTAATATTTGAGCTTGGCCACCACCAGTTCATTGTGCGAACGCGACCGAAGCGTATTGGACACATTCTGAACCTGATCTGAGGTGCCCCCCCAATTGAAAATCAAACTCGTGTTAGAAGTAAAAAACGGGTTGTTCTCTTCCTTAATGGCCATTGTGGTTTGCATCTCATAGACCTTTTCCTTACGGATATTGACTTGGTGCGCAATGGTAATGGTAATGGCAAGACTGACCAGAAACCATTTCCAGTAACTGGTAATTTTAATCAGGAATCCCTTAAAATCAAAGCTGTTTTGGCCTTCAAAAAACGAAAAATCTTTTGTATCAATCATGCTTAAATTTTATTTTCTTAACAGTAATAGGGTTGTCGTCACCAGCGTAAGCACCGTGATGATCGTACCCAAAGATTCTATACCGGTTTTTCCTGTTCCCCATGATTTTTGCGGTAGCGGCTTGATATAAATGTAATCGTTGGGCTGCACATAAAAATAAGGTGATTGCGTAGCCTTGATGTCGGTAAGATCTATATCGTGCATTTCCAGTCCTGCTGGCGTTTGGCGCATAACGGTCACGGCTTTTCGATCTCCGGTGATGGTGATATCGCCCGAGTGCGCCACGGCTTCGAGAATATTGAGTTTCTCTTGGAAAACCGTCTTGATGCCAGGTGAGCTAATTTCTCCATTAATGGTAAAACGCAGTCCTGCGAGTTTGGCAGTGACAAAAATATTTGCTTCTTTATTAAAATATTCTTCGAGTAGCTTTTTCTCGATATTCTTGCGGAGTTCTTCTAAAGTATAACCAATGACATTGACTTCTCCCAGGATGGGCATCCTGATATTGCCATGGTCGTCTACAGTAAAGCCGTCAAAGTAAAGACCCTGCTCTGATTTGTCGGCGCCCGAAGGGATCTGTACACTCGTTGGCGAGAAGATTTCAGACATTTTCGGGTCCAGCGTCTTGATTGAAATCCGCACAATATCATTCACCTGAAGCCGGTAAGGCTTTGAGGCGGAAGCTGCAATTGGGGCGATGGTTTCTGATTTGTCTTTGGTTTGGAGGTATATCAGGTCTTTAGTGGGCACGCAGGAGGCAAAAAAAAGTCCCGCACAGACTAAGGACAACAGTATTTTATAGTTCATTTTCATTAAAAAATTTAGCAAACAAAGATAGTTTTTCATTTATAATTACAAAAAAACAGGGCGTTAAATTGAATTAATTGTTTTTGAATGAATTTTCAAACGGAATCCGCTGCAAAATACTGCGGCCCAGCGTGACTTCATCGGCGTATTCAAGCTCGTCGCCAACGGCAATCCCACGCGCGATGGTAGAGGTAATAATCGCGCAATCCTTGATTTGTTTGTAGATAAAAAAGTTGGTGGTATCGCCTTCCATAGTCGAACTAAGTGCAAAAATCAACTCTTCAACCCCACCCGATTTGACTTTCTCTACAAGCGTCTGGATGTTGAGTTGACTCGGCCCAACGCCGTCGATGGGCGAAATTTTGCCACCGAGCACGTGGTAAATCCCACGAAACTGGCGTGTGTTTTCAATAGCCATCACATCGCGAATGTCTTCTACCACGCAAATCACGGCGTGGTTGCGTTTCTCGTTGGCACAGATTTCACACAATGCTACGTCCGAAATGTTGTGGCACGACGTACAGAATTTCACTTCGCCTCGCAACTGTGTCAGGGCTTCAGACAAAAACGCGGTTTGCTCCTTGGGTTGTTTGAGCAGGTGTAATACCAGCCGGAGTGCTGTGCGTTTCCCGATGCCAGGCAACTGTGCCATTTCATGCACGGCGCGCTCCAATAATTTTGAAGAAAATTCCATGGCGCAAAGGTAATCAAATCAGGCAGACTTCAAAACCCGAAACCAATCCGGATGCCTCCCCATTTTGCTGCTGTTCCCGACGAAAACTCGCGCGTGATGGCCGTTCGCGTGTACTCAAAAAACAGCGTTTTGGTTTGCAGGACAAAGCCATAGGTGTGTTGCGCGGTCAACCGATTTATTTCTCGGTGATTGATGGTATAAGGACTTTTGCGGTTGAACAGCCCGCCTTGAAGCGTGGCATCGTAACCCACCACGGTAACAAACGGCTGTGAATAGGCATACAAACAAAACCGCTTTTTATTTTTATGGGAAGCATATGGCGCGTTGATCAGCCCCAAAACCCCATTCACGCCCACACTTGCATTGGTGAACAAGGTCCCCAAACGGGCCGTACTGTTGGTCTGCAACCTAAAGTATTGCCAATCCAGCAGTTGCTTTTCATAACTGATTTCGTAATTCACGACCACATCATTGCGGATCTGGTGCTGCCAGCCCATAGGAATCGGGTTGTCTGTAGCTTCGTGGATAGCGACTTGCATTTCCTTGCCAAACGCGCCAGGCCCAATCAATCCGAGGTTCAGCGACGAAACCAGCCGCGAGTGACGCAGCGTATCAGTAGCAATTGTGAAACTTTTGAGCATGATGGCCGCCGCAAAAGGACGGTCGCCGTATTGGATATCTGCGCTTTTGATGTTGTTGGGGCTGTAGCCGATGTGCTCTATGGCGACACCTGATTGCAACTTGCTTTTCGAAGGTTTGAAAAATAAATTATTCACAGGATTCTTTGACATGGCCGGACTTACGAGTTCAAAACTGTAACCTTGCGTGTAATTGGCATCGCTCGAAGCGAAATAATCATTGTCATAATTGAACCTGAAATAGCGGTCGGATTGCAGGTCGCGAAACGAGGCCATATTGTCTATTTTTTGCCCGACCACCAAAGCCGGAATCGAAATCAGTAGGAAAATAAATAGGTGCTTCATAAAAGGATTTACGAAAACCGATGCGGTGAAGTTTTAATAAAGTTTGTATTTTGCAGCGATTAAAAAAGGGGTCAATTCTTAACGCTGTTTCGCTTTTGGAACTTGAACCCTGTACCCTGAACCTTGAACCCTTTTATATGACTCCATTCACCATATTATCGCTCATTGTCGTTTACTTCGGACTGCTGCTGCTCGTCTCGCATTTCGTGAGCAAAAAAGATTCGGGCAACGACGCGTTTTTTAAAGCCAACAAGAATTCAAAATGGTACCTCGTGGCGTTTGGTATGATAGGCACGGCGCTTTCGGGCGTGACTTTTATTTCAGTTCCCGGTGAAGTGGGCAACCCTGACAACCAATTCAAGTATTTCCAGTTTGTGCTGGGCAACGCAATTGGTTTTATCATTATTGCGAAAATTTTGCTGCCGTTGTATTACCGTATGAACCTGACGTCGATTTATGGGTACATCGAGCAACGGCTCGGCCACATCAGTTACAAGACCGCGGCGACGATATTTTTGATTAGCCGAACCATTGGCTCCTCATTCCGTTTGTATTTGGTGGTGATCGTTTTGCAGCGTTATGTGTTTGATTTCTATCACATCCCATTTGCCGTAACGGTGTTAATTTCATTGGCCCTGATCTTTGCCTACACCTATCGCGGCGGACTCAAAACCATCATCATTACCGATACCCTACAGACTTTTTTCCTGGTTTCATCGGTGTTCCTAACAATCTTTTTTGTGTGCGACAGCCTTGATTTGGGTGTTTTTGAAGCTTTCGAGCAAGTCAAGAACAGTAATTATTCTAAGGTGTTTTTCTTTGAAGATTTCATGAAAGGCAATTATTTCTGGAAACAAATCCTTGGCGGAATCTTCGTCACAATTGCCATGGTGGGCCTTGACCAGGATTTGATGCAAAAAAACCTGAGCTGTAAAAACATCGGCGAGGCGCAAAAAAACATGTTCACCTTTACCGGAATTTTTGTCATCATCAACATCTTCTTTTTGAGCGTGGGCGCCTTGTTGTACCTGTTTGCCGAGAAAAATGGTATTGCGGTGCCTACCGACCTCGTTACCGGGAAACCGCGTACCGATTTGTTGTTTCCAGAAATTGCGTTCTACCACCTCAACATCATCCCGTCAATCGTGTTTTTACTCGGGTTGACCGCAGCGACTTTTGCCACGACCGACTCGGCGCTGACTGCACTTACCACCTCGTTTTGTGTGGATTTTCTGGGAATGGACAAAGCCGAAAACTCGAGCAAACCCAATATGGTACGCACGAGACACTTCGTGCACATTGGTTTTTCATTTTTGATGTTTTTGGTGATTGTGTTCTTCAACGCGATTAACGATGCCTCGGTGGTGAGCATGATCTTCAAGATTGCGTCCTACACTTATGGGCCGTTGTTGGGATTGTATGCTTTTGGATTGTTTGTGAAATCGAAAACGGTACACGACAAATGGGTGCCACTCGTTTGTGTGTTGTCGCCGGCGATTTGCTTTGCAATCAGCAAAAATTCGGCGGCGTTGTTTGGGGATTATGTTTTTGACAACGAACTCATTATCGTGAACGGATTGATTACGTTTTTGGGATTGTGGTTGATTTCACGTCCGGCTGATAAGCAAACGCGGTTCTAGCCTACGCTGTTGCCTAGCCCGGATTGCAGCGGCATCCTTTTGCTTTTTTCTTTAAAAAGCAAAAGATAGAGCGGAAAGCCGGATTAGCTTCAAAAAAATTTTAATACTGCCCAGTCGCGAGCAACACCAAAGTACACGACACATCAATGCCAATGTTGTTGCTTTTGAGCAATTGGTACAACTCGGGATTTTCTGTTCCCGGATTGAAAATGACGCGCTTGGGATGCGTCTCCACGATATAATTGTAGTATTCACGCTGGTTGTGCGGATTGAGGTAGAGCGTAACGGTATCGACATTGGTGGCCGGAATCGTCTTGGTGTGGATTTTTATACCCGCCACTTCGCCGTTGTGTTGCCCAATGGCGAGCACCGGATGGCCATGTTTAACAAGTGCATTGATGGCGCGATTGGCGTAACGGTCTTCTTTGGTCGTGGCGCCGAGCACCAGGGTTTTCTTCTTTTCCATGCGCCAAAAGTACAAAAATGACATTTTGCGGGACCTATTTTTAACGTTAGATTAATTTTAATCTTAACTTTGCTAGTGAGCCCCAAGTTAACTTTGCACAAAAACCATGGAACTTTTCATTTACCTATTCTTCGCGCTTTTCTCGGTCCTGAACCCAATCGGTACTGTCCCGATTTTCGTGGGACTCACTCAGGACGACTCTAAAAAGGAGCGTTCGCGCATTTCCCTCTGGACCGCCATTGACGTTTTTATCATTTTGATGATTGCTTTTCTGGTAGGCCGTTATGTTTTGGAGTTTTTTGGGATTACGATTACAGCATTGCGCATCACAGGCGGTATCATCATTGCGAGTTCGGGTTTTTCATTGCTCAACGGGCAATTCAACAAAAACAAGGGAATCAACAAAAAGGTCGAGCAGGAAATCCAGGTGAGGAACGACATTGCGCTTACGCCACTCGCCATGCCCATGCTTGCAGGGCCGGGCTCGATGTCGCTGCTAATCACTTTTTACCAGGAACACCATACCACCACAGAAATCATCATTTCTTCTTTGGCCATACTGGGCAACGCGCTGGTTATTTACATTATTTTGCGCGGCGCGCATTATTTGTCTAAGATGCTCGGGACATCGGGAATTGTGGCGATTTCGAGGATCGTTGGTTTTTTGACGATTGCGATTGGAATCCAGTATATTATCAGTTCGGTGCTCACGATTATTCGCGGCATCTAACCCATAAATTTCCAATAGAAAAAGTTCCAACTTTCAATTGCGCACGGCAGGTTGAAAGTTGGAACTTTTTAGTATTGTCAGTTGTGAAATTTTAATTCCTCGGCAAGAAAACCTCCGCCATCATACAACGGGCGCTTCCTCCACCGCAAGCTTCGATCGTATCAAGGCTCGAGCTTAAAATAGTCACGTGTTCTTCGATCTGGGCAATTTGCTTTTTGGTCAGGCTTTGGTGGGCCGAGGCGCTCATCACGAGGTATCTCCGTTCGTCGCTTCCCTGAACCTCGAGCATGTTTCCGGCGAAATTATTCACCTGATCTTCGGTAATCAAAATAATCTCTTTTCCATCGGCGCGCAGGTTGTCTAACACCATTTTGCGTTCTTGTTTGTCATCGATACAATCGGCGCAAATCACCGCAAAAGTATCGCCAATGCACATCATTACGTTGGTATGGTAAATCAATTCGCGTTTGCCGTTGACGGTTTGGTACGCCTCGAAAATCACGGGTGCATAATCAAAATCCTCGCAGAATTCAATGAACAATTCTTCGTCGGCACGCGGTGATAAGGCGCAATACGCCTTTTCATTTTCACGGTCAAGGAGCAAACTTCCGGTACCTTCGAGGAAAAATCCGTCTTCTTCGGCCGAGGTGTAATCCATAATCTCATTCACCACAAAACCTTTGTCCTCGAGTATATCGAGTATGTCCTCTCGCCTTTCGCTACGGCGGTTCTCGGCAAACATCGGGTACAAAACTACGTCGCCATTTTCATGGAACGAAATCCAGTTGTTGGGGAAAATCGAGTCGGGCGTATCGGGCGTGAGCGTATCCTCAACCACCGTCACATCTACACCCACCATGCGCAACTTGTTCACGAAAGTATCAAACTCTTCCTGCGCTTTCGCGTTCACGGTTTCGGCCGATAAATTGTCGAGCACTTTTTGGTAATAATTGTTCACCGCAGTCTGCTCATTCATCCGGAAAGCCACCGGACGCACCATCAATATGGCATTGGTTGTCTGTTTCATAGTTTATTTTTTATGGCGTTGCCTTCGGCCGGGCTTTTCGCTTTATCTTTTACGGCTGCGCTGCGCCGCAAAAGGATACCGCTGCAATCCCTAACGCAAACGCGGGCATTAGTCTCTAATTAAGGGCAGCGTAGAACAACGCAGCAATCCTTCTTGTTTGGCGATTTCTGCGTATGGGATTTCTTCTACCGTAAAACCATTGTCGCGCAGCCAGTTGTTGAGTCTTGTGAAGTTCTTTTCAGAAACCACGACATCGGGCGCAATCGAGAATACGTTAGAGTTCATATTGTACATTTCGTCGCGTGTGATGTGAAAGAGGTTGTCCATCCCAAACAAATCCACCAATTGCTGGTATTCGGCTTCATCACGGAATCCGCCTTTGTAGATGATTCCTTTGTCGTGGCCCACCGGCTGGAAACAGCAATCAAGGTGCAAGGCGTTGTCGCGCGCATCTTCCCACGATTTGACGAGATCAAAAGTGAGCACTTTTTTGTGCGGGAATAAATTCTTGATAAAATCAATCCCGGCTTTATTGGTTCTGGCGGTTTTGATCTTGCTGTAATCGGCGCCATAATACGTCCCGATAAAAATATAGTCATTCCACAAGATGACGTCGCCGCCTTCAATGTGAATCTTCTCCTTGTCTTCGATTCGGATGAATTTCTTAGGATCAATCTGGTCTATCACATACTGGATTGCGGGAAATTCCTTGTCCCTTTCGGGCAAGATGCCGGCTTCTATGATGACATCATCGATCACAAAGGCAATGTCGCGTGTAAAGATTTGGTTTTCATTCTCGACCAGCTGCGGACGAAAAACTTTCACGTCATATTTTTCAAAAACCTTGTTGAAAGCTTCCATTTCGGCGACCATGTCGGCCTCTACGGGATAAGTCCCGGCAAGGATATGCTCGAGCGATTTGGGGTCGTAAGCAGTTTCGGCAGGCGGCGTTGGACCATTGCTCACAGCGGTTCCGAGCACTACGGCGCGCAATCGGGAAGTTTCGTTTTTAACGTTCAAAGCTAGCATAGCAGTCAATTTACTCAGTTGATGCCCAAAAGTGGCTCGAGGCGTTCGCAAATATATAGAAAGCCCTCTAGCTGTAAAACAGAATTCACGAAAAGATTTGAACCATGTCTTTTCTTTATAGCTATTTTATTTGTCGCGCCATTTGGTAGTGGGAAGCTCGAAATATTTGTAAAGGAGGATAGACAATACGATGGTGAGCGCCCAAAACAATCCGTATGAAACAACGCTTTGTGTGAGGTTGCTGTATCCTTGCAGCGGCAGCCTGTTAATAATCCAGCCCATGACAATCGAAAAATTAATCAGGTACATGGAGTATGAAACCAGTGAGATGTAGGTTACTGCCTTGTACAGTCTACCGCTTCCGGTTTTGACTGTTCCCAAATAAGGGATTAGCGCCAAAGTGGCCAACGCATTAACCGAAAACGAAAACACGCTCCAATAAACTGAACCATATTGGCGTTCAGCGACAAAACCCGGCAAAACCAACAACAGCAATCCGGCGGCAAATAATACAACTCTGTACCGTAGCCAAATGTCGTTTTTATAGTAGGCCAAATAAGCACCCAAAACACCATACATCAAACTGTCAAGCCGTGTAACAACCTGTTTCCTGAAATAAACATCCCATACGTCCAGGTTGCCTACTTCCATATGGGTGTACCTGAAAAAACGAAAAGCGGTTACCGCGATGATGATTGTAAAAATCGTGAGTGGCAACGCCGTTTTTAATTTTAAACGCAGCACGAAAACTGCAAAAAGGATGGAGGTGGGAAGCAGCAGGTAAAACCACTCCTCAATGCTCAGGCTCCACGCTTCCGGGAAAAACAACGGATGCGGGCGGTATAAGTTTTGAGAAAAAACAAAATATCGCGGCGTACTTAGGATGCTAAATCCCGGCTCGAATAAAAGGCACAGTAAACATAGAACACTAAGTATCAAAAAATAATTGGGTAAAGTTCTAAACCATCGGCGTTGCCAGAAATCGAGAACGAGCTTAAAAGTCAATTCATTTTTCTCGAGCAATTTGATTAGTATTCCTCCAATCAAAAAACCACTGAGTACAAAGAAAATGCTTACGCCGTCAAGTACAAAATGATCCAGAACCGTTGCAACACTAGCAGGCAACAATAAATTGGCGTGGCCAAAGACGACAAATAGAATGGCGAAACAGCGCAGGATATCGAGTCCGAAAATCCGGTTGGGTTGTATATCGATTTTTAAAAGCTGCTTCATATGATGGTGTGGGCGCAAAGATAAAAACCCCACACGATATCCATAATAAAAAAGCCACTCTTTTCAAAGTGGCTTATATTATTGGTCAAGTGATTATCTTTTCTCAACCGGCGTAAAATCACGTAACGGATGCCCGGTGTAAATTTGTCTTGGTCTACCGATCGGCTCTTTATTGACGCGCATTTCCTTCCATTGCGCAATCCAGCCTGGCAAACGGCCAATGGCAAACATCACGGTAAACATGTCTGTTGGGATGCCGAGTGCGCGGTAAATGATTCCAGAGTAGAAATCGACATTCGGATATAATTTTCTTGATACGAAATAATCGTCAACGAGCGCTGCTTCTTCTAATTTTTTCGCAATCGATAATACTGGATCGTCAACACCCAATGTGCTCAAAACCTCATCCGCTGCTTTCTTGATGATCCGCGCGCGCGGGTCAAAATTCTTGTAAACGCGGTGACCGAAGCCCATTAAACGGAACGGATCATCCTTGTCTTTGGCTTTGGCCATATATTTATCGGCATCGCCGCCATCTTTTTGGATCGCTTCGAGCATTTCAAGCACCGCTTGGTTGGCGCCGCCGTGCAATGGGCCCCAAAGTGCCGAAACACCTGCAGAGATTGAGGCGAACAAGCCCGCGTGTGATGAACCAACCATTCTTACCGTAGAGGTAGAACAGTTTTGCTCGTGATCGGCATGCAGGATAAATAACTTATCGAGTGCATCGATCACCGTTGGATTGGCTTTGTATGGTCCGGTTGGCAATTCAAACATCAAATGCATGAAGTTTTCTACGTAGCCTTTGGTATTGTCATAATAATTGAGCGGATAACCCATCATTTTTCGGTACGTCCAGGTTGCAATCACCAGGAATTTACCCATGGTTTTGCAAACTGCTTCGTACATTTCCTTTTCATTGTCGACGTTGACTACCTTTGGATTGAATGCGGTGAGTGCGCTGGTGAGTGACGACAAAACGCCCATCGGATGCGCGGTTTTAGGAAAGCCGTCAATGATGTTTTTCATTTCCTCATTGACCAACGTGTATTTACGGATGTCATTTTCAAACTGCTCCAATTGCTTGGTAGTTGGCAATTCGCCAAAAATAACGAGGTAAGCTACTTCAAGAAAGTTGGCCTTGTCGGCCAAATCTTCTATAGAATATCCGCGGTAGCGAAGGATACCCTCTTCCCCGTCAAGGAAAGTGATGTCGCTCTTACAAGAGCCAGAATTTTTATAACCGGGATCCATCGTAATGGCACCCGACAAATCGCGTAATTTGTTAATATCGATCGCTACTTCATTCTCACTCCCAACGATTACCGGAAATTCATACTTCTTCCCGTCTAGTTCTAGTATTGCAGTTTTTGACATGTTAAATGGATATTTATCGAGTAAAATAATAATTTAACAAATCTATGGAATTTAGAATGAATTAAAAAAAGAATAGTGCAGCGAAATCGTTAATAATTATATAAAAATTGCAAGATTGATATACATCCTACCTCAAAAAAAAGAAGCGCTCCATTTTGAACGGTGCGCTTCTTTTTAACCAACTAATTTCGTTTATTTTTTGACCAGTTTTTGAATTTGGCTGCCGTTTGCGGTTTTTACTTTTACAAAATAAATCCCGTTGGCATAAGCCGAAATGTCTATCGTAGCATTGGTCTCACCCAATAAATGAGTGGCGACAATCCTGCCTTGTATATCATACAAAGCAACCGATTCTATCATTGAACTCGCCTTAACATTAAAGACACCACTTGTAGGGTTGGGCGATACGGCCACCGATTGATCGATTGCAAACTGGTCCTTAGCCAATAACTGGAAAGTCGTATTGGCCAATCCGGTATCAACGGGCAGGTTGTAGTCAAAATAAATATCTGCCCTTCTCGAAACCACCGAGCCCACAGTAAGCCCTGCGTTGGTCTTCAACTTCAAAAGGATGTGCCCATGTCCGCCGATATTGAGGTAAATCTGTTTGAAGACAAACTCCACTACATTCCCAGAAATTTTGACGTCGGCTGCATGCGAGGCGTTGATCATTTGTAGCGAACCCAGGTTGAATTGCGCCGGATCGACCACCATTTTCACCACGATATTCTCGGCAAAGTCAGTACCGGTATTCTCAAAATTGATCGCGTAATGAAGGTAGTTCCCAATTGAACTTACCGGCGCGACATTGCCTTCAAGACACGTAATGTCGTTTGGATCGTATGAACCCACAACCGTCTGGCTGTAAGGGAAACTGTTGTCTGCCCAATTCTCATCCACGGTTACGTCAATGAATGACGTAAATGCCAATACATCTCCCACGTTCACTGCAGGTGTATCGGTTGGTGCATTGACGTTTAGGGTTACTAAAATGCTGCCATTTTCAAACGGACGCAGGTTGAAAATCGTGAATCCCAAAGCGCCCGGACCGGATCCGGTTGGCGTGGCTGTGGCCGATACGAAATCCATACGGGTTTCATCATAACCAAAATTGACGAATACGGTTTCTGTCTTGTTGCCGTTGTTTTTGTACGACAACTGATAGACCGCATCAAAACCGGGACGCGCAGGAGTGAATGGCGAAATGGTCATTTCTACGTCAGAGTGCACGCCGTTGGCCGTGATGCAAAAATTCTGCGTAGCAATGTTATTGTTGTTGTTGGCAAACGGAATCGTAGCCGACGCCGGCGAAAAATTAAAAAACGTAGGGTGTTCTAACGATGGCGTCACCGTGAAATTACCCGTTTGCGTATAAAAGGTGTAATTGCCGGTATTGTTCGAGAACGACGCACCGGTATTGGTTCCGTCTGAAATATTGAACCTGATGTTGTTGGGCGTCTGGTCGCCGGCATCACAACCATTGGTATTGCCGTCGAATCGGGTAAGGCCTATAATGGTGTTGTAATTGCCGCCCGGAGTAAAGGAGCAATACGAACTGCAGGCAACGTTGCCCATATTGTCGCCATCAAGGTACGCACGCACGGCGTCCACTTGCGAATCGTCTACACAAACAAAATCCAGGTTCGGATTATTGCCCAAAACAAACGACTCATTTGCACCGTTTTTGGCATAAATGGTTTGCAGTAACGGATGATTGGCACACCAAAACGAACTCAGTGCTGACAGGCTTGACACATCAATGGTTGTAATCGGACCGCCAAGTACATTAAGGTTAGATAAATTCGGGTTGTTGCCAAAAGTAATCGACGTCATCTGGTTGTTGTCCTGCAAACTGATCGTCTGGCAAGGCAGGTTGCTAAAATCCAAAGCGGTTAGAAGCGAGTTCCAGATGTTTAGGTTGTTCAACGCCGTACAACCGGTAAAATCAATGAAAGACAAAGTACTCGAAGTGATATTGAAAGTAGTAATACTCGAACATCCGCGGATATTAAAATAACTAAGATTACCAGTGCCCAACGGATTGATGTAGGTCAAAGCGCTACAGCCCGACAAATCCAAATAAGTTAGGGTATTGCCCGCAAAATCAAAATCGGTCAACTGGGTAAATCCTCCCGATAAATCGACAGCAGTAATCTGGTTATTCATCGCATACAACTGTTGCAGCGATACCATACTCTGGAGCGGCGCCAACGTGGTGATTTGGTTGTCGGCGCAGGAAAACTGCTTCAGGTTGGCAAAAAATTCCATTCCTGAAAGATCAGTAATATTGGCGTTTTCTACAATGATGGTTCCTATCTGTAAGGCTTCGCTTATTTCAATTTCCCCACTGAAATCAAGGTCTGGGCTCGTTAGAAAATTGTCATTCAAGTCCATTACAAAGGGCGAATTCAACAGCGCCGTTTTCAAATTCGGGTCGGGAAAGTTAATGACCTGTGCCTGCGAAACCGCCGCACAAAGGAACAACAAAAGGGTTAGTAATTTTTTCATCATAATTGGGTATAAAGGTTAGTATTTTGTTTTGAGTTAAAATGCTTTAATGAGTTCCTGTAAACGTTCTTTTTTGCGTTGCGAAATCGGCAGGTTCGCGTTGTCGGCCATAACCACATAACCACCGTCTTTTTTAATGTACGACTTGAGATACGCTAGGTTGATCAAATGCGATTGGTGGATGCGCTCAAACCCATACTCACCCAGCAAATCCTCATACTCCTTGAGCGTGCGCGAAATAATGACCGGCTTGTTGTTCTTGATATAAAACGTCGTGTAATTGTCCTCGCCTTCGCAGCGGATGATATCGCTCACTTCAAAAACATGGATGCCGTCGGCGGTAGAAAGCGCAATCCTTTTGTAATTGTCTACCTTCTTGCGGATGTTCTCAATGAGCAGGTCGATGTGCGCGTAGCTCTCATTCTTTTCTAAAACTTCCTTGATCTTTGCGATGACTTTTTGCAGCTCATCGGGATCCACGGGTTTGAGCAGGAAATCGAGCGCGCTAAACCGGAACGCCTTGATGGCATATTCCTCATGTGCCGTAATGAACACAATGTGCGACGTGGTTTTTCCGTTGCGTTTGGCCAGCTGTTCGAGGATGTCGAAACCTGTCCCGTCATGAAGCAGGATATCAAGGAACACCACTTGGGGACGCAATTTTTCGATGATGGCTGTGCCGGTCTCTACATCTTCGGCCTCGCCTATTATTTTAATTTCGGGCGCATACAGCGCGAGCAACCCTTTCATGCCGTCCCTGAGGTTTTCGTCGTCGTCGATCAATACTGCTGTAATCATATTTTGTTGTTTTTTAATGCATATTGTACGGGCAAAAGCAAAGTAACCTTAGTGCCGGTCGTTTCATTTTCTATCCGTATTTCCTCAATTTTAACATTGGCTTTTTTTGCGGTCGAGGCCGAAATCATCTCAAGCCGTTTCCTGGTAATGTCAAGCGCCATCGACTGGTGTACCGAAACCGAATTTTCCTTGATCGTGCGCGAAGTCTCATAACCGATGCCGTTGTCTGCAATCACACACACCAATTGGTCGCCCTCAAGTTTGAATTGGATGGTAATCGTGCCCATTTCCTTACTCGGGATGACACCGTGGATGATGGCATTCTCCACAAAAGGCTGCAAAAGCAACGGCGGCAAGGCCAAATCGTCTTCAATCGCCTTGTCTTTGATGATCTCAAAATTGAATTTGTGGTTGAAACGCAGCTGTTCGAGTTCGAGGTAATTCTGCAAGCTTTGGATTTCCTTGTCGATTGGGATCAGCGAAAGCTTAGAGTATTCGAGCGTAAGTCGCATGAGTTTCGAGAATTTCGCGAGGTACTTGATCGCCGAATCAGTCCCGTTCTTCACTATAAAACTAGAAATAGACCCCAAACAATTGAAAACAAAATGCGGATTCATCTGTAAATGCAGCGCTTTCTGCTCGTATTCGGCCAATTCCTTTTGCAAGGTCAGCGTCTTTTTGAGCTGCAGTCGGCTGTAAAACAGGAAGCCCAAACCCGCCAGTAGCAACAGCACCAATCCTGTGAAAATCAATTTGAGTCGTTCTTGTTTGGTTTGTTCGCTGAGCAGCAGTTCTTTCTGCTCCATTTCCTTTTTCTGCAGGAGCTCGCGTTTCTCGAACTCAAAATTCATCTCGAGTTCTACGCCTTTGCGGATGTTCTCTGCGTTGTTGAGGCTGTCTTTTGCGATACTGTACAAACGGTGGTGCTCTAGCGCGAGTACCTTATTTTGCTGACGGTCGTAAATGGCGCTGAGCAATTTCTCGGCTTCAACGGTTTGTTCGAGGATTTGCAGTTCCTTGGCCAACTTCAGCACCATTTGCGCCGAAGACAGCGCGCTCGCCGTATCGCCTTGCTCGAGGTACAATTGCCCGAGGTACAAATACGTGTCGGCAATCCCGAATTTGTCGCCGATACTGTTAAACGCCGCCACCGCCGCATTCCAGCTTTCAATCGCTTTGACCGGATGACGCTCGGCTTTGTAGAGCAACCCCATATTGTTGTACCACTCACCCAACGCGCGTGCATCGGCCGTTTTATCGATTGCGATTTTCGCCTTGGCGTAGTAATCGGCGGCATTGACAAGGTTGTTTTGCTTGAGGTAACTGTTGGCGATGTTGGTAAGCGTTATCCCGATTTCGGGATCGTTGACCTTCGCTTGTATTTTTTGCGCTTTGAGGAAATAGTCGAGTGCCTTGAAATCTTCTGAGCGCGATTTGTACACCACACCGATATTGTTGTACACCTGCGCACATTTCTTAAGGTCGCCGACTGCTTCATAAATCTTAACCGATTTGAGATGGTATTGCAGTGCTTTAGCATAATTGCTCTGTTCGGCAAATACAATCCCAATGCTGCCGTAGGCTTTGGCCAAACCTTTATTGATGCGCTGTTTGTTTTTGGCATCCGCTTGCAACTCGTTTTCAAAAACACTTTGCGCCGCGGCAAAATGTTGTAAAGCCTTCCGGTAATCGCCCTGGATGATGGCAGCGTTTCCGAGGTTGAGCTTCGCCTCGCCTTCTGCTATGCGGTATTGGATTTTCTGCGATAGCTGTAACGCCTGCAGCGCATAGTCCTGCATTTTTATCGGGTCGACCGTTTTGTAGGCATTGGCCATGGCGTTGAGCGCCTGCGCTTTGTCGATGTCATTTTTGGCCGTTTGCAAAATCCCACCGAGGCTGTCAATCGCCTGTTGCTGCGAATAGGTCGCTGTAGCGACAAATAGGAACAGGCAAGATAATAGGATGGTTTTCATGGGTTGCTTATTGATACAAACAAATGTAACATTTCTGTATTCCCAAAAATATCCCAATGAGGAAATGTGGCTTTTGACCGAGAAAATGAAAAGGTTTACACTTTGGCTTTTATTTCAAATGTAAAAAGCCCGACGAATCAATTGACTCATCGGGCTTTCACAACATTAAAATGGGTTATTTTCGGATGAGCTTTTCAACCCTGCTTCCTTTATCGGTTGTAACCTTAAGGAAATAAATGCCTTTCGGATAGTGCGCAATGTCTAAGGCTGTTTGTGTGGCGTTGGTTAATTTCGTGCTGAGATTTCTTCCCTGTACATCAAATAATGTAATCGATTGAATTTTTGAGTTGGCTTTCACCTTCACAAGATCGCTCGCGGGATTCGGCGCAACCGAAACCGAATCATCCAACTTAAAATCTTCACGTCCCAGAACCAAAAACACCGTTACGGCCGGATCGGTTACCACCGGAAAGTTATAGTCGAAATAAATGTCGGCTTGGTTGGATACCGAGCTATCGGCAACGAGCGCGTTTTTCGTTTTTACCTTGAAAGTAACATTGCCATGTTCGCCTGCCTCGAGGTTGATATTTTCAAAAATAAATTCCACCTTATTGCCGGTGATTCTTGTCGCCATTGGGTGTGAAGCACGCAAAATCTGGAAGGACCCGATCTCAAATTGTGCAACGTCGATGATATCCCTAACGACTATGTTTTGGGCTGCGGCGGTTCCGGTGTTTTCAAAGTTAATAGTATAGTGCAGGTAGTCCCCAATTTTGTTCGGGTTGACCTGCGCGCCTTCGAGGCAGATTTTGTTGTTCGGGTCAAAAGATCCCACGACGGTCTGGTGCAAGTCAAAGACATTGTCGGTGGGTGTTTCGTCCCCAGCCACCGGATTTATGGCTGCCGAGAAATCTAAAACGTCGCCGATATTAACCGCGGGCGTATCGGCGGGTGCATTTAAATTGAACGCCACATTGATTTGCCTACTTTCAAACGGTGACAGGTTTGCATAATCGAATGACAATTGGCCCGCAGACTGGCTCGCAATTGGGGCCGAAACTGAAACGAAATCAAGCAGCTGCTCATTGTAATTGAAATCGATGCTCCCAGACAAGATTTGGTTGCCCTTGTTTTTATAAACCAACGCATAACCGGAATCAAATCCAGGTCTTGCCAGCGACGTTGGGACAATAACCAGTTCCAGGTCCGGGTGTACGCCATTGGTCGCCAGGCAGAGGTTGACCGTTTGGGTATTGTTGTTGGTATCGGGAAAATTAACGGTTGCTGTGGTCGATTGAAAATAAGAAGCGTTTTCAATATCGAGCGAAAGATTAAAATTTCCCTGACCGGTATGAAAGGAATAATTTCCGTTTGGATCGGTAAAAGCCGTGCCCGAGTTGGTTCCGTCGTCTAACTTAACCTTGATGTACTGCCACGGCAGATCGGCGGCGTCACAACCGTCATTTTGGGCATCAAAAAGCGCGGTCCCCGAAATGGTATTGTAGACTCCGGTAGGCTCAAACGAACAATACGAATTGACCTCGACGTTGGTAATCCCCGACAAGGCAAGATTCTCGAGCAATAGCGGGATCCAGGAGTAGCGATCTTCGTAGCAGATATAGCGAAGGTTGGGGCAATTGGTTACACTGATCCCAGCAAAGGTTCCGATTTTAGCATTCACGTTGACCAGGTTTGGGTTGTCGTTCATTTCATACATGACAGTCCAAAGGTTTCCGACGGGATTAAAACTGCTGAAATCCAAAGCCGAGACCAGATTGTTGGAACAGTTGAGATAGTGCAGGCGTGTATTGGCGTGAAAATCCAACACCGAAATTGGGTTGTCGTTGGTCCACAATCCTCCGAGTTGCGGCAAAAGCGAAACGTCGAGCGCGGCAATTTGGTTTGCACCGCAATTCAATAATTCGAGCAAAGGCAAATTAGAAAGTTCAATTGCGGTAAGCGCATTGTTTTGGCATTCTAAAGTCTTTAACTGCGGCAGTCCAGTCAAATCGATCGTAGCAAGCTGGTTATGGGAGCAATACACATCGGTAAGATGGCTGAGATTGGTAATATTGAGCGAAGTCAAAATATTGTGATCGGTTTTGAGGTATTGCATATTCGGGTGCATGCTCAGGTCGAGTGCCGCCAATTGGTTATCCGCGCAAATCAGTTGCACCAAATTACCCAACCCCGAAACGTCGAGCGTCGTGAGTTGGTTGTTTTGGCATTCCAACTCCGCAAAGGCGGGCAGGTTAACGAGATTGATTGTCGTTAGCTGATTGTGGTCGCAAAAAATTGCAATAAGATGGTCTAAGTTAGATACGGTTAATTGCGTCAGAAGGTTGTTTTGGCAATTAAAGGTTTCGAGCATCGTCTGGGTACTTACATCGATATCGGTAAGGAGATTGTAACTGCAAGCCAGCAACGTAAGATTTGAGAGACCGGTGACGTTTATCGCCGTCAGTTGGTTTTGCATGCAGTTAAGCATTTCTAATTCGGTCAGGCCGCTTACATTCAACGAAGTGAGCTGATTGTCGGAACAGTCCAGGAATTTCAAATGCGTAAGTGCCGACACATCGAGTGAAGTGAGCAGGTTGCTATAACAGACCAGTATCGTCAGGTTGGTAAAGTACTGGATTCCTTCGAGGCTACTTACCGTATGGATATCCGAAACATTGGAGTTAAGCAAAATATAATCTGTAGCCTGCGCTTCAGAAAGCTGTATCTGTCCGTCATGGTTCGTATCTATATTTTGTTGCGGATTGACTAGGAAACTCTTGAACGTCGGATCGGGTATATTAATGATTTGAGCCTCTAAAAATCCGCTGGCCAAAAGCAACAACAAGTAAATTTTTTTCATGGGAGCGGTTTTAGTCTTACCAAATATAGTTTTTAATCTATCGCCTTTGACGCGAATGATAACATTAGAACAATCCTAAACACAAAAACCCGATGTACAAGCCATCGGGTTTTCAATAGCAAATGCTTTTGGTATTATTTCACCTTAAACACTTTCCATCCAAGGAAATAAGTCTGCCCTCCTCTTTCTCATAGGCTATTTCAAAATCAATTTTTCGGTTCTGCTGCCTCTGAGGGTTTCTACCTTGATCAAGTACACGCCTTTTGGATAAGCTGTGGTATCTAATTTTACTTGAAATCCCATAGACAATTGCGTCATAAGACTTCTTCCCTGCACATCAAACAGCGTCACCGATTGGATTGCAGTACTGGCTTTGACCGTTGCAAAATCGGTCGCGGGATTTGGGAAGATGGTAATTGAATCGTCTATCTCGAAATCTTCAACGCCCAAAACCTGGAACGTCGTCACAGCAGGATCGGTCACAACCGGGAAGTTGTAGTCGAAGAAAATATCGGCTTGGTTGGACACCGAACTGCCTACGGCGAGTGTACTTTTGGTCTTAATCTTAAACACCACATGGCCGTGGCCTCCTGCTGCGAGTTGAATGCCTTCGTAGATGAATTCCACTTTATTGCCTGTGATTTTTGTTACCATTGGATGAGAATTCGACAGCAACTGCAAGGTCTCCAAATCATATTTGGCTACATCTATTACATCTTTTACTACGATATTTTCGGCTTGGGCAGTTCCTGTATTTTCAAAATTGATGCGGTAATGCAGGAATTTTCCGATTTGCTCCGACGAAACAACGACGCCTTGCAAGCAGATTTTTTCATTGGGATCGAATGAGCCTACGACAATTTCACGTATTGTAAAAGTATTGTCTTCAAACATTTCGTCACTCGACAAAGCGGTAATCGTCGCGGAACTTGCAAAGTCGTCACCGATATTGACTGACGGCGTTTCCATTGGCCCGTTTAGGTTTAGGATGATTTCAAACTTCCTGTTTTCAAAAGGCTGCAAGTTGGCATAATTCCAACTTAAGTTTCCAAAACTTTGAGAAACGGGCGCCATTGTAGCCGAGACAAAATCCATTGCGCTGTCATCAAATTCAAAATTGATGCTGCCGCTAGCCAGTTGGTTTCCTTTGTTTTTGTACATCACTTCGTACGTTTGGTCGAATCCCGGCCTGAGCGCGCCAATTGGCGAAAGCACAATTTCCAAATCATTCTGCACACCGTTGGCTGTTAGGCAAAAATCGCGTGTTTGTGTGTTTTGGTTGTTGTTGGGAAAGTTGACTGTTGTGGTCGCCGGCGTAACGTTGAAATAGCCCGGATTTTCTAACATCGGGCTTAGCGTTAGGTTGGGACGCTGTACGTAAAAGTTATAAATTCCGGTATCATTCACAAAAGCCGATCCGGTTGTAAGGCCATCATTGATTCCGATTCGAAGGTATTTTAGCAAGAAATCATTGCTGTCACAGCCGTCATTATTGGTATCGAGACGCACGTTTCCGGTGATGGTGTTGTAATTTCCGCCCGGGACGAAGGTGCAATAACTACCAATCTGTGGATTCCCGCACATAGAAGGGATGACAGTATTGAATTCATCGATACAAATCTGGAGCAGGTTGGGTGAATGCGACAAATTGAAGGTTCCGATCGGCTTCCCGTTTTTCACATTCAAAAATTGCAGGCTGGCATTGTTGTGGATGTTCAGTTCCTGAAGCACCACTGTGCTCTGTGAAAGGTCTATCGCAGTAATGTCTGAATCCTGCAATTGCAGCGTTTCCAATAAAGTATTTTGGGTAAGATCAAGATTGGCCTGTGGTAAACGTTTGACGTACAGCCATTTTAAATCGGCAAGCATGCCCACGTCGAGATTTGGGAATTGCGCGGCATCGATGTACAAATAATCAATATTGGGTACGGGGCTTAAATCCAACGCCGTGAAGGGATTGTTGCCCAATTCAAGCCCGCGAAGCAAGGGTGTTCCCGACAAATCAATCTGGGAAAGGTTATTGTCTCCCACACGCAGCATGTTAAGTTGCGACAATTGGCTTAAATCTACCGATGCGATTTGGTTTGAGCTAAAACTCAGGTATTCGAGCTGTGTCAAATTACTGACGTTGAGTGTTGTCAGCTGGTTGTAGTCGCACCTAAGTTCCTTAAGGTTTAAAAGTGCCGCCGTATTTAATGAGCCGAGATTTCCCGCATCGCATAGTAACCATTCCAAGGTTGTCAAATTACCAACTTCAAAATTGCTAAGCATGGGATTGAATTGGCAGATTAAAAATCGCAAATTTGGATGGCTTCCAAAAAGGATCGAGCCCAGTTGGTTGTTGTAACTGGCCTCAACGTAACGCAGCGCCGAAAGTGTACTGAAATCTAAAGTAGCAACCGGTACATAATTGCAGTAAAAATTATTGAGGCTGGTCAAACCCGTAAGATCAATGCTTTGCAATAAAGTATTTTCGGTTACGTCGAGCTGTACTAAGTTATGGAAAGCGGTAAAATCTAGCGACGTGAAGAAATTATACCTGATTTCTAAATTAGCCAAATTAGTAAACGCTTCCAAACCGCTTATCGAAGCAATATTGGCGCCCGAAAGCCACAACCTATTGATAACGATTGCTTCGCTCACCTGTATATCGCCGTCATTATTCGTGTCGATTTTGCGATAGTCCGCAATGGGGTTGTTAACATCCGCTTCAATCAATTTTGCCTTTAAGTTGGCGTCGGCAAAATTTACAATCTGGCCGTTGGCGGCAACTGTAAAAAACAAGAGGAGTAGTATTTTTTTCATTGCTTTTGTTTTGATAGCTAAATGTAGCGATTTATATCCTTTGGTCTCAGTGTTACCAAATATAGTTTTTAATCTGTCCACTTGACGCAGATGCGAATATTAGAACAGTCCAGAAAAGAAAAACCCGATGAGCAAGCCATCGGGTTTTCATTAGTAAATGCATTTTGGTACTATTTCACCTTGAAGGCTTTAAATCCGGGGAAATAAGCGGTGTCACCCAATTCCTCTTCAATCCTCAAAAGCTGGTTGTATTTCGCCATACGATCCGAACGCGATGCCGAACCGGTTTTGATTTGTCCGCAATTCAATGCCACCGCCAAATCGGCAATCGTATTGTCTTCTGTTTCGCCCGAACGGTGCGACATTACCGAAGTATAGCCTGCATTTTTGGCCATATTGACTGCTGCGATGGTTTCTGTTAAAGTTCCGATCTGGTTTACTTTTACCAAGATGGAATTTGCGGTATTTTCGGCGATTCCTTTAGACAAACGTTCTACGTTGGTCACGAACAAATCATCGCCCACCAATTGTACTTGGCCACCGATTTTGTCGGTCAGGTATTTCCAGCCTGCCCAGTCGTTTTCCTGCATACCATCTTCGATGGAAATGATTGGATATTTGGAGGCAAGTTCGGCCAAATAATCGGCTTGCTCTTGCGACGAACGGATTTTCCCGGTTTCGCCTTCAAATTTGGTGTAATCGTATTTACCGTTTACATAGAATTCTGAAGCAGCGCAGTCGAGTGCAATCATTACTTCATCGCCAAATTTGTAACCGGCGTTTTCTGTGGCTTTCTTGATGGTGTCGAGCGCATCTTCTGTACCGGCGGCGAGGTTGGGCGCGAATCCGCCTTCATCGCCAACGGCTGTAGACAAACCGCGATCGTGCAATACTTTTTTGAGGTGATGGAAAATTTCGGTACCGATTTGCAGCGCCTGTGAAAACGTGGCTGCTTTTACGGGCATGATCATGAATTCCTGGAAAGCGATTGGCGCGTCAGAGTGCGAACCACCGTTGATGATGTTCATCATAGGTACCGGAAGCGTGTTGGCAGAAACGCCGCCCACGTAACGGTACAAAGGCAAACCGAGTTCATTCGCGGCAGCTTTTGCAGCGGCCAATGAAACGCCAAGGATGGCATTGGCACCCAGGTTTGATTTGTTGTCGGTGCCGTCGAGGTCAATCATGAGCTGGTCGATTTTATTTTGCTCGAAAACCGACACACCGAGCAATTCTTCGGCTATTTTGGTATTGACATTTTCTACGGCCTTCAAAACACCTTTCCCAAGGTAAGCTTTCCCGCCATCGCGCAATTCTACGGCTTCGTGTTCGCCGGTTGAGGCACCCGAAGGTACGGCAGCTCTTCCGAGGACGCCATTTTCTGTTACTACATCAACTTCGATGGTTGGATTGCCTCGGGAATCGAAAATTTGCCTTGCGTGAATTTTGATGATAATGCTCATATTTTAAATATTAGTGTTGTTTAAAATTTTTCGAAATTAAAAAAATATCCGCGGCTGCGAAAGCAGATTGCCGATAACTTATAAACGCAATCGTTTTAGCACGCTTTCAAACGCCATTGCCTCATGGTCCGAAAAGCTGCCATTGCAACTTTATATCACTTTTTTTACCAACTCACGTATTCCATAAAAATCGATTGCTTTTTGTTTAAGCGGATTTGTGCTCCATTCTTGCCAATCATTGGTATATGGACTATAGCCGCATTTGAGTGGTTTTGAATATTCATCCTCAGGATCTTCTACAAAAGCCCTGCAATCTGTACATATATGCCTGTATTCACAATCCTTACATACGCTGATCTGATCTTTGCTGACATCCCAGTATTTTTTAAAATTCGGATTTTTTATGGCGTTTTGGATGTCGCTTGTTGCAATATTTCCATAGGTATGATTGATCGAGGGACAATTTTTGATATTCCCGTCGTGGTCGATAGTAAGCTTTTTATTGAGACAGGAATTATGGCTCAATGATTCGAGTACCTTGTCGCGATTGATGTTGAAATATTTCTTGTCTACCACGCCGCAATAACCGAAGTTATCAATACTATGATCTAGAAAAGAGACCGTAAAGCTCAGGTTTTCCTGGTCTACACCCTTATTTTTATCAGCCGCCCCATGCAATAACAGTTTGGTGACCCTTTGGTTGCAATAATCGATTTCATTGATAAAATAGAAGACTTTATCGGAGTATTTCAGGATCAGCTCGATCGACCTGAAATTGGACTCTGCGGTCTTTTGCAGATAATATTTTAGTTCCTGCAATTCGAGTTCGTTATAACAAATGAGCTGAAGGTTGTTGCAGTTGACGCTTTCAAGCTGGTCGATTATGCGGTCAAAATGCAAACGGGTTTTATCTGAAATCTCCACAATACAGTTGGTTATTTCAAAAGGCGTCTCAAAAGTTTTATCCATAGCCGTGAACCGATCGTACTCTTTTGCACCCGAAAAGAACCCAAGGTTGTGTTGGGTTAAAAAATCGAGATACTCATTTATGACGGCTTCGTTTTCGGATCCGTAAAAATCATATACTTCGCGAACGGATCTTTTATCGTTAAACATATCGATGACTTCATTCATCGTATCGGGTATCGTCAGATAGAGGTCTCTTTGCAGGTCAAGGATGAGGCTCCGGTTTGCTCCGGCGGATACGATGCAATTGGAAAACATCTTAAAAAACAGATTGGGCTGCATATCCTTAAAAACGTGAGATGGATTTGTAGAACCGATAGATGGCATAATCGCTGTCATTATACTTTTTCGACTGCACGCTTTTATTATAAGCGGGCAATTCGTTTGCTTCCCTGAAGATGATCTCATTGAAAGACACAGGCAGCTTTTGTTTGTTCTCTTTTATGAATTTTTGTAGTTCTTTCTTTTCCATTTTATAAGTATTCGGCTATTCTCTTTTCTAAATTATAATTGCAGGGATAAGAGGTCATCCCGAACTGTCCGACAGGATTAACTTCGAGGAACACATAATTGTCTTGCGGCGTGACGATCATATCGATCGAACCACAGTTGATCTCAAGTTTACGCATTAAGTTATCCAGTTTGGATTTTATATCGTCAGGCAATTCAAAAGGTGCCGAACGATTGGGTTTGGCGGTATTGTAATTTCTAAAATCGATTTGTGTTTGGTCGTCTGACTGCGAAAATATGGCCATGGCATAAAATGACCCGTCAAGGTAAAAAATCCGCAGCTCATATTTCTTTTCGATATAGTTTTGTACTAAGGAAGGAAAAAAGCTGTCAGTGGCTATCTTTTCTGGTTCCACGATTTTTGAATAATTGACCGTGATGAAATCTGTAAAGTTCTGCATTACCCTGCCGCTCATCGTCTTTGTCACGTAAGAATTATCGGTTCTACCCAATTCGTTAAGACTGTGCTTTTCTGAAAAAATAAAATCTTCGGGACAAAGCAAACCGCACGTCCTTGCCTTATCACTTACTATCAACCTGTTGACGTCTCCTCTTTCAAATGAATTGAGGTGCTTGACTTTATTGAGCTGGTAATGTATGAACGTAACCACATTCTTCATTTCTTCGTTGAGCAATTCCTCAAATTGCTTAATGCCGGTCTGGTAGCTATTGGTTATAGTGAAAAAGCCCCTGCGATACCAATAGCTCGTGACTTCCGACAACCTGAATGAAAATTTTTCTGATGTGAAACGGATGTCATTGCCCGTAAATTCTAACCGAACCGGATCGCCTGCATTCACCCGAACCCATTCCCTTCCTAAGTAATCGAGCCATTCTATGACAAACGTCGTCGACGTATCGTTACCGTCTGATAAGATTAATATCATGTCTTTTATTAAAAAAGCTTGAGGGTTTCTCAAGCTTTATAAATTTATTCGTATTGGAATGAGCTCCAAGGTCCGAAGCTTCCATCGAGATAGTCCGACCTGTGTTGGCACATTCTTCCGTCAGCTGTGGTTACATTCACAGCCGTGTTTTTACACCTGGTTTGTGTAGACATCACTTCTGATGGTGCTGCACCTCCGGAAACGCTGTACATTTGGCTTTTGTCCAAACCTTCTTGTTCAAAATTTTTCAATGATTTTAAAGCTTTCATATAAAAATGTTTAATGGTTACAAATTAGGTGTGGTATTTTGCAGCTCCATCAACAATTAGCTCAATCACATTTGGAACCCATCAATCAAATCTAATGAATTAAAACAATTTAGCAGTATTATTCTTAAAAATATTTTATAATACTAATTCCTTAACAAGCCATCATAGCATTGACAAGAACTGGTCGAACAGATAGGACGAATCATGCGGGCCGGGGCTCGCCTCTGGGTGGTATTGCACCGAGAAACAATTCTTTGATTTCAGACGCATGCCGGCAACGGTGTTGTCGTTGATGTGAACGTGGGTGATTTCTATATCGGGATGCGCCTCGACTTCTTCACGGTTTACTGCAAAGCCATGGTTTTGCGAAGTGATTTCACCTTTTCCGGTAAGCAGGTTTTTGACGGGATGGTTGATGCCGCGGTGCCCGCCGAACATCTTGAAGGTCGAGATGCCGTTGGCGAGCCCAATGATTTGGTGGCCGAGACAGATGCCGAATAACGGTTTGTTATCGGCGAGGATGTCTTTGGCAACCTGGATTGCGCCACTTAATGGCTCTGGATCGCCGGGACCGTTAGAAAGGAAATAGCCGTCTGGGTTGAACTCGGCCAAATCCCGGTAAGTGGAATCATAAGGGAACACCTTGATGTAGCAGTCGCGTTTGGCGAGGTTGCGCAGGATGTTGGTTTTGATGCCTAAATCGAGTGCGGAGATTTTGTATTTGGCGTTTTCGTTGCCGAAGAAATAGGGTTGTTTGGTGGATACTTTGGAAGCCAATTCGAGGCCTTTCATGTCGGGCACTTGGGCGAGCTTTTTCTTGAGTTCTTCGATGGGCGTGCCGTCGGTGCAGATGATGGCGTTTTGGGCGCCGTTGTCTCTGGTGTACGCGGTGAGCGCACGCGTGTCTACATCGGAGATGCAGATTAGGCTTTGTTTTTTGAAATAGTCTTCGAGGCTTTCGGTGGCATCAGGGCGCGAATAATTGAAACTGAAATTCTTGCAGATGAGCCCTGAGATTTTGATCGAATCAGATTCTGTTTCTTTGTCATTGACGCCGTAGTTCCCGATGTGGGGGTTCGTGGCAATAATCATTTGGCCGAAATACGATGGATCGGTGAAGATTTCCTGGTAGCCGGTCATTCCGGTGTTGAAGCAAAGTTCGCCAAAAGTGGTTCCGGAGATGCCGATGGATTTGCCGTGGAAAATGGTGCCGTCGCTGAGTAAGAGGATGGCGGGTTGTCGTGTGGTGTATTGTGCCATTAGTGTAGTTGGTTGTTGTGCAAATTTAGTTGTATGTTGTGATGCGTCAAAGTCAGCGGATTATTTTTTATTAGCGTTTATGAACATCGATAGCAAACGATCACTTGGGGTTTAGCCCCGATGGAAGCAAGCTACCGCGTAGCGCGGACAGCGGGACTGGTGTTGTTTGAGAACGTGTTGTTGTGCTTCTAAAAAAAAATCAAAAAAAAAGGACAAACTAAAAAGTTCGTCCTTGATTTTATTTGAAGTTGAAAGTCATTATGCGTCTTTCTTTTCTTCGTTTTCGTCTGAAGCTTCTGGAGCATCGTTAGATTCTTCTGCTGCTGGAGTCTCTTCAACTTCTGCAACAGCTTCCTCAACTTGTGGGGTTTCAACTTCAGCTTGTGGTGTTTCAACAACCGCTTCTTCAACGATTGGCTCTTCTGCTTTAGCTTCTGGAGCCTCAGCAACCGGAGCGGCTTTTGGAGCGGCAGCAGGAGCAGTAGTAGCGCCTTTTGCTTTTCCGCCACGACGGCTTTTCGCTTTTTTCTCCTCTTTTTTACCTCCGTTGTAAAGTTCGTTGAAATCTACAAGTTCGATCATCGCCATGTCAGCGTTATCTCCCAAACGATTCCCCACTTTGATGATACGGGTGTAACCTCCCGGACGATCGCCCACTTTGGCAGCTACATCGCGGAACAAGTCTGTTACAGCGTATTTGCTACGTAGGTAAGCGAAAACGATACGACGGTTGTGGGTTGTATCTTCTTTTGATTTTGTAATCAGCGGCTCAACGAATTGTTTTAACGCTTTGGCTTTAGCAACAGTGGTGTTGATACGCTTGTGCTCGATGAGTGAACAAGCCATATTCGCCAACATAGCTTTTCTATGTCCGGTCTGTCTGCTTAAGTGGTTGAATTTTTTTCCGTGTCTCATGACGTGTTTTTTAAAACTTTCTCTTGCTCAATCCGCTTTGGAGAGCAAAATAGGAAGTTATTTATTCTTTATCTAATTTGTATTTGGCCAGGTCCATTCCGAAGGTAAGGTTCTTCACGGCAACAAGCTCGTCGAGCTCGGTGAGTGATTTTTTACCGAAGTTACGGAACTTCATCAGGTCATTTTTGTTGAAAGATACAAGATCTCCAAGGGTATCCACTTCGGCTGCTTTCAAGCAATTGAGCGCACGGACAGATAAGTCCATATCAACCAATTTGGTTTTAAGCAACTGACGCATGTGCAATGATTCTTCGTCGTAAGACTCCGTTTGGGCGATTTCGTCGGCCTCAAGGGTGATTCTTTCGTCAGAGAACAACATGAAGTGGTGGATCAAAACTTTGGCAGCTTCTGTGAGTGCATCTTTTGGATTGATGGAACCGTCGGTTTTGATTTCAAAAACCAATTTCTCATAATCTGTCTTTTGCTCTACACGGAAGTTTTCGATGGCGTATTTTACGTTTTTGATTGGCGTAAAAATAGAGTCGGTGAAAATGGTTCCGATGGCTGCGTTTTGTTTTTTATTGTCTTCTGCAGGAACATAACCGCGCCCTTTTTCGATAGTAAGCTCGAAGTTGAGTTTGATTTTGCTGTCTAAATTACAGATCACCAATTCTGGGTTCAACACCTGGAATCCTGAGATGAATTTTTGGAAGTCACCTGCAGTCAATTGGTCTTTACCGGTAACAGAAATCGTCACTGATTCGTTGTCAACGTCTTCGATCTGGCGCTTGAAACGAACTTGTTTCAAGTTAAGGATGATTTCGGTAACATCTTCGACAACTCCTGAAATAGTAGAAAATTCGTGGTCTACACCTTCGATGCGAACAGAAGTAATAGCGTAACCTTCCAGGGCGGAAAGCATCACTCTTCTAAGCGCATTACCAACGGTCAATCCGTAACCAGGTTCCAAAGGACGAAACTCAAATTTTCCTTCGAAATCGGTTGAATCGATCATGATAACTTTATCGGGCTTCTGAAAATTAAATATTGCCATAATTTTGACTGAGTCAATTATTATTTGTTGTACAATTCGACGATGAGCTGTTCTTTGATGTTTTCTGGAATCTGCAAACGTGCAGGAACCGATACGAAAACGCCTTCTTTTAAATCGTTGTTCCAGGTAATCCACTCATATACGTGAGAAGAATTAGCCAATGAACGCTCGATAGATTCTACTGATTTTGATTTTTCACGAACACCTACTTTATCGCCAGGTTTTAAATGGTAAGATGGAATGTTCACATTCTCGCCATTTACGGTAATATGTCTGTGTGAAACGATTTGACGTGCGGCACGACGAGAAGAGGCGATGCCCATTCTGTATACCACGTTGTCTAAACGCGCTTCGCATAATTGGATTAACACTTCACCTGTAACACCACGTGCTGCAGATGCTTTTTCGAAAAGGCCACGGAATTGTTTTTCAAGGATTCCGTAGGTGTATTTCGCTTTCTGCTTTTCCATCAACTGGACAGCGTACTCCGATTTTTTACCTCTTTTCTTTGCCATCCCGTGTTGTCCGGGTGGGTAATTTCTTTTTTCGAAAGATTTATCTTCTCCGAAAATAGCTTCGCCGAATTTACGGGCGATTTTGGTTTGTGGACCAGTATATCTTGCCATTTTAAAAATTTTAGGAAAGCGATTATGAATTCAGGTCAAATCCTTCGATAATCTTGGTGCTTCCCAGGTTATACTATTACGTTTAAACTTAGACTCTTCTTCTTTTTGGAGGCCTACATCCATTGTGCGGCATTGGAGTAACGTCGATGATTTCGGTTACTTCGATACCAGAGTTATGTACGGAACGGATTGCAGACTCACGTCCGTTTCCTGGTCCTTTTACATATACTTTTACTTTTTTAAGTCCCGCTTCTAACGCTACTTTGCTGCAATCTTCTGCTGCCATTTGTGCTGCGTAAGGCGTGTTCTTTTTAGAACCACGGAAACCCATTTTACCTGCTGAAGACCAAGAAATAACTTCACCTTTTTTGTTTGTCAAAGAAATGATGATGTTATTGAAGGTAGCGCTAATATGAGCTTCACCAGTCGATTCAACGATAACTTTACGTTTTTTTGTTGTTGCTTTAGCCATATTACTTATTATTTAGTTGCTTTTTTCTTGTTCGCAACAGTTTTGCGTTTACCTTTTCTTGTTCTTGAGTTGTTCTTAGTTCTTTGTCCGCGCAATGGCAAACCAGATCTGTGACGGATTCCTCTGTAGCATCCGATGTCCATCAAACGTTTGATGTTCAATGACGTCTCTGAACGCAATTCTCCTTCAATTTTGTAGTATCCAACCGCGTCACGGATTGCTCCGATTTGATCGTCATTCCAATCTTGAACTTTAATGTCTTCGCTAACGTTGGCTTTTGCCAATATCTCGCTAGCACGGCTTCTACCAATTCCGAAGATGTAGGTTAAAGCGATAACTCCTCTTTTGTTTTTTGGGATGTCTACCCCTGCTATTCTTGCCATAATTATCCTTGTCTTTGTTTAAATCTAGGATTCTTTTTGTTGATTACGTATAATCTGCCTTTCCTGCGCACAATCTTGCACTCGGCACTTCTTTTTTTAACTGATGCTCTTACTTTCATCTGGTTTATTTTTAATAACGGTAAGTAATTCTTGCTTTGGATAAATCGTAAGGGCTCATTTCAAGTTTCACTTTGTCGCCCGGAAGCAACTTGATGTAGTGCATGCGCATCTTCCCTGAAATGTGTGCGATAACGATGTGTCCGTTTTCTAATTCTACACGAAACATTGCATTTGACAATGCTTCTATTATTGATCCGTCTTGCTCTATTGCTGATTGTTTTGCCATAAAATTAAGCTACTGCTTTTCTGTTTTTACCGCTTTTCATCAAGCCGTCATAATGCCTGTTCAATAGATAAGAGTTGATTTGTTGGATCGTGTCGATCGCAACCCCTACCATAATGATCAATGACGTACCTCCAAAGAACATTGCCCATGATTGTTGTACACCAAAACTCACGACAATTGCTGGGAACACAGCGATTAGCGCCAAGAATAATGACCCTGGGAAAGTAATTAAAGACATCACGTGGTCTAAGAAATCAGAAGTATCTACTCCTGGTTTGATACCTGGAATGAAGCCACCGCTTCTTTTGAGATCATCTGCCATCTTGTTGGTTGGAACCGTGATTGCGGTATAGAAGAACGTAAAGACAACGATTAAGGTTGCGAATACGAAGTTATACCAGAATCCAAACATGTTACTGAACGCGCCGGCAATTGATTGTGAAGTTTCTGTCTGTGACAATCCTGCGAGCGCAGCCGGGATAAACATAATCGCCTGGGCGAAGATGATTGGCATTACTCCCGAAGCATTCAGTTTGAGTGGAATCCACTGTCTGTTGCCACCCATCATGTCTTGCTCAAAATCGCCGGTGGTTGTACGGCGTGCGTACTGTACCGGGATTCTTCTGACCGCCATAACCAGAAGTACACAGGCAACGATAACCAATAACCAAACAATCACTTCAAGAACCAATAACATCAGTCCACCGTTGTTGTTGGTCATGGTTGATGTGATTTCCTGTAAGAAAGCCTGTGGCAATCTCGCAAGGATACCCACCATGATCAATAGCGAAATTCCGTTTCCGATTCCTTTATCTGTAATCTTTTCTCCAAGCCACATTGCGAAAATGGTACCTGTTGTTAAGATCAACACCGAAGAGAACAAGAAAGAGAAAGAATCAAAACCTAACATGAACGCGCTGTTTGGCAAAGTTCTGTATAGGTTGTAGATGTATCCAGGACCTTGAACCAAGGTGATTAGGATGGTCAACCAACGTGTAATTTGGTTGAGTTTCTTTCTTCCGCTTTCGCCGTCTTTCTGTAGTTTTTGCAAGTAAGGAATCGCAATACCCATCAACTGAACCACAATCGATGCAGAAATATAAGGCATGATACCCAGAGCGAATACAGAGGCTTTCGAGAAAGCACCTCCTGTAAACATGTCCAGAATTGAACCAATACCGTCTTTAGTCTGCCCTGCTAAACTGTTTAACTGTGTAGCATCAATACCTGGAAGCGTAACATGCGCACCAAAACGGTACACTACGAGAAGCAATAAGGTAAATAGAATTCTATTCTTTAGTTCTTCGATTCTCCAAACACTGGCTAATGATTCAAAAAATTTCTTCATCTTACTTGATCAGTTATAGGGTTACAGCTTCTCCTCCGGCAGCTTCGATAGCGGCTTTTGCAGTTGCAGTAAATTTGTGAGCGGACACTTTCAATTTGGCTTTCAATTCGCCACGTCCTAAAATCTTTACGATTTCATTTTTGGTGGCCAAACGGTTGGTTACGTATACTGTCATGTCGACAGCTCCGTCGGTAACGATTCCGTTGTCTACCAATAGCTGAAGCGTATCAAGGTTTACCCCTTCGTACTCTTTGCGATTGACGTTTGTGAAACCAAACTTAGGTACACGTCTTTGAAGTGGCATTTGACCTCCTTCAAAACCAATCTTTTTAGAATAACCAGAACGTGATTTGGCTCCTTTGTGACCTCTCGCAGCAGTGCCACCTTTACCAGAACCTTCTCCACGACCTAATCTCTTATTCTGATTGTGCGTCGAACCTTCAGCAGGTTGTAAGTTACTTAAATTCATAACTGTGATTTGTTATTTAACTTCCTCAACGGAAACTAAGTGTTTTACTTTGTTTATCATCCCAAGGATTGCAGGATTTGACTCGTGCTCTACAGTTTGTCCCATTTTACGGAGACCTAAAGCTTCAAGACCGCGTTTTTGTGTGAGCGGACAGTTGATTTTGCTTCTAACTTGTTTTACTAATAACTTTGCCATAATTTCCTGTGGTTATCCTTTAAAAACTTTCTCTAAAGACACGCCTCTTTGCTTAGCAATGGTGTACGCGCTTCTCATTTGCAATAAAGCATCAAAAGTTGCTTTTACTACGTTATGAGGGTTTGATGATCCTTGTGATTTTGACAATACGTCGTGGATTCCTACTGATTCAAGAACCGAACGAACAGCTCCACCAGCAATAACTCCTGTACCGTGAGATGCAGGCATTAAGAATACACGCGCTCCGCCAAATTTTCCTTTTTGTTCGTGTGGAACAGATTGTCCGCTCAAAGGAATTCTCACCAAGTTTTTCTTAGCATCTTCTACCGCTTTCGCGATGGCTTCAGAAACGTCTTTTGATTTTCCCAATCCGTGACCTACTACTCCGTTCTCGTCTCCAACAACTACAATGGCAGAGAAACCGAATGCACGACCTCCTTTTGTAACTTTGGTTACACGATTCACACTTACCAGACGATCTTTAAGTTCAAGTCCGCTTGGCTTTACTGCTTCTATATTTTTATAATTTGACATATAATTAGAATTTTAAGCCGGCTTCTCTTGCGCCTTCTGCTAATGATTGAACACGACCGTGATACAAGTAACCGCCTCTGTCGAAGGTTACGGTATCGATTCCGGTTTTTAACGCTTTCTCAGCAACCAGTTTTCCTACAGCTGAAGCAACTTCAGTGTTGGTACCTTTGCTTACTCCTTTTTCTCTTGAAGACGCAGCCAATAAAGTTACTCCGTTCACATCATCGATGAGTTGAGCGTAGATCTCTTTATTACTTCTGAATACAGAAAGACGTGGTTTTGCAGCAGTACCGCTAACGATCTTTCTAATTCTGAACTTAATTCTCTGTCTTCTATCAGATTTTGTTAATGACATAATCTTATATTTTTTAAGCGGATTTACCGGCTTTTCTTCTTAATACTTCACCTACGAACTTAACTCCTTTTCCTTTGTAAGGCTCTGGTTTGCGGAAACCTCTGATTTTCGCAGCTACGGCACCTAACAATTGCTTGTCGAATGAAGTTAATTTTACGATTGGATTCTTACCTTTCTCAGAAATGGTCTCGAGTTTAACCTCTGGAGCAACCTCTAAGATGATGTTGTGGGAGAAACCTAGAGCCAAATCTAATTTTTGTCCCTGGTTTGAGGCTCTGTAACCTACTCCTACCAATTCCAATTCTTTGGTAAACCCAGTTGCTACGCCGACAATCATGTTGTTGATTAACGAACGGTACAAACCGTGTTTTGCTCTTTGATCTTTGTGGTCAGATGGACGCTCTAAAGTGATTACGCCTTCTTCAATTTTTACAGTGATATCGCTATACTCCTGTGTCAATTGACCTAATTTTCCTTTTACTGTAATTACATTGTCGGCAACTTCAACAGTTACGCCGGCAGGAATTGTAATGGGGTTTTTACCTATTCTTGACATCTCTTTCGTCTTTAAATATTAGTATACGTAGCAAATTACTTCACCACCAACATTCAATTGTTTCGCTTGCTTGCCAGTCATAAGACCTTTAGACGTTGAAACGATTGCAATACCTAAACCGTTAAGGATTCTAGGAAGTTTGGCAGCACCAGCATACTTACGTAAACCCGGTTTACTGATTCTTTGGATATCTTTGATTACAGGCTCTTTGGTATCTTTGTCATACTTCAAAGCAATTTTGATGGAACCCTGAACAGAGTTGTCCTCAAACTTGTAACTCAAGATGTAACCCTGATCAAACAAGATCTTGGTAATCTCTTTTTTCAGATTAGATGCCGGGATCTCAACGACTTTGTGGTTTGCGGCCACGGCGTTTCTAACCCTTGTCAAATAATCCGCAATTGGATCTGTGTACATATAATTAAAATTGCGGTTTTGGTATTCTTACCGGACTTTCCGGCTGAACCTGAAACCATTAAAACTCTTACTAATTAATCAACAGATAGTTGCCAGTTCGCGGCAAAAATCCGGCAAACTTACGACTATCTGTTGAATAAACAAAATTTGTTTTCTTACCAGCTGGCTTTCTTCACGCCTGGGATCAACCCATTGTTTGCCATCTCACGGAAAGTAACACGTGAAATTCCAAACTGACGCATATATCCTCTTGGTCTTCCCGTTAATTTGCAACGGTTGTGCAAACGTACTGGTGAAGCGTTTTTCGGTAATTTTTGCAAACCTTCGTAATCTCCAGCTTCTAACAAAGCTTTCCTTTTCTCAGCGTATTTTGCTACCGTTTTTTCTCTTTTCACCTCACGGGCTTTCATTGATTCTTTAGCCATGTCTTAGTTCTTTTTAAAAGGTAAACCTAATTCTCTCAATAACGATTGAGCCTCTTTATCTGTAGCGGCCGAAGTCACGAAAGTGATGTCCATTCCAGAAATTTTGTTCACTTTGTCGATGTCGATTTCAGGGAAGATGATTTGCTCTAGAACCCCAAGGTTGTAGTTTCCTCTTCCGTCAAAACCGGTCGCTTTGATTCCGCTGAAATCACGAACACGTGGCAAAGCCGAAGTTACCAAACGGTCTAAGAACTCGTACATTCTCTCGCCACGTAAAGTTACTTTGGCACCGATTGGCATTCCTTTTCTCAATTTGAAAGACGCAACGTCTTTTTTAGAGATTGTAGAAACCGCTTTTTGTCCGGTGATTTTTGTCAACTCATCTACTGCATAGTCGATCAATTTCTTATCAGAAACTGCTGCACCTACACCACGGCTCAAAACGATTTTCTCCAATTTAGGAACTTGCATTACGTTTTTATAACCGAATTCTTCTTTAAGAGCAGACACAACGCGGTCTTTGTACTCTTGTTTAAGTCTTGGAATATATGCCATGATTATTTAGCTTTCTTAGTTTCTTTTTTCGCGCCTTTCGCAGCAGCCGGTTTGGCTGTACCTTCAACTTTTGACAAGTTCGAGATGTGGATTGGTGCTTCTTTCTTAACGATTCCGCCTTGTGGGTTTTTAGCACTTGGTTTCGTGTGTTTCGATACCATGTTCACGCCTTCAACGATCGCTTTGTTTTTCTCTTTGTAAACACGTGTAACGGTTCCGGTAGTTCCTTTGTGGTCACCTGCGATTACCTTTACTGTGTCTCCTGATTTTATCTTTAGCTTTATCATCTTGCAAATAATTAAAGCACCTCAGGCGCTAATGATACAATTTTCATGAATTGTTTTTCACGAAGCTCTCTTGCAACCGGACCAAAAACACGAGTTCCTCTCATTTCTCCCGCAGCGTTCAAAAGAACACAAGCGTTATCGTCGAAACGGATGTAAGAACCATCGGCTCTTCTCACTTCTTTTTTGGTACGTACAACAACTGCAGTAGATACAGCACCTTTTTTCACGTTTCCGTTTGGTGTTGCGTCTTTGATTGACACTACAATTTTATCTCCGACAGAGGCATAACGACGTTTCGTTCCACCTAATACACGGATGGTCAAAACTTCTTTTGCTCCCGTGTTGTCTGCTACTTTTAATCTTGATTCCTGTTGTACCATAATTACTTAGCTCTTTCAATGATTTCAACTAATCTCCAACATTTGGTTTTTGACAATGGACGTGTCTCAGAGATACGCACCGTGTCACCGATGTTGCAGTCGTTTGTTTCGTCGTGTGCGTGATACTTTTTAGTTTTCAACACGAACTTACCGTATAATGGGTGCTTTACTTTCGTAGTTTGCGCCACAACAATAGACTTGTCCATTTTGTTTGACGTCACAACACCAATTCTTTCTTTTCTTAAATTTCTTTTTTCCATCTTTCAGAATACAATTATTGTAACTCTCTTTTGGTTAATTCAGTTGCCAATCTGGCTACAGTCCTGCGAACTGTTCTGATCTGCAAAGGATTCTCAATAGGAGAAATCGAATGAGCCATTTTCAGGTCGTTATATGTTTTCTTAGTCTGGCTCAATTTTTCCTGCAATTCTGCAACGGAAAGATCTTTAATTTCTTTTTGTTTCATAATACTATAAATTATGCTTCGAAATCTCTAGCAACGACGAACTTGGTTTTTACCGGTAGTTTTTGAGCGGCCAAACGCAAAGCTTCCTTTGCAACTGACAACGGCACACCACCTACTTCAAACATGATTTTTCCTGGCTTAACAACAGCAGCCCAATATTCAACGGCTCCTTTACCTTTACCCATACGTACCTCAAGAGGTTTTTTGGTGATCGGCTTGTCTGGGAAAATTTTAATCCAAAGTTGACCTTCCCTTTTCATGTAACGGGTTGCAGCAATACGCGCAGCCTCGATTTGACGTGAAGTAAGGAACATCCCATCTTCGTGTACAGATTTAATTCCGAACATTCCGTTTGAAAGTTCATGTCCTCTTTGGGCATTTCCTTTCATTCTACCTTTCTGTACCTTACGGTATTTTGTTCTTTTAGGCTGTAACATTTTTCTTTACTTTTTAAAAAATTTACTTTCTTTTACGGTCTCCTCCAGGTTTTCTGTCTTTGTTGAAAGGCTTGCGGTCTCCACGAGGAGCATCGCCACCTTTACGATCACCACCTTGTCCGGATTGTTTTTTGTCCATTCCTACAAGCGGAGAAAGATCTCTCTTTCCGTAAACTTCACCTTTCATGATCCATACTTTGATACCCATACGACCGTAAGTCGTGTGCGCTTCAGCCAAAGCATAGTCAATATCGGCTCTGAAAGTTGATAGAGGAATACGTCCTTCTTTGAAACCTTCTGAACGCGCCATCTCAGCACCATTCAAACGACCAGAGATCAAGACTTTGATACCTTCTGCGTTCATACGCATAGAGGCAGCAATAGCCATTTTGATAGCTCTTCTGTAAGAAATACGGCTTTCGATCTGACGGGCGATGCTTGACGCAACTAGAAACGCATCGAGTTCAGGTCTTTTGATTTCAAAGATGTTAATTTGAACCTCTTTGTCAGTAATTTTCTTAAGTTCTTCTTTCAACTTGTCTACCTCTTGGCCACCTTTCCCGATAATGATACCAGGTCTTGCAGTAGTGATAGTAACGGTTACAAGCTTCAAAGTTCTCTCGATGATCACTTTTGATACACTAGCTTTAGATAAACGGGCGTGGATGTACTTTCTGATTTTGTAATCCTCGGCGATTTTGTCGCCGTAGTCATTACCTCCAAACCAGTTAGAATCCCAACCTCTGATAATCCCAAGTCTATTTCCGATTGGATTTGTCTTCTGTCCCATTTCTCTTAGTTGCTTTGTGTGTTATCTAATTGTCCGAGTACGATGGTTACGTGGTTCGAACGTTTTCTAATTCTGTGTGCTCTTCCTTGTGGCGCAGGACGAAGTCTCTTCAACATCATTCCTCCGTCAACACGGATTTCTTTTACGATTAAGCCAGCTTCTGCAACGTTTCCGTCTGCGTTTTTCTGCTCCCAGTTATTGATTGCAGATAACAACAGTTTCTCTAGTTTGCGTGATGCTTCTTTAGAGCTGAACCTTAAGATGTTCAATGCTCTTTCTACCTTCTGTCCTCTTACCAAGTCTGCTACTAAGCGCATTTTTCTAGGTGAAGTAGGGCAGTTATTCAACTTTGCGAAAGCAATCTGCTTGTTAGCTTCTTTGATGCCTTCGGCTCTTTCTCTTTTACGAACTCCCATTGCTTCTTATTTTTTACCTTTATTTTTTGCTCCAGCGTGACCTCTAAAAGATCTTGTCGGTGAAAACTCTCCTAATTTGTGACCTACCATGTTTTCTGTTACGTAAACCGGTACGAACTGACGACCATTGTGAACTGCGATAGTTTGTCCAACGAAGTCAGGAGTGATCATAGATGCGCGAGACCAAGTCTTAACAACACCTTTGTTTCCTTTTTCAATATTCTCCTGAACTTTCTTGTCTAACTTATAGTGAACGAAAGGTCCTTTTTTTAATGAACGTGCCATATCTTATTATTTCTTTCTGCGTTCTACAATGTACTTGTTGCTCGGGTTTTGCTTCGCACGGGTTCTGTAACCTTTAGCTGGCAATCCTTTTCTTGAACGTGGATGACCTCCTGAAGAACGTCCTTCACCACCACCCATTGGGTGATCGACAGGGTTCATGGCAACTGGTCTGGTTCTAGGTCTTCTTCCTAACCATCTTGTTCTACCTGCTTTACCAGATACGATCAATTGGTGGTCAGAGTTAGATACCGCTCCGATAGTAGCCGAGCAAGTAAGCAAGATCAATCTTGTTTCACCTGATGGCATTTTGATCGTAGCGTATTTTCCATCACGTGCCATTAACTGTGCGAATGTTCCGGCCGAACGAGCGATAACCGCTCCTTGTCCCGGACGCAATTCGATACACGAGATAACGGTACCCAATGGAATTTTGCTCAATGGTAAAGTATTACCAATTTCCGGTTGTGCCTCTTCACCAGAAACTAATTTCTGACCTACTTGCAAACCATTTTGAGCAATTACGTATGTTTTCTCACCGTCGGCATAGGCCAACAAAGCGATGAATGCAGTTCTGTTTGGATCGTACTCGATTGATTTCACTGTAGCTGGAATTCCGGCTTTAGTTCTTTTGAAATCGATTACACGATAACGCTGCTTGTGACCACCGCCTGTATAACGCATGGTCATTTTTCCTTGACTATTTCTACCTCCTGAGTTTTTTATCGGTGCTAACAATGAGCGTTCCGGCTTGTCAGTCGTAATAGCGTCAAAACTATTTACGACTCTAAATCGCTGACCAGGGGTAATAGGTTTTAATTTTCTAACTGACATAGTGCTGCCTTATTGATTAGATATTATTGTAAAAATCTATTGTTTCTCCTTCTTTTACTGATACGATTGCTTTTTTGTAAGCATTCGTTTTTCCGCTGATAAGTCCACTTTTAGTGTATTTGGTAGAACGGTCTGGTCTAACATTCATGGTGTTCACATCCAAAACAGTTACGCCATAAGCAGCTTCTACAGCTTTCTTAATTTGCACTTTGTTTGCTTTTCTGTCAACCACGAAGCCAAATTGGTTCAAAACCTCACTTTGCTTGGTTACTTTTTCAGTTACTATAGGCTTAATTATGATACTCATCTTCCTATTATTTGCTTAAATTTTCTTGAATTCCTTCTATCGAACTCTCCAAAAGCACCAAATTATTTGCGTTTAATATCGCGTAAGTGCTTAATTCTGAGTTAGTTATAACGCTAGAGGCCTTCAAATTGCGTGAGGACAAATATACATTTTTATTTGTATCACCCAACACGAACAAAGATTTTTTGCTTTCTAACCCTAAAGCTTTCAAAACATTAATGAAATTTTTAGTGTTCGGAGCATCAAAATTGAAGTCTTCTACAACGATCAGATTCGATTCTTTCGCCTTGATAGAGAAAGCCGATTTTCTGGCCAAACGCTTCAAATTTTTGTTCAATTTGAAAGAGTAGCTTCTTGGACGTGGCCCGAAAACGGTACCACCACCTTTAAACAATGGATTCTTTGCAGAACCAGCACGCGCTGTTCCAGTACCTTTTTGCTTTTTGATCTTACGAGTAGATCCGGCAACTTCGGCACGCTCTTTTGCTTTGTGTGTCCCTTGTCTTTGGTTGGCCAAATATTGTTTTACATCTAAGTAAACCGCATGGTTGTTTGGCTCAATTCCAAAAACGTCGTCAGAAAGCTGTACTTTTCTTCCAGTTTCCTTTCCGCTGATATTTAAAACTTTTACTTCCATTACTTCTGAATGATTACATAAGAGTTATTGTGACCAGGAACAGCACCTTTAACCAAAATAAGGTTTTTATCAGCCATTACTTTCAATACTCTAAGGTTTTGAACTTTAACATTATCACCACCCATTCTTCCAGCCATACGCATTCCCTTGAATACGCGTGATGGATAAGATGATGCTCCCACAGATCCTGGTGCTCTGAGACGGTTGTGCTGACCGTGAGTAGCTTGTCCTACTCCGCCAAAACCGTGTCTTTTTACAACACCCTGGAAACCTTTACCTTTTGATGTACCTTGTACATCAACAAACTCGCCTTCTGTAAAGACATCAACTGTCAATACATCACCTAATTTGTACTCGTTTTCAAATTGGAGCTCGACGACTTTTTTCTTAGCTACAGTTCCCGCTTTCTTAAAGTGACCAACGGCCGCTTTTGTGGAATGTTTCTCGTTTTTGTCATCGAAACCCAGTTGCAACGCTTCATACCCGTCGACCGCTGTGGTTCTGACTTGGGTAACAACGCATGGCCCTGCTTCAATCACGGTACAAGGAATGTTCTTCCCGTTTTCGTCAAAGATGCTGGTCATGCCGATTTTTCTACCAATTAACCCAGACATAAAAAATAATTAATAATTAATAATGAATTTTAAATTTTGATTCCTAACAGACAAAATAAGAAGTACCGGGACCGAAATCCCGGCACTTTATTCATCCATAAAAGGAATATACTTAGACTTTGATCTCTACTTCAACTCCGCTTGGCAACTCTAATTTCATTAGCGCGTCAATCGTTTTTGAAGAAGATGAGTAGATGTCGATTAGTCTTTTGTAAGACATCACTTCAAACTGCTCACGTGCCTTTTTGTTTACGTGCGGTGAACGCAATACGGTAAACAATTTTTTGTGTGTTGGCAAAGGAATTGGGCCAGTTACAACCGCTCCAGTGCTTTTTACTGTTTTTACGATCTTCTCAGACGACTTGTCCACGAGCATGTGATCGTAAGATTTCAATTTTATTCTGATTTTTTGACTCATCTTTTAAAGTATTAAGCGGTTCCTTTTGCTTTTTTGATTACAGCTTCCGAAATGTTAGCTGGCGTTTCAGCGTAGTGTGAAAACTCCATGGTTGATGTTGCACGACCAGAAGACAAAGTCCTCAAAGTAGTTACATATCCGAACATCTCAGACAATGGCACATCAGCTTTGATGGTTTTTGCACCATTCCTGTCGCCCATGTCATTCACCTGTCCGCGACGACGGTTGATATCACCTACGATATCTCCCATGTTTTCTTCTGGTGTAATCACTTCCATTTTCATGATTGGCTCCAAGATGATCGCTCCGGCAGCTTTCGCTACTTCTTTGTAACCCATTCTGGCTGCCAATTCAAACGAAAGTGCATCAGAATCCACAGGGTGGAAAGATCCGTCAGTTAGCGTTACCTTCAAGCTATCAACCTGGTATCCAGCTAATGGACCTGTTTTCATCGCTTCACGGAAACCTTTCTCAACAGAAGGAATGTATTCTTTAGGAACGTTACCACCTTTTACAGCGTTTACGAACTGCAATCCTACCGGTACTTTACCGTCTACTTCGTCAGCTGGCTCTAATGTAAATACGATATCACCGAATTTACCACGACCACCCGATTGTTTCTTGTAAGTTTCCCTGTGTGTTGCAGATCTTGTGAAAGCTTCTTTGTATTCAACCTGAGGCTCACCTTGGTTTACCTCTACTTTGAATTCACGTTTCATACGATCTACAAGGATGTCTAAGTGAAGCTCACCCATACCTGAAATGATCGTTTGTCCTGAAGCTTCATCAGTTCTAACTGTAAATGTTGGATCTTCTTCGGCCAATTTAGCCAAAGCCATACCCATTTTATCAACGTCTGCTTTGGTTTTAGGCTCAATCGCGATACCGATTACCGGCGCCGGGAATTTCATAGACTCAAGGATAATTGGGTGTTTTTCATCACACAAAGTATCTCCTGTTTTGATGTCTTTAAATCCAACAGCTGCACCAATGTCACCAGCCTCGATGTACTCGATTGGGTTTTGTTTGTTGGCGTGCATCTGGTAAATACGAGAAATCCTTTCTTTGTTTCCTGAACGCGTGTTCAATACGTAAGAACCTGCATCCAAACGTCCTGAATACGCACGGAAGAAAGCCAAACGACCTACGAATGGGTCTGTAGCAATCTTAAATGCCAAAGCAGCGAATGGCTCTTTAACATCTGGCTTACGCAAGATTTTAGTTTGGTCTTCCTCTAACAAATCAGCATCGTCTGGGTGAATCCCTTGAATACCTTCTTTGTCCATTGGAGAAGGCAAATATTTACAAACGGCATCCAACATGAACTGAACCCCTTTGTTTTTGAAAGAAGAACCAGCAATCATAGGAATGATCGCCATGTCAATGGTAGCAGCTCTTAAGGCTGTGTTGATTTCTTCCTCTGTAATAGAATCCGGATCTTCCATGTACTTGTCTAGCAAGTTTTCATCGTAATCGGCAACCGCCTCGATAAGGATGTCACGGTATTCTTTTACTTCGGCAACCATATCCGCAGGGATTGGCACGATATCGAAAGTAGCGCCTTGGGTTTCATCATGCCATACAATAGCTTGATTTTTCACCAAATCCACTACACCTTTAAAGTCGATTTCATCACCGATTGGCAAAGTGATTGCCACAGCGTTTGATTTCAACATATCGCGAACCTGTTGGCAAACTCCTAAGAAGTTAGAACCCTGACGGTCCATTTTATTGACGAATCCCATACGTGGTACACGGTACTGATCGGCAAGTCTCCAGTTGGTTTCTGATTGCGGCTCAACACCATCAACAGCAGAAAACAAGAAAACCAATCCGTCAAGTACACGAAGCGAACGGTTTACCTCTACGGTAAAATCCACGTGTCCGGGAGTATCGATAATATTAAAGTGATAAGGGATAGACTCAGGTAAAACTTTACCTTGTTCTGTTGGGAAATTCCACTCACAGGTCGTTGCAGCAGAAGTAATCGTGATACCACGCTCTTGCTCCTGCGCCATCCAGTCCATCGTTGCAGCACCATCGTGCACCTCACCGATTTTGTGTGATTTACCAGTATAAAAAAGGATACGCTCTGTTGTTGTCGTTTTACCGGCATCAATGTGAGCAGCGATTCCAATGTTTCTTGTGTATTTTAAATCTCTTGCCATTTCTGATTAAAATCTAAAGTGAGAGAATGCTTTGTTTGCTTCGGCCATTTTGTGAGTATCCATTCTCTTTTTAACGGCAGCACCTTCTTCTTTAGCAGCAGCTAAAACTTCAGAAGCCAGTTTTTGAGCCATAGATTTCTCATTTCTGCGACGTGCGTAAAGGATCATCCATTTCATTGCCATGGAGATTTTACGGTCTGGACGAATTTGCATTGGGATTTGGAAGGTAGCTCCACCTACACGACGGCTACGTACTTCTACGTGTGGCATCACATTGGTTAAAGCGTCTTTCCAGATTTCAAGTGCCGATTTTTCAGCATCTTGTTTCTTAGCTTCTACGATGTCGATTGCATCATAGAACACTTTGAAAGCAGTTGATTTTTTACCGTCCCACATTAAGTTGTTCACAAAACGCGTTACCAATTGGTCATTAAACCTTGGATCTGGTAAAAGAGGTCTTTTTTTGGCCTGTCTTTTTCTCATGTCTTTTTCTTAAAAGTTTTTAATTACTTTTTCGCTTCTTTAGGGCGTTTTGCTCCGTACTTAGATCTTCTCTGCGTTCTTCCTGCTACACCTGATGTATCAAGCGCACCACGAACGATGTGATACCTAACTCCCGGCAAATCTTTTACCCTTCCACCCCTAACTAATACTATCGAGTGCTCTTGGAGGTTGTGTCCTTCTCCTGGGATGTAAGCGTTCACTTCATTACCGTTAGTCAAACGTACACGCGCTACTTTACGCATCGCTGAGTTTGGCTTTTTAGGTGTAGTAGTGTAAACACGCGTACAAACGCCACGTCTTTGAGGACATGAATCCAAAGCTACCGATTTACTCTTCTTAGTTATCTGGGTTCTTCCAGTTCTTACTAATTGTTGAATTGTTGGCATAATGAATACTAAAAATATATTACGTTATAAAATTCCCGCTTTTTACGGGGTTGCAAATGTAATAATAATTTTTAATGAAACAAATCCTCTGTTCATTAATTTTTCCACTAAGTAAATATTTGTGTTTTAGCAGGATAGGTTTTTCCTGAAAACGTCAAAATTACTGCGTCGCAAACGCCTACTCCGATAGATTTCTGCAACAAATTATTTTGAATATGAAACTGCCGTTTTTTGCGTTACTTTATCAAAATTTCAAACTGCTTGAAAAAGATTGCTTTTTTCCTGGTCTTATTTTTGGCGGCACCATCAGTCGGCGCGCAAAACCTGTATCTAAAAATTTACGGGAAAACCGATCTTGAAACCAAGACCATCGATTCTATCGGTTACGCAAACAAACACCCCAACGCAAAAGCACTCGTAGGAGAAGCAAATTTATTTTCTGAAAAATTGGCTAAATCCGGTTATCTGGAATATCAAATAGAAAGCAATCAAAAAACCAACGACTCCACTTTTGCCTTTTATTGCAGTTTGGGCAGCAAAACCCAGTGGGCTAACCTATATATAAGTAAAGGTTCACCTCTTGAAACATTAGGCGTTTTTGAAAAAGCACAAGACACCCTTAAAATTCGATACACCGAAATCGAGTCGTTCCTGAACCAAACCTTAGCAAAACTGGAAAAAAAAGGATTCGCGCTCGCCAAACTGCAACTCATCGACCTCGAAAAAAAAGACCGAAAAATTCAGGCCGAGCTACAACTCATACTAGAAAAACAACGAACAGTCAACGACATAGTCGTAAACGGTTACGCCAAATTCCCCGAAGGACACAAACACAACGTCAAACGCATGTACCGCAACAAGGTTTTCAACCAGGAAAACTTAAAAAAACTACATGCTGACTTTGAAAAATTCCGATTCGTCAAGCAGACGAAATATCCCGAAATCCTGTTCTCCCGTGACTCGACTAAAATCTACGTCTATCTTGAAAAAGTCAAGGCAAACAGCTTTGACGGATTTGTAGGTTTTACCACCGACGACCGAAAAAAGGTTATCCTGAGCGGATACGTCGATTTGACCCTGAACAACATCCTCAATACCGGTGAAACCTTTGCTTTGTATTGGAAAAGCGACGGCAAAAACCAAAAGACATTCAACGCCGCAATCGAATTGCCTTATGTTTTTAAAAGCCCTTTCGGACTCAAGGGCGAGCTTAATATTTTCAAGCAAGACAGTACGTTTCAGAACACCAAAACCGCAATTGGCTTGGGTTATTTTTTCAACTACAACACACGGGTTTATTTGGGGTATCAGTCTACAGAGTCGAGTGACATCCAGAATCTGAACTCGGCCAGCATCAGCGACTTTAAAAACGCATTCTTCACAACCGATTTTGAATACACTGGTTACAAACCCGACGATTTTCTTTTCCCCGAAAAAACAAAAATCTTACTTAAGACAGGTATTGGATCCAGAAATTCTAAACAGAAAAAAAACGATCAGTTTTTCATCCTTGCCGATTTGAAGCACAATTTTTATTTAAACGACAAGAACAGCATCAATCTCAAAAGCCAGAATTACTACCTGGGTAGCGACAAGTACATCATCAATGAACTTTACCGTTTTGGCGGAATCAACTCAATGCGCGGTTTCAACGAAAACAGCCTACAAGCAAGTTTGTTTACGTCAATATTGACCGAATACCGTTATGTTTTATCGCCCGGAATTTACACGCATTCTATTATTGATTACGGCTACTACCAAGACAAAAGTACCGACCGAAGCGACAGTATTTTTGGTTTTGGATTTGGTTTTGGCTTACTCACTAAAAATGGACTTTTCAACATTGTCTATGCCAATGGCAACACCAAAGACCAAGCTGTAAAACTCTCAAATTCAATAGTTCATATCAGTTTCAAGGCAAACTTTTAATATTTTTTTAAAAAAAGTGAAGAAAAAACGCCCTTGAGATTAGGAAACTTAACAATAAATTAGGATTTTTGTAGGAACTAATTCAAAATAATTTAAAATGAAACTAAAGTTTAATGGATTCTTAGCGCTTCTTCTAGTGCTAATAGCGCAAGTCACGTTTGCGCAGGACATTGCTGTAACTGGTACGGTTACCGACCAAGCCGGGTTACCGATTCCTGGCGTAAATGTCCTAGTTAAAGGAACATCAAACGGAACACAAACCGATTTTGATGGAAATTTTAAAATCACTGCCAGCCAGGGACAAGTTTTAGTATTTAGCTTTCTTGGGATGAAAACCATGCAGATGCCTGCATCGGCGAACATGAAAGTAAAAATGACTGACGACTCTGTGCAACTGGAAGGTGTAGTCGTTACCGCTTTAGGTATCAAAAGACAAAAAAGAGAATTGGGGTATGCTACCGCCACAGTAAGTTCAAAGGACCTTACAGAGGTAACCAACACCAATGCTTTTGAGTCGCTTTCAGGAAAAGTAGCGGGTGTCGATATCACGACGCCAGCGCAAGTGGGTTCTTCAGCCAAAGTAATCATCAGGGGATTCAGTTCTTTCGGAACGAACAGCCCTTTGTATGTTGTTGACGGTACGCCAATTAACAACAGTACAGGTAGCGCCACCGGAAACACAAGAAGTTTCGACGCCGGAAACGGGGTTAGTGATATTGATCCTAACAACATTGAAAGCATGACCATTCTTAAAGGTGCGGCGGCTTCGGCATTGTATGGCTCGAGAGCAGGTCAGGGTGTGATCATCATTACTACAAAAAGTGCAAAAAACAAACAAAAAATTTCAGTTGAGTTGAGCAACTCTGCCGAATTTTCTGAAATTTCAAGAGTACCACATTTGCAAAATCAATTTGGACAAGGTTGGGCAGGTGCATCCAATTCAAACTGGGCAGGTTCTCCAAATACAGCGAGTAACGAGAATGGATCCTGGGGCCCTGCTTTCAACGGCGAAATCCGTCCATGGGGTACCATTATTGACAACGCACAGCAAATCAAGCCATATGTAGCGCTTGAAGACAACGTAAAAGAGTTCTACGAAACAGGAATGACTTATACCAATGGTGTAAGGGTTTTTGGAGGAGGAGACAACTCTAATTTCTCTTTGAATTTTACCGATGTAAATTCTGACGGTATCATCCCGACAACTGCAGATTCTTATAACAGAAAAACTTTGGGTATCAACGCCGGTATGAGTTCTGAAAAACTGAGTGTTAAAACTTCTATCAATTACGTTAGGAAACAACAAAACGCGGTAAACACAGGACAAGGTAACGATGCAGGTGAAGGAAACACTTTGATTCAGGAAATGTTGCAAATCCCAAGGGACATCAGCGTACTTGACCTCAAAGATTACACAAATAATCCGTACAATACGCCAAGTAACTATTTTACCCCTTATGCTTCAAACCCTTGGTTCGTCGTGGGTGAAAACAAAACAATAATTGACGGAAATCGTCTTTACGGTAATGTCAACCTAAACTACGCTTTCAATAAGAAATTCTCTTTAAGCTATCAGGCTGGTGGGGATTACAGAAATGAAAAAATCAAGTCTTACGGGGCTGTGGTCAACTACGTAGACGGTTCACCTCAAGCTTTGGGTGGCGCAAACGGCGTTGTTGGTGGTGTAACTGAAAGATCAAACGAATATGTAGAGTTTGATACCAACTTAATGTTAAATTTCAACACTGCTATTGGCGAGAGCTTTAATGTTAATGCTTTGGTAGGTTTCAACAGCAACGAAAGAAAAATTTCTCAGTTGCAGTCTGCCATTACCAACCTGGACATTCCTAATTTCTATGAATTGTCTAACTCATCAATTAAGCCAACCGTACTTCAAAATGACTCTATGAGAAGAAGTTTTGGTGTTTTCGGATCGTTGGAAACTTCATTCAAAAACAGAATCTTCCTTACTTTGACAGGTCGTAACGACTGGACTTCAACTTTACCACAGGATGCAAATTCTTACTTCTACCCTTCTGTAAGTTTGGCGGGTATCGTATTAGACACAAACGACTACTTCTTAAAATTACGTGGAGGTTATGCTTCGCTAGCTAATGACACCGCTCCTTACCAAACGAACTCTGCATTAACTCAAGGAAGTGCGTTCTTAGGATTTGGTAATATCATTCTTCCTGTTGGAGGTGTTAACGGTTACGAATTTGCCGCAAACTTAGGTAACGGACAATTAAAACCAGAGAGAGTAAAAGAATTGGAACTTGGTGCTGAGGCCAATTTATTCAACAAAAGGGTGAATCTTGACGTTTCGGTTTACGACAAAAAATCAACTGATCTTTTGTTCCAAAGACCGGTGGCAACTTCTACAGGTTTCCAAACACAAACCGGCAACCTAATCGACCTTCAAAACAGAGGTATCGAATTAGTGGCCAACATCATTCCTGTAAAAACAACCAATTTCACTTGGGACTTTAGTTACACCTTTACTAAAAACGAATCAGAAGTTACCAATATTGATGGTGGTTTAGACAAAGTACAATTGGCTGCCAACTATGGTGTAAGCTGGAATGCAGTAAAAGGACAACCGCTTGGGGAGTTCCAGTCATTTGTTCCAAAAACCAATGCCGCCGGACAGTTTATTGTTGACCCAAACACCGGGTTCTACAAACCAACTGATGATGAGCAAACCGTAGGAAATTCACAAAGAGATTTCGTAATGGGTCTTAAAAACAAAGTTTCTTACAAAAACTTGTCACTTACTTTTGGTATCGACTGGAAACAAGGCGGAGAAATGTACTCTTACACTAAGAGATTATCACACTTCGTAGGTAATGGTATAGAAACTACTTACAACAACAGGAACACATTCATTATCCCTAACTCAGTTGTAGAAGTGGTAGACGGTAGCGGAAACGTAACCGGATATGAGGAAAATACCACTGCTGTCGGATTCGCATCTGTAACAGATTATTGGAACCCATCCAACAACCCTGCTATCGAGCCAGGACACGTTATCGACAAGACTTTTGTTAGATTGAGAGATGTGGCTTTAACATACACATTCCCTTCTGAAACCATTAAAAGATTAGGATTGGTTAATGCTTCTTTCACACTATATGGTAAGAACTTAGCATTGTGGACTCCAGATGAGAACCCATATATTGACCCAGAATTGTCAACATTTGGTTCAGACTTGAATAGTGAAGTTGGAGAGTTTGGTTCAAACCCTGCACAAAGATCTTATGGTGCAAGCCTTAAATTAACATTCTAAAAAAACAACAATGAAAAAGTTTATAATAAGTATTATCGTTTTATCAACTGCACTTACGAGCTGCAGCACTGATTTAGACATCAACAGAGACCCGGATTTACTTGACCCGGACAAAGCGCCATTGTCGGCACAGCTTCCTGCAGGTATTGCCGGACTGGCCGGTTCCGAAGGAGCGTCTTATGCGATCATCGGTGGTTTTTGGTCACAATATTGGACACAAAGTAACGCTGCCAACCAATACAAAGACATAGACAACTACGCAGTGGGTACTTCTGACTACAACTATGCTTGGGACGGAATGTACGATGCGTTGGGCGATATCAGAAACGTGAAGAAAAGAGCTTTGGCTGAAGGCAACTGGAACTATTACCTAATTGCTACTGTACTTGAAGTTCAAGGTTCACAAGTGCTTACCGATTTTTACGGAAGCGTACCTTACACAGAAGCTAACAACCAAGAGCTTCTAAACCCTGCTTTCGACTCGGGCGAACAAATCTATGATCGCATGATTTTAGATTTGAACGATGCCTTGTCAAGAGACCTTTCAACTTCTGCCGGAAGTTTGCCTGGTGCCGATGATTTCATCTTTGGAGGTGACATGGACAATTGGACAAAATTTGCCAATACCATGAAGCTAAAAATCTACATGAGACAAACCAACAGTTCAAGGTCAGCAATCGCTGACGCCGGTATTGTTGCTTTGATGACTTCGGGCGTTGATTTCCTTGATACTGATGCAGCGATGACCCAGTTTACCGACGCTATCAACCAAAGTAATCCACTGTTCGAATACAACAACAGAAGGTTGAACGTTGCTACTAACCTTAGGATGAGTACTACAATGGCTTCTTTCTTCGCAGACAATGCGGATTCGAGAAGAGGTGCTTACTATGGTGCAGGAAATGCTTTGAACCAAGGAGACTACGCCAACCCAGTTGGTTCTGGTACAATCGCCATTGTAACTTTATCTGCTACTACTCCTGTTTTCTTCATGAGCGAAGAAGAAAGCTTGTTCTTACAAGCTGAAGCTCTAGAAAGATATGGTCTAGGAAGCGGTAAAGCATTGTATGATGCTGCAGTAGCTGCAAACTTTAGCAGATATGGATTGAGTGGCGCTTCTTACGTTGCCGCTGGTGGTGCATACGAGTACCCTTCAGCAGGCACTTTCGCTCAAAAGTTAGAAGCGATCATCACACAAAAATGGGTGGCTAGCTTCCCAGGAAACGGTTTCGAAGCTTTCTTTGAAAGCAACCGTACCGGGTACCCAACTAAATCTTCTGTCCCTCAATCTGACGCCGGATACATTCCTGGTCAATTGGCTTACTCTGTTAACGGCTCTACTGGAGGTTTATTTCCAAGAAGATTCGCTTATCCGCTTACTGAAAGAAACGCAAACACTAGTGCGCCAAACTTAATTCCAATAACAACACCGGTTTGGTGGGATAATAATTAAAAAACTATGAAAAAGATAATTGCAACATTAATATTCGCAAGCACCGCATTTGTAGCTTGTGAAACCAGTGATACCGAAGGGGTATCCAAGGTAACCAACTATCCTATTATTACCGTAAACGGAGACAATCCGGTGTTCGTCCCTCAAGGAGGAACGTTCGTTGATCCGGGTGTAGTAGCAATGGAGGGTTCAAACGAAATTGAAACGACTTCATCTGCAGTAGGTAAATACAGAGGCGCTACCTCCTTAGATACTAACATTACCGATGAGTATGTAATCACTTACTCAGCCACTAACGTGGATGGTTTCAAAGGAACAGCGAGCAGAAAAGTAATTGTATACAAAACTGGTGATATGGTTACCAGCATTGAAGGGGTGTATACTTGTACAATTGCCAGAAATGGCGTTACTCCGAGTGCCGCTTACCAAAACATCAAATACATTTACATCTGGAAAAACGGAGACGGAACTTATGAAATCTCTGACGCATTCGGTGGATGGTATGAGTTTGGTAGAGGATTAGGTATCAACTATGCTACTCCAGGCGGAACAATTGCTGGTGACATTCCAACCAACAGTTTCACTTTTCCTGGAAATCCATTGACCAATCCTGGCTTTGGAGGAACAGCTAACATCACAGATGTACAAGTAAATCCCGTAACCAAGAAAATCGTATTGACTTGTGCATGGCTTGCGCCACCTGCAACCAGCTATACATTCGTTGCAACCCTAACTCAAGTTCAACTTTAATATTATAAAAATGAATATAGTAAAAAATAATTTTATTAAAGTACTTTTCAGTATTTTCTTAATCACTTCATTAGCATCATGTGATGAAGGAGGAGATCCGGATCCAGGGATGACAACAACCGGTAACTTTGCCGGAGATTGGTTCATCACCCTTACCGATACCGATGGACACGTGTTAGTGGAGCATGCTTTACACTCAACGTACAACACTGCAGCCAACGATAACACTATGTGGCTTGATGATTTTGAGAATGGATACTACATTAAAAGCAAAATATTCATGAACCCTGCAACAGGTCAGTTCTTTGCAAATGATGCACTTAATATCCATGATGGTGGAACCGATGATTCTACTGTAACGATTACCGAAGGGCAAATTATCAAAAATGGCGCGATTTCAAAAGGCGGCCACGTAGTTGATAAGATTACCTGTAGGATTCACTACAGCTATGACGCCGATGGTTATGACATCATCTATGAAGGTCATAAAAGAACCGGTTTCTTAGAAGACGAATATTAATATTCTTTCAAACACACAAAACCACCCTTTTCAGGGTGGTTTTTTTATATCTTTGCGTCATGGAAAAAGAACACCAAATATTCGGCATCCGAGCAATAATCGAAGCCATTCAATCCGGTAAAGCAGTAGACAAAGTATTCATCCAGAAAGAAGTTTCGGGAGAATTGATGAAAGATTTAATGAAGGTCATGAAACGTGCAGACGTGAATTTTTCGTACGTTCCAGTAGAGAAACTAAACCGGCTTACGCCCAACAACCACCAAGGTGCCGTCGCTTCCATCTCTCCTATTGCCTTTTACGATTTAGAAAAATTGGTCGAAAAAGTTACCGAATCCAAAAAAACACCATTGTTTCTGATCCTCGACCAAATTTCAGACGCGCGCAATTTTGGCGCCATAATAAGGACTGCCGAATGTACCGGCGTCGATGGCATCATCGTGCAAAAAGCAGGCTCGGCTCCAGTCAATGGTGACACCGTCAAAACCTCGGCCGGCGCAGTGTTCAATATCCCAATCTGCAAAGTAGAACACATCAAAGACGCCATTTTCCTTTTGCAAGCATCTGGTATCAAAACCGTAGCAGCCACAGAAAAAACCGAGCAATCCATTTATGATATTGCGCTCAACGAGCCCGTCGCCATCATCATGGGGAGCGAAGACCGCGGCATCAATCCGTCTGTACTTAAAATGGTAGATGAAAAAGCAAAACTCCCAATGTTTGGCTCTATCGGTTCACTCAACGTATCGGTAGCCTGCGGCGCTTTCTTGTACGAGGCCGTGCGCCAACGCGCCTAAGGCTGTAGCTTTCTTTTGATGATGTATTTGTTTGCTGCAACGTCATAGATCACCTCATATTCCGGGTGCGTTGTAGTGAGTATTTCCGCAGTGACTTCTATTTCCTCAGGTTTGGGTAAATTCACAAAATTGCCCTGCGCATCAAAACGCTCCAAAAACTTATCTCCCGTCGGGTCAAAATCAGGATCCTCCCAATCGTAGCGAAAAATCTTCTTGTATTCGGGTGTCTTGACCACCATCGCAAATGCGAAACCTGTAATCAAACCAGCGAGGTGTCCTTCCCACGAAATACCTTCCTCCACATCCGGGAAAATATACCACACCATACTGCCATACAACAGAATCACCATCAACGACAGCGCTACAAGCCGGTAATATCGCGTTTTAATTCCCTTGAAAAAGATAAAACTCACGAGCACATAAATCAATCCGCTAGCGCCAATATGGAACGATTCCCTACCAATCACCCAAGTCAGGAAACCAGATAGCAGTATCCCATAACCCAAAACTTCAAACGCCTGTCCGCGATAAAAGAAACGCAAAGCCGCTATAAGAATCAAAAGCGGAATCGAGTTGTTGTACAAATGTTCTATACTCCCATGAATAAACGGGCTAAACAAAATCCCACGCAATCCCCCAAAAGTACGAGGGTAAATACCATAGGTTTCCAGATTGAGGTGAAAATTCAAACCCGCCCAAAAAACAATCCATAAAAACAATACCGAAAGGAATGGCAGCAGGATTACAGAAGGCGAGAATTTAAAGTAATGGTCGGTCATAATCATTTGTTTGTAGGCTGCGCTCTTCAAAAATACATCCAATTGCATTTGCCTGAAATTTTGTCAGATTTTTAAAAGCTCATTCCCATTCAGCATCGGCGTAAAGTTAAAATCCCAAACCTTAGTCAGAAATCGTTAAATTTACAGCATCAAACCCTGCACCCTGAACCTTGAACCCTTTACCCAACATGGAAGCACCACTCGCCGAAAGAATCCGCCCACAACACCTAGAAGATTACATCAGCCAACTGCACCTCGTTGGGCCAAAAGGCTCGCTCACACAACAAATCGAGAAAGGCATCATCCCGTCGCTGATTTTTTGGGGACCGCCCGGAACCGGAAAAACCACACTCGCGCAAATCATCGCCGAGCAATCCAAAAGGCCTTTCTACATTCTAAGCGCCATCAATTCGGGCGTCAAGGACATCCGTGATGTGATAGACAAAGCCAAACAAGCCGGCGGTTTGTTCACGGCCAAAAACCCAATCCTATTCATCGACGAGATCCACCGTTTTAGCAAATCGCAACAGGATTCTTTATTAGCTGCTGTAGAAAAAGGTATCATCACCCTTATCGGCGCAACCACAGAAAACCCCAGTTTTGAAGTCATTCCCGCTTTACTGTCGCGTTGTCAGGTCTACATTCTCAACCCATTCACCAAAGCCGATCTCGAAGCGCTATTGCACCGCGCCATGAAAACCGACGTCGTGCTCCAAACCAAAAAAATAAAATTAAAGGAAACCGAGGCGCTCTTACGCCTTTCGGGCGGCGACGGACGCAAGCTATTAAATATCTTTGAACTCGTCGTAAACGCGTCGCCTGAAGGTCAAATTTCAATCACCAACGATCGCGTGTTTGAACTGGTACAACAAAATACAGTATTGTATGACAAAACCGGCGAGCAACATTACGATATCGTTTCGGCCTTCATCAAATCCATCCGCGGCAGCGATCCAAACGGAGCCGTCTACTGGTTGGCCCGTATGATCGAAGGTGGCGAGGATGTCAAATTCATCGCGCGCCGCATGCTCATCCTATCCAGCGAAGACATCGGCAATGCCAACCCAACCGCCCTGGTAATCGCCAACAACACTTTTCAGGCCGTGACCACAATCGGCTATCCCGAAAGCCGCATCATTTTAAGCCAATGCGCAGTCTATCTCGCCACTTCACCCAAAAGCAACGCGAGTTACGAAGCCATCGGCAAAGCGCAGCAAACCGTCAAGCAAACCGGCGATTTGCCCGTACCCATACATTTGCGCAATGCACCAACCAAGCTCATGAAAGAATTGGGTTACGGCGACGCGTACAAATACGCGCACAGCTATGACAACAATTTCGCAGACCAGGAATTCCTACCCGACGCTATCGCTGGCACGCCATTTTATGTTCCGGGAAATAATTCGCGAGAAAACGGTACGCGCGAATTTTTAAAAAACCGCTGGAAAGACAAATACAATTACTAATTATCAATTGATTAAGGGCGTTGCCTGCGGCCAGGCTGTACGCTGCAATATTTTACCTGCGCTTCGTACCTCTTCGCAGGCAAAATGATTTCCGCTGCCATCCTTAACGCAAACGGGCATTCGTTAAAACTTCACGTCCACGGCTTCCGAAACCAACTTATCGTTTTGGAAATAGTCAAAAAACCACTGCCCGTTTCTATTGATCAAGTCACCGTGTACCTCGCCTTTCACCGCAGAAAAACGGTTGCTGTCTGAGGTTTTGTAGATTTTCATAACCACTTTAGGCGTGCTGTCTACGAGCTGAAACCCATTGGCAATCGGCTGGGCAAACAATGCATCCGCACCGGCAACTGAACCGTTGACTGCGGCGGGCTGCGTTACCGAATCAGAAGTCGCAGAAGAACTGGCAACAACCGCCGGCTTGTATTTATAATGTGCTGTTTCAAACGATTCAAAAGCGCCACGGATGGCTTGGTTGTAGGCCTTGCCCCAATCCTTTTCAATTGAAACCCCTTCATCCGAGATGAATAAAATCTTATTCTTGCAGTCTTTCAAAACAACCCTGACTTTGGTCTTGAAAAGCCCGCCGCCGCTTTCAACATCGGCGTAGAGTTTCTTGCAATTCGAGTCTACAATCGCATCGGGTTGCGGTTCAGAATCCAAAAAAGCCCTAAAACCATATTTCTGCAACAGCATTTTGGTGAGCGTATTCAGTCGAAATTCATCTTTCTTGTTAGAGAACTTAAACGTCGACGGAACAATCACATATTCATAATCATTGATACTCGGTTGTGCAAAAACAGCACTTGCACACAACAGCAATACAAAAGAAGCAAATTTTCTCATTTTAAAAATAGGTTTTTAGCTCGGCTAAGTTAGCGATTTGAACGATGCTTTGGTCAACGGGAACAAGGTTCGGGTTAAAAAAAATGGCGCGCATCCCAAAATCGAGCGCGCCTTTCACATCGGCGGTGAGACTGTCCCCAATCATGATGCTGTTGGTTTTCGATGCTCCGGCCACGGCGAGTGCATGTTCAAAAATCACCGGATTGGGCTTTTTGGCACCCGCCGTCTCCGAATTGGTTACCGTCTCAAAATAGTCGGTCAATTTAGAATGATGCAACTTTTTGAACTGCGTCGCTGCAAATCCGTTGGTGATGATGTGCAGTTGGTATCGCCCTTTGAGGTAGTCCAAAGTATCAATCGCGTCCTCGAACAAATGGTTGAATTCGGGCAGAAAATTGAGGTATTCCACAGCAATGCATTCAATTTGCTCGTCGTCTATGTCATATGCAATCGCATCAAAAGACTGGCGCAACCGGTTGTACCGCAATTCCTGGTGCGTCATCTGATCCATTTCATACAACCGCCAACAAGCCTGATTGATTGGGATATAATGCTGCAAAAAATGCTGTGTCACGACCAAAGGATGGTCCTTGCGGAAAATCTTGTCAAAAGCGAGCTGTGAATTGGTATCGAAATCCCAAAGCGTATGGTCGAGGTCAAAAAAAATGTGCGTTATCGTGGTTTTCACAGTCCTTTATTTTGTTTTCCGCGGTTCGTCGCGGCTGTTGCAAAAATCGGGAAGTTTTTACAGAATCCCGTCATCGGCAAAGCTAAAATATTGGGTTTCGGTCACTATGACATGGTCGAGGATTTTAATATCGAGGCTTTCGGCGGCCAGCTTAAGTTTTCTGGTGATCTGCTTATCGGCATCACTGGGCGTCAGCGTCCCCGACGGATGGTTGTGTACCAGGATTAAACCCACCGCTCCATTCTCAATCGCAGTACGCAACACCAGCCGAACATCCACAAGGGTTCCGGTTATACCGCCTTTACTGAGTTGCGATTTGGCGATAATCTTGTTGGCGTTGTTGAGATAGATGATCCAGAATTCCTCATGCGAGAGCTCGCCAATCACGGGTTGCATCAGCTCAAAAACGGTCTCGCTCGAACTGATCTTGGTGAGTTCTACCGCAGCCGATTCGCGGCGCCGACGGCCGAGCTCCATCGCAGCCACAATGGTAACCGCTTTGGCCTGCCCAATTCCTTTAAAAGTAGTGAGTTGCGCAATCGATAATTTCCCGAGTGCATTGAGGTTGTCATTCACCCGCAACAGCATGCGTTTGGCTAGGTCTACCGCGGTTTCATTTCGGCTGCCCGACCCGATTAAAATGGCAATGAGTTCGGCGTCGTTTAAGGCAGCTTTGCCTTTGGAGAGTAGTTTTTCGCGTGGGCGGTCGTCTTCGGCCCAATGCCGAATAGGGAAAGGAGAGTTGTCAAACATAATAAAAATTTTAAATGGCGTTGATACTTGATAATTAACGCGTTACTGCCGCGTCTTGATACACGAAAATATGAAATATCCGTTAATCCTGCTGGCTTTCCTCCTTTTTTCTTTCACGCCCGAACCCAAAGGCTTTTACGACCGGCTCTCGAGTGCAGCCATTTCACTCACCAAAGACCGTGTGGCTTACGACCCGTCGTATTTTTCAATCGCGTACCCTAACGGCGATGTACCTGCCAACAAAGGTGTTTGTACCGATGTGGTAATCCGTGCCTATCGAAAATTGGACATCGACCTGCAAAAGGAAGTACACGAAGACATGAGGCAAAATTTCAAACTGTATCCTAAAATCTGGGGATTGCGATCCACCGACCGCAATATCGATCACCGCCGTGTCCCGAATCTTCAGGTGTTCTTTACGCGCTTTGGGAAAAAGCTCGCGGTTTCAAACCACGCCTCCGATTACAAAACCGGGGATCTTGTTACCTGGATGATCGGTGGCCGTTTGCCACACATCGGGATTGTGAGCCACCTAAAAACAGCCGATGGAATGCGCAACCTCGTGGTACACAATGTGGGGAATGGGCAGGTTTTACAGGATTGTTTGTTCGCGTATCCGATTACCGGACACTATAAGTATGGAGAATAAACTGTCGTTAAAGTTACCATCCAATAAAAATAACCGCTAGTACAAAAATCACGGCTGCCAACATCCAATAGTGAAAGCTGTCTTTACCGCAGATGAATTGCTTGGTTGAAATTATTGTAAGACCTAACAATAACATTCCTTGAATGAATTGGATTGCGGCATATTTAGTGGGCGTTTCATAAAACCACGGGTTATCATTTGCAAATCCCCATGGGTAGTTTTCGACCTCATTGCTTACTATTACATTCCAACATTCGCTTAAAAACAATAGGGAAATGAATGCCAAAAGCAACAGTACGACAATGGTAGGAAGCGACAACAATATCTCAAAAGACCTTTTCATTTCCGAGCCCTGAAGTACTTGTCAAACAGGTAAAAATTCACCGCAACTACAATAATCGGGATAAAAATCAAACACGCCGTGACCAACAAAAGGTGACTTAACAAAGCCCAGAAATAAAGCTGGGTAATCACGATAGAAACAAGATAAGTGGTGAGTAGCAGTGCCTTGCCTTTGGCGCTCCAACGAGACTTGATGATGGCTGTTATGGTAAGGGCCATGGCAACTACAATTGCTAAAAGTGCCCACCAGGTTTCGCTCGTGAGCCCGCCGCCGTGTGCGAATACCAACGTAGGCGAGAGGACTAAAAACAGTAGCTCAAATTTAGATTTTGCCTCCATGAGTGACGTGCCGATTTAGATTTTTGAATGTCCTGCCAATCGGTAAACCAAAATGGCAATGGCTATCAGGACAATCGCAGTATAGATGGTTTTATTGTGTTTGGCGAGCCAATTGGGCAGGTAAATGTCGAAATTGTCTTTTGGAGAATCCGAGTATTTCCTCGCAACCAAAGTAATCGGGCAAACCGATTTAAAAACCAATAAGACGATGCCTTCGAGCGCCACCAAAGCGATACAGAGCCAAACCCAAAAATCAATGCGGTTGACGATAACGGCATACAACAGGTAAAAAATCACCACGTTGAAAAACAACCAAATCAACGTATGGAGCAGTTTAATCCAGACCAGTTTTGTACTTGCTTTCATGGCGAGAGGTTTTAAAAACATCGGGCAACGCACCCAACCGCTAGCCTAGCCCCGATGGAAGGGAAAATCCTTTTGCATGGACATGGGCTCCAACCAATCGCACCGAAATTCCCCATGCAAAAGATTGGAATGACAGCGGGACAACTGCCCAACTGAAACCAATACCTTGTGCTACTAACCAATCAAAGTCTTCACCTCATCAAAGTTCAACCCGCCGTAATTGCCCGAACTCATGAGCAAAAGCGCGATGCCCTGGGTGTCGTATTTGAGATGGAACAGGTACTCTTTAAAAGCCGCGGGATTCGTGTAAATAATCAGGTCGTTGCGGTTGAACGCCTGCCCAATCTGTTCTGCAGTGACTTCTTCGAGTTGCTTAATTTTAACGGCGTCGGGCGAATAAAACACAACTGCTACATCGGCGGCATCGAGCGCGCCTTCGTATTCCTTGAGGAATTCGGGATTCAGGCTGCTGTAAGTGTGCAATTCGAGACAGGCAATCAAAGTGCGATCCGGGTACTGTTCCTTGACGGCTTTGGTCGTGGCCGAAACTTTGCTCGGCGAATGCGCAAAATCCTTGTAAGCCACGTTGTGCTTGTTCTCGGCGATTTTTTCGAGGCGTTTGGAAGCGCCTTTAAAGGAGGCGATGGCTTCATAAAAATCGGCTTCGTCCACACCCATGTTTTGGCAGATCCATTTGGCACCCGCGAGGTTGTTCAGATTGTGCGCACCGAACACTTCGATGGGCATGTCGCCTTCTGGTGTCTCTAATAAGGTGACACCGTTTTCTACTTTATAGTTTGGAGTGGCGTAAGGAATTTTTCGGATGGGATTGGTAGCGGCTTCGGCGACGCGTTTCACTTCTGGATCATCTTCGTTGTATACCAGTATGCCGCCATTGGTGATGCGCTGGATGAAAATCTCGAACTGCTCCACGTAATTCTCATAGGTCGGGAATACGTTGATGTGGTCCCAGGCGATGCCCGAAATGAGCGCGATATTGGGTTGGTACAGATGGAATTTCGGTCGGCGGTCTATGGGTGATGACAAATATTCATCGCCTTCCAAGACCATAAAATCATTCTCTTCGGTGAGGTGTACCATGGTGTCAAAACCTTCGAGTTGTGCGCCCACCATATAGTCGACGTTGATGCCATGAAAGTGCATTACATGTAAAATCATCGAGGTGATTGTGGTTTTCCCGTGCGAACCGCCAATCACCACGCGTGTTTTGTTTTTGGATTGCTCGTACAAAAATTCAGGATACGAATAGATTTTAAGTCCGAGTTGTTGGGCTTTGAGCAGCTCGGGGTTGTCGGCTTTGGCATGCATGCCGAGGATGACGGCGTCGATATCAGCGGTGATTTTTTCGGGAAACCAACCCATTGCTATGGGCAATAAGCCTTTCTTTTCGAGTCGGGTTTTAGATGGTTCAAAGATCGCGTCGTCGCTACCGGTAACGAGGTATCCTTTGTTGTGCAAGGCCAGGGCCAGGTTGTGCATGGCGCTTCCGCCGATGGCAATGAAATGGGTACGCATTAGGTTTTGTTTTTTTCGTTGTAACGGGCCATGAGCGCTTTGGCTTTTTCGGGTTGGTCCATTTTGTTCTTGTATAGGTCGGCGAGTTTTTGATAGGTCGTGGCCGATTGGCCTACCGCTATGGCTTTCTTGTATTGCTTTTCGGCTGCGGTGTAGCGTTTGTAATATTCATCTATGTGACCCCGCGCGAGATAGCCGTCGACCGTTGAAATTTTGAGCAGCTCATTGGCGTATTGGTTGGCTTTTTTTTCGCTTCCGCCTGCGATCATGGGCAACTGCAGGTATATTTCCAGTAAGGCCCAACGGGCGCCTATATGGCTTGGGTTTAGTTGAATCGCGCTGCCAAACTCGGACTTGATTTCACCCATCATCGAGAGTGCTTTTAACGCGTTGCTTTCTTTGGCGAGCATGGCCAAAGCGCCGCCATACTTGTAATGGTACTCGGCTTCAAAGGGCTTTTGCTTTTTTAGCTTTTGATAGTAAGGGAGCGCCGCTTGCCAACGACCCATATGACATTGGATGTCGCCTAGATATTCAACCGTTTTAAGGTCGGCTGGGAATTGGTCAAGGCTTTTTTCAAATAGCGATTGCGCCTCGGTGTATTGTTTTTTTTGGAAGCAAATTTCGGCTTTGGCAAAATCGGTTTGCGCGCCCATTTGGAGGGACAAAAAAAGCAAGGCCGCGGTTAAGTATTTCATGCTTCAAAATTGAAATTCAAAAGTAAACAAATTAGGTGTAGCAGGCTGTAAATTTTTAGAAAATTCCCAGACAAATCCCGTTGAAAAGCATAAAAAATCGATTAAAACCATAGGAAAATTCCGTCGTGAGCACCCGTAAAACAAGGGATTACAGAATTTTACCTTTTTTTCTATGCAAAATCTGCACTTGGTCGACTTTTAAGGTTTGTTGACTGGAAAATTATTTCAAAAATGGATTTCAAAATAAATTTGTAGGACCCAAAGTAAATGAAACGACTATGAAAAAATTCTACACACTAGCAAAAAATACCACGTTTTTTAAGCAGTATTCTATCGTTGGATTGCTGCTTATTAGCTTTCTGCTGCTTGCGCCCTCAAAGGTTTGTGCAGCGATTGTACAGCGCGGCACGGCGACTTCTTCCACCACAAACGGGAACAGCCTTACCATTAATAAGCCAACTGGCGTAGTTTCGGGCGATATTATGCTCGTGACGATTGCCTCAAGAGGCAGTAACAACTTGGGCAACCCAACTGCTGCAGGATGGACCTTGATTTCGGCTGCCGATTTAAATGGTGGTACCGACAGGCGCGGCATTGTAATGTACAGAATTGCAGGTGGTGCAGAAGGCGCATCGTACACGTTTACATTAGATGGCGACTCGAATGGTACTGTTGGGGCAATCATCGCGTTTTCGGGTGTTGACAACACAACGCCGTTTGATGTGGCTGCCGCGGGTATTTCCGTGCAACTTGACCAAGCCAGCGTATTGGCAACAACCAGAACAACCGTAACTGCCAACGCTGCAGTGATTATGCTTGGAATGGCCGCTGCGAGTTCCCCAACCTGGAATACAGGCGCATGGAACACCGGTGCGCCGGGATCTCTGACGTTGACAGAACTATTCGATAATCAAAATGGAGGAAGGGCCACAATTGGTGGCGCATGGGCCATTAAAGCCACACCTGGTGCTACAGGGACCGGAAACGCCACAATGAACAACAGTGAGCGCAACGGTGGGCTTTTGGTGGTATTGCGTCCTGCCGCTGTTACGCCAACCGTAACCGGCTTTTCAATAACAAGTGCTTGCGTGGGAACGAATCCTACGGTAGTTATCACCGGAACCAATTTTACCGGCGCGACGGCAGTGAATTTTAACGGAACTGCGGCTACTCCTTTTACAGTGAACAGCACCACCCAAATTACAACCACCGTTCCTGCGGGAGCTACAACCGGACCCATCAGCGTGACTACGCCAAGCGGAACCGGAACAAGTGCAAGTAACTTTACAATCAATCCCTACCCAGTAGTCGCACCGATTGCAGGCCCATCAAACGTTTGTCGCAACAGCACCATTACGCTAACCGACGCTACCGCTGGTGGTACCTGGAGTAGTGGATCCCCTGCGGTGGCGAGTATTAACGGCGCAGGCGTTGTTACCGGCCTCAGTGCAGGTACTTCCCTGATCTCTTATAGCGTTGCCACCAACGGCTGTACTACAACGGTACAAAAAACGATTACCGTAGACCCTTTGCCAACGATTATCGGCACCGCGCCCATTTGTGTGGGCAATACTGTACAACTGTCGTCACCAGATCCAGGCGGAACCTGGGCCAGCGGCAATGCTTTTGCCTCGATCGACGGTACGGGACTTGTTACTGGATTGTCGCAAGGAATTGCTGTGCTCACGTATACCATAACCGCTACCGGTTGTTCATCGACGGTGACTTTGACAGTAAACGCAGCGGCTGCCATTACGGCCAATCCAAATCCACAAACGGTTTGTTCGGGTAGCAATACGGTTAGTTTTAACGTTTCAGCCACGGGAACAGGCCTTACCTATTTATGGTACAAAGACGGATTGCCAATGAGCAATGGCGGCAACATTTCTGGAGCCGATACTGCTACGTTAACGATAAATCCCATCTTTTTAACCGACGCCGCGAACTATCATTGCGTAATTACCGGTAGCCTTTGTGCGCCAGCCGCGACTTCCAATACCGCAGCACTCATCGTAGTAGAAGAAGTCCAGATCACTGCACAACCCGTCGCCACCCAAACCTTTTGCACCGGAAACAGTGCTTCATTTACTGTAGCCGCAACGGGTGCCGGACTTACTTACCAATGGTATAAGGGTGCTTTGCAATTGAACGACGGCGGCAGCATTTCGGGCGCCACCTCAGCAACGCTCACGATTAGCCCGCTCGTTGCAACCGATGCCGGTACGAATTACCGTTGCGTTGTAAGTGGCACCAGCCCTTGCGGCCCAATCAACTCGAGCCTTTCGGCATTAATTGTAAACGATGGTCCTGCAATAGGATCGCAGCCGGCACCATTGCAGACAGCCTGTGACGGCGGATCGATAAGTTTGATCGTAGGCGCTTCGGGCGGAACCCTTACCTACCAATGGTATAGAGGTTCGACGCCTTTGAGTGACGTCGGAAACATTTCTGGAACCACAACGGATACGCTTACCCTTAACCCGACGACAGCCGCCGACAGCGCCATAGATTACTATTGTGTGATCCAGAATGGTTGTGCCACTCCGGTTACCACCAACAACGCCGAGATTGCGATCTATGAAAAACCGTATCTGTTTAATTACAATGCGTCTGTTTGCAGTGAAGACACCTTTGCGATAACTCCTGTGACAGGCACACCGACAATAGCTACGGTCGTTCCCGCAGGAACCTTATATTCATGGTCGGCACCCACGGTGACGGGCGGACTGACCGGTGGTGCAGCGGGTACCAACGCAAACAACATCAGCGGAACATTGACCAACCCAACCAACACCAGCCAAACGGCTACTTATACCGTTACGCCGGTATCGGGAACGACAGGAAACTGTGTCGGGGCAACATTCACGGTGACCGTCACAGTCAATCCGAAGCCTTTTATCATCAACGCTACGCCTGCGGTTTGTAGCGGCGAAAATCTTGTGGTTACCCCTGCAAATGGAGGTGGAAACATCGTTCCATCGGGAACCACTTATTCGTGGTCGGCACCTGTCGTTTCGGGCGGAATGACTGGCGGAACCAGCGGAACCAATCAGGCTTCGATTGCAATCAACCTGACCAATCCAACCAATACCGTACAAACGGCAAGTTACAACGTCACTGCTACTTCGGGAACTTGTTTGGGCAGTACCTTTACCTTGGCAGTAAATGTCAATCCAAAACCAACGGTTGGGTCAAACCTGGCTACACAGGCGATTTGTTCGGGAGATGCTATCAGCGATATTGTGTTAGACAACCCTAATATTGTTGCCGGAACCATCTATTACAGTTGGACCAGGGACAATAACGCGAATGTTACCGGGATTGCGGCCAACGGCAGCACACAGGTAATTTCGGGGAACTTAACCAATCTTACCAATACACCTCAGACGGTTACTTTTACATTATATGCGACTTCGGATGAAGGCTGCATCTCACTTGCCGGCGTGTCGCAGGTTACGGTCAATCCAAAACCGACGGTTGCGGCGGCGCCTGTTAGCCAAACGATTTGCTCGGGCAATAGTATCGGCAACATTACGATTACGAATCCAAACATTGTCAGCGGCACAACGTTTAGCTGGAGCCGTGACAATACGGTTAATGTGACCGGAACTGTGGGCGATACCGGATCGGGAAACACCATATCGGGAAACCTGACCAACAACACCGCTATCCCACAGATCACCACTTTTACGATTACGGCTACCGCAAACGGTTGTAGTACCGTAATCAGTACGATAGCTGTTACGGTAAATCCGAGACCGGATGTGTTGATTACTCCAGCAGCCACCCAGACGATTTGCGGCGGAACCACATTTACAGCGATGACGCTTTCGAACCCCAACGGCGTGGCTGGAACCACTTTTGGCTGGATCAGAAACAATACTGCTAACGTCACCGGATATGCCAATAGTGCCACCAATGTGACGTCGATTCCCGCCGGTATTTTCACTAACAATACCAACGTAGACCAGACTACAACTTTTACGGTTACGGCTACAGCGGCTGGATGTACTTCTGTCGTTGCCACGGTTGACATTGTGGTACAACCAACGCCTTTGGTAGTGGCGACACCTGCTGCCCAAAGCATTTGTACCGGATCGACAGGCAATATTGCATTTAGCACGACCAACAATTTAGCGGGAACGGTTTACAACTGGACACGTGACAACACCACAAACATCACCGGAATCCTGCCGAGTGGAAGCGGAAACATCAGCAGCACCTTTATCAATAATACCGCTGTCAACCAAACGACTATTTTTACGATAATTGCTACGGCACCCAACGGTTGTTCTAAAACCATTACTGCTTCGGTGACCGTTTACCCGGTTATGACTACACCGGGAATCGAAGAATCACAAGTAGTTTGTGCCGGTTCAAGGCCCACTACTTTCTTTATTACGACGCCGGTTACGGGCGGCTCAGGAACTTACACCTATCAATGGCAGAGCGGCACGAGCGCTACAGGCCCTTGGACGAATGTGGGCACCAACGCCCCGACTTATCAACCGCCAACAACGAACGGTTCCACACCAAACGCCTGGTACCAAGTGGTCATCAGCAGTTGCGGATCGTCGGTAACCAGTAACGTGGTATCGGTCATTGTGGCCAACAACTCGAATTTTTCATTTACACTAGATAACGGCGCGGGTACTTACTGTGCGGGTGCTCCATTCAACCCCCAAATCGGATCGTTACACGGCGGTGGCGCCTACTTGCGGTACTCCTGGATTGCCGATCCGGCGTATATTACTCCGGCTACCGGCGGCCCGATTGGGACTACGGGCTGTTTTTTCTTCTGTTTATCCCAGGCGACTTTACCTTTGACGACCATCAACAATACTACGGCCAACGTCACGACGACTATTTCGCTCACCCCGAACATTTATGATTCGGATGGTACGTTCATTTGCTCATTGTCTCCGCAAACCGCTACGATTACCATCCGTCCGAGACCAACGGTGACGCTTTCTGCGCCAAATGCATTGATTTGCAGCGCTACAAGCGCAGGAGTTGTAGCCACTTCTAACCTGACACCCAGCTCGGCGATGACTTATGCCTGGACGAGAAGCGTAAATGCCAACGTTACCAGTTCGCAAGGCACTGGAAACTCGGGTACTGTAGGTATCGGAAACGCTTTTACGATTCCTGATGTCTTAACCAACAACAGCGCAGTCAACCAAAACGTCACTTATACCATCACGCCATCATCTTCTCCAAGCGGATGCGCAGGAACTCCGAGTACCATCACGATCACGGTTTCACCACAATTGACGCCCGGTGTAGTTGCCGCCAACCAGGTACTTTGCAATGGAGGCGACCCCGTTGCGTTTACCCAAACCACAGCGGCGATCGGCTCGAGCCTAACCTACCAATGGCAAAGTAGCACGGTGAGTGCCACCGGACCATGGTCGGATATAGCGGGCGCGACAAGCAATACTTATGATTCGGGGCCTATCACACAAACTACATGGTTTATTCGCGTGGTCTCTAATTCGGTGAGTGGAATCCCTTGTACGGTAGCCAACACGACCCCAATCCAGATTACTGTAAACAACATTAATCCGGGAGCCATTGCGGCTACACAAACAATTTGCAGCGGCGGTGACCCAGCCCTATTGACAAGTACTACAGCCGGTACCGGAAGCGGCACAATTACCTACCAATGGCAGAGTAACATTACCGGATGCGGCGGTGTTTTTACCAATATTCCCGGGGCTTTCGGGGCTACCTATGACCCACCTGCCGGACTGTTGGCAACAACTTACTACCGAAGGATGACCACGTCTACAATTGGCGCCAACGCCTGTATCGATTACAGCAACTGCGTCACGGTATTTGTGAACTCGGTAACTAGCGGAACCATCGCTAGCGACCAGACGCTTTGCGGCAATAACCCCGCAGCATTCACAGAATCGGTAGCCGCGACCGCAGCAGGAACGCTCACTTACCAATGGCAAATCAGTACCAATGGCTGCGGCGGTACCTGGAATAATATAGGCGGAGCAACATCGGCCACTTACGATCCGCCAGCAGGCGTAACAGTAATTACGAATTACAGAAGAATCACAACTTCAACACTCAATAGCGTGATTTGCACCGCTATCGGAAACTGTTTGACCGTAACACCAAATAGTGTGACGCCAGGCGTGATTGGCGCCAACCGTACCGTTTGTTATGGCGGCGATCCTGCGGCCTTTACGGTATTGGTTCCAGCAACGGGAACAAGCATTACTTACCAATGGCAGGTGAGCACTACAGGAGGTGCAGGTCCCTGGACCGACATCCCGAGTGCCACGAACGCTACCTACGACGAACCGGGCCCGATGACCCAAACCAGCTACTACCAATGTGTGGTTTCGGCTACTGTGAATAGCAGTACGTGCTCGGCAGCGACCAATTTCGTTACGGTTTTCGTGAACGACGTGACATCACCGACCATTGGTGGCGACCAAACGGTTTGCGGCCTCGAAGACCCTGTCGCCTTTACAATGTCGACACCATCGACTGCCAATGGAACTTTGACCTACCAATGGCAGAGCAGTACCGCGGGATGTAGCGGACCATGGACCAATGTTGGGACTGGCGCGACTTATGATCCACCTATTCCTTCGCAAACCATCTATTACCGTGTCATCGCAACCTCAACCTTGAACAGTGTGGTTTGTACTGCCATCAGCAATTGCATCACTATTACGAGCAACTCAAGGGTATGGACCGGATTGGTCAACAATGATTGGCATACACCCGGAAACTGGTCTGGCAATTTGGTTCCTACCAATGCCAACTGTGTGGTTATTCCTAATGTGGTGCCGCGTCCTGTTATTTCGGCCGATGCTGTTGGTTACAACCTCACGGTGTTGAATGGTGGTATTTTGACCCTCAATCCAAACCATACATTGACGTTGACCGACGCGGTAAGCGTGCAGCCCACGGGGCAATTTCTTATCATGGATTCGGCGAGCCTTGTCCAGATTAACAATACGCCGAACACGGGTAACATCAATATGGAGCGCATCACCCAGCCTATGTATCGTTTTGACTTTACTTATTGGGGATCGCCTTTGACATTGGCTTCAAACTTCACACTTGGCGGTGTGGGTGGATTGTCACCCAATACGCTCTCGGATAAATACTTTAGCTGGAACCCGTCTATTGCCAACAGTTTTGGCGGATGGGTTTACGAAACAGCCGCCACTGTAATGGACCCTCGAAAAGGATACATCGTTCGCGCACCGCAGAGTTTCTCGACTTCTCCGTTGGTTAAGGCCACTTATACGGCCAACTTCGTAGGAACACCAAACAACGGTGACATCCTTTGCCCGATTTACCACGGTACGTTAGGACCAGGAAACAATAACGACAAATACAATTTATTGGGCAACCCTTACCCTTCGGCGGTAGATGCTGAGGCATTCCTTAGCGATCCGGCAAACGTGCCTGTTATTGACGGAACCATTTATTTCTGGACGCACAACTCACCACCAAGTGTGGCTTATCCCGATCCGTTCTACGGCGATTTCGTCATCAATTATACGGCGACCGATTACGCTTCATGGAACAAACTCGGCGGTACCGGGACCACACAGGCAGCGGCATCCGGAGGCGCCACGCCTTCTGGCTTCATTGCGGCGGGACAAGGTTTCTTTGCCAAGAGTACAGGAACTGCGCCAAGCGGTGACAACGTAACTTTTAGGAATACCATGCGCATCTCGGGCAACAACAATCAGTTTTTTAGGACGATGGAAACCGAGAAACACCGCGTTTGGCTTAACCTCGTGAGCAGTAACGGAACAATGAACCAAATTCTCGTTGGGTATACCGAAGGTGCAACGTTGGGTTGGGACAGGGATTTCGACGGTGCGCGCATCAGCGAAACGGGCATGACGTTATACTCTGTGATTCCCGAAAATAACTTGGTGATACAGGGAAGGCCATTGCCGTTTGACGCAAACGACCAAGTGCCTTTGGGATACAAAACCCAATCAAACGACACGTACTCATTGCGTATTGACCACATAGACGGATTGTTTGAAGGCCAGGATATTTTTATTGAGGATAAACTGCTCAACCTGATTCACGATTTGAAACAAAGTCCTTATGTATTTACGTCGGCGGCAGGAACGTTCAACGATCGATTCGTCTTGCGCTACACCAACAATGCGCTCGGGGTTTCGCAACCACAGTTGTCTGACGCAGTTGTAGCAATGGCCGGAAACGGTAAATTAACAATCCAGGCGACTCAGCCCATCAAACATGTATTTGTGTATGACATCGCCGGGAAACTGATCAGGACCTACAATCCTGCGATAGTACGCAACTATTTTGAACAGGACTTTAATTACTCGGAAGGGGTCTATATGCTAAAAATCCGGATGCAAAACGGCGTGATTGCTACACAAAAACTTATCAACAGGAAATAGTACTATTGACCAAATAGAAAGCTCCTTTTTTCGTGAGAAAAACAGGAGCTTTTTTATGTTAAATTGACTCGATTTTCGTACCTTTTACCAGAGTTTTCAACAGTTGCGTTATTATTAGAAAAATAATGTTAGTTTTATAGCCCTTTTTAAAAAAATTCAAAATACCATGCATAAAAATTACTCTTTTAATAGTTTAGCCCTGTTATCTTTAAAAAATGACGCTGGAGCCTTGCAGAGCAAAGGAAAAGGATTATTGTCGGCTAACTTGATGACAGTCATTCTTTTATTCATGACATTTCTGTTTTCGGAAAATTCCTTTGGGCAGTGTAACAATTATCAGGTTTTTGAGAGCTTTTCTAATGCATTGCCTACCTCTGGAGGTACCTGGACAAGGAACAATGCACTTCTGACATTTAACACAACCATACCTCGAACGGGTGCCTATCATATTACATACACGACGGCCACCTATTTCATTCGTACGCCACAAATCGCAAATCCCGGTATTTTTTCGTTTTGGCACGCACGGGATGCTAATGCAAATGCACACTCCTTCAACATCCAAACTTCTCCTGACAGCGCCACTTGGACAACGAGAGGTTCAACGCCTTCTCCTGCGGCAGCAAGCACCTATCAGTATTATTCTATTGACTTAGGTGCTCTTGGATTAACTAACGTGTATGTTAGGATTATCGATGCGAGGGCTACGGCTGGCGGCAATCGATACGTTGATGACGTCTCCTGGACTACTACGTCAGGAGTGAACACCCATATTCCAGCCCAACCCAGTTGTTCACAAACTATCGCATGTGGAACTACCTATAATTTCACCGATGAAGGCGGAGGATTGGCAACCGGCAGTGACACCTATAGCCCCAACGCCGACTATACCATTACTTTTACCCCATCTGTAGGAACCAGCAAAGTACAAATGGCTTTCAGCGCCTTCAACACAGAAAGCGGGCAAGATGGTATGGTAATTTACGATGGCCCATCAACCGCTTCACCTATCATTTCCTCGGGTTTAGGTGTGGGTGCCAATGCCGTGAACTGTCCGGCAGGCTCTTTTTACGGAACCACTTCTCCGGGCACTGTTACTTCGACCGATCCCACGGGCTCACTAACGATACGTTTCCGCTCCAACGCAACATCCGCAATTGCAAATTTTGGTTGGCTCGCGAGTGTGAGTTGTTTCACGATTGCGCCTTGCGCAACACCGACGGCGCAACCGACAGCTTTGATCTTTGGAGCGACAGACCCCAATAGCATTGCTGGATCATTTACAGCCGCAAGCCCAGTATCCGACAAATATCTCGTTTTGGTCAGCACTAGCGCTATCGCTCCTAGCCCAGCCCCGGCAAACGGCACTACCTATATTGCGGGCGATAACATCAGCGGCGCCACTGTGGTGCAAGTAGGAAATTCGACCAGTTTTACGGCGACGGGACTCACACCGGCAAACACCTACTACTTCTACATTTATTCACTCAACGATGTTGCTTGTACCGGAGGTCCCGCTTACCTCACAACGACACCATTAACCAATTCTGCCCCAACACCGCCATTGGCCGTGAATGACATTTGTTCTTCGGCCATATCCATTACGTCCAATATTGCCTGTACGCCCACAACCGGATCGACTGTTGGCGCAACAGACAATGACGAAGCCGGCGACTGTACACTGGGAACAGAAAAAGCCGTTTGGTACGAATTTGTTGCCGTGAGTACTACACAGACGGTAACCGTTGACCCGATTGCGAGTTTTAACGCTGTAATCGGCGCGCTTTCGGCTTGCGGAAACACCACTATTCCTACCGGTGGCGCGTGTACCAATTTTAATGGAGACGATGGTGTTGAGACACTGACTATGACTGGTTTGACCATCGGTGCCACCTATTACGTACAGGTTTATGATTTCAATGGTGACGCTACTGCTAACGGATTCACTATTTGTGTCACGCATCCGGCACCCTGCCCGACACCAACGGCACAACCAACGAACCTAATATTGAGCGGAATAACCGGTTCGAGTATTAACGGAAACTTTACCGCGGCCAGTCCTGCTCCACACAAATACCTCGTTGTTTACACGACAGCGCCTGGCGCACCAAGCCCAGGACCGAGCAATAACACTGTTTACACGATAGGCAGTTCATTTAGCGGCGCGACTGTGGTATCGGTCACCAATGCAACCAGCTTTACCGCCACGGGATTGAACCCCAACACCCAATACTATTTTTACGTTTATTCATTCAACGATACGGCTTGCGGAGCAGGGCCGGTTTACCAGACCACCAATCCGCTGACAAACAATGCCACTACAACCAACGGCGTCACCAATGATATTTGTGCTGCGGCGATTTCATTGACTTCGAGCACCACCTGTACCAACACCACAGGATCTACACAAGGCGCAACCGACAACAATGAAACCGGCGATTGTACCAACGGAACAGAAACCGCAGTTTGGTACAAATTCGTAGCAGTTGCTGCCTCGCATGTAGTGACTGTGGCGGGGTCATCGGGCTTTGATCCGGTAATCGGTGCGATAGTAGCGTGCGGATCTGCCACTACACCTGCCGGAGGCGGCTGTACAGACAATACGTTCGGTGGAGGAACCGAGACCATGACCCTCACCGGACTGACCATCGGCGCTACTTATTATGTTCAGGTCTACGATTGGTGGGGCGTGACCATTGCCAACGCATTTACGATTTGTGTGACCCATAACGGTCCTTGCACCACGCCAACCGCGCAACCTACCAACCTGACTTTTTCGGGAACCACGCCCAACAGCATTACGGGTTCTTTTAATCCGTCTGTGCCATCGGCAGGAAGATATCTTGTATTGATGAGTACCAGCGCAACGCCACCTAGCCCGAATCCGGTAAACGGAACTACTTATACCGTTGGAGCAACCGTTGGAGGTGCTACGGTAGTTTCTATAAGCAACGCCACGACTTTTACTGCTACAGGATTGATTGGTAACACCCAATATTACTTCTATGTATACTCCTACAACGCGGTGACTTGTACTGGAGGCCCGCTTTATTTCACGACTGCTCCTTTACCGGGTAACACAACTACCTTGCCTACTCCTACCAACTACCTTTGTTCGGGCGCAACCGCCTTGCCTTGCAACACGAGTAGTTTAAGCGGGACAACCGTTGGGGCGACGAGTGTGGTACACGGAACCGGTTGTAGCCAGTCTAACTATGGTGTTTGGTATACCTTTACCGGAGACGGAAACATCACCACCATTTCTTCTACCGGAACCAGCGGTTGGGACCACGAGATGTCTATTGCAAGCGGAAGCTGCGGCAGTTTAACCAATATTACTTGCCAGGATTTGGGCGGAACCAACGGGACCGAAACCTATACCTTCACGAGTGTAGTTGGCCTCACTTACTACGTTTACGTTGCACATTGGGATTCGGCCAGCAGTACAACGGGATCATTTGTGATTTCGAGAACCTGTGCGACGCCTCCACCTCCTATGACCAATGATGAATGTGCCGGCGCCATTACGTTAACGGTGGATACGAGTTGCAACTACTCCTATTTCACCAACGCAACGGCTACTGCAAGTGGTGGTGCACCAGCTCCGGGTTGCGGCAATTACCTGGGCGGAGATGTTTGGTTCAAATTGGTGGTGCCGGCCAACGGCGTAATCCGCGTGAATTCATTGGGCCAAGTGGTCACCGATGGAGGCATGGCGCTATACACCGGAGCCTGCGGAAGCCTTACGCTGGTAAGTTGCGACGATTCATCGAGTGCGAATCCCGGAGACATGCCGTTGATTTCGCAGAGCGGATTGACGCCGGGCTCAACAGTATATATCCGATTCTGGGAATACGGAAACAACAACAATGGCACTTTTGCGCTTTGTGTCACGACACCCGATTGTACAACCGGATCTGGTATCGGAACGTCTGCTTTGGGTTGCCCTATTGTAGTGTCGGGCGGGCTTAATCTGGATGGAGTAGATCCGGCGCCAATTGACGCCTGTGTCTCCTCAACCTGCACAGACCTTGAGGCTACTTATTTGTTCCTCGGACAACCCACCGCATACACCGTAACACCAATTTCGCCTTACACGCCGCCTTATCAATTTGGTTGCCTTGCCAATCCGGTGAGTGTCAATATTGATGATGTTTGGTCGCCGGTGGTAACCTTGCCGTTTAATTTCTGTTTTTACGGGAACAATTACAACCAATGCCTCATCGGTTCGAACGGCGTGCTTACCTTCGACCTGACCAACAATATACCGGGAGGAAGTTCGGCTTGGTCTTTTAGCAACACGCTCCCGAGCGCCTCGTTGTTTACCAATACAATATTTGGGGTCTATCACGATATCGACCCAAGCAAAGGCGGAAATGTGGGCTGGGAACTCATTACTTTAAGTACGGGTTGTCGGGCACTTGTGGTTTCATGGGAAGACATCCCAATGTATTCATCGAGCTGCAACTCCATATTGTATACCGGTATGATGGTATTGTACGAAAATACCAATATCATAGAAGTTTATGTTCAGGAAAAAAATACCTGCTCTACCTGGAATGGCGGTAACGCAATCATTGGTGTGCAAAATGCCAACGCTACCCAATGGGCGGCGCCGGCCACACGAAATACTACCACTACAGACTGGACAGCCACTAATGAAGCCTGGAGGTTTACTCCGTCGGGCACTTCGATTACCTCAATCAAATGGTATCAAGGCGCGGGAACAACAGGTCCTGTCGTAGGAACTACCCAAACCGTTAATGTGTGTCCCACGACAACAACGACCTACACTGCCGAGGTGAGTTATACCCTCTGTACCGGAGGCACGCTCAAAGAAACAGACCAAACTACCGTTACCGTTAACAACAGTAAAACCTGGAACGGATCGGTTAGTACAGATTGGAACACAGCCAATAACTGGACGCCAGTAGGGATTCCAACACTGGCCGACTGCGTGGTGATTCCAATCACGGCCAGGAACCCAATTATATCTGGAACTTCTTACAATGGATTGGCAGGAACCTTATCTGTACTGAATGGCGCAGCCTTAACCATCAACTCTACTAACAGCATAACAGTGAACAACTGGGTCAACGTAGGTGCTACCGGAAATTTCACGATAGAAAACAGCGCCAGCCTTATCCAAATCAACAACGTAGCCAATACCGGAAACATTGTTTACAAACGCAACGCTGCCAACGTCAAAGCACTCGACTATGTATACTGGTCGTCGCCGGTAGCCAGTTACAGTGTCAACAACATCACCGCGCCACTTACCCCTGGCCCGATATACACCTGGAACCCGACGGTTGCCAACCCAAATAACGGACAAGGAAACTGGCAAAGTGCCTCTGGAGCAATGACCGTTGGGAAAGGCTACATCGTGAGGGCACCGAGCAGCTTTACAGCTACACCGGCTACTTTGAGCGGCAGCTTTACGGGCGTGCCTAACAACGGTACCATCACTATGGGCATTTCAAGAGGTTCTTATCAGGGCGCACCATATGCAGGAACCAATGGTACCCAGATTACCAATCTTAGCGACAACTATAACCTCATCGGGAACCCTTATCCATCGGCCATTCGAGGCAGCCAGTTCTTATTTGACAACAATACAAAGATTGAAGGAAACATTAAACTGTGGATGCACGGCGCTTCACCGGCCCAAATTTCCAGTCCGTTCTACAATACTTTCCTTTACAACTATAATGTAAACGATTATTCTACCTGGACGTGGACTGGTACGGTATGTTGTCCGGCGGCCGCCGACGATTTGTTTATTGGTGCTGCACAAGGATTTGTAGTACAAATGATTGATGGCCCCGGTCCTGCTTCGGACGTGGTGACTTTTACCAACGGCTTGCGCGATGCCACTTATGACAATAGTGTTTTCTACCGGATGGCCAGTTTGCCGTCGGTACAAAACCACCTCGTGGACATTGAAAGACACAGGATTTGGCTGGACATTGTTAATTCTAACGGAGTTTCTGACAGAACCTTAATCGGTTATGTAGATGGTGCGTCTCAAGGCAGGGACAATGCTTTCGACGCTGGCGCTTTGGTTGGCACCACCATGAGTATCTATTCTTTGCACGAAACCGAGAAGCTTTGTATTCAAGGCCGTAGCCTTCCGTTTGATCAGCAAGATGTAGTCCCATTGGCGGTTACAGTTGCCTCCCAAGGCCGTTATCAAATAGCCATTGGCGCCGTAGACGGTTTGTTTGAAAATGCGCAGCAACCCATTTACGTTGAAGATCGCGAATTGGGTATTTTCCACAACCTGCGTCAAACGCCTTATGGTTTTGATGCAGCGCCAGGGAGCTATGACAACCGCTTCTTTTTGCGTTACGCGAACGCACTCGGAGTTACCAATCCTGACGGCTCAGGCGACCTAAGCGCCATGATTAACGACAAACAGCTTGTGGTACATGCGTCGCAGAACATCGCTAAAATTCAGGTGTACGATGTAACCGGAAAATTGGTGAGGACTTATGTTCCGAATGAAAAAAACAGCAAATTCGTTGATGCTTTCCATTTTGCCAACGGGGTATATTTTGCCCGGATTACCCTTGACAACAATTTGTCGTTTACCCGAAAATTAATGAATCAGTAAACTGTAGGTCACTTGTCGATCATAATTGGCGAGGAACATTTTGAAATAAAAAAAAACCGCAACATCCAAAAGAATGTTGCGGTTTTTTATTAAGGCTTTTTATTGTTAAGCCGCCGGAGAAAAATTGTCTTGGGCGCCGCTGCCTTTTTGGGTGAAATACAAAGCCAGTTGATAAAAGATATCGCGTGCTTCGCTATTTGGGTTTTCAATGCATTGCTCTATAACCATTAGAAAGTCTACTTTCATGGCCCTTTCGTTTTCAGAATCGATGCCGTTTTCTTCGAGTAGCTGCACAATCTGGTTGGCAAAATTATTTCTTTGGTCTAGCCTTTCAGAAATCAAAAGATTGAGTGCAAGTGTAGTAATGTTTGTTGTCATGGGGATGTTTGTTTTTAGTTAATAGGATTTTCTGAAGCGAATATATATCTAAAAAAATACCGGCACACATATTTCCGATGAACTGTTAAAAAAATCGTTATACCCATGATTTATAGGGATTCGCAACACACCAAATAAAAAAATCCGCCTTGTTTTCACCAGGCGGATTTTAAATTTTAGTAAGACTAGGTTTTATTTCACCAAAGTCATTTCGTCAACAATGTGTTTCGCTCCAGAGTAATTTTCAATCACCCAAAGTACGTAACGGATGTCTACGTTGATGGTTCTTTGCAATTTTGAATCGAAGATTACGTCGCCCGCCATCGCTTCGATGTTTCCGTCAAAAGCAAGCCCGATGAGCTCTCCTTTTCCGTTCAACACCGGAGAACCTGAGTTTCCGCCAGTGATGTCATTGTCGGTAAGGAAATTCACGTGCATCGATCCGTCCTTATCGGCATAACGGCCGTAGTCTTTCTTTTTATTGAGTTCAATAACACGGCTTGGCAAGTCAAACTCCTCATCGCCTTTTTTATACTTTTTCACCAAACCGTCCATGGTGGTGTAGTTGTTGATTTTAGCATCATTGCGTTTGTCGGCAGGTAACGAACGTACTTTTCCGTAACTCAGACGCAAGGTGGAGTTGGCATCCGGATACTGGATGGTTCCGATTTTTGACTCCCTTAAACCTTCAACGAGCAAACGAAACGCAGCGCCATAATCATTCTGCGCTTGTGCCAATTCTGGCGTTTTGGCATTGATGTGTGCAATCATATCGTTAGAAAGTGCGTAAATCGGATCTTTTTCTAACCTCGCGGCTTCTGGGTTGGCCAGGAAGTCGGTGAGTTTTTGCTTGTTGGTCAAAACGCTGTTGTCGAGCGCGTTGTTTACCCATTGGGTATAGTCATAATTGGTCGATTTCCCGATTTGTTCAACCATCGGAGCAATCGCATATCCTTTAGATTTCGTAGCGTACAAATTGAGCTGTGCCGCGAGAATTTCTTTTTCGGCTGGCAAATACAATTCCTTGAACATTTCGTTGGTGGCTTCCATAATTTGAGGCTCCATTTCCTTGCGTTTGGCCGGATCGGCTTTCACGTACAAATCCAACTGCTTACCGATTGTCCTTCCAGACAAACCAAAAGCCGAGGTTCTGAGCAACTGTTGCAAGTAATTGTCGTGGCGCGCTTTTTCATTGGTCATGGTGTACCACTTATTGATATTAGCGACAACCGTTCCGTACTTGGCTTTGTTCTCGGGCTTTTGTGCCCAGGCATCAAACTTGGCTTCTTGAGCCGCTTTTGACTTGGCAGTCCCAAATTTGGTCAAAGCATCAATCATCCCTTGGCGATTTTTCCAGTAATTGGCAACACCCGCATATTTGGAGGCGTAAACCAAACGAAGCTCTGGGCTTTGGTCCATGTACTTCTTCATCTTGTCCATACCCGTTTTAGAGCCTTCAACCCATGCAGGATAAGCGAATTTCACATTCTGCTCGATTCCGCCCGCCGGCATCCAACGGTTGGTTCTTCCCGGATAACCCAAAATCATCGCGAAATCATTTTCTTTCACACCGCCCAAATTGACAGGAAGGTAGTGCTTTGGCTGTAAAGGCACATTGCTTTCAGAATATTCGGCAGGGTTTCCGTCTTTGTCGGCATACACCCTAAACATTGAGAAATCTGCAGTGTGGCGTGGCCATTCCCAGTTATCCGTGTCACCACCGTATTTCCCGAGGCTTTCTGGCGGAGTTCCTACCAAACGCACATCTTTATAATCTTGGTAAACGAAATAGTAGTACTCGTTCCCTTGAAAAAACGGACGAACAGAAACCGTATATTTCCCGCCTTCGTTATTTTCTTTCTCGATTTTAGCAATTTCCTGGTTTACTGCTTTTTCCCTGTCGGCTTCAGACATACCTGGCGTTAGCTGAGACAAAATTCGCTCAGTAACGTTGTCCATACGTACAAAGAAACGTACAAAAAGGCTCGAAGGCTTCAACTCGGCACTTCTGTTGGGCGCCCAATACCCGTCTTTGAGGTAGTTTTTGTTGGCCGAAGACAATTCTGCAATCGCATCATATCCGCAGTGGTGGTTGGTGAGTACCAATCCGTCTTTAGAAATCAACTCGGCAGTACAACCGCCGTTGAATTGTACAATCGCGTCTTTCAAACTGTGATTGTTGATGCTGTAGATTTCCTGGGCGGTCAATTGCAATCCCATTTTCTGCATGTCACGGTGGTTGAGTCGTTCAATGAACATCAAAAACCACATTCCCTCGTCGGCTTTCAGGCTCATCGGAACAAGCATAATCCCGGCAATCAGGGAAAAAATAACTTTTTTCATTTTTAAAATTGTTTAGTTAGTAAATCACGGGAGAGTAGTCGGCAAAAAGATTTTTTGTTACAGCATCACCCCGAATTTTCGCTTGCGAATATAATTCATTTTTACAAGGGCTGTTGTTGATAACTCAAACGTTATAGTCTTTTTTAACCTTTTTCAGGGCGAATGGCTGGGCTGTACGCTCACCCGAGCGAAGCGAACTGGCCGAATTCCTTTTTAAAAAATTTAATTTTATGAGGCAATCTTTTGCTTTTTAAAGACCAAAGCAAAAGGATGCCGCTGCCATCCCTATCGCGCAGCTGACTAACATTAGCACCGCAATCAACAATGAAGTACCGTCTAATAAAAAAAGCGCCGCATTGGCGCCTTAATCGTTTATTGACATCTATTAATTAATCATTGTCATTAAGCATTTTCCACAACTTATCCTTGAGTTCAGTCAACCCTTGCTGTGCCACCGATGAAATGAACATGTATGGAATGCCTTTCAAATCCTTATCCAACTGCTTTTTCATCTCGGCTTTGAGTTCCTCGTCGAGCATATCGCATTTAGAAATCATGATCATGCGTTCTTTATCCAGAATTTCGGGATTGTAACGGCGCAATTCATCCACAAGGATTTCATACTCCTTTTTAATGTCGGGTGCATCGGCAGGAACCAGGAACAGTAAAATCGAGTTGCGTTCAATGTGCCTCAAAAAGTAATGCCCCAAGCCTTTTCCTTCGGCAGCTCCTTCAATGATTCCGGGAATGTCGGCAATTACAAACGACTGGAAATCCCGATACGCCACGATTCCCAAATTGGGTTTCAGCGTCGTAAACGGATAATCGGCAATCTTGGGTTTGGCCGAAGTGAGCACAGACAGCAAAGTCGATTTTCCCGCATTCGGGAAACCCACCAAACCTACATCTGCGAGTACTTTAAGCTCTAAAACCACATCCATTTCTACACCCAATAAACCCGGTTGCGCATAACGCGGCGTCTGGTTCGTTGAACTCCTGAAATGCCAGTTGCCGAGACCTCCTTTACCGCCTTGCGCCAGTACGCGTTTCTCTCCGTCTTCGGTAATTTCAAATAAGATTTCATTGGTTTCTTTGTCGCGTACGACGGTTCCGAGTGGCACTTCGATAAATTTATCATCGCCATCGGCACCGGTACTGCGGTCGCCACCACCATCGCCGCCATGTCCGGCTTTGATGTGTCGGGCAAATTTGAGATGGAACAACGTCCATAAACCTTTATTGCCCACAAGGTACACATGTCCGCCACGTCCGCCATCGCCACCGTCGGGTCCGCCTTTTTCTATGAATTTCTCACGGTGCAAGTGCGTAGAGCCGCGTCCTCCTTTGCCTGAGGAGACATATATTTTTACGTAGTCAACGAAATTTCCTTCTGTCATTTTTTTAGGGTTCAGGGTTCAGGGTTCAGGGCTCAGGGTTTAAGGTGAGGCCGAAACCCTGTACCTTGTAACCTAAATCCCTGTACCATTTTTAATCTTTAAGCGATGTCACTAACACCTTATCTATCTTCACACCGTCCATGTCGATCACTTCGAGTTCAAATCTTTGCCAAATGAGTTTTTCGCCTTGTTTGGGGATGCGCGACATTTCGGTCATGACCAGTCCGCTTACGGTTGTTACTTCGTAGTCGCCTGTCAAGTCATCGAGGTCGAAATACGTCAGGAAATCGTGTAGCGGATAATGCCCGTCTACAAGCCAGCTTCCGTCTTCGCGCGCCACGAGTTGAAAGTCATCTTTGTAAAATTCGGCAGCATCACCCACGAGCGCTTCGAGTATGTCATTGAGCGTGATCACGCCTTGGAAAACGCCGTATTCATCAGAAACAAACGCATAGTGCACGCCACTTTTCTTGAAATTTTCTAGTGCTTTGTACGCCGTGGTATGTTCAATAATGAACGGCGCATCGGTCATGATGCTTTTAAGGCTGAAGGTTGGGTTCTCGAAATGTGCAAAAATACTCTTGAGGTTCACCACGCCTACCACATCATCGTAATCCTTGTCATACACCGGATAAATGGAATGCAGCTCCTTGAGCATCATTTCCTTCACCTGGCTTTTATCCGAATTCAACGGTAGGAAAACCACCGATTTTCTATGGGTCATGAGCGAATTTACCTTGCGGTCACCAATATGGAACACGCGCTCCATGATGTCATGTTCTATTTCCTGTACTTCGCCGCCTTCTGTCCCTTCTTTGATGATGGCTTTGATTTCTTCCTCGGTCACTTTGCCGTCGGCGGTTGGCTTGATGTTAAGCACCTTGAGCAAAAATTCGGTGGATACGGTAAGCAGCCAAATAAAAGGCGCTGTGACGATAGAGATCACCCGCATGGGCACCGCTGTGGCTTTGGCAATCGCCTCGGGATAATTCAGACCGATGCGTTTGGGCAATAATTCGCCCAGAACGAGCGAGAAAAAGGTCAGCACGAGTACCACAATTCCAACCGCAATAGAATCGGCGTAAGGCTTGAGTGTCGCAAATCCTTCTACGAAATGCTGCACATCCATCGTGATTTTGTCCCCGCTAAAAATACCCGTCAGGATCCCAATCAAGGTAATCCCAATCTGTACGGTCGATAAAAATTTATTGGGTGAATTGGCCAGATCAAGCGCCACCCTGGCATTGGCGTTTCCTTTTTTTGCGGCGGTTTCCAGGCGGTTTTTACGCGCCGAAATCAGCGCTATTTCCGACATAGAAAACACGCCGTTGAGCAAGATTAAAAAAAGGATAATGAGTATTTCCATGTATTAAATTTAGGTTATCCGTTACGGTTAAATACAAATTTAACGTAACTATAACCAATTACAAACTGTCAATGACGCTGCTCAATCTTTGGGTGATTTCGGCGATTGAACCGATGCCGTTCACGGCGTGAAATTTACCCTGTGCAGTATAAAAATCAATCAATGGTGCCGTTTTTTCGTTGTATTCCTGATAGCGGTTGCGGATTTTGGCCTCGTCTTGATCATCAGCCCTTCCAGAAGTTTTCCCTCTTTCAAGCAAACGTTGCACGAGGATTTCATCATCGGCCTCGAGCGCTATGGTGGCGGTATTTTCTGATCCTTTGTCGGCTAAGATTTCATCGAGTGCTTGGGCCTGGGCAATCGTGCGCGGATATCCGTCGAACAAAAATCCCATAGCGTCCGGATGGTCGTTGACCGCATCACGCAACATATTGGTCGTGATTTCGTCGGGAACCAAATCGCCGCGGTCAATGATGCTTTTGGCCAAAATGCCGAGCTCGGTTCCGGTTTTGATGTTGTGCCTAAATATATCGCCGGTGGAGAGGTGCACCAAATTATACTTTTCTTTTAAAAACTCTGCTTGGGTACCTTTTCCTGCGCCCGGTTTCCCGAAAAGAACGATGTTAATCATTTTGGATTTGAGATATTAGAATTGAGAATTGAGATATTAGAATTGAGCTTGGTATTTGGGATTCGTCTTCGGATTTTATTCCGCCAACTGATACACATCCTGCAAATTCCGTCCGAGGCCATCATAATCGAGCCCATAACCTACGATAAATTTATCCGGAATGCGGATGCCCACATAATCGATCTTGATGTCTTTTTTGTAAGCGTCGGGTTTTAAGAACAAGGTGGCAATCTTAAAATGCTTGACTTTTTTCTCTTTGAAAATCGCCTTGAGCGCTTCAATGGTATGTCCGGTGTCTACGATATCTTCTACCACTACAACCGTTTTTCCTTCAAGGTTTTGATTGAGCCCAATGAGTTGTTTTACCTCGCCCGAAGTCTGCGTGCCTTCATAAGAAGCCATTTTCACGAAAGTCACTTCGCACATGCCGCGGTAGTGTTTCATCAAATCAGACATCACCATGAACGCGCCGTTGAGGACGCCCACAAATACGGGAACCTCATCAAAAAAATCATCATCCATTTGTTTGGCCATGTTGGCGAGTGCAAAATCAATCTCTTCTGCCGAGATGAATGGCACAAAATGTTTGTCGTGGAGTTGTATCATGGGTCTGTTTTGGAATAAGCCACAAATTTAAGAACTCTTAAAGGATTAAGCCACACGTATTTTTACTTTTTTAAAATATATTTGTAAAATGAGCAGCAGCCTTTACGAGCGTGTCAGAAATTGTTCGGCCCACCGAAAGCCAAGGGACGAAAACAAGGACTATATCCTTGCCAATCCTGCCGAATTTGCCCATTTGGTACAATTCGCTTTTGATGTTGCCGACAAAGATTCGCACAAAGCTTGCTGGATCCTTGAAATTGTGGCTTACGAAAAGCTCGAATGGTTTCTGGCCCCACTAGATTTTATCTGCACCAACCTTTCAAAACTCAACGACGAAAGCGCCATCCGGCCCATCTCAAAAATCTGCCAGTTGCTTGTAGACGCGCATTTCGAAAAATCTGAAACCGGCATTTCACTTTCGCAAGAGCAACTCCAAAAAATCATCGAAGCCGATTTTGACTGGCTCATTGGCGATACCAAAGTGGCCGCCAAAGCCTACGCCATGAGAACCCTTTTTGTGATTGGAAAACATGTCGATTGGATCCATCCCGAACTCAAAACCATACTGGATAAAGACTACCAACACCATTCTGCCGCATATAAGGCAGCAGCAAGGGAAATCTTGAAAAAATTATCCCGAATTCCATAATTTTTACGGGCTAACTTTACGCTTTTGAGAAAACGACAATTTTATGAAACAATTCCTATTTAGCGCGCTGTTGAGCTCGGCAACATTGCTTACCTCCTGTAACGGACAAGTCAAAAAATCCGAAAAAGAAGCCTTATCAAAACAACCGCCCAATACCGTGAAAACAGCCCTAGGCGACATCACTTTGCCTGCGCCCTTTGCCACCAAATCCGCTTCAGTGAGAAGCAGCATCGTGGATTGGCCTGCCGGAAAAATACCTGTCGCACCGCAAGGTTTTACAGTCTCCAAATTTGCCGATAAATTTGACAATCCGCGTTGGATTTATGTGGCGCCCAACAACGATATTTTCGTCTCCGAATCGGGCGCTGACCGCATCACCATTTTCCGCGACAGCAATAAAGACGGACAATTCGAAACCCGCGAAACTTTCATCAAAGGGCTCAACAAACCTTTCGGAATGCTGGTTTTAGGAAACTCGTTTTACATTGCCAACACCGATGGACTTTACAAATATGCCTACAATCCATCCGAATTAAAACTGCAATCGAAAGGCGAAAAAATTCTCGAATTACCCGCCGGCGGTTACAACAACCATTGGACGCGCAACCTGATTGCCAATAAAACCGGCACCAAGATTTACGTGACCGTGGGTTCTGGCAGCAATGTAGCCGAGCACGGTATGGAACACGAAGTGCGTCGCGCCTGCATCCTCGAAATCAATCCCGATGGCAGCGGTGAAAAAATTTACGCGAGCGGACTCAGAAATCCCGTTGGTATAGACTGGAATCCCGAAACCGGCGAACTCTGGACAGCAGTAAACGAACGCGACGAACTCGGCGACGAACTCGTTCCCGATTACATCACGAGCGTCAAAAACGGCGGATTTTACGGCTGGCCTTACTCCTATTTTGGCAACATCCCAGATCCGCGCATGAAAGGACAAGGCAAGGACCTCGCCGCCAAAGCGATTGTCCCCGACGTGTCGGTAGGCGCGCACACGGCTTCACTAGGACTGGCTTTTTACACCGCAAAGGCGTTTCCCGAATCGTATCGCAAGGGCGTTTTTGTAGGGCAACACGGCTCCTGGAACCGCTCTAAAATCTCGGGTTATAAAGTACTTTTTGTACCGTTCAGAAACGGGAAACCTTCGGGCCAGCCACAGGATTTCCTGACAGGATTTATTTCGGATATCGATAAAGCGGAAGTTTACGGACGTCCCGTTGCTGTTGCCGTTGCATCCGACGGTTCATTACTGGTGACCGATGACGGCAGCGACACAATTTGGCAAGTGCGCTTTAATAAGTAACGTATGAAAGGAATCAGCTTTTGTGGTTTATTATCGCTGCTGTCTTTTCAAGTCTTCGCACAAGCCGACACGATTCCCCACGCCACGTCACTCAATGAAATCCGCATCAGCGGCTTCCATATCAACGATAGCCTGATGGGCGCTCCTGCATCGATTGGAATTTTGTCGCAGCGCGAGCTTACACGCAACAACAATGCTGATATCTCAACGCCCATCAATACGGTTTCGGGCGTGTACATGCAATCGGCCAATATGGTCACCAACCGGATTACCATCCGCGGGATTGGCGCGAGGACGCCTTACGGAACCAATAAAATCCGCGCGTTCTATGGCAACATCCCGCTGACTTCGGGCGATAGCGAAACGACGATTGACGACATTAACCTCGAGAACATCCAACAAGTGGAAATCATCAAAGGACCGCTTTCGAGCGTTTATGGCGCGGGTTTGGGCGGCGCCATCCTGCTCAGTCCGAAGCTTTCGGGAAAAGGGCAATCAGCAACAATCAGCACGACGCACGGTTCATTCGGGCTTGTCAAAAACAATTTCAATTTCGCAGCCGACGATACCAAATCGAGCCTCAACCTCAATTACCACAACCTTAAAACCGATGGCTGGCGCGACAACAGCGCGTACAATCGCGAAGGTTTGACGCTCGGCGGCGAGTTGTTTCGCAGGTCTAAAAGCAAGCTGACGTATTTCGGGAATTATACCTGGCTCAAAACCTTCATCCCGAGTTCTATCGACAAAAAAACATTTGATGAAAACCCGAAAGCGGCGGCAACGACTTGGCTCGCGTCTAAAGGGTGTAAATTGTACCGTTCGGCTTTTGGCGGTTTGGGTTATGAATTTGGCTTGGGGAAAATTAAAAATACGACGTCGGTTTTTGTGAACTACAAGGACAATTATGAGACGCGCCCTTTTGACGTTTTGCACCAATACACGATGGCTTACGGTGCGCGGACACAATTTTCGGGTGATTTTAAACTCGCGGCGGTTGCATCGAATTTCATAATCGGCGCAGAATATTTCAACGACGATTACCACGGACGTACGCTGCAAAACCTATACAAACAAAACGGTAATTTCGGCAGTCTTGAAGGCGATTTGCTCACGGGAAATTCGCAAAAAAGAAGTTTTTACAACGCCTTTGCACAACTGCGATTCGCGTTCACCAAACATTTGGAATTGCAAGGCGGCGTCAATGTCAACCAAACCCATTTCAACTTGCATGATAACTATCCAAAGGTTTCATCGCAACAATACGATTATAATGCCATCTGGTCGCCGCAGGTTTCTTTGTTGTACAAACCGTCTAATCTGCAGACCATTTACGCGTCGGTAAGCAAAGGCTATTCGTTGCCTAGCATAAGCGAAACTTTGACCGCAAGTGGCAGCATCAACGCCAACATCAAACCCGAAAATGGTTACAATTATGAAGTGGGTGGGAAGTTTTATTTTTTCAATCGGACTCTTTATGTGGACATCGCTTTGTACCGTATGGAAATCAAGGATTTGCTTGTCGCGAAACGAATCGGCGACGACCAATATGTAGGCGTCAATGCGGGTGAAACCTTACACCAAGGTGTTGAATTGTCGCTAAACCATTCGTGGCGAATTAACCGACTGCTGTCTTTGAGTTGGTACGCGTCGGGTTCAATAGGTGAATATAAATTTGAAGATTTCAATGACAACGGCACTAACTTTTCGGGCAACAAACTCACCGGAGTTCCCGCAAATAAAGCCAATGCCGGATTGACGTTTCATTTTAAAAATTGGTTTGTATCCTCCGATTTTTTATACGTTGACCAACTACCGCTCAACGATGCCAACTCGGTTTACGCAGACGCTTATAAAACCGTAAATGCAAAAGTGGGTTATGCACTTCAAATCTTAGAAAACCTGAGCTCGAATTTCGCGTTTGGCGTCAACAATCTCACCGATGAGCGTTATGCTTCGCTGATTTTGCCGAACGCGCTTCCTGTGGGGAACAATGCGCCGCGCTATTACTATCCGGGACTTCCGGTCAATTATTATGCAAATGTTTCCCTCAATTATGTGCTAAATTAAGGGTTGCCAATTCCCAATTGTTAAAGTATCTTTGCGTACAACAACACAATTAGAATGAACTACTTCTCCTCCGATTTCAAACTCGGCATACTCGGTGGCGGCCAACTTGGCAAAATGCTGCTCGCCGAAACCCGAAAGTTCGACATCCAGACTTACGTTTTAGATCCGAGCCCGGAAGCGCCTTCGCGCATTGCGTGCAACAAATTCTTTGAGGGTGATTTGATGGATTTTGAAACGGTTTACGCGTTTGGGAAACAAGTGGATTTACTCACTTTTGAAATCGAGCTCGTCAACCTCGACGCGTTGGAGCAGCTCGAAAAGGAAGGCTTGAAAGTGTATCCATCGCCCAAAACCTTGCGACTGATACAAAACAAAGGCACGCAAAAGGATTTCTATTTCGATAAGGGAGTTCCGACTGCAGTGTTCCAGAAATTCCACCAGCTCGAAGGTTTGCAGCTTACCATAAAAAACAACAGCATCGCGATGCCTTTTGTCTGGAAATGCACTGAGTTTGGTTACGATGGCAACGGCGTTAAAATCGTCCGGTCGCTTGCCGACACCGCGCTTTTGCCCGACGTAGAATGCATTGCCGAGCAAATGGTGCCGTTTAAAAATGAACTTGCGGTGATCGTGTGCCGAAACCCATCGGGTGATGTGGTCACCTATCCTGTCGTTGAAATGGAGTTTCATCCCGAAGCCAACCAGGTAGAATATGTAATCTGCCCGGCGCGAATTGCACCCGAAGTGGCGCGAAAAGCCACCCAGATTGCGCTAGCCGTTTCTGAAAAATTCGACCATGTTGGATTACTCGCCGTAGAAATGTTCCAGACGCACGACGATGAAATTTTGGTCAATGAAGTAGCGCCAAGGCCACACAATTCTGGGCATTACTCGATTGAAGCCAGTTATACCTCACAATTTGAAAACCATTTGCGCGCCATTCTGGATTTGCCTTTGGGCAATACCGCTAGCAAAGTCGCGGGAATTATGGTAAATTTGGTCGGTGCCGAAGGATTTTCTGGAGACGTAGTGTATGAAAATATAGAACAAATCCTTGCAATTGATGGCGTTACGCCGCACATTTACGGTAAGAAGCAAACGCGGCCGTTCCGAAAAATGGGACATGTTACGATTGTGAATGAAGATATGTCCGAAGCTAGAAAGATTGCCGAGGAAGTTAAAAATACGATTAAGGTTGTTTGCAAAAAATAAACACGGATTTCACAGATTTTACAGATTTTTTTGACTCTTAATCTGTGTCATTTGTGTAATCTGTGTAAAGTCAAAGTAACCCAAATCTCCGGTGTTCGCGGTAGCGATGGAAGCGACATCCTTTTGTGACTGCAAGGAACAAAAGATATAGCGGACAGCGCGGCGCGAGGCACGAAGCGCACCGCCCAAAAATATAATCCGATTGCGGTTTCGATAAAATCCGACAACCGACAACCGACAACCAACAACCAAACATGAAAGTAGCCATCGTCATGGGCAGCATTTCCGACCTGCCCATCCTACAGGAAGCCATCAACATCCTCGCCGAATTTGGGATCGAAACCGAAACCGACATCGTTTCGGCGCACCGCACACCCGAAAAGTTAGTCGATTTCAGCAAAAATGCGCACCTCAGAGGCATTTCGGTAATTATTGCCGGAGCCGGCGGCGCAGCGCATTTGCCCGGAATGGTGGCATCGATGTCGCCGTTGCCCGTAATTGGCGTACCTGTGAAATCGAGCAATTCTATCGACGGTTGGGATTCTGTGTTGTCTATCCTGCAAATGCCGGGCGGCGTTCCGGTGGCGACCGTGGCTTTGAACGGCGGTAAAAATGCCGGGATTTTGGCGGCGCAGATCATTGGCAGCCACGACAAAAAGGTGCTGGAGAAAATCATCGCTTATAAGGAAAGCCTAAAGGATTCGGTTAATGAATCTTCGAGAAATCTTAAAAAATAATTCACTTTTTATTAGGAGCAAGTTCCCGCTGTTCGCTATATCTTTATGGTTTTGCAAACCATAAAGGATGCCGCTGCCATCGGGGCTAGGCACCAGACTACACATTATGAGTATACTTACATCAAAATTCAACACCAAATACGATACGGCGCCGTTTTCGCAAATCAAGAACGAAGATTTCAAACCGGCTTTTGAGCAAGCCATTGCAAGTGCCAAGGCAGAAATAGACGCGATTGCCAATAATCCCGAAGCGCCGACTTTTGAAAACACGATAGAAGCACTGGCTTTTAGTGGCGACACGCTCGATAGGATTTCGAGTATTTTCTTTAACCTCAACTCGGCCGAAACCAATGACGAGATCCAGCAGATTGCGCAGGAAATTTCGCCTTGGCTGTCTGAATTTGGCAATGACGTGCGGTTGAACGCGGCACTTTTTGCGCGTGTGAAATCGGTTTATGAAAATCGTGAAAACCTCGAACTCACTACTGAGCAATCCACCTTACTTGAAAAAAAATACAAAGGTTTTGCCCGCAACGGTGCGAACCTTTCTGATGAAGACAAATTAAAGCTTCGCGAAATCGACAAGGAATTGTCAAGATTGAGTTTACAGTTTGGCGAAAATGTTTTGGCCGAAACACACGATTTTCAATTGCATCTTACCGACGAGAAAGATTTGTCGGGCTTGCCCGAAGGCGCGATTGAAGCGGCGCACCAACTCGCCAAAAGCCTCGATAAGGACGGTTGGATTTTTACGTTGGATTATCCGAGCTACATTCCGTTTGTGACCTATGCCGACAACCGTGAGTTGCGCAAACAAATCGCGATTGCCAATGGCGCCAAGGCTTTCCGTGGCAACGCGAACGACAACACCCAAAATGTGTTGCAGATTGCCAAATTGCGTTTTGACCGCGCTAACCTGCTGGGTTATCAAACCCACGCGCATTTCGTTTTGGAAGAACGCATGGCGCAAACGCCCGAAAAAGTCAAGTCGTTCCTCAATGATTTGCTCGTCAACGCCAAACCTGCCGCCGAATACGAGTTTGCACAACTCACCGCTTTTGCCCAAAAATTAGATGGTATCTCAACCTTGGAAAAATGGGATGGTGCGTACTATTCCGAGAAACTCAAACAGCAGTTGTTCAATCTCGACGATGAGAAACTCAAGCCTTATTTTCAACTCGAGAAAGTGCTCGAAGGCGCGTTCACTGTCGCAAAAAAACTCTATGGGCTTACGTTTACCGAAATTTTCGACATCGACAAATACCACGAAGAAGTCGTTACTTATGAAGTCACCGATGAAAATGGCGAATTGGTTTCTATTTTCTACGCCGACTTTTTCCCGCGTAAGGGCAAGCGCAACGGCGCTTGGATGACGTCTTTTAAATCACAATATGTTAAGGACGGCGTCAATGAACGACCGCATATCTCTAATGTCTGCAACTTTACCAAACCCACAGCGACCAAACCGTCGTTACTCACTTTTAATGAGGTGACCACGCTGTTCCATGAATTTGGGCACGGTTTGCATGGTATGCTCGCCAATACAGTGTATCCGAACCTTTCTGGAACCTCGGTGTATTGGGATTTTGTGGAATTGCCGAGCCAGATTATGGAAAATTGGTGCTATGAGCCCGAAGCTTTGGAATTGTTTGCCCATCATTATGAAACCGGCGAAATGATCCCGATGGAATACGTAGAAAAAATCAAGGAAAGTGCGAGTTTCCAGGAAGGGATGGCCACGATGCGACAGCTAAGTTTTGGTTTGCTCGATATGGGTTGGCATGCGCAGGATCCGTCGGGGATTACCGATTTGAAAGCGTTCGAGAATGAGCAGTTTGAATCGACAAAATTGTATCCGGATGTGCCCGAAAATGCGATGAGCCCGTCGTTCTCGCATATTTTCCAGGGCGGCTATTCGTCTGGTTATTACAGCTACAAATGGGCCGAGGTTTTGGATGCCGACGCGTTTGAATACTTCAAGGAAAACGGCATTTTCAACAAGGAAGTCGCCACGAAATTCAAGGACAATGTACTTTCGAAAGGCGGCACCGAAGCACCGATGGTTTTATACAAACGCTTTCGCGGTCAGGAACCGAAACCGGAGGCTTTACTTAGGCGCGCCGGGTTGTTATAAGGAATCCGATAAAAACTACCTATGTAAGTTGCGCCCAAGCGTGTTGAGGATTACCTCAGTAGACTCGGGCGTTGGCTTTGCGTAACATAAAGCGACACACCAATCGAAATCCTAACTTCGGCAACCAATAAATTGATTCTTTTTATTAAATAACTTTCATTTTTTACTGAAAGTTTAAAAACATTTAATATCTTTGGGCTATGGAATTCAACGAGGCAAAAACAAAATTCGTACAAACCTGGGGCGCTTTGGGCTCGCAGTGGGGAATCAATAAGACTATGGCGCAAATCCATGCGCTTTTGATGGTATCGCACGAACCGGTTTCGATGGAAGACATCATGGAAGAACTGCAGATTTCGCGCGGAAACGCCAGCATGAACCTGCGCGCGCTCATGGATTGGGGCATTGTTTACAAAGAATACAAAGCCGGCGAACGCCGCGAGTTTTTTACCGCCGAAAAAGACCTGGACGAGTTGGCCGTGAAAATCTCACGCGAGCGAAGCAAACGCGAAATTAAGCCCGCGCTCAAGATTTTGAAAGAAGTCTCGTCTATACCTTCGGGCAGCGACGCGGCGCAGCAGCACTTTGTAGACCAAACCACCAAACTGTACGATTTTGTGCTAAAAGCCGACAACATCCTCGACAAAGTAACCGAGTTCAATGATAATTGGCTGGGACGTATGATTATTAAGCTGATGAAATAAAAAAATTTAAATAAAACTTTCATTTTTTTTTGAAACTTTAAAACAAACTGTCATGAAACTCTTGCATTATTTGAACTTGTTTTTTGTGGGATTGCCAATCTTGCTGGCATTGATTGGAATTTTCGAGGATGACTTTCTAGTCTTTGCACTGCTTTCTACGCTGCTGACCGGCGGCTATCAAACCTTGATGGGCCTGTTACTCTTTATAACTAACGCTGACAACCCGCGTCTTCGAGTTTACGCAGTATCGGTTTTGGGATATTTTGTACTAGCTTTTGTTTACTCCCATTGGAACTTTCATGAATATGTCATCTTCAACTACCTGTTGATCGGCATCCCACCAATACTCGCGATTTATTTTTCTGCGATTCTCTACAAAAAAGTGCAACGATGAACCTCAACCTGATTGGATACCTGATTTACCTTTTGGTCACCGCGCTCATTATTGCTCGGGTGGGCAAAATCTGCTACCGCAACGGCAATGTGTATGTGGCGCAGCTAATTCCCGACCATGTAGATTTGTGCCAAAAGGTAAACGGCATACTGCTGCTGGGTTATTATTTGCTCAACCTTGGCTATTGTACAATGACGTTGATGCAATGGCAGCAAATAAGAAGCACCACGGAGCTTGTCGAAACAGTAGCGCTCCGAACCGCCGTTATCGTGTGTGTTATTTCGATCCTTCACTACATCAATATTTTCTTGGTTACCAAATACGTCAACAAACTCATTCAATAACTTTAAATCTTTTACATTATGGAAACTACCAAAATATTAATCGGCTACACCTGTTACCTACCCATCGCTTTACTGCTCACGTTTTACGTTTCACGGACACTCTTCAGGAACAGCAAAGTGTACATGCTAGACATTTTTAGGGGTCGCGCAGAAATTGCCATCGCCACGAATAAACTTTTTGAAACCGGTTTTTACCTGCTCAATATTGGTTTTGCCTTGATGATTTTAGAAATCAACCTGTATCGCAACAGCTATCAGGAATTGGTCGAGGCGTTGAGTTATAAAATCGGCGGATTTTCTATATATCTTGGACTGATGCTGTTCCTGAACCTATATTTTTTCTTCCGTGGCAAACGCAAAGCGCACGAACACCAAACGGCAATCCAATGATGACCAAAATTCACCTAATTACCACGATCAACGCTCCGGTTGCGATTGTATTCGACCTTGCCAGGAACCTGAATATCCATCAGCAATCGGTAGCAAAAACCAATGAGAATATAGTGGGCGGACGCCGCTCGGGCTTAATCGAATACAATGAAATCGTGACTTGGAGAGGCAAACATTTCGGTCTTTACCTGCGACATACCAGCAGGATTACGGCGATGAAAATTCCTAAATTTTTTGTGGATGAAATGGAGAAAGGTCTGTTTAAATCTTTCAGGCATGAGCACTTTTTTGAAGAGAAAGAAGGGTTGGCCGTCATGACCGATATCTTGCAATACGAAGTGCCTTACGGGTTCATCGGGAGATTTTTCGACCGCCTGCTGCTCAGCAAGCACCTGAGGCAGTTGCTGCTCGAACGCAACGAGATGCTCAAAGAACTATCCGAAAATGAGCAATAACATCAGCCAAAAAACCGGTACCGATTCTGCCCAAAAAGAAGTGTAATATTTGTTGCGGCTTTCATTGGCGAAGCCTAACAGCAAAGCCATTACGGCAACCAAAATGGCGTTGATGAGCAGTTGTTGGGTTTCAAAATCGCGCTTGAGGAATTCGAGAAAGTAAAAGCCCAAGAGCAGGCACAATCCGAGCATTTTGGTTTGGAATATTCCTATCTGCTGCGGAACGGTCTTTAGATTCGGATCGTCATTTTTTAAGTCATTGATTTCAAAAACCAATATCAGCGAAAACAACAACAAAAAGCGCTGCACACATTTGAGCCAAAAATCGGTCGTGATGGCAATTCCCGAATCCAATACCGGCAAAACTACCGTGGCACCAACCCAGCACAATGCTACCATATAAATCTTGACGCCTTTCCAATTGCGCGCATTTTTGCGGTTGGGAAAAAAAGGCAGGGTGTATAAAATCGTCAGGGCCAGGAATAATAGGGCCATGAGTTGCGTTGGCCACTGCAATTTGAAAAAACTCAAGGCCACGCCAAAAAAAGCCAGGACACTCAAGGCAATGATTGCTTTGAGCTGCTTTTTGAGCGGAAGCTTTCCGGTTCTGGCCAGCGCGTCGTATTTCACAAAATTGTAGCCAACAATCGTCCCAAAGAAAGCAAACCCAACAACCCAAAGATTTCGCGGCAAATCAAACATATGTTGCGTCATCAATACCAGCGCCGCACAAGACAATGCCACGTGGATACTGCCTTCGAGGTAAAAATCCAAAATGCGCCTGAATACTGCCATTTCGTAAAATTAAACAAACTGTTAATAACAAAGCGGCGCGGTTAACAAATACTCAAAAATTGCCGTTAAAAAAGCCACCGATTTTGCGATTAATCTTTAATTTTACGCACGTTAAAAAAACAACCCTACCTTAATGAAAACAGATGCTTTTGCCCTAAGACATATCGGCCCGCGCGAAACCGACCTCGCGAAAATGATGAAAACCATCGGCGTGGAATCGATTGACCAATTGATTTACGAAACCCTGCCCGATGACATTCGCCTGAAATCGCCGTTGGACCTGGATCCTGCGATGACCGAATATGAGTTCCTGAACCACGTGCATGAGCTCGGCAACAAGAACAAAGTTTTCAAATCGTATATCGGATTGGGTTACAACGCCTGTATTGTTCCCGCAGTCGTACAACGCAACGTCTTTGAAAATCCGGGTTGGTACACCGCCTATACGCCTTATCAGGCCGAGATTGCGCAAGGAAGACTCGAAGCCATCCTCAATTTCCAGACCATGGTCATTGAACTTACCGGGATGGAAATTGCCAACGCCTCGCTACTCGATGAAGGAACCGCCGCTGCCGAAGCCATGGCCTTACTTTTCGACGTCAGGAGCCGTGACCAAAAGAAAAATAACGTCAATAAATTCTTCGTTTCTGAAGAAATATTGCCCCAAACCTTGTCTGTATTGCAAACCCGTTCTACGCCAATTGGTGTGGAGTTGGTCGTAGGGAACCACGAAACTTTTGATTTTTCGTCAAAGTTTTTCGGTGCCATGCTGCAATATCCGGGTAAATACGGGCAAATCAATGATTACAGCGGATTTGTGTCGAAGGCCAAAACAGCCGAAATCAAAACCGCTTTCGCCGCCGATATCCTAAGCTTGGTCAAACTCGTTTCGCCAGGTGAAATGGGCGCCGATGTTGTTTTCGGGACCACACAAAGATTCGGGATTCCACTGGGTTACGGTGGACCACACGCAGCCTATTTCGCAACCAAAGACGAGTTCAAACGCAGCATGCCCGGAAGGATCATTGGGGTAACAGTTGATGTAAACGGAAACCGCGCTTTGCGTATGGCTTTGCAAACCCGCGAGCAGCACATCAAACGCGATAAAGCGACCTCTAACATTTGTACCGCACAGGTTTTATTATCGGTCATGGCCGGAATGTACGCGGTGTATCATGGCCCGAAAGGCTTGCGTTATATCGCCGATAAAGTCCACGCGTCTGCCGTGGCACTCGCCAATGCACTCGAAAAACTCGGCTTGTATCAAACCAACACGGCTTACTTTGACACAATTGTCATCAAAGCCGATGCAAACAAAGTGAGGGCAATCGCAGAGCAAAAGGAAATCAATTTCTATTACGTAGACGCACAAACGGTATCCATTTCTTTGAACGAAACCGTGAGCCTTGCCGATTTGAACGCCATTGTTTCGGTCTTTGCCGAAGCGACCGGAAAATCAACAACCACGATTAACGAACTGCCTGAATCGAATGTGCTTTCAAGCTTTGGCCGCACCTCGACCTTCCTGCAACACGACGTTTTCAACAAATACCATTCTGAAACGGCGCTGATGCGTTACATCAAAATGCTCGAACGCAAGGATTTGGCGTTGAACCATTCGATGATTTCGCTTGGTTCGTGTACCATGAAGCTTAACGCCGCCGCCGAAATGTTGCCGCTGAGCAGCCCAAACTGGAACAACATCCACCCTTTTGCACCGCTCAACCAAGTGCAAGGCTATCAGGAAATGCTCAAGAAATTAGAGCAGCAACTCAATGTGATTACCGGTTTTGCAGGAACGACTTTGCAACCCAATTCGGGTGCGCAAGGCGAATACGCAGGGCTCATGGTGATCCGCGCTTATCATATGTCGAGAGGTGACCATCACCGCAACATTGCACTGATTCCGGCATCCGCGCACGGAACCAATCCGGCTTCGGCAGCGATGGCTGGCATGGAAATCATTGTCACCAAAACACTCGAAAACGGTAACATCGATGTCGAGGATTTGCGCGAGAAAGCAATCAAGTACAAAGACAATTTGTCGTGTTTGATGGTGACTTATCCTTCTACACATGGTGTTTACGAGGCATCGATTATAGAAGTCACGAAAATCATCCACGACAACGGCGGTCAGGTTTATATGGACGGTGCCAACATGAACGCACAAGTTGGGCTCACCAATCCGGCAACGATTGGCGCCGATGTTTGCCACCTCAACCTACACAAGACCTTTGCCATCCCACACGGCGGCGGCGGACCTGGCGTTGGCCCAATCTGCGTGGCCAAACATTTGGTTCCGTTTTTACCGACGAATCCGGTGATTCCAACGGGAGGTGAAACACCAATTACCGCAATTTCGGCGGCACCTTGGGGTTCTGCTTTGGTGTGTTTGATTTCTTACGGATACATCACCATGCTGGGTGCCGAAGGTTTGACCGACGCCACCAAATACGCCATCCTCAACGCAAATTACATCAAAGAGCGCCTCACCGGCCACTATGATACGCTATACACCGGAGAAATGGGCCGTGCCGCACATGAGATGATCCTCGAATGCCGCCCGTTCAAGCAAAAGGGAATTGAAGTAACCGATATTGCGAAACGTTTGATGGACTACGGATTCCACGCACCCACTGTTTCTTTCCCGGTAGCTGGAACCTTGATGATCGAGCCCACCGAAAGTGAAAATCTTGAAGAGCTCGACCGTTTCTGCGACGCGATGATTTCCATCCGCAAGGAAATTGAAGCTGCCGTAGCCGAAAACCCCAACAACGTACTCAAGAATTCGCCGCATACTTTGGCGATGATTACCGCCGATGACTGGAATTTCCCGTACACGCGCGAACAAGCTGCATTCCCACTAGACTATATCTCTGAAAACAAATTCTGGCCGAGCGTACGCCGCGCTGATGATGCTTACGGCGACCGCAACCTGATTTGCAGTTGTGCACCGATAGAAGCCTACATGGAAAATTAAACAAGATGTCCCGAGAATGAATCGGGACATTTTTTTTGAATTTCACAATTAATATTGGCTATTATCGGCTATTCTGCAAATCTTTGGGAACTTCTAATAAATAAAGGCGTCATGCCGTTTATTATGGGTACCTTTACTTAGAATCTTTGACCAAAACTCCTGATGAATATCAAAATAACAGGTTCCGGTAGCTATATCCCGGAAATAACAGTAAAGAATACCGATTTCGATAAGCATGTTTTTTTAAATGACGACGGGACCCCATTTGCCTATGTCAACGAAGTGATTATTGAAAAATTCAAGGGTATCACAGGAATAGAAGAACGCCGCTACGCAGAATCGCACCTCAAATCTTCGGACCTCGCTTTTTTCGCCGCACAAAAGGCCATCGCCGATTCTGGAATTGATCCCGAAACTTTAGACTATATCATCCTTGCGCACAATTTTGGTGACGTAAAACCCGGAGCCATCCAGACCGATACGGTCCCGAGTTTGGCTACACGTGTCAAACACAGCCTCAAAATCAAAAATCCCAAATGCGTTGCCTATGATATCCTTTTTGGCTGTCCGGGTTGGATTGAAGGCATGCTTCAGGCCAACGCTTACATCAAGTCGGGCATGGCCAAACGTTGCCTGGTGATTGGTGCCGAAACGCTTTCACGCGTGGTAGACGTCCATGACCGTGACAGCATGATTTACTCGGATGGTGCAGGAGCTTCGGTTGTAGAAGCGTCTGATGACGACACAGGCTTACTCGCCTACGAAAGCGCTACGTATTCTTATGACGAGGCGTATTTCCTGTCGTTTGGTAATTCATTCAATAAAGACCTCGACCCTGACGTGCGTTACATTAAGATGCAAGGCCGAAAGATTTATGAGTTCGCCTTGAACCAGGTTCCGCAAGCCATGAAAAGCTGCCTCGATAAAAGCGGTGTTGCGATAGACGACGTGAAAAAAGTGCTGATCCACCAAGCCAATGAAAAAATGGACGAGGCAATTATCCACCGTTTTTACAAACTCTACGGCAAATCGGCACCAGAAAACATCATGCCCATGAGCATCAACAAACTCGGCAACAGCAGCGTGGCTACCGTGCCTACCTTGTACGATTTGTTGACCAAAGGCCAGATTGAAAACCATGAAATCAATAAAGGCGATGTACTCGTGTTTGCTTCGGTTGGCGCGGGCATGAACATTAATGCGTTTGTGTATCGGTATTGATTTTTAGGCAAAATCTTTTTCTATCTTTGCGGCCTAGCGGTTAAAAACATGTACGAAAAAGTCTATCCAAACAAACGGTTCAAACACACCCTTGAATTCCTCAGGAAACATATTGGTCCCTCTAAAATCATTTTGGATTTGGGCGTTGAAAACCCGTTTTCGCTGATCATGAAAGAAGATGGTTTTTCTGTAACCAATACGAGTGGCGAAGATCTCGATGAAGACCAGACTGCACTCAAAAACGCAACTGCCGATGTGGTTACCGCCTTTGAAATCTTCGAACATCTACTCAACCCCTACACCATTTTAAAGGAAATCAAGGCCGATAAATTGTTTATCTCTATTCCCATGCGTCTGTGGTTTTCGCCGGCTTACCGCAGCAAAACCGATCCTTGGGACAGGCATTACCACGAGTTCGAAGATTGGCAATTGGATTGGCTTTTAGAGAAAACCGGTTGGAGAATCATCGCCCGGGAAAAGTGGACGAACCCAACCAAAAGCATCGGTTTGAGGCCATTGCTCAGGAGATTCACCAACCGTTACTACATCATTTACGCCGAGCGCGCTTAGGCAAAACTACAATCACCGTCGCCGAAATTCACCACCGTATCATCAAAATCCTGTTTTTGAAAGGCTTTTGAAATGATCGATTGCTTGACTTTTTTGGTCTTGTACAAAAACACAAACGATTTGTTGAGCTGTTGGTTGATTGCCTCGTCGTAACAGATGATTTCCCTTATATTTTGTTGCATGCACTGCAGTTTGATGACATTTGCAATAGTGTCGGCGTGCAATGCATCGGCGTAGGAAAACAGGACTTTACACACATAATTGCGCCGTTGCAAAACGAGGAATCCAATGCAGTTGCCTTTTGCCACAATCTTCATCAGGTAAATGTTGAACTTGCGGTCGTAGATAGAAAACTCGTACTCGTGTTTGTTGGTCAAATCCAGTAGCGGCGCCTCCTGAACCCAGTTCCAGGCTTTAAGCCATTCAAAAAAAGCGCTGGTTTTTGGAGAGATATGGTTTTTGCCATGCAAGTGAATCATGCGATCGGTTTCGGCATCAATGCGATTGAGGTATTCGACCTGCACTCCTTTAAGCTGTCTTCTTACATTAATCCTTTGGAATGACAGTCTACAGTTGATGAAAATATTGAGGAACCTATCGGCGGCATCGAGCAAAGGCAAAAGCGGTTTGGATTTAGGAAAAAAAGCCGGAACCACAAAACCCAGATTGCTACGCAAAACAGCCTTTATACCTCGATTGTCCTTGAGTGTGTAAAAATAACCAGATTTATCGTATACCCTTTTGGCGCTCGGCGTGAACTGTGAAATCCCGATTTGTCCGTTGAGGGATTCATACATCGTATTGAGGATTTCGCGACCAATGCCGCTGCCTTTGGTTTTAGGATGTACCCACCAGGTTGAAAGCCAGCCAATTTTGTTTGCTTTACCGTCTAGCACAATCTTATCGATGAAAACACCCATATACCCAACCAATTCACCATCGGTATAGGCCAATAGCAACACAAGGTCGTCGGGTTGTGCATTGGGGTTTTTGTAGTGCGAATACAAGCGATGCCGGCTTACCGAAAGGAAATCGTGTTTCCAGAAAGCGGTATCGTCGAGCAACGCGGGAATGTCGCTGATGCGTATTTTCCTGATTTCATTCATCGTCTTTTGAGCTTGTATTGGCCGGTGAGTTGGTTGTAAAATTTGTAGAGGTTTTCGGTTACGATTAGTTTGGCCGTGAGCCGCTTTGGGTTTTCGAGTGAGAAACGCTGGATGATCCTGCTGTTGATATCTTTTTTGAGTCCCGAATTGCCAAAAAGCAGCAAGTCTGGGTCGTATTCAAACAATTCATCGATGAGCCTGCGCGAAATTCCCCTATCCGAAAAAGGGAAGGCAAACAGCGAGTAACCCACACCAAAATTGGTCTTGACCCATTCTATAGAACCAATGATTTCGGCCTTTTGCTGTTCGTGCGTAAGCTGCACCAATGGTGGATGCGATAATGTGTGCCCGCCAAAATAAAAGCCCGCTTCAAGCATTTCGGCAATTTGCGATTTAGAAATATACGGACGTTGCGACTTGAGGTAGGCGTTGATATCCATCCCCAATGCTTTTACCACTTGCTTAATTTTATCGCGCTGGGCATAAGGTGTGGCTTTGATTTTTTGTATGAGGTCTTTGGGATTGGTGTTTGCGAATCCCAGTATCGTGCAAACTTTATCCACCTCGGTGGCTGCGAAACCGTGATTGCCGAGGTGATTGATAATAAGGCTAATGTCGTGCTTGTAAAGGCTCTCGTTATTGTCTACAAAATCAGGATTAATGAAAAACACAGCCTTGATATTTTTCTCTTTGAGGATTGGAAAAATGACCGAATAAATTTCCTCGAGCCCATCGTCAAAAGTGAGCAAAAAGCAATTTTTGGTTTTTACCTGTTGCAATAAATCCTTAGGGTCGAGCGGTTTGTAGGTTTGGAGCAGCAAATCAAGGTCTCTCCTAAATTGTCCAATATTTTTATAAGGATACAGGTTCTCAATATGTGCCACCTTGTCATTTCTCACCAAGTGATAATACGGAAAAACCGATTGGTTCCTGAACCGCGATAAAAATCCGCCCGGGGCAATTTTATATAAACTTTCTTTGATGATTCCCATGCCCTAAAATTAAAATCTCTGATACAATTATCAGCGTCTTTGCCTACTTAATTTCGGCGTTGGCTTAATGCCCTACAAGGATTTTCCTGGTCAGGCTCGTTTGGTCACTTTTGACAGTCACGAAATACAGGCCGGGAACAAAATGTGCGACATCAATTTCAGGAAGAAAATCGCCAGAATACAACGCTTGCCCTACCGAATTGTATACCGCGAACGATTGGATGTTCTGTAAATCGGATTGAATGTGCAGCTTGTCATTGGCCGGATTCGGATAAAGCACCAGTCCTTTGCCAGAAACGCTTGCAAATTGATCAGTTGGCAACATCAGGCACAGTTGGCTAATTTCTTCGCTGGTGAGCGCTCGGTTCCAATATTCAAAATCGTCGACGTATCCTTCGAGGTAATCGGTTGGATCATCCAAATTGCGGTCATGCCTGCCAATACAGCCCGGATTGGCAGAATACACGAGTGAACCGCCAGATCCCGAGTAAGCACCATCGGTGATATTTTCGCAATCGAAATATATTTTCATATCGGTTGCCGAACTGACCACAACCACCAAATGGTACCAAACGTTAATATCAATAGGCTTCTGGCACAAAAAAGTTTGCCGTGTGCCCGGAGAATAACTGTAGACGCCGTTCCCGTAATTGATAGCGTGCGCAGTGTTGGTGAGTGACGAATTGAACCAGACACCCGTACAACGATTGGCCTCAAACGACGTATTGAATACCACCTGTCGATGATAATCCTCGCTCAGGTATTTGACATAAAACGAAAACGTAACCGGCAAATCGGGTTTGAGCGACGTAAGATTGGGGAAATTCATATAACTGTTGGTCCCGTTAAAATAAGCCGCCGAATTGGGATGCCCGAACCGATCGTTACCATAAGTGAGCGCAAACGACGTTCCGTGGTACCCGTTCCCGCTACTGTCGTTGGTGTTGCCGTCAAAGTTATACTTGAGTAATAAGCCCTGTTGCAAGTCTTGCGCAAACAAATGCGCATTAAATAAGAAAAACAATGCGATACCCAATTGTCTCATAGTCTATCGGTTTGGTGTCAAACAAATGTAGCAGAAAAACGGTACGCTGTAACAGAACCTGCTCGGAAAGTGCTGCTTTTTTTGAATTTTATCGATAGCTTTGCAGCACTTCGGATGCTTATGAAATATTACATTGTCATTCCCGCACACAATGAAGCTTCGTTTATCGGGCTCACCTTGCAATCATTGGTTTCGCAGACCGTTTTGCCCCAAAAAATTGTGGTGGTCGATGACCATTCTACCGATAATACAGCCCAAATCGTACGTGATTTTGCACAAGAACATGCGTTTGTCGGATTGGTACAGGCCACTTCCGAAGCCATTCATTTACCCGGAAGCAAAGTCATTGGCGCGTTCCAGAAAGGACTCGATACTTTAGACACCAACTATGATTTCATCGTCAAACTAGATGCAGACCTGATTTTACCCAACAATTATTTTGAAACGATCATCCAACATTTTAAGTCGGACGCGAAGATCGGGATGGTGGGCGGATTTGCTTACATTGAACGAAATGGCGATTGGATTTTAGAAAACCTCACAGACAAAGACCACATCCGCGGCGCGTTCAAAGCCTACCGGAAATCCTGTTTTGAGCAGATTGGCGGTCTCAAACCGGCGATGGGCTGGGACACGGTAGACGAACTCCTCTGCAAATTCTACGGTTGGCAAGTCGTGACCGATGAAAGCCTCAAAGTCAAACACCTCAAACCCACGGGCGCCAATTACAACAAAACCGCGCGTTACAAACAAGGCGAAGCGTTTTACAGTTTGGGTTACGGTTTTTGGATTACGGCAATCGCATCGGGTAAACTGGCCATGATGAAGAAAAAACCATTGTTGTTTTTAGATTATATGATGGGATTTTTTAAAGCGAAATTGGCCGGGAAGCCGTTGTTGGTTAGCAAAGAACAGGCAAAGTTCATTCGGAATTATCGATTGGGTAAAATGAAAGGAAAGCTTTTTGGATAACGGATTCTTGGAATTGGAACGGTGGCTCACGTTAGCGATTGCAGCGGTATCCTTTATTGGAGCGCAGCGCAAATAAAGATATAGCGGAAAGCGCGGCGCGAGGCACGAAGCGCAACGCCACCCGAGGCCAAAGGCCGAACTGAGCGAAGCTATAAAAAAATCCCAAAAACGCATCATTGCGCATTCATAATTCACAATTCATAACTATCTTAGCCCTTATTAAAAAAATATGATGCTCGTACGGTATTTATCGCAGATTGGGAAGTACTTTTTGATGTGGAAAGAGATTTTCAACAAGCCTACCAAATGGTCTGTGATGAAAGGCCTGATCCTTAAGGAAATTGACGATTTGATTATCGGTTCGTTGGGAATTGTGGCGTTTATTTCATTTTTTGTGGGTGGCGTTGTAGCGATCCAGACCGCGCTTAACCTCACCAATCCTTTGATTCCTAAATATTTGATTGGTTTTGCCACGCGGCAATCGGTGATATTGGAGTTTGCCCCGACGTTCATCTCGATCGTTATGGCTGGGAAAATGGGTTCGTTCATCACGTCTAGTATCGGGACGATGCGCGTGACTGAGCAAATCGATGCGCTCGAAGTCATGGGCGTCAACTCACTCAATTACCTCGTATTTCCCAAACTCATGGCGCTGCTGCTCTACCCTTTTGTGATTGGGATTTCTATGTTCCTTGGGATTTTGGGTGGTTGGATTGCAGCGGTTTATGGCGGATTTGGGACTAGTGCCGAATTTGTGGGCGGCTTGCAGCAGGATTTTGTGCCTTTCCATATTGCTTATGCGTTTATCAAGACGTTTATTTTTGCGCTTTTGCTCGCGACCATTCCTTCTTTTCACGGTTATTTCATGAAAGGCGGCGCTTTAGAAGTTGGAAAAGCCAGTACGGTTTCGTTCGTATGGACTTCGGTGACGATCATCCTGATGAACTATATATTAACGCAATTGCTTTTGACATGATAGAGGTGAATAATGTCGAGAAATCATTCGGCGGACAAAAAGTACTCAAGGGCATTTCTACGGTTTTTGAAACAGGGAAAACCAACCTGATTATTGGACAATCGGGATCGGGAAAGACGGTATTGCTCAAATGCCTGCTCGGAATTTTCACCCCAGACTCGGGTACGATTTCTTTTGACGGACGCATTTACACCGATTTGAGTGCCGATGAAAAACGCGCCCTGCGTACAGAAATCGGTATGGTATTTCAAGGTAGTGCGTTGTTTGACTCGATGACTGTGGCGCAGAATGTAGGGTTTCCGCTCAGGATGTTTACCAAGAGTTCTAAATCTGAAATCAGCGACCGCGTGGATTTTGCGCTCAAACGCGTGAACCTGATTGATGCGCACCACAAATTGCCGTCGGAGATTTCGGGCGGTATGCAAAAAAGGGTGGCCATTGCGCGCGCGATTGTAAACAATCCCAAGTATTTGTTTTGCGACGAACCCAACTCCGGGCTCGATCCTAACACTTCTATGTTGATTGACAACCTGATTAAGGAAATTACAGAAGAGTATGACATCACTACGGTCATCAACTCGCACGATATGAACTCGGTCATGGAAATTGGCGAGAACATCATCTTCCTCAAAAATGGCATCAAAGAATGGCAAGGCACCAAGGATGAGATTTTTAAAACAGACAACCAGGCGATTGTTGATTTTGTTTACTCGTCAAACTTGTTCAAGAAAGTGCGCGAGGCACAACTCAAAGGCGGCTAAAAACCGCGGCTACCAAGCTTGTTTGAATACCCATCCCTGTTTTTCATCTCCGGTCCTGAGGTAAATAATGTAGTAATACGTTGAATCGGGCAACTCCCCGCCGTGCATGTTTTGGCCATGCCACTCATCAAGGTAATTGTTGGCTTCGTAAACCAACCTGCCCCAACGGCTGTATATCTCCAGTCGTTTCACATCCAAGCCCGACAGATTAAAATTCTGGTTGAAATCGTCGCCATTTGGCGTGATGACGTTGGGGATGGTGCATAGCGTATTGGTTACCTGCACCGATTGCTCAACAGTACAACCTTCGTCGTTGGTTACGGTTACCGTGTAAAATCCGAGTGTTCCTCCGGTGAGGTTGACCGGATTCCCTGTGGCGCTGAAATTATTCGGGCCGCTCCACGAATACGAATCGTATTGCGTGCCCAGAGATTCATTGGGTTTCACAGCCAGTGTAAAAGTTCCTGATACACAACCTGCATCAATTTTAAAATCGGGCAGCGGTGCTACATCGAGCGTAACGGCCGCCGAAGATTCGCAGCCATTGAGGTTGACCGTTACAGTATACGTCCCGCCGTTGGCAGTCGTGCTGTTTTGGATAATCGGATTTTGAAGATTTGAACTAAAATTATCGGGCCCGACCCATTGGTAAGTGGCTCCGGCAATATCATCAACCTGCAACTCGATGGTTTCATCGGTACAGAACGCCTGGCCGACATTGATTACGGGATCGCTGGGTGTTGGATTGAGGTGTATGGTCACGTTGGCCGTATCGGTAAGGTTGCACGCACCATTGCTTACCGAATATACAAACGAATAAGTACCATAGGCAATGGCATTTGGTGCCCAGTTGTTGGCGTTTAGCGCGCCGCTGGCCGTTGTTTCTGTCCAGGTTCCTCCGGTATCATAGGGCGTTCCAAGTAGCGTGAACAAATCGATATTGGCAGAGTTGCCGCAGACAATCCGGTTGCCATCGGCACCCGCATTCGGCACGACCGAGGGCGAAACCACGTAAGGAATGGTCATGTCTATACACGACAAATTACTTGTAGAATAAATCCTGACATAGTACGTTCCCGGTGTCGTAGCATTTGAAAATGGAGTAAAAGCCAGTTCATTAGTGGTACTTAAAATCGTACCCGGCGCATTGGCGTTCCACCATTGGTAACTCAGGAAGGAAACTGCCTGAACAGACAGTTTTGCGTTTTGGCCTTCGCAAAGATTATTGGGAAAAACCGCCGGCGGTTCGAGCGTTGTAATATCGAGCAGCCTATTGACAATATTGCCGCAACTGTCTTCTACCTGAAAATTATAAATGCCGGATGCGAGCCCTGAGAAAATATTTGAGCTGCCGTTGTCTACCAAAAGAGGAATCCCGTCTTTCTCGGTAATCCGATAAATGTAAGGCGCTACACCTGCAGCGGTGATGAACACATCGTAACTGCTATTGCTGCAGGGAACTGCTCCCGTTGAAACGATACTGAGCTCGTTATTGAATTCAAACTCCCTAATAGAAATGAAACAATTGGTGTAGACCGCTGGGTTTCCGTTGTCAAAAATAACGACGCGCTTAAGAACCCTGAAAGTTCCCAACGCCGCAATATTATAGTTTATGGCCTGATTGACGATGCGGTAAGAGTTAATATTGGTAGGAATTGTGCCGGCGGCGTAAACCACTCCGGTAAGCGGATGTTCCCAATTGCCCGTCGCCGGGTTAAATCGCTGCAACCAAAATTCCTGTACAAACGGCGGTGCTTCTACATAACGCAAATCGAGGTCGAAAGAACCACAGTTGGCAATCACATTGACCTCATTGACTGAAACCTGCGAACCTGGCAATTGGACAGTCACGTCATTTTCTATATCACACAAGTCTTTTGTATGGAAGATGTAGGTGCCCTGTGGCAGCGAGTTCATAAAGAAAATACCCGTAGCCGGAACAATATTAAAAGAAACGTCGTACGGCAAGGCAAACCCAAATCCAGCCGGAGCACTGGTAATGATTACCTGTACCAGTTTAGAGATTGGGCTTTTCATACGCATAGATCCCACACCGATTTCGCAACCTCTTAAAAATTCTACGGTGGGCACGTTTTGGTTGGTGCCTGGAGAAATTGTTGCGCTCACCGGTGGATATACCGTCCCACAGGCATCAGTAACGACAAAGGTATAATTCCCCAACGGCAACCCGGTAACTCGACAAGTAGTGGCAGAGACTATGAAACTACTCACGTCATAGGGAACCGCATTCGGATAAGAAGCCGGCGCAGCCGTCATAACGACAGAAGCAATCGGCGGCGCATTTGTGAGTGTTATGGTAACGCTCCCGTTGGTACTGCAAGCCGGAACGATGGAGCCCACGGCAATCAATTCTGGAACTGCCGGTAAGATGGTGACCGTTCGGGTATAGGGATCGCCACAAACATTGACACCAGTAAACACATAGGTTCCCGGTACAGTTGGCAGGTACATGGAAAAGATTCCGCCAGAAATCATCGCCGACATATCTTCTGGGACCATGCCAGGATAGCCTGCGGGTGCTGAGGTCAACACGACTGTGGCCGGCGCAATTCCCTCGTCTGGGATAAATACGTAGTAACGCGGCACACAGTTCTCATAAAGCGCCACGAGCTTATGGTCTGTAATTTTCTTGATAATGTTGGCCGACGCTTCGACCGTCCTACCACAGGCATCGGTCACTTGGATCACATAATTCCCCTCAGGTAGCTCGTGCTGGGAATTGGGGACATACGAAGTCTGGAGTCCGGCAAATGGGCCCGGATGCCCCGGATTGAAATCTGCGGGATTGAAACCCGCCGGTGCCGAAATAAAATTAACCGTAAAAGGTGACCGCATATTGCACAGGCCGATATTGAGCTGCTTGTCGCACAAATCAACGGGGTCGGCAGTAAAGCTAACCGTAGGCAGCATTTGCAAGAGATAGGAACGCGGTAACACATTCCCGCACGCGTCGGTGACACGGATGATCACCTGATACGAAGCAACATCGTGGTAAGGGATGGTAAACGGTACATTGATTTGTGACGCACTGCCCGAACTGATGGTTTGGTAAAGCCCGACCGCAGGAAACCCTTGCGCAATCAGGACGAGTTCAATCTGCAGCGGATAACCGATTGCGGTATTTGCCAACGCCGCAATATCAAACGAAATGTTTTTGGTATTGCAATCGATCAGGTCACAATTCTGGACGAGGGCCACACTGATATTGGGCGGTGGCGGCTCAAAGTGATACGCCTGCACGACTCCATCTCCACAATTGTCGTTGACGCGGACCACATAGTCGCCTGGCGGCAAACCCGAAAAAACATTGGACGACTGCGGCGGAAAAGTCACCGGCCCCGAAATAATCTCATAGCCCACCGGGTTACCTTGCGTGGCATTGACTGTCATACTGGCTGTAGTGCCGCAATAGGGTGCCGGCTGACCCGCAATATTGAATACAACAGGTACAATTTGGTTGTCAATGTGTAAATCAACCTGCTGGATGTTGCTTTGGCCGCCGAGTGATTGGATGGCCACAATGCGATAATCGCCTGCGGTGAGTCCTCCTAATGTGTTGGCACTGGTCACAGCAATCGGCGTAATGGTATCGGGCAATTTGAAAATGCGGTAAATCAGGGTTGCGCCGGGATCGGTACCGCTTACCGTATAGGTGATTGAAGCGTTTGCAGTACAGGTTTCATTGGTCGCGGTTCCGGCGAGCGTAAAATTGGGCAACTGGCCAAAAGCAAGTTGGGTAAAAAACATTGCCGTTAGAAAAAGTAAAAAGCTACTGAACCGAAATTGTCGCGACATAGTAAGGGATTGATGAATGGTCTAATGTAGTTTATTTAACTACACAAAACAATCCCGGTCGAGTATACCCTACTTTTGAATTATTATTCGAAAATCCACAAGGTCGAAAAAAATCGGCATTGGATGCTCCGAAAATCTTCAGCACAATGCGAAGTCGGTTACATATCTTTAGCCAATCCGGTAATGCGTTTGATATCCTGCTCCTTGCTCTTGGGATAAATCAGCAACACGTCCTCGCGATCTACAATGATATAATCGTCGAGCCCGTCAATGACAATAAGTTTTTTGGCATCGGTTCTAATGATGTTGTTGCTCGCATTTTCAAGGATGACCCGCGCGTTTACTACCGCATTGTTGTGGTCGTCTTTTCCCAATTTATCGTGTAGCGAACCCCAGGTGCCGAGGTCGTTCCAGTCAAAAGTGGCCGGAAGTACATACACGTTTTTGGCGCTTTCCATGATGGCGTAGTCGATTGAAACATTCTCGGCCAAAGCATAGTTATTCTCAATAAATTCTTTTTCGGCCGCGGTATTGTAACTGTCCCAACCTTGCTGGAACAAGCTGTTCATCGCGGGTTGGAATTGTGCGAAAGCCTCGGTCACCGACTTGGCGCTCCAGATAAAAATACCGCCGTTCCATAGAAAATTCCCGCTGTCGAGAAACATCTTTGCGGTTTCATAATCGGGCTTTTCGCGAAACTGGTTTACCTTCTTGATGGGGTTGGTATCGTTTTTATCGAATTCGATGTAACCAAATCCAGTATTAGGGAACGTCGGTTGGATGCCCAAAGTCATGAGCGCGTTTTCTTTTTCGCAGAAATCGAAACACTGTTGCAGGTTCTCAGCGAAAACGTCTTCTTCTTCAATCCAGTGGTCACTTGGCGCCACCACCATCAAAGCGTCGGGATTCTGTTTTTGGATTTTGAGCGCCGCGTACAAAATGCAGGGTGCCGTATTGCGCATCGCGGGCTCGAGTAAAACCTGTTCGGGTTTCACCATGGGCAATTGCTCGAGTACGATGTCATTGTATCTTTCATTGGTAAGGATCAGGATGTTCTCTGCGGGAATCAGTTTGGCCAAACGCCCAAAAGTCTTCTGGATTAGGGTATCGCCTGCACCCAACATATCGTGGAATTGCTTTGGAAACTGCTCGGTGCTCACCGGCCAAAATCTTGAACCGACACCGCCGGCCATCAAGATCGCGTAATAATTCTTATTCATTTTTTTATTGCTAATGGTGTAATAATTCTACTTCGGCGTTCGGGTTGAAAAGGAACATGCGCCCCGAACTCACCTCAACGCATTCGTACCGTTTGGTTCGCAAGGCGCCCTTTTGGAATATCCGACCGTTGTGGATCCTGAAACGGCTTCCGTAAGGGAGTTCAAAGATATAGTTTTTATCGGTTGGTTGGTCGAACTGTTTTAGCGCCAAAGACAAGGTGGCATCGGTATCGCTGCTCGCCGACGGATTCTTGAAATGCCGTGCGAGCAAAGGCAACAATTGATTCGGGAAAATCTCGGGCCGGATGAACGGCACCATCAACCGTTGGAAAGTAAACTTCCATTCGTTGCCATGCGGCTTGATCTGCCTGCCGAATTTCTCAAAAGCCACCAAATGCGAAATCTCATGGACGAGCGTCATCAAAAACCGGTATTTATTGAGGTTGGCGTTGACCGTAATTTCGTGCTTACCGCTCATTCCCTTGCGATAGTCACCATGCCGCGTGACGCGTTCGTTGACGATCTTGAGGTGCACCTCGTTGGCGACAATCAATTCGAAAACCGGTTTGACGGCGTGTTCGGGTAGGTATTTGGCTAGGGTTTCGCTCAAGAGAATGGTGAATGATGAGTGGTGAATATTAGCACATCGTTTACGGTGTTGTTGCCGAAACCGGCAGTACTTTTCCGTTGTAAAATCGGTGGCCGGTAAGCGTGAAATCGAAAATATATGAAGCCATCGCCGCTGCAGAAACCGATGCCTCGTAACCCGGGAACGCTTCGGCGAGCATCTCGGTCTGCACCGAACCCAAAGCCAAAACGTTGAAGGCAATGCCGCGCTCTTTGTACTCTTCTGACAGCAATTCTGATAAGGTAATCACCGCACCTTTACTCGAACTGTAAGCCGAAAGCCCGGCGAATTTCATCGTGCCCTGCACGCCGCCCATTGAGGAAATCGTCACCACATGGCTACCTTTTTGCAGATATGGCAAGGCGATTTGTGTGAGCGCGGCCACGGCAAAAACGTTGACTTTGTAAATCCTTTCAAAATCGGCAATTGTTGTTTCAGAAAAAGGCTTGAGTAGCAGTGCGCCGGCGTTGTGTACGATGGCGTCGACTGATTTCCAGCTCGTCGAGAGGAAATCGGCCACTTGTTGCAGGTCTTGGGTTTGCGATAAATCGACCGAAAGGCAACTGATGTTTTCGTGTTGCATCAATACCTGTGGAATTTTTCTGGAAAGCGCCAACACCTCATGTCCTGCGTTGGCAAATTGCAAGGCGAGCTCATAGCCGATGCCGCGTGAAGTCCCTGTAACGATAATCCTTTTCAAATCTTTTTTTGGTAAAAATAAAAAAAAAAGGCGTCCCTTTTGAGACGCCTTTTAAACTTAACTAAAACAGTAAAAAATTGAAAAACCGATGGCCGTGTAAAGCGCCGCCATTAAAATTTCGAGGCGGTATTTCGTCAGGATAAAAAGCACATATTTCATATCATACGTTTTCTGCCCACGGCCTATATTGCATGATTAGCTTCTTATTTCTTGGCAGCTGCAGCCAAATTTTCTGGCTTGGCCGCAATGGCTACTCCAGGCAATTTGATAGGTGCTCCGATTTGCGCCAGGAAACTGCCCTGAACTTCACCGCGCTTGTATGTCGTGAACCCAATCCGGTACAAGCCCATTACCAATGATTTTACTGGGTTAGAAGTATCGCTGGTGATGCGCATCAATGAATTGTACTTGCTTCCTGAAGGCTGTGCAGGCATTTCACCCGAGTCATCATTCTGGTCGATTACGGTCCATTTGGCGGTTTTGGCTTTGGCAGCTGCGTCTTCGATTTTTAGAACACCTTCGGCCCTTTCAAGTGAAACCCAGGTATCGAAGAAGTTTTTGGTGTCGGCCTCATTGGCTTTGTAATCGTCGGTTACATAATCCTTGTCGGATGGTTTCATGCTGTCTGGAACCGGAGAAATCATACGCACACCAATTTCTGGCGCGGCCAACGGAATCCATACGTAAACGTAATACATTTTCTTTCCGCCTTTTACCTCATCTGGCGCAGCACCGGGTTTGATGTAGCCGTAATAGCTCGAAATATCGGTATAAGGCACACGGATTTCTTTACCCATGACGCTTTTTTTGGCCAAATCGGCTCCGAATTTGTCTAGTTTTTGTGCAGTCGCGGAAAATCCTACCGCCATACAAATCAATCCTGCAAGTACATTTTTTTTCATGTTTCTATTTTTTAATTCCCTACTCGTGAGGCTTTTCGGTTCCGCCGTTTATAAAATTTTGAGTTAGTTTGTTGTTAGAGACAAAAGAGCATCAGTACCAGCATGATAAATGAAGTGATGCTTACGATCCTGAATACGGGCTTTTTTTCCTTGAGGATCAAAAAGGCCGAAAAGGCAAACAGGATGTAACAGACCAGCGTGATGAAATTGGGATTGCCCTTGTACAGCGGTTGCAGGAATGTGGGCAGCGATGCTATTTGGTTTGGTTTGAAACCTTTCGACGGCAAATCGGCAAGGGCATCAAACGGGCACAATACAAGCCAGCTGAGCACAATCAACAACGCAAGCGCGTAAAACGTAACGGCAAAGTACTGGTTCCTGTTCATCATTTTTTTTACTGTATTAGATACGCTGCGCCAACTTTGTTAAAATCCCAAACTTTATTACTCATTACTATCTAGCCAAAAATTACAATGGATAACCAGGACTCGTCGGGTTGGCGGACGCGCATCTAATGTTTGTCAATCAAAAGTAACCGTTGTGTGACAACCCAACCCAGCTAAATGTTTAAGCGTTGGGGTTTATTTATTAATCGTCGGATTTCAGTAGATAATCGATTTCATTTGTGCGGTAACTGCAGCCGTTTTTAAATCGGGTGAAGCTAATTTTGCTATTTTTACCCCACAGCGTCCGAAATCAATCCAGATAACGGCCGCCCCGAAATGGATTCCTTGATGTAAAATTCATGCCTGTTGCCAAATAAAACCCTGATAGCATTGCTTTTTTGGTGCCAATTGATTTTGGCGCAGGATCCGTTTTGCATCAAATACGCCACAACCGATGGATTGCCGTCTAACAATGTGTATTCTGTATTCCAGGACGACGAAAAATTCCTTTGGTTTACTACCGATGCCGGAGTAGTGAAATTCGACAGCCATTCCTTTACACTGTACAACACAGACAATGGCCTTTCTGATAATGAAGTCTTTAAGATGCGTACTGACAGTAAGGGTCGCACTTGGTTTCTCACCCTCAATGGCAAGATTTCGTTCCTTTATAAAGGCCGGATTTACAACGAATCTAATACTGAACTGGCGGGTAAAATCTACAACCCCAACATGATGATGGATTTTTATGAGGATCCCGATGGCACCGTCTACTTTACGTTTAGAAATGGTCCTATTTCTGTGCTCCGGCCTAATGATACCGTTCAAAAATTAGAGACTCCTTTTGAGGCGCTTTGCGGTTCCTGGAAATCGAAGGGCCAACTCTCGATATTGACTGATTGGGGTATTTTCGATCAACAATCGAAACAATTCAACAATCCAATGCCAAAGGCGAGTTCTTTTTACCGACTGTATCATGAAAACCGGCAGCATTACTTTAGTCGGATGAACCAGTTGTTTCGGACCAATAGAAACGGGATTCCTGAAAAGGTCATCGAACTGCCCGGCACCTCGGAAATCATAAATCTTTATATAGAAAACGACCAAAAGATGTGGGTGGGAACCCGAAATGGGGTGTATCTGGTAGTACAACAAAAAATCAAAAGTAGATTTTTCGAAGATTACGCCATATCGGGGATGACCAAAGATTTTGAAGGCGGCTACTGGCTTACCTCGCTCAAGAAAGGGGTGCTTTACGTGCCGTCGTTTGAAGTTTTTGAGGACAAGCTCAATACCAACGCCTCGTTGAAACTCAACTGCATCAGCATCAATGACCAGCAGGAAATCTGGGTGGGTACCAACAAGAACTACTATTATGTAAAAAAAACCAATGAACCGTTTGTGCAATATTCCCTTCGTGATGATGGCCTTTCTAATGAAATCTGTAACATCCGGTTTTTTGGCCATGACGCCTATATCGCCAACAAGTCGCTTTTTGCAAAGATGGACGGTCATGTCGCAAAATACAATTTCCCGTTCAGCACCAATGACATCCTCGTGGATGGCGGGCATTATTATATTGGGACGGGTGCCACTTACAAGGTCCCGATTGCCGCATTTGCAAAAACCCCACCCACGGCTTTTGGGCCGTATGTTTTGATTGAAAAGCGCACATCGGTGTTGGCCAAAGGCGGGGAAAATGAAATCTGGGCCGGTACCAGTTTTGGCTTGTATGCTTACCATACCAATCGGGACCAACCCGAGTTCCTGGGTAGTAAAGACCAAAGGCTGCAAGCTTCTATCCGTGATTTACTTTACGACAGACAGTCAAAAAACCTCTTTGTGGCGACCAATTCACAAGGGGTTTTAATAGTTCGTGATCGCAACGTAAGCAATCAGTTTTCGCGCAAGAACGGCCTCAATAGCAACTCGTGCAATACGATCAAACAGATTGGTGACGGCAATTACCTAATCGGATCCAACAACGGGCTCAATGCACTAACCATCAGCGGCCAATCTTACGAAACTAAAAACCTCAACGCGATTCTCGGTCTCAAAAACCGAAAAATAAACGACATTGAACTGCTAGACGGGATGGTCTATCTCATTACCGACAACGGCTTGTTGTATTTTGACCTCAAGACCATCCAGCGCCAGAAAACCTATCCCATTTGTTACATCCGGGCGCTCATTAACGGCGAAACCCAAACCGCGACCAAAGACCGGATGTTTTCGTACGGCAACAACAACGTTAGCATCCGATACATTGGGCTTTCCTATAGCGACGCTAAAAACCTTACCTATTTTTACCGGCTCAACGGGCAAAGTACGCACTGGACGCAGTCTAAGGAAACCCAAATCAACTACAGTTCGCTTGCTCCCGGGAAATATACCTTTTGCGTGTATTGCGTAGACGGTTTGCAACTCCGGAGCGCCGTCAGAAAAATTGAGTTTGAAATCGAGGCGCCGTTTTGGCGAGAAACCAGTTTTATCTTGTTGTGCTTCGGGGTATTTTCGTTGCTCCTTTATTGGTTCATCCGACACCGACTCAAACAGCAACAAACCCGTTTTGAGAAAGAACGCCTCATCATCAAAACCGAACGTGACAAGGCCCAACTTGAAAAGGAAATGATCGACCTGGAACAAAAAGCGCTGCGTTTGCAGATGAATCCGCACTTCATTTTCAATGCATTGAATACCATTAAGGGCTACTATTCTGAAGGCGACGCGATCAACGCCAGTTCGTACATTTCTAAATTTTCCAAGCTCTTGCGGATGTTACTGGAAAACACTGACCAGGTTGTTCCGCTGGCCAATGAAATCGAGATGTTGGGTCTGTACATCAGCCTGGCCCAAACCCGGTACAAGAATAAGTTCGACTATAAATTGTTTGTAGATGAGCACCTCAACACCAATGAAACCATCATCCCAACGTTATTGTTGCAACCGATTGTAGAAAACGCCATCATTCACGGCTTAGCGCCAAAAGACAAAAAAGGCATCCTCAAGGTGTATTTTGTCAAAAAAGCAAAGCAGCTAGAGTGTATCGTAGAAGACAACGGTATCGGCAGAGCCGCATCTAAAAGCAGCCAAAAATTCAAGGAATACGAGTCGAAAGCCATAGACATTACTTCTGAGAGAATCGCCTTATTCGGCAAAAACATCGGCCCATCGAACTTTGAAATTATTGACCTAACTTCGGGCGAAATAGCAACCGGAACCCGCGTAATCGTAAGCATCCCATTATTATCCATCTGGCAATGAAAGTACTAATTATTGAAGACGAAGACCAATCGATTTCTGCGCTGAAGTCTGAAATTGAAATCCACTGCCCGTCGCTGCAGATCATCGGCATCGCCAAAACCGTAAAGGAAGGCATTGCCCAAATCAAGGCACTCAAACCCGAACTCATCTTCCTCGACATCCAGCTTTCTGACGGACTGGGTTTTGAAATCCTCGAATTGCATGGAGAGAACCAGTTCAAGGTCATCTTCACCACTGCTTACAGCCAATATGCCATCCGCGCGATCAAGTTCAGCGCCATCGACTACCTGCTGAAACCGATTGACTCGGATGAGTTGTTGGCCGCCGTGGCAAAAGCACTCCGCACCTCGCGCCAGGACGAGGCCATTAAAATCGGAAACTTCATGCAAAACCAACAGTTGGCGCCGACGCGCAAGAAAGTGGCCTTGCAGACCTCCGACGGCATTTCTGTTTTTGAGTTGGAGACAATCCTGCGCTGCTCGGCCGAGAGCAATTATACCTGTGTTTATTTTACCAATGGCAAGAAGTTGCTTTTTTCTAAAACCCTCAAGGATTTCGAGGATTTGCTGTGTACGAGCGGTTTTGAACGCATCCACCATTCGCACATCATCAACATGAATCACCTGACGAGTTTTGTCAATAAAGACGGCGGATATGTAGTGTTGTCCGACAAAAGCACGCTGCCGGTTTCACAACGCAAAAAGGCGCAATTGATCCAGGCGCTCAACAACCTTACTTAGCGTAATATTTTTTGTAGAATTTATAAGCCTGGTAAATCCCGAGTGCGGCAAAGCCGATGGGAATGATGATGGTCATGAGGTATTTGGAGAAAAATCCGGTTTTTGAGAGGTAGTTAAGCGACAGGATCAGCGTGAGCATTCCGGCAAAAGTACCCAACATCGTTCCCAGTACATACACCGTTTTTTTACCGATGTCGATGCGCTTTTCATTGAGCAGGTAGAGGTTCCAACCCGTCCAGAACGGAATCGACAGGAAGTTGAAACAGCTCAATACCAAACCCAACACGAAAGTCGATGAATACTGCCTGAAACCTTTTACCGGAGCCATTTCGTCATTTCCGCTTGCATAAAAAATGTACGCCAACGCGAGCATGAAAACGATTGAAAACAGCTCGATGATTTTGATCAGTTTTTGCTTCTTTAAAATTTGTTGCGTAAAAATAACGGTGAGGTAAATCACGATGGCTTCAACCAAAATGACACCGAGCAAAAACAACAACAGCTCCCGCATCCCCGATTTAGCATAGACCTGGTACCCTACCACATTGAGGTAACCCAAAGGAATCGACCCGAGGAAACTTACAGCAAATCCAACCGCGATGTTCTGTAGCGCCTTCATTAAAAGTTGACGATTTTACGTTCGTGCACCCGAGACAAGCGGTATTCCCGCATCCCTGCTTTGTGCGGTAAATACGGATGCCCGAGTTTGTGGTTGGCCGCACTGATTTCATACATGTATCGGATGTGCCGCAGCAACTCTTTCCAACCAAAAAACAGCGAATGCTTGGGATCGTAGATGTGCGTGGGCTCGCTCGCGGCGCCATTGAGTTCAACGACAGCAAAGTTTTTCCCTGCTTCTAGGTCGGCCAAGTTGTGGTACATTAAATCGAGTCGGCCGAAATAAAATCCATTGACCTGAAGGCACATTTCATTAATGACTTGCGTGAATTTGGGCGTAATCCAATGGCTGCAATCTATAAACTTTGCCCCGCGGATGTGGTTGCCATACGGTACGAGGTTGGCTTGCTCGCCATTGGGCAACACCGCATCCAGTTTTTGCCCGTATTCGCGCCTAAGCGCTTTGAGCTGCATTTCATGGCGCGGGTCTTTTTTGAGCAATTGCTCAATGGTAGAGACACCGTCGCCGGTCACAATCAGGAATTCCTTGGCCACAATTCCGGTGATGCGGCCTTGTTTTTCGTGCGGATACCGAACGTAGAACACTCCTATTTCATTGGCGTAAGGAATCAAATCCTGTACGAGGTAATCGAAATCGGCTTTTTCGCTGTAGTTCTCGAACTCGTCTGCGTTGTGGATTTTCTTTACGGCCGAACCGCGCAAACCGATATCGGGTTTAACGATCAACGGAAAAGTAATTTTGGCTTCGGCAATGGTCTTTAAAATCGAATCGATTGGGGTCCCGGCCACGATCAATTCGGTTTTGGGATAATATTGTTGCGGAATCAAATCATAAATTTTCTTTTTGGATTCCATGATGAAACCACCGTTTTTGATCGTCGGGTTGGCGGCATTGAAGAAAAAAATAGACCGCGCGCGCAAGGCGAAATAACCCCACAAAAAATAAACGGGGATGTACACCACGTAAAACGGCCAATATTCCCAATGGGTCAGTTTATGGAAGAAAAGTCTCAAGTCTAAACGATGGTAAAAGTTTGTTCGGATTTTTGGTGGTCGAGCAAATCGTGGTGCACCAACGCCACCTTATTTTTTTCAAGGACCACCTGTGTAATGCTCAGTGTCTTGAGCTTGTCGCCGCGGTTGATGACCAAGCCGTACTGTTCGTCCTCATTTTCGGTATATCGATGAAAGTCAAACATTTCAGCCTCGGTTACCTGCGGTTTGGTATCGAGGAAACGGTAAAACCATTCCGAGCGCTGTTCGCGAACCGCTTCAGGGTATAGCGTCGCCGAAGACCACACGTAATTGCGCGTGGCATCGAGTGGTGTGGTTTCCTTTTGGGTTCCGTCCCAACGCAACTGGAACAAGTTTCCCTGCTTGTAAAGTACCATCGTGAAGGGCTCGATCTGGTCAAGGTCAATTTGCTCCCAACCTTGCAAAGGTGAGTCGGCGCTGATGACCTCCAATAAAATAAGGCCGCGACTCTTGCGATACGGCGGATTCCACTGGTGCTTTTGGGCCGCGCCATTTAAAAGTACGAGTACATTGGCATTTTCGGCCACGGCAAACCAGGTTCCTCCGGCTCGCGGGTCTTTCGGGAACACGAGGTTCTTGCCGTTGACCCAATAGTTTTTGGGCAGGATAGCCGGACGCAACACTTCCTCGTCGCGGTTAGAAGTGAGGATGGTTTTATCGCCGCAGCGTACGAAACTTACTGTGCACATTGGTTGCGGTATTCAATGGTAGAACGCGCTACGCCAAAATGGTCGCTTACCTGCAAACCGTCGTGGCCAACCAACGCAACCTTGATCAATGCCTGGTGGTGGATGCAATGCTCGAGGTTGTAAAGCAGTTCGCGAAAATAATTGCTTTCGATACGAATGGGCTCGCCATCAACGTGCTGCTGCAATTCTATTTTTTTGTTGGGCCTGTCGATGGTTTCCAGTACGCCAACCATTGCTGTGATGGCGAAATCGGTTTCGGTCTGGATGCGGCGATTGCGCTCGCGCAGGTCGTAATTGACGATGCCGCTATCATACTGGCTGAGCAGGCATTGGAACATTTCTATGATGTGTCGCGCATGTTCGCCAATCGTGGCATTGCTGAGTTGCAAGCAAGGTTTGGAATAGTCCGCGTCGGGCAATTGGCGCAACAGGACAATCAATTCATTCAGGCTGTGATGGATTGTAGGTAATAGCATTTAAAATTTAAATTTAATTAAATGGGGTAGTCTTTGCCTGTTTTGGAACAGTAGAAAGATACAACAAAAAAATGTTACTGTGGCCAAAATAAATAAGGTGCCGCCATCATTTTTAACTTCGATTCCCAAAATAAAAAGGTGGGAAAGGATGGCGCCCAGCATGGTTCCGGCTGCAATCAACGCGCCAAAAACGGTCGTTCTGGGAATCAGGATAAGGATTGCGGCGACGAGTTCTATGACGCCCGAGCCAATCCTTCCGTAAGGTTCCGCACCCAGTGTGGTAAAGATGTATACGCTTTCTTCGGCACCCGTAAATTTAAAGAATAGCGTTTGCAAAAGGATAATGGCCACAGTGAGCCTGGCGATCCAAGTGAAAATATTTTTCATGGCGGTTATTTTATAAATTTTTTCCAGTTGGCGTCGGCTTTGGCTTTGAGCGTTGCTTCTTGTTTGTTCCAGCTTTTGAGTGTGTTGTTGAAAAAAGCATTATAGAACAAGTACAATTTGCCATCGACAATTTTAAAAGTTTCGGGATTGATTTCGACTTTCTCTGCGTTGGATCCCATCGCGTAAGCGCACCAACCACCATATTGCGGCTCATAGCCCGTCGGATTTTTAGTAAAAGCTTCTTTGTTTGCAGCAGTCGAAAAATAATAAACTACGCCCTGGTATGCCGCCGACAGCTCTTTCTTCCCTTGTTCTGGCTTGCCTTTGAAATAAGCCACGGGATCGTAACCCATGATGGCGACATTTCCATCGAGGTTAAAATTCTCGCTGCGTTTGTTTTGGTTTTGTGCCGATGTGACCGCCGCCATAAGGACGACCAGTAAACAGATGATTTGTTTTTTCATTGTCAAAAGATGTTAAGATTAATTTCTTTGGCAAAGATAAAGGGGCATCCGGCGGGCAATTGTCGGCTACTTTACATTAGGTACGAAAAAGTGGGGTTTACAGTTTGTTTAGGTCGGCAATGATGATTTCCTTGCGGTTGTAAATGATGGTTCCCAAAGCCTCCATTTCGCTTAGTAGTTGGGTGGCAGTTTGGCGCGAAGTACAGATAATCTGGGCGATGTCGTTCTGGGTGAGGTAGTTTTCAATGGTCACGCGATCGCCTTCGCGTTTGCCTTCATTTTCGCTCCAATCGATCAGGAATTGTCGCAGGCGGGTTTTGGCATCTTTCGAGACAAGGTTGGCGTAATTGTTCTTGATGCGTTTCATCTTCAGCCCCACGAATTTGGTGTACGATAGCGCGAGGCTTGGGTTGCGCAATAGCAAATCTTCAAAGTCCGACATCAGGAAACTGCAGATTGACACTTCATCGGTGAGTACTTTGGCGTATTCATTGACTTGGGCGTCTTTTTCGAGTGTCAGTTCGCCAAACAAATCACCTTTCTGGATGATGTCCTTAATAGTCTCGTTGCCGTCGTCATCCACCGAAACGATTTTGATGCTGCCTCTTTTGAGCAGGAAAATCCGAGGCACCTCCGAAGCCGAGAAATAAATAATCTCCCCTTTTTTGGCTTTCTTGAAACCGACAATAATGCACAATTGTTTGATCTGGGAAAAGCTCAGCGCTCGGAACAGCTTGTGATCCCGGAGATACCAGTATTTGAGTTCTTCGTACATGAGGTAAAAATAGTTAAAAAAGAGACGCTGCGCTATAGAAACGCCCTACGGGCTATAGAGACGCTGCGCTATAGATTGTTTCGCAAAAAAAAAGTTCCGGATTCATACCCGGAACTTTCTATTTATTATGTGTAGCTTCTATAGCCGAAGGCGTCTCCATAGGCGCAGCCGTTTCTATAGCGAAGCGTCTCCACTAAGAAACCAAACTCCTAGAAATTACAATCCGCTGAATCTCCGAAGTACCTTCATAAATCTGCGTAATCTTCGCGTCGCGCATCATGCGTTCTACATGGTATTCGGCGACGTAACCGTTTCCACCGTGGATTTGCACGGCTTCTATGGTCGTGTCCATCGCCACTTGAGACGCATACAATTTGGCCATCGCTCCCGATTGCGAAATGTCTTTGCCTTCGTCTTTTTCACAAGCAGCTTTAAGGCACAACATCCGCGCTGCGGTAATCTGTGTGGCCATGTCGGCAAGCTTGAAAGCAATGGCCTGGTGCTTGAAGATTTCCTTGCCAAAAGCCTTTCTTTCCTGCGAATATTTGAGTGCGAGTTCGTAAGCGCCTGTTGCAATGCCCAGCGCTTGCGAAGCAATACCGATACGTCCGCCGTTCAACACCGCCATCGCGAAATTGAACCCGAAACCTTCGGCACCGATACGGTTTTCTTTTGGAATTTTTACATCGGTGAACATCAGCGAATGCGTGTCTGATCCGCGGATTCCCATTTTTTTCTCCTTTGGTCCGATTTCAAAACCAGCCCAGCCTTTCTCTACGATAAACGCGTTGATGCCTTTGTGCCCTTTTTCAATATCGGTCTGTGCGATGACAATATAAGTGGATGCCGTTGCTCCGTTGGTGATCCAGTTTTTGGTACCATTCATAAGATAGTGGTCGCCTTTGTCAATCGCGGTTGTCTTTTGCGAAGTCGCATCCGAACCGGCTTCGGGCTCAGACAAACAGAACGCACCGATGACTTCGCCTTTGGCCAATGGCACCAGGTATTTTTGTTTCTGCTCTTCGTTACAGTATTTTTCGAGTCCGGCGCAAACCAATGAGTTGTTCACAGACATCACTACCGCTGCCGAAGCATCGATTTTAGCAATTTCGGTCATCGCCAAAACGTACGAAACGCTATCAAGGCCAGAACCGCCGTATTTTGGATCCACCATCATACCCATAAACCCGAGGTCGGCCATCATTTTGACCTGCTCGGTTGGAAACTTGGAATGTTCATCCCTTTCAATAACTCCTGGTAACAACTCGGCCACGGCAAAATCGCGTGCTGCCTGCTGAATCATTACGTGCTCCTCGGTAAGATTAAAATCCATATTTTTATTAAAATAGTGTTACTTGTTTGTTTAATTTTGGTGCCCAAATGTATAATATTAAACGATAATTTCAAACGATTTCGCAAAATAAGCCATGGTAAAATCAAACTATAATGTGATTGGTGTGATGTCTGGAACGTCGCTCGACGGAATCGACCTCGCACACCTGCTTTTTTCTATAAAAGACGGCCATTGGACGTTTGAAATTCTCGAAACCCAAACCGTTCCCTATACTGATGATTGGGTCAATCGATTGAAAAACGCGGTCGATTTTTCGGAAAGCCAACTGCAAGACCTCAATAGCGATTACACCCAACTTTTAGGGAAAACCATCGCCGGTTTCATTGCTAAAAATCACATTGAAAACCTTGACGGCGTGTGTTCGCACGGGCATACGATTTTACATCAGCCGCAAAACGGTTTTACTTTACAAATTGGGAATTTACCCGAAATAGCAAAAATCATCGACCAAACCGTAGTGTGTGATTTCCGTGTAGCGGACGTACAACTCGGCGGACAAGGCGCACCGCTGGTACCAATTGGCGACCGCATCCTATTTGCAAATTACGATTATTGCCTCAACCTAGGCGGATTTTCGAATGTGTCGTTTGAGCACGACGGCCAGCGCATCGCCTTTGACATTTCTCCGGTGAATACGGTGCTTAATTTCTACGCCAACCAACTCGGATTTAATTATGACGATCAGGGTACCATCGCGCAAAGCGGAAAAATAAGCGAGAAACTTTTAGCTGAGCTCAACACGCTCGATTTCTACCAGAAAACTTTCCCGAAATCACTGGGTTTTGAATTCGTCAAGCAAACCGTGTTGCCGTTGATGAAAAGTCATAAACTCCCGGTTGAAGACCAAATGCGAACTTTCTGCGAACACGTCGCGCACCAAATAGCAATTGCTTTGCCCGAAAAAAACAAAAGCATGTTGGTTACCGGTGGCGGCGCTTACAATGATTTTTTAATCGGTAGGATACAACATTACTTGCCGCAAATGCGAATTGTAATTCCCGATGCGAAGTTGCTCGAATTTAAGGAAGCGCTCATTTTTGGGCTGCTTGGCGTGTTGCGATTGCGTGGGGAAGTGAATGCACTTTCGAGTGTAACAGGCGCTAGGCACGACCACAGCAGCGGGAACATCTTTGCTGTTCGCTAACCCTTTTGCTTGGCTGCCATTGCAATAGGCGACCCGGCATTTTAATGGCTAAAGATACTTTCAAAAAACGAAATCCCCAGTTTCATTTTTTATATTTGCAGCACCAAAAAATAAAAAGCCACAATGAAAGACTTACTCAAAAAATTCGAAAACAAGGAACCCGAAATCGTATTCAACTGGAAGGATGCCGAAACCGAAGCCGAAGGCTGGACCGTCATCAACTCGCTACGCGGCGGTGCTGCAGGCGGCGGAACCCGGATGCGCAAAGGCCTTGACATGAATGAAGTGCTTTCATTGGCCAAAACCATGGAGGTCAAATTTTCGGTTTCTGGCCCTGCGATTGGCGGTGCAAAATCGGGGATTAATTTTGACCCGAACGACCCACGAAAAAAAGGCGTATTGCAACGTTGGTACAAGGCGGTTTCTCCGTTACTTAAAAGTTATTACGGAACCGGCGGCGATCTCAATGTAGACGAAATCCACGAAGTAATCCCGATGACCGAAGAATGTGGTGTATGGCATCCGCAGGAAGGCGTTTTTAATGGGCATTTCAAACCTTCCGAAGCCGATAAAATCAACCGCATCGGACAATTGCGCCAAGGCGTCGTGAAAGTAATCGAAAACCCAAATTTTTCGCCCGACGTTTCTAGAAAATACACGGTAGCCGACATGATTACCGGTTACGGTGTGGCCGAAGCCGTACGCCATTTCTACGCGATTTACGGCGGCGATGTAAAAGGTAAGAAAGCGATTGTACAAGGCTTTGGAAACGTCGGATCTGCGGCGGCATTCTACCTTGCTGAAATGGGCGCGAAAGTCATCGGAATTATAGATCGTGACGGTGGTGTAATCAATGAAGACGGGTTCAGTTTTGAAGAGATTCGAAGCTTGTTTTTGAATAAAGATGGCAACAAACTCGTGACATCGAATATGATTCCGTTTGAAACCATCAACAGTAGAATATGGTCAATGGGTGCCCAAATCTTCGCGCCATGTGCCGCATCAAGATTGGTGACGCAAGACCAGGTAGACAGCATGATTGCCTCGGGACTTGAAGTCATTTCGTGTGGCGCCAACGTGCCGTTTGCCGACAAGGAAATCTTCTTTGGTTCGATCATGGAAAACGTAGACCGCAAAATCAGCCTGGTGCCCGACTTCATCTCCAACTGTGGCATGGCACGCGTTTTTGCCTATTTTATGGAAAAGAAAGTGCAGATGACCGATGAGGCGATTTTCTCGGATACTTCAGAAACCATCCGCAAAGCGATTGCCAAGGCGCATAGCCTGAACCCATCGAAGACCAACATCAGCGCGACCGCTTTTGAAATCGCGCTCAAGCAATTGGTGTAAAGCAATTTATTTTTGCTATTTTCGTTATAGATTCAGATAAAAATACGTCCCATGGTAGCTACCGAAATAGAAAACAGAAAGAAATCATTTGCCATGACCACGGGCATTTTTGCCGCGCTGTTCCTGCTTTTCTTTTTGCTCAAAATATCCAACACCATTACCCTTGCCGACCTTGAAGGCGGTGGCGGCGGTGGCGGAGAAGTTGCAGTGAATTTTGGCGACAGCGATTTTGGTTCGGGCGACAATTACCAGTCCCTGGAAAAAGTTGTATCGGCGCCCAAGCAAACGCAACCTACGCCGACTTCAGAAAAGGAGATTATTGTCAGTGAAAATGACGACGCGCCAGCGATAGTCGAAGCCAAAAAACCATCCGAAAAACCCAAAAAAGTCGAGGTGGAAAAACCGGTGGAGAAAGTAGTCCCCAAACCGTCCAAATCAACCACCGATGCGTTGTCGAACCTGCTTAACGGCTCTAGCAAATCGGGCGATGGCGATGACAAACAAGCCGGAAACAAAGGCAAATCCAATGGCGATTCGAATTCGCGCGGCTACAATGGCGGCGGCGGATCAGGAACGGGAACCGGTGGCGGAAACGGCTCGGGCGACGGCATTGGAACCGGAAGTGGTTATGGCCCAGGAACCGGAAGCGGCTCAGGCGGCGGAAACGGCTGGAAACTCAACGGACGCAAACTCGCCAGCAGCAGCAAACAAACCCAGGATTGTAACGAATACGGAACCGTAGTGGTAGAAGTGAAAGTGAATCGAAACGGAAACGTCATCGCCACCAAATACACCAAAGGAACCACCAATACAAGTTCGTGCCTTGTAGAACCAGCCTACGCCACGGCGCGCAGCTACAAATGGCAGCCCGATCCCAATGCGCCCGAAGTGCAAACCGGGACCATTACCGTGAACTTCAAACTCGGCGAATAAATCCAACCAAATGACGTATCAGCAAACGGTAGACTGGATGTTCAAACAGCTTCCGATGTACCAGCTTCAGGGCGCTTCGGCCTATAAGAAAGACCTGACCAATACATTGCTGCTCATGGACTATTTGGGGCATCCTGAAAAAAATCTTCGATGCATACACGTGGCCGGCACCAATGGCAAAGGCTCGACTTCGCACATGATTGCATCAGTTCTGCAAGCAGCTGGATACAAAACAGGGCTTTACACTTCGCCACACCTTAAAGATTTCCGGGAGCGGATTAAAATCGACGGGGAGGAAATCCCTGAAAATTTTGTGCAAAAATTCGTTGCAAAGCACCGTGCTTTTTTTGAATCGAACGACTTGAGTTTTTTTGAGATGAGTGTGGGCCTTGCCTTCGACTATTTTAAAACCCAAGCTGTGGATTTTGCAGTTATAGAAACCGGATTGGGCGGCAGGCTCGATTCGACGAATGTCATCACACCTTTGGTTTCGGTGATTACCAACATCGGCCTCGACCACACACAATTTTTGGGCAACACACTCGAATTGATTGCTACAGAAAAAGCGGGCATTATTAAGCATAATGTACCAGTGATAATCGGAGAATATTCTAAAGAGACAAAACCGGTGTTCCTTGCTAAAGCCCAAAAAGAGCAGGCGCCAATTTTCTTTGCATCGGATTTGGTTAGTGAAGATTATGCGTCGGATTTGCTGGGCGATTACCAGTTCCACAACAAAAAGACGGTAGTGCAAACGTTGCGCGTTTTACAAGAACAGCTTCACATCACCGTTTCTGAAGAGCAATTGAAAGAAGGTTTGCTGCACACTGTAGCCAATACTGGGCTTTTGGGTCGATGGCAGCAATTGGGTGCGCATCCAAAAATCATTTGTGATACGGCGCACAATAAAGATGGCTTGTCTATCGTGATGCGACAACTCGAGCAGCAAAAGTTTGAAAAACTGCACCTCGTGTTTGGTGTGGTCAACGATAAAGACCTCTCGCAAATCTTACCGCTCTTACCCAAAAAAGCGATTTACTATTTTTGCAAGCCCAATATGCCTCGTGGGCTCGAAGCCGATTTGCTCTGTGAAAAGGCAAAAGATTTTGACCTAATCGGGCACCCATATGATTCAGTAATAACCGCTTATAAAGCCGCACGACAAACCGCAAGCCACGAAGACCTGATATACGTGGGTGGCAGTACATTTGTGGTAGCCGAAATTTTATAATAAATATTTCATTTTGGCTTGCATATAATAAAAAGTGCCTTATATTTGCACTCGCAATCAAGCTAGTCGGGCGATTAGCTCAGTTGGTTCAGAGCATCTGGTTTACACCCAGAGGGTCGGGGGTTCGAATCCCTCATCGCCCACCATACAGGACAAATCAATATTTTTTGGTTTGTCCTTTTTGTTTTTTAGCGCTAAGCCCTTATTAATGCTGGTGATTTTTAAAAGTATTGGGTTTAAATCTGCGGTTCGAACTTTTTGATTTTCAAATTGGAACTTTTTCGGAAATATCGAACCAATTATTTTTCGTTTATCTTCTAAAGTTGAATGTTTATACTGTTTTTCAATAGACGCTATCTTTTCAATTCCCTTTTCATATATTTCAATTGTTTCTTTGATGTCGTTCAATTCTGTTTCTTGTGACTTTAGTTCTTCACGTATACCTTCATATCTTTCTTTGGCAGACAAATAACCTTTTTTATCAATTTCCTGATCGATATACAAATCTTGGAGTCGGATTAATTTATCTTCTATGGTTTTTACTTTCTCGTAGTGCTTTGGCCCAAGTTCTTTTGTACCATGATTAGACAACTTGTCTTTGATGATTTCAATGAACAGTTTTTGTATGGGTTTGTCCAAAGCCAAAGATTTAAGAAAATCATTAAACCATAAATCGACATCTTCGAGCTTGTATCGCATGTTGCATGGACTGATGCAATGGTAATAGGTGTAATATTTATTTCTTCCTTTTGAAGAACTAGCGGTTAATGGTTTATTACAATGAGGACACAATAGAAAGCCTTTCAATGGGAAATTATCATTGAGCTTTTTATGGGAGGTTTGAAACTTATCGCTTCTGTGGTTTAGGACATCCTGAACCTTATCGTATAGATTTTTTGTTATTATGGGTTCATGTATACCATCGATTATGGCTTCTTTTTCATCTTTATAAGCCTTAAGGAATACTCCGCCATGGTAAAGGTGGTTCCTGAACATTGAAGCCATGGCTGTCCGGCTACTTTCGAAGCCATTTTTGGCGAGTATACCCAAGACTTCGGTTTGATTATACAATCCAGAAGCCATAAGCTCAAATCCATGCTGCACGTGTTGAGCATCTTCATCAGGAACAAGCAATGGCTTTTTAGAACTATCCAAGCCATTTGAATATCCCTTTGGAGCATTCCCGACATATCTGCCTTCCTTAAAAGCCCTTCTCATACCTGCAATTACATTTAAGGATCTTCTTTGGTTTTCAACTTCTGGCATGGATAGGTATACCGCAAGCATCAAGCCTTGTTCTGGTATGGATAAATCCAATGGCTGCTCGATGGCATTTACCTGTATGGCTAATTGGTTAAATACGCCAATCATTTGATATGATTCA